>NZ_CP023994.1:0-1200000 GCF_003194085.1 Aurantimicrobium photophilum | reverse complement strand
CCTCCTGGGGCTCTTCGTGGGTTCTGTGACTACCGTGGTTCACCAAAGCGTGATCACAATTGCCGAAGTGGACGTGCCCTGGGGATTGATTCTGGGGGTGCTGGTGGTAACCGGCTTCTTAGTGGGACTGCGCATCGTGGTACAGGACCGTCTTGTTGTCCTCGTTGCCGCACTGGGACTCGTTGCCATGGTCTTTATGCTCAGCCAGGCCAGCACTGGTGGATCTGTACTCATTCCCAATAACCTCTGGGGCACAATCTGGGCGATAGCGCCCACACTGATTGCCACGATCGTGGTCGCATGGCCTCGCTTGCCTCAGCGTCACCGTGGCGCGGACAACGGCACTGCCGTAACCGCATAAACTTGTCTCAAGTACAGTCCCTTCCTGAAGGAGTAACAAGTTGACCTACGTCATTGCCCTGCCATGTGTAGACGTCAAGGACCGTGCCTGCATCGATGAATGCCCCGTGGACTGCATCTACGAAGGCGACCGTATGCTCTACATCCACCCTGACGAGTGCGTCGACTGTGGTGCGTGTGAACCTGTCTGCCCTGTTGAAGCCATTTACTACGAAGATGACCTTCCAGAGCAGTGGGCTGACTACTACAAGGCCAACGTGGAATTCTTCCAGGAGATTGGTTCTCCCGGTGGCGCTGCCAAGGTCGGTGTGATCAAGGGTGACCACGCTGTCATCACTGCTCTTCCACCCCAGGCTTAAGTTTCATGCTCACCGAGCTGCCTGAATACCCGTGGGATGCCATGGCGCCCTACGTGGCGAAGGCGAAAGCTCACCCGGGTGGAGCTATTGATCTCTCCATCGGTTCACCGGTAGATCCCACCCCTGCGGTTATTCGTGACGCACTGGCCAAGGCCACTGACTCTCACGCGTACCCCACCACGATGGGCACCCCTGCCCTGCGCGAAGCGATTGTGGAGTGGTTTGCTCGTCGTCGCGGTGTGACCGGGCTTGGTGTGGAAAACGTGCTTCCCACCATCGGTTCCAAAGAATTTGTTGCCTGGTTGCCGTTCATGCTGCGTTTGGGCCCTGGCGATGTGGTGGTTCACCCCACCGCTGCCTACCCCACCTATGACATCGGGACACGGATGGCCGAGGCCACCCCGTTCCCCTCTGACGATCCTGCCGAATGGCCGAAGAACACCAAGCTGGTGTGGCTCAACAGCCCCGGAAACCCTGATGGTCGCGTGCTCGATAAGGCACAGCTCAAAGCTCGCGTTGAGCGCGCCCGAGAACTCGGCGCCTACATCGTCGGAGACGAATGTTATGCCGAACTCGGCTGGGCAGGTCGCTGGGAATACGAACCCATTCCTTCCCTGCTCGACCCCGATGTGACCGGGGGAGACCTCACCGGAATCCTCACCGCCTACTCTCTGAGCAAGCAGTCCAACTTGGCTGGGTATCGCGCAGCTTTCGTTGCAGGTGATGCACAGCTCATTGCTCAACTCACCAACATTCGTAAGCACGCGGGCATGATGCAGCCAGGCCCCGTGCAGGCAGCCATGGTTGCTGCCCTGGCTGACGATGCCCACGTTGCTGCTCAGAAAGAGCTCTACCGCGCTCGCCGTGACCTGCTCATTCCTGCACTGAATTCTGCTGGTTACCGTCTTGATCACAGTGAAGCAGGACTCTACCTCTGGGTGACCGAAGGCGTGGATGCATGGGCTTCTATTGACAAGCTTGCGGGCTTGGGAATCATTGCCGGCCCCGGTGTTTTCTATGGAGATTTCTATCCCCAGCACGTGCGCCTGTCGCTGACTGAAACCGATGAGCGTATTGCTGAGGCCGCTCGTCGCTTAATGAGTGTGTAATAACAGCACTTTTTGCCAATAGGCTTGGATAATTCAGGGAATTCCGTCACAACGGAGCACCTGGGTACCCGATCACCCAGACAGTATCCACAAGGAGTCTTCGTGACTGAAGCCACTAATTCAGTGCCCACAGGCGACGTAGTTTCGCTCACCTATGGCGGAAAGACCGTTGAACTTCCGGTCCTTCGTGGAACCGAGGGTGCTCCCTCCATCGATTTGTCCTCGCTTACCAAGCAGACCGGTCTCACTGCACTGGACTATGGCTTCGTTAACACCGCTTCCACCAAGTCGAAAATCACCTACATCGACGGTGAGCAGGGAATTCTGCGTTATCGCGGCTATCCCATCGACCAGGTGGCCACTAACCTTAACTTCCTGCAGACTGCATACCTTCTGATCCACGGAGAAGTACCTACTCAGAACGAGTACGAGAACTTTGAAGACAAGATCCGTATGCACACCCTGCTGCACGAGGATCTCAAGGACTTCTTCTCCGGTTTCCCTCGCCGTGCACACCCCATGCCTGTTCTATCTGCTGGTGTTTCTGCACTGTCTACCTACTACGAAGACTCCCTCGACCCCAACAATGCAGAACAGGTTGAGACCTCGACCTACCGCCTGTTGGCCAAGCTTCCCGTGATGGCTGCCTACGCTCACAAGAAGAGCATCGGTCAGGCTCGTCTCTACCCAGACAACTCCCTCTCTTACGTTGAGAACTTCCTGCGCCTGACTTTCGGCAACAAGGCTGAGCCATACGTTCAGAACCCAGTTGTGGTTAACGCTCTTGAGCGCCTGCTTATTCTGCACGCAGACCATGAGCAGAACGCCTCCACCTCGACCGTTCGTCTCGTCGGCTCCACCGACGCCAACATGTTTGCGTCCGTCTCTGCCGGTATCAACGCTCTGTTCGGCCCTCTTCACGGTGGTGCTAACGAAGCAGTGCTCACCATGCTCGGTGAAATCCAGGCATCAGGCGAATCCGTTTCGAAGTATGTTGAGCGCGTCAAGAACAAGGAAGACGGTGTCCGCCTGATGGGCTTCGGACACCGTGTGTACAAGAACTACGACCCTCGTGCACGTCTGGTTAAGGACACCGCAGATGAGGTTCTCGCAGCTCTCGGTGTGAACGACCCACTGCTGGGTATTGCAAAGGAACTCGAAGGCATCGCTCTCGAGGACGACTACTTCAAGGAGCGTAAGCTCTACCCCAACGTCGACTTCTACACCGGCGTGATCTACAAGGCCATGGGTTTCCCCACCCGTATGTTCACTGTGCTCTTCGCACTGGGACGTCTGCCTGGTTGGATCGCTCACTGGCGCGAGATGAACCTCGACCCACAGACCAAGATTGGTCGCCCACAGCAGCTCTACATTGGCGAGCAGCAGCGTAACCTTCCTGGCTTCAACTAAGTCCTGCACTAGGGGTTAATCCCCTTACCTGAGCGGTTCCTGAGTTAAACCAAACCCCTATAACCCGGTATCTTTGACGGGTGAAGAAGATTGCTGTTCGTACCCTCCTGCTCTCCCTTGTTTTGAGCATTGCTGCAGCATTAGGTTTTGTTGCTCCGTCATATTCCACCAGTAGTGAAAGCATCACTCAGTCAGATCACTACCTGCAGGGAACTCTCAACTCTCAGTTGTGGCGTACCCCTGCATTCACTGCCGTTGGCTTTGTTTCAGGAGGAACAACCTTCACAATCACGCCTGCACTTCCTGCAGGACTGTCTATGTCGACAAGCGGTGACACTGCAACTATCTCGGGCACTCCAACAGTTGCCTATGCGCCGGTGACGCACACTGTCACGGCATCTGGAACGTCAACCACCACGGGTTCTGCTGCAACAGCCACCGCGACTATTCAAGTCAGCGTCGCTTCTGTGATCACCGTTACCTCTAACGTTTCTCAGCTGCCAGCGAGCACGCTCGTGACCACACCGATTACCGCCTCTTTTAGTCACGACTCTTTCATCTCTGGAACCACGGGTGGCGTTAGTTTTATCACCACTGGGTTCGTTCCCAACAACACAACTGACTGCTCCGATGTGACCCTCAGCGTGAGCAGCGCCGGATGCACAATCAACGCCACCCAAAACTCGGTTTCCTATAACTGGACTGGTATTGATTTCGACGCCAACACAAACTTTGTCGTGACGATGTTGGCGAATGCCTTCACCACCCCTAACGGCCAAGGCGCAGGAAGCTCAGCAGGACTAAATATCAACCTGTCGCAGACCCCCGGTTCACCACCCCAGATGAACTTTGGTGGAGCTATGGTGACAATTGGGTCTTCTCCACAAAACCAGCAGAGCCAGTCCACTCCCTTTACAGTTGGGAGCTCCAGCTTTCAGCGGGGGTCCTCGCCCTCTTTTTCCACACTCGCTGTCGGGGCTAACGTTCCCGCGTTCACCATGACGTTTGGTGGTTATTCAGCTGGCGCCGCAGTCGACCAAATCAACTACATTCTGGGCGACCCATACAACGACATCTTCTATACGGTCCCTGGCTCTGTGAGTAGTAACAGCCAGAACTACGCCGCTTGGAATCCTTCTTCCTCCACCTGCGGCATCACGGCCATCCGAATTGGTGGCGTTACTCAAACTGCAAACAGCGGCATCACCTGCGTGAAGTCGACCTCAAGTGTTTCTGGTTCGGCAACTCAGTACTGGAATGCAGTGAAATTCGCTACTCCCACGAGCGCAGAAATCTCTATCGATACTGCTGCAGGTGTTTTTGTGGTGAGTCAAGCAGGAAACCTCAATTACTTCGCCACCCTCTTCAATAACAGTGTCAGCCCCCGATGGATGGCTCACGTTTCGCAGCCTTTTGATGGTGCTAACCCGACTCCTTCAGCTCCAGCTTCACCCGTGAGCTTCACCATTCCTGTTGCTCCTGGTCAAAAGATTGTGGGTGAGGATGTCACCATTTCGGCAACTGATCTTGCGCTGAGCACTGATTACGCTGTGGTCTTGAGAAGCACCCCACAAATCCTTGCACAAGGCCGCACAGTATCGAGCTCCTTCAATACCTCGGTGACTATTCCTGACAACCTTGAAGCTGGATGGCACTCTATTACCTTCAGTGCAACACGATCTGATGGTGCTGCTGTGGAAGAAAAGGTCTACTTCAAGATCACTGCAGACGGCACTCTTCTGGCTACATCCACTGATACCCCAGCAGAGTTGGCCTTCACCGGCGCATTGACTGCCGGTGCTATTCCTCTCTCGATCATTGCTCTCGTGATGGGATTCATTGCCTTTTTCATTGCCCGTGAAATCAACCCTGACTTCATGCGTGTGATGACGTTGACACGAAATGCTGATGGCGAGCTTGACTTCGTCAAGCGCCGTATTCGTTCCATCGACTTCTAATCGCGGAGGCGATATCCCCGCTGTTAAGCTGACCTCATGAAGGCAGTACAGTTCGAGAAATTCGGTGTGCCACTTGTCGTGGCAGAACTGGTTACTCCCGTTGCGCCACCGGGTGGCGTAGTCGTGCAGGTGAAGGCCGCAGGCCTCTGCCGTTCCGACTGGCATGCCTGGCAGGGCCATGATCCCGACATCACGGTCTTCCCTCACGTCCCTGGCCATGAGTTTGCTGGTGTTGTGCACGAGGTGGGCTCTGGAGTTTCGTCCCTCAAGGTCGGTGACCGTGTTGTCTTTCCCTTTGTCTGTGGCTGTGGAGAATGTTCGTGGTGTGAGTCTGGGAATGCTCAGGTCTGCCCCGATCAATGGCAACCAGGTTTCAGTGGTCCGGGAACATATGCCGAGTATGTAGCTATTCCTCGTGCAGACTTCAACGCGGTTGTTCTCCCTGACGAGGTTTCTTTTGATGTGGCAGCTAGCTTGGGCTGTCGCTTTGCCACCAGCTACCGCGCCATCAAGCACGTAGCTGAAGTGCAGCCCGGTGAAACGGTGGCCGTCTTTGGCTGCGGCGGAATAGGTCTTGCTGCAATCATGATTGCCGCCGCGTCAGGTGCAACCGTGGTTGCAGTTGACGTGAACAACGAGGCTCTAGCTCTTGCCTCGCAGGTGGGAGCTACGCATGTGTTCAATGCTGCAGAAGTGGACGTCGTCGAAGCGATTCACCGTGTGATTCCTGGCGGCGTGGATGTCTCTATTGATGCTCTGGGAAGTATTTCCACAGCCAAGTCAGCGGTTGAGAGCCTGAGGGTTCAGGGACGTCACGTTCAGATTGGTTTGCTCTTGCCCGCCAAGATCGGCGACAAGGCAACGGTGCCCATGCACGTGGTTATCGCTAAAGAGCTTCAGGTGCTTGGATCTCACGGAATGGCAGCAGCTGCCTACCCCGAGATGCTGGCAGATATAGGTGCCGGAATCATTGATCCCGGAACCTTCATCACCCACAGAATCCCTCTGGACGCTGTGCCGGAAGCCCTTGCTCAGATGAGCACAGGTACTGAACCTGGTGTCACCATCATTCAGCCGTAAGTGAAGCGGTCAATGTTGCGGGGAAATTAATTTTTCCTAAGTTCCTTCCTGCGACCAAGTTAATTGTTACTTTTGTGGTCTATTTTTGGAAGGTGAAACAAAACCAGGGTAGCGAAAGCGTTAATCAACGCCGCCCTGTAGGTAGACCACGCAAAGAGTCATCTTTTGTCGCCGCTTCGGAAGCTCTTCTTCGGACCACCATTGAGCAAGTTGCAATCCACGGCGCATTTTCCATCAACGCGCGATTTGTTTGTGAAAAAGCAGGTGTCTCTTTTGGCGCTGTGAATCACCATTTTGGAAGCTGGGATGGTCTACTTGCTGCCGCAACTGTGGAGACCTACCGAGGTTATGTGGCGAGCACCTGGGAAGCAGTGCTTTCTGCTTCCCGAGACCCTGAAGCGCGACTTACAGCACTTATTCGAGCCCAGCTAGAGCACGCTCAGAAAATGTCTGGATGGAGTGCTGTGATCAACTACCCCGGTAGCTTTGAGGGTATTTCTGCAATTCTTCAGAGTGAGCATCAAGAAGAAATGAGCCAACTTCTTGAGCTCAATCTTGCTCGTTTAGGTCAACTCACCATTGATGTTCGTGAAAACAGTGTGACGGACATCACTTATGGTGTTGGCGAAGTGCCCCGCGAAGTGCTGATGAAAGATCAGAGAGCAGTTGCACGATCAACGATCGTGGGATGGGCGGCTCTGGGTATGTCCGTATGGGCTTCTAGCGCTGCCGCACGTGCGCAGGATTTTCCTGAGGCTCAAGAAATGTTTGAACAAATTGTTGGGTTTGCAATTGCAGAAGCTATTGAGGGCATCAAGCGAGATAGAGCCTTCTAAATTTAGCTTTTGAGGGCCCCTGCACATAGGGCAGGGCGCATCATCTTCTTAGATTGCGTTTGGTTCAAGAAATTGGCTTGGAGAATGTGGTTTTCCTCTAGAAATTCCCAGAAAAGTAATTAATGAAATCGAATATAGTTTTAAATAACTTGATTGTAGGTTTCCTTTGTTACAAAACACATTTCAGCGCGCATTTCTGCGCATCGCGGCAGCGGTAGCAATATTTTCAGTGCTGCTGCTCGGATTCTCAGCTCCTGCAAATGCAGTGGGCGGAAATGTTGGAATCACTCAGTCTCTCAAGCTACCAAGTGGTACACCTTCTTCGGCAATCACGGTTGGCTCCGGAAGTTCCTACGTCTGGACTGTGAATTTTACGTGCAGTAACAATGACTGTCACGACGGAATGATTCGATTGAATTTCCCGTCTTCTATGGTTGCGGGGACAGCAAGTTATTCTGTGAGCGAAGTGAGCCGAGTCATTCGTTCGTCAACACAACTTGTTTTTGTGCTGAACTCCACCGTCCCAGTCGGAACATCCAGCCAAATTGTTGTGAATATGAGCGTTGCTCCGTGGAGTACGCCAAATGGAACAGTGGCTGATCACACTTCAAATTTCTCAACATCCGATGGGGAGAACGTCACTACTACGGTGAACACGGTGACGGTGAGGGCGGCAAACACAACTACCGTGAATTCCAGCTTTAGTTCTGGTGGTAACCTCGATGATTTTGCGACGACAAGCGTCACTGCATGTCCCGTAGCGCCTACAACTGCAGGTTATGGTCCCGTCGGTATTGCTGCTGGTTCAGTTATCAAGGTGACGTTACCTGCCAATGTCGTCTTCCAATCTGCACCGAGCGGTTCATATAATTCGAGCACTCGAGAAGTGACATGGACCGTCGCTTCGAATGTAATTGGTTGTGTCTCATACAACCTCATCACGATGCACCCTTCTGCGTATTTTGCTGTCGGACAACTTGTTCCCTACCCCTACACGTGGACAGGGACAGACATAGGAAGTTCCAGTCCAGCCCGAACACTGGGTACATCCACAGCGGTGGTAAGTCTGGTTGCGCCAGGGCCAGCACAAGTCCTCGTAGACCGCATTTCTGCTCCAACGGGCAAATGGATTGGTGCAGGGGGATCCATTGATTTCAAGGCTGAAAACCCAAATGACTCCAGCCAGCCTTTGGATTCCATCTCCATTCGCGAAACTATTCCGGTTGGTCTTGGTCTGACCACAGTCACGATCTATAACAAAAGCGCCGGCTTGGCTGCCTTGTGGGTGAAATCAAAATTTGGTGCCGATGGAATTCAAGGTAACTCAGACGATAACCTCGCTTACCTAGCTGAATCGGGAATTGCGGCTGGCTCCACCGCCGTGGTTAATGTTTCTAACACCATGCCTTCTGGTGCCGCGGCTATGTCAGGTGGCAACTACATCACGTACATCAAAGCTACCTATGGAGTAATTCCAGTTGGTAGCGGTTCATTAGATCTGCTTTCTTATTCGTGGGTAATTCTTTCAACTACTCGGACAGGCGTTCCTGTCGTAATCGGCGATGTTTTTCCTGAGACTGCATATTTTGATTTCACCGAGACTGTCCCGGGATTCCCTCAATCAACCCGCACTCTTGTCGATACTTCATCTACCTCGGTCATTTCAGAACCTCCACCGCCCGCACCAAGCTTGGCGACTCGAGTTGGTTTGAGGAATAACCTTTCTGCAAACCTTCTTCCTGGTGTGCGGACGGCGCCTTTTACCGCGGGATTCGCTGCGTATTCAGCGGATCTTCCGGACCCAGTACTCTTTATCATTCAGCCGGCAGATACGACCATTGCTAATTCTTCCTTGGTCGTGAAAAACGGATCGACTACTCTGACCAACTACACCGTAACGAGGACTAGTGGCTTTGGATATAACAGTTCTGGATGGATAACCAACAATCCTTCACTGACTGGTGAATTGATCAAAATTACGTTCCCAACCGGAACAAAAATTGCTTCTGGGTCTACTCTGTCCGTTGACTTCTCTCTGGACCTCCAGGACACTTTGATGGGCAGTCCAAGTGTTGTCGCTGCCTTCAGCTCGAGAACAAACAACTCCTACGGGATGGAAGCTCAATACTGGGGAGCATTCGGCGACACATCTGCCGACCTAGATGGCGACGGACGGGTGGGTAACACTCTGAATACTGGTACTGACTCCGTGTTGTTCCCTACATTCAACGCTCAGGTGGTTCCTGCTGCCAGCGTTGCCGCATCGCTTACCCAGTCGGTAAAGGGTTCATGGGATACCTCATTCATTGGAGGGCCTTCAACGGGATACACCACTCCTGGTGCAACGGATGGCTTCAGAGTCTCTCTAAAGAACCGTGGTACCGTGCGCCTTGATGCTGCAACAGTCATCACGATTTTGCCGCGTCCGGGAGATACCAATGTTCTCTCCGGAACAACTAGAAACACCTCTTCTTCAACATTCCCGGTGCTGCTAACGAGTGTCCCGACACTTCCTGTTGGACTCACTGGCGCAACTGTGAGTTATTCAACTCAGGCAAATATTTGTAGAACCGAATTGAATTACTCTCCCGCTGGATGTGTATCCGCAAGCTGGAGCACAACTCCTCCAGGAAACCTTCAAACGGTAACTGCGCTGAAGTTTGATTTTGGCTCCAATGTTCTACTGCCTGGCCGTTCATGGAACGTAGACATGACAGTGACAACTCCGACCACCGGTGCTTCTGAACCGGATTTTGCGATTGTTAACCCCTTAGTTAACTCTCCGCTGACAAACGAAAAAGCAAAATCCTCATCCGCGTATGTCATCCGCGAGTTTGGTCAATCCTCATTCCTTAATGCCGCTGAATCTCCATCAGTAACACTGGCAATGCCCGGCACTTACGGCCCTGCGGGTATACCTCCGACAGCACCAGATGTTGCAACTACGGGAGTTGGAACTTCTCCACAGCGGGTCAGCGTGTCTGCTCCATCAAACGGAAGTGTGACACTCCTGAACCCTTCAGGTTCTTCCTCTAGTGGATTCGCTGTGCCAGGGCAGGGAACATATTCATTCTCAGCTGGTCGCATTACCTTTGATCCTGAACCTGGGTTTAGTGGTGTTGCTGACCCAATCATCTACCGAGTGACTGACGTGTTCGGGCAGACCGGTATTGCAACTTACACCGCGACAGTTACTCTTCCCGGTGTACCCAGTGCAATCCCTGTCGGTGTTTCAATCCCTCAGTCTTCGGCGGGCGGCTCTGTTTCAGTAGCGATTCCTTCCGGTGGAACACTCAGATTAATCGACGGTTCCGGAAGTCCCGTGACTTCTGTCACTGTTCCTGGTGAAGGTACTTATACGGTGAACGTTGGTACAGGGCGTACTGACTTTGTCCCCGACCCTGCCTTTACTGGAACAGCGACACCAGTCCCATATCGTGTAACTGATTCATACGGCCAGTCGACCTCATCGACGGTTGCCATCAACGTCATCCCGCCAACTACGCCCACCCCGCAAGTTTCTTCGGGCTATAACAAGGCACTCTCGACGGATCCCGCAGTGAGTCAAAGTGTAGTTATTTCGGTACCGGTTGGCGTCACACTTCAGATGCGCAGTCCGCTTGGTACATCTCAAACCACTTACACAATTCCCGGTGAAGGAGTGTACGACTTCAACAGTTCAACTGGTGAAATCAAGTTCACGCCGGTTTACGGCTATGCCGGCACACCAACTGCGATAACCGTTGCCTTCACCGACAGTTTTGGGCAGGTTGGGCTCACAACCTACACACCAACTGTTTTAGCGCCACCTTTTGGCCCTCTCAGTCCACTAACCGGTTCCGGCGGAGTCGGTGTCCAGCCTCAAACGATTCAAGTAACTGTTCCCCCCTCAGGTTCTGTCAAGCTTGTTGATGCTCAAGGGAATTCTGTCACCACCTTGATTGTTCCTGGTGAGGGCACGTATACCGTTGTGCCCTCAACAGGAATCGTGACCTTTGTGCCTGAGAACGGATATTCAGGTGCCACTACTCCTGTGACGTATCGGGCCACCGATGCTTACCAATCCACTGCGACGCAGACCATTAGTACCAACGTCACAATTCCTTCTGCGCCCTCGCCTCAGCCGGGTTCGACGTCCGGTACGGATTCAGAAACTCACGTATTCACGCCTGTTATCCCCGCAGGCGCAAGCCTTACTCTCGTCGATCCCAACGGAAACTCCGTTACCGGATACTCCGTACCTGGTCAGGGAACATACACAGTCTCTAACGGCCGTGTGTTGTTCGTGCCGGCAACAGGTTATGCGGGAGTGGCTGTCATTACCTATGGAATTGTTGACGGTTATGGTCAGCGGGGAACAGCAACACTTAGTTCCAGTGTCACTACTGTCCCGCGTTTGAGCCTTGCTCAAACCGGAGCAGTTGTTTTCCCGGCACTTGTATTAGCGCTCTTTATGCTCAGCGGGGGACTACTTGCTGTGATTCGTCGACGACGTGATCTTCAAAAAGAGTAAGTAGGAGCTATGCGCTCTGAACAAAGAAGAATGCCCCTCTTGCGAGGGGCATTCTCTATTTAACTTAGAGATTCTAGTGAAGTGCTGAGTTCAGCACGATGCCCACGCCCGTGCGCGAGGTGACTTCCACTGCGCCGGTGAGAGAGTTTCGGCGGAATAACAGATTGTTCACGCCGGAGAGTTCCTTGGCCTTGAGAACCGTGGTGTTCTCGCCGTCAATCACGTTCACCTTGGTGCCAGCTGTCACATAGAGCCCTGCTTCAACAACGCAGTCATCTCCGATGGAGATACCAATGCCAGAGTTTGCTCCCAACAGTGAACGTTGACCAATGCTGACCTTCTCGGTGCCACCGCCAGAAAGGGTGCCCATAATGGAGGCGCCTCCACCGATGTCAGAACCATCGCCGACGACGACACCTTGAGAGATGCGACCCTCAACCATAGAGGTGCCGAGGGTTCCGGCGTTGAAGTTCACAAAGCCCTCGTGCATGATCACGGTGCCCGGAGCAAGGTGAGCACCCAAGCGCACACGAGACGCATCAGCGATGCGCACTCGGTCTGGTGTGACGTAGTCGGTCAGTCGGGGGAATCTGTCAATTCCCTGCGCTTGAATGCCGGCGCGAAGTAAGCGTGGGCGCAGGGCAGTGAAGTCATCGGGGTGGACGGGGCCTGCGTTGGTCCAGACCACGTTGGGAAGCTGGCCAAAGATGCCATCGAGGTTGATGGTGTTGGGGGCAACAAGGAGGTGGGAAAGCAGGTGGAGGCGCAGGTAGGCATCAGATGCGCCGTTAGCTGGCTCAGAAAGAGAGATTTCAATGGTGACTGCTTCGAGCTTGACGTTACGACGTGCATCTTCGCCAACGAGGTCTTCGATCTCTGCAGGAACAATCCACTTGTCACGACCTGCTGGAAGTTGTCCCAGTTGGGGGGCGGGATACCAGGTGTCGAGAACGGTGCCATCGCCGGCAATTGTTGCCAGGCCATAACCCCAAGCGTGCGTGTTCGTCTGCGTAGAAACCATGCCTCTAGATTACCGGCGATAAACTTGAGGCATGTCCTCCACTTCTTCGCTTGACCTCTCACGCTCAAGCGTGGAGCTCACCGCAGACATCTGCAACATTGAGTCGGTCTCGGGGAATGAGAAGACGCTGGCTGATGCCATCGAATCTTCGCTGTCGGGTTTGGGCCATCTCGAGATCATCCGCAACGGCAATGCACTCGTTGCGAAGACGAACCTTGGTCGTGCACAGCGTGTGGTTATTGCTGGTCACCTCGACACTGTTCCTGTCAATAACAACCTCCCTGTTCGATACAGCGAAGACGAGGGTGCTGAGTGGCTCTGGGGGCGCGGAACAGTCGATATGAAGGCTGGTGTGGCCGTGGCAGTGAAACTCGCTGCAGAGCTCACTGAGGCCGCTTATGACATCACTTGGATTTGGTACGACAATGAAGAGGTTGCTTCAGAACTCAACGGCTTGGGCCGTCTCGCAGTACAGTCGCCAGAACTTCTGCAGGGTGACTTTGCCATCTTGGGTGAACCTAGTAATTCAACTGTGGAGGGTGGATGCAATGGCACCCTGCGTGTAGAGGTGCGCACACACGGTGTGCGAGCACACTCTGCTCGCGCCTGGAAGGGCGAGAACGCCATTCACAAGCTTGCACCTGCCCTTGCCGCCCTTGCGAGCTATAGTCCCGCAACCGTGACCGTGGACGGCCTCGACTACCGTGAAGGCCTCAGTGCCGTGGGTGTCTCTGGCGGTGTTGCGGGCAACGTCATTCCTGACGAGGCAGCACTAACCGTGAACTACCGCTTCGCTCCCGATAAGAGCGTTGCAGAAGCACTGGCTCACGTTGAAGACGTCTTTGCTGGCTTCGAAGTCGTCGTCACGGATAGCGCTGAAGGTGCTCGTCCGGGGCTCACAGCTGCACTGGCTCAGGACTTCGTTGCTGCCGTCGGTGCTGAGCCCATGCCAAAGTATGGCTGGACAGATGTGGCACGTTTCTCGGCATTAGGAATTCCAGCGGTGAACTTTGGCCCCGGAGATCCTTCCCTGGCCCACACCGATGACGAGCGGGTTCTGACTTCGCAGATCCTCGAGTGCGAGCGCGCACTGCGCAGCTGGCTGACCAAGTAACAGGTCTTCGGGGGATGACAAGAACTCGACTGCCATGGTGGCTCAAAGTCACCTTGGTGTTTTTGCTGGGTCGGGCAGTTTCCACCGTCATGCTGCTGGTTTTGGCCAGTCAACAGGCTGAGAATGCCTGGACTGGCGCCCAGCCGTCACTGTGGGATTTCTCCACGATATGGGATGGTCGCTGGTACAACATCATCGCCGAGACGGGCTATCCGCACGAGCTTCCCTATACCGATGACGGTCACGTCGGTGAGAATGCCTGGGCTTTCCTGCCCGCCTACCCGGCCATCGTGCGCGGGCTTATGGCGATTACGGGGCTGCCCTGGAGCATCTCAGGTGTGCTCATCTCGGTACTGTTTGCACTGGCGGCATCCCTGGTCTTCTACAAGGTCCTGATCAAGCATGTGCCTGCTCAGCAGGCACTCTTTGCCATCGTGCTGTTCGCTGTTTCCCCGGTGTCACCGCTCTTCCAGCTGGCCTATGCCGAATCCATGCAACTGTTCCTGATTGCTCTGGTGATCTTGCTCATGCAGCGCAAACTCTATGGCTGGGTTATTCCGGTGGTCATTGTGTTGTCCTTGACCAGGCCAGGAGCGTTAGCTGTGGCACTGGCGATTGGCCTGCACTGGATTTATCGCTATGCCAAGCGGAAGCGTTCTCGCTTCCCCACTCGTGAGCGAGTGCTGTTAGCTTCTGTGGCACTCATCTCTGCGGGTGCCGGTTTTGCCTGGATGTTTATCGCTGGTTGGGTAACTGGCGTTCCCACTGCCTATCTGGATACTGAACTGGCTTGGCGCTCTGCCTACATTGGCTACCAAGAACTCATTCCTTTCACCCCCTGGATTCACGCTGCCCAGTGGTGGACAACAAGCTTTGGTTATCCCGAACTCGGTGGCTACATTCTGCTCGGTGCTCTCGTGCTGGGTTTCTTTGTCTTCCTCTTCACCCCTGCGATGAAGAAGCTGGGCGTGGATGTTCGATTCTGGCTGGCCAGCTATGCGCTGTATCTGCTGGCAGTGTTCTTCCCACAGTCGAGCACATTCCGTCTGCTCGCGCCGCTCTTTCCTGTCTTGGGAGCCATTGCGGCGCCCAAGTCCAAGGTCTATCGCGTCATCATGGTGGTGCTATTCATCGTCTTGCAGTGGGGTTGGCTCTTGATCTGCTGGCGTATCGATGGATACGACTGGAGTCCGCCCTGAAAAGCGTCCGAAACAACGGATTCCGAAGCTGTTTGAGGCCTTCATGTGGTTTTTGGGCACCAAACAATACGGGATAATAGAAGTACACAAAGTAAGTGAAAGGGGTGGCCTAAATGGCTGCAATGAAGCCACGGACCGGTGACGGTCCCATGGAGGCTGTCAAGGAAGGTCGCCTCATTATTGTGCGCGTACCTCTCGAAGGTGGTGGCCGTTTGGTCGTCTCCGTCAACGACGCTGAGGCGAAGGAGCTTCACGACGTATTGGCGAAGGTAGTTCCTGCCTAGTAAACAACTTCTTCGGGAAACCGAATACAGAAAACCCCCGCTCACTGAGCGGGGGTTTTCTTATGAAGTCTGTGACTTACGCGATCTTGGTGAACTGCAGCAGACCGTCTCCAGCAGGGGAGAGGGCAACCACGATGTTCTCCGACTCAGTAGCTTCGGTGAGCACGGTGCGGAAGCCGGCAATGATTCCGGCACGCTTGGCGGGGTTTGCAATGTCGCCATCCTGCAGGATGTGAGGAACAAGCACGGTGCCGCCCACGCGAACCAGACGCAACGCGTGCTCCGCGTTCTGCGCAACCTGTGCAGGGTCACCATCAACAAGAACGATGTCGTAGCTGTTTTCGTTCATGCGAGGGAGAACATCCAGTGCCTTACCGGTGATCAAGCGCACACGGCTTGCGGGGTAACCGGCTTCGGTGAAGAGCTCACGAGCCTGCTCGTGATACTCAAACTCAGGGTCAATCGAAGTCAGGGTCGCCTCTGGTGCACCAGCCAACAGCCACAGACCGGAAAGACCCAGACCTGTGCCAATCTCAATGATGTTGGTGGCATTCGTTGCCGCAGCAACCAGTGCAAGCTGTGCTCCCACAGCGGGTGAAATCACGTTCACGCCATGCTCAAGTGAAATGGCGCGGGCTTTAGCCTGGGTGCTCGACTCAACATCAAATTCGTTGAGGAACTTCCACGTTAGTTCGTTGTGTGTCACGTCAGTCTCCTTGCTTCCCAAGCGTAGAGCTTTCCCCGTGTTTAGGCGCGGTAGTCTCGTAGTGTGTTTGGTTTGACCTTCGAGAAATTACTCCTGATTGGAGTGATTGCTGTCTTCGTTATTGGTCCTGAACGCCTGCCTGCTTACTCGGCGAAATTTGGTCAATTAGTGCGCAAACTCAAAGAAATGAGCTCGGGTGCCAAAGACCGTATCAAAGAAGAACTCGGTGACGATTTCGACGAGGAAGAGTGGAAGAAGCTCGACCCTCGCCAATATGACCCTCGACGCATCATTCGCGAGGCACTCCTTGATGATGCGCCAGTAAATAAAACTCCAGTGGCAGCACCGGTTGTGAAGAAGCCTGTTGTGCGTGACACGAATGCGTCCACGCCCTTTGATCTTGAATCGACGTAAAGGCTATAACTGAGTTCTTTCAGATTCTTTATCCGGAATAAATGCTAATTTCAGCCCTAACGCATGGGTGAGGCGAAAGAGTGTTGTCGCAGTTGGGTTCCCCACGCCACGTTCGATGCGACTTATCTCGGCTTGCTGAACATCAGCCAGCTTGGAAAGGGTGGGTTGAGTGAGTGATTGTGCTTTTCGGGCTGACTGGAGAGCTGCACCAAGCTCAGCTCGATCATTCATTTCTTTCTGGAAATCTGCAGAAATAGCGTTGTAGATATTCCAGTCATCTTCTGACCAAGACTGACGGATGTCCCTCATGAAGTCTTCGTAGGGAATGGTTTTTTGATTCTTTGCCATGTCAGTAATTATGTGATTAAACACTTTTTATTTCAACCCTTCCTTCCATTCATTATGAAGTTTCCTTGCCGCACGGATCTCTCGTTGTTGCCTTTTGGGAGAGGGATCACGTTGTTTGTCATATCCATGATGAAGAACCACAATCTTGTCTCCATGGAATGTGCAGAATATGCGGATGAGGACTGGAGAGTTCCTTGAGTCGGTACGAGACATGAGCGATGTCTCGTTTGTCGAGTTTTCAATTGCAAGAAGTGATTTCCTTATTCGGAATTCATACAAACCGCCACCGAGTGGCTTCCCCCACTCGCCTGAACAAATCCCGATTCCTTCAACACTCAAAACATTCAATAGCGCAGAGTCGACAACTAATTGTAGATACTTGGAGAGGGATGAGTAAAACCTGCCATACGATCGACCAAAGATTTCTATACACCACCTGGACATCTGATATTCCTCTTAACGGAGCGCAACTTGAAAGCTCACGATACGAAGAACAGGTGGTTACGTGGAGCGGGAATACAAAGCTGAGTGAGGCTGGCGCCTCAACTCAGCTTGTGGAGGACTAGTTCGCGAGATGACAACCCGCAAGGTGGTCATCCACTAAGCCAGCTGATTGCATCAGCGCATACATTGTGGTGGCGCCCACGAACTTGAAACCGAGTTTCTTCAAAGCTTTGCTGAGCTGTTCGGACTCGGTTGTCACAGCGGGCACTTCTGCAAGGGTTGCATAGCGCGCGTGCTCGTCACCAGCGCAGGAATTGGCGCGCTGCCTGGACATCGGTTGGAATGACCAGATTAAGTCGTGCAGGGCGCCAGCGGATTGCTCAAGCAAGTTTTTGGTTACCTTCGCATTTTCTATGGTCGCCACAATCTTGGCGCGATTACGAATAATGCGTTCATCGAGCATGAGCCGTTCGACGTCGTCATCGGTGAAGCTTGCCACCGCGTCAATATTGAAGTCTGAGAACGCTTCGCGAAATCCGGGGCGGCGCTTGAGAATCGTGATCCAGCTGAGCCCTGCCTGAAAGGCTTCCAGTGAGAGCTTTTCAAAGAGCTTCTGGTCACCCAGGAGCTTCACGCCCCACTCTTCATCGTGATAGCGCATGTATTCGGAGTCGGTGCCGACCCAGCCACAACGAGCGAGGCCGTCTTCGCCGATCTCGAGATCTTTGTAGGCCATTACCTGTAAGTAATGCCTTCGATGTCCAAGAGCTGAATCTTGGTGGAGACACCTGAACCACCGGAGTAGCCGGTGAGCTTGCTGTTGCCAGCAAGAATGCGATGGCAGGGAACAATGATGGGCACGGGATTCGCTCCCACAGCACCTCCCACGGCACGAGCTGCCTTGGGGTTCCCCGCACGGGCAGCAAGGTCTCCATAGGAAGCATGACCGCCATAGGGGATGGCCAAGAGCTCATGCCAGATGGCCTGCTGGAATGGTGTTCCCACCAGCTTGACGGGAACGTCAAAGTCTTTTCTCTTGCCGGCGAAGTATTCACCAAGTTCCTTGGTTGCCTGCTTAATCACCTTGTCGGGAACACCTGGGCGACCACCGTGCTGCAACCGTCCGTGAGGTGAACCCTCCACGCCTTCAATGCTGAGAAAGGTGATGGCTTCGCCATCGCTGGTCAGCTCAATGCGACCGATGGGGGAGTCGATGGTGGCGAAGGTGGAGGTCATATTTACAAAGATAATGGGGCTACCACCGCACGCGGTAGCAGCCCCATTGGGATACTGACATCGAGTAGTGGCGACGAAACCCTACTGAGCCAGAGTGTTAGACGATCTTTGCGCCTTCCTTGAGGACGCCCTCGAGGATTTCACGCATTTCAACGAATTCCTTGGGTCCAATTGTCAGCGGTGGAGCAAGCTGAACAACGGGGTCTCCACGGTCATCTGCACGACAGAACAGTCCTGCGTCATAGAGAGCCTTGGAGAGGAAGCCACGGAGCAAACGCTCGGACTCGTCGTCGTTGAAGGTCTCCTTGGTGGCCTTGTCCTTGACGAGTTCGATTGCAAAGAAGTAACCGTCACCACGCACGTCACCGACGATGGGGATGTCGAGGAGCTTCTCCAGCTCAGCACGGAACAGTGGCGAGTTGGTGCGCACGTTCTCGTTGAGCTTCTCTTCTTCGAAGATGTTGAGGTTTTCCAGTGCAACAGCTGCAGACACGGGGTGACCGGCGAAGGTGTAACCGTGGGGGAAGTAGCTGGTGCCCTTGGAGAAGGGCTCATAGATCTTGTCAGAGATGATGGTTGCACCGATGGGGCTGTAACCACTGGTCATACCCTTGGCGCAGGTGATCATGTCGGGGACGTAGCCATAGGCGTTGCAGGCAAACATTTCACCGATACGACCGAATGCACAAATAACCTCGTCCGAAACCATGAGGACGTCGTGCTTGTCGCAGATCTCGCGTACGCGCTCCATGTATCCGGGAGGTGGTGCGAACGCGCCACCAGAGTTTTGAACGGGCTCAAGGAAGACAGCTGCAACAGTGTCAGGGCCTTCGAACTCGATCATTTCTTCGATGCGGTTTGCTGCCCACTGACCGAATGCGTAGAGGTCATCTCCGTGCTGTTCAGCGCGGTAGAAGTTGGTGTTTGGAACACGGAAGGTCGAAGGAACCAGAGGCTCAAACATTTCCTTCATCGCAGGGATACCCGTAATCGAGAGAGCACCCTGAGGGGTTCCGTGATACGCAACAGAGCGAGAAATCACCTTGTGTTTAGTGGGCTTACCCATCTTCTTCCAGTACTGCTTTGCCAACTTGAAAGCAGTTTCAACAGCTTCACCACCACCGGTGGAGAAGAAGACCTTGTTGAGGTCGCCAGGTGCATAGTCTGCGAGGCGGTCAGCCAATTCAATGGCGGAAGGGTGTGCGTAAGACCAGATGGGGAAGAAGGCGAGTTCTTCGGCCTGCTTAGCGGCAGCCTGAGCCAGACGCTTGCGTCCGTGTCCAGCCTGAACAACGAACAGACCAGAGAGTCCATCGATGTAGCTCTTGCCCTGGATGTCGGTGATCATGTGACCGTCACCCTTGACGATGATGGGCACACCGTTTTCGTGCATGACCGACTGGCGTGTGAAGTGCATCCAGAGGTGATCACTGGCCTTCTTTTGAAGGTCCTTGTTGTCGTAGGTTGGCGCAACGTAAGGCTTCTCTGCCTCGGTTGCAGCGGCAGGTGCAACAACATGAGATGGGGCTGCGGCGTGAGCTGCAGTCTTTGTTTTCCGAGAGGTAAATAACGGCATTTTTATCGCGTTCCCCAGTTATATAACTGTTTGTGGAGCTTGAGATAGACGAAGGTTTCGGTTGAAACCACTCCCTCAAGCTTTCGGATCTGTTCGTTGAGAAGATTGATGAGATCTTCGTCGGACTCACAGACAACTTCAGCCATGATGTCGAATGACCCGGCGGTGAGCACCACGTAATCGACGGCTTCTAATGCAGCCAGCTTGTCGGCGATGGCGCGGGTGTCACCCGAGCAGCGCAGGCCGATCATTGCTTGGCGGTAGAACCCAAGTTGCATGGGGTCGGTCACAGCGACCACCTGCATCACGCCAGCTTCGGTCAGCTTTTGCACGCGTTGGCGGACAGCAGCCTCAGATAGACCTACCGCCTTGCCGATTTCGGCATAGGAGCGGCGACCGTCTTCTTGCAGCTGTTCAATGATGGCCTTGGACACATCATCGAGCTGCGCGGCGCGAGTCTTAGAGTTCATGGGGTTGATTCTGGCAGGAAAAAACACCCGAAGCAAGTGAAACCGCACATTTATGTGGATAAAACTACGAAATCCTCAGAATTACCCTTCTTTTACTATCGGTTTTCGCCTTATGCTGGGTTCATGAGTACTCACGCATTGAAGAACTTCATCAACGGCCAGTTTGTCGAATCCACCACAGACGAGCGTCTGGACATCCTCGACCCCACCACCGAAGAGGTCTATGCCACCAGCCCTGTCTCTAGTGAGAAGGATGTTGCCGACGCCTATGGCGCCGCGGCAACAGCATTCGAAGCCTGGGGTGAGACCACCCCCAGCGAGCGCTCTCTTGCTCTCTTCCGTATTGCAGATGCCATGGAATCCCGTGCGCGTGAGTTTGCAGAGGTGGAGTCCAAGGACACCGGTAAGCCACTCGAGACGCTCGTGGAATACGAAATCATGCCCTCGGTGGACCAGATTCGTTTCTTTGCTACCGCTGCTCGCCACCTCGAAGGCAAGTCTGCAGGCGAATACATGGCCGATCACACGTCCATGATTCGCCGCGAACCTATTGGTGTGATCGGACAGGTCACCCCCTGGAACTACCCGCTCAACATGGCGGTGTGGAAGTTCGCTCCTGCAATTGCTGCGGGTAACACGATTGTGCTGAAGCCCTCCGACACCACCCCTGCTTCGACCATGCTGTTGGCTGAGATGGCATCAGAGTTCCTGCCCGCCGGTGTCTTCAACGCCGTGATGGGTAACCGCGACACCGGTAAAGCAATGGTGGAGAACAAGACTCCACAGATGATCTCCATCACCGGTTCTGTGCGTGCCGGTATGGAAGTGGCCAAGAGTGCTGCCACTGACCTCAAGCGCGTCCACCTGGAACTTGGCGGCAAGGCCCCCGTCATCGTCTTTGACGATGCAGATATTCCCTCTGCTGTCGAAGGCATTGTCGGTGCGGGTTACTTCAACGCCGGCCAGGACTGCACTGCAGCAACGCGTTTGCTCGTGCAAGAAGGCATCTATGACGAATTCATGGCAGAGCTCGTCAAGTATGCCCGTGCGAATGCCATCACTGGTTCACCACTGGATGCCAACACCATGTTTGGTCCCGTCAACAACGTGAACCAGCTGGCACAGGTCCAGGGCTTTATTGAGCGCCTGCCCGATAACGCCACCATCGAACTTGGTGGCAAGCGTCAAGGCAACACGGGTTACTTCCACGAAGCAACGATTATTTCTGGCCTCAAGCAAACAGATGAGGTTATTCAGAATGAGATCTTTGGTCCGGTCATGACCGTGCAGAAGTTCACCGATGAAGCACAGGCATTGACCTGGGCCAACGACGTGAACTACGCCTTGGCTTCCTCTGTGTGGACTCAGAACCACGGCCGTGCAATGCGCATGGCAAAGAAGCTCGACTTTGGTTGTGTGTGGATCAACACCCACATCCCCATTGTTGCTGAGATGCCTCACGGTGGATTCAAGCACTCCGGATACGGCAAGGACCTCTCTGGTTACGGCTTTGATGACTACACCCGCATCAAGCACGTGATGAGCTACATCGGGGACTAAGCCGGGGTAATTCCGAGGTTTATTCCTGCACGACTGGGCCCGCTGTGAGCAATCACGCGGGCCAGTTCTGTAATGGCCTGAGCTGCAGGATCTGCCGGGTTAGACAACACGATAGGGGTTCCTTCATCGCCACCTTCACGCAGGCCTAGGCTCAATGGAATCTTGGCCAGAACCTTGACAGCCTTGTCTTGACCAATACTCAGTTCGTTGGCAACCGTCTCTGCGCCGCCCTCACCAAAGAGAGCGAGAGCTGAACCATCTGGCAAGACCAAAGGCCCCATATTCTCCACCACGCCCAAGATGCGTTGGCCAGTCTGGCGGGCCACGACGCCGGCCCGCACAGCAACCTCACTTGCTGCAGTCTGGCCCGTGGTGACCACGAGCACTTCAGCGTTGGGAAGCTGCTGGCCCACAGTGATAGCAACATCACCGGTGCCAGGAGGCAGGTCTAGCAACAAGAAGTCGAGGTCACCGAAGTAGACATCGGTCAAGAACTGGGTGATGGTGCGTTGCAGCATGGGTCCGCGCCAGGCCACGGCGGCATTGGCGTTCTCCACAAACATGCCAATGCTGATCACCTTCACGTCGTGGCCAACCGGGGGCACAATCATGTCATCTAGGCGTGTGGGCTTTGCTGCCACACCATCTGGCGCAAGACCCATCAGCGCGGGGATGGAGAAGCCATAGACGTCGGCATCAAGGATGCCGACACGGAAACCTTGCTGAGCTAGAGCAGCTGCCAGATTCGCGGTCATGGTGGACTTTCCCACACCACCTTTGCCACTGGTGACAGCAATAACGCGCGTGAGCGTGCCAGGACCAAACGGGTTCTGCTTTGGTCCACCGGGACGAAGTCGTCCCAGCAGCTCAGCACGTTCCTCAGCAGTCATCACCTGAACATCAACAGTGACTTCCTCGATGCCGGTGACACTCAGTGCTGCAGCACGAACATCGCTTTCAATCTTCTGTGCTGCAGGGCAGCCCGCAATAGTGAGACGAACCTCAACTGATGCCGTGTTGTTGTGTGTTGAAACTCCACCAATCATGCCGAGATCGCCCAGGCTGCGGCGAAGCTCGGGGTCGATTACTGCCCCCGCAGCCTCACGAACGAGCTCTGTGTGAGTACTCACGTGCTACTTGGCAGAACGAGTGGCAGGACGCGTTGCGGGCTTCTTTGCAGGTGCCTTAGCCGCAGGCTTCTTAGCCACTGACTTGGCAGGTGCTTCGTCCTTCTCGAGTTCCTCGAGCAGGGCACGCAGTTCAGCCTTGATGAAGTCTTTGGTGGCCATGTCTTTCATCGCCAGACGCAGCGCAACAACCTCACGGGCGAGGTATTCGGTGTCAGCAAGGTTGCGCTCAGCACGCTGGCGGTCCTGCTCAAACTGAACACGGTCGCGGTCATCCTGGCGGTTCTGAGCCAACAGAATCATGGGTGCTGCATAGGACGCCTGCAACGACAAGATCAGGGTCAAAGCCGTGAAGCCGATTGCATAGGAGTCAAAACGCCATGCTTCGGGAGCAAAGGTGTTGAACAACATCCACACCACAGCGAAGATGGTGAGCCCGAGCAGGAACCAGGGAGTACCCATGCCTCGTGCAATGGTTTCGGTGAATCGACCAAAGCGATCGCGAGAACGCGATGGTCGAGGGTTCAGCGCGCTGAAACCTTTGGGGGAGTCGAAGCTTTCATCGTGACGGTTGCTTCGTGCCATGTCAGCCCCTCCTTCCTCGGGTTACGGGCTTTGCTGCAGGAGCAGCACTCTTCTTCGCGGGACGCTTCTTCGGCGCACGTTTACTCATCGCTGCCGAGGCAGGAGTGTCTTCGTCGTCGTGACTGCGCCAGTCATCAGGGAGCAAGTAGTCGAGCACGTCATCGACGGTGACCACGCCGACGAGGCGATGGTTTTCGTCAATAACGGGAACCGAAACCAGGTTGTAGCTGGCAAGAATACGAGAGACCTCTGCGGCAGGTGTGTCTACCGAGATGGGCTCAAGACCGGGGTCAATGAGAGCACCCAAGCGCTCGTGGGGTGGGTAGCGCAGCATGCGCTGGAAGTGCACCATGCCCAAGAAGCGTCCGGTGGGGGATTCGTAGGGAGGCAGCGTAATGCAGACTGCTGCTGCCAAGGCAGGTGCAGTCTCATTACGGCGAATCATGGCCAGACCTTCAGCAACGGTCGACTCAGCAGACAGAATGATGGGCTCAGGGGTCATCAAACCACCGGCGGTGTCCGCACCGAAGCTGAGCAGCAGACGAACGTCATCGGCTTCCTCGGGCTCCATCAGCTCGAGGAGATGTTCACCACGCTCTTCGGGAAGCTGAGCAATGAGGTCGGCCGCGTCATCGGGCTCCATCTCATCGAGGACGTCTGCAGCACGCTCGTCGTCGAGCTGCGCCATGATCTCAATCTGGTCGCTCTCGTCCATCTCTTCGAGAACGTCAGCAAGACGGTCATCGGGAAGCTCTTCAGCAACCTCGAGCATGCGCTCCTGAGGCAGATCCAGCAGAGTGTTGGCGAGGTCAGCGGGGCGCAGTTCAGAGTAGGACGCAATGAGGGCTTCGGCAGACTGTGGTTCGCCCGCTTCGGTCTTCTCGGTAATCAGTGACCAGGGAACAAGCGCAGTGGGGCCCTTAGCGAAGGGAGCACCAGCTTGGCGGGGGCGACGAACAAAGAGCTGAGAGATTGCCCACTCGCCGGGACCAGTCTCTTCGATAGCAGCGTCTTCGATTTCGGCTTCGCCGGAACCGTCGTTGAAGGTGACCTTGCGGCCTAAGAATTCAGCCAGCAGGCGGACTTCGCCACCGCGCTGTTCAAACTTGCGGTCAGAAATAGGACCGGTGGTGATGACCTGGCCGCTGCCAATGCTGGAGACGCGACCTATCGAGATAAACACACGACGCTTACCGGGAAGTTCTGCCAGCAGACCAACCACTCGGGGAGCATTGTCCTTGCGGTACACCACGAGGACATCACGAATACGACCCAGGCGGTCACCCGCGGGGTCGAAAACGCCGCTGCCTGTCAGGCGCGCTACAAATACTCGTGTTCCAGTCACGTCTCTAACCTACCCGTTAAGCACTGTTTGCGCCCCTTGTGGAGGCGCAAACAGTGTGTGAACAGTGTTGTTTAGATCAAGGCATCGCTGAGGTGATTGGGGGTTCCAAAGCGGTGCGCGGTGATGCTCACAGCCTGCTCGCGCAAGAAGGGGAGCATTTCGATGCGGCCTGCCAGAAGCACAGGACCTGCATAGACGGCCACATCAGGGCGACCGTTGGTTGCCGCGGTGACCTGTGCTGCGGAGCCTCCAATCAGGCGGATGCGAGCATTGGTTAGATCCAACTCGTTCAGGCTAGAAAGCCAGGAGCCGTCTGAACGCTGGTCAACGCGAATACCGGTGGCTTGCAGTGCCCAGAGGTAACGCTCACCAAGGTTTGCAGGTACCGAGATGGTGAAGTTAGATTCTGCACGCATGGCGGCCAGCACCACGCGGAAGAGTTCAACTGGGTTGCCTGCTTCCATGAGGCGAATCTGGGTAGGCACCGAGCGGTAACGGAAGACGTTGCGCTCCACACCCAACTGGGACACATCGATTGCCTGACCAAACTCAGTTGACCACGAGAACTGGTCCAGGCTTGCAGCCTGGCGAACCCACGCCAGCTCGCCACCATTGAGTGTCTCCGAACGCTCGATGGCGTCAAGAAGAGTGAGCACGTGCTTGGAGATGGGAGCCTGGCCGATGTCTGCTGTGGCAGCAATTTCCCAGTTCCCGAGACCAAAGAGGTAGTTGGGGCCACCTGCCTTTGTGCCAGCACCCACAGCAGACTTCTTCCATCCACCGAAGGGCTGGCGCTGCACAATGGCACCGGTAGTGCCACGGTTGACGTAGAGGTTTCCAGCCTGAATGGTGTCCAGCCACAGGCCTACTTCGTCAGCATCCAGGGAGTGGATGCCCGAAGTGAGGCCGTAGTCAATGGCGTTGACCAATGCAATGGCTTCTTCAAGCGTGCGGGCAGTCATGATGCCGAGCACAGGGCCGAAGTATTCGGTGAGGTGGTATTCGCTACCGGCCTTCACGCCGTCGCGCACACCAGGAGACCATAGCTTTCCGGTTTCATCGAGCTGTGTGGGCTCAACGAGCCACTTTTCACCCTTGCCCACTGAGGTGAGCGCAGAAAGCAGCTTGCCCTTCGCTGGTTCAATGATGGGACCCATCTGGGTGGTGGCATCCTGGGGGTAGCCGACCTTAAGGCTGGAGACGCCGTCGATGAGCTGGTTGCGGAAGCGCTGCGAGGTCGCTACGGATCCAACCAGAACAACCAGGGAGGCAGCAGAGCACTTCTGGCCTGCGTGACCGAAGGCCGAGTAAATGACATCCTTGGCCGCCAGGTCGAGGTCAGCACTGGGGGTGACAATGATGGCGTTCTTACCGCTGGTCTCTGCCAGCAGAGGAAGGTCATGACGTAGTGAACGGAACAGCTCAGCTGTTTCGTAACCACCTGTGAGGATCACGCGGTCAACGCGAGGATCCGAGACCAGCTTGCTGCCGAGGGTGCGGTCTCCAATGTTGACCAGCTGGAGAGCATCGCGAGGAACACCTGCCTCCCAGAGTGCTTCCACCATGACCGCACCACAGCGACGAGCCTGGGCAGCAGGCTTGATAATCACAGGTGAACCTGCTGCCAGGGCAGCCAAAGTTGAGCCTGCGGGGATCGCAACGGGGAAGTTCCAGGGCGGAGTGACCACGGTCAGGCCAGCAGGAACAAACTCAGCACCAGAGATACGACCCAGCTTTTTGGCTTGCTCGGCGTAGTAGTGAGCAAAGTCGATAGCTTCGGTGACCTCGGGGTCAGACTGATCCAGCGTCTTGCCGGTTTCGCTGGCAGCTACTTCCATCAGCTCGGCACGGCGTGCTTCGAGAACTTCACCGGCACGGTGAAGGATCTCAGCACGCTCTTCTGGCGAACGTGTGCGCCACGATGAACCAGAACCGGTTGCGGTGGCAAAGACAGCCTCGAGTTCAGCTTCGGTATTGACAGTGTGGGTGGCCACGGTGTCATTGCCCAGCTGTGAGGTGGCAATGCGAGAAAGGATGCCATCGCCCCAGGCGCGGTTCGCCGCAATCGCAGGGTCAGTGTCTGCTGCGTTCTCGAAACGGTCGGTAGGCATGGGCTTGGCTGGCTTGGTGCGGTCCTGCACGCGGTGAGAAGCAGGGACCGTGTCATCGAGCTCGGCAAGTGAGTTCAAGAAACGAGTCTGCTCACGTTCGAACAGTGCTTCATTCGCGGAGAGTTCAAACACCGCCGACATGAAGTTGTCCTGAGACGCGCCTTCTTCGAGGCGTCGGATCAGGTAGGCAATTGCCACATCGAACTCTGCTGGGTGAACCACGGGTGTGTAGAGCAGAAGTCCGCCCACGTCCTTCTTGACGGCTTCGGCCTGACCCTGGGCCATACCGAGGAGCATTTCGAATTCAATTCCGGACTGAACGCCGCGCTTGCCGGCAAGAAGCCAGGCATAGGCCACGTCAAAGAGGTTGTGACCGGCAACACCGATGCGGACGTTGCCAATGCGGTCAGGGTGCAGGGCGTAGTTGATCACGCGCTTGTAGTTGGTGTCGCTGTCCTGCTTGGTGTGCCAGGTAGCAAGTGGCCAGTCGTGCAGTGCAGCCTCGACGCGTTCCATGGGCAGGTTGGCGCCCTTCACCACGCGAACCTTGATACCTGCACCACCGCGTGCGCGGCGAGCAGCAGACCATTCCTGAAGCTGCATCATGGCAGCAAGTGCGTCAGGCAGGTAGGCCTGGAGCACGATGCCAGCTTCCAGGTTGAGTAGCTCTGGTCGATCCAAGATGCGGGTGAACACTGCAATGGTGATGTCGAGGTCCTTGAACTCTTCCATGTCCAAGTTGATGAACTTGGGAGTGGGGCTCTCGGCAGCCAAGTGGAACAGCGGAAGCAATCGCTCCACGACGTGCTCCACATCCTGCTCAAATGCCCAGGCAGAGTGAGGAGCAACAGTGGAAGACACCTTGATGGAGACATAGTCGACATCATCACGAGCGAGAAGGGCACGAGTTCCTTCGAGGCGGCGAGCAGCTTCGCGCTCGCCGAGAACTGCTTCACCGAGCAGGTTGACGTTGAGGCGAACACCGGGCTTGCGGAGCTTGGCGATTGCACCACTGAGCTTGGCATCGGTGGCGTCCACGATGAGGTGGCCCACCATGTTGCGCAGCACCTTGCGAGAAATGGGGATAACTACACCAGGAAGAATCGGCGCAACGAGCCCACCCACGCGCACTGCAGCGCGCATATACCAGGGCAGGAACGCTGGAACCTTAGGAGCAAGCTCCTTCAAATTACGCGCAGCAACACGCAAGTCTTCGGGGCGAACCACACCATCAACGAAGCCCACGGTGAAGGCAAGACCGTTGGGATCCTTGAGCACACCGGCCAGCATGACGGCGCTGGAGTCAACGGGGAATCCTTGTGCTTCGGTCAACCATTTGCGAACCAATGCAATGGAATCTTGGGCAAGTTCAGGCGAGAGAGCATCTGCGGTCATGTTCTTAGTCTGGTGCCCAAAAGACTTAAGATAAAGCGCACATTAGTTACTAATACTCATTAGAATTACTTAACCTTTTAAGGAGTGCCATGCTCGACCTCAGACGACTCCGTCTTCTGCGTGAAGTCAAGCTTCGTGGCACCCTCGCTGAGGTGGCAGAAGCACTGAATTACAGCCCTTCTGCTGTCTCGCAGCAGCTGGCACTTCTCGAGAAAGAAGTGGGAGTTCCCCTACTTCGAAAGTCTGGGCGCCGGGTTACGCTGACCCCACAAGCTGAGATTCTGGTTGCCCACACCTCAACCGTTCTCGAAGTGCTGGAACAGGCGGAGGCAGAAGTCACGACTTCACTCGAGCGTCCAGCTGGTTTAGTGCGTTTGGCGGTATTCCAATCAGCAGCGCTTGCGCTTCTTCCTGACGCGTTGACTCTAGTTCGGAGCGAATACCCAGAGATGCGGCTGGAAGTAACCCAGCAAGAACCTGAAGCTGCCCTGCATGCCACATGGACGCGTGACTTTGATTTGGTTATTGCCGAGCAATATCCAGGCCATGCCGCACCGCGTCATCCCGAGCTGGACCGGGTGGATCTCACAACCGACCCCATTCGCTTAGGCGTCTCAAAGAAGCTCGTTACTGAACACAACATCAAGTCCTTGGCTGACACTGCTGGTCTGCCTTGGGTCATGGAACCGCGGGGAACGGCTTCACGACATTGGGCTGAGCAGGCTTGTCGACAGGCTGGGTTTGAACCCGATGTGCAATTCGAAACGGCAGATATTCAGGCTCACATTCGCCTTGTGGAGTCAGGTAATGCCGTGGCCCTGCTGACGGGTCTGGCCTGGGTGGGTAGGCCTGTGACCGTGGAGCTCATTGACCTGCCTGGTAACCCTCGAAGGACAGTGTTTACCGCAGCTCGTCGTGCCAGCGCCAAGAGCCCGGCCATTGTGGTGTGCCGAGACGTGCTGGCCCGCACAGCAGAGTTAATTACTTCGACCGAAGGATAGTTCTCGTCGGGGATTTCCACGCCCACCACAGCAAGGGAAGCTGCAGAGGAATACGGACCCAGGCAATCACCGTTAGCACGGTGCTGTCAGAGCCCAGTTGATCAAAGGCATACCAAATATTGGCAGGCCACACCGCCAACAAGGTGAGAACCGTCAGCACAGGTGCCCAGCTCCAGCGTTTGAGCAGTCCAAGAACACACGCCAGCTCCACGACACCGGAGACATAAACCAGAGCAAGATTCGTAGTCTCACCGAGTTCTGGTGGCATGAGCCACAAGAAACCACCAGGGGTGACCAGGTGCAGAACGCCACTGACCGTAAACAGCGCAATGACAATCCAACTACCGACACCGCGCTGGGTCATGGCTACTTCCTCTTTTTCTTGGCTAGGGCGTCAGCTTTGATCTGAGCTGCCTTCTGTGCCTTTGCAGCAGCGGCATGGGGTGCAAGCCATGCCTCCACGTCATCAGCGGTGCGAGGCAAAGCAATGGTGAGGTTCTCTGCACCGGTGGCAGTGACCAGGATGTCATCCTCGATGCGCACGCCTATGCCGCGGTATTCCTCGGGAACGGTCAGGTCATCTGGCTGGAAGTAGAGCCCGGGCTCAATCGTGAAGATCATGCCCTCTTTGACAATGCCGTCCATATACATTTCACGACGTGCCTGGGCACAGTCATGCACATCAATACCTAGGTGATGACTGGTGCCATGGACCATGTAGCGGCGGTGGTGACCATTCTCGGGAAGAAGTGCTTCTTCTGCCGTCACGGGGAGCAGGCCCCACTCGGCCGTCTTTTTCGCAATGACACCCATGGCGGTGTTGTGTACGTCACGGAACGTGATGCCGGGCTTCACTATGGCGAAGGCAGCATCTGCTGCTTCGCGCACAGCTTCGTACACCTTGCGCTGAATCGGGGTGAAGGTGCCATTCACGGGCAGGGTGCGGGTGACATCTGCGGTGTAGTAGCTGTCTCGCTCCACACCAGCATCAATCAAGATGAGGTCGCCGTTGTTGACCACACCATCATTGGTCACCCAGTGCAGAATGCAGGCGTGAGCGCCGCTGGCAGCGATGGTTCCATAGCCCACACCATTACCTTCTAGGCGTGCGCGTGAAGCAAAGGCACCTTCAACAAGGCGCTCGCCTCGCTTGTTGCCAGCTATCGCAGGCAGCACACGAGCGATGTCCGCGAATCCGCGGATGCTGGAGGCAACTGCTTCCCGCATCTCGTTGATTTCAAACTCGTCCTTGACTAAGCGCATTTCAGAGAGATCTTGAGCGAGATCTTGAGGAAGGTCCGTCACCTCGGCATCTTTGACAGGAAGCTCATCAAGGTGACGGGTGGCAATACCGAGATCGCCCGCAACCTGCGCAAGGGAAGGGCGGGGACCAATCCAGAACTCACCAATGTCGCTATTGGCATAAAACTCGTCGGAGTCGCGACCAGCGCGCTCGCGGAAATACAAGGTCGCCTCGTGACCTGAAGCAGTTGGTTCCATCACCAGCACTGAATCAGGTTCACTGTCGGAACCCCAGCCGGTCAGCCAGCTAAAGGCCGAATCAGCCCGGAAGGCATAAAAGGTGTCATTGCTGCGGCGTTTCATAGCGCCAGCAGGAATGACCAGACGCTTGCCTGGATATTTCTTGCTCAGTTCAGCACGACGTGCTGCGGCATAGGAGGCCTGTTCGCGAGGTGCGGGAATCTCTTCAGCACGGTCAGCCCACTGGCTGGAGATGTAGTGCTTGAAGGTGTCAGATCCAGGAGTTGTTGAGCGGTTCTCTGTGCCTTTAGGGACCTCGTGGATGGCTTCCTCAGCGTTCATGCTTCCAGTCTGTCACTGCTGGGAGCAGAAAGTAGGAGTTGTCCCCAGCCGGGCATAGAGTGAAAGGGTGGAAGCATTCTTGAGAGCCCAGGGTCCAATTGACCTTCACCTCCACAGCAATGTCTCCGATGGCACCGGATCTCCTACCGATGTTGTCCGTGAAGCACATGCTGCCGGTGTTCGCACCATGGCTCTCACTGACCACGACACCGCAGCGGGCTGGGATGAAGCCCGGGAAGAGTGCCTGCGCCTAGGGATGTCATTTATCCCCGGTATGGAGTTCAGCTCGCGCATTGAACATGGCAGCATCCACATCCTGGCGTATCTGATTGATCCCAACTACGCTCCACTTGCTGAGGAACTGGACAAACTTCAAAATGACCGCGAGAACCGTCTTCGTCAGATGACGGAGAACGTTAGCGCTGACTATGACATCACCTGGGAGCATGTGATGGAGCAGGTTGCTGCCTCAGGTAAATCACTGGGGCGCCCTCACCTGGCAGATGCTCTCGTTGCGCAGGGCATTATTGGTGAACGTAGTGAGGCTTTTGATGGCATCTTGTCCAAGAATGGCCCCTATTACGTCTCGCAATACGCCTTAGATCCCGTCTCTGCCGTGAAGCTCATTCGAGCTGCCGGTGGCGTTCCGGTAATGGCTCACCCCACCACCAGGGGACGCGTGGCACCGATGGAATACATTGATCGATTGATCGAGGCAGGTCTTGGTGGCTATGAAATTGAGCACAGAGAAAACATGGAGCCTGGCAAGACCATCCTGCGCGAAATCTGTGTCGAACGCGGGCTGATCATGACTGGGTCAAGTGACTATCACGGCACGGGTAAACCTAACCAGCCAGGTGAGAACACGACCGCTCCTGAGATGCTCGCCAAGATCATTGAGCAGGGAACAGGCGCTTCGCCCAGTTATCCGGCGTAGAAGGTGCCTTTGCCCTTCACGGCAGAGGCAATGCTGGGTATTTTGCCATCACCATAGGCGGCAACGACCTCTGAAATGACTACTTGGTAGCCGTCATACCAGCGCTGAACACCGGCCTTCGCGCTGAGGTGATCGGGAAAGCGCGAGAACTCTTTCAGAGTCTCTTTATCGGCGAAGTAGTAAATGGAGTTCTTCACGCCACCTTCTGGAGCCAGCCAGCGCTCAACACCAAGATAGCCAGGCATCGCCTGAACGAATTCTTCAATGGCGTCGTCGAGACGGTAGAACTCGTCGTCGTAGGTGCCGGGTTTGAAGATGAACTGTGCAGAGAACATGTTTCAGTTCTACCAGCTGATCAGAGCAAATTGATTGGGTCCAATAGCAATCAATGCGCAATAGATGGCAAAGATGGCTGCAATGACGCCCAAGATTTGGAACTGGTGATCCATGGTGAAGCGAAACAGATTCGTGAGCTGAACATTGCCCTTTTCGCCGCGGAACAAACGCCACAGCGGTGGCAGCAGCACAGGCACCATCGCCACGATGTAGACAAGTAACACGGTGGGCAACTGCAGCCACCAGGGAACATCCGCTGCTGTCACATCGTGAATAGCGGGCACCAACATGGCAAAGCTGGTGATGTCTTTAATACTCAAGGCAAAAGCGAAAGCAAAGAAAGTGACTGTCTTTGCTTTTGCAATGCGACTAGTTAGTCCCTGCTCAGCTTTCTTGGCAAGGTCGGGGTGAGGAATAAACAGCCACACAGCAATACCAGTCAGCACCACAGCTGCCGTGGACCAGACAATCCCACCAATAATGTCGGGTGAGTGAGGTGCTGGTTTGGGCAAAGATGCGAAACCTGCCGTCAGCAAAATACACGCCAGCAAGAAGGCACTACCGGAACCGGTAGCCACCGCAATGCTGCGCCTAATCCACTTCGACGAACTGGTGGAAAGAAGCTGGAGGCCGAGAAGTGACGGAGTGAACGAAGCGCCGATGGCGAGCGGAATAACCCGCACCAACAGCTCTACTTCAGCCACTCCGATGTTCATGGAGAAACTACTTATGCTCCGCCGAGACCTGGACCGCGACGACGGTTACGGGTGCGGGTGCGCGACGGGTTGTTCCCGTCGTGGTGTTCGTCTCCGCGACCATCGTGTGCTCCACCGGCAACGCCATGGGTGCCCTCGGGGCTGACGTGCTTGGGTGGGTTGTTGGTGCGACGGCGGTTACGATCGCCAGAACCTTCACGCTTTTCACCCTCGCGCTGACGACCGGTGTGACCTTCGGCGGTCTTGGTGGGAGGAGTGGACTTGAGGCGACCCTTGGCATCGGTGGGGATGTTCAGGTCGGTGAAGAGGTGAGGGGATGACGAGTAGGTCTCGGTGGGTTCTGGCTGACCGAACTCGAGAGCCTTGTTAATCAAGGCCCACTTGTGCAGGTCTTCCCAGTCCACGAAGGTCACCGCGATACCGGTCTTACCGGCACGGCCGGTACGACCCGCGCGGTGCAGGTAGGTCTGGTCTTCGTCAGGGATGGTGTGGTTGATCACGTGGGTCACGTCATCAACATCGATACCGCGAGCAGCAACGTCAGTTGCAATGAGGATTTCCTTCTTGCCCGACTTGAACTGGGCCATGCCACGTTCGCGCTGTTCCTGGTTGAGGTCACCGTGCACGGCAACAGCAGGGAAGCCGCGGTCGGTGAGCTCTTCCACCAGGCGTGACGCTGCACGCTTGGTGCGGGTAAAGATGACGGTCTTGCCGCGGCCTTCAGCCTGGAGAATACGAGCAATGACCTCGTCCTTATCCATGTTGTGGGCGCGGTACACCAGGTGCTTGATGTTGGCCTGAGTAAGACCTTCATCTGGGTCGGTGGCACGAATGTGGATGGGGTTGTTCATGAAGCGACGAGCCAGCGCCACGATGGGGCCAGGCATGGTTGCTGAGAACAGCATGGTGTGACGCTTGGGAGGAGTCTGCGAGAAGATCTTCTCAATGTCAGCTAAGAAGCCGAGGTCGAGCATCTTGTCTGCCTCATCGAGAACGATTTCTTCGATCTCAGAAAGAGAAAGTAAGCGCTGGTTAGCGAGGTCAAGGAGTCGACCGGGGGTTCCGACGACGATCTGAGCCCCAGCCTTGAGCTGCTCTACCTGGCCTTCGTAGGACTTGCCACCATAGATGGAGACAACCTTGGTCTCACGGTTGGAAGTGGCTAGTTCCATGTCTTCGGCAACCTGAACGCACAGTTCACGGGTGGGCACAACAACAAGCACCTTCACACCGGGGCCGGGGTTGGTTCCGAGGCGCTGAATGATGGGCAAACCAAAGCCGAAAGTCTTACCAGTACCGGTTTTGGCCTGTCCGATGATGTCCTGACCGCCCAAAGCAAGAGGGATGGTCTGCTCTTGAATGGGGAAGGGTTCAAGAATTCCCTTAGAAGCCAACGCTTCAACAATGTCAGCGTCGATATTTAAATCTGCAAAAGTCACGTAGGTGCCTGTCGTGTAAAAAGGTTCTACGCCTTTTCATTCGTCACACAGGCGTAGGGCTACCGATCCGTTGCCGGTAGCGACGTAACAAGCCTATCTCGCCTCGCTCGTATGCCGGTTTAGGCATAGGCTTGATACGTGGTCTTTTCTTGGTTTGGCATGCGCAAGCGCAGAGTCGTTGCGCCTACCCTCAAACCTCGTCAAGAGAAGGTTGAACGCGAAGACAAGGTTGACCTCAAGGACATGTCTCCTGATGTTGTGCCGTTCTTGGCGCAGGTTGCCTACTTCGAGCTCGCTGTCTTTGAATCACTGACGCGCGCTGTCACCGCTGCCCCCACCCTCGCTGCCAAAGAAGGTTTGAGCGCGGCAGCTGGTGAAGTTCTCGCTAAACACCATGGCCTCGTAGCCGAGCTTCGCAAGAAGAAGGTGGATCCAGCCGAGGAGATGGCACCTTTTGCTCCAGCAATTGACAAGTTTGAAGAGCTCACTGGTGGACGCAACTGGTATGAAATGCTTCTCGGTGTTTACCTCACCGCAGGTTTCTTGGATGACTTCTTTGTTCGTTTGGTGCCCAGCCTGCCTAAGGCACTTGCTGGCCGCGTAGAGATCTTGTTGGAAACAGATCGTTCTGCAGAAGTAATCGTTGCTTTGCTCAAGGAAGGCATCGAAGCAGATCCCACCTTGGCGTCACGCCTGGCTGTGTGGGGGCGTCGCCTCGTGGGCGACACTCAACTTGTTGCGCGCTCTGCCCTGCACATGTCAGACAACCGTGCAGACGACGAACAGCGCATTGAGCCTGTCTTCACAGACCTCATTGCAGCGCACTCGCGCCGAATGGATGAACTAGGGCTGACGGCCTAGTTCCTTACTTGTTGTGGGGCGAGTATTAGCCCACGAAACCGACGCGTCGGCTCTGGTCAGATCCAACCTCAACAAATGCGATATTGCCTGCGGCGATGAGGTACACCTTGCCCTTGTCATCTGACAGCTTCAACAGTGGGTCGCTGCCGGTGAGGGCGTTCGAGACGAGTGCTTCGACCTCAGCCAAAGATTGAGAAGTCTCCAGACCAATCTCACGAGAAGTGTTGATCATGCCAATGCGAATTTCCATGTGAAGACCTTTCGTAATTCGAACGAGTCCAACACTATGACAAAAAGCTGGACCCACTATGTTTGTGAAGCCTGCTTTCGCGCAGAGAGTAACTTCACCTGCACGTGACCATAATGAAGTATTGATAGAAACCAGATGGAGGGCACGATGACAACATCTTCCGATGTACTTGTCGTCGGTGCCGGGGTTTCGGGATTGTCTGTGGGAATTCTGCTGCTCAAGCAGGGCTACAGCGTCGAAGTATGGGCAAAAGATATTCCCCCTCACACCACCAGTGATGTGGCAGCGGCATTGTGGTATCCGTATCTGTGCCAGCCTCGCAATAAAGCAATTACCTGGAGTAAGAACACTCACGACTATCTCAAGGAACATGCACTTCCAGATCCACGAAGTGGGTGCATCGTTCGAAGCTTTCTCGAGTTATTTGAGGAACCCGTAGGGGAACCTTGGTGGGCAGAGGCAGTGGATTCTTACCGCCATGTTTGTCCCGAAGAACTTCCACCTGGCTATGTCGATGGGTATCAGACTGACGTTGTGCTAATGGACAGCGAGGTCTATATGCGCTGGTTAGTGGATGTTTTCTCAGAACTAGGTGGAGTGCTCACCGTTCGAGAGCTGTACGACTTTGGTGAAGCATTTGCGGTCAATCCACTGGTGATTAACTGCACTGGTTTAGGTTCACGAGAGCTCTGTTCTGATGAAAAGGTGTATCCCGTTCGAGGTCAGGTAGTGCGCGCAGCTTTGAACTCTTTCTCTGACATTGTGGTCTCTGAGACGGCTTCTGGGCTTTCCCTCATCGCGCCACGTATCGACGATGTTGTCCTTGGTGGCACAACTCAAGCACATAACTGGAACACCGAAGAAGATCCTGCTGACACAGCAGACATTTTGCGCAAAGTTGCCGCCCTTTCCCCAGACTTTGAGAACGTGACTGTTCTTGATGTGAAGGTGGGCTTACGCCCTGCCCGAGACGAGGTTCGACTTGAGGCTGAGAAGGTTGACGGTGGTGTGCTCATCCATAACTATGGTCACGGTGGTGCCGGTTACACGCTGTCGTGGGGCTGCGCCCAGGACGTAGTGGCCCTTGTTCAGGCGAACCTTCACAGGTGATGCAAGTTTCGGTCACTCGCGGGTGCGAGTAGAGGTCATTCTTGCCCAAACGACTCAGCGAGCGAGCGTAGGATGGCGATATGGCAACACCAGCTCATGCCGATGGTGGCATCCTTGCAGGAATACGGGTCCTCGACTTTTCTCGTGTCCTTGCCGGCCCCTACGCCACGATGACCTTGGCGGACTTTGGCGCTGATGTCATCAAGATTGAAAGTGCTGATGGTGATGACACTCGTGGCTGGCGTCCACCCGTAGACGGGCAGGGTGTTTCCACCTATTTCTCCAGCGTTAATCGCAATAAGCGATCCGTCATTCTCGACCTCCGCACGCAGGAGGGCAAAGCCAAGGCTCAGGAACTTCTGGCCACCGCAGATGTGGTGATTGAAAACTTTCGACCTGGCGTGATGACCAAGCTGGGTTTCAACTTCGAAGAAGCCCAGAAGATCAATCCGGGAATTATTTACTGTTCCATCACCGGGTTTGGCTCGGGCAAGGGTGCCAGTCTTGCTGGCTATGACCTTCTGGTGCAGGCACTCGGTGGCTTGATGAGTGTCACCGGTCCTCAAGACGGTGGTCCCACCAAAGTGGGTGTGGCTTTGATTGACATCATGACCGGTATGAATGCCGTGCAAGGAATCTTGCTTGCGCTCACAGCACGTGCCCATGCCGAGCCCGGTCAGTGGAAAGGGCAACTCATTCACGTAGACCTGATGACGACCTTGTTGGCGGCCATGACAAACCAGGCATCAGCAGCCCTGAACGCCGGGGTGACTCCGGTTCGTTTGGGAAATGCCCACCCCAGCATTTCTCCCTATGAGCTCTATGACGCAGGGGACCGACCACTACTTATTGCGGTGGGCAATGACAAACAGTTCCATACTTTGGTTCGACTTCTTGGAATTGAACACCTCACTACAGACCCACGTTTTACTGATAATCCCAGCCGTGCCACGCACCGGGAAGAACTCCGTGCACTTCTTGAAGAAGTCTTGAAGACTCAACCAGGAACGCACTGGGTGGAGCTGCTGAGTACTCAAGGTGTTCCTTCCGGGTTGGTCAACACACTGCCGGAAGCCTTTGAATTTGCAGACACACTGGAGCTCAATGCTGTGGTGGATATCCCCACTGCCGATGGTGATCACACCTTCCGGCAGGTGGTGAACCCCATCCATATTCCTGGACGAGGTGCCAGTTACAGGCTTGCTCCACCCTCGCTGGGAGAGCATAGTGAAGATGTCCGCTGGCTCGATGAGAAGCCGTCGGATGAGTAGTGAAGGAAAACAATGAGTACCGCTGAATTCCCCGAAGTTTCTGTGATGGATGAGGTCTTCGATCTCCACGCGATTTTGCAGCCTGACGAAATCGAATGGGCCATGAAGGCTCGTACATTCGCACAAACTCACATTCGTCCGGTTATCGAGGACGACTTCGACAAGAAGTACTTCCGCAAGGAACTCATTCCCCTCATTGCTGAGCAGGGCTTCCTGGGTATGCACCTCAAGGGTTACGGTTGCGCGGGAGCATCAGCTGTCAGCTACGGCCTGGTCTGTCTCGAGACAGAAGCTGTCGACAGCGGGTGGCGCACGTTCATCTCCGTCATGGGATCACTGGCCATGTCAGCGATTTACAAATACGGCACCGAAGAACAGAAGAACTACTGGCTGCCTCAGATGGCTAAGGGGGAGAAGCTCGGTTGCTTCGGCCTGACCGAACCACAGGGTGGTAGTGATCCTGCCAACATGCTCACCACCGCCACCAGGGTGGGGGAAACGTGGGTGATCAACGGTGCCAAGCGCTGGATCGGTTTGGCCACCCTCGCAGATCTGGCAATTATCTGGGCGATGACTGATGAAGGCGTGCGCGGCTTCATTGTTCCCACTGACACACCAGGCTTCACAGCAACCGCCATTGATGGCAAGCTCTCGATGCGTGCGTCGATCCAGTGCGAGATTGAACTCGACAATGTGACCGTGCCTGCAGATGCAATCTTGCCGGGTGCCAAGGGCCTCTCCGGGCCCTTCGGCTGTCTCAACGAGGCTCGATACGGCATCATTTGGGGCGCTATGGGTGCAGCTCGAGCATGTCTGGATGCAGCAATTATTCGTTCGAAGGAGCGTGAGGTATTTGGCAAGCCCATTGGCTCATTCCAACTAACTCAGGCCAAGCTCGCGGACATGACACTCGAATACGAGAAGGGTGTTCTCCTTGCCCTCCACATTGGCCGCCAGAAAGATGCTGGAACGCTCAACCTGGCACAAATCAGTGTGGGCAAGCTCAACAGTGTGCGCGAAGCTCTCAAGATTGCGCGCGAAGCGCGCACTATCCTTGGCGGCGATGGCATCACGGGAGAATTCCCCGTCATGCGTCACATGGCCAACCTGGAATCCGTGCGCACCTATGAGGGCACCGATGAGATTCACCAGCTCGTGGTTGGTCGAGCTTTGACTGGACTCAACGCATTTAGCTAAGGCTTAGAGACCGGGGTAGTCCTCGTTGTAGGCATCGAGGACTGCTTCGATGGGCCCATCGAGTTTGAGGGATCCCTTGTCGAGGTAGAGGCCTCGACTGCAGAAGCGGCGCAAGTCGCCTTCGCTGTGTGAAACGAAGAAGAGGGTGCGGCCTTCAGCCAGCATCTCTTCAATGCGGCGGTAACACTTGTTGCGGAATGACTTATCACCCACGGCAAGAACTTCGTCCACGAGCAGAACTGGTTCTTCCAGGCTCGTGACCACTGAGAATGCCAAGCGCACTTTCATTCCGCTGGAGAGGTGCTTGTAGGGGGTATCAAGGAAGTCTTCGATCTCGGCGAATTCGATGATGTCATCGAACTTCGCTGCCACCTGCTCACGGGTCATGCCGTGCAAACCTGCGGTGAGATAGACGTTGTCACGGACCGTGAGGTCATCGACGAACCCACCGGTAATTTCAATCAGGGGAGCAACACCAGCATTGACATTGACGGAACCCTCATCGGGGATGAGTACGTTAGCCACCAGCTTGAGCAGTGTCGACTTGCCCTGACCATTACGTCCCACCACGCCGATGGCTTCACCAGGGTGAACCTCAAAGCTGACGTGCTGGAGAGCCCAGAACTCATTGGGCTTAGAACGACGTGCCTTGGTGGAGAACAGGTCCTTGAAGGAGCGACGCCCCTTGTGGTTGCGACGAAAGCGGATGCCGGCGTCGGTCACAGTAATCACAGCAGAAGAAGTCATTAGATCTCCTTCAAAACGGATCGTTCGGCACGTTTGAAGACCCACAGACCCACAGCCAAAATTGCGAGAGACATGGTGGCAGAAATGCCCACAACTGTCCAGTTCAGTTCTTGGGGGAAGAACGCTGCGCGATAGAGATCAAAGATGCCGGCAAGAGGGTTGAAAGCTGCCCACGGCTGAATTGCAGCAGGCAAATCACCAAAGGCATAAATAATCGGCGATGCATAGAACAAGAAGCGCAGCACCAACTTGATGGCACGTTCGAGGTCCCTGAAGAACACCACCAGTGGTGCCACGATCAGGCCGATACCGAAGCTGAGGATGGCTTGCACAAGGATAGCCAGGGGGAAGAAGACAACCTCCCAGCTGAGTTGAGCTCCGGCAAATATGGCAAACAAGGCGAGGACCGGGAGTGCAAACAGGAACTCAATACCCTTACCCAACACAATGCTGGCAACCCAAATGCTGCGGGGGATTGCTGTGGAGCGAACAAGCTTGGCTGACTTCAGGAAAGCACGTGTCGAGTCCGAGACGGCACCGTTGAACCACATCCACGGCAGGAGTCCGGCCAGCAGGAAGACGATGTAGGGCTCTGTGCCGGCAGCGCGCTGGAACACCTGGGTGAAGATGAACCAGTAGATGCCACTCATGATCAAGGGATCAAGAATCGACCAGAGATATCCCAGTGCACTGGTGGAGTAGCGAACCTTGAGGTCGCGACGAGTCAGCAGCCAGAGGGCGTGACGATAGCGCGCGAAAGAAGACCGTTGATACGGTGACTGTTCCACAGATGCGCTCACGAAATACGAGCCTACGGCTAGTTAGAGCCTGAGAGGTTAAACGAAGAGGTTGGCGCGCTCGAGGTCCTCAGCGAAGTCGATTTCGACGGCGTAGAGGTCAGAGATGTCAACAGGCTCAACCAAGACACCATCCTGCTCGATAGCGAGCTCAAGGCCACGCTCGAAGTAATCCTGGTCGTTCACCTTGGTGAGCTGACGCAGCAGAACTGCCTTGTCCTTAGCGGAGATGTAGTTGATACCTACTGCCTCGCCCAGGCCGCCCTTGACGGTCTTGGAGAGTTCCTTGATGTAACCCTCGGCAGTGGTGGTGTACTTGACCTCTTCGTCTGAGACGGAAGAAGTGTTCACAGAGACGAAGGACTGGTCGCGCACGATCAGTTCAGATGCACGCACGAGAGCTGCGGGGTCGAAGACCACGTCACCGTTCATCCATAGAACGCCACCCGTGCTGGATGCACGCAGTGCGCGCATGAGCGACTTGGAGGTGTTGGTGGTGTCGTACTGCTCGTTGTAAACAAAGTTCACGTCGGGGAAAGCCTCGATGATGTGCTCGAGCTTGTAGCCGACAACAACAGTGATGTGTGCGTCTGCACCGAAAGCGAAGCGAATGTTTTCCATCTGCTGCTGCATGATGGTGCGGCCGTCGCTGAGTTCAGTCAGGGGCTTAGGAAGTGAGCGGCCCAAACGGCTACCCATGCCTGCAGCAAGAATGACAACCTGCGTAGTCACGATAAATCTCCTTGTGTGGTGTATTCGATGCACCAGGGAAGAAAGCAAAACGGGCATCAGAAAATGTCGATAGATACGACACCCCGTTATGTCTCCTTCAGTTTACCCGGCGTTTACCCGAAAAATCCAGACATTTCGGCACTTTGTTGCTCATTCGTGTCCATTTTCACAGGGTTCACTCAGGGGGCTTCCGCCTCATAGAATTGGCATATGAGCTCGACATTCCCTGATGGCACTCCACTGGAGACCGGTGGCGGCACCGCAACCCTGGACCGTGAGCTCGAAGAACTCCTGCGGAATGAGCAGTTAGAAGATGGCGATCACGATCGTTTCTCTCACTACGTGAAGAAAGACGACATCTTGAAGTCGGCTCTCTCGGGCAAACCCGTCAAGGCTCTCTGCGGAAAAAAGTGGACTCCGGGTCGTGACCCCGACAAGTTCCCGGTCTGCCAGACCTGTAAAGACATCTACGAGAAGATGGCGAATGACTAGCGGGAAGTTCAACCGCAACGCCCCCATCGGTGTCTTTGACTCCGGAGTTGGTGGCCTCACCGTTGCCCGGGCAATCCGTGACTCTCTGCCTCACGAATCGATCATTTACATCGGTGACACCGCTCACTCGCCCTATGGCACCAAAAGCATCGCGGATGTCCGCACGTATGCCCTGAATGTGCTTGACAATCTGGTTGAGCAGGGCGTCAAGATGCTGGTCATTGCTTGCAACACCGCCAGTGCTGCGATGTTGCGCGATGCCCGTGAGCGTTATGACGTTCCTGTGGTGGAAGTGATTCAGCCTGCGGTACGCGGTGCGCTCGCAGCGACGCGTAACAACCGCATTGGCGTGATTGCCACCGACGCCACCATTACCTCTCGTGCTTACAACGACGCCTTTGCCGCAGCACCTCACCTGGAGCTCTTCACCCAGGCAGCACCTCGTTTCGTCGAATTCGTTGAAGCTGGCCAGACCAGCGGTGCTGACGTTCTTCGGGTAGCCCGTGAGTATCTGCAGCCCCTCATCAAGGCAGACATTGACACCTTGGTCCTCGGTTGCACCCACTACCCCTTCCTCCGTGGAGCCATCTCCTATGTCATGGGAGATCACGTTCGACTGGTAGCCAGCGACAACGAAACCGCCAAGGACGTCTACCGCGAACTGGTGAACCGAGAGCTCGACCGCGTAGACCCCACACCTCCCACCTATCGCTATGAAGCAACGGGAGATAACACCGCAGAGTTCCTGCGTTTGTCCTCGTTGTTCCTTGGCCCCCAAGTCCTCACCGTGGATTACACCCCCACCGGTGCTATCGATCTTCCCCTCACCTAAAGGAACCCATGTCAGAGAACATCACTCGTGCCGACGGCCGCGCCGTTAACCAGCTTCGTGAAATCACTATCGAGCGCGGCTGGAGCGAACAGGCTGAAGGTTCCGCGCTGATCTCCTTTGGTAAGACCAAGGTGCTCTGCACGGCTTCCTTCACCAGTGGCGTTCCCCGCTGGATGACCGGCAAAGGTAAAGGCTGGGTCACCGCCGAATACGCGATGATTCCTCGCTCCACCAACTCCCGCATGGACCGCGAAGCAGTCAAGGGCAAGATTGGTGGTCGCACCCATGAGATCTCGCGTTTGATTGGTCGTTCGCTGCGTGCCGTGGTCAACACTAAGGCCCTCGGTGAAAACACCATCGTGATCGACTGCGACGTTCTCCAGGCAGATGGTGGCACTCGCACCGCAGCCATTACCGGCGCCTATGTTGCGCTCGCCGAAGCCATTCAGTGGGGCAAGGACAACAACCTCATCCCTAAGAGTGCCGAACCCCTCATTGACAGTGTTGCTGCTGTCTCGGTGGGCATCATTGATGGCACCCCCATGCTCGACCTCGCCTATGTCGAGGATGTCCGCGCAGAGACCGACATGAATGTCGTGGTCACTGGTCGCGGACTGTTCGTTGAGGTTCAGGGCACCGCCGAAGGTGCACCCTTCGATCGCAACGAGCTCACCGCTCTGCTTGATTTGGCCGTTGCTGGTGCTGAAGACCTCACCAACTTCCAGCGTCAGGCACTTGCCTAACTCATGAACACCTTCGTGCTCGCTACCCACAATCAGCACAAGATTGAGGAATTCAACGCGATACTCGGCGAGCTCGTTCCCGGCATCAACGTCATCGGTTATGACGGCCCTGAGCCCATCGAAGATGGTGTGAGCTTTGCCGAGAACGCGCTGATCAAAGCGCGTGCGGCGGCAGCACACACCGGCCTGCCGTCCCTCTCTGACGACTCCGGCATTTGTGTCGATGTCTTGGGTGGCATGCCCGGAATCTTCTCGGCACGCTGGGCAGGTAATGCCAAAGACAACGCAGCTAACGTGCAGCTGCTGCTGGATCAGATGAGCGATGTGCGAGACAGCGACCGTGGAGCTCACTTCACCTGCCACATCGCTGTGGTGATTCCTGAGACCCAGGAAGAGTTTGTCGTGGTGGGAAACTGGCCCGGCACAATCGCCCGTGAGGTTCACGGTGTGAACGGTTTTGGTTACGACCCTGTGTTTATTCCTGAAGGCTTTGAGGTCACGGCAGCGATTCTGGACCCGGCAGAGAAAAACAAACTCAGCCACCGCTCTCGCGCACTGCAGGCGTTAGCTGACAGACTCAGCTCATGACTGAACTTTCTGGCGCACGAATTCTCGTTACCGGAGCCACCGGAGCTCTGGGATCACGTATTGCCGGGCACTTCGCCGCACAGGGTGCTCAGTTGGTGCTCACCGGGCGTGATGCAGACAAACTGCAAGCTCTTGGAATTCCCGCAGAGCTGTTCACTCTTGATCTCTCTCTGCCTGGTGCAGCGGCGTCACTCATTCAGACCGTGACGTCAGCAGGACAACTTGACGGCGTCGTTGCCGCGCATGGTGTGGTGGCATTTGGCCCTGTTGTCGAGCTTGATTCTCAGACTCTGGGAACTTTGCAAGCATTGAACCAGACCAGTCCCATTGAACTCATCACCTCTGCCATCCCCGCGCTGTTAGCGTCCAAGGCCGCGGGTCGTGAACCGTTTGTGCTCACCATCTCCGGCGTCATCGCAGATATGCCCACGGCAGGCATGGCGGCGTATGGCGCGAGCAAGGCAGGGCTGAAGTCCTTCGTCTCTGCCACGCAGCGTGAACTTCGCCGTGAAGGCATTCGTGTGCTGGACACGCGTCCACCTCACACCGAAACTGGTCTTGCATCCAGGGCTATTGCCGGTGTTGCTCCCACGATGCCTCAGGGCTTAGATCCTGATGCTGTGGCTGCACGCATCGTGGCAGCCATCGTGAATGATGAAAAGGATGTTCCTGCGGAACTCTTTAGCTAGTTCAGATCGGTAGCGGTGCCAGAAATCTTCATTCTGGAACCACCAATGGTGAGCATGATGGAGCTGGGACGCCCCATGTCATCGCCTTGGAAAATCGTGACGTGGTCACCTGAACCATAGACACCTGTGTCGCGAAAGTAAGCACCCAGTGCGGCAGCGGCAGAACCGGTTGCGGGGTCTTCATAGATACCCACGGATGGTGCGGGGTTGCGTGAGTGCCATCTGCGACCGTGAGGGTCGCCCTCGTCGGGATAGGCCAGCTGGATGGTGGTCCAGCCGTGTTCCTTCATCAGGTCACCGAGCACATCAAAGTCGTAGTCCATCGAGGCGAGTGTCTCGCGGCTGTCTAAGACCAAGATGGGGTGGGCATTACCCACGAAGCCAACGGCAGGAGTGAAGCGGGTGTCCAGATCAGACTCATCCCAATCCAGTGCATCCAGGATGTCGTAGACCAGGTCGGGATCCAATGGCTGCAATGTTGCTGGGGGAGAAGTGAGCGTGGCAACGACGGAACGTCCTGCCACGGTGACATCAACTTCAACCGGGCCTGCATTGGTGCTCAGTTCATAGACTCCATCACCGTATTCGCGGCCCAACACAACTCCCGAAGCAATCGTGGCATGGCCACAGAAAGCAACTTCTGCTTCGGGGGTGAAGTAGCGAATCTGGTAGCTGTTCTCTCTGTCCTTGTGGGGAAAGAGGAAGGCAGTTTCGGAATACCCCACTTCGTGGGCGACAGAAAGCATCTCTGCATCGCTCATACCCTCGGCGTTGAGAACGACTCCGGCAGGGTTACCGCCTTCGGGGTCGTCGCTGAACGCAGTCAGACGCAACACCTCAGGAGCGGACATAGCTTTTCCTACTTCGTGGTGACGTCAGGCTCGTGCTGACCGTCGTGCTTCTGTGAGAACACGTCAGGCTTGAGAGCGAGCTTCTCTGCCTCGTCGTGAGTGACCTTGAGTGCTTCAGGGGAGTGCTTGTGTGCAGCTTCCTTCTTGGCACGACGAGCCTTCATCACGGCCTGGATGTAGTGGTAAACGCTGGGGATCAACACGATGACAACGACTCCGAGCAGAACGATGTCGATGTAGTCCTGAACGAATGCCGCGACGACGGGAATGTGTCCCACGCCATAACCCAGTGCGGTCAGACCGGAACCCCAGATGATGGCACCGATGAGGTTATAGAGGGTGTACTTTTTGTAGTTCATGTGACCCACACCAGCTGCCACAGGGGCGAAGGTGCGCACGACGGGCACGAAGCGAGCAATGATCACGGCTAGTCCGCCGTAGCGAACGAAGAAGCTGTTGGTGCGTTCGACATTCTTCTTACTGAAGAAGCCGCTCTCGTTTTTTTCGAAAATACTGGGGCCGAATTTATGGCCAATCAGATAGCCCACTTCACCACCGATGAAGGCGGCGGCGCTAATGGCAGCACACACAACAAAGATGTTCGCGCCGAAAGTGTCGGTGACGGTGAGGACACCAGCCGAGATGAGGAGGGTGTCTCCAGGAAGGAGAAACCCAACCAAGAGGCCGGTCTCAGCGAAGACAATGAATGCCACACCGAGGAGGGCATAAGGCCCAAAGCCGTCAATCAGGTTTGCAGGGTCAAGCCAGGGAATCAACGAGGTGTGCATAGTGGTTCCAGCCTACCTGTTGGCTCGGAGCGCGCTTTCAACTAATTCGCAGGATTTTGCTGACGGTCGCGGCGCTCCACAACCCAGGTTCGGATGCTGAATATGACTGAAGCAGTGATGAAGAAACCAGCGATGACGTAGGCAGCTGCCTTCACGCCGGGGATGCTCGCTGCGTAATAGCCCACAAGTGTCAGCCCCACACCCCACGCAAGAGCGCCGACAAAGTTGCTGGTGAGGAATTTGAAGTAGTTCATCTTGCCGATGCCGGCAACCCAGGGAACAAATACGCGAGCCCAGGGAATGAAACGCGCAATGACGACAGACCACCAACCGTAAGAGTTGTAGAACTTCTCCACCCGGGCGATGATCTTTTTCATCCGTGGACCGCTCTTGCGATCAAGGTAGGGGCGTCCGAGGTGGCGACCCAAAATGAAACCAACCTGGTCACCGACAAAAGCAGCGATGCCAACACCGAGAGCTAATATCCATACGCTCAGTTCCGGAGTTGCTGCAGTAACAAGGCCCGCAGCAAAGAGGAGAGAGTCACCGGTAATGAACGGAATGAAGGCGCCAACAAAGAGGCCGGTTCCGGCGAACACAAGCCCCCACACCACGAGATAGAACACCACAACACCTACTTGTGAGAACAGATCAGTCATCTGTCCATCAAGTGCCGAGGCGTGCAACATAAGTGCTCTTTCTCATGAGGTTGTTAGAGAAGTATTTGTACGGGAGAAGGGACTTGAACCCTCACGCCTCTCGGCACCAGAACCTAAATCTGGCGTGTATACCAATTTCACCACTCCCGCGAGTGTTACCTGACTAGTTTATGTGCCATTCTGGTTCAACCGCTCACTCCCTCCTGAGAGGACACAACGTACGTGACCCCTGCACCACAGCACCGTTTCTTACTCCTAGATGGGATGCGTGGCGTTGCCGCCCTGGGTGTTCTCGCGTTTCACGTCACGGTGAGTGCAACCTCAGATTTCCAGCAGCTGGCTTCCTTCTATCTCTTCGTGGACTTCTTCTTCGTCCTCAGTGGCTTCGTGCTCTGGCCCAGCATGCCTCAGCACGGCAAGCAGCTGGGCCGCACATCAGGCATCTTCATTCTTAAGCGTGTTTTTAGATTTTGGCCACTGGCCATTACCAGCCTCATTGTTGCGTTGATCGCCATTGACTGGGAACGCAATGTGTTGGTGGCGAAAGACAACTTCAATGCTCCTTATGGCAGCTTGGCGGGATTGCCGGCAGATGAACGGGTTCATATCCTCGTCATTGCCTTCCTGCTTCTGCAGGTGTTGTTGGCTTCAGCAATTGCGATCAACGTTCCGCTGTGGTCCCTCTCTGCTGAGTGGATTGCCAACGTCATCTATGCCCCCTTGACAGCAGTGAAGTGGGGCATGGGAATCATCCTGGCCGTCATCGCTGGCTACGTCATGCTCTGGTATGGATTGACCTCAGATGCGTCCTTCATTGAATACAGCGGACCTATCCGAGGTTTTGAGGCGGTGGGTCGTGCGTTTCTCGGCTTTGGCTTGGGACTCTTGCTGCGCAAGTATCTGACTCAGTTATCTCGTTTTCGTAACTGGTGGATGCTGGTTATCTCCGTCGGTTTGGTTGTTTCCCTTTTCTTCATCGAAGATGCCTGGCACTGGGATTCTTACCGCTACAACATCACCTACTTCGCTGCCCCCATCTTTGCTCTGCTGATTCTGCAGCTGACTAAGTTCGAAGTCACCCCGGGAACGCGCAAAGCCAAGGTGTTGTCCATTATGGGCGCCTATTCCTTCGGTGTGTATGTTTTCCACCAGCCCCTGATCCAGTGGACCAACATTGTGTTGGGCACACCCAGTGGTGCCTACCCACCTGGCAAATGGGTCTACTTCTTCCTGGTTGAATCCGTGAGCATCACGATTGTGTCAATCTTGTTCACGCTCATTGCCCGCACGTTAGTCGAGGCACCACTGCAGCGCATGGGTAAGAAGTTGATCCAGAAAGCGTCGTCGAAACTATCCGCGTAGACTTGTCTCGTGGCTAAATTCGTCAAAACCCCCTTCACCATTGAGGTCTATGACCTCATGCACCGTCCCGGTGAGCACCGCGAGCGTGAGCTCGATATTGCTGCGCCTGAAAAGTTGGGCGAAGGAATTATTGCTGTTCCTGCGGGCGAAAATATCCACCTTGACCTGCGTTTAGAGTCGCTCGGAGACGGTATTTTGGTCACCGCTGAGGTCGAAACAACAGCTCTGGGAGAGTGCGGAAGATGCCTCGAACCCATCGAGCAGGACCTCGAAGTCGAATTTCAGGAACTTTTCGCGTATTCTGTTGACGAAGCATTTGATTATGAGGTTCACGACGACCACGTGGATCTTGAACCTCTAGTCAGGGAAGCGGTAGTGCTCGCACTTCCGTTCCAGCCGGTTTGCCGGCCAGATTGTGCTGGTCTCGATCCTGAGACTGGTGAGCGTTTGGCAGAACCACTGGATACCACGCTGGAAGAGACGATTGACCCGAGATGGGCCGCGCTGAGCCAGCTGACTGCTTCCGCAGACAACGGTGACACAAGCACCGGTAAAAAGAAGTAAGTAAGAAGAGAAGAGATAGCCATGGCTGTTCCCAAGCGCAAAATGTCGCGAGCTAGCACTCGCATGCGCCGTGCCCAGTGGAAGGCAACTGCTGCCACCCTCGTCAAGAGCGTTGACGCTAACGGCAAGGTTTCCTACAGCCTTCCTCACCGCGCCAAGGTTGTTGAAGACTCTGCCGGCACCCCACTCTTCATGGAGTACAAGGGCCGCAAGGTAGCTGACGTTTAGTCACACCCTTATAGGCGAGTGAGCATGAGCTCTCCTGCTTCTGGTCATCTGACCGATATCTCGAGTCTCTCGAGTTCTCTTGGCATACCCCTGGACGGGGAGCTCTACGAGCTTGCCCTGACGCACCGCTCCTATGCCTACGAGCATGGCGGCATTGCCAACAACGAGCGCCTGGAATTCCTCGGCGACTCAGTATTGGGTCAAGCCGTCACGGTCATGCTCTATACCAACTACCCCGACTTGGATGAGGGTGACCTGGCCAAGCGCCGGGCTTCCTTGGTCTCCACACTGGCTTTGGCTGAAGTGGCTCGCAGTATTGAGCTCGGCCAATACATTCGCTTAGGTAATGGCGAAGAACTCACCGGTGGACGCAACAAGGATTCCATCCTGGCTGACACCGTAGAAGCACTCTTTGGTGCCACCTATCTCACCGCAGGTCCCGAGGTTGCCAATGCCCTCGTGCTGCGCCTGATTGAACCACTGCTGGACAACCCCGAACGCTTCGGTGCAGCAATGGATCCCAAGACCAGCCTGCAAGAGGCTGTTGCCAAGCTGGGTACTGCCGTTCCTGTGTATTCGGTTGAAGCAGCAGGTCCTGACCACGCACGCGTCTTCACCGCCACAGTCACCGTGGGGGAACTCGTCACCGCCACCGGCACGGGCACCAGCAAGAAGCACGCCGAGATGGCAGCTGCCCTCACTGCGTGGTCATCGCTCGGCGAGACGAACTAACTTCCCTATGCCTGAGCTTCCCGAAGTTGAGGTGGTGCGTGCAGGGTTAGAACCTGCACTGGTCGGTGCTCGGATTGACTCTGTTCAGGTATTCGATCCACGTTCGCTCAAACGTCATGACGCGAGACGTGGAGATTTTGTCGGCATGCTTCAGGGAGCAACGGTGCTCTCTGCCGAGCGCCGAGGAAAGTTCATGTGGTTCCCTCTGGGCTCAGGCGATGCCCTGGTGACTCACCTGGGCATGAGTGGTCAGGTTCTCTTACGAGATCTCGATGCAGCACCAGATCGCCATTTGCGCATCCAATACGTCATCACGCATCCAGAGCATGGCCAGCTCGTGGTTAACTTCGTCGACCAGCGCATCTTTGGATCGATGGCTGTGGATGAACTGGTGGAACAACCTTCGGGCCTTGTTCCCTCTCAAGCAGCCCACATCGCGCTGGATCCCCTCAATCCGTTCTTTGATGACGAGCTATTCATCACGCGGCTGCGCAAGAAAAGCACAGGCGTGAAGAGAGCCTTGCTGGATCAGACACTCATTAGCGGCGTGGGGAACATCTATGCCGATGAGTCGTTGTGGGCGGCAAAGATTCACGGGGAGAAACCTTCAGACACGTTGTCGAAGGCGAAAGCACGTGAGCTCCTGGAGGCAGTGCGAGCAATCCTCACCAAAGCATTGGGGGAGGGTGGCACCAGCTTCGACGAGCAATACGTGAACGTGAACGGTGAATCGGGTTACTTCTCCCACAGCCTCAACGCCTATGGACAGCAGGGCAAACCGTGCCCACGTTGCGGCACACCCATTCGGCGGGTGACGTTCATGAACCGTGGTTCACACTTCTGCCCGAAATGTCAGAGGGTGGCATAAGACTGAGCTCATATTTCCCTGGTGCTGAAGGGAAAGTGAGGAAGTTATGTACATAACAAGTTCTGAGTTGTACAATTCAGATATGTCTATTGTGAGTGTGGCTGACGCCCGAAACAACTTCTCTGAGATCATTACGCAGTCTCAGACCGAAGCTGTCTTTATCGAACGCCGGGGCCAACAGGCAGCAGTTCTGGTGAGCCCCGAGCATTACGAGCGCATGATGGTTGCACTTGAAGACGCAGAGGACGTTGCAGCATTTGATGCAGCAATGGCTGAAGAGGGCCCCAACATTCCGTGGGCTCAAGTGAAGTCAGATCTGGGTTGGGTGTGACCTACTCGATTGAACTTCGCCCGGCTGCAATTCGTGCACTGAAAACAATTGGGCATCAAGACCGGGACCGTGTTCGCGGAGCTATAGCTTTGCTCGGTGAGGAGCCACGCCCTCCAGGCGCTCAAGCACTGCAGGGGCGCCCAGGTCTGCGCGTGCGAGTGGGGAATTACCGCATCATTTACACCGTTGACGACAACGTGTTGGTCGTCGTCGTCATTACGCTGGGACACCGCAGAAATGTCTATGAGAAATAAAGTTATTCTTCACGTATCCCTTCGAAAGTAAGCTCGCAGTCATGACTATCTCTGCACCGGAGACTCCCTACATCGCTATAGAGCTCGGCATACTGCAGGGAAACATTGCCCGCGCTGCTGAGGCAGCGCGCACGGCAGGCATTGCTCTGCGTCCCCACGTGAAGACACACAAGATCATCGAGATCGCCCGCATGCAAGAAGCCGCCGGGATTCTCGGTATCACGGTTGCCACCCTTGGTGAAGCTGAAGTGTTTGTGGAGGCAGGATTCCCGGATGTCTTCATTGCCTATCCGCTCTGGTTGACGCCTATTAAGGCAAAGCGATTAGATGCTCTCCTTGATCGAGCCACTATTCGGATGGGGATTGATTCGCTGGAATCGGGAAAGAAACTTGCCGAGCATCTTCGAGGCCGTGCTTCTCTGATTGAACTACTCATCGAAGTGGACTGCGGTCACCACCGCAGCGGTATTGCTCCTGAGGGCGTGGGGAAGTTGGCAGTTGGTCTTCGAGATCTGGGTCTTGAGGTGTCCGGGTGCTTTACCTTCCCTGGACATAGTTACTCAGTCGATGGCCGTGCCGCAGCGGCTCAGGACGAGGCGCGGGCGTTGTCTCATGCACAGGAGCAGCTTGTTGCAGCTGGCTTCCCTGACGCCAACATTGTCAGCGGTGGATCTACACCGTCGCTGGCTGAGGCAGATGCTTCGGTGGTGACCGAGCAGCGTCCGGGTGTCTATGTCTTCAACGATGCACAACAGATTGAGCTGGGTTCGTGTGACTGGGACGACGTTGCCCTGACCGTGCATGGAACGGTGGTGAGTGTTCGTGGTAGCCGGGTGATTGTGGATGCGGGAAGCAAGGTACTCGGTGCCGATAAAGCCCCTTATGCCAGCGGCTATGGTCGTGTGCTGGGACAGCCCGATGCGCGCATCGTGGCGCTGTCTGAACACCACGCCACCATTGAGTTCCCTGAAGGATATGCGCCCGTTCTGGGTGATGTTCTGCCGGTTATTCCGAACCATGTGTGTAACACCGTGAACCTCGCAGATGAGGTTTTTGTCTTCGATCGTGGTGTTGTTGTGGACCGCTGGAAGGTCGCTGCGCGGGGAAGAAATTCCTGATTTTTCTATTTATCTTGATATCGAGATAAATGAGGAGTAGTGTTCCGGTCATTGGAACCTTATTTCTTGAGGCCTGAAAGGGCAGATATTTCATGAGTCCAGCACGTACTACTGCCGGTGCACCTATCTCCTCGATTGGTCGCGGCATCGCCGTTCTTGGTTGTTTCAATGAGCGCCGCCGCGCACTGACGCTGTCGGAACTGTCTGAGAAGTCCCTGCTTCCCATGTCGAGCACACACCGTGTTGTTGCCGAGTTGGTTGCGGGTGGTTTCTTGGTTCGCGGATCTGACCGTCGTTACCGCATCGGAACGCGCGTGTGGTCGATTGGTCAGCTCGCTCCTGTAAGCGACCAGCTGCGTCACCGCGCCCTCCCCACTCTTGCTCGTCTCTATGAAGAGACCGGTGAAAACATCACCCTCGCCGTGCTGGACCGCGGCCAGGCACTCTACGTTGACCGTATTGGTGGCGAACGTTCCGTTCACACCGCATCTCGTGCGGGTGGACACCTTCCCCTGCACACCACAGGTGTGGGCAAGGTGTTGCTGGCGTGGCAGAGCCCCGAGGCTATTGAGAAATATCTCAGCCGTCCGCTCTCTCGCACCACTCCCTACTCGATCGTGGACCCCGTCAAGCTCAAGACCGAGCTGGTTGAGACCAAGACTCGTGGCTATGCCGTGGCTCGCCAGGAGAGCACAGCAGGTAACGGATCTGTTGCTGTTCCTATTCTGCGAGGTGGCCGTTGTGTGGCTGCTGTGGGTGTGGTTGCTCACCTGACACACATGGATATTCCTCGTTTAGTAGAGGTGCTTCAGCAGGCTGCTGATTCGATTCGTAAAGAACTCGAAGACGACCACTAAATCGGTGGTTTTGTCGGGCTTTTATATCCAGTAAATTTGTTAGTTAGTGCGTTCGCACTGCTGACCGGGGAGCCTTCGACGTGTATCTAAAAAGCCTGACGCTCAAAGGCTTTAAGTCGTTTGCCCAGCCGACCACTTTTGCCTTCGAGCCCGGTGTCACCTGTGTGGTGGGACCCAACGGTTCGGGTAAGTCCAACGTCGTTGATGCGCTCGCCTGGGTTATGGGTGAGCAGGGTGCAAAGACTCTCCGCGGCGGCAAGATGGAAGACGTCATCTTCGCGGGAACCTCCACCCGCGGCCCGCTAGGCCGCGCCGAGGTTCTGCTCACCATCGATAACTCTGATGGTGCTCTGCCCATCGAATACTCCGAAGTCACCATTAGCCGAACCCTGTTCCGTAACGGCTCGAGTGAATATGCCATCAACGGTGAAAACTGCCGTCTGTTGGATGTTCAAGAACTTCTCTCTGACTCCGGTCTGGGTCGCGAGATGCACGTCATTGTGGGTCAGGGTCGACTCGATAACGTTCTTCAGGCCAGCCCAGAAGATCGCCGCGGTTTCATTGAAGAAGCTGCGGGAATTCTCAAGCACCGTCGCCGCAAGGAAAAGACTGTGCGCAAGCTTGAAGCGATGCAGGCTAATCTCACCCGTCTGACTGACCTCGCAACCGAGGTTCGTCGCCAGCTCAAGCCCCTGGGACACCAGGCCGAGATTGCTCGTGAAGCACAGAGCATCCAGGCTGAGGTGCGCGATGCCCGCGCACGCATCCTGGCTGATGATGTTGTTCAGTTGCGCACCACTCTCGACGCCCATAACAAGACCGAGTCTGAGCGTCACAGTGAACGTATCGTGCTGCAAGAACAGCTTGAGCGCACCATGTTGCGCGTGCGCCGTCTCGAAGCAGACCAGAGTGCTGATGATGTTGAGTCAGCCCGCAAGACTGTCTTCGCTCTTGAATCTATTCAGGAACGTCTACGTGGTCTCTATAACCTCGCTAATCAGCGTCTCGCCCTCCTCGGTGCAGACACTGACCAGCAGCCATTGGGCTCGGGTGTGAACCAGGCCATGATCGAGGGCGCTGAGTCTGAGGTTGAGGTTATGCGTGGCATCGTCATTGCTGCTGAAGCTGCCTGGCAGGCTGCCCAGCAGGCGACTGTGGTCGCGCGCGAAAAGCTGGACTCTATTGACGAGCAAATCTCAGCACAGTCCGCTCTGGTTTCTCAGCACGATCTGGAACTGACCAGCCTGCGCGGAAAGAAAGAAGCAGCTGACTCTGCACTGGCTGCCGTGCGCGGTGAAGTTCTGCGTCAACAGAACGCACTGGATGCGGCAACTGAGCGTCGTGTCTCTGCTCAAGAAAACTTGGCCCAGGTTGAGTCAGATTCTGCTGACACCACCGCGGGTGAAACGGGCCTGAATGACACATATGAGGCAGCACAGGCTGCTGTGGTGGAAGCAGATGCCACCATCGATCGTCTGCGTGATGAACTCCACACCCTTGAGCGCGAACGCGATGCGCTCCAGGCTCGCACCGGCGCACTCTCGATGGCTCTAGATCAGAAGGATGGCTCCTCTGCTCTGGTGAAGGCCAAGCTTTCCGGTATTCGTGGCCTCGTCGCCGAGCACATCCAGGTTAAAGCCGGTTTCGAAGCAGCAATCGCAGCGGGACTTGGTTCGCTCTCTGACGCTGTGCTGGCCGATGACATGGACTCTGCCATCTCGGCACTTGCCAATGTGGATCGTGACGACCTCGGTCGCGTGGAAATTGTTGTTGCGGCCAAGCCGGGCAAGAGTGCAGTTTCCTTACCCAGTGTTGTGGGTGTTGTCCCCGCCTCTGACGTGGTGACTGCGCCGGAAGGTGTGTTGGCACTTCTCGCATCCACCGTCATCGCCGATGACCTGGATGCAGCACGAGCTGCATGGAAGCAAGGCTTGGACACCTCCGATGCCAACGTCACCATCATCACCAAGGCAGGTGAAGTTCTCACCCGCTTCGTGCTGCGCGGTGGTTCTGGCTCAAAGCAGAGCCGTATTGAGCTTGTCTCTGATCGTGATGCCGCCCAGAAGCGCCTCGACGAAGTTATTGGCCTTATCGACAAGGCACGCCTGGATCTTGCTGACCAGCGCGGTGTTGCCCAGGTTGCCAAGGAACGCTCCACCGCAGCACTTGCTGCACTGCGCGAATATGATTCACAGCTGGCTGCCCGCTCGGAAGCACTCAACCGTGCTCGTGTTCAGGTCGAAGCAGCGATTGCTGAATCTGAGCGATTGAGCGCCTCACTGGCACTGGCTGCCACTTCTGTTGAGGAAGCAGAGCAGAATGCACACCGTGCCACGAGCGAACTTGAGTCTGTCGAGTCTCGTCCGCGCCCCATCCTGGATGTTTCTGCTCGTGATGAACTCTTTGCTGAACTTGAACAGGTTCGTGAGAAAGAAGTTCAGTCACGTTTGGAGCTCGAAACGGCGCGTGAGCGCGTTCGTGCTGAAGAACTTCGTGTGGAGGGCCTGCGCCAGCAGCTCGAGGCTGACCGTGCTGCAGCAGAAGAAGCAGCACGTCGTGCTGTTGTTCGCCGCCGCCAGATTGATGCCGCTGCCGGTGTTGCTGAAGCACTGCCTGCCGTTCTGGACTCCGTCGATCGTTCCGTTTCGGAAGCACGTGTTCTACTGGGTCAGCGCGAAGCGGACCGTGCAGCACAGAACCAAGAACTCATCACCCTGCGTCAAGAAGAATCACAGCTTCGTGAACGTCTGCACTCGATCACCGAGAACGTGCACGGGCTGGAACTGCAGATCTATGAAAAGAAGATGCAGCTCTCTGGTTTGCTCGAGCGTGCAGGTAATGAACTCGGTCTCGTTGAAGACGTCCTCATTGCCGAATACGGCCCCGAGGTGGGTATCCCTGTTGCTCTGGATGCAGATGCACCTGCGGATGCTGAGCCCGAAACTAAGCTATATAACCGTTCTGAACAGCAGACTCGACTAGAGAAGGCAGAGCGTAAGCTCGGTCAGCTCGGTCGTGTGAACCCGCTGGCGTTGGAAGAGTTTGCGGCACTGGAACAGCGCCACACCTTCCTCACCGAACAGCTCACCGACCTCACCAACACCCGCAAGGATTTGATGACCATCATCGAGGAAGTCGATTCCACGATGCAGTCGGTCTTCCAGGCAGCCTTCGATGACACTCAAGCAGCATTCGCTGAAGTGTTCCCCATCTTGTTCCCCGGTGGGTCAGGAAGCATTGCTTTGACCAACCCCGATGATCTCCTCACCACCGGTATTGAAGTCATGGTCAAGCCTGCGGGTAAGAAAATTGACCGTCTGAGCTTGCTCTCTGGTGGTGAGCGTTCGCTGGCTGCCGTTGCTCTGCTCGTGGCCATCTTCAAGGCGCGCCCTTCGCCGTTCTACATCATGGATGAGGTTGAGGCCGCTCTGGACGATGCCAACCTGGGTCGTCTGCTGGCGATTTTCGAAGACCTGCGTAATTCCAGCCAGCTCATTGTGATTACTCACCAGAAGCGCACCATGGAAATCGCGGACGCACTCTATGGAGTCTCGATGCGCCAAGATGGTGTCTCGGCTGTGGTCGGTCAGCGCGTGGCAGCGAAAGAGTCCACTGAAAAGGAAAGTGCGTAAGCTTTCGCAAGCTTGCCGCCTTGGTTTGCACAAATGAGCACTCCTGACGACAACACTCGCATCAACGTGAACGATGACACCGTCATCGGCGCTGATGCCAGCGATGACACCATCATCACAGTTCCAATTGATGAAACAGTTGTGGGATCAGTTGAGATCATCGATGACAGCACGGTCATCGGAGATGTTGTCCCGTCTGAGGAAACTGTCATCACTAGTGATGACACGGTCATCCCCGAAACGACAGACGAATACAACACCCTCATCGGCTCTCTCATGGACACCTCTCTGGGCCTGAGTGGACTGATTGAAGAAGTTGAGGAGAGCTCTGGTGACGTCGGGGATACAGCTCCGCAGCAGGAACTCATCTCCCGTTTTCGTTTGCGTCACATCAATGGCACCAAGTACGAACTGACCAAGCCGTTGATCATGGGGCGTCTGCCTGCAGCGCCCCTGCGTGGTGATCGCGGAGTGACTCTCGTTGTTCTTGCCTCACCTGATGGTGTTGTGTCGTCCACTCATGCCCGTGTTGAGGTGCTCGGTGATGTGGTGGTGGTGACCGACCTGCGCTCAACCAATGGCACCCGTGTGATCAATCCTGGGCAGCCCACCGTTCTGCTTGCCCCCGGGGACTCGATGGCGCTCGGGGTTGGCGCGATTATCGACCTCGGTGACGGTAATAGACTTGAAGTTCTTGGTTAGCTGTTTTCTTTCGGTTGTAGCCCCATAATCTTGGAGATTTTCCTGTGACTGCCCTAGGCCAGAACTCGACCGGCACGACTGTTGTCGACACGAGCACTGGTGCGAGCGTAACCCTCTCCTGGGCTGCCGGAACGGATGTGGGAAACCACCGCGCTAACAACGAAGACTCCTATGCCATTGCCTGCCCCGTCTTTGCTGTGGCGGATGGCATGGGTGGCCACAGTGCCGGCGACATTGCCAGCGATTGTGTCGTGCAGCGCATTGCCGGCTTGGAGAAGCCAGGATTCGCTGACTTAGACGCCCTCGAGATGGCACTGGCTATGTCGGTAGTGGACCTGCGTAACAAGCTCACCGAAGATCAGCAGGGTGCGGGGACAACAGTCACGGGTGCTGCTTTGGTCCAAGAAGGTGACCAGCTGCAGTGGGCTGTTTTCAACATTGGTGACTCGCGCGTCTATGTGAAGCTCGATGAAACCTTTGAACAGGTCACCGTGGATCACTCGGTTGTGCAGCAACTGGTGGATGCAGGAACCATCACCAAGGAAGAGGCGGACTACCACCCTCACGCCAACGTGATTACCCGTGCTGTGGGCATCATCGATGAGCCCATCCCTGACTATGTGGCACTTCCTGTCGTTCCCGGCATGCGTTTGTTGCTGTGTTCTGATGGCTTGACCAAAGAGCTCACCGATGTCGGAATTGAGCACTTTTTGACCAACGCTCCCACGGTGGAGGATGCCGTGAGCGAGCTCATGAACGCCGCGCTGACCAATAGCGGTCGTGACAACGTCACATTGATCGTCATTGACGTTATTGCGGTCACGGTGGGGCACACCGAATCCTCAGTTTCACCTGCCTAAACTTCAATTGCGCTGAATTTACGGCGTTATTTGCGTTGAGCTCTCCGAGACTCAATCCAGGTTGACGAAGGTGGTGGGACATGTCGAGACGACTTCCCTCAACTCCGCCTGTGCTGCCTGGATTCACATTCGTCCGTGTGTTGGGCTCTGGTGGTTTTGGCGACGTGTTTCTCTATGAACAGCAGCTTCCCAGGCGCAATGTTGCTGTGAAGGTTCTGCTGCCTGAGGTTGTGAACCCTCGCGTGCGGGACATGTTCCAATCTGAAGCTCAGTTGATGTCTCAGCTGAGCACACACCCCTCGATTTTGAGTGTCTTCGAAGCTGGCGTGAGCGCCGATGGTCGCCCCTATCTCGTGACAGAGGTGTGTGTCAGTGGTTACGGCGAACGCTTTCGTGCAGAGACGATTCCTGTGGCAGAAGCCTTGCGCACCGGTATACGCATTGCTGCTGCACTGGAAACTGCTCACCGCGCCAATGTGCTTCACCGCGACATCAAGCCTGGCAACATCTTGGTTACCGCCTATGGCCACCCGGTCTTGAGTGACTTCGGAATTGCCTCCTCGGTCTATTTGGGTGATAACTCCACCGCAGTGGGACTCTCGGTGCCATGGTCTGCTCCTGAAGTCATTCGTGAGAGCACCACAGGTTCAACAGCTTCAGAGATCTGGTCGCTGGGCGCCACGGTGTATTCGTTGCTGGCAGGGCGCAGCCCCTTTGAGATCCCAGGCAAGGACAACTCTCCCGGTCACCTCGCTGGCCGCATCTTGAAATCTAAGCCGCAGCCCATTGGCCGTAGTGACGTTCCTGCTCGTCTGGAAGAAGTTCTTAACCAGGCGATGAGTAAGAACCCCATCGACCGTCCACACTCGGCACTCGAGTTTGCTCGGCAGCTGCAGCAGGTTGAGACGTCAATGGGCTTAGCTCAGACTCCTCTGGATGTTGTCGGTGATGAGTGGGGTTCCACCGCGATTGTGATCAATGAGAACGATCGCACCGCACTGTCCCCGCTCGATGCCCACTCCACGCCAAGTTGGCGACGCCAGGGTTATAACTCCACTCCGGCAGAACGTGATGAGCTTGCGCTCGTCGCTGCGCGCCGCCGGCGCAAGCTCCTGATTTCTGTCGTCACGGGTGTGGTGGCAGTGGTGGCTATCGTCACTCTCGTCTTGGCAGTGGTGGCCGGATAATCATGATCCGTTCGTGGTTACGCCGCCTCCTCGGGGCAACCCCACGCCGTCGCACCATTATCAAGTGGACGGCGGCAACCAGTGTGCTTTCACTTCTGGTCATTGGCGCACTCGTGGCCACCGGGTATCAAGCGCAGCGCGTGAACCTCGATGATGGTGCTGTGTGGGTGACTAACGGTGACAAGCAAGCTATCGGTCGTGCCAACACCAAGGTCTTTGAACTCAACACCGTGCTCACCACAGATTCCAGTCAGATGGATCTGGTGCAAAACGCTCAACACGTGTTCCTCATTAATGACGCCACGCGTTCATTGGATGTGGTTGATCAGGCAACCGGAGAGGTCTCGGAGAGCATCCCACTTCCACAGGATGTGACCTATGCGGCGCTCTCTGGTGACAACGTCATCTTGCACGCCCCCAGCTCTGGTGATGTGTGGGTTATTCCTGCCGCAACCATCTCCACCTTTGATGCGCAAACCCAGCCCGCCAACTTTACGGTTGGTGCGGACTCTGTTGTGGCGGTTAATGCTCAAGGCTTCCTCGTGGGGGTCAGCGCCAAGCTTGGCACTCTCTCCAGCATCAACACATTGACTTCCGTCACACCCGAGTCGAAGACTCTGGATGCGAAGCTCAACACGGGCAAGCTGGAGATCACGCTGGTGGGGGACCGGTGGGCTGTGCTGGACCGTGAATCAGCAATGCTCATCACCGCTGGCCGTGTCATCTCTGTGAGCGCAACCGCCACTGAACTGGCTCAGGCGAAGCTGCAGCTTCCCAGCGCCGTGGGCGTGAACGCGAGCAATAACGCGTCTACGAATGTCTCGGGCACCTTATCTGTGCTGTTAGCAACCAGTTCAGGGCTTTCTGCCATCAACCTCGACAGTGGTGAGACTTCTCTCATTACTGCAGCAAACGGTCGACCCGCTGCTCCTCTGATTGACGGGGACTGCGGTTATGCAGCGTGGTCTGGTGGCACCGTGTGGTCGAAGTGCGGTTCAGCTGGGGACAGCACGGACAATGCAGAATCCATGTCTGGATCTGCCCAGCTGACGTTCCGCGTGTCTGATGGTGTTATTGCGCTTAATGATGCTGCCACTGGTTTGGTCTGGGCGGTGCAGGGTGGAGTTCGCCTCATCGACAACTGGGATTCACTCCTGGCTCAGCAAGCTCAAGAACAGCAGGTAGTCCAAACCAATAACGCTGATGCCCCTGAGTATGACAAAAACCCAGCACCCCCGGTTGCGGTCGATGACGATCTGGGTGCCCGTCCAGGTCGTGTGACTGCTCTCCCTGTTCTTCTCAACGACTACGACCCCAATGGTGATGCGCTCGTCATTGACTCGGTGACAGGTATTCCTGCCGGGCTCGGTGAGATTTACATCAACGCTGACCGTAATCAGGTCATGGTTCGTCTTGCCCCTGATGCTGCCGGTGCTACCCAGTTCGACTACACGATTTCTGACGGCCGCGGCGGCGAAGCCTCCGCCACCGTCACGCTCAACATTCGTCCTGATTCAGAAAACTCTCCACCTGTTCAGGCTCGCCCCACACGCACTTCTGTGGCCATGGGCGGGCAGGTCATTGTGAATGTGTTGGGTGACTGGGTCGACCCTGATGGCGATGCCATCTTCGTTGCTGCGGCAACAACCGAGGAACCAGACTCACTGTCCTATTCACCCGCAGGTCGTGTGGCATTCACCGACTCTGGTCGCGGGGGTGGCGGAAACAAGCAAATTGCGCTTGAAGTCTCTGATGGCCGTGCATCAGGTTTTGGTTCCGTCCAGGTCAGTGTGAAGGCAGCTGGTCAGGTGCCGATTGTTGCTGAAGCATTTGCCGTGATTGCGGTTCAGGGCCAGCCGGTCACCATTAATCCTTCTCCGCACATTCGCGGGGGAACTGGTGTGCTCAGCCTGACTGGTGTTCCAGCTGTTCCTGGTTTGGATATTGTTACCGACTTCGCCAACTTCTCCTTCTCTGTAACCGCGTCCCGCACAGGATCCACCTATGTCACCTATGCGGTGACAGATGGTGATGCCACCGGCTCGGGTCTGGTGCGCATAGATGTGATTGATCCGCCTGAAGTTTCCGCGCAACCGATTACCTCTGCTCACGCGGTCTATGTTCCGCTGCAGCAGTCTCGAACTGTTGATGTGACCGCCACCGACCGCGATCCTGCCGGCGGTGTGCTCGTGGTCACGGGAACCATGAATGTTCCTCTTGAATCAGGTATTCAAGTAGAGGTAGTCGACCACAGACTTGTGCGGGTGACGCTCACTAAGCCACTAGATGCAGCCGTGTCCTTCGGATATCGCATCAGTAACGGTATTTCTCAGAGCGAAGGCACCATCACGGTTGTGCAAACACCAGCACCAGTGGTTGCCCAGGCACCTGTTGCTGTTCCCGATGTGGTGGCGGTGCGCGTGGGAGATGTCATCAGCATTCCTGTCCTTGCCAACGACATTCACCCTGACGGTGGCCAGCTCACCTTGGCACCCACCCTCGATCAAGATGTTCCCTCCGGTGCAGGACTGCTCTTCGTCTCGGGGAACCAGCTGCGTTTCCTTGCTGGCAACAACCCGGGAACCTACTCGGCCGTGTACCGCGTCAACGCAGATAACGGCCAGTGGGCCAGTGGCACGGTCACTATCTCGGTTCGTGCCATTGACGAAGACACCAACCAAGCACCTAATCCGCGCACCGTGACCGCACGAGCTATGTCTGGTCAGACTGTGCGTATTCCGATCCCGTTGGTCGGTATCGATCCTGACGGTGACTCAGTGCAGTTTGTGGGTCTCGACACCAACCCTGAGAAGGGCTCCATCACGTCAGTTGGTGGTGACTGGATTGAATACGAAGCTTCTGCCTATGCAACCGGCACTGATTCCTTCAGCTACTCGGTCGTAGATGCTCTTGGAGCTCAGGCGAGTGCCACCATTCGCGTCGGAATTGCAGAGCCACTTGCCGGTGGCCGCAATCCCATTGCGGTAGCCGATAACGTGATCGCACGCCCCGGATACACCGTCTATGTCCGTGCCTTACAAAACGACAGTGACCCTGATGGACGTCCGCTCTCCATTGTGACGGTGACCCCTCAGGATGATTCCGTCACGGCAGAAATCGTGGGCGATCTGGTCAAGATCACCGCACCACTGACCCCTGGACGCTATGGCCTGATCTATGAAATAGAGAATGACCTGGCAGGTTCCGCCTCCAACTTCATCACTCTCGATGTTCAAACACAGGCACCACTGGCTAAGCCCGTCATCTCTGATGCGGTGGTGAGCCTGACAGACATCCTTGGCCACAACAGTGTCGATGTAAACGTGATGGCGAATGCCTTCTTCGCTGATGGGCCGGTATCGAGCCTGCGCCCCACCATTGTGAACGGCTACGGCCAGACTGCCCGTGTGATCTCGAGCAATACGGTTCGCGTGCAGGTGCTGGCACAAAGCCAGATCATCCCGTTCTCTGTCGCTCACCCCGATGACCCCAGTGTCACGTCGACGGCGTTTATTTGGGTCCCCGGCACCGATGATGCCCTGCCTCAGCGCAAGCGTGGTGTTGCTCCGCTGACCGTAGTGAGTGAGCAAACCCTGCGTATCAATATCAACGACTACGTCATTGCCGCATTGGGTAAGAACGTGAAGCTGACGGATTCCGCAACGGTTCGTGCGACCCATGCAGATGGCTCCAGGCTTGTCGTCAACGACACCACGCTGAGCTACACCAGTGAGGATCGCTACTTCGGCCCGGCCTCCATTTCCTTCGAAGTCACCGATGGTGATTCCGCCACCTCTCCCGGTGCTCACACCGCCACGATTGTGTTGCCGATAACCGTGACTCCTCGCGAAAACATGCCTCCGGTCATGATGGGCGCCAACATTGACCTCGAACCCGGTCAAGAGAAGACCCTCGACCTCGTCCGCGTCACGCGCTATCCCTACGTCGATGACCAAGATGAGCTCGAATACACCGTCTCAGGTGCCGGTCAAGGTGTCAGCGCGACATTGGACGGTCAGACGCTGACGCTCAAGGCCAGCGACGACGCTGCCAAGGGACGCACCGTTCCGTTGACCGTCACAGTCAAAGACAAGGTTGCGGACGGTTCTCCAGGTCAGATCATTATTCGTATCGTGCCCTCGACCAGGCCTTTGGCTATCCCGGCAACGGACAGCATTGTGGCCAAGCGTGGTGAAACCCAGACCGTGGACGTGCTGGCCAATGACCAAGCCACCAACCCCTTCCCAGGACAGCCTTTGAAGGTTCTTTCGGTCCGCGGTCTCGATGGTGGAAACATTCCTGCGGGGGTCACCGTGACTCCATCTGCAGATAAGTCCACTTTGACGGTGACGGTCTCTGGCAACGCTGACCCCAGTGACACCACGCTTGAATATGAGGTGGCAGACGCCACCAACGACCCCGATCGTTATGTCTGGGGCGTCATCAACATCTCTGTTCAGGATGTTCCTAACGCGCCACAAGCCCCCACGCGTGCTGCTGGGTTTGTTTCTGGAACTCTGACCCTGTCGTGGCCAGCGCCAGCTGCCAACAACTCGGCGATTACCAAGTACACCGTCGAAAGTGACGGCGGCTACCGCAAGGAATGCACCTCCACCATCTGTTCGCTGGATGGATTGCCAACCGGTCAGCGTTTCCGCTTCACCGTGAGTGCCACCAACGCCATTGGTACATCTCAGCTGAGTAACTGGAGTGAGCCACTGAGCGCAGACGTCATTCCAGCAGGGCCTGCCCAGGTCAATATTTCCACCGCGGCATTTGATTCTTCTCACCCCGAGGGTGGCGGAATTAATGTCTCCTGGAGTGCTGTGGGAACGCCCTCTGGTGGTAGCCCTGTCAGCAAGTACGTGGTCACCATCATCGAAGATGGCACCACCGTGCGGGCAAGTTACGACCAACCTGCCAATGTGACAAGCCTCCCCACGCTATGGCTAACCCCCGGGCACTCCTATGTTGCTCGCGTCACTCCGCAGAACAACGCAGACACCGAAAACTGGAACACCACCAGCTCTGGATCTATCGTTGCTATCGGCGCACCGCAGCCAGCAGGTGGCCTGGTGGCCACCCAGACTGGCGCCAACGGTGAAACCACGCTGAGTTGGAACCCCGTGGGTGCCAACGGTGCTGGATCAGTGACCTACTACGTCAAGGGTGGAACGTCTTCCTTCTCTGACGGAAGCTGCCTCGCTGGTTACCAATCAGGGGCGACCAATGTGGGCTCGGCAACGTCCTGGAATGACAACTCTTCCAAGAGTGTGGGCACTTACAACTACGTTGTCTATGCCGACAACGGATTTAGTTGCGTTGCCCAGACAACTAGTCTCACCATTGCACAGCGCATTCCAGGAGCTGCGTCCTATGACGCAGCCAGCTGTCTTGAATTCCCTCTGGCAACACCAGCAGTGACATGTTCCACAGCGACAAACGGCCAAGAATTTGTCATTCGCGTGGAAAACCCCACAGTTGCCTCACTGCAGTCCTCCATTCGAACCTGGCAGATCCAGATTGGCAGCACCTGGGTTGATCTGACCGAGGTAGCCGGGGCATCCACTCCGACCTACCAAATCGACAAAACCGCCTACTTCCAAGCCGGAGGAACCTCCGGCACAGGCCAGACTGTTGTTATTCGTGGCTGCACAGCTGCAGGTGACTGCGGTGCTGGCGGTTCCACCTCCAGTGGAACACCCGCTCCCTTCTACATTCCAACCCAGAACTAACCGCTCCATCGAAAGGCACAACATGAGTATGAAACCCGAACAAGCAGCCGGGTTCCAGAAAGTTTTCGACAAGCTCGTCGGAAACGTGGAACAGGTTCTTCTGGGCAAGAATCGAACCGTTCGCCTGGCATTCACTGCCATGCTCAGTGGTGGTCACCTCCTCCTCGAGGACTACCCCGGAACGGGTAAGACCTCGCTGGCTCGTGCAATGGCGCAGAGTGTGCAGGGAAGCCACTCACGTATCCAGTTCACCCCTGATCTTCTGCCCGGTGACATCACCGGTGTGAGCATCTTTGACCAGAAGAAGGGTGCCTTCGAATTCCACAAGGGCCCCATCTTCTCCAACATCGTTCTCGCGGATGAGATCAACCGCGCAAGCCCCAAGACGCAGTCGGCTCTGCTCGAGGTGATGGAAGAGCACCACGTGACCGTGGACGGTGTGACCCACCCCACCGGTGAGCCTTTCATGGTCATTGCGACCCAAAACCCCATTGAGCAAGCCGGTACCTACCGCCTCCCCGAGGCCCAGTTGGACCGCTTCCTCATGAAGGCATCCTTGGGCTACCCCGACCATGCCTCAACCATGCTCATCCTGGAAGGCTCTGCCAAGAAGCAGGCTGCTGAACTCGACGGTGTTGTGCCCGCCGAGATGGTGGTCAAGCTGATTGAACTGGCCAAGAGCGTCCACGTTGACCCCGAGATCAATGACTATGTCTCCCGCATTGTCGAAGCCACTCGCTTTGCGCCAGAAGTTCGCCTGGGTGCCTCGGTCCGTGGTGCTTTGGCACTCATTCGTGCGTCACGAGTTCACGCAGCATCGCAAGGCCGCCACTTCGTCATCCCTGATGACGTGAAGGCACTTGCTGACTCCGTTCTTTCTCACCGTCTCGTGCTGGACCCCGAGGCTGAGTTCGATGGCGTGACAGCAAACAACGTTGTGGGCAAGATCTTGATTGATCTTCCCGTGGGAGCACCTGCCGCATAATGAACTTCCGTGTTGTCACCTCGCGAGGCTGGGGCTGGGCTGTTGTAGCCCTGCTCTGCCTTGTCGTGGGTGCAGCACAGGGATGGATTGAACTCATAGGTTTGGGTGTTGCTGGACTGCTCACCTTTGGTCTGGCCACGCTCTACGCACTCTTTCGCCACTCTCATGAAGTGTCCTTCCACCTCGCTCACGAGCGTGTGGTCGTTGGAGATGAAGCACAGCTCGTCGTGACGGTGTCTAATCCCACTGGTCACTCACTGGCGTCGCTTGATGTGGTTGTTCCCGTGGGGGAGCAGCAGGTGGAGACTCAGGTGGGTCGACTGCGTAAAGCTGCGCAGGACGACATCACCTTGCCTGTTCCCACCGATCACCGTGGCATGGTTCAGGTGGGGCCTGCCCGTGTCATTCGTCAAGACCCGCTGGGCCTTATCTCGCGTGAAGTTGTTCACGGGGATGTGCGCACGCTGTTCATTCACCCCAGAACTATTGGCTTGCTCAGCATGAGCACGGGCTTTGTGCGAGATCTGGAAGGTAATCCCACCAGGGACCTCACCGACAGTGACCTGTCTTTCCATGCGCTACGTGAATATGTTCCCGGTGATGATCGCCGCAACATTCACTGGAAGTCCACGGCGAAGACGGGCCAGTTTATGGTCCGACAGTTTGAGCAGACTCGTCGCAGTCACCTCATGATTGTGCTGGACACCGAACCAGAAGTATTTGCCACCGATGATGAGTTCGAATTAGCCGTCAGTGCCGCGGCATCACTGGGTGTTCGTGCTATTCGCGACACCCGTGATCTCTCTGTTTTGGTGAGCGCCGATGCTAGGCCCGCTTCAACCGGCCGCCTCAGTGCTTTGCGTGAAGCTGCACGAGAGCTGGCTTCACGTCGCCGTGCTGAACGTGGTTCTGCACCTGCCCGAATTCGAGCGATGTCTACTGTTTCCCGCGACCGACTACTCGACGAACTCTCTGGAGTTCACCTGCAAGAGGGAAGCCCCAGCATTGTGGAGCTCTCACGCTTGGCCTCAGCGCAGGCAGCAGATGTGTCCATTGCGTTCCTGGTCACCGGTGCTGCCGTGGACTCGAAGACCCTGCACTCTGCCTCTGTGGCATTCCCTGCCGGGGTTGAAGTGGTTGTGGTGAGTTGTGCTCCTGAAGCTTCTCCAGTTACACGCCGAATGGGCAGACTAACTGTGGCAACCATTGGTCGCCTCGACGATCTCCAGCAACTCCTCGGCAAACGCATGGCGGTGTCGTAATGAGGGCTCTCATACTTGCCTTAGCGGTAGTGGTATCTCTCGTGCCGTTGTGGCCGGTGTATCAAAACCCTGCATTCTTTGTTGCTGTAGCTGGTGGTGCCCTTCTCGGTGCCCTCATTGCACTGCTCTCTGCCCGCGGTAAGTGGTCCGTGCTCCGCACCGCGCTCACGGCAGTTACTGCCTATCTGATCTTCGGTGTTCCACTGGCTGTGCCCAGCGAAGCATTCTTCGGCTTCCTTCCCAGCCTGCAAGGTGAACTCAATCTGCTCACTGGTGTCGTGCTGTCATGGAAACAACTGGTGACGGTCATGCCGCCAGTGGGCACATATGAAGCTCTCTTGGTGCCTGTGCTCTTGCTGTCGTTGCTGGGAGTATTGCTTGCGGTTGTGCTGAGCCTGCGGATCATTCGCACGCGAGGAATTGCCTCCGTGGCTGCACTGGTTCCCGTAATCACGCTGGGTGTCGCCATCTGGCTTGGCCCCAGTAGAAGTTTCGCCAGTGTTGTCGTCACCGTGGGTGTGTTTGTTCTTATAGCGATGTGGTTTGCGCTCAGCCGCGTCGGTGTTGCCCGAGCTGGATTCAGGGCAATCGGTATTCTCGTTCTTTCTGCAGTAGTGGCCTCTGCGGTTGTCTTGGTCACTCCCATCACGGACCGCACAGTCTGGCGCACCGAGATTGACCAGCCCTTCGTATTGCAAGACGACACCAGCCCACTCTCTGAATACCGTTCTTTTGTCACCGGCGATGACAAGAACAAGGATCTTCTCTCGGTTACTGGGCTGAGCGCGGGCCAAAGACTCAGTATTGCCGCCCTCGATAACTACACCGGGGTGTTGTTCTCCGTCGGTGGTGTTGCCGCCGACTTCACCAAACTTCCCGGCTCTATCCCCACAACGTCCAAGACAGGTGATGAAGTCACAGCGCAGGTCACGATCTCTGGCCTTACAGGTGCATGGGTTCCCCTTACAGGAGAGCTCGGCTCGTTGAACTTCACTGGAGCAGGTTCACGAGCACTCACTGATGCCTTCTACTACAGCCGTCCTGCGGGAACAGGAGCTGTCACCACAGGTTTGATAGAGGGTGATAGCTATCGCACCACCGGTCTTGCTGCACCTGAGGTGTCAATCTCCTCTGTTGGTTCGCTCGAACCTGGCGATGCCATCGTTCCTGCCCCTCAGGTGATGCCAGATGGGCTGGATGCTTTTGTGTCTTTGTCTTCCAAGGGAAAAACGTCTGCAGGGGAACGCGTGCAAGCAGCACTTACCGCGCTCACTTCCCAGGGTTACATCAGCCATGGTGGTCCCGAGGAGGTTTCTAGTGCCTCTGGCCATGGTGCTAATCGTCTCGCTGCTCTCTTTGCGGCAAGCCCCATGGTCGGAGACGCAGAGCAGTATGCGGCTGCCGCTTCGCTGATGGCAACACAGATTGGCTTCCCCTCTCGCGTGGTGATGGGCTTTATCGCCCCTGAAGGCTCCGATGCGGGTACTGATGTGACCTTTACCGGCGCTGAGATGACGGCGTGGATCGAGATCAACACCACCAACGGCTGGGTGGCTGTGAACCCCAACCCTGCGGAACGACCTATCCCGGAAGAGCAGCCTCAAGACCCCACAGAAGTGGCCTTCCCACAAACCGCAGTGGAACCCCCTGCGCAGGATGAACCACAACTCAACGACAACTCAGCCCCTGAAGCTGCCGATGAAGAACAGCCCACGGCAGTGGATCCTGTGTTGCAGGCCATTCTTGCGGTGCTGAACGTGGTTGGGTGGTCACTGCTCTGGCTAGGTGTTCTTGCGTCTCCGTTCCTCGCAATAGTCATTGCGAAGCGGCGCCGACGCGCAGCGCGTCACAGCGCCGCAGATCCCCGTGATCGTGTGGAAGGCGCATGGAGTGAGGTTCGAGATGCCCTGCTTGATCATGGCACTGCTGCATCTGCCTCGATGACGCGTCAAGAATTAGCAGAGATCACTGCTCTGCCAGCAGCAACCACGGTTGCCGTGCTGGCAGATACAGCCCAGTATTCGGTTGATTCCGTCACCGAATCTGACGTGATTCGTGCCTGGTCCGAAGCAGATGGTGTGGTCAAGGAATTAGATGCAAACCTGACACGTTGGCAGAAATTCAGAGCAAAGATTTCAGTGAAATCATTTGGTCTGTCATGGGCTCGCTTCACCGCTTGGTTGCCCAAGCGCCGGTAGCATCACAGTCATGGTGTGTGAGGTATGTCAGAGCGCGCTCCCGGACGGAGCGCTGTTCTGTGGCGAATGCGGCAGTTCTGTCTCCCGCACCCAAGCAATTCCTGTGGTGAAGCCAGAGCCTGTTGCTGAGCCTGCGGTTGAAGTAACTTCTGCACCTGCTGATCTTCCCCCCGCAGAGAGTTTCACTACGGTTCCTGCGCAGGAACCAGAAACTACATCGACCAACATCATTGAGCAGATCGAGGGCGTTGATCTCTCCGAGCTTTTCGAAACCCCGCCTGCCCGTGTTGTTGAAGCACCCCGTTTTGCTACCGAGAACGAACTCACCTCCATGGTCTCGTTCACCATCACGCTGGGAACCGGTGAAAGCGTTGAGATCACCCGCAGTGGACTCCTAGGCCGCATGCCCACGCCTGCTGAGGATGAAGAGTTCGAACACCTCATCGTGGTCTCAGACCCGGGTCGATCCGTCTCCAAGACCCACCTTGAGTTCGGTGTTGAGGGTAATGAGTTGTGGATTTCTGACCGCAAGAGTGGCAACGGAACCATTATTCGTGAACCCGGTGTTGTGCCCCGTCGTGCACAACCAGGAACTCACTACACCGTGGTGCGCGGAACTCGGGTGGATTTCGGAGATCTCCACCTCACCATTAGCTAACGCGGAGTTATCCACGAACACTCAGATGTGAGTGATTCGATACTCGACTTCGTGGTGAAGTGCCCCCATGCGCTTCCCTGTCTTTGCCCTTATTGCCCCACTTGTCACCAGTGTTGTGTTGTTCCTGATTACAGGCTCTGCTTACACACTCCTCTTTGCCCTTCTGGGGCCAGTTATGGCGGTTGCCCAGTACTTCGATGGCAAGTTTCATACCAAACGAGAAGCGCTCAAGCAGGCAGAGCGTGAAGACGAGGAAGAGATAGCCCTGTCTCAGCAAAAACAGCTCGAAACACTCGCTCATCGAGAAGAGATGCTCCGGCGCAATCCTCCCAGCAGCGCCAATGCACAACCCGGAAACATGATGAGGCCGCTGTGGGCTGCAGGAGCCCAGTCAGTAGGCGACGAGCGTGTGGTGCGACTAGGAGTTGATCGCACAGACGGTTTGCCGGTTCTGTTGGATATCACCTCAGGTATCGCTGTGAGAGGGACTGATATCGAGGCGAAATCGGTTATACGTGCGATGGCATTCCAGTTGGCGTGGAATTGGGGAAGCCATGAGATCACGCGTGTGGGGATCGAACTTTCTGCAGAACCAGAACTGGTTGCCTTGCTCTCTCCAACGAAGAGTATCAACGTCGTAGTGAGCCATATTTCCGATATGGACACCATCCCGGTGGGATTGCGTTATCTGCTCAAAGTGGAGCATGGACGAGCCACCTTGCTCGACACAGTCGATGCCATGGCCGCTCCCATCGAGCTGTCGGTGGATCTGCTCACCCGAGCTGAAGCGAACCTCATCCTGCCCAAATTAGTGGCAGAAACTACTCCCGAAACGAAAGAACGAGAAGTCATTCCCCAACGTGTTGAGACCGTCCTCAACACCACAGGAATGTGGCAGTCCACTAGAGAAAGTTTGGTTGTCAATGTGGGGAGGCAACAGTCATATCCACTCCTGCTTGACCTCGTCACCGCCGGACCACATGCCGTCATCACAGGAATGACAGGTTCAGGCAAGACAGAGTTCCTGAAAACTTGGCTTGTTGCACTAGCTGCCAGTTATTCGCCCGATGAACTCTCCTTCCTGATTATTGATTTCAAAGGTGGTGCCGGCTTTAGCCAGCTCACGGGCTTGGCACATGTTGTGGGAATGGTGACAGACCTTGATAACGCAGAAGCTCATCGTGCCTTGACGTCACTGCATGCAGAGATTCGCTATCGCGAACGGGTCCTGGCGCAGTGTGGAGCAGGGGATATTGCAGCTCTCGGTGAAGGCATTCAGCTCGGGCGTCTCATTGTCGTTGTTGATGAATTTCGTGCCGTTCTCGAAGCGTTCCCGGAACTCCAGAGCGTCTTTGTGGACCTCGCTGCAAGGGGAAGATCTCTCGGAATTCATCTGATTCTCTCCAGCCAGCGTGTGGGTGGAGCTCTCGGTGATGCGTTACTGGCGAACTGTGCTCTGAAGGTGGGATTCCGTGTTTCACAGAAACAAGATTCCCAGGCGCTGTTGGGAGATGACGCTGCTTTTGTTCTTCCCCACATCCCAGGCAGAGCTGTGATTGTAGGAACTGGTCTTGATCAGAAAGAGTTCCAAGCAGCATGTCTGACCGAGCAAGACATAGAGGTGGTCGAAGCAAAGACCGATCAATGGCGGCAGGAACATCTCGGATGGTCACCTCGATTGCCATGGTTACCGCCTCTGCCGTCAGTGATTCGTTCAGTCGACTTACCAGAGCCTCTCGATGAAGCTGCTTGGTTGGGGCTGGCAGATATCCCAGAACACCAGGTGCAAACATGGGCACAGTACTCACCACGTTCCGAGGGGAACCTACTCATCACAGGTCCTGCACGTTCAGGCAACAGCAATGCCTCCCAACTCATTGCTCAGCAGTTGGGCTTTGGTCTGATTGTTGAGGCTGAACAGGCTTGGGATGTTGTCGTTGGGGGAGCAGCACCAGAGGAAGGCTTCATCGTCGACGACCTTGATGCCATCCTGGATGACTTCGATCTGGAGCATCGTGAGGAGTTCCTTCAGTGCCTCACGCGCGTGGTGAGGAACGCCCCTAAGCAAGGCAAAGCTGTGGTGTTGGGGTGCAGTGAACACATCCGCGGCGTGACGGGGTTGTTGTCTCTTTTCCCTGCAACTCTCAAGCTTCAGTCGCATGCACAACCTGGCAGGGCTGTGTGGAATGGACATGAGGTTCAACTTTTCTTGACGGAGTTTCTAGAGCACCCTGTTGCTCAGGTCGAGAAGCTCGATTTTGACGAGAACACCTCTTATTTGGTTGTGACCCACCGGAAGCGCGAGCTCCTCCTTGCTTGGCAGGAAGAAGAATCAAGACTCTCAGATTTGGGCGAAGGGATTTCTGTTCAGGTTCAGAATTCACCATCCATCGTGGTGGGAACACCGGATGAGTGGATGTCTCAACCTGCACTCCTTGGGGCACTCAAGCACTCCTCTGTTGTGGTGCTGGATGGCTGCACCAGTTCAGAACTTCGAGGTTTGCGTCTGCGGTCGGGTCTGTTTCCTCACACGGGGTATGGAAAAACCCTTGTGGTCGAACCTGATGGCTCGACCACAAGGGTCATTCTGTGAACTTCTTTACGCGAAGATTGCGTCGAGGTCGCTGTATTCGAGACCCGTTGCCTGAGCAACAGGTGCGTTGGTTACAGCACCGGCGTGGGTGTTGAGGCCCAGACGCAGTGAAGGGTCTGCCTTGAGGGCTGCGTGCCATCCGTTGTTGGCGATGGAGCGCAGGTAAGGCAGGGTTGCGTTGGTCAGTGCGTAGGTCGAGGTGTTGGGAACAGCACCTGGCATGTTAGCTACGCAGTAGAACAGCGAGTTGTGAACCTGGAAGGTGGGCTCAGCGTGAGTGGTTGCGTGAGTGTCTGCGAAGCAGCCACCCTGGTCTACTGCGATGTCCACGAGAACGCTGCCTGGCTTCATGCGCTTGACCAAGTCGTTGCTGACCAGCTTGGGAGCCTTAGCGCCAGGAATCAGAACAGAACCGATCACCATGTCTGCTTCAAGACATGCCTTTTCGATCTCGAAGGAGTTCGAGGCGATGGTCTTGATGCGTCCGTCGTAGAGAGCGTCGAGCTCACGCAGGCGGAACAAGTTGGTGTCGAGAACAGTTACTTCTGCACCCATACCTGCAGCAACCTGCACAGCGTTGGTTCCTGCAACACCGCCACCAAGGACAACAACCTTGGCAGGGTGAGTTCCGGGAACGCCAGGAACGAGGAGGCCGGGGCCACCATTGGGCTTGAGCATAACGTTGGCACCGAGGATGGGAGCAAGACGACCTGCAACCTCACTCATGGGAGCAAGCAGTGGAAGCTGACGAGTGGGAAGCTGAACGGTTTCATAGGCAATACCGGTGACCTTGGCGTCAACCAGTGCCTTGGTGAGCTCAGGCTCAGCTGCGAGGTGGAGGTAGGTGAAGAGAACAAGTCCCTCACGGAAGTACTTGTATTCGCTGGCAATAGGTTCTTTAACCTTGAGCAGAACATCAGCTGCTGCCCAAGCTTCTTCAGCGGTGGCGACGATCTTCGCACCAGCGGCTTTGTAAGCCTCATCGGTGATCGAAGAGCCGAGACCTGCTCCAGCTTGAACGAGAACTTCGTGTCCGTTACCAACGAGTTCGTGCACGCCTGCGGGGGTAATTGCAACGCGGAACTCGTTGTTCTTGATTTCGGTGGGGACTGCGACCTTCATGACACTCCTAGTACGGGCTCATCCCTCGTTGGATGAGTACCTCCCTACTTTATCCCTTCAAGCGACGGAATCGGAAGTATTTTTGAAGAATTCATACGGATTTCGTAAATTTGATTCAAAATTATGAGGATTTCCTCAGGGTGCGAAAGTTCCTCTGGGAAATTACTTCGCTGGGGCAGGGGTCATGTTTGTGCTCAATTCGACCAGTTCGCTCAGTGGTGATAATGTTGACCTTCGGTTCGGAACACAATTTCGAACCAACTGCACCTCTAGCTCAATTGGCAGAGCAACTGACTCTTAATCAGTGGGTTCCGGGTTCAAGTCCCGGGGGGTGCACAAACACTAAGACCACCTCTCGCCAGGTGGTCTTTTTGTTTGGATATCAGCACACCACTATCCGAGATAATTGACCTATGGCTTCCCCCACAACACCTGCACCCAACGGCATTGTGTTGATTGACAAGCCACAAGGTTTCACCAGTCATGACGCAGTGGCTCGTATTCGTAAGCTCGCTGGCACCCGCAAGGTCGGTCACGCCGGAACGTTAGACCCGATGGCAACAGGTTTGCTCATTCTGGGGCTGGGGCCATCGACTCGTTTACTCACCTTTATCGTGGGGTTGAGCAAGGAATATGTCGCCACCATTCGGCTGGGTTCTTCAAGCACCACTGATGATGCTGAGGGTGACCTCCTGGGTTTTGCACCCCAAGCACAGCTCGATCGTGTGACCGATGAACTCATTGCAGAGGGCATCATTCCACTCACAGGCGAGATCGAACAGGTTCCCAGCACGGTTAGTGCCATCAAGGTGGGCGGCAAGCGTGCCTATGCATTGGCCCGCGCGGGGGAGACAGTGGAGCTCAAAGCTCGTGCGGTCACCATCTATGCCTTCGATGTTCAGAGCATTACTCGTGGATCTGACGAGGAGGGCAACGGCTTCATTGATGTTGAAGTGCGGGTGGAGTGCTCCTCGGGGACCTATATCCGTGCACTTGCTCGAGACCTGGGATTCAAGCTGGGTGTGGGTGGTCATCTCACTGCCTTGCGCAGAACACGTATCGGTTCTTTCCACGTCACCGATGCCCATGACTTAGACAAGCTGGAGAGCGCACCAGAGCTCATGTCCCCAGCTGATGTGGCACGAGGAATCTTCTCTGCGGTGGATCTCAATGAGACTCAAGCCGTCGAACTCTCTCAGGGTAAAAAAGTTCTTCTTGAGGGGTATCCCGACAGCAAAGAGCCCGTCGCAGCTATCGGCCCGGGGGATAGGCTGGTGGGACTGGTTACTGTGAAGAAAAACCAGACTCGTGTCGTGGTGAATTTCCCCACTGAAACCGAAGGTTCTTAACTCATGATCGACTGGTTTACTGCCCTGCAGATAGGCGTAGCCGTGACTGGTGGCGTGCTTGCCGTTGTTCTGGGTTTGATGGGGCGCCGACCCAGTGACTTGACTATGGCTTTTGCTGGTGTTGTTGCGTTGCTGTTGATTGTTCAGCTGGCTGTGACCATCGCCGGACCACTCACAGGTAATCGACCTACCGGAAGCCTGTTCGAGTTTTATATCTATCTGATCAGTGCCATATTCCTGCCCGTAGCTTCCGGATTCTGGGCGCTCATTGACCGCAGTCGTTGGAGCACAGTGATTTTGGGTGTGGCACAGCTCGCTGTTGCCGTCATGCTGTACCGCATGGGACAGATCTGGTTCATTCAGGGCGTCTAGTCCTCGTGAACCTAGAATTGACTCACCATGTCTGACACTTCCTCACCGGTATCTCGACGCTCAGGCGCGGGTCGCATTCTGATTGCGATTTACCTGGTGTTGGCATTGGCGGCTACCGGTCGATCGTTTTATCAACTGGTGGCCAAGTTTGATCAGGCACCCCTGGCGTATTCGCTTTCTGCGCTCGCGGCGGTTGTCTATGTCGTTGCCACGATTGCGCTCATTGCCCCCGGCGCGGTCTGGTTCCGCATTGCGCAGATCACGATTGGTTTTGAGCTAGCTGGTGTGTTGATTGTGGGTGCGCTGAGTTTGCTCATGCCCGCACTCTTTGCCCACCCCACCGTCTGGTCCTTCTTCGGTATGGGTTATCTCTTTATCCCACTGGTGATGCCCATTATTGGTCTGCGGTGGTTGCGTAAGCACCCTGAAAAGAAATCTGTCTGATGTTTCACTGGCGTTCTCTTGCGGAGGTCCCATCTGGATGGGGGCCCAGTGCGGTCACCATTGGCAAGTTCGATGGTGTTCACGTGGGGCACGTGGAAATTCTCCGGCAGCTTGGTGAGATTTCTTCCATGCGTGGATTGAAATCGACCGTGATTACATTTGATCGCCACCCAGCTTCGTTACTGTCACCAGAGCAGCTACCAGCAGACATCCTCTCCACCGAGGATCGTCTGGCACTGATTGACCAAGAGAACATAGATGCCAGCTTGGTGCTGGCCTTCGATACGGAACTTGCAGGCCTCAGCCCCCGGGCCTTCGTCACTAGCATTTTGCTCGGCAAACTCAACACCCAGGCAGTATTGGTCGGTCATGACTTCCGCTTTGGTGACCACGCCTCAGGCGATGTTGCAACACTGCAGGAACTTGGCGCAGAGCTCGGTTTTGATGTGGTGCTCATTGATGACGTTGCCCCAGTTGATGGCGTGCGCGTGTCGTCTTCGCTCATTCGTGAACTCATGGCTTCAGGAGATGTGGCGACGGCAGCGAAGCTGCTAGGTCGCTTGCCTCGCGTCAATGGTGAAGTAGTTCACGGTCACAAGCGTGGGCGCGAACTCGGTTTCCCCACTGCCAACCTCTCTCAAGAAGCCACGGGACTCGTGCCCAGCGATGGCGTCTATGCGGGCTGGTTCGTTGACGGAGGTCACCGGTATCCCGCAGCAATTTCTGTAGGAACTAACCCCACTTTTGAAGGTGTGAACAAGCGCACCGTCGAAGCTTTCCTCTTGGATCAGAACCTGGATCTTTATGGTCACCAGGTCACGATTGAGTTTGCTGCCCACATTCGTGGGATGGTTGCTTTTACCGGCATCGATCCACTCATTGAGCAAATGCATAACGATGTTCGCGTCACGAGAGAGATTCTTGGATTGGGTAAGTAATGGCTGAAGAATTCGACACCAAGAACGACGACCTCGGAGAATCCCAAGATGTGGGCGGCGTGAAAGTTGCTGTTGCGCAGTTCGGTCCTGGGCCCAACCCAGCAGAGAACGTGAGCACCATTCAGGCTCTCGTGCACGCTGCGTCTCACAACGATGCCCGCCTCATTGTTCTGCCCGAATATTCCTCTGTGCTGGGTGGCAAGCTCGGTGACTGGGTGTTTGAATATGCCGAGACTATGGACGGCCCCTTCGTGGAAGCCATGACCGAACTGGCAGATGAGTGCAACATTGCCATTGTCATTGGCATGCTCGAGAAGTCAGACAATCCCGAAGACAAGCGCCCTTACAACACCGCTATTGCGGTGTTGCCAGGGGCAGGCGTCGTGGCGAGATATCGCAAGGTGCACCTCTATGACGCCTTCGACATGCTCGAAAGCGAGTGGATGCAGGCAGGAGATCCTGCAGAGGCCCCTCAGTTGTTCACCGTGGATGATCTCACGGTAGGAATGCAGACCTGTTTTGATTTGCGTTTCCCCGAAACCACGAGGCGTTTGGTGGATGCCGGTGCCCACATGGTTGCCCTCATTGCGGAGTGGATCTCAGGGCCAAAGAAGGCGCATCACTGGGCTGCACTCACGTCTGCACGAGCTATTGAGAACACTGTCTACCTGGCAGCTGCTGACCAGATTCCTCCCATCGCGGTAGGAATGTCTCGTGTTATCTCGCCCATGGGTGAAACACTCATCGACATGGGAAACCAGATGGGTGTCTCGATCGCCACGGTCAACATTCAGGCCGTCATTGATGCGCGCCAGACCAACCCTTCCCTCCAACTGCGTCGTTATAGCGTTCAGCCACGCGACTAATTCAGCCTGCAGGCGTAGTGTGTTGCCATGACCACGCTGAAGAAAAAGTCAGAAGCCGCAGCACTCGTCGCATCACTGCGTGATGCCTATAACTCTGGCCTGACCGCCAAACGTCAGTGGCGCATCAACCAGCTCAACGCCCTGCGTCAGATGGTGGTCGATAACGAGAGTGTTATTGAAGCTGCGTTGTTCTCGGACCTGGGCAAGAGTGCGTCAGAGGCCCAGCTGACCGAGATTGGCATCATCTTGGGCGACATTGATTATGCCCTCAAGAATCTCTCGAGTTGGCTCAAGCCTCATAAGGTGAGCGTTCCGCTGGCAGCCATGCCAGCAAAGGCTTTTGTTGTCAGCGAGCCCGTGGGTGTTGCGCTCATCATTGCTCCCTGGAACTACCCCATGCAGTTACTGTTAGCTCCCTTGGTCGGCGCTATTGCGGCGGGTAATGCGGCAGTCCTCAAGCCCAGTGAGTTAGCACCAGCTACATCGGCGGCACTGGCCAAGCTCATTCCGGTCTATCTCGACCCACGCGCCATTGCGATTGTGGAGGGTGCCGCTGAAGAAACTGGTTGGTTGCTTGAGCAACGCTACGACCACATTTTCTACACCGGCAATGGCCGCGTGGCACGGATAGTGATGGAAGCTGCGGCTAAGAACCTCACACCTGTTTCTCTGGAACTTGGTGGGAAGTCGCCGATCTATATCGACGACTCTGTTGACCTCGAAGCTGCAGCGTTGCGCATTGCGTGGGCAAAATATCTCAACGCAGGTCAAACCTGTGTTGCACCGGACTACATCCTGGCCACACAGAGCGTCCAGAAAGAACTCGAGTCACACCTCGTGACTGCAATCGAGAATCTTTATGGTTCTGATCCGCTGCTCTCGGATGACTATGGTCGCATCATCAACGACAATCACTTTGCGCGCTTGAGTGGCTATCTCAAGGACGGTCGTGTTGTTGCCGCAGGCAAGCCCGTGGCGAAGCAGCGATACATCCCTCCCACTGTCTTGGTTGACGTCAAAAGAGATGCTGCGGTGATGCAGGAAGAGATTTTTGGTCCGATCTTGCCCATGATCACCGTCAAAGATCTTGACGACGCAATTGACTTCATCAACTCCAAGTCCAAGCCGTTAGCGCTCTATGTGTTTAGCGAGAACACATTAGTTCGTCGTGCATTCACCGAGCGCACCAGCTCTGGGGCTATTGGTTTCAATGTGGCTATTCTTCATTTGAGTGTCCCCGGTTTGCCCTTTGGTGGCGTAGGGGAGAGTGGCATTGGTGCTTACCGCGGCAAGCGCTCCTTCGACACGTTTAGTCACGAGAAGGCAATCTTGTCGAAGCCGCTCAAACCAGAAACTCTGGCTCTGGTCTATCCGCCATTTACGGAATCAAAGAAGAAACTCATCACAGGTTTGCTTCGAAAATTGAGCTAATGAATTGTCCGAATAGCCGGACGCCTTCCTTGTTCGTGCCCGAATGACCGTTCTAGACTCGTGACGACCCACAAAGTCCTTCAACACAGCAATGGAGCTGATAACCAGTGTCTGAACAGACCACACCATCCACACGTCCCATCGACACTCTTGGTCTCTCCTCGACCGACCGGGTTGGAAACTTCGCCGGAAATGCACAGCTGCCGATTGCGCCTGTAGCTACTCGGACCGAAACCGACTCTCTTGGAGCCATGCAGGTTCCTGCAGACGCTTACTGGGGCGTCCACACCGCACGTGCTCTGGAAAACTTCCCCATAGCTAAGCGTCCTATCTCGGTATTCCCCGAGCTCATCGTTGCTCTGGCCTGCGTGAAGCAGGCAGCTGCTCGCGCCAATGCAGAGATTGGTGTTCTGGACCAGCACAAGGCTGACATCATTGACCGCGTTTGCCAGGAAATCATTGACGGTGCATGGCACGAACAGTTCGTCGTTGGTGTGATTCAGGGTGGTGCGGGAACCAGCACCAACATGAATGCCAACGAAGTCATTGCAAACCGCTGCCTCGAGCTCATGGGGCACGCCAAGGGCTCCTATGAGCACATGCACCCCATCGACGACGTGAACAAGTCACAGTCGACAAACGACACTTATCCCACCGCTGTGAAGCTCTCACTCGCGTTTGCGTTGCCTCACTTGCTCACCGAGCTGGGACTGCTGCGTGATGCCTTCAACGCTAAGGGTGAAGAGTTCAAGCACATCCTCAAGGTCGGCCGCACACAGCTGCAAGATGCTGTTCCTATGACCTTGGGTCAAGAATTCCATGGCTTTGGCACCACGCTCGGTGAAGACTATGACCGTCTTACCGAGACGGTGTGGATGCTGAGTGAAATCAACCTGGGTGCTACCGCTATTGGTACGGGTATCACGGCAGATCCTCGCTACCGCGAGGCTGCTGTGCGCCACCTTGCAGCTATTTCTGGTCTCGACATCACCAGCGCTCCTGACCTCATTGAGGCCACCAGCGACGCGGGTGGATTCATGAGCTTTTCCGGCACGCTCAAGCGCTCTGCGATCAAGCTCTCCAAGATCAGCAATGACCTTCGCCTGCTCTCCTCGGGACCCCAGGCTGGTCTGGGCGAGATCAACCTTCCTGCTCAGCAGGCAGGTTCGTCAATTATGCCGGGCAAGGTCAACCCTGTTATTCCTGAAGCCGTGAGCCAGGTTGCTTACGCCATTGCTGGCAATGACGTCACCGTCACCATGGCTGCCGAAGGTGGACAGCTTCAGCTCAACGCCTTTGAACCTGTGATTGCATACTCACTCCTGCAGGGCATTAGCTGGCTCGCTCAGGCATGCATGACTTTGCGTGTGAACTGTGTTGTGGGCATCACTGCCAACGTGGAGCGCCTGGAAGGCATGGTTGCCTCCAGCGTCGGTGTAATCACCGCCCTGATTCCCTTCATTGGTTATGGCCCCGCTGCAGAGCTGGCCAAGCAGGCACTCAAGACAGGTCGCCCCGTGGCAGACCTGGTCGTTGAAGCAGGCTTGATGACCAAGGAAGATGTTCTGCGCGAGCTGTCGCCCGCAAAGATCTCGGGAATGGACTCAGAGTAGTCTCACCCTCGTTACGCTGGAAACATGAGTAACGCGACCGATGTCGTCATGCAACGCATGGTGACTGTTCCCGACTTCCCTTCCGAGGGGATTCTCTTTCGGGATCTCACTCCTGTGTTTGCCCATGGAGCTTCTTTTCGTTCTGTTGTCGACGGTTTGATTGAGCCTTTTGTGGGCAAGTTTGATGCCGTGGCTGGCCTTGAGGCTCGTGGATTCTTGCTGGCAGCTGCCGCAGCCATTGATGGCGGAGTCGGTGTTCTGCCCATTCGTAAGGGTGGGAAGCTGCCTGGTGACATCATTGGTGAAACCTATGACTTGGAATATGGTTCTGCCACGCTCGAAGTGAACCCCGCTTCATTGCCTGCAGGTTCTCGTGTTCTCGTCCTCGATGATGTGCTCGCAACTGGCGGCACTATCGGTGCCTCAGTGTCGTTGATCGAGCGTGCGGGCTGGGAAGTGGCTGGTATTGCCGTGGTGTTGGAGCTTGAAGCTCTCGCAGGTCGCGAACGCCTCTCTGGGCGCGATATTCACGCTCTCGTCACGCTCTAGAAAGCCCTACGCTGGAGGGTATGACAACTCCCACAGTTACCCTCAATGATGGTTTAGTTCTGCCCCAGATTGGTCTGGGAACCTACAAACTCACCGGTGACGATGGCATTGCCTCCATCGTGGGCGCCATCCACGAGGGGTACCGCCTGATTGATACCGCAACCCGGTATAACAATGAGGGCGAGGTAGGCAAGGCTATTGCGGCCTCAGGAGTTCCTCGTGAAGAGATCATCGTCACGACCAAACTGCGTGGTTCAGCTCACGGTTTCGATGAAACCATGGCTGCATTTGAGCTGAGCCGTCAGACACTGGGACTCGACTACATCGACCTCTACTTGATTCATTGGCCTAACCCCAGCGTCAACCGCTACCTCGACTCGTGGCAGGCCATGATCGAGCTCAAGGACGACGGGCTCGCCAAGAGTATTGGTGTGTGTAACTTCACCGAAGAGTTCTTGTCCAAGATCATCGACGCCACCGGCGTTGTGCCCTCGGTCAACCAGATCGAACTCCACCCCTACTTCCCCCAGGCACAGATGCGTGCATTCCATGCGCAGCACGGCATTCAAACCGAAAGCTGGAGTCCGCTGGGCAAGACAGAAGAACTGCGTAACGAGAAGGTCATTACTGACCTCGCTCAGGCACGTGGGGTTACTCCTGCACAGTTGATCCTCCGCTGGCACACTCAGCTGGGCGCAATTCCACTTCCTAAGTCAGCTGATCGTGGTCGTCAGATGTCGAACCTCCACAGCTTCGACTTTGATCTCTCGCCTGAAGAGCTGGATGTCATCTCTGGCTTGGAGCGTGGACGCCTGTGGGGTGGAGATCCCAACACTCACGAAGAGATGTAGTTCGAAGAACTATTGATCAGGCAGTCGGAGCTGCCTTCTTGGCTTGGGTAGTGGCAATACGCCGCTTGACCACGGTCACTATCACCGCAATGACTGCTACGCCAATGGTGAAGAACACGTTCGGGCCATTCAAGACCAGCAGCACGATGGTCATGGCTAGTGCCACAACAGCAACCCACCAGTCCCCGCTCCAGCGAGGAAAGATCAATACTGCTGCCGTCATGCCCAACACATAGATGGCAACCATCGAGCTCAGGTGAATGGGAATCAGACTGAGAAGCTGGAAATCCTGTGCAAACAAAATCCCAAAGAAGATGATGGAAATTCCCAGAGACAGCATCAAGCTACGACGAGGAACCTCATCAGGCTCTGAACCCTGAGCGAAATAGTGGGGGAGATCTCCGTCACGCCCCAGTGAGGCACCCAGCTTGCCTATGGCTGCCAAATAGGCGTTGAGCACGCCGAGGGACACGATCGCCGCGATGCTGGCGATAATGATGGAGCCTGCCTTGGGAGCAGTTTCATTGACCAAGGTCAGTAGGGGAACACTGCCCTTGCCGGCATTTTCGCCGAGCACGCCGATGGTGACCCACTGCAGGGCAAGATAAGCCGTTCCCACAATCACCAAAGCAATACCGGTGGCGATAGGGATGGTCTTGCGCGGGTTCTTGAACTCGGCGGCGATGTGGGTCCCAACTTCCCAGCCGGCAAATGCCCAGACGAACAAACTGATGGCCACGCCCACACCAACCCAGCCATGGGGCATGAACGGCTGGAAGCTGGTTTCCTGCACGGCAGGTGCGCCATAGGAAATCACACCCACGACCACCACAACGAGCAGTGCGCTAAGACCTAACTGCACCCAGCCAGCAACTTTCACGCCGAACAAGTTCAAGGTGAAGGGAACCAGGAACAACACAGCGGCAACAGCTGGCAGGAGTGAGCGGTCAGCACCGGTAATGGCAATGACATATTCGGCGCCCATGACGGCAACCACCGGTTCACCAGCGGCGACACCGAAGTAGAAAAGATAACCAGCTACTCGGGCCCAAGTGTTACCCATGGATGTGCGCACATAGCTGGCCACACCACCGGAATCGGGATAGCGGGCTGCTAGAGCGGCAAAGGTTCCTGCCAAGGGGATGGACAACACAAAGATGATGGCAACAGAGAGAATCGAGGCAGGTCCTGCAACCTGAGCTGCTAAGCCCGGGAGAACCAGGATGCCGGTGCCCAGCACACTGGCGATATAGAGGGCCGTGCCCTGGGCAATGCCGAGGGTGCCTTTGTGTTCACTCACAGAATTACTCTGTCATGTTTTTGTGCATGACCTTCACTGTTACCCCAGGAAGCCACGAAGCAGAGCTGCAGAGCCAGAAACGTGGTCAGCCATTGCCGCACTGGCTTTATCTGTATCACCAGTGAGAATTGCCAACACGATTGCTTCATGTTGTTCGTTGGAGTGCGCAATGTTGGGAGCCAGAAGTGGAATTCCGTCAAGGAGTTCATTGACTCTCATGCGTGAGGTGGCAACTTGCGACAGAAGTGAAGGAGAACCGGTCAACTCTGCAATGAGCAAATGCAAGCGAGAGTCCAACATTCGGTAGTTCTCTGAAGTAGATTCAGCCGTCTCTTTCAGGACAGACCACAGCTGCTCACGTTCGACAGAGCTCAAGCTCCGAGTTGCCGCGTGTTGGGCAGCTCCACATTCCAAAATTTCACGCAGGATGAGCACGTCTTCTAACTCGTCATGAGTGAATTCAACGTTATGCGTGAGTTCACCATCTCGGCCCATGCGCAAGGGTTGTGTCGGGAGGTTATCTGCTACGAACGTGCCACCATATCTCCCCCGCTTTACGACGAGATAGCCCGCATCTACCAGCGACGAGATAGCTAAACGAACAGTGTCGCGACTGACATCCAACATGGTGGCTAGCTCGCGCTCAGGAGGTAGCTGGACACCAGGAAGTGCTAAACCTAAGCGAATGGTTTGAAGCAAACGCTCCACCGTTTCCTCATAGGTGTTCCCACCCCGGACAGGCCGAAGTAACAAGTCACCGTTGAGTGGACTTGTGACTGCGGCCAGTCCAGGTTGGATGTCGGGAGACATTGGAGGTGTGCTTAGTCCAGTGGAGTGACGTAGGCAGAGGAAATTCCACCGTCAACCAGGAAGGTTGAACCTGTAATGAAAGAAGAGTCATCACTGGCAAGGAATGCAACGGCTGCGGCAAGCTCCTCGGGCTTAGCAAAGCGACCGATAGGAATGTGGACCAGCCGACGCTGTGCACGCTCGGGATCCTTAGCAAACAGCTCCTGAAGCAGGGGAGTGTTCACTGGGCCAGGACAGAGAGCGTTGACTCTGATGCCCTGACGAGCAAACTGAACACCGAGTTCACGGCTCATGGCCAGAACTCCACCCTTGGAAGCGGTGTAGGAAATCTGTGAGGTGGCAGATCCCATCACGGCTACGAAGGAAGCCGTGTTGATGATGGAGCCGCTCTGCTGCTTCACCATGTGGCGGAGCGCAGCGCGTGAGCACAGGTAGACCGACTTGAGGTTGACGTCTTGAACCTTGTTCCATGCAGGAAGTTCAGTGGTTTCAATGGAGTCGTCATCGGGTGGTGAGATGCCAGCGTTGTTAAAAGCAATGTCAACAGATCCATAGACTTTGAATGCGGTGTCGAAGAGGTTGTTCACCTGATCTTCATCGGTCACGTCAGCACGGACATACAGTCCGCCTACCTCCGCAGCTGCTTTCTCGCCAGCTTCTTGGGGGGCAACGTCGCCAATGACGACTGTGGCGCCTTCCGCTGCGAAGCGCTTTGCGGTAGCAAAGCCGATGCCGCTTGCGCCACCGGTGATGACGGCAACCTTGCCGGCAAGACGCTGGGTGAGGTCAATCTTTTCGATACTCATTGTTTTCTCCTTAGTGAGGTTGTTCAGGTCTTAGTCGGCAGGAATAAAGACGTTTTTGGTTTCGGTGAAAGCCAAGGCTGCATCTGGACCAAGCTCGCGGCCTAGTCCCGACTGCTTGAATCCGCCGAACGGGGTGTTGTAACGGACGGAAGAGTGCGAGTTCACGGACAGGTTTCCAGACTCCACGCCTCGTGAAATACGCAGCGCGCGTCCCACATCGCGTGTCCAGATGGATCCAGAGAGCCCATACTCGGTTGCATTAGCCAGTTCCATGGCGTCAGCATCATCATCAAATGGAAGCACAGTGACGACAGGACCAAAGATTTCATCCGTTGCGCTGATGTGATTGCGGGAATCAGGAGTCAGCACGGTGGGAGCAAACCAGTAGCCAGCACCCTCAGGTGCAGAACCGCGGAAAGCAACCGGTGCATCGCTGGGGACATAGGAAGAGACGCTGTCAAAGTGCTTTTTGTGAACCAAGGGACCCATCTCTGTCGCTTCATCGAGAGGGTCACCTACCTTGACGCCCTTGACTGCTGGCTCGAGGTATTCCATGAACTTGTCATAGACGCTGCGCTGAACCAAGATACGACTGCGAGCGCAGCAGTCCTGGCCTGCATTTTCGAAGACACCATAGGGAGCGCTCGCAGCTGCTTTCTCGAGGTCCGCATCTGCAAAGACAATGTTGGCGCTTTTGCCGCCGAGCTCGAGAGTCACTCGTTTGATCTGGTCTGCTGCGCCAGCCATGATGCGCTTGCCCACTGCGGTGGAGCCAGTGAAGACAACCTTGCGCACGGTGGGGTTGGTGACGAAGCGCTCTCCCACGACTGAACCCTGGCCTGGCAGCACCTGGAAAAGTCCTTCAGGTAGTCCAGATTGCAGGGCAAGCTCACCCAAACGAATACTGGTGAGGGGAGTCCACTCAGCAGGCTTCAGAACAACAGCGTTACCTGCTGCAAGTGCAGGCGCAAAACCCCATGATGCAATGGTCATGGGGAAGTTCCATGGGGTGATGACCCCCACCACCCCCAGGGGCTCATGGAACGTAAAGTCAATCCCGCCGGCAACGGGAATCTGCTTGCCAAAGAGACGCTCAGGGGTTGCCGAGTAATACTCGAGAACATTACGCACGTGTTCAGCTTCCCAACGGGCCTGACCGATGGGGTGGCCAGAGTTACGAACTTCGAGTTGGGCAAGGTTTTCAATATCGCCGTCTACGGCATCAGCAAAGAGACGCAGAGCTGCAGCGCGGTCGGCAGGGTTTCTTGCAGCCCATTCTTTCTGTGCACGCTTGGCGAGATCAATTGCCTCATCTGTTTGTTCCAGGCTCAGGTGCTCAATAGTTTCGCCTGCTTCTTCTGTTGCAGGGTTGATGATGGTGTAACTCACGATGAGCTCCTTTGAGTGTTGCGGGGGTGGTGGTGGGCATATTCTTTTGCTGCATCCACCAGGCCTTCAAAGAGGCCGATGTCTTCGGGGGTTTGTTCTGGGTGCCATTGCACGGCAAGACCGAACGGAACGTCATCAAGTTGGAGTGCTTCAATCACGCCATCTTTGGTGGTGGCAACAACGCTGAGACCTTCACCGACCTCGCCAATGGCTTGGTGGTGATACATCGCACCCACGGGTGCATCGTTGTTCAAGATCTCGGCGAGGAGTGAATCTTCTTCGACTTTCACGGGAATGTGGCTGAAGTTTCCTTGGCCCTTTTGGTAGCGGTCATCACCGACAACGTCGGGGAGGTGTTGAATCAGGTCGCCACCGCGGATCACATTGAGCATTTGAGCTCCGCGGCAAATGCCGAGGAAAGGCAGTTCGCGATTAATGGCCGCGGTGAGGAGGGCGTCTTCCAGAGCATCACGATCTGGCCGTGGTTCGTCGGTCAGAGGGTGAGGATCCTGTCCATAGCGGGCTGGGTCAACATCCTTGCCGCCACAGATAATCAATCCATCTAGCCCGTCCAGAATGGTTTCAGCGCTTTCTGCATCGATGGCCTGTGGGGGGAGGAGGACGGCAATGCCACCGGCTTTATTGACGGCATTGAAATACACCTTGGGTAAGAAGGCAGCCTGAACGTCCCAGACCCCTGATTGTGCCTGCTCGAGGTAGGTTGTCAGCCCAATGACGGGTTTGCGATTAGAGACGCTCGAAGCCACGGACGCGCTCCCAGTCAGTAATCGCAGAGTCGTAAGCTGCTACTTCAATACGTGCGTAGTTGAGGTAGTGATCTACGACATCCTGTCCGAAAGCTTCCTTGGCGATGGTTGAGTTGGCAAACAACTCGGCCGCATCACGCAAGCTAGAGGGGACGCGGGGTGCACCTCCGGTGTAGGCGTTGCCTGTGGTGAGAGGCTCGAGTTCGAGCTCGTTTTCAATACCGTGTAGTCCTGCAGCAATCAGTGCAGCAACTGCGAGGTACTGGTTGACGTCTCCACCGGGTACGCGCTGCTCGACACGCATGCCGTGACCTTGGCCGACAACACGAAGAGAGCACGTGCGGTTATCCAGGCCCCACGCAACTGCGGTAGGAGCGAAGCTGCCATCAACGTAGCGCTTGTAGGAGTTGATGTTTGGAGCGAAGAAGAGGGAAAGCTCGCGCATGGCAGCAATCTGTCCGGCCAAGAAGTGGCGGAACATCTTGCTCATGCCGTGTTCAGCGTTCTTATCTGCGAAGACCGGGTTACCGTCAGTGTCGCGGAGACTGATGTGGATGTGGCAGGAGTTACCTTCACGCTCGTTGAACTTCGCCATAAACGTCAGTGACTTGCCGTGCTTGTCCGCAATCACCTTGGCGCCGCTCTTGTATACCGAGTGGTTGTCGCAGGTGACGAGGGCCTCGTCGTAGCGGAATGCGATTTCTTGCTGACCAAGGTTGCACTCACCCTTGACGCCTTCGCAATACATCCCGGCCGCATCCATGGAGTTACGAATGTCACGCAGCAGCGGCTCGACACGGGTGGATGCGAGGAGGTCATAGTCCACGTTGTAGTCCGTGGAGGGGCGCAGGTTGTCGTAACCCTTAGCCCATGCTTCGCGGTAAGTGTCATCAAAAACGATGAACTCAAGTTCTGTTCCTACGTAAGGAATCAGTCCATGTGCAGCGAGACGGTTGATCTGGGTGCGCAGGATTTCCCGGGGGGACTGCATCACAGGGGAGTGGTCCAGCCACTGCATGTCTGCCATCACCATAGCTGTGCCTTCGAGCCAGGGAGCTGTGCGCAGGGTGCTCATGTCGGGGATCATGGCCATATCTCCATAGCCGCGTTCCCAGCTCGAGATGGAATATCCGTCAACGGTGTTGTTTTCAACATCAACGGCAAAGAGGTAGTTGCAACACTCGGCGCCATGAGCCATAACATCCTCTACGAAGAGTCGTGCCGAGATTCGCTTACCCACAAGACGCCCCTGCATGTCAGTAAATGACACGATTACGGTGTCGATGCTTCCATCCTCGACGAGAGCCTTGAGGCCTTCGGCGGTGAGGTTCCCAGCTGCAGTGGACATTGTCACTCTCTTCCTTGAGGTAGGTATTCCAACCATTAGACCACTCTATTGGGGAATCTATGTCAAGCGTTCTCCGGTAAATAGCAGATATTTTTCAGATTAATTATTTGTTAAAGGTAGTTACAAGAACCAATTTGAGGCATATAGTCATCTCCAAGGAATCTCACAGCGTTGTGTGCCTCACCTCGATCCTTGAGGTGCTCAACCCGAGCAGAAGGAAAATTAATGTCCAAAGACACCTTGAACGTCTCGGGTGTGACGTACACAACCGCAGACGCCAACTATTTCAAGAAACGGACGCTCAAGCGTTCGGCCGGTTTGTGGGGCCTCTGGGGTCTCGCAGTAGCAGCAGTTGTTTCCGGCGACTTCTCCGGATGGAACTTCGGTATTGGCTTCGCCGGCTTTGGTGGAATGCTCATCGCATTCGCCGTCCTCATCTTTATGTACTACGGAATGATGTTCAGCATTGGTGAGATGGCGGGAGCCATGCCTCACTCTGGTGGAGCTTATTCATTCGCCCGATCGGCAATGGGGCCGTGGGGTGGATTCATTACCGGTCTCGCAGAAACGATTGAGTACGTCGCCACCACTGCCGTGGTTGTCTTCTTCTCTGCGTCCTATGCCAACAGTGTGACCAGTGAACTCTTGGGACTCAACCTGCCCATGTTCGTCTGGTACATCATCCTGTATGCGGTGTTTGTGTTGTTGAACTCCGCAGGTTCTGCCGTGTCCTTCAAGTTCGCCATCGTGGTGTCGATCATCTCAATCGCAATCTTGCTGGTCTTCTCTGTCATGGCGGTGTTCTCCGGCAAGCTCGACTTCAACTCGCTCTGGAACATCGCTCCAGATGCCGGTCAGTCCACGTTCCTCCCACACGGGTGGTTGCCGATTCTGTTCGCTCTTCCCTATGCAATGTGGTTCTTCCTGGGTATTGAAGAACTTCCTCTTGCTGCCGAAGAAGCCCACGACCCTGTCAAGGACATTCCTCGTGCAGGTCTGATCGCTCGCACTACCCTGATCGTGACTGGTTTGTTGGTGCTGTTCCTCAACACTGCCCTTGTCGGCGCCGAAGGAATCAGCGCTGCAGGTGAGCCATTGCTTGATGGCTTCCGCGCCATGGTCGGTGACGGTGCAGCAGCTGTGCTTGCACTGTTTGCTCTCATTGGTTTGCTTGCTTCCCTCCAGGGAATCATGTTCGCCTACGGCCGCAACATGTACTCGCTCTCACGAGCTGGTTACTACCCCAAGGTGCTCTCTCTGACAGGAAAGCGCGAGACCCCCTACGTTGCACTGACCGTTGGTGCAGTTATTGGGTTCCTTGCACTGATTGCAGTTGACTCCCTCGGTGGAGCAACCGGTGTTGCCGGAGCTATCGTGCTCAACATCGCAGTATGGGGTGCTGTTATCGCCTACATCCTGCAGATGGTGTCCTTCGTTATCCTGCGCAAGAAGTTCCCCAAGGCTAATCGCCCCTACAAGAGCCCTTGGGGTATCCCCGGTGCTGTTATTGCGGCAGTGGTCTCGCTGGCGATCTTCTTCGGATTCTTCATCAACGAACCAGCACGTCCAGCCATCATCGCTATTGCAGTGATCTATGCATTGATGCTGATTGGTTTTGCACTCTACGGACGTAAGCGACTGGTGCTCTCACCTGAAGAAGAATATGCCGTTTCAGGAGGTCTCCACGGAGACCCCCAAAAGGAAGGCTACGGCGGCAAGGTGGAGAAGGATCTTCTCGCCTCCGACGGTGCTGACGGAAAATAAGTAACCTCCAGTGAAATACGGGGCCGGTTCCTTCTGAAGGAGCCGGCCCTTTTCTCTGCCAGAATTAACCCATGACTGAACACAACCTCACAAAGCCAGAAATCGACGCCCCAATGGGTCCTGCTCCCGCGGAGCTTGAGATCACAGACATCGTCGTCGGCGACGGCGCAGAAGCAACCCCCGGTGCAACCGTTGACGTGCACTACGTCGGTGTTGAATACGAAACCGGCGAAGAATTCGACGCTTCCTGGAACCGTGGCGAATCCATCAACTTCCCTCTCCAGGCCCTCATCTCCGGATGGCAAGAAGGTATCCCTGGTATGAAGGTCGGCGGACGCCGCATGCTCGTGTGCCCTCCCGCTAAGGCATACGGTCCAGCTGGTGGCGGTCACCGCCTCTCCGGTAAGACCCTCATCTTCGTTATCGACCTGCTGGGCGTTAGCTAAGCATGACCTTCCCTGCCATCGACAGCACCGCTGTGCGGTGGTCAGTACCACGAGAGAGTGTCGCCACCGTTCTGGCCGAACGCCCCTTGCTCATCATGATGCATGGCTACGGCTCGAACGAGGGCGACCTCTTCTCGTTAGGGCAGTACCTGCCCGAACAATTTGTTATTGCCTCGTTGCGAGCACCGCTCACTGCAGGACCGGGCAACGCCTGGTTCGCCATTGACTACGACGCAGAGAATGACACTCTTCGCCGTGACATCAACGAAGTTACTGCCTCCACCCACCGCCTCATTGAGTGGATTGATGAACTAGACGCTGAAGTCGGCGGCTTAGGTGATGTTGCACTACTAGGCTTCTCCCAAGGGGGAGTCATGCTCACTCAGCTCTTCCGTCACCAGCCTGAACGCTTCATAGCAGGTGTCTTCTTTGCCAGCTTTGCTGTGGATGACACCACTGAGGGTGCTGCAGAGCGCGATCAAGCGCTCGCGGATGTAAAGCCGCCATTGTTCTGGGGTCGCGATCCACAAGACCCCGTGATCACCCCCAACCTCATTGACTTCACGCGCCGCTGGTTACCAGAACACTTCGATGTGGAAGCCAAGCTCTATGCCCATGTGGGCCACAGCTTGTCTTTGGAAGAAATCGAAGACGCTGCTGCGTTCTTGCGCAGGAACGTAACCGGTTAGTCGTCGATCTCGACCTGTTTGATGCGTGCAGTGTGACCGCGCACAACACGGACACGTGACTTGGGCACGTCAAAATGATCAGCCATGAGCTTTATTACTCCCTCGTTGGCAGCGCCATCAATAGCTTTTTCGCGCACGAAAACGACAATACCTTCGTCGTCTGACTCGACGAGAGGACCTTTGGAACTGCCGGGTTTCACCCGAACCACAACGCGCATATCTAGAAGCTAGCGCGAAGAGCGATTACTTACCGAGGTATTGAACACCGAACTTGTTCGAACCTGGCTGGCTGGGCTGCAGCATGAAGATGATTTCGAGCAGACCTCCCACAGCGGGGATAAATCCGATGAAGAACATCCAGCCGGACATGCCCTGGTCGTGGTAGCGACGCACGGTCACAGTGATGCGCGTAATCCACAGGAATACCCAGATCGAACCTGCAGCAATAAGGAAAGGAAGAATTGCCCAGACATCGCGCTGAGGAATCAACATGGCTACCAGAATGACGGGGAGAATGGTGAACATCTGAACGATGAAGGTGAAGAGAACCCAGTACCAGTATTCTGAGCGCGGAGCGCGGCCCTCAAGCTTGGTTGCCTTGGAAAAAACAGATTGAATCGCCTGAGAAAAATTCATAATCTCCATCTTGGCTTATCCAGGGATTAACCCCCGAATTGAAACTGCCCCCTGTGAATAAACACAGAGGGCAGTTTCAATGATTGAGCTGTTATGCAGGCTTGGGGCTAGCTCCGAAACGGTTAGCTTCAACGTCGCTGTCTTGGACAAACCAGATCAACAACATGATGAAACCTGCAATCGGAATGAGGCCATAGAGCAGGTGCCACCCTGAACGGTTGGTGTCGTGGAGACGACGCACACCAAACGCGAGGGAGGGAAGCAATAATGCGAGGCTTGCCAGGCTGCCAAGGTCACTGAAGAAATTGTCTTTGTCGCCCGAAAGAATGTTAAAAGCTGCGCTGACGAGGACGGTAAACAAAAACCACCACCAGTAACCCGAACGGCGTGAACGTCCCTGGAAATTGGCGTAGTTCTTGAAGCCAATAGTGATTGATTCTCCGAAAGTCATGGGTTCCCCTGTTAGTAGACGATGTGTCTCAGGCTAGTCGAGCTGACACTTATCAAAGAATGACTGCCTCCAGCGATTCTCGCTGAGGGCAGTCATTGCACATGGATTGTTTTAGCCTTTGGGGCTAGCACCAAAGCGGTTAGCATCAGCATCGCTGTCCTTGACATACCAAACCAGCAGAAAGATCCAGCCCACAAGTGGGATCAGGGCGAACAAGACAAACCAGCCCGACTTGTTGATGTCGTGGAGGCGGCGAACTGAAAACGCTAGTGAAGGTAGAAACAATGCCAGGGCTGCGATGGTGCCCACAATTCCGAAGATGTTCGAGGAATCTCCACCGGAAAGAATGTTGAAGGCGGCGCTGACAATTGCTTCAAAAAGTGTCCAGTACCAGAAACCTGAGCGACGAGAACGTCCCTGGAAGTTGGCGTAGTTGCTGAAGCCGAACTTGATTGCTTCACCGAAATTCATGATTACTCCTGACTGTTGCGAGAAACAACAACCGTTGTCACTCCATTTCAGGCTACTCCCGGTGAGTGAACAACGGATTGACCTCTGGTTTCTGGCGCGCCTCACACTCTGATAACCTTGTGAAGTTGCCGTCTAACGGCCGCGGATAAAGAGAGCTCAGACATAAGGTCATGGGCGCCGCGCAACGAGGTACTAAGAAAGGGGATCCCAACATGGCACTTGAAGCAGATGTCAAGAAGGCGATCATCGACGAATACGCAACTCACCCCGGTGACACTGGATCTCCTGAGGTTCAGGTTGCACTTCTCACCAAGCGCATCAAGGACTTGACCGAGCACCTCAAGGAGCACAAGCACGACCACCACTCACGTCGTGGACTGCTGCTGCTCGTTGGTCAGCGTCGCCGTCTTCTCGGCTACCTGTCCGATGTCGACATCACTCGCTACCGTAAGCTCATCGAGCGCCTCGGTCTGCGTCGCTAGTCGAATACAGACGTTCACCAAGAGCCACCCTTCGGGGTGGCTCTTGTGATTTAACCTGACATTCATCTTCGAAAGTCAGCCTTCATGGGCTTATTGAGGGTTTTGGGGTACTCTTAGAGAAGAGCAGGCAGGCAGTTCGCTGGTCTTCGGTGGTGGTTTACCAACAGATGTTGGTGGATTTCTACTGGTGGCCAGCACGAAGTCTGATACTCGTGCGATGTATGTGCGTTGATAACGCCTTCGTTCTGTCTTGTTCTGCTTTCGAACGTATGAGTCGAATCCCACACGGGGAATCGACGTAAAACAAAGGAGAAACCTTCAATGGAAGGTCCAGAAATCAAATTCGCCGAAGCCGTTATTGACAACGGTAAGTTCGGCAAGCGCGTCGTCCGTTTTGAAACCGGTCGTCTCGCACAGCAGGCTCAGGGCGCAGTTGCGGCCTACCTGGATGAAGAGACCATGTTGCTCTCTGCTACTTCGGTCAGCAAGCAGCCTAAGGATAACTTCGACTTCTTCCCTCTGACCGTAGACGTTGAAGAGCGCAGCTACGCAGCAGGCAAGATCCCCGGTTCGTTCTTCCGTCGTGAAGGCCGTCCCTCGACTGAGGCCATCCTGGTCTGCCGTCTGATCGACCGCCCACTGCGCCCATCATTCGTTGATGGTCTGCGCAACGAGGTTCAGATCGTTGTTACCGTTCTGTCTATTGCTCCTGGTGAGTTCTATGACGCACTGGCCATCAACGCTTCCTCCGCATCAACCCAGATCTCCGGTCTGCCTTTCTCTGGTCCTATCGGTGGTATCCGTATGGCTCTGATTGACGGCCAGTGGGTTGCATTCCCCAACGTTGAGCAGCTCAAGGACGCCGTCTTCGACCTCGTCGTTGCTGGTCGCATCGTTGTGGACAAGGATGGCAAGGAAGACGTCGCCATCATGATGGTTGAGGCAGAAGCTACCGAAGGTAGCTGGGACCTCATCAAGGCTGGCGGCATCAAGCCCGACGAGGCAATCGTGTCTCAGGGTCTCGAAGCATCGAAGCCTTTCCTCACCGCACTCATCAAGGCTCAGGAAGAGCTCGCACGTCAGTCGGCAAAGGAAGTTCAGGACTACCCCGTATTCCTGCCTTACTCTGACGAGCTTTACGCCGCAGTGAGCGAACTCGCACTTGCTGACCTCGAGAAGGTCTACCTCATCGCAGACAAGATTGAGCGTCAGAACGCTGACGACGAGGTCAAGGCACGCGTCAAGGAAGCTATCGCTGCACAGGTTGCCGAAGGCAAGCTCGAAGAGATTGCTCTCAACCAGTTCGGTGCTGCGTACAAGTCGGTAACTAAGAAGGTTGTTCGCGGACGTATCCTCACCGAGGGTGTTCGTATGGACGGCCGTGGTCTGCGCGACATCCGTGCACTGGATGCTGAAGTTCAGGTCATCCCTCGCGTTCACGGTTCAGCTATCTTCCAGCGTGGAGAGACCCAGATCATGGGTATCACCACTCTGAACATGCTGAAGATGGAACAGCAGATTGACTCGCTGTCTCCGATCACTTCGAAGCGCTACATGCACCACTACAACTTCCCTCCATATTCCACCGGTGAAACCGGTCGTGTGGGAACTCCTAAGCGCCGCGAAATCGGTCACGGCTTCCTGGCAGAGCGTGCTCTCGTTCCCGTGCTTCCTGCACGTGAAGAGTTCCCTTACGCCATCCGTCAGGTATCTGAGGCTTTGGGCTCCAACGGTTCGACCTCGATGGGTTCGGTCTGTGCATCGACTCTGTCGCTGCTCAACGCTGGTGTTCCTCTGCGCGCTCCTGTTGCAGGTATCGCTATGGGTCTGGTTTCTGACCAGGTCAACGGTGAGACCCGCTACGCAGCTCTGACCGACATCCTCGGTGCAGAAGATGCTCTCGGCGACATGGACTTCAAGGTTGCTGGTACTTCTGAATTCATCACCGCGATTCAGCTCGACACCAAGCTCGACGGCATCCCTGCCTCCGTGCTCACCGGTGCGCTGACTCAGGCGAAGGAAGCTCGTACCGCAATCCTCGCTGTCATCAACGCAGCGATCGATGGTCCTGACGAGATGGCAGCTACTGCTCCTCGCGTGATCAGCGTTCAGATTCCTGTCGACAAGATCGGTGAACTCATCGGTCCTAAGGGCAAGACGATCAACACCATCCAGGACGAGACGGGTGCAACCATCTCGATCGAGGATGACGGAACCGTCTACATCGGTGCAACCGATGGTCCTTCGGCTGAGGCAGCTCGCGCACAGGTTAACGCCATTGCGAACCCCACCAACCCTGAGGTTGGCGAGCAGTTCCTCGGTACCGTCGTCAAGCTCGCAACCTTTGGTGCGTTTGTCTCCTTGCTTCCTGGCAAGGATGGCCTGCTGCACATCTCTGAGGTGCGCAAGCTCGCTGGTGGCAAGCGTGTGGAGAACGTTGAAGATGTTCTCTCCGTTGGCCAGAAGGTTCTCGTCAAGATCACCAAGATCGATGACCGTGGCAAGCTTTCGCTTGAGCCCGTTCTCGAAGGTGAAGAGGGCGAAGCAGCCGCTGAAAGCGACGCAGAGTAAATTCACTCCAACGAAACCCGTCCCACTTTGGTGGGGCGGGTTTCGTCTTTCTGGGGGACACTTTAAAGCCCTGGCGGGGGACAATTTCCGTCTACTAGTAGACCGTTGGTCTGTCGTAACATTGCTGTGACATTTCTGCTCTATCGTCAGAGTTATGACCGGAGAAACAGGGGAAGTAGCCTCCGGAGCAGCCCGCTCCGCAGAGGCTGAAACTCCTCTGCGTCGCATCGGTCAAACCGACATTGAGGTCTATCCGGTAGCTCTCGGTGGAGCGGTGTTTGGCTGGACTCTTCCTAGTGGTCGTTCGACAGATCTTCTGGATCGATTCGTTGAACTCGGTGGCAACCTGGTCGACACCTCTGACTCGTATTCCTCAGGAATGTCAGAACAGATTATTGGCAAGTGGATGCGCGAGCGTGGTAACCGCGACAAGGTGGTTGTGGCCACCAAGGTGGGACGTCATCCTGAATACCCTGGCCTGTCTGCCAGAAACATCATCGAAGCTGTTGATGCTTCTCTCGAACGTTTGCAGTCCGACCACATCGACCTGCTCTACTTCCACGCCGAAGACCCTGATGTCTCACTCGAGGAGAGTCTTTCCGCGGTTGAAACCCTCATCCAAGCAGGCAAAGTTCGTGCGCTTGGTGCATCCAACTTCACTGCCGATCGGCTTCTGGAAGCACGCATTGCGGCGGGCAGCGGTTTGCCTCGATTCGAAGCTGTGGCTTTGGAATACTCGCTTCTTCGACGGGACATTGTTGAAGGAAATATCGCCATGATGGCGATTGCCCAGCGCATGTCCGTGATGCCGTATTTCGTGTTGGCTAATGGATTCTTAGGCCGTCACCGCAACATCAAGGGCTTCAACCCCAGTGATACGCGCGCTCGTCGTGCGGCACAACATGGTGGACGCCATGGCACACATGTTTTGCGTATCTTGGACAACATCGCCATGACGCAGGGCGTGGATATTTCCACCGTGGCATTGGCCTGGGTTTTGGGTCGTCCTGCCGTGGGCATCCCCACAGCGGGTGTTGAGTCGCTTCGTGAACTCGAAGCACTCATGCACGCCCCTCAGGTTCAACTCACTCGCCAGCAGTTAGCGGACCTGGATCGTGCCTCTGCTGAGCAAGGTCGTAACTGGCTGCCTGGACGTCAACGTTCTTAATATCTCTGCCGCACGTCGGTGGTGTGCCCTAGGCTTGAGCACCGTATGAATAACCCCATTGCTTTCCCGCTCGATCAGCCCGAGCTTCAGTTCATTGCATCTGGTGATGCTCTCGTTCGCCGCAGCGTTTTACCTTCTGGTGTGCGCATCCTGACCGAACGTGTGCCCGGTGCACGCAGCGTCACGCTGGGCTATTGGGTTGCCGTGGGCTCCCGAGATGAGATTCCAGCAGAAGAAGCTCACGATGGTCAGTGGGCACACCCTGCGAGCTTGGGTTCCACCCATTTCCTAGAACATCTCTTGTTCAAGGGCACGCCGACCCGAACCGCACTCGATATTGCGATTGCCTTTGACTCGGTTGGTGGCGAACACAATGCCGCCACCGCCAAGGAATACACGTGCTACTACGCCAAGATTCGCGACAGCGATCTGCCCATGGCCATCGATGTCATGAGCGACATGCTCACGTCCAGCTTGATTGACCCTGATGAGTTTGAAACAGAACGCGATGTCATTCTGGAAGAACTCGCGATGGCAGAGGATGACCCGTCGGATGTTGCCCAGGAGCGCTTCTTTGAAGGTGTGCTGGGGGGCCATCCGCTGGGTCGCCCTATTGGTGGAAGCCCAGAAACTATTCGTGCGGCCACGCGCGAAGCGGTCGTGGCGCACTACCGTGCCAACTACCGTCCCAATGACTTAGTCATCACGGCTGCGGGTTCGCTGGATCACGATCAGCTCGTGGCACAAGTTCAGCGCACCTTAGAAGCTGCTGGCTGGGATCTCTCGGTTGAAGCCACTCCAGTTGCACGCCGTCCTCGCACACCAGTACTCATTACCCAAGGCAAAGCTTTGCAAGTGATTGAGCGCCCCATCGAGCAGGCCAACATCATGTTGGGTGTTCCCGGCATCGTGGCAACAGATGAGCGCCGCGTGGTCCAGACTGTCATGAACGCCATCTTGGGTGGGGGAATGTCTTCACGTCTGTTCCAGGAGATTCGCGAGAAGCGTGGACTTGCCTATTCGGTCTTCTCTTTTGCTTCGTCCTATTCAGATGCGGGTGCGTTCGGGCTCTTCGCGGGTACCTCTCCGAAGAAGGCTCCTGAAGTAGCCGAGCTGCTGTTATCCGAATTCCACAAGTTCGCAGAACACGGTGTTACTGAAGATGAGCTCAGCCGGGCCAAAGGCCAGCTTGCAGGCGGTTCCGCTCTTGCACTAGAGGACACCGATACTCGTATGTCTCGTCTGGGGAAGTCTGAGATTTCTTCGGGTGAATTCATTGACTACGACGCTGCATTAGCGTTGTTGGCGGAAGTCACCCCGGAACGTATTCAAGATCTTGCCAAGGAACTTGCTGCTGGCAAGGTTTCTTTGGTTTCTGTGGGCCAAGCAGATGAGGCCGCGTTATCGCGTATCCTTTCTGAGGGGTAATCAATGGCACACAACATCATCTTGGTTCGTCACGGCGAACAGCTCGACGCCGAACACGGCGTCATTGACGGTCCCCTCTCCCCGCGCGGTATTGCTCAGGCAGAAGCAGTCGGACGTCGTCTAGCCGATGTTGAGTTCTCTCATGTGTGGCACTCTCCGTTGGAGCGGGCATGGGAAACCGTGCGCGTGATGAGTGAGCAAATGCAGGGTGTGACCACGGAGCCTTCTGCGTTGCTGATGGACTGCATCCCTGCGGGCAAGAGCGATGAAACCCCGTCGGTCTTCGATCCGTTCTTTGGTTCTGTAACTGAGGCAGATATTGAAGCAGGCTCTGCTCAGATGGCAGATGCTGTTGCAGAATTCCTCGCTCCAGGTCGTCAGGGCGAAACTGACCTTCTGGTTACTCACAACAACGTCATTGCGTGGTTTGTGCTGGAAGCCCTCGGTGCACCGGCATGGAAGTGGGTCACCTTGAACCAGGCCAACTGTGGAATTACTGTTCTGCAACAGCGTCCAGGTCGCCCCTGGGCTCTGGTTTCACACAATGACCTCGGCCACCTGCCCGTGGAATTGCGTTCGGGTATTCCTGACGCCTACACAATCTAGACTTGAATCGTGACTACATCCGTTGCCGTCGTTGGTGCCTCAGGGAAACTGGGCTCTCTTGTCTGCCGTCTGATCAATGAATCAGAGGACTTCACCCTTGCCGCCCAATTGGGGTCTCAGAGTGATCTGAGTGAGATGCTCGTGGCAGACATCGTTGTGGACGTCTCTCTGCCATCGATTAGCCGCAAGGTTCTCGAATACGCCGTGGAGAACGGCAAGTCCATCATGATTGGCACCTCGGGTTGGTCAGCAGAGCGCATCAACCAGGTTGAACCACTCATTGAAGCTCACCCTGAAGTCGGTGTCATCTTCATCTCGAACTTCTCGCTTGGTTCTGCACTCTCTGCGCACCTGGCCACCTTGGCAGCTAAGCACTTTGACTCCATTGAGATCATCGAAGCTCACGGCATCCACAAGGTTGACTCACCTTCAGGAACTGCCGTGAGTACTGCTGAGCGCATTGGCAAGGTGCGTGATCAGGATGTTCAGGCTCCTCACGCTGACCAGCGTGCTCGTGGTCAGCTGGTTGCTGGTGTTCCTGTGCACTCGCTGCGCATGGAAGGCGTTGTGGCCAAGCAGGATGTCATCTTTGGCGGCAACGGTGAAACCGTCACCATTACCCACACCACTCTCTCTGACCGCTCCTATGAAGCGGGCATCATGGCTGCCATTCGTGCACTTCCTGGTCTTTCCGGCAAAATCGTCGGTCTTGACCGCGTGATTAACCTCTAAACATTCTCCTGATGCGCGCAGTTCTTGGAGCATTGCTCATGGCAGCGCTGCTGGCGTTGTATTTGTGGGCTGCCGCCTATCAAGGCGTGGTCATGATCAGCACGGGTGTTCCTGTTGCCATCGTGATGGGTGTTGCCCTGATTGTGTTGCCGGTTGTGGGTGCCTGGGCGCTGTGGCGAGAGATAGCTTTTGGTATCTCTTCGACCAAGTTGGTCAACATTCTGAAATCTGAAGGATCTCTTCCAGGAGATGACCTGCCTCACCGTCCCAGTGGACGTCCCATTCGCTCCGATGCGGATAAAGAATTCCCTGAATATGCCGCTGCCGTGGATGCAGAACCTGCCAGCTGGCGGGCGTGGTGTCGTTTGGGTCTGGCTTATGACGCATCGGGCGACCGTAAGCGTGCTCGCGCTGCCATTCGCACCGCAATTGCGCTGCACAAGTCCAACCCGGTTTAGTCTCCTAATCCCAGGGCAGTAGCACTGCCGCTGGGATAGACGCCAGCATGGCTAGGGGTGAGAGATAGTCCTTGCCCTGCCTCGCGCCCATGTGAAGGCATGTGCAGTGATTACTCGTGGTGACGGTTCCGATGACTTGGCCTCGGGTGACACGATCTCCTTCGGTGAGGGTGGAGGTCACTGGTTCGAACGTGGAAAGAAACTGTCCGTGATCGAGTGAGATGAGTTCCCGGTCGACCACGGTGCCCACAAAATGAACCACGCCATCGGCAGGGGCAAGGACTTCTTGCCCCACTTCGGCAACGAGATCGATGCCTCGATGACCTGCGCCATAGAAAACGCTGGGTGCCTCATAGCCGCGAGAGATGGTGTGTGCTCCAGCCAATGGCCAGGACCAGCTCCCTGCGCGCAGGGCATGGGCAGGGGAGGCGTTGAGCGTCACTGCAATCGCCACACAGAACAAGCTGGTGGCAAGGAGTTTGGCAAAGTCGTTGTTCTGAAATCCCCACATGCCTCAGAGCATGAGCTGTAGTGGTGTTCTCAGGTCAGTGTTTCTAACTTTCAGTGCAGAAGTTGCGCTCTAGTGAACTGTGGAGGACTGCTGGGCATATTCGGCATAGAGTTCACGCTCGCGGTTCTTCTTGGGGAAGAAGAAGAACGTGATGATCATGCCAATGAGCATGACAACAATGCCAGAGGCATAAGCCCAGTTCGCGCCATCTAAGAATGATTGCTTGGCAGCATCCATGATGGCCTGCGAGTAATCCGGATACTTCGACGCCAAATCTGCGGCACTACCGAAGGATTTCTTGAGGGTGTCACCAATGCTGGAGGTGATTTCGGCCTGAGTGGCTGCAGGTGCTGCAGAGATGGACTTGGCAATAGCGGCGGCATAGCCAGCGCCGAGGATTGCCCCCAGCAGCGACTGCATAATGGAGCCACCTAGGTCACGCTGGAGGTCACCTGTTCCAGATGCCATACCCACCTTGGTGACGGGAACAGAGTCAGTCAGAGCGTGGCTGGCTGGAGTTCCCGCAAAGCCCACACCGGCACCAATCAAGACATAGCTGATGATCACTAGAGCCAGGGGAGTGTGGATGTTCCAGCCGAACAACATCACCAAGAACCCAGCCATGCAGACAACGAAGCCCACTAGCAAGGTGATGCGAGAACCATAATTCTCAATCATGCGACTCGAGAACGGTGCCACGATCACCATCGCGAGAGCTGAAGGAATGATGGCGAGGCCTGCCTGCAGGGTGTTGTAACCAAGAACGTTTTGCAGGAACTGCTGTCCCACAAACATGGCACCCATCAAGGAGCCAAACACGATGATTCCAGACACAGCCGCCACCCAAAAGGGTGGCCGTGCTGCATACGTCAGGTCGAACAGCGGTTCACTCGCGTGCTTTTGGCGCCAGAAGAACAAGAAACCGGTCACTGCAGACGCACCCAGCATGCCGATGGCAATGTCGAGCTGGCCGTCGAGTGCGATGTAGTTGATGCCCAGGACCAGAGTTCCAATGAAGATTCCCGAGAGCACACCGCCGAGGTGGTCCACCTTATCTTTGGTTTCATTGACGTGAGCAGGAACCAAACGCCACACCAGGAAGATCGCCACAACGGCGAACGGCACAGCAATCAAGAAGGAATAGCCCCAGGGCAGAATCATCAAAACGGCTCCGGCCAACAACGTGGAAGAGGCGGACATCGCCGCACCTATGGCTGACCAGAGCGCAATCGCGCGTGTGCGAGCAGGGCCAGACCACAGCGCCGTGATTAACGCCAAGGTGGTGGGGTAAGCCATACCGGCAGCAAAACCACCAATCAACCTAGACAGTGCCAGCATTTCAACGCTGGGGGAGAGGGCCGACATAAACGCTGCCGGAACACCAATAATCAAACCGGCCAGCAGCATCAGCTTGCGGCCGTAACGGTCACCCAAGGCGCCCAAATACAGCACGGTTGCAGCGAGGCCGAGGGAGAAGCCAACCGCGACAACGTTGAGCCCAGCCTGTGAGGCACCTAGGTCGCGGCCAATGTCGGGGAGACCCACATTGGCTACAGCCAAGTTCATGTTGGCCACCCCAGCACCCAGAATCAGTGCCGTGAGCACCAAACCAGCCTTTTGGGGAGAGGTGCTGGGTGGAAGTGCGACGGTCGCTGAAGATGCCATACCCCTATCTTGCCTGTTATGCTGGTCAAGCACTCCATTTATGGGGTGACTTCGCGTGCCCAACACGTTTGACAAAACCCTTCGGTCGAAACTGAGCAATCAGATTCGCGGGAATTGCATCGGGCACTAGGGCGAGAACCAACCGGTCCTCGCGACAAAACCGCAAGCGGTATGTGTTGTGCTGTGCATAAAACATGCCAAGAAAAGGAGATGGCCATGGCCGTCGTAACAATCCGCCAGCTGCTCGACAGCGGCGTTCACTTTGGTCACCAGACCCGCCGTTGGAACCCGAAAGTAAAGCGTTTCGTTCTTGCTGAGCGTTCCGGTATCCACATCATCGACCTGCAGCAGTCTCTGCAGCACATCGACAACGCTTACGAGTTCGTGAAGGAAACCGTTGCACACGGTGGAACCGTTCTCTTCGTTGGAACCAAGAAGCAGGCTCAGGAAGCAATCCTCGAGCAGGCAACCCGCGTAGGTCAGCCTTATGTCAACCAGCGTTGGCTCGGTGGCCTCCTCACCAACTTCAACACCGTTGGTAAGCGCCTCGCACGTATGAAGGAGCTCGAAGAGCTCGACTTCGAAGACACCACGAAGAGTGGCTTCACCAAGAAGGAACTTCTGATCAAGAAGCGTGAACTCGACAAGCTCCACAAGAGCCTCGGTGGTATCCGCAACCTGACCAAGACCCCTTCCGCAATCTGGGTTGTTGACACCAAGAAGGAGCACCTGGCAATCCAGGAGGCACAGAAGCTTGGTATTCCCGTTATCGGTATCCTCGACACCAACTGTGACCCAGACGAGATGACCTACCCCATCCCTGGTAACGACGACGCAATCCGCTCTGTCGGTCTGCTGACCCGCGTTATCGCTGATGCAGTAGCTGAGGGCCTGATCCAGCGCCACCAGAAGCCTGCTGAGGGTGAATCTGCTGAGCCATTGGCTGAGTGGGAGCGCGAACTGCTCGAAGCTGGTGCAGAAGCCGCAGTAGAGGCAGCCGTCGTTGAGGCAGTTGCTGAAGTTGTTGCTGAAGAGGTAGTAGCTGAGGCTGCTGCTGAGAAGAAGCCTGCTGCAAAGAAGGCTGCTGCTCCCAAGGCTGACGCTGCAGAAAAGAAGCCTGCCGCTAAGAAGCCTGCCGCTAAGAAGCCTGCTGCCAAGAAGCCCGCAGCAGAATAATTTCCCACTTTCAAGCCTTAATTAGGAGCTAGAACTATGGCATCTTTCAGCATGGAAGACCTCAAGACCCTGCGCGAGCGCCTCGGCACCGGCATGGTCGACACCAAGAACGCCCTCACCGAAGCAAACGGTGACTTGGAGAAGGCAACCGAGATTCTTCGTCTCAAGGGAGCAAAGGGTAACGCTAAGCGTGCCGACCGCTCCACCAGCGAAGGCCTCGTTGCTGCCAAGGAAGAGAACGGCACCGCAACCATGATCGAGCTCGCGTGCGAGACCGACTTCGTGGCTAAGGGTGACAAGTTCGTTGCACTCGCAGCAAAGGTTCTCGACGCAGTATCTGCAGCTGGCGCAACCTCGGTTGACGCAGGCCTCGCAGCAGCTGCTGGTTCGCAGACCGTTGCTGAGCTCATCGCAGATGAGGCAGCAATCCTGGGTGAGAAGATCGAACTTCGTCGTCTCGTTGCTTTCAGCGGCGACAAGTTCTCCATCTACCTGCACCAGACCAGCCAGGACCTTCCTCCTCAGGTTGGTGTTGTGGTTGCCTACACCGGTGACGACGCAGAGACTGCTCGTGCAATTGCACAGCACATCTCCTTCGCTGACCCTGTGTACCTGAGCCGCGCAGATGTTCCTGCAGAGGACATTGAGAAGGAGCGCGCCATCGTTACCGAGATCAGCCGTAACGAGGGCAAGCCCGAAGCTCAGCTGGAGAAGATCGTTGACGGTCGTATCTCTGCCTACATCAAGCAGATCGCTCTGCTCGAGCAGGAATACTCTCGCGACAACAAGTTCAAGGTCCAGCAGGTCCTCGACAACGCTGGCATCACCGTGACGGGCTTCGCTCGCTTCAAGGTTGGCGCATAGTCGTTAGAACGATTCGTAAAGAAGCCCGGTCCGAAAGGACTGGGCTTCTTTCATGTGTGCCGGTAGTTCCGAGCCCTGTGATGCCCGTGTAAATTGGTCTTAGCGCCACTGCTTTTAGATAAGGAACCTCATGCCGACAAACACCCGCCGTCGCGTACTACTCAAGCTCTCGGGTGAGGCATTCGGTGGCGGTGGACTGGGTGTAAACCCAGATGTGGTCAGTGCCATTGCCCGCGAAATCGCGGCAGCTTCCGAACACGTTGATATCGCCGTGGTTGTTGGTGGCGGTAACTTCTTCCGCGGAGCTGAGCTGTCTCAGCGCGGAATGGACCGCGCACGCGCGGACTACATGGGCATGCTCGGTACCGTGATGAATGCTTTGGCCCTGCAGGACTTCCTAGAGCAGGCAGGTGCGGCAACTCGAGTGCAGTCGGCTATTGCGATGAGTCAGGTTGCTGAGCCATATCTTCCCCTGCGCGCTATTCGTCACTTGGAAAAGGGTCGCGTCGTCGTCTTCGGTGCAGGTGCAGGTCTTCCCTTCTTCTCGACCGACACTGTTTCTGCACAGCGTGCGCTCGAAATCCACGCAGATGAGGTCCTCGTAGCTAAGAACGGTGTCGACGGTGTCTACACCGCAGATCCCAAGACTGACCCCAGTGCAGAGAAGCTGGAGACCGTCACCTTCCGTGACGCCCTCAAGCGTGGACTCAAGGTCGTCGACTCGACAGCATTCAGTCTCTGCATGGACAACAAGATGCCTATGCGCGTCTTCGGTATGGAGCCTTCCGGCAACATCACCAAGGCCATTCTTGGCGAAAAGATCGGCACGCTGGTCACCAACTAGACTGGCTCTAACGCACCAAATTTCAAGGAGTTACCGTGATCGCGGAAGTACTGTCAGATGCCTCAGAGCGCATGGCCAAGGCTGTTGAAGTAGCCAAAGAAGATTTCTCTAGCGTCCGTACCGGTCGCGCAAACCCTGCCATGTTCCAGAAGGTCATGGTCACCTACTACGGCAGCCCCACTCCGTTGGCGCAGCTGGCTTCTATGCAGAACCCTGAAGCTCGCACCCTGCTGATCACCCCCTTCGACAAGACCGCTCTGCGCGACATCGAGCAGGCTATTCGCGACGTGCCTAACCTGGACGCTAACCCCACTAACGACGGCAACGTGATTCGTGTCACCATGCCCGAGCTCACTGAAGAGCGTCGTAAGGAATACGTCAAGATCGTGAAGACCAAGGCAGAAGACGCCAAGGTATCTCTGCGCAACATCCGCCGCAGCGCCAAGGATGGCATTGACGCCTTCAAGGGTGAGCTCGGCGACGACGAGCGTGCTCGTGGTGAAAAGGAACTTGAAGTCATCACCAAGAAGTATGTTGACGCGATTGACGAAGCACTCAAGCACAAGGAAGCTGAACTCCTCAAGGTTTAGTCCTTTTCCTGGCCACAGCCATGAACGAGAATCCGAACCGCGACGAACACAGCCGGAGAAATCCGGCTGGTGAGCTGCATGCGCAGTTCCGGGCGACCCGTGCTGACTTTGAGCGCCAGCTCGAAGCCCGCCGGATGCAGTTTGAAAAGACCAACGAGCGCATCAAGGCGAAGTCGGGTCGTAATCTTCTAGGCGCCATCGGCATCGGAATTGTGCTTGGTGGTTTGCTACTGTTGAGCCTGTTGGTCAATAAAGACCTGTTTATGCTCTTTGCTGCGGTTCTGCTGGGTATCTCAGCAGTTGAGCTCGCGACTGCTTTGCAAGCAATGGGACGCCGCGTTCCTCGCATTCCCACTGCTATTGCCACAGTCCTAGCTGTACCTGCAGCGTATTTCTACGGTATTGGGGCTGCGCTGCTGGTTGCCCTGGGTGGTGCCGTGGTCGTCACGTTGTGGCGTTGGGTAGAAATCAAGCGTGAGTATCATGCCACCGCTGATGTGAGTCTGCGTAAAGACTTCCTTGCTGCCGTCTTTGTGCAGGCCTATGTCACGGTGCTAGGAAGCTTTGCTGTGGCTTTGGTGGCCAAGCCAGATGGTCAGTGGTGGACTCTGGCTTTCCTCATCATCGTGGTCTCCGTCGATACCGGCGCCTATGTCAGCGGTTTGAACTTTGGTAAGCACCCCATGGCACCCAAGATCAGCCCCAAAAAGACGTGGGAAGGTTTTGCTGGAGCAGCGCTTGCTGCCATCATCGCCGCTACATTGCTCAGCATCTTCATGATTGGTCAACCATGGTGGTTTGGATTGGTATTGGGGCCCATCCTTTTGGTTACGGCCACACTCGGTGACCTGGGAGAGTCTCACATCAAACGCACCATCGGAGTGAAAGACATGAGCTCCTGGCTTGCCGGTCACGGAGGTTTCTTGGACCGACTGGACTCGATTCTTCCCTCTGCCCTCGTGACTTTCGTGATCTATTCCCTTGTTGTGCACTAAGGCACTGGAATCTCTGAAACAATAAAGCTTGTGAGTATGACTTTCCCCCGTGTTAAGCGCGGTACCCGTGGCTACAACATTGCTGAAGTCGATGCGTTTATCGCTGAAGCACGTATTGCCTATGACAGCAATATCGCAGGAGCATCAACCCTGACCTCTCACGCCATTCGCGACACGTCCTTTGGGCTGGCTAAGGGTGGGTATTCCACTCGCCACGTTGACGGCGCTCTCGAGCGTCTCGAGACGGCCTTTGCTGAGCGTGAGCGTGCTGTTGCCTTGGCAACCATGGGTGAAGCTGCCTGGCTAGAGCAGGCAAGTCGCAACTCTGCTGAGCTCACCGCTCGATTCTCGCGTGAACCAAAACACCGCTTTTCTCGAGTTGGCTTCCTGAGTCAGGGATATGCCATCAAAGACGTTGATGCTTTCGCCGATCGCGTGCTGGCCTACTTACTCCAGGGTGAGCCCCTGAGCGTTGCAGATGTCCGTTCCGTCACATTCCGCGCAGCACGCGGCGGCTATGACGAGGCGCAGGTGGATGCAGTACTCGATGCACTTGTGGACCTGCTTCTCTCCCTCGGCAACAACTAAAACCCCTGTTCAGAGCCACTCTGCTGGCTGTTTCACAGCCTTCTGGTCTAAAATCAGAGAACTGTGGGTAGACATTCTGAAGTGACACGCGCCTCGGACCATTCGGTCGTCCGAGCCTTGCGTGATTCCGCGAACAAGTCGAAGGTGCGCAGAGCGCCGGTGGCTGTTGTTCGTCCTCGCCTTGTCATGCCTAGTTTGTTTCCCTCACAGCGCTCGGCAGGATTGTTTTCTTCTGCCTTTGTCATCACGGTGGCCTTGTTATTGGTGAACGTCGTTGACCCATATTCGGGTGCTGTTGCGTCGCCGTATTACATTCCTGCCACCTCGACGACGTCACGCGCTGGACAAGACGTGACCGTTGAAGGCACATATACAACAGCCGCAAGCCGTGATGCCGTGACCGTTACAGGTCGTTCTGCCGCCAAAGCATCAGCGACGGCGCCTGCTGCAGGAACTCCCGACCCCGACACCGCCCAGGCCATCGGCCTGGCAGCTGTCAAGGCTCGTGGCTGGGGCATGGAGCAGTATGACTGCCTCGTTGCGCTGTGGAATCGTGAGTCCCGCTGGAACGTTTATGCCCACAACACCAGTAGTGGTGCGTATGGAATCCCACAATCCCTGCCGGGTGAGAAGATGGCTACTGTCGCAGATGACTGGCAGACCAACCCTGCAACACAAATTGAATGGGGCCTGCGGTATATCGAGGGTCGCTACGGTTCACCCTGTGGCGCTTGGGCACACTCTGAAGCTGTTCGCTGGTACTAATGGCGCGCAACAATCGTTCGCGCAAGCGTGAGGCCGAGTATGAGCCTCTGGACGTGGAGCGTCTGACTACGGGCTGGCGTCGTACGGAGGTGCGCTCAGGCCGTCAATGGACCGTACAGCCCATTTCAGCACTCAATGCCACCAAGACGTACACTTGCCCCGGTTGCTCGGGAGAAATTGCTCCAGGCGTTTCTCACCTCGTTGCCTGGCGAAATGATGGCATTCTGGGAGACCAGGCTGATCTTGAAGCTCGTCGCCACTGGCACGAGGCCTGCTGGAAAGTGAGCTAAAGCGTGTCTACTGAAATTCGTGGCGGTATCAACCTGCCTGCTGTGCGGGAAGAGATTGAACTTCACACCAGTGATGGACTTACCTTGGTGGGGGAGTTGGCACTACCGCTTGGCGGAGCACCTGTGGCAACTCTGGTGACCCTGCACCCACTGCCTACTGCTGGCGGCTTCATGGACTCCCATATCCTGCGCAAAGCTGCCGGTCGTCTGCCTGCCTTGGCGAATATTGCTGTGCTGCGCTTCAACACCCGCGGCACCAAGTCTGCACGTGGTCAGAGCCACGGTGAATTTGGTCATGGTGTTGATGAGCGCGCTGATGTGGCCGCTGCCATGGCGTTTGTGACCGAGCGAGGACTACCACACCCCTGGTTGGTGGGCTGGTCATTTGGAACAGAGCTGGCCTTGAAATATGGCCGCGAGCACGCCATTGACGGAGCTATTCTTCTTTCTCCACCTTTACACCGCGCCACGGCAGAGGAAGTTGCCGCTTGGGATGGAGATCATCGCCAACTCGTTGCGTTGGTTCCAGAGCATGACGATTACCTCCAGGGGCCCGAAGCACGGCAGCGCTTCTCCACTGTTTCTCACATCGACATCGTCGAGGTCGAGGGAGGCAAGCACCTCTGGGTTGGAGAGAACCAAACCAAACGTGTGCTCAACGAAATCGTGGAACGAGTCAATCCCTCAGCTGCGCCCCTGCCGGAATGGTGGGACGGCGAAGTCGCTGGTTCCAGCGACTAGTTCTGGGCGGGAGAAAGCGAAGCTAGGCCTCGTTTTGCGCCGGGATGACCACTTCTTTGATGATCAGCACAATCGATGCAGCAATAGGAATGGCGACCAGTGCTCCCAAGATTCCCATCAACGTTCCACCGGCAAGAGCCGCGATCACCACAATTGAACCAGGGATCGAAATCGCCTTGTTCATGATCTTGGGGCTAAAGACATACGCCTCAACCTGCATGTAGATCAAGAAGTAGATACCGATGATGATCGCTACCTGGGCATCAGCCAGGAGCAACTGACCAAGTGTGACGATAATCGAGGACATCACAGTACCGATAAGGGGAATCAGTGCGAACAGGAATGCCAAGAATGCGAAGAGCAGGGCTTGTTTGCCGCCAATGAGGTTCAGCACGATGAATGCCAATATGCCGTTGAGGGCAGCCAGAGCAATTTGGCCAACAACATATTTGCCAACACCGCCGGTGATCTCTTCGCTCATCTCAATGAACTTTTCGCGCTTGCTCAAGGGAACGAGTGAGTAAGCGGTGTTCTTGATTGTCTGGAGTGAAGCAGTGAAGTACAGAGTCAGAATCACAACAACGAGCGTTCCTGTCAGGGCGTTGGCTACGCCCACACCCACTGCCAGTGCACCACCGGCGATCTTGCTGATGTTGGCGGGGTCACCAAAGAAGTGTCCTACGTCTGTGATGACCTGGTTGACGTCAATGAAGCTGCCGAACTGCTTTTGAATGAATGCGATCCAGTCAGTGGTTTTCAGTGAGGTGATTTCTTTGGGAAGGGTATTCCATAACGTAACTATCTGATCGACCATCATGGGCACAACGGTAAACAAGATAGCGACAACGCCACCAACGACGGCAATCACGACAGTGAGAATTGCTGCCCACTGTGGGAACTTCTTGCTCATTAACCACTTGACAGCGGGGTCGAGGCCCAGGGAGAGGAACAGTGCAATGAAGATGTAGGTGAGGACAGTCGCGAGTGAGTGCACTGCCGTCATCAGCACAAGGCCTAGGCCAACGCCCAAGCTTCCGATCAAACCAGCGCGGAATGCATTCTGGATACGCATCGGGAAGGCTCCTTTGTTAGCGGTCGAGCTTTTTTGTGGTCACAGCATCACCCAGTGAGTTCTGTAACTCCAACCGTAGCGCGTCAAAGAACGCAGCGACGGATTCACGCTCCGCGCGGATGCCTTCAATGTGGGAATAGATGGAGGCAATGACGGCGGCAACATACTTCTCGGCGTCAGAGATTTTCTTTCGTGCAAGCTTGTCAGCATGTTCAACGTGCTTTGCCGCCTGTAACCTCGCCTGTTCGAGGATCTGTTCCGATTGCAATTTTGACGCGTTCTCAAGAGCGTCTAGTTCGGCCTCAAGGGTACGTTGGCGGGTTCGTGCTGTGGCGAGTTGTGCCTCTGCAGCACCGATGTACTTATCTGTTTGCATCAGAGATTCTTGATGACGGGTCTGAAGTTCTTGTTCCATTTCAGCGCGTACAGCGGCACCGTCAGCATTGAGCTTGAGCAACGAAACTATTTCTTCATCAACAGAGATGTTGGGGTCTCTGTTTGTTACCAAAATGAGCTTGAGTTCTTCTGCTTCGCGATGAGCCTCAGCGGTCATTCGAGCTATTTCATTCCGCGTCTCAGCGCGAAGGTTCGCAGCAACTGTTGCTGCTTCACCACGTAACCTCTGAGCTTCCTCCTGACCAGATGCCACAATGGCGGCAGCTTCAGTACGGGCAGCAGCGATGATGTTTTCGGAAAGTTCACGTGCCTGTTCTGCCATAGATGCAGATAACGCTTGTGCCTCTGTACGAGCTCGTTCGTAGTCATCTCGTGCTGCTTCAATGAATTGACTGGACGTTTTTTCTGCAGCTGAGCGAATAAACAATGCATCGCTTTCAGCGCGCTTTACTATCCCGGCAGCTAACTTGTCTGCCTTCTTGAGCTTGTTGTTCAAAGAGGTGCTCAATCCTTGAACAGTGGGAGTGCCCCTAAGGCCTACCTCAAGTTCAAGTTCAGCAATGCGGGCTTCGCTCTGTTTGAGCGCGAGAGAAGTCTCATCACGAAGTGTGTTTGCCGTGAGGAGTTCTCGCCGAAGCTTTTGAATGAGGGGATCAACCTCAGCGGGGTCGTATCCGCGCAATACGCGAGAAAACGATTCTTCCGTTGCCACTGTTGACCTCCAAAGCCCCATAATTCGGGGAAAAACTAACGGTGTGAGTCTACCCAGCTCAGAGAGGTGCGGGCATGATCGGGGAGGGCTTAAGACCTCTCTCAGGTTTGTCTCCGCGGTTTCGGGTATCTTGGAAAGTGACTTAACGTGACGGACGAAGGCCGATTCTGGTGTCTTGCCGATGACGTGGAGGAGACAAATAGTGCGATTCCTTTTTGCCATTGGTGTGTTTGCCGTGGCTGCAGTGCTGCTTGGCGTGGGTGTCGTCCAAAAAGTGTTTTTTGCAGGCGATGAATACACCACACTGACTACGACTGTGGAAACAAATGCCCCCTATATGGTCATTGATGGCAAAACACTCACGATGCATGGGACGAATCCCATCATTACTGTCTCTGGTTCAAAAACGGCCTTTGTTGGTTTTGGTCGAAGTGAAGATGTCACAGGCTGGATTGGTTCTGACGACTATGACGTCCTGAAGTACTCGACAAAGAAAAGCGACTTCGTTTTTGGTGAAGGCACCGCGAAAAATGTAGAGCCCACTGAAGTTGAAACCCCGGCACTGACTGAGCAGGAAATTCTCACACCGGAAGGTAGTGACCTCTGGCTGGGTGAAGCTTCTGGAAAAACCACAGCAACTCTGCCCACCTTCCTCGATAGCGATATGTCCGCCATCATCGCTGCAGATGGAAAGGCAGACGCTCCAGGAACGGTGACGATAGCGTGGCCATTGCCTAGCCGCGTTCCTTTTGCAACCGGGTTCATCATCGGTGGTGGCGTTGCCGCCCTGATTGGTTTGGTTCTCTATTTGTGGGCACTTCGTCACGACCGAAATTCTCAAGGTCCACGTCGCCGCGGCAAACTGCCTAAACCACCCAAGCCTCGTGCCATCAGAATGCCCACCCCGAAGTCGCTGGTCAGTGCAGCTCCTAAGGGGCGCCGCGGAATTACGCGCGGTTCCAGTTTTGTTGCCCTCGGTCTAGCAGGTGTTCTCACCCTCGGCCTGAGTTCCTGCAGTCCATATAACTCTGGGCAGAATGTCGCAGAACCGACACCTACTGCAACGGAGTCGGTAGAGATTGATGGTCACCCACCGGCGGTGACAGAGCGTCAATTACAGCGCATTCTCAGCCGGATTTCTCAGACGGTAACAGATGCAGATGCCGCGCTCGACCCCGCACTCTCCGGCACACGCCTGATCGGTCCTGCGCAGGAAATTCGTGCAGCAAACTATGCCATCCGCAAGGCGGACTCGTCTGTAGCAGCACTGCCTAAGTTGGCTGCTTCCCCCATTACGTTCACCATGCCGCAGGCCACCGCAAACTGGCCACGCCAGGTCATTGCGGTCGTGCAGAACGAAAATGATCCTTCGGTTCCCACCATGGGTCTCATGATGATTCAGAATTCACCTCGTGAGAACTATCACGTGGAATACATGGTGACGCTGGAACCCAATGCACAGGTTCCCACGGTGGCACCTGCGAACGTGGGCTCGGCGCTAGTTGCTCCAGATTCCAAACTGCTCCTCATCTCACCAGATCAGCTCTCTGCTGCTTACGGTTCTGTGTTGACTCAGGGTGAAGCCAGCCCCTATTTCGGACTATTCGATTTGACGGCAGATTCTTTAGTTGCGCAGGTGGGTAAGGCCTATAAGGATCAGAAGCAGGCTGCTGTGAGTGAACGTGCATCGTTGGAATTTAGCCAAAATGCAGGTTCTGGTGCACCGTTGGCGCTGGCCACGATGGACTCTGGTGCCATTGTCACGGTGAGCTTGAATGAAATTGAGACGGTACGTCCCACGCAAGCCGGAGCGTCCGTCAGCCCCGAAGGCCAGGCAAAGATTCTCAGTGGTGTCAGTTCTTCCACCACGGGTGTGGAATCCACCTACGGCATGGAACTGGCGTTCTATGTTCCGCCTTTGGGAAGCACAGACAAGATTCGTCTCTTGGGCTACACCCAAGGATTGATTTCAGCGCGAGGTCTCTAATGTCGATGCCATCACTTCCTAACTTGCGTGGTGCTGTGGACCTGAGTTCTTTGGTTAACAAGCCACAACGCGGTGCCGTCAACACAGCTGGAGGTACGCGTGCTCCAGGAGAAGAATCAGCACCTGTTTCTCCGGGAACACAGGTACCTGTTCCACAGCTCGTCCTCGATGGCACTGACCAGAACTTCACCGCAATTCTGGACCTTTCCAACCAGGTTCCCGTCATTGTTGATCTGTGGGCTGAGGAAGCGCCTCAGTGTGCCGAACTCTCACCGATACTGGAAAAGCTTGTTCTGGGCTTTCAAGGACGTTTGATTCTGGTTCGAGTCAACGCTGTAGAGAATCCCGGCCTGACTCAGGCTTTCCAGGCACAAACCGTCCCCACCACCGCAGCTGTTCTGGCGGGAAGACCTCTGCCATTATTCGCTGGTGTGGCCGGTGAGGCCGACATTTTCAATCTCTTTGAACAGGTACTTGAACTTGCCGCTCAAAACGGGGTTGTGGGTATTGCGAAGCCTGCTGGCGCTCCCGCAGGAGAAAGTGGTGCCACCGTGGCGCCGCCTGCGCCAGCCCTGCCCCCACTTCACCATGAGGCCTTTGATGCGGCTGAGCGTGGAGATTATCCAGCTGCTATTGCCGCCTGGGAAAAGGCGCTCAAGCAGAACCCCAATGATGCTGAAGCCAAAGCAGGTTTAGCCCGGATATCTTTGCTGCACCGCCTGCAGGGCAAAGCACTCGCTGATATTCGTGCGGCCGCTGCTGCCAACCCTGACGGTTTAGAGCAGCAGCTCGACGTTGCGGACTTGGATGTTTCTGGTGGACATGTCGAGGATGCTTTTGATCGCCTCTTGGTGCTGTTCCCTAAGCTGGATCAAGACGGCAAGAACATTGTTCGCACACGTTTGTTAGACCTTTTTGAGGTCGTGGGTTTGACAGACCCTGCCGTGAACGCCGCACGAATGCGGTTGACGAACCTGCTCTACTAGAGCCTTACTTAGCGCTCTTATAGAAGAACAGAACGCCCAAAGGTGGCAGGGTAATTCGAGCAGAGTGCTCAAAGTTGTTCCATTGGTCCGCGGTGGCAGTTACCTTGCCCATGTTGCCCACACCGGAACCACCAAAGTCTGTCGCGTCCGAGTTGAACAGTTCCGTCCAGACGCCGCCAGAGGGCAGGCCTAACTGGAAGTCACTGTGGGGATTGCCAGCAAAGTTGGCCACGACAGCTAGGGCGTTGCCCTTCTTGTCATAGCGCACGAAGGAAACAACGTTACGTCCGTTGTCTGCGCCGTCAATCCACTGGAAACCTGCAGGGTCGCTGTCGCGCTCCCACAGTGCTGCGGTGTCTTTATAGACGGTGTTGAGTTGCTTGACCATGCGCTGCAGGCCTTGGTGGGCTGGCTGGTCGAGAATCCACCAGTCGAGCGAGCGCTCTTGGCTCCACTCAGACGGCTGACCAAACTCTTGACCCATGAACAAGAGTTGCTTGCCCGGGTGTCCCCACATGAACGCCAAGTAGGCACGCATGTTGGCGAGCTTCTGCCAGTGGTCACCGGGCATCTTGGCTAGCAGTGAACCTTTGCCGTGGACGACCTCATCGTGGGAGATGGGAAGCACAAAGTTCTCGCTAAACGCATACTGGAACGAGAAGGTGATGTCCCAATGGTGATACTCGCGATACATCGGATCGGTGTGGATGTATTGCAAGCTGTCATGCATCCAGCCCATGTTCCACTTGAAACCAAAGCCCAATCCGCCTGCTTCGGTGGGAGCAGTGACGCCGCCCCATGAGGTGGATTCTTCGGCGGCCATGGTCACGCCGGGGTGGTGCTTGTAAACCGTCGCGTTAGCTTCCTGGAGGAAGTTGATGGCCTCAAGGTTCTCGCGCCCGCCATATTGGTTGGGCAGCCACTGGCCGTCTTCACGGCTGTAGTCGAGATAGAGCATGGATGCGACCGCATCCACGCGCAGGCCATCGATGTGGAATTCTTCGATCCAGTAGAGCGCATTAGCAACGAGGAAGTTGCGCACTTCATTGCGACCGAAGTCAAAGATGTAGGTTCCCCAGTCAGGGTGCTCGCCCTTGCGGGGGTCAGCGTGCTCATAGAGGGGTTGGCCGTCAAAGCGAGCAAGTGCCCACTCGTCCTTGGGAAAGTGCCCTGGAACCCAGTCGAGCAGGACCCCGATACCGGCGTCGTGCAGGCGATCAATCAAATACTTCAGATCATCAGGGTTGCCAAAACGTGCTGTGGGGGCGTAGTAACCAGTGACTTGGTAACCCCAGGAAGGGCCATAGGGGTGCTCGGCAAGCGGCATGAACTCCACGTGAGTAAAGCCCGTCTCAAGCACGTGACCGATGAGGTCATCTGCGAGTTCACGGTAGGAGAGACCCTGACGCCATGAACCTACGTGCAGTTCGTAAATACTCATGGGAGCTTCGTGCGCCTTGGTCTTATCGCGCTTGGTAATCCACTTTTTGTCACCCCACTTGTAGTTGGAGTGAGCAATGATGGAGCCGGTCAGCGGTGGGCATTCGGTTTGGCGTGCCATCGGGTCTGCACGCTCCACCCAGTGACCTGCCTGAGTCAAGATTTCAAACTTGTAGGTCTCACCGGGGTGAACATCGGGAACAAACAGCTCCCAGACGCCACTGGCGCCCAATGAGCGCATGGAGTGGCCTTCACCATTCCAGCCATTGAAGGTTCCCTTGACACGCACAGCCTTCGCGTTCGGTGCCCAGACAGCAAATGCCGTTCCCTGCACGGTGCCCTTGACGCCGCCGTGGCCGATGTAACGCGCACCGAGGACTTCCCACAGGCGTTCGTGACGGCCTTCACGGATGAGGTGAAGGTCGAGTTCGCCCACGGTGGGAGTGAAGCGGTAACCGTCTTCAGCAATCCACTCAGCACCGTCGGGATATCGAGTCTCAATGACGTAGTCCTGCAGACCGAGGGTGTGAGCACCTTCCCAGATGCCGTGGCCAGCATGGGAAAGCTCAATCCGGGCCTTGGAGCCCAAGATGGCAATAACTTCGCTTGCCAAAGGTCGTCGCGTGCGAATGACGGTGACGGAGTCTTTGGAGCCTTCGACAGGGATGAGGTGTTGACCCAAGACACTGTGTGGGTCGTAGTGGCTGCCCTGAGCTACCCAGGCCAGAAGACCGTCATCGAGAGAGGGAGTATGCCATTCGGTGGCACCCTTGGTCTTCTTGGTGAGGGTTTTCTTCACAATTGGTGTCTTCTCTGCAGCATGCTTGGGAGCTGCTTTTTTGGTTGGCTTCTTCTCGGTCATCAGTTCACCTTGCTCACGTGCAAGATGTGGACAGGCTCGGTGAAGGGATCTAGTCGCACATAGTTATCTGCGCCCCACACCCATTCCACGCCGGTAACCAGGTTGGTCACGGTGATGGAATCACCGTGCTGGGCACCCAAGGTGGTCAGGTCGAGGTGAACGGTTGTTTCACGCACGGAGTGAGGGTCCGTGTTGACCACAACAATGATGGTGTCGTTCGTGCCGGTGCCCGTGAACTGGGCATCCAGGTGCTTGCTGTAGGCCAGGATGGCGTCGTCATCGGTGCGCTGAATGGTGATGTTGCGTAGCTGGCGCAGAGCAGGGTGTTCTGCACGGATCTCGTTGAGCTTCGTGAGGTAGGGCGCGAGAGAGGTGCCTTCCTTCTCAATGGCAACCCAGTCTCGGTTCTTGTATTCGAATTTCTCGTTATCGATGTATTCCTCAGCACCGGGACGGGCTACTGATTCATAGAGTTCAAAGCCGGTGTACACACCCCAGAGCGGGGCAGCGGTGGCGGCCAGCGTTGCACGGATCGTGAACGCGGCAGGGCCACCGAACTGCAAATACTCAGTCAGGATGTCGGGAGTGTTCACGAACAGGTTCGGACGCATAAAGTCGGCAGTCTCGCCTGAGATGCTGCGGAAGAACTCTTCCAGCTCCCACTTGGTGTTACGCCAGGTGAAGTAGGAATAGGACTGTTGGAAGCCCACCTTGGCCAGCGCCTGCATCATGGCCGGGCGAGTAAAGGCTTCAGCGAGGAAGATCACGTCAGGGTGCTGCGCATTGACGGTTTTGATCAGCCATTCCCAGAAGTCCACGGGCTTGGTGTGGGGGTTGTCCACGCGGAAAATGTTGATGCCCTTGGAAATCCAGAACAGCACCACACGCAACACCTCAGCACGAATGCCTTCTGGATCGTTGTCGAAGTTGATGGGATAGATGTCCTGATACTTCTTGGGAGGGTTCTCTGCATAGGCAATGGTGCCGTCAGGGAGAGTTGTGAAGAACTCAGGGTTGGTCTTCACCCAGGGGTGATCCGGAGCAGCCTGGAGTGCCAAATCTAGAGCGACTTCAATGCCGTTCTTCTTCGCTTGAGAAACAAAGTAGGCAAAGTCCTTGAAGTCACCGAGGTCAGGGTGAATGGCATCGTGGCCACCATCAGCAGAACCAATAGCCCAGGGAGAACCAGGATCACCTGGCTTGGTGACCAGGGTGTTGTTCGGGCCCTTGCGGTTGAGCGTGCCAATGGGGTGGATAGGGGGCATATACAGAACGTTGAAGCCCATTTTGGCTACAGCAGGAAGGCGCTTGGCAGCCGTGCGGAAGGTGCCCGAAACCCAGGTTCCATCTGCATTCTGCTTGGCACCTTCCGAGCGGGGGAAGAATTCATACCAGTTGGCGCTACCAGCCAAGCTTCGCTCCACGAGCAGCGGGTATTCAGCAGAGAAGGTCTCCAAGCTGGAGATGGGAGCACCCGAGAGGAGCTTGTCTACTGCTTCGCCCTCTGCCTGAGCGAATCGAACAAGGGGGTCAACAGAAGTATCGGCAAGAACCTCGGCCAAGGCCGCCAGCTTCTTGCGCGTAGCTGCCGTGCGAGAAGCTTCCTTGCTGGCACGGGCGAATAGCTGAGAGCCAATCGTGAGCATCAGCTCAACGTCGATGCCCAGAGGGATTTTCACCTCGGCATTGTGATGCCAGGTCGCGTAGTCATCAGAGTAGGACTCGATGGTGAACGACCACTTGCCCGCCTTGTCAGGCTGAGCTAGTGCACTCCAACGATCCGTGCCGGGGGCATCGGAGGTCATCTCAATGCGGCTGGACTTACCATCCGGAGCGCGCAGGTGCAGGGCAACACCGATGAGGTCATGGCCTTCGCGGAAACAGGTCGCACCAAAGGGCACAACCTCCCCAACATAAGCCTTGGGAGTGAGCTCAGGCACACCTAAATCAGGCGTGACATTGAGAATGGGCAAGCGTCCGATGGAGGAGGGTTCCATAAACGAAAACTAGCGCATTTTTATTGCGCTGAGGTAACGGCTAATTCGCAGCGTTAAACAACAAAATCGAGGTGCCGGTGAGCTTGAAGGTTTCACCTGGACGCAGAACGCCCGGAACCTCACGAGGAGTGTGGTGAGGACTGAACCACAATGGCTCATAGAACTGCACGCCAGGGTGTTTAGGAACAACAACCGAGGTGGGTTGTTCGGTTCCGTGAATGATCATGAGAATGCGGTTGAAATCTTCATTTTCCGGCGTGCTTGCCGCCACATACTGCAGTGTGCGGTTGTGGGGATCTTCCCAATCCTCGTTCTCCATGGTTTCACCCTGGGTGTTGTACCAATCCACCTGGCTGGCGCTGGGGATGCGCTCGCCGAAGACACCAAACTTGGTGGGGCGGATAGCAGGGTGTTCCCGGCGCATCTTTGCCAAGTGCTTAGTAGTGGCCAGCATGTCCTGCTGCCATTCCTGCAGTTCCCAGTTGACCCAGGTCAGGGGAGAGTCGTGACAGTAGGCATTGTTGTTGCCGTGCTGGGTACGACCAAACTCATCACCTGCGGTGATCATGGGAATACCTGCAGAGAGCATTAAAGTGCCCATCAGGTTACGCATGGTGCGACGACGTGCAGCAATGATGTCGGGGTTATCCGTGGGGCCTTCAACACCGTGGTTGAACGAGCGGTTGTCGTTGGCGCCATCACGGTTATCTTCGCCGTTACCGATGTTGTGCTTGTAGTTATACATCGTGAGGTCGTTGAGGGTGAAGCCATCGTGTGCGGTGATGAAGTTCACTGAGGCAACCGGGCCACGTTCAGCGGAGAAGGTGTTGCTGGAGCCTGCCAGGCGAGTGGCGAAGCCACCGACGCCAGTCGGAGCAAAGCCCGTCTCACGCGCTTGTGCAATGTCTGGCAGCCAGAAGTTGCGAATACGGTCGCGGTAGCGGTCGTTCCATTCGTGCCAGCCGTCAGCAAAGTTTCCGGTCTGCCAACCGCCCATGCCCACATCCCAGGGCTCAGCAATGAGCTTGGTTGCGGAGAGGATGGGGTCGGTGCGAATTGCCTCGAGTAGAGGGTGATCCTTGTGGTACCCAGCTTTCTCGTCACGGCCCAGCGTCACAGCGAGGTCGAAACGGAAACCGTCCACCTGAGTTTCTTCAGCCCAGTAGCGCAATGAATCCAGAATGAGCTGCTGAACGACAGGCTTGGATGCGTTGAGTGAATTTCCGCACCCTGTGGTGTCGATGTAATTACCGTCTTCGTCTTGGCGGTAGTAGGAAGCGTTGTCCAGGCCGCGGAAGCTCAGGCGAGGACCAACCTTGCCCTCCTCTGCAGTGTGGTTGTAGACCACGTCAAGAATGACCTCGAGACCTGCTTCGTGTAGATCCTTGACCATCTGCTTGAACTCGCGCAGAACAGCAGAAGGTCCCCCTTCGCGAGCTGCCTTGGTGGCATAAGCGTTGTGAGGAGTAAAGAAGTTCAGAGTGTTGTAACCCCAGTAGTTGGTCACGCCCTGGCTAAGCAGGTGCTCCTCGGAGAGATAAGCGTGAACAGGGAGAAGCTCCACAGCGGTTACGCCGAGTTCCTTGAGGTAGGTCGTCATGGCTTCGTGACCCAGACCTGCATAGGTTCCACGCAGTTCGAGAGGAACACCGGGGTGCATCTTGGTCAAACCGCGCACGTGAGCTTCATAAATCACGGACTGGTCAAGAGGAGTTTGAGGCTTCTTGGACGTGCCCCAATCGAAGCTGGTGTCAACAACGACGGAACGCCATGAATTACCAACACGGCTGAGGCCCTTGGCATAGGGATCTACTAGAAGTTCTTCGGCAGAGAAAGAATCCTGTGGTCCAGCAGGACCCCACGCCTGCAACGCATATTCAGCACCGGGCACCAGCAGGCCACTGCTGGTGGACCACATGCCACCCTTGCCCTTGACCAGGGAGTGACGCTCAGCAATGTGTGCACTGCCGGGAGCGTCATAGATCAGAACATCAATTCCCTCAGCGGTGTCGCTAAAAACCTTGAGCTCGCCACCGCTACGGGTTGGGCGCACGCCAAGGTTCTTTAGTGATGGAGGGATAGGCACTCGAAATAGACTAGCCAGATAGATTGCCTTCGTGTTTCGCACACGTAGGTGAGCCGTTAAACATTTTGTTCACACGTTCTTCGAAAGGGGTGTTGTTATGGTGGCATATCTTGACCACGCAGCATCAACACCCGTGCGTCCCGAAGCTGCCAAGGCCTTTACAGACGCGTTGGCGCACGCAGGAAACCCCAGCTCTGTTCACCGTCATGGTCAAGCAGCGCGTGCCCTCGTGGAAGACGCCCGTGAATACCTTGCAACAGTCCTAGGTTGCCAGCCCATTGAAGTGATTTTTACCTCGGGTGGCACGGAATCCATCAACCTCGCACTAGTTGGACTATTTCGTGCTGCTGTAGAGAAGGACGCCAAGCGCAATCGCATCGTTGTTCCCGAGGCAGAACACCATGCCACCCTCGACACCGTGCTCTGGCTGCAAGAGCACGAAGGTGCTGTGCTGGAGTGGATCCCAATAGACAAGCTCGGGCGCATCGACGTCACCGAGCTCAATGACACTCTCGAACGTGCGGGGAAGTCGGTAGCGCTGGTCACCATGCTCTGGGCCAACAACGAAGTAGGCACCATCCAACCCGTGGCAGAGATTGCCGCGCTCGCCGCAGAACACCACGTTCCACTCCACATCGATGCCGTCTCAGCATTCGGACATATCCCGGTGAACTTTGCCCAGATCAGAACTGATTCAGGCGCCCAAGGAAATGCCGGGCTGGTTGCCCTGAGCATTTCCGGGCACAAATTCGGTTCTGTGCCTGGCGTGGGCGCACTGGTCGTGAGCCGCGAAGCGCAATTGGAACCATTGATCCATGGTGGTGGCCAACAACGTGGCCTGCGCAGTGGAACTCTCGATGCCCCGGCCATCTCCTCGATGGCCATCGCGGCACTGGTGACCGATAAGGCATTCGAAAACGAACATGCTCGTCTGATTTCTCTCCGCGATGCCACCATCGAGAAGATTCAGGAACTTGTTCCTGACGCTGTGCTCAGCGGTGATCCAGAGAACCGGCTCGATAACAATGTGAACTTCACGTTCCCGGGCTGCCAGAGCGACTCATTGTTGTTCTTGCTGGATGCCATGGGTGTTTCGGTGTCGACGGGATCTGCCTGCCAGGCAGGCGTGGCTCAGCCATCACATGTGCTCTTAGCCATGGGGCATGACGAACGTGGAGCGTCGTCTGCACTGAGAATTTCCCTAGGCCACACCACGGCTCAAGAAGAACTCGATGAGTTCTTTGCTGCACTTCCAGAGGCAGTGGAACGTGCTCGCAAGGCCGGCACGACCGTTTAGCTGCTGAATCCAGCAAACTGGCAGGGAGTGAAGCTCCGCACGCCTTAAACTTGAATTATGCGAGTACTAGCGGCAATGAGTGGTGGAGTTGACTCCGCTGTTGCTGCTGCGCGGGCAGTAGAAGCAGGACACGACGTTGTAGGGGTGCACTTAGCGCTCAGCCGTATGCCTGGCACCCTGCGAACCGGTGCACGTGGCTGCTGCACCATCGAAGACTCGATGGATGCGCAGCGCGCTGCCACCATGCTCGGCATTCCCTATTACGTCTGGGACTTCTCAGAACGCTTCAAGTCCGACGTGGTCGATGACTTTATTGCTGAATACCAGGCTGGTCGCACGCCGAACCCCTGCATGCGCTGCAACGAGAAGATCAAGTTTGCTGCCCTGATGGAGAAGGCACTTGCGCTGGGCTTTGATGCTGTCTGCACCGGTCACTATGCCAATGTCGTTTCCGATGCCAACGGCAACCTCGAGCTTCACCGCGCCAGTGCGTGGGCAAAGGATCAGTCCTATGTTCTCGGTGTGCTCACCTCGGATCAGCTCGCGCACGCCATGTTCCCGCTCGGGGACACCCCCTCCAAGGACCTCATTCGTGCCGAGGCGGCAGAGCGTGGTCTGAGCGTTGCGCAGAAGCCTGACAGTCACGACATTTGCTTTATTCCTGATGGTGACACCCGAGGCTGGCTCGCAGATCGTGTGGGCATCAGTGAAGGTGACATTGTCGACACTGCTGGAAACAAGCTCGGCACCCATGAAGGAACACCAGGTTTCACCATTGGCCAGCGCAAGGGACTCCACATTGGAACTCCTGCACCGGATGGTCTTCCACGCTTTGTGCTGGAGATCCGTCCCAAGACCAACACCGTAGTGGTGGGCCCCAAGGAAGCACTCGACATTATCGAGATTGCTGGCACCAGCTTCACCTGGTGTGGGGAACCACAGGAAAACCCTGAAAACGAATTCGATGTTGAAGTGCAGATTCGTGCACACGCAGATCCCGTACCTGCTGTTGCGCAGCTGGTTGGAGGCGAACTCATCGTTCGCCCCGCCAACCCGCTCAACTCGGTAGCTGCCGGGCAAACTGCCGTCATTTATGTCGGCACCAGGGTTCTGGGGCAGTTCACGATTGCACGAACAGTGAGTGACTTGAATGTTGTGGCCACCGCATGAGCGAGGACGCACTCTTCGATTTAGAGGATGTAGTTCCTGAAGAGATTCCGTCTTCAGCAGAAGTTTCCGAACTTACCGATTTTGAAAAAGCGCAAGCAGAAGCAATAGAACTAACTGCCAAGATCAACAAAGCCGCAGATGCTTATTACGAACGCGACGAAAGCATCATTTCAGATGCTGAGTACGACTCCGCAATGCGTAGGCTCGAAGCAATCGAAAAAACTTACCCGGTACTTCAAGGGCAGGACAGCCCCACTCTGAGTGTTGGCGGCCGTGCTGCGGCAACCTTTGAAAAGGTCCCTCATCTCGAGCGAATGATGAGTTTGGACAATGTTTTTTCAGAAGAACAATTTCTTGCATGGGCAGAAAAAACTGAAAGAGATGCTGGAACTGCAATCAAGTATCTCTGCGAGCTGAAGATCGACGGTCTTGCTATCAATCTTCGCTTCGAGAATGGAACCCTCACAGGGGCAACAACTCGTGGTGATGGAGTAGTAGGAGAAGACGTCACAGCAAATGTCCTCACCATTCAGGGCATTCCACACCGACTTTCAGGTGTTGGGTTCCCTGAACTCATGGAAGTTCGTGGTGAAATTTATATTCCAACTGCAGAGTTTGAAGCGCTTAATAAGCGTTTGTTAGAGGCCAAGGAAAAGACATTTTCTAACCCCCGAAACTCTGCCAGTGGTTCACTGCGCCAGATTGACCCGGCAAAAACGGCTGCAAGGCCTCTTCGCCTTCTGGTTCATGGAATTGGTGCCTGGGATCAGGTACCTGTTGCTAACCAGTCAGATGTTTATGGGCTCCTTGAGTCTTGGGGACTGCCAACTTCGAAGTACTTCGAAGTACTTTCAAGCGCAAAAGAAGTTGCAGCATTCATTACCGAGATGGGTGCAAAACGACACGACATTGACCATGAGATTGACGGCATAGTCATCAAGGTCGACGACTTAGCCATTCAAAAGCAACTTGGTGCCACCAGTCGAGCACCTCGTTGGGCAATCGCCTACAAATACCCTCCTGAGCAGGTCAACACCAAGCTGAAAGACATCAAGGTCAGCGTGGGGCGCACAGGACGCGCAACACCTTTTGCCATCGTTGAACCAGTTCAAGTTGCTGGCTCAGTCGTTGAATACGCAACACTTCATAACCAAGATGTGGTTAAAGCCAAGGGCGTTCTCATCAAGGACACGATTGTCATCCGGAAAGCCGGTGACGTCATTCCTGAAATCTTGGGGCCAGTACTCGAACTTCGCGATGGCACAGAGTATCCATTTGTGATGCCTGAAAGTTGTCCTGAGTGTGGTGCGAAGCTAGCACCAGCCAGCGAGGACGATATTGATCTTCGTTGCCCAAACACGAAAGCTTGCCCTGCTCAAGTTCGTGGGCGCGTTGAACATATTGGTAGTCGCGGTGGTCTTGAAATTGAAGGACTGGGTGAGTCGACTGCTGAAGCGTTGACTAATCCGATCCCACCACTTCAACCCGCTTTGCTCACAGAAGCAGGACTTTTTGAGCTCACGTTAGAGGATCTTTTCCCTCTCGAGGTTTGGAATTACTCAGACATTCGAATCCGTGAAATCAAGCTTGATAAGGAAACGGGAGAACCGCTTCGAGAACTTCCTTTCCGTCGCATTAGAAAGATTGGCAAGAAAGTTGTCATGGATCCACCCTTTGACCCTCAAGCAGAGGTCTTTGACGGTGATGAAAAATTCATACTTTCTAAGGGTGCGTATGAGCTCATCGCTGAGCTCGAAAAGGCAAAGACAAAGCCTTTTTGGCGAATGCTGGTTTCCTTGAACATCAGACACGTTGGACCTGTAGCAGCTAGAGCATTGGCAAATCACTTTGGTTCTATTGAAGCCTTAGATGAAGCCACCGCCGAGGAACTGGCAGCAGTCGAGGGTGTCGGTCAAATCATTGCTGAGTCAGTGAAATCGTGGCTAGAAGTTGATTGGCATCGCGAAATCATTGAACGCTGGAAATCTGCCGGTGTCCAACTGTTTGTTCCAGGACATGCCGGGCCCGGCGCTGTGACCTCAAACGAAGGACCCTGCAGCGGACTCATCATTGTGGCTACAGGCTCTCTTGACGGATTTACTCGCGACGGCGCACAAGAGGCGATTATCGCTGCAGGTGGAAAACCTGCATCTTCGGTATCGAAGAATACAAACTTTGTGGCTGCTGGCCCTGGTGCAGGATCGAAACTGACTAAAGCGAAAGAATTAGGGATTCCAGTTTTAGATGCAGAAGGTTTCAAAATACTGCTGGAACATGGTCCTTCTGCATTGTCTTAGGAGCAATGTAGCCTGAAAGAAAATTGCAACTGGGGGAAAATATGAGCTCAAACGGCTTTGCTGTAATTGATTTTGAAACCACAGGCTTTAGCCCCAATAAGGGTGACAAAGTTGTTGAGATCGGCCTTGTACTTCTGGATCAACATGGTGATCCAGAATCGACATTTTCTACGCTGATTAATCCAGGGCGTGATGTCGGAGCGACAAAAATACATGGCATTACCGCGACAGATGTGATCGATGCGCCTTCATTCGAAGATGTAGCCCCTGGGCTTCTGCAGATGATAAATGGCCGAGTAATTGTGGCGCATAACGCGAGTTTTGATACCAATTTTTTAGTTGCCGAATTCAATTCAGTAGGAATTCTTATTGACAAGGGTTCACTGCCTGTTATTTGCACAATGAAAATGGCAACCGAGATGCTTCCCGGTGTGGGTAGATCGCTTGCTGCGTGTTGTGAGGCTTATGACATAGATATTGAAAACGCCCACTGTGCACTTGACGACGCAATTGCAACGGCAAAACTTCTTCGTTCATATTTCGAACAAGAGCCGAATTTTTTCCTTTGGGACAGGGTAATTGAACAGTCTTCGTTGTTCGTATGGCCTTCAGTTCCTGCGCAAGTAGCTCCCACGAAACAACGTGGTGAAATTCTCACAGTTGAAGAGCCCGTGCTGACCAAATACATCACAAAACTTCCGGATGCGGCAGAAACCGCTGAAGACCGAGGGCTCTTGAGATTGTTTGATGACATCTTCAGTGATGGGTTGATGACCCCGGAGGAAGCCTCACTAGTTGATGCATATGTCGAGGAAGTTGGCATGGATGCAAAGAAACTTGCTGCTCTTAAAGATCAATATTTCTTAGATTTGGTGAATGTTGCTTGGGCAGATGGAGTGTTAAACGCTGCTGAGATTGCAGGGATTCATTACGTGGGAAAACTGATGGGTAAATCTCTTGCTGAGATCAAATCCAAGATCGAATATCTCAAAGATGAAATTTCTGAGGAAGCTCCAAACTTTGCCAGATTCACCATTCATCTAGAAGAAGGTGATCACATTGTCTTAACCGGGGAGATGCCCCTTTCGCGGAGCCACTACGAACAAATTGCTAGCGAAAACGGCCTCATTTGTTGGCCATCGGTTACCAAAAAAGTGAAAGTCGTTGTTGCGCAGGATCCCAATACATTGTCTGGTAAGGCTAAAAGAGCTCGACTTATTGGAATACCAGTGGTCAGTTTGGAAGATTTCTTAGTGGCAATCCAAGAATCTAAGTAATCAATTTATTGGCAGATCTCTGCACTTTTTCTGCCTTGCCTCGGTAATTTGCCCGGTGTCGTGACGGGTAAACTTGTGCCTTATGTCTGACATTTCTGCCGAGCAGGTACGCCACCTGGCTAACTTGGCCCGTATTGACCTTTCCGACGCGGAAATCGCGACGATGACCACTGAGTTGGGCCAGATCATGGAAGCTGTTGCTTCTGTACAGGCCGTTGCCACGCCTGACGTGCCTGCAACCAGCCACCCCATTCCGTTGAAGAACGTTTACCGTCCCGACGTTGTCGCTGATGTGATCCCTACCGACAAGGCTTTGGCTTCTGCTCCTGAGCACGATGGTTCGCGCTTTAAGGTGTCAGCAATTCTGGGGGAGGAGCAGTAATCATGTCTGACCTCATTCACAAGACCGCCGCCGAGCTCGCAGAGATGCTCGCTGCCGGAACCACAACTTCTGTGGAAATCACCCAGGCACACCTTGACCGCATTGCTGCGGTTGATGGTGACCTCAACGCGTTCCTCCACGTGAACGCTGCTGTGTCACTCGAGGCTGCCAAGGCGTCAGATGCACGCCGTGCTGCTGGTGCTCCGCTCAGCCCCCTCGATGGTGTTCCTATCGCCATCAAGGACGTGTTGGTCACCACCGACATGCCCTCGACTTCCGGTTCCAAGATCCTCGAAGGCTGGATGTCTCCTTATGACGCCACCGTCGTGACCAAGGTGCGCGAAGCGGGACTTGTTCCTCTGGGTAAGACCAACATGGACGAATTCGCTATGGGTTCCTCCACTGAGCACTCGGCATATGGTCCTACTCGTAACCCCTGGGATCTCGACCGTATTCCTGGTGGTTCCGGTGGTGGCTCGGCAGCTGCTGTGGCTGCTTTTGAAGCGCCATTGGCTCTCGGCTCTGACACGGGTGGATCTATCCGCCAGCCAGCACATATCACCGGCACCGTGGGCGTGAAGCCTACCTATGGTGGTGTTTCCCGCTATGGCGCGATTGCTTTGGCTTCGAGCTTTGATCAGATTGGTCCGGTAACCCGCACTGTTCTGGACTCTGCACTTCTTCACGACGTGATCAAGGGCCACGACGTGCACGACAGCACCTCACTCAAGGACGAATGGCCTTCCTTTGCAGACGCTGTGAAGAACGCCGACGTCAAGGGCCTCAAGATTGGTGTTATCGAGCAGTTGGATGACGAAGGCTTCCAGCCTGGTGTTCTTGCTCGTTTCCACGAGTCTTTGGAACTGCTCAAAGCCAACGGCGCTGAGATCGTGAACGTTTCGCTTCCCAGCCTTGCTCACGCCGTTGCTGCGTACTACTTGATTCTTCCCGCGGAAGCATCCAGCAACCTGGCCAAGTTCGACTCCGTTCGCTTTGGTCTGCGCGTGCAGCCAGAAGGCGGCGGAACGGTTGAGCAGGTCATGTCGGCCACTCGTGAAGCTGGATTCGGTGCTGAAGTGAAGCGCCGCATCATCTTGGGAACCTACGCACTCTCTGCTGGCTACTACGACGCCTATTACGGTTCTGCACAGAAGGTGCGCACGCTCGTGCAGCGCGACTTCGCAGATGCCTTTAGCAAGGTTGATGTCTTGGCTTCACCGACTGCTCCCACGACTGCGTGGAAGCTCGGCGAACAGCTCGATGACCCCGTAGCTATGTGGCGTGGAGACATTGCAACCATTCCTGCCAACATGGCTGGTATTCCTGGAATCAGCGTTCCTGCTGGTCTCGCAGACGAGGACGGATTGCCTGTCGGCATCCAGTTCCTCGCACCTGCTCGTGAAGATGCGCGCCTCTACAACGTGGGTGGCGCACTCGAAGCACTGCTGGAGCAGAAGTGGGGCCACACCCTGCTGAGCCAAGCACCAGAACTCAAGGGAGGGGCGCTCTAATGGCTAAAGCAAAGCTCATGGATTACGACAAGGCGCTCGAACTGTTCGAACCCGTTCTCGGTTTTGAAGTTCACGTGGAACTCTCCACCAAGACTAAGATGTTCTCGGCAGCTCCCAACAACTTTGGTAGTGAGCCCAACACCAACATCACTCCCACCTGCTTGGGTCTTCCCGGTTCACTTCCTGTGGTGAACGAAGAGGCTGTGCGCTACTCCATCAGCTTGGGCCTTGCCTTGGGCTGTGAGATTGCAGAATCTTCTTCCTTCGCGCGCAAGAACTACTTCTACCCTGACCTCGCGAAGAACTACCAGATCTCACAGTTTGATGAGCCCATCGCGATCAACGGAAACGTGGAAGTAGAGCTGCCTAACGGTCGCATCATCCAGGTCGACATTGAGCGTGCTCACATGGAAGAAGACGCGGGAAAGCTCACCCACGTCGGTGGTTCCACCGGTCGTATCCAGGGGGCTGAATACTCTCTCGTGGACTACAACCGTGCTGGTGTTCCCCTGGTGGAGATTGTGACCCGCATGATTGAGGGCGCCGAACACGACGCCCCTGAACTGGCCAAGGCGTATGTCGCGACTATTCGCGACATCGTGCTGGCACTTGGTATTTCTGACGCCAAGATGGAACGCGGAAACCTACGCTGTGATGCAAACGTGTCTCTGCGTCCTCGTGGATCTGACAAGCTCGGCACTCGCACCGAAACCAAGAACGTGAACTCCTTGCGTTCGGTTGAGCGTGCAGTGCGCTATGAAATTCAGCGCCAGGCACAGATTCTCTCTGAGGGTGGAACCATCATCCAGGAGACTCGCCACTGGCACGAAGACACTGGTGCAACCAGCGCTGGCCGTCCCAAGTCAGACGCTGATGACTACCGCTACTTCCCTGAGCCAGATTTGCTTCCAGTAGTGCCAGACCCAGCTCTGATTGAAGAGTTGCGTGCAGCACTTCCCGAGAAGCCAGCTGAGCGCCGTCGTCGCCTCAAGGCTGAGTGGGGATTCACCGACCTGGAGTTCCAGGATGTGGTGAACTCTGGTCTGCTCAACGAGATTACTGAGACGGTTGCAGCAGGCGCTACACCTCAGGCAGCACGTAAGTGGTGGACGGGTGAGATTGCTCGTTTGGCTAACGCAGCTGAGGGTGATGCCGGTATCGACATCACTCCAGCACAGGTTGCAGAACTACAGCAGCTCGTGGATGAGGGCACTCTGACTGACCGTTTGGCTCGTCAGGTCCTCGAAGCTGTTGCTGCCGGCGAAGGTTCACCACGTGAGATTGTGGAGACCAAGGGTCTTGCTGTGGTCAGCGATGACGGTGCACTGATCGCCGCCATCGACGAAGCACTTTCCGCTCAGCCGGATGTCCTCGAGAAGATCAAGGACGGCAAGGTTCAGGCTGCTGGTGCCGTAATTGGCGCTGTCATGAAGGCAATGCAAGGCAAAGCTGATGCGGCACGCGTTCGAGAGCTCGTGCTTGAACGTGCTGCTGCGCTCTAAACTGTAATCATGCGCATCGTTGAATTTATTGTTTCGTTCGCCCTGCTGGTAGCAAGCTTCTGGCTTATGGGTGCAGCGTTCACTCCTGAGTTTGCTGGCTACGAACTAGTCACCTTCACCGCCGGAATCATCGCTTTCACCTTGTCGTTTGGCTTGCCCATGCGTCGCTTCCTGAAGGCATAATTACCTCCTCGATTCTTCATGTCGACATGGACGCGTTCTTCGCGTCTGTGGAGGTATTAGACAGGCCAGAGGTGCGCGGCAAACCCGCTGTTGTTGCCCATGATTCACCGCGCTCTGTGGTGACCAGTGCCACCTATGAGGCTCGTGCTTTAGGCATTCGTTCGGCGATGCCGTTGACGAATGCCAAGCGTCTTGTTCCGAACGTCATTGTTTTGGAACCCCACTTTGAGAAATACCGTCATTACTCGCGCCTGGTGATGAAGGTGTTCAATGACTTCACACCATTGGTGGAGCAACTGTCTATTGATGAGGCATTCCTTGATGTCTCTGGAGCCATCAAGATCTTCGGCACACCTGAGCAGATTGCAGCTCAAATCAAACAGCGCGTGTTTGAGGAAACAGGTTTGCCCTGTTCTGTGGGGGTTGCGAGTACGAAGTTTGTCGCCAAACTGGCCTCCACCAAATCCAAGCCCAATGGGCTCTTGATCGTTCCCGAAGAGGACACTCTGAAATTCCTACACCCCCTTCCCATTGATGCGCTTTGGGGTGTGGGAAAGAAGACTGCAGAGGTGTTAAACAAGCGCGGACTCCACACTGTGTCCGATGTTGCTCATTCACCTGAACAGAGTTTGATTGCAGCACTGGGGCAAGCTGCTGGTTCTCACCTCTATGCACTGGCTTGGGCGCGTGATCCTCGCCCGGTGAACAGCGAAAAGGCAGATAAGTCCATTGGTAAGGAACACACCTTCAACGAGGATGTGACAGATATCGAGAAGCTCAAAGCAACCTTGTTGTTCCAAGCAGATCATGTTGGAGCCCAGCTGCGCAAAGCGCAGCTCGAGGCTCGAACAATCGGCCTCAAGGTCACCTTCTCTGACCTCGAATCCCTGACGCGTTCACGCACTCTTCCAGAAGCCACGAGCGTGGGCAGGGAGATTCACAAGATTGTCTGTGAGCTCCTGGATGACCTGCGCATCGGTGGACGTGCTGTTCGATTGATTGGCGTTCGTTCTGCAGGGCTGGTTGAAGCAGGTGGGCAGCAGCTGTCTTTATGGGAAGACGAAACAGATCCTTGGAAGGATGCTGAAATCGTCATTGACCAGGTAGATCAAAAGTTTGGCCCAGCTAGTGTTCGTCCGGCCTCGTTACTGCGTAAGATAGAGCCCACACGGGAGTCCGGTACACCGGGCTGAGAGGGAAGTTCCGTAACTTCCGACCGTCGAACCTGATCTGGATCATGCCAGCGCAGGGAGGCATTCTCAACGATTATCCCGTGCCCTCATTTCTACTGAAAGGGGCACGAAAGTGCACGCAACACCTGTTAACAAGTTCCGCTGGCGCACCGTCGATATTGTCGTGGCAAGCGTTATCGGAGTCGCTTCTGGAATCATCTTCTGGGCATGGGGATTGGCCTATGGTCCTCTCTCTGCAGCTCTGGCAGCAACGCCAGGCCTGACCGCCCTGCTGGGCGGTGGCTGGCTCTTTGCTGCCGTGCTCGGCGGACTCATCGTGCGCAAGCCCGGTGCGGCCATCTTTACCGAACTCATCGCGGCAACCGTCTCGGCTTTGATCGGGAGCCAATGGGGTTTTGGAACCCTGATGTCAGGACTGGTTCAGGGCCTTGGCGCTGAGCTGGTCTTTGCCCTCTTCCTTTATGCCAACTGGAACGTGTTCACCGCTGTTCTGGCTGGTGCAGGAGCTGGTGTAGCCATGAGCATCAATGACTTGGTTGTCTGGTACCCCGGCGTTGATGCTGGATTCCAGACTGTCTACGTCATTTGCGGCATCATTTCTGGTGCTGTTCTTGGTGGGGTGGTTCCCTGGTTCATTGTGCGCGGGCTAGCTCGCGCTGGTGCACTCAGCAGATTCGCTGCGGGACGCCAGAACTAAGTGGCAACATTTTCAGCGCAGGGGTGGGGTTGGCAGTTCGCTGCCCGCCCTGCTCCAGCGTTGACCAACATCTCCTGTGAGGTGAATGCGGGGGAGAGAGTTCTCCTGCTGGGAGCTTCCGGTGTTGGTAAGAGCACGCTGTTGCGAGCTCTCGCTGGTGTACTCGGTGAAGACGAAGGTACCCAGAGTGGCTCTCTTCACATCAACGGAGCTGCCCCGGAGCAGTCTCGTGGAACTGTGGGGCTTGTTCTTCAAGACCCTGAGAACCAGGTCATCTTGGAACGCGTGGGCGACGATGTCGCTTTTGGCTGTGAGAACCTCGGTGTTCCCCGCGAAGAAATCTGGGAACGGGTTGATGAAGCTCTCGGGCTGGTGGGGCTTCATGTTCCATTAAGTCATTCCACCTCAACACTCTCAGGTGGCCAGAAACAACGATTGGCCTTGGCCGGTGTTCTCGCCATGAAGCCAGAAATCATTGCCCTGGACGAGCCCACAGCAAACCTTGATCCTGCTGGAGCGAGAGCACTCAAGGACGCAGTCACAACCGTGGCAGATGCAACCGGAGCCACCATCGTGATGGTGGAACACCGAGTGGATCTCTGGTGGGACTTTGCCACTCGAATCATTGTTCTGGGAGCTGAGGGTGTGCTGTGGGATGGAGCGCCTCACTCGTTGCCCCCAGAAACGGCTTCGGTATTAGAAGCCTCCGGCGTATGGCTTCCTCACACTCAGATTCCACGTGCGCCTCAACACAGAGGTTCACCGGTGCTCCTCACGGCGCAGAACCTGTGTGCTGGATATCCAGGAAGCACACAATCGACCCAGCCTGTGAATGTGAATATTCATGCCGGCGAGATACTGGCCATTACAGGAGCCAATGGTGCTGGAAAAACAGCACTGGCATTGACCTTGGGTGGACTCATCCCTGCCCAGAGTGGAGCGGTTGTTGCTTCTACTGAGCTCCAAACCACTGCCAGGTCATCGAATCCTTACGCCTGGCGCTCTCGTGAACTGCTCACGAGAATCGGCAGTGTTTTCCAAGCACCCGAGCAGCAATTTATTGCTGCCACTGTTCGAGCTGAGCTTTCTGCTGGTCCTCGGGCTCAGGGGCTGTCTCAGAATGAGATTGACGATCGAGTAGAGGAACTCCTCGAACGACTGCATCTGACTGAACTGGCCGATGCACATCCCTTCACTCTTTCTGGTGGCCAACAGCGCAGGCTCTCGGTAGGAACAGCTTTGGCCACAAAGCCTCGCTTACTCATCCTGGATGAGCCCACATTCGGTCAGGATGCCGTGACCTGGGCAGAGATGGTCTCGCTGTTGAGTGAACTTCGTGCCGAAGGTCACGGCATCGTCGCCATTACCCACGATGAAGCATTCGTGCAGGCAGCGGCAGATACCGTGTTGAAGTTGGGCGGTGAGCAATGACCACGATTAGTCCTCTGGCAAAGCTGTGTGCTGCAGGAATCCTCGGCATTGTTCTCTTACTCTCGCTAGATCCTGTGTCTGCCCTTGTCGCGTTGGTCTTCGAGCTCGCACTGCTGCCTTGGGCAGGTGTGCCCGCTCGGAGACTCCTTCGAATTCTGACTCCACTCTTGATTGCAGCACCCTTCGCTGGGCTCTCGGGATTGCTCTATGGCAGAGATGAGGGAGATGTCGTACTTGTTGTTGGTCCCTGGAATATCTCCAAAGGTGAAGTGGCCTTAGCTGTCACCATCACTCTTAGAATTCTTGCGGTGGCGCTTCCTGCGGTCGTTCTGTTCGCCACGACAGACCCCACCGATCTTGCAGATGGCCTTGCGCAGATGTGGAAATTGCCTGCCCGCTTTGTCATAGGAGCACTAGCTGCTATTCGCATGCTGGGACTCATGCGACAGGACTGGCAGATGCTGCGCTTGGCTCGTCGTGCACGCGGCATTGCTGATGGCGGTGGACCCATTGCCGCACTGGGAAGACTGGGGAATCAGGCCATGGCGCTCTTGACAATTGCGGTGCGCAGAGGAAGCCTGCTTGCCACCGCTATGGAGGCACGAGCCTTTGATGCTCCTGTACAACGAACCTGGGCCAGAATCGCCAGGTTCACCCCCAGAGATGCCTGGTTCGTTGTGGGAGCAGCAGTAATTGCAATTATTGCTGTCATGATGGCGGTTATGACTGGAGCGTGGAACTTTGTTATCTCCTGACCTTTCTCAGATCACGGCTCATATTCACGAGCGTGCTCTGGCCTATGACGACGCGGTCAAGCACGACCGCCGTGCTCCCGCGCCCACCTTCCTCATTGATGGCCCGAGTGGGTCGGGGAAGACCACGCTCACTGCGGAGATTGAGCAGCACTGGAATTCTGCAGTGAAGCTTCAGGTGGTTCATATGGATGACCTCTACCCAGGCTGGGATGGCTTGGCGGAAGGGGCTGCCAAAGCCCTTGCAATGCTCACCGAGCGAGCCACAGGTGCTGACACACACTGGCAGCGCTATGACTGGAAAACCAGATCATTCGCAGAATGGCATTCTGTGGACTCACTCGAACCATTGCTCATTGAAGGGTGTGGTTCTATGTCTCAGGAGAGCCAGTCGCTCTCTCAAGTGCGCATTTGGCTTGATGCTGAGACAGAACTGCGCAGAGAACGAGCACTCTCACGGGTGGGTGAGAACTTTGCTGAACACTGGACTCAGTGGGATGCCCAGTTTGAGAACTTTATCTCTCTCCACAACCCCCGGGCCATAGCGACCTTAGAAGTCTCCGCAAGCGAGTAATCTAGAAGTATGACTACTTCAGATCGCACCGACGTCTACTTCACCGCCGAGTTCGTTGACGGCCCTCTTGCAGGAACCGCAGAAGAGCGCGTTCTTGTTCGTGGAACCCACGATGAAAAGCTCAGCGAGGTTGCACTCGTCGACGGTATTGAGTCCATCTTCCGTTACTTCGCCGTGGACACCCGCGAAGTTGCTGGCAAGCTCCACGTTCGTTACACCTTCAACGAACCTGCAAGCGACACCTACACCTCGGAAGACGAGAACGAGTAAACGTTCCCCTCAGACAACGACAAAACCCCGGAGCTGTTGCTCCGGGGTTTTGCTGTAAGTAAAGAAGGCTTAAGAAGTCTCTTCTGGCTGTGTGAGGGCTTCTGCGATCTGATGAATTTCGTGGGCCTGCTTCTTCGAGGTGCGGCTCAGCACGATGAATACAGCTGCCAGAACAGCGACAATTATTCCGGCAAGAATGTTGCCAGCAAGTGCTGAGAATATGAGTACGGAAACAAACAGAATTACTCCAGCGATAACGCTAAAAATACGTGCGTTCTGGAGTTTCTTTCGTGAGTTCTTGTCGTAGTTCTCAGCTAAGAGGATGAGGCCAGAATTGGTCTCCGGTTCTGACTCAACAACTTCTTCCTTTACGTCAGCTTCGGTGACGGGAAAAGAGGAATCGCGCAGAATGCGGACAAACCGATCAGGAATGGGCGTGCTGAAGTCAACGGGCTCCAGAACATAGTTGGGGTCAGCGCGATCTTCATTACGCGCTAGAAAACCGTTCAACAGTTGATCGAGATTGTCGCCGCTGTTCACAGCATCGCCATTCACAGAATTTCGTGCCACGTTGGTTGCCCCCAGTTAAACTTCCTGTTCGAAATCATACAGGGGTTAACACCTCGTCATTAAGGGGTAAATAACCTAGAAAAATGGGAATTGAGTTTTCTCAGTGAATAACAAAAGCCCGGAGCTTAGAGCTCCGGGCTTTCATTTTTTTGGGGTGAGTAACGGGTATCGATCCCGCGACCTCCTGAACCACAATCAGGCGCTCTACCAACTGAGCTATACCCACCATGTTGTGCTTCCGACGAATCGGCAACTCAATAATCTTACACGTTTCGCCCGGAGGCAAAAACTGAAGAACAGTGCTTAGGAAGAGTGCTTGGCCACGATGTCGGCAGAAATCTTGCCCGCCTCTTCAGAGTTGGGGCCTGGCTCTGCCACAAGAAGTGCCTGACGGTAGTAATCAAGCTCACGAATGGACTCTTGAATATCTGCCAAAGCGCGGTGGCCGCCGTCTTTACTGGGGGAGTTAAAGTAGACGCGGGGATACCAGCGACGAGCAAGTTCCTTCAAGGAGGAGACGTCGATGTTGCGATAGTGCAGGCGGGCATCAACGTTAGGCATGTAGCGAACGATGAATGCTCGGTCGGTGCCAATCGAGTTGCCACACATCGGTGGCTTCTGGCCTTCGGGAACATGCTCGTTGATGTAGGCAAGAACCTGAGTTTCTGCTTCTTCGAGCGAAACACCGTGAGGAATTTCTTCAATCAGGCCTGAAGTGGTGTGCATGTTGGTGACGAATTCACCCATGTTGTCCAAGGCTGCCTGGCTGGGGTTGATCACGATGTCGAAACCTTCGTGAACGGCATTGAGCTCAGAGTCGGTAATGATCACAGCGACTTCAACAAGCTCATCAACATCGAGGTTGAGTCCGGTCATTTCGCAGTCGATCCAGACCATGTACTCATTCGGTGTTCCCATGCCTCAATTCTAGGCGTGCCCACAGACAAAGATTCCCTGGCCATCTGAACTGCTCCCCAAAAGTTGGACTGATTAATCAGTTTCCAATTTCTGGGGAGTATTTCTTTGAAACCATCTAGTTCACTCACAACTTCTCAACGAGAACAGCTCGTTGATCTCTTTGAATCCGGCCTCGGTTATGTTGCTGCCGCAAGCCGTTACGGATTTTCATCGGCTGTGGTCAAACACTTCCATCGCAGGTGGATGCTTCATGGCAGGCTTTGTCTTGTGGAGAGTAAAACCAAAAGTTCTTTTCCTTTTGAAATCAAAAAGGAAGTAGTCGAACGTTTCCTTGCTGGCGCAACAAAGATGGAACTCGCGGCTGAGTTTGAGTTGCGTTCTGTTCAACTCGTGACCACGTGGACTCGTCAATGGAGAGCAGGTGGGGATGAGGCTTTGATGCCCAAACCTAAGGGCAGACCTGTCGGATCTTCGCCAGGACTTGGAGCAAGTGAAGAGGACAAGCTTCGTCAGCAAGTTAAACGCCTCGAAGCAGAGAACGCGTATCTAAAAAAATTGCGGGACTTGAGGAACCAAGGACACGCCTAAAGGTCCAGGCGATTTCCTCCCTCAAGTCCGACCATGACCTTGCCGACCTGTTGAATGCGGCAGGGATGGCAAGGTCGACCTATTACTATCACCTGGCCCAACTCGATGTCCCTGATCGTCATGGCGAGCTCAAAACAGCCATTGCTGCGATATTCAGCTCCAGTAAGCAACGTTATGGCCATCGACGAATCTGGCTGCGACTGCGGCAAGACGGCTGGCAAGTGAGCAAGAAACTGGTCCATAAACTCATGAACCAGTTAGGCCTGCGCTCAAAAGTGCGCGTCAAGCGCAAATACAACTCCTATCAAGGCGGAACTTCTCACGTTGCGGGCAACGTCCTTGCCCGAGAGTTTGAAGCTGCAACGCCCAACCAGAAATGGGTCAGTGACGTGACCGAGTTCCGTGTGGGAAACCAGAAGGTGTATCTCTCACCGATTTATGACCTGTTCGATCACTCCATCGTGAGTTTCCAAACAAGCACCTCTCCCAGCACTGCATTGACTGCTCAAAGCCTGCGAGAAGCGTTAGAACGTGAACAACCAACCACTGGAGTGCTTGTTCACACAGATCAAGGATTCCAATACCAACACGTCTCCTGGCGTGCCCTGTTGGAAGAACATGACGCTGTTCAATCCATGTCTCGCAAAGCGAACTGTTATGACAACGCCCTCATCGAGAACTTCTTCGGACACCTCAAATCAGAAATGTTCCATGGTGAAAGATTCAACACCGTCAACGAACTCATCGACTCAATCGAGGAATACATCGATTGGTATAACAACGAACGTATCCAGGAACGACTGAAGGGCATGACCCCGATGCAATATCGGAACCATGCCCTTCAATTAGAAGCCGCCTAGGATTTAACCTGTCCAACTTTCGGGGGACAGTTCAATCAGGCCAGGGAATCTTCGGTAGTTCTAACTCTGAATTACTTCAGAATGCGAATGAGCTTACGGTTGACGAACTCTTCGATACCGAACCGACCCAGTTCGCGGCCGAAGCCTGAGCGCTTGATGCCACCGAAGGGAAGCTCAGGGCTGTCCAGGCCAACGCCGTTGACGTAAACCATTCCGGCTTCGATCTGGTCTGCCACGCGAAGGACCTGGTCCTTGTCGGTGGAGAACAGGTAGGAACCCAGACCAAATGGAGTGTCGTTTGCCAATTCAACAGCAGCTGCTTCGTCCTTGACGGAGTAAACAATCGCAACAGGGCCAAAGAACTCTTCGTGGTGTGCATCCATGGCAGGAGTGACGTCAGTCAGCACAACACCGGAGAAGTAGGTTCCACTGCGGTCACCACGTGCGTGCAAGGTTGCACCCTGCTTCACTGCTCGAGAGACCTGTTCTTCCAGGCCGTCTGCTGCGCCAGCAGACGACAGGGGACCGAGGTAGGTATCCTCGTCCATGGGGTTAGAAGGAGTCATCTCGAGCATCTTGGCGGTGAACTTCTCCAAGAACTCTGCATACAGGCTTTCGATGACGACAAAACGCTTGGCTGCGTTGCAGGCCTGGGCGTTGTTGTCGTTACGACCGGCAATAGCTGCTTCAACGGTGGCATCCATGTCATCGGTGCTCAGCAGAATGAAGGGGTCAGAGCCACCAAGCTCAAGAACAACCTTCTTGAGGTAGCGTCCAGCGGTTTCTGCCACAGCTGCACCAGCACGCTCGGAACCGGTCAGGGAAACACCCTGAACGCGTGGGTCAGCTATAACGCCTTCGATCTGCTTCGAGTCTGCGTAAAGGTTTTGGTAAGCGCCTGCAGGGAAGCCGGCGTCGTTGAAGATCTTCTCCATAGCGGCTGCAGATTCAGGGCACTGAGATGCGTGCTTGAGCAGGATGGTGTTACCCAGTACCAAGTTAGGACCAGCGAAGCGGGCAACCTGGTAGTAAGGGAAGTTCCATGGCATGATGCCAAGGAGCACACCCAAAGAAGAACGGCGGATGAAGGCTTCGCCTTCACCTTCGAACTCGGGGATGGCTTCGTCAGCAAGGAACTTCTCTCCATTGGTGGCGTAGAAAGAGTAGATGTCTGCGGTGAAGTCGACCTCACCAAGTGCCTGCTCGTATGGCTTACCCATCTCGCGAACAATGATTTCTGCGAGGTTTTCACGGCGGTCGCGGTGAAGCTGGGCCACCCTCTCAATGAGTTCAGAACGCTCGGCAACAGTGGTGGTCTTGGACCAGCCCTGGTGAGTTGTGTGAGCAGCATCAATAGCTGCAGAAATCTGCGCGTCGGTGGTCTGGGCAAATGGTGCTCCAGATTCTCCGGTTGCAGGGTTTGTAACGACGTACTTACTCATTTCCACTCCTATGTGGCACTAGATGGTGTTGCTTCGATGATAACTGTTCGGCTCCGAATAGATAAGGGCGTCTCAGGAGTTCACAGCACTTTCTGGGCATAAAAAGTCCCCCCGGCAGGAATCGAACCTGCGACCAAGAGATTAGAAGGCTCTTGCTCTATCCACTGAGCTACGGAGGGTTGGTTTACAAGTTTACCTTCTCACTTCAGCCCTCCTTGCCCTCGATAGGGTTGCTATATGGATGACGAAACACTTGATGCCGTTGGCAAGATCTCTCACACCTACCTCTTCGTCCTCCACGATGGTGAAGCTGTCCACCGCAATATTGCCGTGAAGATGGTCGCTGAAGAGCTCGGTCTCTTTGATGAGAACACGAAGAAAGAAATCGTGGAACTAGCTCAAGAAAAACTCATGCCATTTCTCGATGTTTTGCTCGAGTCGGGCTTCTTGCTTTCGCGCCCTCAAAAGACCGTCATGATTGCGCCCAAGGGGTTAGAGGCACTCATCGACAACGAAGGAACCTTCTCGAAGGATTTCCTTGCAGAGCACATCCCTCAGCTCTTGAGTGTTGAGCTGTAGTTACTTCTTGCGGATGGGGATTGCTCCCGTTGTGGCAGCGAGGTCAAGATCTACGATCTTGCCACCTCGCGACGTCTGGGCCAAGATGATGCCCGCGGTGACAATCAGTGCACCCAGAATCTGAATGAAGCTCAACGATTCACCCAGCCACAACCACGCCACGATGAAGGCAAAGATCACTTCAGAAGAGGCAACGATGCCGGCAGAGGTGGCACTGAGCAAGCTCAGCGACTTGAAGGACATATAGAAAGCCACGAAGGAACCCATCGTGATGGTCCACAGGAATGGCACCCACAGCGGAACATTGACTGCCGCAAGCGAGCCACTGAGAGAAATCTGGTGGCTAAAGACAGAGAAGTCCATGTTCTGCCAGCCGCTAAAGAATGCCCAGAACAACGATGCAAACAGCATGGACCAGAAGGTCATGGCCAGCACGTTCATACCTTTGAGAGCTTGCTCACCAATGAGGAAGTAGATCGTGTAGGAAGCGGCAGCGATGAGGGCAAAGATCATGCCCAGGCCATCCACACTCGAGTTCCACATCTCTGCGACCACGCCCAGGCCGATGAGCACTAAGACAATGGCGACCCACAACCGGGCGCGAACGTGTTCCTTGAAAAAGAAACGCGCTATGACGGCCACAGCCAGCACAGCAAGGTATTCAAAGAGCAGAGCAATTCCTACAGGAATGCGCTCAATGGCCAGTGCATAGAACCACTGCAACATCGCCACACCAAATACACCCAACGCAGCCATGGCAAGCAGTCGCTTGAAACTGATCTTGAAGGCACTGCGTTCGGTGAAAAGTAAGACAATGCCGGCAATCACCATGGTGGCGGTGGCGCGAAAGAAAGTCATCTGGGCTGCGGTTACGCCCTCGGAGAGAACGAGTTTGACCACGCTTCCGTTCGAGCCGAACAAGAGAGCGGCCAGGAAGCCAATGATGTAACCCATGAGAGTTCTAATCTAACGAACAATTGCCCCCGTTTCTGGGGGCCATTGAGGGAATTAACTTAGAACTTCGCGTTGAGCCAGGTGAGTGCTTCGCCAATACTGGCCTGAGGGAGAGCGAAGTGGTCACAGTCAGGATAGGTAGACGAGGAAATATCGCCACCGAGTTCCTTAATTGCTTCGATATAGCCCAGCTGCCATGGCAGTGGACACGGTCCATTGGGGTCCTGGCCATCAATGAGAACCAGAACCGGAACAGATGGCTTTCGCTGTGCAGCAGATGCCTTGTTGAAGGCCTGGAACCACAGAGGGAGTTTGTCTTTCTTGACATCCATAATGGCACCTTGGTGTTTCCAGGTGCGGGTGAGAATGTCACCAAGGTGATGCACAGGTGCAGTGTTGTAGTTGTCGAGGAAGATCTGTTTTCCCAGTGGGGTAAAGACGTCATCGAGGGAAAGCTCGTCGGGGAATGCGGCGGTCATGCCACCCAAGATCATGTAGATGTGGGCATCTGGAGCTGAAGGCGCTCCCGTGCCAGCAAGGGCTGCTTGAGTTTCGGGCACCTTAATCGCTACTGAAGGGACACCGGGGGACATTGCGACAACGCCGACAAGTTCCAGTTCGCCAAATGCTGACGCGTCTAACTCTGCGACGGCAGCGGTAGTACCGCCTCCTTGAGACCAACCAATAGCACCAAACTTGGTGCCGGCTCCGAGATCCATCTCACGAACTGCGTGGACAATATTCACTGCATCGAGAGCATTAGTGATGTTGACGGTGTATTGGTGAATACCGGGGGTGCCCATGCCCTGGTGGTCAGTTGCGACAACAATCCACCCCTCATCGATGAATTGCTGGAGTGCAGGAATCCCGTAGTCGATTTGGGTTACTGATCCTGACGCAAAATACAGAGTAAGTTCTCGCGCGGGGTCATCATGAGCCGAAGGAGCTCCTGCGTCCCCAATGCCGGTGGTGCCATGTGCCCAAGATATGACCTTCCGGCCTTCTTTGTATTCGCTTGGAGCGACAACAAGACCTGTGGACTGTGTTTCCTTACCGTGAAGATCAGTTGAGTTGTATCGAATGCGATACGCAACGGCGTTCGAAATGGAGGTCTCGATTTTCTCGCTTGACAGCAGAACAGGGCTCATGGGTACTTCCTTTGCTCAGATATCTCTAATCTAGAGGCATGACAACTTTCGTAGTAGCAGGTGGCTGTTTCTGGTGTTTGGATGCGGTCTATCGCACCCTCAATGGCGTTTCTGATGTTGTTGCTGGGTACACCGGTGGCACGAAAGAAAACCCCACCTACGAAGAGGTCTGCACCGGTACCACTGGTCAGGCTGAAGCGGTCAAGGTTGTCTTCGACGAGGCAGTGATTCCTGCTGAGGTCATTCTGGATGTGTTCTTCACCCTCCACGACCCACGTCAACTCAACCGTCAAGGCAATGACATTGGCACGCAGTATCGCTCTGCCATGTTCTATGACGGTGAAGAGCAGAAGGAACTGTTCCAAGCTTCTATTGATCGCGCCAACGAGTACTGGGGTGGGGGACTGGTCACCACACTGGAGCCTCTGGGTGTGTTCTATGACGCTGAGGAATATCACCAGAACTTCTTCGCGCGTAACCCAGGACAGGGTTATTGCCTTGCTGTTGCCGTGCCTAAGGTGAACAAGGTTCGCGCCTCTTTCGCTAGCTACATCAAGGACTAACTTCTCCTAGTCCTCCACAGGGCAATGCCGTGTGACCTTCATCCCAGATGTGGGATTGTTTGTCGTGCCGTGACCTCTCCTGACGCATTCTTCGTTCACATAACCCGAACGAAAGGACGTCATCATGACGGACAACATCACTCTCACCGGATTGGTTGCCACCACTCCACGTCACCTCACCACCAGCGAAGGTCTTGCCATTACAAGCTTTCGTCTGGCATCCAGTCAGCGTCGCTTCGACCGTGCAGCAAACCGCTGGGTTGATGGTGACACCAACTGGTACACCGTTTCCAGCTTCCGAGCACTCGCGGAGAATGCCGCCACCTCAGTGTCGAAAGGTGACCGTGTCATTGTCACTGGCAAGCTGCGTATCCGTGATTGGGAAAACACCGATCGCTCCGGCACCACTGTTGAGATTGAAGCCGAAGCACTCGGTCACGATCTGACGTGGGGCATCGCTTCGTACACTCGTAACTCGTCCTCCACAGAGGTGACCTCAGTTGCTGAAGATGATTGGGGCGGCCTTCCCGACAAGGACAGTGATGAAGAGGACCTTCCTCTCGCTGCGAAGAGTCGTAAAAAGGTTGCTGCCTAGCAACACCTCCTCATACTGAGCGAAAACACAGAACGCCCCCTTTAGACTTGGGGGCGTTCTGTCGTTTCAGGGAAGGAGAGCCATGAAGATTCGCGTTATTGCCACTGCACTAGCTCTCTCTGGCGCACTTGCACTCACAGGCTGCTCTGCATCCACTCCAGATCTGAAGCCCACCGAGACTGCAACAGCTTCCGCATCGGCAACCCCCAAGCCCACCAAAGACCCTGTGCTTCTGCCTAACGGCAGTGCCAAGGACAATCTGTATTACTTCACCTGGATCATTGAAAAGACACTCGCCGCTGATCCTGCGGCCGATTCTTATGCTGTTGCCCAAGCAGTCGGTGCTGCAGGGTTCGATCCTGCGACCGTGCAGTTCACGTTTTCGCGCACAGCAGCAGGCCTTGCTGCTGACACATCGGAAGTTGCCGTCCAATTTGGTGGCCAGTGTGTGATTGGCCAGTTTGGACCTGTTGCCCCCAAAGTCATCTCCCGGGTGCTTCCTGTTTTGGCAACAGGCGGTTGTCTGCTCGGAACGGAAGTTCAGAGCCTGGGCTAACACCTAGAATTGAGCCATGGCTGAGTTCATTTATTCCATGGTTCGTGCCCGCAAGGCAGTGGGCGACAAGCTCATTCTCGATGACGTCACAATGTCGTTCTTCCCCGGGGCCAAGATTGGTGTCGTAGGACCCAACGGTGCTGGTAAGTCCACCATTTTGAAGATCATGGCAGGTCTCGACACCCCCTCGAACGGTGAAGCCAAGCTGAGCCCTGGCTATTCAGTCGGCATCCTCATGCAAGAACCCGAACTCGATGAGAACAAGACCGTTCTCGAGAACGTCCAAGACGGCGTGGGTGAGATCATGGGCAAGATCAACCGCTTCAACGAAATCTCTGCCGCCATGGGTGAGCCTGACGCAGACTTTGACACTCTTCTCGCCGAGATGGGAACCCTCCAGGAAGACATCGACGCTGCCAACGGCTGGGACCTCGACTCTCAGCTCGCTCAGGCGATGGATGCTCTGCGCTGCCCACCCGGTGACTGGCCCGTGGACAAGCTCTCCGGTGGTGAGAAGCGTCGTGTTGCACTCTGCAAGCTCCTGCTGCAGAAGCCTGACCTGCTCCTGCTCGATGAGCCCACTAACCACCTCGATGCCGAGTCTGTGCTCTGGCTCGAGCAGCACTTGGCTAAGTACCCCGGTGCCGTTCTTGCCGTAACACACGACCGTTACTTCCTCGACCACGTTGCTGAGTGGATCGCGGAAGTAGACCGCGGACACCTCTACCCCTACGAAGGTAACTACTCCACCTACCTCGAGAAGAAGCGTGAGCGTCTTGAGGTTCAGGGTAAGAAGGACGCCAAGCTTGCTCGTCGTCTCTCGGAAGAGCTCGACTGGGTTCGCTCCAACGCGAAGGGTCGCCAAGCTAAGTCCAAGGCCCGTTTGGCTCGCTATGAAGAGATGGCTGCGGAGGCTGAAAAGACCCGCAAGCTCGACTTCGAAGAAATTGTTATTCCTGCAGGACCACGACTGGGTGCAGTAGTTCTCGAAGTAAAAAACCTCAAAAAGGGCTTTGGAGATCGCACTCTGATCGACGGCTTGTCCTTCTCGCTGCCTCGCAACGGTATCGTCGGCATTATCGGCCCTAATGGTGCCGGTAAGTCGACCCTTTTCAAGACCATTGTGGGTCTGGAAGAAGCAGACGGTGGTGAAGTCAAAATCGGTGAAACCGTGAAGATTTCCTATGTTGACCAGAGCCGTGGCGGCATCGACCCCAACCTCAACCTCTGGGAAGTTGTTTCGGACGGTCTGGACTTCATCCAGGTTGGAAACGTGGAAATCCCTAGCCGTGCTTATGTCTCCACCTTTGGTTTCAAAGGTCCAGACCAGCAGAAGAAGGCTGGTGTGCTCTCCGGTGGTGAACGTAACCGCCTGAACTTGGCACTGACTCTCAAACAGGGTGGAAACCTTCTCCTGCTCGATGAGCCCACCAACGACTTGGACGTGGAAACTCTCGGAAGCCTCGAGAATGCCCTGCTCGAGTTCCCCGGTTGTGCTGTGGTCATCACACACGACCGGTGGTTCCTTGACCGTATTGCGACGCACATCCTTGCCTACGAAGGTACTGATGAGAACCCCAGCTACTGGCACTGGTTCGAGGGTAACTTCGAGTCCTACGAAGCCAACAAGATCGAGCGCCTCGGTGCTGATGCGGCGAAGCCACACAGCAGCACCTACCGCAAACTCACTCGCGACTAGGACTGATTATGCGTTTACACATTCCCACCAGTATCCGTTGGTCTGACCTGGATGCCTACGGGCATGTGAACAACGCAGCCATGTTTGGTCTGCTCGAAGAAGCTCGTATTCATGCCTTTTGGGCAGGAGATTCCGGTCACGGTGACGACCACTTGGCTACCCGCATCCTGGAAGGTGGGCCTACGGCTGACACCTTCACACTGATCGCGCACCAAGAAATTGAATACTTGGCTCCGATTCCCTACATGCGCGAAACCTTGGACCTCCAGATGTGGCTTGGCCATGTCGGGGGAGCCAGCTTGGATGTCTGCTACGAAATCTATTCACCTACGCAGACCGCAACAGCTGAGAATCCACAGCAGCTCTTTGCCAGGGCTACAACAACGATTGTGTTGGTCGATGCCAAGACGACGAAGCCTCGTCGGCTGACAGACGTGGAAAGGGAAGCAATCGCTCCCTATACAGGTGAGAACATCACCTTCAAGCGTCGTTCTTAGGCAGTGTAAATCACACCGTCAGTAACAATGACGGGGTAGTTCTGTAGAGCACCGTCTGCTGGACCACTGATTGGTTCGCCATCAGTCATGCTGAAGACCGCGCTGTGGCAATCGCAACGTATCTCTTTGTCCCGGCAGCCCACAACACAGCCTTCGTGTGTACAAATCGCACTGAACGCCAAGAGTTCACCTTCAGTAGGTTGGGTCACAACCAACTTGGTGCCCTCAACCTCGAAGTTGCGGCCCCCGCCGACAGGAACGTCGGCGACAGGGCCAATTTCCAGTCCGGACTTCAACACGTTTCCAGCGCCACCAGAATCTCCTGCTTCTGCTGAGCAGCCCGTCATCGCAATAGCTACGCCAGCAGCACCAATAGCGCCGAGGCCAAGTACTTCACGGCGGGAAAGTTTGGGAGTGAGATTACGTGCAGCCATTACTTGTCCAATCCAGGAACGCGAACCATGCCCTCTTGGGCAACTGAAGCAAGAAGTATTCCTTCACGAGAATAGATACGTCCAAAGGATAAACCTCGTCCGCCCTGGGCACTGGGAGATTCCTGAACGTAGAGCATCCACTCATCTACACGGCCAAAACGGTGGAACCACATGGCGTGGTCCAGGCTTGCCGCCTTGAGGCCTGGTGTTGCCCACGGAATACCGTGTTTGCGGTAGATGGGCTCGAGGATCGTGTAGTCGCTGGCATAGGCCAGAGCGGCACGGTGGAACTGGGGGTCATCCGGAAGTGGAGAGAGGGCTTTCATCCACACCGCTTGGTGGGCAACATTCTCACCTTCAACGCTCATGTATATCGGTGACTCACAGTGACGTAAATCAAAAGGGCGTTGAGTCGCCCAGTATTGCGCAACGGGGTGGTCAATGGGGCCCAGAAGTTCACCTGCGGTGGGGAGGGATTCGGGCTCGGGTAAACCCGTTGGCATATCAATTTGATGGTTCAGTCCAGGGTCTTCATCCTGGAAAGAAGCAATCATGGAGAAGATGGGAACGCCATCTTGGTAGGCCTGAGTTCTGCGGGTGGAGAAGGAACGGCCATCGTGAATGCGGTCGACGGAAAACTCAATCGGTTTCGTAATGTCCCCGGCGCGCAGAAAGTAGCCGTGCAGGGAGTGAACGGGGCGGTCCTCGTTGATAGTTTTTGACGCAGCAATCAGTGATTGAGCAAGTACCTGTCCGCCATAAACCCGACCATGTGGCATGAACTGGCTAGGGGCTGAGAAGCGGTCCTCACCATTGATGGCTGGCTCTTCGGTCAGGTGCAGAGTCTCGAGTAATGCCTCGATGTTTTCGTGCATGTGTTCTGGCTGCATATGTCCCTCGCGAATGGAGATGTGTTTCATTCGATAGTTTAGGTTGCAAGATGACGAATACGGTGACCCTCGCTAGCGAGCACGACTCTGCGGACCTACAGACCTATCTAGAGCGTGCAGAACGCCTGGGTGCTGAACATGTCTGGTTGGTTGGTGTGGGCACTGCACTTGCTGCCTATGTGGCTGTTCTGACCCCGCAGGGGTTATTGGATATCGCCCCGACTGTCTTAGGTTTGCGCGTATTCGAACGGGTGGAAACAGGAACGCTGGACATGGTGGTTCAAGTTCGAGCCATGCTCGACCGCCTTGCCCATGACAAGATCACAATTCCTCTGCCTGTAGGTCAGGCAGGAATCGCGTGGACTGGTGTTGCCCCACCTCGAACTGACTGGGTTCCTGCGGGAACACTCTTGGAGATTGAACTTCAACTCGCGGCCAAAGCAGGTATTGAAGAAGTGGCCAAAGCCAACGGCTTGGGCACCAACATCGTCACCGCGGTGCGCGAAGAAGTGTGGCGCAGGCCGCTCAATGTTCAAAACACTGAGATTCCTCGAACTGTTCCTGCTGGTGTTGCCTTTGCTGGCTTTGGCCTGGGGTTCTTTGTTACTGGTATCGCCCAGGTGACCACGTCGGGCGCATGGACCCGCATTGCGACCGAACGCGGTCACATTTTGACGAAATAGTTCGTGAAGTAGCTAGTCCTCGAACGTATTTGTCATCGCGTTAGCAGCACGCTCAAGGTATTCGAGCAGAGTCTCGCGCTGGAGCGGAGGCAAGTTCAGTGTGTCCACGGCATGCCCCATATGGCCTAACCAGCGATCCCTGGCATCGGGGTTGATCTTGTAGGGCATGTGTCGCATGCGCAGGCGGGGGTGCCCTCGTGTGTCGCTGTAGGTGCTGGGGCCACCCCAGTACTGCTCCAGGAAGAGCTTGAGACGTTCCTCAGCAGGACCTAAGTCATCCTCGGGATACATAGGTTTGAGCACAGGGTCCTTGGCTACGCCCTTGTAAAACTCGTGTGCCAGCTTGGCAAAGACAGGCTCACCGCCTACTTCGTCATAGAAGGAGAGAAGTTCTTCGCTCATGCTTTCTTGGCCGAACTGGGTTTCTTCGTCTTCGCGGCGAAACGCTTGGGGTCACCATAGGACTTGTTTCCCACGCGCACGATTTCACCGTTGCGCACAAACCAAATCGTGCCATCGTCGCCGCGCAACGTGGTGATGCGCAGTCCAACAGATTCCACGGTTCCTGTTGCCAGGCCTAGATCAACCTTGTCGCCCACTCCCAGCTGGTCTTCGAAGACCATGAACATGCCGTTGAGAACGTCCTTAATGATGTTCTGTGCACCGAAACCCAGAGCTGCCGTTCCAATACCTGCCGTTGCCACAATGGCCGTCACAGAGACGCCAATGACCTGCAAAATCTGTATTGCTGCAACGCAGACAATGCTCCACGTGATGAAGTTGTGGAACACCGTACCCATGGTCTTCGTGCGCTGAACCTGGCGGCTTGCCGTCACCGCTGCTGGAACACCAACAGGACCGGTGTGGTCGGCAGTGCCACCATTTTTCTTGCGGGCGTCAGATACCAGGCGCTTGATTACGCGGTCGCTGACAGCAAGCAAAATACTGCGCAGAACGACCGCAACGATGAAGATCAGTGCAATGTTGAACGGGATTTCAGCTGCGTGATAGACCGCAGCAACCCATGACCAGAAGGAGTCCATAGTTCTATCCTTGCTTGTCGCGAGCCTGAGCGGCGAGTGTGCGCTCGGTGCCGGCCAAGTTTTCGACAATCAAGCGACGCAGGGGAGCAGGAGGGTTGTTCTTCGCGAGGTAGTCACGCGTTGCCTGTGCCAGTGCTTCATTAGCAAGGGGAGCGGGGTAGTAGCTCTCGACGAGTTCCTCCGCGATGGCATAGCTGCGGTTTGCCCAGATTTTCTCGATCGAGTCAAAGTACTGCTTCACAAACGGCTCCAGCACAGCGAGGTCCTGTGCCTTGTTAAAGCCCAGGCCAGTTGCGCGCACGATCAAGTTGGGCTTGTCGTCTTCAACCCACACCGAATTCCATGCGGTCTGCTTCTGAGCCAGCGAAGGCAAAGCTGCCTTCGCATGGGCTGCAGACTGTGCGCCGGTAGCAGTGTTGTCTTCACCAAGGTATTCATCGATGTCTGCCTCGGTGGCGTGACCACCGGCAGCTAGAGAAATCAGGAGTTCCCAGCCGAGGTCAGTGTCGATGTCGAGGCCACCCAAGTTGATCTTTCCGTCTCGAAGTTCCTTGACGTGAGCGAGGTGCTCAACTGTGGATGCCAGAGCAGCGAAACTGCGCAAGAACTGGAACTGGTTGTCACTTCCTGCTTCTGCGTCGTTTGCGAGAGTCCACAGAGCATCTGCCACGCGCACAGTCTGTGCTTCGCGAGTTGCAGGGTCTACATAGCTGGAAGCAACCAAGAGGAGCTGCCCCAAAACGGTGCGGACCACGGTGGACTCTGTTTCGGTGGCAATGTTGCCGAGGACTAAGTCGATGAAGTCACGACCTGCGGTTTCTGCATCGCGGGTGGAATCCCACACGGAACCCCACACAAGTGAACGAGCCAGTGGGTCTTCAATGTCTTTGAGGTTCGCAATTGCCACACGCAGCGAAGCCTCATCGAGACGAATCTTGGCGTAAGCAAGATCGTCATCGTTGATGAGGATCAGGTTGGGGCGTGTGAGACCCACGAGTTCTTGAACCTCAGTGCTCACACCATCAACATCGAGCTCGACACGGTGGTCGCGGACGAGTTTGCCTTGGTTGAGGTAATAGAAACCAATCGCCATGCGGTGTGGGCGAATGGTGGGCCAATCTGCTGGTGCAGTTTGCTCAATCGAGAACGCAGTGATGATTCCATCTGCATCGGTGGTCAGTGCGGGGCGAAGTGTGTTCACACCTGCGGTTTCTAGCCACAGCTTGGACCAGGTGGTCAGGTCGCGACCGGAGGTGGCTTCCAGCTCGACAAGTAAGTCCTTGAGCTCGGTGTTGCCGTAGGCGTGCTTCTTGAAGTACTGACCCACACCAGCGAGGAATTGCTCCTGGCCAACCCATGCGCCAAGCTGCTTGAGCACAGAACCACCCTTGGCATAGGTGATGCCATCAAAGTTCACGCGCACTGCATCGAGATCAGGAATATCGGCCACGATCGGGTGGGTGGAAGGAAGCTGGTCCTGGCGGTATGCCCAGCTCTTCTCCATGACGGCAAAGGTGGTCCAGGCTTCGTGCCATTCAGTGGCTTCGGCGGTGGCCAAGGTGGAGGCGTATTCAGCGAAGCTTTCGTTGAGCCACAGGTCATTCCACCAGCGCATGGTGACCAGGTCGCCAAACCACATGTGAGCAAGCTCGTGCAGGATGGTGACCACGCGACGTTCGCGGATAGCATCGGTGACTTTGGAGCGGAAGACGTAGGCCTCAGTGAAGGTCACGCAACCTGCGTTCTCCATCGCTCCTGCATTGAATTCAGGAACAAAGAGCTGGTCATACTTGTCGAAGGGGTAGGCGTAGTCGAACTTCGATTCGAAGTATTCGAAACCTTGACGAGTCTTTTCAAAGACGTAGTCGGCATCCATGTATTCCGACAGCGACTTTCGGCAAAAGACTCCGAGAGGAATCACGCGACCATCAGCACTGGTGAGTTCACTGCGCACGACGTCATAGGGGCCAGCAACAAGTGCAGTGATGTAGCTGGAGATACGGGGAGTGGGTGCAAAACTCCAGGTTGCTGAGCCGTTACTGTGCTTGACAGGAGCTGGTGTGGGCTGGTTGCTGGTGACTTCCCACTTCTCAGGTGCCGTCACGGTGAATTGGAAGGTTGCCTTGAGGTCAGGCTGCTCAAACACGGCAAACATGCGACGCGAGTCGGGAACCTCGAACTGGGTATAGAGGTAAACCTCGCCATCTACGGGATCCACGAAGCGGTGCAGACCTTCACCGGTGTTTGTGTATTTCGCTTCAGCGACCACGGTCAAGGTGTTGTGTGCATCGAGGTTATCCAGTTGGATGCGTGTGCCGTCAGAGACCTGTGCGGGGTCATGCTCAACACCGTTGAGGGTGACGCTGTGCACGCTGGAGGTGATCGCATCAATGAAGGTTGAGTAGCCGGGTGTTGCTGAGAAAGTCACGGTCGTAGTGGCGCCGAATACGTCAGCACCTCGCAAGAGATCGAGGTCAACCTGGTAGCTCTCCACGGCAATGTTTTCTGCACGTTCAATGGCTTCGAGGCGGGTGAGGTTCTCTCCGGACACGTGTTTTCCTTCCAGCGGTTTAGTTAAGAGCCTAACCCGGCTCCGTCGCCCCTAAAATCGAGGAATGCGCATTCATATCGCCACAGACCACGCTGGACTCGAATTCAGTCAGTTCCTTCAAGATCACCTGGCTCAGGCAGGCCACGAGGTCGTTGATCACGGACCGAAAGAATATGACGCTCTTGATGACTACCCTGCCTTCTGCATCAATGCAGCAGCAGCTGTCGCTGCTGACCAGGCTGCTGGTGTTGAGGCTCTCGGCATCGTCTTTGGTGGGTCCGGTAATGGTGAGCAGATTGCTGCCAACAAGGTGAAGGGCATCCGTGCGGCACTGGTGTGGAGCATCTCCACTGCAGAGCTCGCCCGTCAGCACAACGATGCCAATGTGATTTCTATCGGTGCACGTCAACACACCCTCGAAGAAGCAGTGGGCTTCATTGATGCGTTTATTGCTGAGCCTTTCTCCGGTGATGAGCGTCACGTGCGTCGCATTGCGCAGCTTGCTGAATACGAGACCACCGGCGATATCGCAGGCAAAGGCGTAGACAAGTACTAGTCACCCATGCCTGAGGGTCACTCCGTTCACCGCATTGCGCGGCAATTTGAACGCAACTTCGTAGGACACCGTATTGCAGTGTCGTCTCCACAGGGACGATTTGCTGAGGGTGCTGCAGTGCTCAACGGCACAGAGCTCATCGAAGTATGGGCAGTGGGCAAGCAAATGTTCATGGGCTTTGCCGGAGATCACTGGTTGCGCATTCACCTCGGTATTTATGGTGCATGGGACTTCTCGGGAGATATCCAGGCCGATGCCACGATTGCCTCGGCTAACGGTCGGATGGGGCAAACGAATCAGCGGGGCACAGTCTTTGATGCTGAGGGTGAGAACTCACTGACCTCTATTGGTGCACCGCGGAAGACTCGAGTGCGCATGGCCGAGGCAGAGAAAGAATCAGCCCTAGATGTCGCTAATAGCTTTCCTCCCGAGCCCATTGGTCAGGTCCGCGTTCGTCTGCTGACCGACACGGTATGTGCAGATCTCCGCGGACCAACTGCATGTGAGGTGTTGACTCAAGAACAAGTTGATGCTGTATTGAATCGCCTAGGACCTGATCCTCAACGCGACCCCAGTGATGTGGCGGGGCAGAAGTTTGTGGACACCATTCGGAAAAAGAACACGGCAATCGGTCTGCTGTTGATGGATCAGTCAGTTGTGGCAGGCATCGGCAACGTCTATCGCGCAGAGATGTTGTTCCGTGCCGGTATTGATCCGTATCGTCCTGGAAAACTCATTACCGAAGATGAAGCCTGGGCGCTGTGGCGAGACTGGGTGTATTTGCTGGAGATTGGTGTTCAAACCGGCCAAATGATGACGATAGATGGGCTTGAAGGTGAAGCGTGGCGCAAGGCCATGGCCAACCGGGCAGACCGACACTGGGTCTATAAACGTGAAGGTATGCCCTGTCTGAAATGTGGCACGAATATTCGTCTGGATGAGATGGCAAACCGCAAGCTTTATTGGTGTCCGTCATGCCAAACTTGAGCTATGCAACTCACCCTCACTAACGCACGAATTCCTGGTGAACGTGGACTGATCGGAAGCTTGATCAATGTCGTCATCACCGATGGCATCATCAGCGACATTCAGTTCGTGGGGGCAACAGGAGCTATCAGTCTGGACTTTGACCCTGCTGGTGAAACCATCGACCTGGGTGGGCGCTACCTCATCCCTGGAATGTGGGACACCCACACCCACTTCACTTCGTGGTCAATGCTGCTGCAGCGGTTGAACCTCGAGGGTGTTAGCTCGGCTAGTGAAGTCGGCGAGCGCGTGAAGGCTCGTCACGTAACTCACCCCGGAACAATGGTGGGTTTCGGCTGGCGGGGAAGTTTGTGGGAAGAAGAACCCCACTTCAGCATTCTTGATGCAGCATGCCCAGATGAAGAGGTCTATCTCTTCAGTGGCGATGGTCACAGCGTTTGGTTAAACACCACAGCTCTTGAAGCTCGTGGTCACGCAGGTCACCCCACGGGTTTGCTCGTGGAAGATGACTGCTTCGCCATTTGGGGTTCGCTGGGGGACTTGAGCCCTGAAGAACTCGACAAGGCAGTGCTGGAAGGTTCCAAGGCAGCCGCTGCTCGCGGCATCGTGGGAATCGTGGACTTCGAGATGGGGTGGATTCTTCCCGACTGGCGTCGCCGTATTGGTAATGGCAATGACTACTTGCAGGTTGAGTTCAGCGTCTATACCGAGAACCTCGATCGCGCGATTGAGACAGGTCTGCGCACCGGGGACACGATTGCGTCCACTGAAGGGTTACTCCGGATGGGGAATTACAAACTCATCTCCGATGGTTCGCTCAACACCCGCACCGCCTTCTGTCACGATCCCTATCCCGGGCTCACCGGTAAGCATGCCCGAGGCATGCTCAACACCTCCTATGACCAACTCGTCGCGTTGATGACGAAAGCAAGTTCTGCTGGCATCAATTGCTCCATCCACGCCATCGGGGATGACGCCAACACGTTTGCCCTCAATGCGTTTGAAGAAGTGGGCTGCGACGGAACCATCGAGCACGCCCAGTTACTGGCCTGGGAAGATATTCAGCGCTTTGCTGAGTTGGGTGTGGTTGCCTCCGTTCAGCCCGAGCACGCCATGGATGACCGTGATGTGGCAGACGTGCTGTGGGAAGGTCGCACTGACCGCTGCTTCCCCTTCGCGTCCATGCTGGATGCGGGGGTGAAGCTGACCATGGGCTCAGATGCGCCGGTGGCACCACTGGATCCCTGGTTCGCTATTGCCTCCGCCGTGGAGCGCACACGCGATACGCGTGAGCCATGGCATCCAGAGCAGCGCATTGAGCCACAAGCTGCCATTGATGCCTCTGTTCGCACCCGTGTTGCGGTGGGGCAGCGTGCTGACCTCTGCGTCGTGGATATTGATCCGCTGTATGCCTCCGTGGAGGAGCTGCGCACCATGCCCGTAGCCGCCACATTCAATGGTGGTCGACTCACGCACAACGCGCTGTAGACATGGCAGCACGAACGAGTGTCGCTAGGCGACAAAAGGGCTATGGGTGGTTTCTCTACCCCGGCCTTGGCGTGCTCGTGGTGTTCTTTTTTGGCATGTTCTTTTGGAACGTCGGGATCAGCTTCCTTAAGTGGCCAGGATATGGGCCTGCAAAATGGGTTGGCTTAGAAAACTTCCGCAACATCCTGGACAATCAAGATTTCTGGGAATCGTGGATTCATGGTGCTTTTTATGTGATTCCCTATGCCCTTATTCCCACGCTTCTGGGATTAGTGCTTGCGGTGGCAACCTATGACGCATTCGTGGGCAAGTTCGGTTCCAGGCTTGTTCCCGTTGCCCGTACTGGTTTCTTCCTGCCTCAGATTGTTCCTATTGCTGTCTCGGGAATGATCTGGATGTGGATGCTGGATGGTTCCGGGGGTGCACTCAATACGTTCCTTGAGCAACTTGGCATGGGTGAGGTGACCACAGAGTGGCTTCGTGAACCAGATACTGCCCTGTTGGCGGTTGCGTTCTTCATGCTGTGGCTACAAACCGGGTTTGCCTACGTTGTGTTCCTCGCCGGGCTCTCTCGACTGGACCCCTCTGTATTAGAAGCATCTCAACTTGATGGAGCTAACTGGTGGCAACGGCTGCGCTGGGTCACTGGTCCTTCCCTGCGCCCAGAGAGTTTTGTTGTTCTGTTGTTTTTGATTGTGGGCGCGTTGAAGGTCTTTGCCCCTGTCTTTTATCTCACCGGTGGTGGCCCCAACGGGGCGACGATGTCGCCGTCCACTTTTGCCATCGATAGTTTCTTTGGCGGCGCCTCAGTGGGTATTGGTTCTGCTTTGGTGACCACGTTGGCGCTCATCATTGGCGGACTCCTCGGTATCACCTTCGTGATTGTTCGACTGCGTGCACGGGTGGTGAACCGCGATGCGTAGAGCACTTTCTCGCCTGCCCAGGTCTGGGGTTATTGCGCTAGTCATTGCTGTGGCAGTGATGTGGTTGTTGCCGGTAATCATGGTCGTGCTGGCTTCGGTCAAGTCCAGTCAAGACTTTGCCTCCAGTGGTTTCCTGGATCTGCCCAAAGAGATTGCCTGGAACAACTTCGAGATGTTCTTTGGTGGAATCAATATTGGTCAGAAGATTCTTAACTCCTTCACCATCAGTATTGGTGCGGTTCTGATCAGTTTGTTCCTGGCATTCCCTGTTGCCTATGCCGTGAGTGTGGGCAAGCACCGCTTACGCCCCGTCGTCATCACGTTGAGCGTGTTGATCTTCTTGCTCCCTGTTGAATCAGTGGCATTCCCCATCTACTTGCTTTCCAAGATGACCGGGCAATACGGCAGCATCGGATTTTTGATCATGCCGCTGGGTATTATCGGCAGCGCCTTTGCCATCTTCCTTCTGGCGAATGTGATGAATCACATTCCTGCCTCGCTGGCAGAAGCTGCCGAGATTGATGGAGCAAACAAGTGGCAGGTGATGTGGAAGGTTGTTCTTCCTCTGATGACGCCCACGGTGTTGACTGTTGCTCTGTTGTTGTTCGTCAACAACTGGAACGAGTATTTGCTCACCCTTCTGCTCTTGCCTGACACGGCAAGCCAGACGGTTCCTCTTGCCATTTCGATGGTCAACTATGGCCAGTTTGGTGGGGCTCCAGGTGAACTCGTTGCAGCGGCTAGTGTTCTTGCTGCGCTGCCTTCCTTGCTCGTGTTCTTGTTCTTCCAGCGCACGTTGGTGCGCGGTATTACCGCGGGAACGCAGTAGTTCTTAGAATTCGTGTTGAGGGGGAATCATGAAAAAGAACGAAGAACTCGATGATGATCTGAACATCGAGGCCGCGATGGAAGATGATGGCGCCTCGTCTAGTCCTGGAATCATCAGCATGCTTGTTAGTGGGGTTATTAACTTCTTCGGAAATTTCCTCCGCTAACGCGCATGCACCGTGGCCAGTTCATCCCAGCGGGTGGTGGCTCTCAAGGAAAGCATCTCTCGCTTCATTTCCCAGTGACGCGGTGACTTGAAGCCGGCGGCGCCGAGGCCAATGCTGAAGGCGCCGTGCTTCTCCATCACCTGATCGAGTACTTCGCCGAGCTGTCTGCTCTCGTGAAGGGGAGTGAACAGGTCGAGGTATTGGTGGGAAGTCTTAGGGCTCACATCATGCAACATGATTCCTGCTCGCACATACTTCCGCCCGTCTTCAATGCTGTCGAGCAGGACGGCGCTCGATGCTTTGAGAATCTCCACGGGGTCGTTGGTGGGAACCGAGAACACCGCGTTTCTGTAAGGGGAGTGGAAGGGTTCGTTCGCAAAGCGGGAGGTGCCGGCGAAGCAGGTCAATGCTCCGGCCACAGAACCCTGCTTACGCAGGCGTTTACTTACTCGTTGGGCATAGACCGCCAGGACTTCTTCCATCTGCTTCCGCGTGGTCACGGGCGTGGCAAAGCTGCGTGAATACATCACCTGGTTCTTCACCAGGCGCTCGCCTTCGAGCTTGATGCAGTCGATGCCGCGTAGTTCATAGAGTGAGCGCTGCACCACCACACCAAACTTCTTCTTGATGCGGACCGGGTCCGCATCTTTCAGATCCTTGATGGTGTGGATGCCGATGCTGTTCAGGCGCTTACTCAGGCGCCTCGCAATGCCCCAGATATTGTCCACAGGCAGAGCAGCCATGATGTGGTCTATCTGCTCTGGCGTGAAGGTGTCGAGGTTACATACGCCGTTCAGTCCTGCAGATTTCTTGGCGCCACTATTGGCGAGCTTGGCTTGGGTTTTGGATCTGCCAATGCCCACGCACACCGGTAAGCCCAGCTTGTTCTGAATAGCGGCCTTGATCTCACGCCCCATGACCACAAGCTCTTCGGGGGTTCCCTTGAGCTCCAGGAATGCCTCGTCGATGCTGTAGACCTCCACGTGAGCAGAGAACTCATGCAAGATACTCATCACGCGTGAGGAGAGGTCGCCATAGAGCTCGTAGTTAGACGACTTGGCCACTAGTCCCACGGATGGTGCCCAAGCAGAGATTTTGAACCACGGAATACCCATCTTTACGCCCAGAGCCTTCGCCTCTTTACTCAGTGCCACCACGCAGCCGTCGTTGTTAGAGAGCACCACAACGGGCTTGCCTTCCAGGCTGGGGTCAAAGACGCGCTCGCAGGAGGCGAAGAAACTATTGACGTCGACGAGGGCAATACGGCGCTGAGATTTGGGCAGGGAAGCTGAATCAAACATGGTGGAGGCACCTGGTGACAACACCCCAAATGGTGAGTTCACTCAAGGTGTCCACGGCAATGTCGGGAAAGCGAGGATTCTCTGCTTTGAGCAGTACTCGCTCAGAACGAATGAATAGTCGCTTGAGGGTCAGCTCACCATCGAGCACTGCCACCACGACGTCACCGTCGCGAGGTGTCAGGGCTCGATCCACGATGACTTCATCGCCATCGCTAATGCCCGCATTCTTCATGCTGTCGCCAGCTACTCGCACAATGAACGTGGAGTTCACATCTTTGATGAGGTGAGTGTTGAGGTCTACTCGGCCATCAAAATAATCTTGCGCGGGGGAGGGAAAACCTGCTTGAACGGCAGTGGAGGCAGCCAGAATTGCCGGAATAGATTCTCCCGTGAGTGGTCTGACCACTAATTCCAGATGCTGTTGCGCCATGCGGATCCCCTCCTGCTATTCGAATATATCTTCGAATAGTTGAGCATAGCCCACGGACACTGGGTGTTGTCTAGTCGAGATTTTCAGCTCAGGGGAAATAAGAAATCCCCCGGAATTCCGGGGGATTTTCTGTGATTGGAGGGGATGACGGGAATCGAACCCGCGTAATCAGTTTGGAAGACTGAGGCTCTACCATTGAGCTACATCCCCGTGCTGTCCAACACCCTTCGGTGCGGGGCACTCGACCTATCTTATACGTTAGAGTGGTACTCGGTCATTTCGCCTCGGCGAATACCGGCCTTGCGAAGTTGTCTTCTTTGAATAACTTGACTGCAGGACCGGGGCGTAGCTCAGCTTGGCTAGAGCGCCCGCTTTGGGAGCGGGAGGTCGCAGGTTCGAATCCTGTCGCCCCGACCACATCCAGATCCATCACCATCAAGCAGGAGTACCCCTTCGTGAAGACCAAGGTCGAAAAACTCAGCAACACTCGCGCAAAACTCACCATCACGGTGACCGCAGATGAGCTGAAGCCAGCAATCAAGCACGCTTACGAGCACATTGCTGAATCTCTCAACGTTCCCGGATTCCGTAAGGGCAAGGCACCTGCGGCACTGATCGACCAGCGCGTTGGTCGCATGGCTGTGCTCGAGCACGCTGTGAACGAGGGTCTCGAAGGTTTCTACCGCCAGGCCGTTCTCGACGAGAAGGTGCGCCCCATGGGTCGCCCCGAGGCAGACATCACCACCTGGCCAGCCGAGAAGGACTTCTCTGGCGACCTGGTTGTCACCATTGAGGTTGACGTTCGTCCCGAGGTGAAGCTTCCTAAGCTCGACGGTCTCACCGTTGAAGTTGAAGCAGCTGCTGTGTCCAAGGAAGACGTTCAGAAGGAACTCGACGAGCTGCGTAGCCGCTTCGGCACCCTCGTCACCGTTGACCGTCCAGCTAAGAAGGGTGACTTCGCTCAGCTTGACCTGGTTGCAACCATTGGTGGCACCGAGGTCGACACTGCTCAGTCCATCTCCTACGAGGTTGGCTCGGGCGAGCTCATCGAGGGTATCGATGAAGCCATTGAATCTCTCACCGCCGGTGAGTCCACCACCTTCGAGTCCAACCTGCTCGGTGGCGACCACGAAGGTGAGAAGGCACAGATTGCTGTCACCGTTACTGCTGTCAAGGAGCGCGAGCTTCCCAAGGCTGACGATGACTTCGCTCAGATTGCGTCTGAATTCGACACCATTGCAGAGCTGACCGAGAGCCTCAAGGCTCAGGCAGAGCAGCGCAAGGTTGCTGTTCAGGCTCGTGAAGCTCGCGAGAAGCTCGTTGCTCAGCTCGTTGAAGCTGCCAAGATCGAGGTTCCTCAGGGCATCATCGATGACGAGGTGCACCGTCACCTCGAGGGTGAGGGTCGTCTCGAAGATGACAAGCACCGCGCAGAGGTCATCGAAGAGTCACAGACTCTGTTCGCAACTCAGATCTTGCTTGACACCATTGCTGAAGCTGAAGATGTTCAGGTGAGCCAAGACGAGCTCACTCAGTACATCATCCAGGGTGCAATGCAGTACCAGATGGATCCTTCTGAGTTCGCCAAGATCCTCACCGACAACGGCCAGATTCCTTCCATGGTTGCTGAAGTTGCTCGCAACAAGGCTGTCAGCATCATCCTCGGCAAGGCCAAGGTTGTTGACACCAAGGGCAAGGCAGTCGACATGAGCGCATTTGCTCCAGTCGAAGAGAAGAAGGCTGAGAAGCCTGCAAAGGCTGACAAGGCAGAAGCTGCTGAGAAGAAGCCTGCTGCTAAGAAGCCCGCAGCGAAGAAGGACTAGTTCTTCACACTTTTATGCGTCTAGCCACGTATGGAACTCTGGGGCCAGGTAAACCCAACCATCATCACGTTTCGATGATTGACGGGAACTGGTCAAGCGGTTCCGTACGTGGCTTTTTGTATGAAGCAGGCTGGGGTGCCAAGCTCGGGTTTCCTGGAATCGTTCTCGATTCCACCGGCCCCGAAGTAGCTGTTGATCTCTTGGAAAGTGATCTTCTTTCAGAACATCTTGAACGCCTTGATGAATTCGAAGGTCCCGGTTATGACCGGGTCCTGACGCAGGTTCAGACTCCTTCAGGAGTTGTTGACGCATATATTTACGTCATCGTTCCCTAGCTTTTCTACGTGGTCAAAGTCGCGCGAAGCTGAACTTGGCCACTTCCGCTATTTGTGAGGGACCACGTCCCGCCAAATTTGCTCACCCATGCGTCGATAACAGCAGTACCGGAACCAGCAGTGTGAGGTTTTTCGGATAGTGGTGCCCCGTTGTTTTCCACCAGGATCACAACAGTGCCGTCGCTTTCGGTTGATGTTCGAATCAGGCAATGGTCAGCATTCCCATGTAGCGCAGCGTTGAGAAGTCCCTGTTCGCAGATGCGATAAATCGCAAGAAGTTTCTCAACAGGAAATTCTGAATGATATTCATCAAGCTGAACCGAGACCTGCATGGTGCTCCGGTAGCGCTGCGTCAGTTCAGAAATGCAGTGGTTCAAACCTTGAACGGCAATGTCGGGGCTGAGGAGTCTGCTGGCATCACGGACATCGAATCGGCGGATTTCTTCCAGCTCGGCCACGATAGAGCGAATTTCTGCTTTGTGTTGCTCCGAGAGTTTTTCTGAAATCTTATTGAGTTCGAGGTTCGCCACGACGAGACCAGCTTGAACACGGTCATGGAGAAGGTCCGCTACTTCTCGGCGGGTGTCCTCATCGGCTTGAAGTAGAAGTGAACGTTGTCTGTCTACCTCGGCAAGTGCACTTTCGGCACGACTGGCTTGTGCTCTCACGCGCTTCTCTCCCACGCCGAAGATGATGGAGACAACCATTATCGCGAGATACACTCGCACGCTGTTGAACGGGACATCCTTGAAGGGCCTGTTATAAAACAGGCCGTAGGCCACAGCAAAACCTATGGCGATGAGTGCAATACCCACGTGGTAGATGAGCTGTTTCCGTCGGAGTGGCTCAGTTCGTCGCATGGCCCACGCAAGTGCGGCAAAACTCAGACCAAGAGAGAGTCCAATTGCGGCACTCGAGGGGAAGCTTTCCAGCCAGGCCATCACCGGTGCTCGTCCCGCGCTCACCGCTGCGCGAACGTCGGAGAATTGGTTCAGAAAGGCTGAAATGACTCCAAATCCAATGGGGCGAATAGACCAGGGTCCCGCGATAAATTCAGCTATACGGCGGGCACGATTACTCGAACTGAGTTTGTTATTCGCCATGAGTCCAGGCATAGCTTCGGCTTCGTCGCAGATATCGCAGAACCGCAGTTGTGCGCAGGTCTGTGCCAGGAGCTGGTTCGGGCACAATCACTTTGTAAATTCTCGAAAGTTCCTGACGGATAGTCACCGCAGAAACCCCTAACTTCTCTGAGATGTGGGGGACATCAATGCCTTCCACGATGAGAGCCATAATTTCGTGCTGGCGTGGGGTGAGCTGCTCAAACTCAGTTGAGGATTCGCTTCGCTCTGTTTCCAAGATTTTGGGGTCGATGATGGAAAGTCCACGTGCTGTTGAGCGCAGGACATCTACCAAGTAGGGCATATCGATGGACGCGCTCTTTTGGATGGTGGACCATCCTTCGAGGTTCCGTGCTGAAAGTTGAGAGAGGAAATTCACCTCAGCATGTTGAGAGTAGATCACGATACCGATGTTGGAGTTGATGGATCTCAGCTGAAGTGCAAGTTCCTGGCCTGTGGCACTGTTGTGACCGAGAGCGATATCGAGCAAGGCAACATCTATTTGAGATGTTTGAGCACACTCAAGAGCTTCGTGAGAGTTTCCAACGTTTGCCACAACGTCAATGCCGTCTTGACTGTGGAGGAGTTTGCTCATGATGGCACGCAGAGCGGGGTCATCTTCGACATAGAGAACTCGTGTGTCTCTCATTGACCCCTCCTTTCTAAAGGCTCTCTCACTTTTACAACATATAGCGGGACCCCGGTACGGAGGTGCTTTCATACAGTTGTATGAACTTCTTCACGTGCAGTTTGGCGCCGGTTATCGTGAATCCATGTCAACGTCAGTTACGCGCCGCACGTCAGTTATCGCATCATTTTTCGCTGCATTTGCTGTATTTGCCTCGGCAATCTTAACTGCAAGCCCTGCCTCAGCAGTCGGGACTATAGATCAGCAGTATGTCGGTAATGACAACGGGTACGTTCAGATGTACTCGGACATGAACATGGCACAACGATTCACTTCTGGTCGAACGGGATTGCTCGATCGAGTAACAGTCAACCTGCTGAAGAACGGAAATCCCGGTTTGCTAACGGCGGAGTTATATGCCGCTGCTAATGGAGTTCCCAGTGGGCCGGTAATGGCGTCTGCTTCAGTTCCAGATTCTGCGGTTTCGAGTTCCCTGACAATTGCCGTTTTTGATTTTTCTTCTCCTGCCAGTGTTACTGCTGGGGCTGACTATGTTTTAGTGCTCAAGTCTCCATCCGCTACCAGCCAAAGTTCTCTATTGAATCAATTAGGCGGAGGAATGTCGCCCCAAATTGATGGTTATTTTTTTTCAATTGGTGGCGTAGCTCCAGCTGCGAATCAAGTTCTTTATGAATTTGGAGCCAACAACTGGCAAAACGTGAATTACGGGTTCCGATTCTCAACTTTTGTTACAGCAGTCACTGCGCCAAGCTCCTCACCAAGCGTGAGCAGTTCATCGAGTGCATCTTCAAGTGCAAGTTCATCAGCTTCGCTTGCATCTACGGGAACTTCGGTTTTTGGGCTGTTGCTCGTAGCAGGTTTTTCTTTTGTTCTTATCGGAGTTGTGTTAAATCTCACTCGTAATCGGCGAATTCATTCAGAGTAATTTTGAAAAGACGCTCGCATGTACTTCATACATGTGTATGAACTTCTAACGAAGTACATGAGTTTCGTTATCTTTCAAATATGCCAACTTCCTATTCAGTGATGATTGTTAAGATTTCAGCGATAGTTACTTCCCTTTGCTTCCTTGCTATCGGTCTATTTTCTGCAATTCCAGCAAATGCCGTTGGAATACGCCAAGAATCTGCTCATGGATCGATGTCACAGTACGTCACACTGGATGGAACGCATACACAGGGCCAGGTCTATACATCGGGTTATACAGCACTACTTGACCGTTTCCAGGTCGCGCTGTTGAAGACCGGAACTCCTGGCGCAATTACGGTTGATGTTTATGCCACGTCGAACGGTGTACCCACTGGACCATCGCTTTCAACAGGCACCATTTTAGAATCGGCGGTTTCCAGCTCCACGCCAGGTTTGGTTCCTGTCGATTTTTCATCCCCCGCTTCGCTGACTAGCGGTAGCGACTATGCAGTTGTCTTCAGTGTTACTTCAAGTGGAGCTGGCAATTTTTACAATGTTTACACTGTAGGAATAAATCCTGGCCGTTGGCAGAGAGTTACTTCAACTACTCCTGGTACTTGGGTTGCCACACCTGAGTGCCTCGATTTTGAAACGTACCTCACTTTTGTAAGCCCCAGTTCACAACCGTCTTCAAGTAGTAGTTCCACATCAGTTATTACCGACCCCAGCCTTGTTCACACCGGTATCAACGAGGTCCAGTCATATCAATACCTTGGTCTGGGTGCCGTGCTTCTTCTCGTTGGCGCAGTCGTCATCAACATTGCACGCGTTCGTTCTCGACAGGACTAATTCGTTCCGGACCTACGAGCATCCAAATCCCCGCAGGAAAGGCGAATTCAATTGGTCGTTGCAACACTGGCGTGATTTAGTTCGACACTAGTAGGTCTCTTAAACACTCGGCTGGATTTTTCCAGCCGAGTGTTTTTCTTGGCCGTCCGTTGAGTTGCAGGGCGACTCTTTCAAGGTCTTCAGGACCAAACACTGACAGGTCAGTGCCCTTGGGGAAATACTGTCTGAGGAGTCCGTTGGTGTTCTCGTTTGATCCGCGCTGCCAAGGACTTGCTGGATCACAGAAATAGACAGGCATGTCTGTGGCGATACTGAATTCTTTATGCCTTGCCATTTCAACGCCCTGATCCCAAGTCAACGACCCCCGCAAATGCTCAGGCAGGGTCTGCATCGTTGTGATTAGTGCATCGCGAACAGTTTCTGCCGTGTGATCACCGGGAAGGTGTGCAAGCATCACAAACCGTGTGCTGCGCTCCACCAACGTCGCAATAGCTGACCTGTTTTGCGTGCCAACAATCAGATCACCTTCCCAATGCCCCGGAACGGCCCTGTCTTCGATCTCGGCAGGACGTTCAGAAATCATCACCATCGGATCAACAAACCGAGGCTGTCTCTCCAACCCTGTGTTGTGGGGTTTGCGCCTGGTGCGACCGGTGCGAAGAGCCGCCTGGATCTCTTTCTTCAAACCACCACGAGCCTGCAAATACAAGGTTTGATAAATCGTCTCCGGTGACACTCGCATCTCCTGACTGCCGGGAAACTCTTCAACCAACTTGTTGGAAATCTGCTCCGGAGACCACTGATTATCTAATCCCTCTTGAACAAACACCTGCAAAGCCGGCTGAGTCAAAATCTTACGAGTTTTCGGCCTCGGCCTGCGCATAACAGAAACCCGATGAGCCGCATAAGGCTCATAAACACCCTCGACACTATTGCGTTTGAGCTCCCGACTAATACTCGAAGCAGCCCTGCCCAACGCTGTGGCCATGGAACGAACACTCACCCCCTGCGACTGAAGCCCACGAATCTTTTCCCGCTCAGCAAGTGAGAGAAACCTCGGATCCAGAACCTGCTCCAGAGCAGAAACACGAACACCGCTAACAAGTCGCTCTTGAACATTCACACTCTTGTTGTAGTCGATAACACGGCCATCAGGATAGATGCGTGAATGGATTTTCTTCACTATCCCTCTGTCCCAATCTTGGGCAGTACGAATATGAACACCCGCCTGCTTGGCCGCATCCGATCGGTAAACGCCCGCAGCACGCAAACTGAAATAGTGCTCACGGACACGGCTGTGGCGTTGACGACGCGGCGCACCAACATCAACACCTGCAGCAACAAGCCACTGATAACTGGTGAGGAAAGGTAAATCTAACTCCCTAGCGGCAGCTCTAGCATTTCCTAAACGCTCAAAAGCCTCAAAAAATGCGGCCTTCTCAGCCTGGGAATAACGCCTTCGGGAACCTGTGGGTGGCGGGGTAAAAGACATGGTCGTTGCAACCTCCAAAAAGATGGAGTGTTGCAACGACCATTAGAACCCAAGAAACTGCGGGGGTTTGTTCGTTAAGTCCTAGGCGGTGAAGCTGCCGATCAACAACTGCACGAAACTGAACATTCCTAGTCCTTAGTCAAGTCCCCAGAAACTACCCGAGAGGCCGACGTTTCTTAAATATTCTTTAGCTTGTGAGGGTTCTCTGCGAACGTAACCCTTTTCAAGTCTTCCTGTGTACCAGTCAGACGCAAGCTTCCATAAAGTATCCAGATCCATGACGTAACCACGATCATGCTGAGTTCTTTTCAGCCATTCGTCAACGCAAAGTTCATCACAAAAAATTCTTTGATTACTGCAAGTGTGAACCACGTCATCCCACATATGGCTGGTGGGTATCAGAAAGTGTGCAACTTGCTTGCCTTGCGGAGCTTTTTGGGTACTCACGTTCCAAGCGAGCGCATTGTCACAATTCGGGCACGTCGTTGCGACGAGATAGGAGTTCTCGGTGTCCAAGAGATGTACGAGGGCGAAAGAATCCCATGCACATCCTCCCCACCACAGTGTGTTTTCACTCATTACTGAAAAACCAAGAGGGACTGATGAAAAGGGATGTGCCATTGCAATTTCATCTTTGGGGTCTAAAGCAAGATGTCTTTGGCTAGCAAGGGCTTTGAGTCCATCGATAACTTCTTCTTCTGGAACCATCATTGTCTCGGCAATGAAACATCTCCCAGGAGCTGCACCTGTTTGGGCAAAGGTTGTGTAGACGAGCAACCTAAGTTTTTCGAGATCCATAGTTCCTCCTTTGGTTGGTTAAGTTACTAGGTGCTGTACGAAGCTAACCAGCAGGCTCATACCCAGGGTGAACATCACCACGGCAATGATGGCGTCGAGAACACGCCAGGCGGTTGGTTTCTTGAATACGGGGGCTAGGAGGCGTGCGCCAAAGCCCAAAGTGCTGAACCAGATAATGCTGCCGAGCATGGCGCCGGCGGCAAACCACCAACGGTTGGCTTCATAGGTTCCCGCTACTGATCCCAAGAGCAGAACCGTGTCGAGATAGACGTGGGGGTTCAGGTAGGTCAGAGCCAGCACAGTGCCGACGGCAACCTTGAGGCTGATTGCTGCACCGCCGGTATCGGTGTTGAGAACTTCGGGCTTCCAGGCGCGCTTGGCGGCCATGACGCCGTAGGTGCACAAGAACACACCGCCAATGACTTCGATAAGAAGTAATAGCCATTCGAGCTGCTGAATAATCGCGCCGAGACCTGCCACGCCCACAGCAATGAGAGCGGCGTCAGAGAGTGCACAGATCGCCACGATGACAAAGACATGCTCTTTGCGTAAACCCTGTCGCAGAACGTATGCGTTCTGAGCTCCGATGGCCACGATCAGAGAGAGCCCAAAGCCTAAGCCTGCAAGTGCTGCAGTCAGGACAGGAGTCATGATTCGAGCATACTTGCTGAATATTCTCAGTTAGCTACCGGTTTATTCCCAGCTTCAATGGATTGACTGTTGTCAACAGCCACAACTATTCCGGGAGCTATGCATGAACTGTCCAACTGACGGCGCAACACTAGTGATGTCTGATCGCGCAGGAGTCGAAATTGACTATTGCCCACAATGTCGCGGAGTCTGGCTAGACCGCGGTGAATTAGACAAGATTCTTGAACGCTCCGCTACCGTCGGTGCTCCTGCAGTCTCTGCTGCTCCACGCATGGATGCTCCACAACCCCGTTATGACAACTACAACCAGGGTTACCAAAAGCGACCCAAGAACTGGTTGAGCGAAATATTTGATTAGACCCCCAACGCCTCATTGGGTAGTCGGGCCTCCACGTCTCTGGAGGCCCGACATTTTTAATTCGTCGCTGTGGGCGAACGGCACTCCGCCTGAGGCGAACACTGCCGTGTTGAGCGTGTTTGCTCCGCTAGATTCGAAACACCGCAAGAGAAATGTCTCGTGGTTGTTGAAATGGAGCTGACATGGCCGAGATGGTAATGCCGAACAATGTGTTTGAGCGTCTACTGAAGGACCGCATCATTTGGTTGGGTTCGGACGTGCGTGATGACAACGCCAACGAGATTTGCGCGAAGATGTTGCTTCTTGCTGCTGAGGATGCCGAGAAGGATATTTACCTCTACATCAACTCTCCTGGTGGTTCGATTACCGCAGGTATGGCGATCTACGACACCATGCAGTTCGTTCCTAACGACATCGTGACCGTGGGTATCGGCATGGCGGCATCCATGGGACAGCTGCTTCTGACCTCGGGCACCAAGGGCAAGCGTTACATCACCCCTAACGCTCGTGTTCTTCTTCACCAGCCTCACGGTGGCTTCGGTGGTACTGCTTCTGACATTCAGACTCAGGCACAGCTCATCAACTCGATGAAGCAGAGCCTGGCTGAAATCACAGCATCTCAGACCGGCAAGACCGTTGAGCAGATCAACGCTGATGGTGACCGCGACCGCTGGTTCACCGCTCAGGAAGCTCTCGAGTATGGCTTCGTTGACCACGTTCGTGCATCCGCAAGCGACGTCGCTGGTGGCGGCGGAACCAAGACTGCGTAAGCGCCGGAAAAGATACGAGGACTCATTATGACTATTCCCAACTTTGAGAGCCGTTACGTTCTTCCTACTTTTGAAGAGCGCACCGCATACGGATACAAGCGCCAGGACCCTTACGCGAAGCTGTTCGAAGACCGCATCATCTTCTTGGGTGTCCAGGTTGATGACGCATCTGCTGATGACGTCATGGCTCAGCTTCTCGTTCTGGAGAGCCAGGACCCTGACCGCGACATCGTGATGTACATCAACTCTCCCGGTGGCTCGTTCACCGCGATGACCGCGATCTACGACACCATGCAGTACATCCGTCCCCAGGTTCAGACCGTATGCCTCGGTCAGGCAGCATCCGCTGCAGCTGTCCTGTTGGCTGCTGGTGCTCCTGGTAAGCGTCTGGCTCTGCCCAACGCTCGTGTTCTTATTCACCAGCCTTCGACCGGTGACGCCGGCCGTGGTCAGGCTTCGGATATCGAGATCCAGGCCAAGGAAATCATGCGTATGCGTGAATGGTTGGAAGAGACCCTGTCCAAGCACTCCAACCGCTCCATCGAGCAGGTCAACAAGGACATCGACCGCGACAAGATCCTTTCGGCTGCGGAGGCACTCGAATACGGTTTGATCGACCAGGTTCTCACTTCGCGTAAGAATGCAGCAATTACTGCGTAATCACGGAAAGTCACACGAAAACCCCGGCTTCGGTCGGGGTTTTCTCATTTTCTGATTGACTAACTTTGTGAAAGAAGATGAAGGGGCAATACGACAAGGCGTTCGTTTGACGTCCGTGGAACCGACTCCAAGTCTTCCTCCTCAGGTTTGGGCCAATGATGTTCAGCTCTCAATTACCCAGTACGAATGGGCAACCCCTGACGGTTTTGTTTCTCACATCGTGGAGAAGCCTGAAGACGCTGTAATTACACCAGTTCGGCTTGCAACTCGAACACTTCGTCTCACTATTTCCCCATCCGCCAAACCATCCGCGTTTGTCATCAGTTTCTTCGCAGACGCCGATGAATATGGATTTCCCTTGGTGTCGTCGGGCTTAAACATTGATTGTTTCGAATCCGACCAATGTCGCATAACTTTCGAAGATTCGTCCATGAACGTTGAAGTTGATCAAGTGGGAACATTTCGATTTGCTGTGATTCGTGTCGCGTACTTCAACGGAGCTTTGGCAACCACTCAGGAGAAAATGTTGTCTACCGCTTCGTGGGTAATGAGCTTCACCAAATAGTTGCCTTTGTTTGGGTTGATTTTCTTGCCCTCTGATTAGTGTCAAAAACTTAAGGCAAATATATTTTCTGTATTTCGGCACGCCGAGGCGTCACATCCACAGGTGACAAAGAACGTCTGTGGTTCGGGTTAGGCTCGAATGTCTAGATATTCAGACGTCTAAAGGAGTTGACCATGGCACGTATCGGCGAAAGCGCTGACCTGCTCAAGTGCTCCTTCTGTGGCAAAAGCCAGAAGCAAGTAGCTCAGCTCATTGCGGGCCCCGGCGTCTACATCTGTGACGAGTGTGTGGAACTCTGCAACGAGATCATTGAAGAACGTCTGGCAGAAGCCAACGAAGAAGGCGTCATTGCAGATTTCGATCTGCCTAAGCCCCGCGAAATCTTTACCTTCCTTGAGGAATACGTCATCGGTCAGGAGCCAGCCAAGAAGGCTCTCTCCGTAGCGGTCTACAACCACTACAAGCGTGTGCGCGCAGGGGAGGGTGTCAAGACTGCTGAAGACAAGGCCAACGAAGTTGAGATTGCAAAGAGCAACATTCTTCTCATCGGTCCCACCGGCTGCGGTAAGACGTATCTTGCTCAGACTCTTGCGCGTCGTCTGAATGTTCCGTTCGCTGTTGCTGACGCAACATCGCTGACGGAAGCCGGCTATGTTGGTGAAGACGTGGAGAACATTCTCTTGAAGCTGCTCCAGTCTGCTGACTTTGATGTCAAGCGTGCGGAGCAGGGCATCATCTACATCGATGAAATCGACAAGATCTCCCGCAAGGCAGAGAACCCTTCGATTACTCGTGACGTTTCTGGTGAAGGTGTTCAGCAGGCACTGCTGAAGATTTTGGAAGGCACAGTTGCCTCCGTTCCACCGCAGGGTGGCCGTAAGCACCCCAACCAAGAATTTATTCAGCTCGACACCACCAACGTTCTCTTCATCGTTGCCGGAGCATTTGCGGGCCTAGAAGACATCATTCAGTCGCGTGCGGGCAAGACCGGTATCGGCTTTGGTGCACCCTTGCAGAGCAAGGACGAAGCGCGCGACTTCTTTGCTGAGGTTCTCCCTGAAGACCTCCACAAGTTTGGTTTGATTCCTGAGTTCATTGGTCGTCTTCCCGTTATTGCAACGGTGTCGCCGCTGGACCGCAGTGCCCTCATCGACATCCTGACGGAGCCCAAGAATGCTCTGGTCAAGCAATACCAGCGCATGTTTGCTCTCGATGATGTGGAGCTCGAGTTTGAGCCTGCAGCACTCGATGCCATCGCTGATCTTGCTGTCCTTCGCCAGACCGGTGCACGTGGCCTGCGTGCCATCTTGGAAAACGTTCTTGGTCCCATCATGTTCGAGGTTCCCTCAACCGATCAGATTCACAAGGTCATCATCACGGCCGAATGTGTGAGCGAGAACGCGGCACCCACCATCGTGCCTCGCCTGGCTTCTGCCATCGTGGATGCGCCTGAAGAACGCACTGCCTAAACAGCACTGCTAACATTTCTATATCGCCATTACTGGTGAGTAAGCGACTGCCGAGCCCGGCCCACGCTTCGCGGATAACAATCCTGTTTATCCTTCATGCGAATTGTGCCCCGAGGAATATCGATGAGTAACGCACCAGCCACTAGCTCAACAGAGCTCAACATTGGCGTGCCCTTCTCCTTTGAGGTCTATCCACCACGCAATCCAGACCTGCGTGAAGCACTCAACAAGACCATCCTCGAACTGGCTGCCACGGGCCCCGACTTCATCTCCGTCACCTATGGCGCTGGTGGTTCCTCACGTGATGCCACTTTGGATTGCGTGAAGTTCATCCTCGCGAACACCGACGTGGAGCCCATGGCGCACCTCACGTGTGTTGCCGAGTCCTATCAGGGCGCCAATGAGCTTGTAAGGACTTTTCTCGACGCTGGTGTGCGATCATTCCTCGCCCTGCGTGGAGACCCACCAGAGGGCACTCAGGAGGGCGAAGACTTCCTTGGGGACCTCGGCAGTGCAGCAGAGCTCACACAGCTCATTCACCGAGTACAGGCCGAGCGAGAGCCTTTCGTCTTTGAAGAAGAACCCCGTTGGCATGCCGGTGCTACCCGCCTGAGCCAAAAGCGTGAATTTGTTCGCATTGGTGTTGCTGCATTCCCTAATGGGCACCCTCAGTCACGTTCAAAAACTCAAGACATTGATGTTCTGCTGGCAAAGGAAGCAGCGGGAGCCAACCTAGCTATTACCCAGCTTTTCTTCCACGCAGATGACTACCTCTCTTTTGCCCAGAAGGCCAAAGAAGCAGGCCTCACCATGCCCATCATTCCGGGCATCATGCCCGTGATCAGCCCGGGGCGACTACGTCGCATGATCGAGATCTCAGGTGAAGAAATGCCCAGTGATCTCGAGATTGCTCTCGAGATTGAGCCCACCACTGAAGGTCAGCGCGAGATCGGTGTTGAGCACGCGGTGAGCCTAGCTAAGGAGCTCATTGCCGGGGGAGCGCCAGGTATTCACCTCTATGCGTTCAATCAAAGCGGTCCGGTTGTGGATGTGCTTCGCCGTCTCCAATAATTCATAAACATAAAAAGTCCCGCACGCTGTATTCAGCATGCGGGACTTTTCGTTTGTGGGGTTAGACAGATCGAAGAACTGTCACAACCTTTCCCATAATGGTGGCGTGGTCGCCCAAGATGGGTTCGTAGTTGCTGTTGCGAGGCAAGAGCCAGGTGTGACCATCGCGCTGGCGGAAGACCTTGACGGTTGCTTCATCATCGAGCAGGGCTGCAACGATGTCACCGTTCTCTGCTGTCTGCTGCCTGCGGACCACGACGAAGTCACCGTCGCAGATCGCGGCATCAATCATGGATTCACCCTTGACCTTGAGCATGAAGAGTTCTCCCTGGCCCACAAGCTGGCGGGGGAGAGCCATGGTGTCTTCGGTGTTCTGCTCGGCTGTAATGGGACCACCAGCAGCAATCTGTCCTACGAGCGGAACCTGAACTGCTTCACCCATGGGGAACACGTTGTCAGCAACAGGTGCTGGCGTGCGGGCAGCGGTGCCCTGGCCGAGTACCTCAAGTGCGCGGGGGAGCTTGGGGTCGCGGCGGATGTAGCCACCTAGTTCAAGCTGTTGAAGTTGGTAGGTGACACTCGCCAGCGAGGAGAGACCTACTGCATCACCGATCTCCTGCATGGAGGGTGGGTAGCTGTTCTCATCAATGTAAGCAGTGATGACGTCGAGGATGAGCTGCTGCTTCGCGCTTATGCCTTTGCGTCGTTTGCTTTCGCCAGCTGGTGACTCAGTCATGGCATCTTCCGTTTCTGTTGGGTAAGTCCTGGGCTGTACGAACGTGAATGTCCGTGGCTCATGATGAACTTTTCTCAATACCGAAAGAGTATTCGAAGAATGTCAATAAAACAAACACATATTCGAAGATTCTTGAGGTTTATCCACAATCAACCTTCAATATGTACTTGACATTGAAGAAATACGAATATATCTTCGAAATATATCTTCGAATCGGGTTCTCCCGGCCGAGGGCCCGATTCGAGATAAACACCAGGAAAAGGAGAATCTCATGAGCGCAGTACTCGCATTCACCGCACCAATCCACCGTCCCGTTGAGCCTGACTACATCGACGAACCATGCAGCGCAGCTGGCAATGTCCGTGGGTCGCACCAGATTAACAACGTGACCTATGTGAACTTCCTCCCCGCAGCAGAACCCAAGACCCGTCTTCGCATTACCAAGCGTGGACGTCGTGTCCTCACCGCCGCAGTAGCACTGCCCCTCGTGATCGGCGCACTTGTAGCAGCACTCAACAGTGGTGGTGCAGCTGCTGTTGCTGAAGGCGCAGCAAACGACTTCACCTACGTGACCATCGCTCAGGGTGAAAGCCTCTGGCAGCTTGCACAGGAGATTGCCCCCAACGCAGATCCTCGCGATGTTGTTGCCGAGATTGTCTCCCTCAACCAGCTTCACGGTGAAGTGCAGGCTGGTCAGAAGATTGCGATTCCTGCCGGGTACTAAACCTTTCCTCCCTTTTCCTGCGAATGCCGGTCCCTTTTGGGGCCGGCATTTGTGTGTTTCAAGCGCCCGTAAACTTATCTCGTGACCTCATTTGAAGACCTCCCCATTCGTGATGACCTGCGTGGCTTGAAGCCGTATGGCGCACCACAGGCACATGTTCGGGTTGAGCTCAACGTCAATGAGAACACCCACCCCGTGCCACCCCAGGTGGTCATGGACATCATGGGGCGCATTCACACCGCCCTAGGGAACATCAACCGTTACCCCGATCGTGAATTCACGAATCTTCGTGTTGCCCTAGCTGAGTATCTTGGTCACGGTCTTTCTGCTGAGAACATTTGGGCAGCAAACGGCTCTAATGAGGTTATTCAGCAGCTCCTGCAGGCCTTCGGAGGTCCAGGACGCTCTGTTCTGGCATTCCCGCCCACTTATTCCATGCACTCGATCATCGCTTCGGGAACGGGAACTACCTGGATTCCTGCCCAGCGTGATGCGGACTTCGAAATCTCACCAGCCACTGCAGTTACGGCAATCAAAGAAAACAAGCCCGACATCGTCTTCTTCTGCACACCCAACAACCCCACGGGCACACCGGTGTCGTTGGAAACCATTGCTGCGGCTTATGACGCAACGGACGGCATTGTCTTCGTTGATGAAGCGTATGCAGAGTTTGCACCTGAAGGTGAGCCCACGGCGTTGACGTTGTTGGCTGGTCGTCCACGACTGGTTGTCTCTCGCACCATGAGTAAGGCGTTTGCCTTTGCTGGTGCTCGTTTGGGTTACTTGGCAGGCGATCCTGCTGTTGCTGATGCGCTACGTTTAGTGCGTTTGCCCTATCACTTATCTGCGTTGACGCAGGCGGCGGCAGAAGGCGCATTGGCACACACTCCAGCCATGCTGGCCATGGTCGAAGACATTCGCCAGCAGCGTGACCGCTTGGTTACAGAGCTGGCAGTGCTGGGATACACCCCCTATCCCTCGAGTGCGAACTTTGTACTCTTTGGTGGTGTTCGTGATCCTCAAGAAGTCTTTGAGAAGCTTCTGGCTCAGGGCATCATCATTCGCGATATTGATATGCCCAACCACTTACGTGTGACGGCAGGAACTGAAGCAGAAACAACGGAGTTCTTGAACGCACTGGCAGCCCTCGATGGCTCGATCAATGGCGCTCTCTAAGCCCTACTAAACTGGTCATATGACTACAGCACCGCGCATTGCGAGCATTTCTCGCACCACGAGCGAGTCAAGCATTGAACTTACGATCAATCTTGATGGCACGGGTGTGAGCAACATCGAGACGACTGTTCCGTTCTTCGACCACATGCTGACCGCGTTTGCTAAGCACTCTCTTTCTGACCTCACCGTCAAGGCTTCCGGTGACATCCACATCGATGTTCACCACACAGTTGAAGACATTGGTATTTCTCTTGGTCTCGCAATTCGCGAAGCACTGGGAGACAAGGCTGGTATTTCCCGCTTCGGCGACGCTCTGGTTCCTCTCGATGAGGCACTCGTGCAGGCCGTCGTGGATATTTCTGGACGCCCATTCCTGGTGCACTCAGGTGAGCCTGCTGGTTTTGAATTCCACCTCATTGGTGGTCACTTCACTGGTTCCATGGTTCGTCACGTGTTCGAAGCCATCACCTTTAATGCAGGTCTCACCACCCACATCACGGTGTTGAACGGTCGCGACCCACACCACATCGCTGAAGCAGAATTCAAGGCGTTTGCTCGTGCATTCCGCCAGGCCAAGGCACTTGACCCTCTCGTGCAGGGAATCCCCAGCACTAAGGGTGCTCTGTGACCCAAAAGTCCGTCGTTGTTTTCGACTACGGCACGGGGAACATCCACTCCGCTATCAAAGCGGTGGAGCTCGCAGGAGCAAAGGTCGAACTGACGCGCGACAAAACAAAGTGCGCTGAGGCTGATGGTCTGCTTGTTCCAGGCGTCGGCGCTTTTGCTGCCGTGATGGAAGCACTCAACGCCGTGGATGGTGGCGAGATCATTGAGCGTCGTCTTGCTGGTGGTCGTCCCGTCATGGGTATTTGCGTGGGCATGCAGATCATGTTTGCCAACGGGCTTGAGGGTGGCGTGGACACTCCAGGACTAGGCGAGTGGGAAGAAACCGTGCACAAGCTCGAGGCACCTGTTCTTCCCCACATGGGCTGGAACACCGTCGAGGTGGGCGAGAACTCGAAACTCTTCAAGGGAATCGAGAACGAGCGCTTTTACTTCGTGCACTCCTATGGAGTGACCGAGTGGAATCTCGATGTCATTCCTCCGTTCCCGAAGCCTTCAGTGACGTGGGCTGAACACGGACAGCGCTTCATTGCTGCTGTTGAAAACGGCCCTCTTGTTGCTACCCAGTTCCACCCCGAAAAGTCTGGCGAAGCAGGTATTCAGCTGTTGCGCAACTGGCTCGAGACTCTCTAACTAAAGGAATATCTACTCATGACTGCGCCCATTCTTGAGCTGCTGCCCGCTGTTGACGTTGCTGAAGGCAAGGCTGTTCGCCTCACCCAAGGTGCTCTCGGCACTGAGACTGACTTTGGTGATCCCGTTGATGCAGCGGCCGACTGGGCTCGTCAAGGCGCTGAGTGGATTCACCTCGTCGATCTCGACGCAGCATTTGGTCGCGGCGAGAACCGCGCCCTGCTGCGTCGTGTGATCACCGAGGTTCCTGGTGTGAAAATTGAGCTTTCTGGTGGTATTCGTGATGATGCGTCACTCGAGTCCGCTCTCGAAAGTGGCGCAACTCGTGTGAACCTCGGCACAGCTGCTCTGGAGAACCCAGACTGGGCAGCCTCGGCGATTGCTCGCTTTGGTGAGCAAATTGCTGTGGGTCTAGATGTGCGCGGAGAAACCCTTGCAGCACGTGGCTGGACCGAAGAAGGCGGAAACCTCTGGGATGTTCTCGCACGCCTCGAAGATGCTGGCTGCTCCCGTTATGTCGTGACTGATGTCACCCGTGATGGCATGCTCAACGGACCCAACTTAGAGCTTCTGACTGCGATTACTGAGAAGACCGGTAAGCCCGTCGTTGCATCAGGTGGCATCGCCAGCCTGGATGACCTCGTTGCACTTCGTTCACTCGTTCCTATCGGCGTGGAGGGTGCAATCGTGGGCAAGGCTCTCTATGCTCAGAAGTTCACGCTTGAGCAGGCCATCCAGGTCGCCTACAACTAGGAACAACCATGTCTCACAACCACGACGGTCATATGTTTGGTTCTTCCGACCACGCAGATTCTGCGGGGCAGCCTTGGGAAGGCCGCGAGTTTGAAGCGAACCCTTTCGCATCTGATGATGGCACCACCCCTGAGCGGCTCAAGCTAGCTCTGGATACTTTCCACGCCCTTCCTTTGGATTCCGAAGAGCGTGCTGGTCGTCACTTGAACGTCGTGGACGCAATTCGTGTTTCTCGTTTCCTTATTCCTCTCCTTGCTGAAGCAGGAGAAGTGGGCGTGAACGCGGCTGGACTTGTCGTTGACAAGACTCAAGAACTGGCCATCGTCACCGTGGCAGGGCCTAACGGTCAGAAGGTTCTTCCTGTCTTCACCTCCGTAGAGGCAATGCAGAAGTGGAAGCCTGAGGCTCGTCCCGTTCCTGTTGAAGCTCGTCGTGCTGCGCTCGCTGCTGCTGCGGACGGTGCGCAGTGGATGGTTGTGGACCCACAAAGTTCAACCGAGATTGTTCTTCGACGTCCCACGGTTGAAGCCATTGCGAAGGGCACACCCTGGGTTCCTAATCAGATTGACCCCATGCTTCAGCAGGTGTTTGACGAATCCATCACCGACGAACCCTTTGTGAAGGCTATTCGCCTCACCTCGGGTGATCCTGATGCGCGCGGATTCGATGAAGAGCTCGTCGTTCAGGTTGTCTTGCCACCGAGCCTTGAGCAAAACGAAGTAGAGCGTGTTATCCGCTCACTGTCCAACAAATGGGCACAGCAAAGCATCTTCTCCGAGCGTGTGGACTCGATGCGTCTTCAGCTCGTTCCCGCTGTTTAGCGGAGGAACTTCAGCAGAAACCCAGCCCTAGACGGGCTGGGTTTCTTTGCTGAGTGTGGTGATGGAGACGTGACGCTTGCGTGAGATGGCTAGTGCGGTCACTAGAACACCACCAAGACTCCACAGCACCAGCGCGGTGACAGCTGAAGCAAACCCAGAGACATTCCCAGAGTTGATAACGGCTTGGAGTGCGGTCACGGCATCGTTGGCAGGGGTGAATCCCAGGAGTGTGTCCAGCAGAGCCGGCACTGTCGAGATCACGCCGGTGACCAGAATGAGAATTCCCACCGCCAGTGACACCATGCGGCCAAAACCACCGAGCACAGCGTTGAGTGCTTGGTTGGTTGCCGTGAACGCAATACCAATCAGGGCGGCAATGCCTGCCACGCTGGCCCATTCACCCAGGTCATAGCCGTTGGCCACAGCAATGACGGTGGCGACAGCAACGCCCTGCGCAATGCCGACCACAGCAGGGATCACAAAGGATCGTGTGGCAAGTGAGAGCGAGGAACGGGTTGATTCAAGCAGGCGCTGGGGGAGTGTGCGCAGACCAACGAAGATGGCCAGAGCACCAATCCAGAGCGAGAGCACGACGTAGAGTGGAGTGCTGTTCGCGCCAAAGCTGAGGTTGCCGGCATCCTTGAGCCCAACAGGAGCTGTGACTACTTCGGAGAGCTTCTTGGTTTCTGCTTCGGTGTAGACCGGGATGTTTTCTACCGCGGTATCGAGACCGTTTGCGAGTTCAGTCGAACCGCTAGCAATCGCCGTGGTTCCAGAGGCAATGCCTTCGACTCCGGTGGCGATGTCGGTGCTTCCAGCTGCAAGTTTGGTAATTCCGTCACTGAGACCACCCAGACCCGTTGCAAGGCCAGCAGTGCCGCCAGAGAGCTGGGCGAGCCCTCCACAGAATTGGGCTTGTGCTGGGGCAACAACAACCTGGGTGCAGGTGGCAGAGAGGCCAGCAAGACCATCAGCTAGTGATTGTGCATTACCGGGAATGGAAGAAGCCTGAGACTGGAGAGTCCACATTCCGTTGGAGAACTGACTTGCGCCGGTGGAGAGCTGGGTGGCTCCATCGGCGAGTGTTCCGAGGCCGCTGCTGAGGTCATGAGCGCCAGATGCTGCCTTGCCCAGGCTTTCGCTCAACGTGCTGAAGCCAATTAGAACGTTCTCGATATAGCTGGCACTGAGCTGCTGATTGAGCATGTTGACTGCGGTTGAGGTAATCGCCGTGGTGATGGCGTCATCAACCAGGCGTGTCTTATCGCTCGAGGTGACGTCAATGATGGCCTGTTGAGGGTTGGAAGCGTCACTAAAGGAAGAAGTCGCTACCTTGGAGAAGTTCTTGGGGATGGTCACGGCGGCGACATACTTACCGCTTTCTAAGCCCTTCTTCGCTTCTGCTGCGTCTGTGATTTCCCAGTTGTAGTTAGAAGCTCCGTCAGCGCCATCAACAAGACCTGCGGTGAGCAAGCGACCCAGAGGAGTGAGTTGACCGTTGATGGTGACAGGCTCATCGTCGTTCACGATGGCAGCGGTCACGTTATCGAGGCGGTCAGTAGGGTTCCACAAACCCCACATCAAAGTTCCCACGACGACGAGCGGAACAAAGATGAGAGCAGCCAGCGTGAGAATGCGTGGTTTGCCCTCTGTCTTGGCAGAGTTCTTGGACAGGCGGGTAATCAGTGATGCCATGGTTATGCCTGCACTTTCTTGCTCGAAGCGGACACAGTGTCGAGGTCGAGGACCATTGAGTCAACGCGGGCACTGAGAACATTTCCCCATGTCTCCACGGGCATGTCATTGGTTGTTCCCACGAATACGGTGAGGGTTCTGCCTGCCTTGGTTGCAGCCTCACGAGCTGCATTGAGGGCATCAGCAACGGCATATTGCTCGCTCTCGGAGGAGAGGAAGTCAATGTTGTCCAAGATGATCACCTGAGGCTTTTCAGAAGCCGCATCTTCGATGGCGGCAACCGTGTTGCGGTTGGCGTGTTCAGAGACATCGATCAGTGCAACACGTGAGCGCACAGCACCGGAACGAACTGGCAGGACCATGTCAGCAACCTTGAGCTTGCCGGCGTCAGGGTCGAGGCGGCCACTGAGGGTGAGCAGCAGTGCTGAGGTCGCAATCTTGTCACTACCGGTGACAAAGAGCGTGGTTCCCACAGGAACGGTGAAGGCAAGGTTCTTGAAGTAAGAACGGGTTCCTTCGGCGTTCTTGAGGCTCAGACCTTCGGCTGCAACGACAATGTTCTTCTGAGCTGGCCAGTCGGCAAGCTCAAGCTCGTGCTGAACGCCTTCGCCTTCCACATCGAAGTGAGGGAGAACGCGGTCGAGCCACTTGGGCATGTACCAGGCCTTGTCGCCCAAGAGCTGGAGTACGGCGGGAACAAAGGTCATGCGCACGATGAAGGCGTCAACGAAGATACCCACCGCAAGCGCCAGTGAGATGCCCTTCATGTTCACATCACCCTCAGGCACGAATGCAGCGAACACGGCGAACATAATCACAGCTGCCGCTGTCACAACCTTGGCGGAGCCGACGAAGCCGGTCACGATGGACTTTCGTGCCTTGCCAGAGTGGACATAGTCCTCTCGCATGCGAGCCACGAGGAACACCTCGTAGTCCATGGCAAGACCGAACAAGATGCCCATCACAATGATCGGCATGAAGCTCAAGACCGGCCCAGGTCGGTCGATATGGATGAGGTGTGCTCCCACTCCTTCTTGCATCACGAGTGTGACAACACCGAATGCGGCCACCACGCTAAATAGGTAGCCAATTGCTGCCTTGATGGGCACCCAGATTGAGCGGAACACCATCGTGAGCAAGATGAGGGAAAGCCCCACCACCACGATGCCGAAGGGCAGGAGTGCATTCCCGAGGCGTTCTGAGACGTCAATTCCACTGGCAGTGAAGCCGGTGACGGAGAGGTCAACCCCATATTTCTTCTGGAAGTAGTCATGCTTGTCGCGGATGGCTTGAACCAATGCCTTGGTTTCCTCGGAAGCAGGTGCTCCAGTGGGAATCACTTGAATGATGCCGGTGTCGGCAGTCATGTTGGGAGTTGCGAGGGGAACGGCGGCAACGCCAGGAATCTTTTCCAGCTCAGACTTGAGGTCGTCCATGAGTCCCAGTGGGTCTGTGCTGGTGACGATGGTTCCGGTCACGAGCAGTGGACCGTTGTATCCCTCTCCGAAGTTCTCAGCGACCAAGTCATAGGTAATGCGCGAGCGGTCATCGGGAGCGTTGCTGCCTGCATCTGGAAGAGCAAGGCGCAGGTTGAGTGCTGGGAGCGCCACAATCGTGATGACGGCAACCACAGCCAAGATGGTGACGATGGGGAAGCGGGTAACAGCCTTGACCCAACCCAGGAAGAAGCGATTGGGCTTGTGTGAGGCAGCCTCGGCTTTCTTGGTCTTTTTGGGCTTGGGGCGCAGTCGCTCGCCGGCGAAGCCGAGCAAAGCAGGGATCAACGTAATCGAGATGATGACGGCAACGCCGACTCCCACTGCTGCTGCCACACCCATCGTGGTGAGGAAGGGGATTCCAGCAATGCCCAAACCAACCAGGGCAATCATGACGGTCAGGCCGGCAAAGATGACAGCAGAACCTGCGGTACCTGTTGCACGCGCAGCGGCTTCCTCGGGAGTGTCCCCCTTGCGCAGTTCGTCTTGGTGGCGGGAAATGATGAAGAGGGCGTAGTCAATACCCACGGCAAGACCCAGCATGAGGGCCAGCATCGGAGTGGTGGAGGTGACCTTGGCGAATGCGGTGGCCAGGAAAATCAGTGCAATCGAGATGCCCACACCCAGCAGGGCAGTCAGCAGTGGCATACCTGCTGCCAAGAATGATCCGAAAGTAATGATCAACACGACCAATGCCACGCCCACGCCGATGAGTTCAGTGGGGCTGATGCTGGGCATGCTCTGGCTATAGATCTGACCCCCCAAGGACACCGTTGATCCTGCGGGAAGTTCGTCACTCAGGGTTTGCGTAGCTCCTTCGAGCTTTGCTAAAGATTCGGGGGTGATGCTTGCAGTTGGGCCAGAGAACTGAATGTTGAGTAGACCTGCTTTGTCGTTCTTGCTGATCGCTCCATTGATGCGCTCGTTAAAGGGTGAGGTGGCGTTATCAATCTGGGGCAGCGTGGCCATGTCGTCGGCTGCATTATTAAGAGCGTCCTTGTATGCGGGGTCAGTGATTAGCTGACCGTCAGCGGCCACCACAATGATCTGTGCTGAGGCGCCACTGACCTGGGGGAAGGTCGTGTAGAGGGAGTCCAATGCCTTCTGGGACTCAGTACCTGGAATAGAGATGCCGTTGTCGAGTCCCTTGTTGAATACGGCGGCAGAACCACCGATAGCAACCAAGACGATGATCCACGCAGCGAGTACGAGGCGGCGCGAGCGGTATGCCCAGCGTCCGAGAGAGTAGAGCAGTGATGACATGGCTGTCCTTGGTGTCAGCAACAGCGGGGATCAGCCGGCGTTGCGGGGATAAAACACATTTCGATACACCGGTGTATCCGATACATGAGTGTATCGTTAAGCATGTGAGCACCACAACCGAAACAGAAGCCAAGCCGGCGGAGTCAGCACGGCGTCAAAAGACCCGTGAACGCTTGATGGATGCGGCTTTCGAGGTCTTTTCTGAAGTGGGTATTCACGCAGCCAGCGTGGAAATGATCGCCGAACGCGCAGATTTCACCCGCGGAGCTTTTTACTCCAATTTCGACACGAAGGAAGAACTCTTCCTCGCGCTCGCCGAACGCGGCAATAACGAACGCCTAGCTCTGCTTCGAGGAAGCGTGGCCAACATCGATGTCATCATGCCCACATTGGTGGGGTCCACTGAGGGAAAACTCAGCGCTGCTGAGTTGGGCCCCATCGTGGCCAGCTTCCTGGAGCAGCAGGGGGAGAACCGTTTATGGTTCTTGTTCCAATCTGAATTGCGCTTGCTAGCGATGCGAGATCCAGAAGTGGGCAAGCTCTACCTGGAGCAGAAGAAGGCCGCAGATACCGAATTTGGCAGCATCATTTCAGCGGCATTCGATGCTGTGGGGCTCACACCTGCATTGGATTCTGTTGAGCTCGCGAACGTGCTCATGAATACCTATGAAGCAGCGCTTCAAGAAGCCATCATGCGTGGTGGAAACAAGGTGCAAGAAGATGCACACCAGCTGTTTATGCAGCGATTGCTTGGCCTGATTGGCCAACTAGCAAGCTAGTTGACTGGACCAGTCCACTTTTCGCCTGGACCCTTGCCGATCTCATCAGGGATGGGGGAGGCTTCGCGGAACGCGAGCTGCAGAGAACGCAGTCCATCGCGCAGTGGTCGAGCGTGCGAGTCGCTGATATCTGGTGCTGCAGCAGTAATGAGGCCGGCCAGAGCATTAATGAGCTTGCGTGCTTCATCCAGATCCGTCAGCGAAGCCGCATCGGGGCCTTCTGCCAGACCGCACTTGATCGCGGCAGCACTCATCAGGTTCACGGCAACCTCGACAATGACCTCAATGGCGGGGACTTCAGCAATGTCGAGAACTGCCTTGTGAATGGCTTCGTTCTGGTCGCTTTCGCTCACAATGTATTCCTCTGCTAGGCTTATGCAGGTTTCTTAGCTCATGCCAAGAAATTGAAAGAGGAGTTATCTCCCACCCGTAACCCGCACCATCAGGTTACTGGGTTCTTGCACTCCGCCGGTTCAGCTTGCTGGGCAGGTAGGTCAGGGTGCCACAAGGTTTTTATCTTGTGTCGTGTTTTCACGGATGAAAGTCTGTGTGCGCGTAAGACTCCTCTTTCTCCCCGTAAGGGTTTTAGAGAAATAACAAGGAGCACCGCATTAGCGATCCACGTACAAACGACCGTATCCGCGTCCCTGAAGTTCGCCTCGTTGGTCCCAACGGCGAACAGGTAGGTGTCGTGGCGATCGATGTTGCCCTTCGACTTGCACAGGAGGCTGACCTCGATCTCGTTGAGGTTGCTCCCGAAGCCAAGCCGCCTGTGGCCAAGATCATGGACTACGGAAAGTTCAAGTACGAAGCTGCGCAGAAGCTCAAGGAAGCTCGTCGTAACCAGGCCAACACCATCCTCAAAGAGGTACGTTTCCGCCTGAAGATCGATGTACACGACTATGAAACCAAGAAGAAGCGCGCTATCGGCTTCCTCAACGACGGTGACAAGGTCAAGGCCATGATCCTCTTCCGCGGTCGTGAGCAGTCACGTCCCGAGCAGGGTGTTCGCTTGCTTCAGAAGTTCGCTGAAGAAGTTGCCGAATTCGGCACCGTCGAATCCAGCCCCACCATCGATGGCCGCAACATGGTCATGATCATTGGACCACTCAAGAGCAAGTCAGAAGCCAAGGCAGAGCAGAACGCGAAGCGCGATGCCAACAAGCGTGGCGACAAGAAGGTCGCCAACTCTGGCGAATCCGTTCTTGCTGTTGAAGATGACAAGGCAAATGCCGTTCAGGTTGTTGAAGCTGAAGTCATTGCCGAAAAGCCAGCTAAGGCTGCACCTAAGACCACAGCTGCGAAGGCAGCTGCACCCAAGAAGTCCACCAAGTCGGTCTCAGACGAGCTCGACGACTAAAAGCCCCGCCTTCCCTCACCAGGGAATGTGAAACCCCAAGGAGATCCAATGCCAAAGATGAAGACCCACTCCGGGTCCAAGAAGCGCTTCAAGGTGACCGGTACCGGCAAGCTCAAGAAGCAGCAGGCCGGCATGCGTCACAACCTCGAAGTCAAGTCGGGCAAGCGCAAGCGCAGCCTGAACCAGGACCAGATCCTGTCTCCAGCTGACTCCAAGGTCATCAAGAAGCTTCTCGGTCTGTAATCCGGCTGAGCGAAAACTAAAAGGATAAGAAAATGGCAAGAGTAAAAAGAGCCGTTAACGCTCACAAGAAGCGTCGCGTCATCCTCGAGCGCGCCTCCGGTTACCGCGGTCAGCGTTCGCGCCTGTACCGCAAGGCAAAAGAGCAGGTCATTCACTCGCTGGTGTACAGCTACCGTGACCGTCGTGCCCGCAAGGGTGACTTCCGTCGCCTCTGGATCCAGCGCATCAACGCAGCAAGCCGTGCAAACGGCCTGACCTACAACCGTTTCATTCAGGGCCTCGCTCTGGCTGACATCCAGGTTGACCGTCGCATGCTTGCTGAGATCGCTGTAACCGATCCTGCAACCTTCACCAAGTTGGTTGAAGCTGCACGCAAGGCACTTCCTGCAGATACTTCTGCACCCAAGGTCAAGGCCTAAGGAACATCATGCTCGACAACCCCCGCGCTCCTCGCGTGAAGGCGGTTGCGAAGCTAGCCACGAGGGGAGCCCGGTCCGAGACCGGGCTCTTCCTCTTGGAAGGCCCGCAAGCCGTCGCTGAGGCATTGGCATATCGCCCACAGTTGATTGTGGAGCTCTATGCCACGCCCACTGCGCTTGAGCGTTACCAGGACATCGCAGCAACTGCTGTCGATGCCGGGGTAGATGTCGAGTTCGTCTCCGAAGAAGTCCTCGCCGCCATGGCAGACACGGTCACCCCGCAGGGATTCATTGCGGTGGTTCACCAGTTCCCCACAGCTTTGAAAGACATCTTCGCGGAAGACCCCAAACTAGTTGTCATCCTCGAAGAGGTCCGTGATCCCGGAAACTTGGGCACCATTATTCGTGTGGCAGATGCTGCCGGAGCGGATGCAGTCATTTTGACTGGTCGCTCGGTTGATCTCTACAACCCCAAGGTTGTACGCTCCACGACTGGTTCGCTGTTCCACTTGCCCATCACGGTGGACGTGGAGCTCGAGAACGTTCTTCCCTACGTTCGTGAATCTGGCCTGCAATTACTTGCTGCCGACATCAAGGGTGAAGATCTCGTGCTTGCTCGCACCAACGGTGTCCTCGATGCTCCCACTGCGTGGTTGTTTGGTAACGAAGCTCGCGGTTTGAGCGACGAACACTTTGCTTTGGCAGAGAAGGCCATCACCGTGCCCATCTATGGTGACGCCGAATCCATGAACTTGGCCACAGCTGCTGCTGTGCTCATCTACGAGAGCGCGTTCGCTCACAATAAGGTCTCAAACTAGTCACTCTTTGTCATACTTCTGGTATACCTAGAGTATGACTAGTGTCCTTTCAGATAGTTCCCGAACTCGGGAATCTGCGCCTACGACGATCAAGCTCTCCAAAGCTACGCGTGATCGAATCAAAGCCAATGCGGCTAAGCAGAACCTCACTATTGAAGAACATCTCAACTTTCTCGAAGATTTGCATGCACGCGAGCAGCGCTGGGACTCCATGCGTGAATCTCTTGCGAAGATGACGCCCGCTGATTGGGCTGACTACCGCACAGAAAGTGCATCGATTTCTGGTGCTGATTTTGACGGGCTCAATGATGAAGCTTGGTAATCAGCTGCTTCCCGGCATGGTGGTCTGGGCTGACCTTTCTCCTACGCAAGGAAGGGAGCAGTCTGGACGCAGGCCTGTTCTTGTTGTGTCTTCTGAGAATTACTTGTCTGTCGTGGACACGATGGCGATTGTGGTTCCCTTTACGAAAAAGAATCGTGGTTGGCCAAATCATGTGAAATCAACCGGGCCCACTGGCCTGACTGTTGACTCGTGGATCATGACGGAACAAATTCGAACAATTTCTCGGGATCGCATCCTGGGTGTGCGTGGTGCTGTCAGCCCTATCTGTTTGAAAACAGTCCGGACTTGGGTTGGTGACTTCCTGGGAGCAACGCTCGTCTAGCGTGAGCTCCGCACTCTCGGTGAGGGTGAAAATGAACCGCCTACCTGACAACTAAACTTGGGAACTGTGTCTGCACCTACTGAAATAACCGAAGCAGCCGTCACGGCTGCGGTCAACGACGCCCTGGCAGCTATCGCTGCTGCCGTCGATTCCGCCGCGCTGAAGGCTGTCCGCACTGCCCATGTGGGGGAGTCCTCGACTCTCTCCCAGCTGAATGCCCTGATGAAGGACGTTCCTGGAGACCAGAAGGCTGCCGTCGGCAAGCTCGTAGGTCAGGCGCGTGCCGAGGTGAACCAGGCTTTTGCTGCCCGTGAAGAAGCCATCGTGCGTGAAGAGCAGACTGCTCAGCTTGCTGCCGAGAAGGTCGATGTCACCGCTGCTGCCTCACGCTGGAGTGCAGGTGGACGTCACCCACTCATGCTTCTGCAGGAGAGCATCTGTGATGCATTCGTGGGCATGGGTTGGGAAATTGCCGAAGGACCAGAACTCGAAGGAGAATGGTTCAACTTCGACGCACTCAACTTCGATGCTGACCACCCTGCACGTGCGATGCAGGACACCTTCTTCGTTGAGCCTGTTGATTCTCACCTTGTTCTGCGCACCCACACCTCACCAGTACAGGTGCGCTCGATGCTCGAGCGAGAAGTTCCGATCTATGTGCTGGCTCCTGGTCGCGTGTATCGCACCGATGAACTAGATGCCACCCACACCCCTGTCTTCACACAGGTCGAAGGTCTTGCCGTGGATAAGGGCCTGACCATGGCTCACCTGCGCGGAACTCTCGAGCACGCAGCTCGCATCATGTTCGGTGAAGGTGCCAAGATTCGCCTGCGCCCCAACTACTTCCCCTTCACGGAACCCTCTGCTGAGCTCGATGTGTGGCACCCCACCTTCGCTGGTGGTGCTCGCTGGATCGAGTGGGGTGGCTGTGGCATGGTGAACCCCAATGTTCTGCGTTCGGCAGGCATTGATCCTGAGGTGTATTCCGGTTTCGCTTTCGGTGTGGGTGTTGAGCGCACGCTCATGTTCCGCAATGACGTCAGCGATATGCACGACATGGTCGAAGGCGATGTTCGCTTCAGCCAGCAGTTTGGAATGGTGGTCTGATGCGCGTCCCACTGAGTTGGCTCGGCGAATACGTCGACCTCGCAACTGACATCACTCCTGAGCAGGTTCAAGCAGACCTGGTCAAGGTTGGTTTTGAAGAAGAAGACATCCACGGCGGAGACATTTCTGGCCCCATCGTGGTCGGTGAAGTTCTCGAATTCACTCCAGAAGAGCAAAACAATGGCAAGACTATTCGTTGGTGCCAGGTTCGTGTTGCTCCAGATGGTCAGGTCGCTGACGATGGTGGCGACGCCATTCACGGCATCGTCTGTGGTGCTGGAAACTTCTTTGTCGGAGACAAGGTAGTTGTCACACTTCCCGGTGCTGTTCTGCCTGGTCCGTTCCCAATTGCGGCACGTAAGACCTACGGCCACGTTTCTGACGGCATGATGGCGTCGGCCAAGGAGCTGGGCCTCGGCGAAGGGCACGACGGCATTATTCGCCTTGCTGAAATGGGTCTTGATCCTGAAGTTGGCACGGACGCTCTTGAGCTTTTGGGTCTGTCTGAATCTGCAGTTGAAATCAATGTCACTCCTGACCGCGGATATGCCTTCTCTATCCGTGGTGTTGCACGCGAATACGCGCACTCAACCGGTGCTGCATTCCGTGATCCTGCCACTGAGGTCATTTCTTCCCACGGTGTGACCGAAGTGAAGAAGTTTGGCAAAGAATTCCCCGTGTCGGTCGACGACCAGGCTCCTATTCGTGGTCGCGTGGGCTGCAATGTCTTTGCCACCCGCATCGTGCGCGGCATCGATGCCACGGCACCTACCCCTGCCTGGATGGTTTCACGCCTGAAGTTGGCTGGTATCCGCTCCATCTCGCTACCGGTGGACATTTCGAACTACGTCATGATCGAGTTGGGCCAGCCCAACCACGCATATGACCTAGACAAGCTTGCCGGTGACATTGTTGTTCGTCGCGCCACCAAGGGTGAGAAGATCGTCACTCTCGATGAGGCAGAGCGCACCCTGGACGTGGAAGACCTGCTCATCACCTCTGGTGGTAAGGCCATCGGACTTGCTGGAGTCATGGGTGGAGCAAACACTGAAATCAGTGATGGCACCACTAACGTTCTTGTTGAGGCAGCCAACTTTGATCCTGTATCTATTGCTCGCTCAGCACGTCGCCACAAGCTGCACTCTGAAGCTTCCAAGCGTTTCGAGCGCGGTGTTGACCCTGAGGTTGCAGCTGTTGCAGCTGGTCGCGTTGCCCAGCTGTTGGTTGAGCTTGCCGGTGGCGAGATCGTGGATGAAGGTTCCTACTTCAACCACTTCTCTGCTCCTGCAGCCATTGAGCTTCCTGCCGGTTTCGTGACCAACCTGATTGGTCTCGAATACACCGACGCGCAGATTGAGTCTTCGCTGACTGAAATTGGCTGTGTTGTGGTCAAGGCAGGCACAGGTTTCACTGTGACACCGCCCACCTGGCGTCCGGATCTCACCGACAAGTGGACTCTGGCAGAAGAAGTGGCCCGTATTGTCGGTTACCACCTCATTCCTGCCGTGCTTCCTGTGGCACCTCCCGGACGTGGTTACACCGTTGCCCAGGACGTGCGTCGTCGAGTATCCAACACTCTGGCCGCGACCGGTCACACCGAGGTGTTGAGCTACCCCTTCTTCGATGAAGAGACCAACAACCTTTTTGGTTCGGCTACTGCGCCGTTTGTTCCTCAGGTTCGTCTGGCAAATGCACTGGATGCAACCCAGGGCTGGATGCGTACGTCGTTGCTACCGGGTCTGATTGGCACCGCAGCGCGTAACCGCTCACGTGGTTTGACGGACCTCGCCCTGTTTGAAACGGGACTCGTGTTCCTTCCTGAAGAGGGTAAGAACTACGGTCAAGACATTGTTGCCGGGGGAGTGCGTCCCGCACCTGAGGTGGAAGCCAAGCTCTATGCAGGTATTCCACCCCAGCCTCGCTACATCTCTGGTCTGTTTGTTGGAGATGCCGTCTCAAAGCAGGTAGGCCAGAAGGCTATTGCGTATGACTGGCAGGACGCACTTGCTGCTGTTCAGCAGATTGCTCTGGGTGCTGGTGTTCAGATTTCTGTTCGTCAGGGAAGCCACAAGGCATTCCACCCAGGTCGCACCGCAGAACTTCTTCTTGGTGATGCTGTGATCGGTTATGCCGGAGAACTTCTGCCTTCTGTGGCAGAAGATGCACACCTTCCCCGCACCGTGGCTGCATTCGAACTCAACCTCGATGCCGTCACTGACGCAGCTGGTGTTCCCCACGTGGCAGTGGATGTCAAGACCATGCCTGCAGCAACTCAGGACCTCTCACTTGTTGTTGCTGAAACCATTCCTGCAGCAGATGTTCTTGCTGCTGTGGCGGAAGGTGCAGGGGAGCTACTGGAAACAGCAACCTTGGTTGATGTGTACCAGGGCACTGGAATCCCCGAAGGACAGCGTTCGCTGACCTTCGCACTGCGATTCCGAGCTGATGACCGCACTTTGACTGCTGCAGAAGCTACTGCCTCCAAAGAAGTGGGTGTTGCGCTCGCCGCTTCACGCTTTGGTGCAACAATTCGCGAATAGTGCTTCGTATGGCTGAAACGAAGACAGTTCCCACGTCGGCGTCGGTAACAGAATTCCTCGCACAGGTTGAACCACTCGGGCGCCGCGAGGATGCAGAAGTGTTGCTTGGCTTGATGCGTGACGCTTCTGGTGTTGAGCCTGTGATGTGGGGAACCAACATCATTGGATTTGGGTCATTTCATTACCGATATGCCTCAGGCCATGAGGGAGATATGCCGGTGTTATCTTTCTCTCCGAGAAAGGCTTCCATGTCTGTGTATGGCGTGTATTACCCGGGATTTGAATCACAACTCACAGAAATTGGCCCCTATAAAACAGGCAAATGGTGCCTATACCTGGGTCGTTTTGCGTCGCTCAATCTTGAAGCACTCCGTCACACCATTGCGTGGGCCTGGAATGGTGGAGTTCCTGTCATTGCGGAAGAACTTAGCCAGTAACTGTGGACACGCTCTCCCGCCCTGCCAAAGTTCAATAACTGGTTGAAGGTTTAGATAGAGTTATCTAATGACATACTCGGTTGCCATTGCTGGAGCCAGCGGTTATGCCGGTGGTGAGGTGCTTCGCCTGCTCGCAGGTCACCCCGAGCTTGAGGTGCGGACGGTTACCGCCCACTCCAATGCTGGCCAACGTCTCATTGATGTGCAGCCACATCTGCGTAGCTACGGCGATCTCGTTCTGCAGGACACCACTGCCGAGATTCTTTCGGGACACGATGTTGTCTTTTTGGCGTTACCACACGGTTCTTCCGGCGCGCTCGCCGCACAACTGAGTGCAGACACGCTCGTTATTGACTGCGGTGCTGACCACCGTCTTGAAGACAAAGAAGACTGGGATGCGTTCTACGGCGGCGAGTTCAACTCTGCCTGGACCTACGGCATCCCTGAACTTCCCCTCTCCACTGGTTCCCAGCGTGAATTTCTTGCTGGAACGAAGCGCATCGCAGCTCCTGGCTGTAACGCTTCTGCGATTTCGTTAGCAATTGCTCCTGGTGTTCAGGCAGATCTCATTGACGCGGTAGATATTGTTTCTGTGTTGTCAGTTGGCCCTTCTGGAGCAGGAAAGAGCCTCAAGGTTGATCTGCTGGCTAGTGAAATCATGGGCTCTGCCTCGGCATATGCCGTTGGTGGCGTTCACCGCCACACTCCTGAGATTGCACAAAACCTGCGTAAAGCTGGTGCTGCCGAGGTGTCTGTCTCCATGACTCCCGTGCTGGTGCCCATGTCTCGTGGCATTCTGGCCACCACCACGGCGCGCATCAAGCCTGGTGTGACGCTAGAGAAATTGCACGCTGCGTGGAGTGCTGCCTATGCAAACGAACCTTTTGTTCAGGTTCTCCCTCTCGGTCAGTTCCCGCGCACCGCAGACACCGTGGGTGCAAACACCTGCCTGATTGGCCTTGCACTGGATGAGAACGCCGGTCGCGTTGTTGTCATCAGCGCCCTCGATAACTTGACCAAGGGCACTGCCGGTGCGGCTATTCAGTCCGCCAACATTGCTCTTGGGATCCCAGAAACTACTGGACTAACCACGAATGGAGTTGCACCGTGAGTGTGACCGCTGCAGCTGGCTTTAGTGCCGCAGGTGTTGTGTGTGGACTGAAGTCCACCGGTAAGAAGGATTTCGCCATGGTGCGAAACCTGGGGCCTTTGAAGTCAGTAGCCGCAGTGTTTACCTCGAACCGATGCAAGGCCAACCCCATTCTCTGGAGTCAGCAAGTTATGGCTGATCCTGTGGTGGAAGCTATCGTGCTGAATTCGGGTGGTGCGAACTGTTACACCGGTGCTCGTGGATTCCAAACCACGCATGCCACTGCTGAGGCGGTAGCCGAGCGTCTGGGAGTTTCTGCAGGTGACGTTCTCGTGTGTTCCACTGGTCTGATTGGTGAACAACTTGACCTCGACAAACTCAAGACCGGTGTCTGGGATTCGGGCTTGGAAGTTCTTTCTGACGCGGGCACCAGTGAACAAGCCGGTATCGATGCTGCTCACGCCATCATGACCACCGACTCTGTTCCCAAGATGTCGACCTCTACCGGTGCTGGGTACACCATCGGCGGTATGGCTAAGGGTGCTGGCATGTTGGCTCCTGGACTGGCAACCATGCTCGTTGTCATCACAACGGATGCGGTGTTGACCAGTGAACAGCTGGATACTGCGCTGCGCGCAGCCACTCGTGTGACTTTTGACCGCTTGGATTCAGACGGCTGTATGTCTACCAATGATCAGGTCACCCTGATGGCTTCAGGTGCCTCTGGCGTTGAACCAGAATTGGCAGAGTTCACAGCACGTCTGACAGAGCTGTGTCGTGATCTCGCTATTCAGCTCCAGAAGGACGCTGAAGGTGCGAGCCACAACATTCACATCACTGTCACCGGTGCTGCATCAGAAGATGATGCAGTGGATGTGGCACGAACAGTGAGCCGCTCGAACCTGTTCAAGGCCGCCATCTTCGGCAACGACCCCAACTGGGGTCGTGTGTTGGCAGCGGTAGGAACCAGCTCTGCTGTCTTTGACCCTTACAACATTGATGTGAGCTTCAACGGTGTTGCCGTCTGCACCGCAGGGGAGCCTGATCAGTCTCGTGAACTGGTTGATCTCACCCCGCGCGAAGTGGATATCCAGATTGAACTCCACAGCGGAACTGAAACTGCAACAATCTGGACCAATGATTTGACCCACGACTACGTGCACGAAAACAGCGCGTACGCGAGCTAGAATTCAAGGATTTCTCATGACCCAAATGCGTGAAGAAGACGCAGCAGCAACTATCAAAGCTGCGACGCTGATTGAGTCACTGCCGTGGCTCAAAAAGTTCAATGACCAGATAATTGTGGTCAAGTTTGGTGGCAACGCCATGGTGAGTGAAGAACTCACTCGTGCCTTTGCCGAAGACATGGTGTATCTGCGCACCGTCGGCATCAAGCCTGTCGTTGTGCACGGTGGCGGGCCTCAGATCACCAAGATGCTGGAACGTTTGGGTATTGAAAGTGAATTCCGCGGTGGCTACCGCGTGACCAGCCCTGAAGCCATGGACGTGGTTCGTATGGTGCTCACCGGGCAAGTTTCACGTGACCTGGTTGGTCACATGAACGAACACGGTCCGTTGGCAGCTTCGATTTCTGGTGAAGATGCTGGTCTGTTTGTAGGTGAGCGTCGTGGCGTTGAGATTGACGGCGAGCTCGTGGATTTAGGCCTCGTCGGTGACGTTGTTGCCGTAGACCCCGAAGCGGTTCACGCGCTCATTGATGCTGGACGCATTCCCGTTGTGTCCTCGATTGCGCCAGATAAGGACACTCCTGGTCAGTCATTGAATGTAAACGCTGATGCAGCTGCTGCGTCACTTGCGGTTGCACTTGGTGCAGCCAAGCTTGTGATCCTCACCGATGTTGCAGGTCTCTACAGCGACTGGCCCAACATGGATTCTCTTGTTTCCGAGATTGGCGCAGATGAACTTCGTGCCCTCCTGCCTTCGCTGGAGTCAGGCATGATCCCGAAGATGGCTGCGTGTTTAGAAGCCGTTGATGGGGGAGTGCCCAAGGCTGCCATCATTGATGGCCGTAACCCGCACTCGATTTTGCTCGAAATTTTTACCCAGACCGGTTCTGGAACGGAAGTAGTGGCCTGATGACAAAGCATTTCCTTCGTGATGATGACATCACCCAGGCAGAACAGAGCGAGATACTCGATCTGGCTGCCGCGCTTAAGGCTCAGCCCTATAGCGAGAAGCCACTGGCCGGTCCACAGACCGTCGCCGTCATCTTCGACAAGACCTCTACTCGCACACGAGTGTCGTTCGCAGTGGGAATTGCTGACTTGGGTGGTGTTCCTCTGATCATGGACTCCGGCTCCAGTCAGCTCGGTGCGAAAGAGTCAGTTTCAGACACCGCACGTGTGCTGGAGCGCATGGTTGCTGCCATTGTCTGGCGCACCTTCTCTCAGGCTGGCTTGGAAGAAATGGCTTCTGGCACCACTGTTCCCGTAGTGAATGCACTGAGTGATGAATTGCACCCCTGCCAGCTCCTGGCAGACTTACTGACCATTCGTGAGCACAAGGGTGACCTCAAGGGATTGAAAGTAGCTTTTGTCGGTGATGGCAGCAGCAACATGGCACACTCCTATCTGTTGGCCTGTGCTGTTGCGGGAATGCATGTGCGCATTGCAGCTCCTGCTGGTTACCAGCCAGATCCTGCCATTGTTCGTGACGCCGATGAAATTGCCGTGGAAACCGGTGGTTCTGTTGCTGTGACTGAAGACGCAGCCCTCGCTGTTGATGGTGCTGATGTTGTGGTGACCGACACCTGGGTGTCGATGGGGCAAGAAGACCAGAAAGCTCAGCGCGTCAAGGACTTCGGCGCTTACCAAGTTGATGCTGCACTGATGGCCAAGGCTGATGCCGCTGCCATCTTCCTGCACTGCCTGCCTGCTTACCGTGGCTACGAAGTATCCGCTGATGTCATTGATGGCACCCAGAGCGTCATCTGGGACGAGGCGGAGAACCGCCTGCACGCCCAGAAAGCACTGCTGACCTGGTTGCTTCGCCACAAGTAATTCACGACAACCCTAGGATTGAATCATGACTACCTCGAACAACGCTGCCAACCGTGCTGGTGAAGCCGGAGCGCTGTGGGGCGGTCGTTTTGCCTCGGGACCGTCTCCTGAACTGCAGAAACTGAGCAAGTCCACTCACTTTGACTGGGCGCTGGCCGACTACGACATCACGGGTTCTCAGGCACACGCCAAGGCTCTCCATGCAGCGGGCTACCTCACCACAAATGAACTGAAAGTAATGACTGACTCTCTGGAGAAGCTTCGTGCTGCTGTGGCGTCGGGAGAGTTTGTGGCCCTCGAGAGTGATGAAGATGTTCACTCTGCATTAGAACGTGGCCTCATTGATATTGCTGGTGTTGAGGTCGGTGGCAAGCTTCGTGCTGGCCGCAGCCGCAATGACCAGATTGCGACACTGGTGCGCATGTATTTGCTTGACCACGGACGGATCATTGCGCACGAGGTTACTCAACTCATTGACGCGATTGCAGGGCAGGCTGCTGCGCATCCTGCGGCAATCATGCCTGGACGTACTCATCTGCAGCACGCTCAGCCCGTGCTTCTCGCGCACCAACTCCTTGCTCACGCGTGGCCGTTGGTGCGCGACCTCGAGCGTCTTGCTGACTGGAGTGCGCGTGCATCGAAGTCTCCCTACGGTTCTGGTGCGCTTGCTGGTGGTTCGCTGGGGCTTGATCCTCAGCTAGTAGCTGCAGAACTAGGACTTTCTGGTCCCACCGAGAACTCCATTGATGCCACCGCTAGTCGAGACGTAGTAGCCGAGTTTGCGTTCATCACCTCGTTGATTGGTATCAACCTCTCGCGCTTCTCTGAAGAGATCATCATTTGGAATACGCGTGAGTTCGACTTCGTCAAGCTGCACGATGGCTACTCCACAGGGTCTTCCATCATGCCCCAGAAGAAGAACCCAGACATTGCCGAGCTTGCTCGTGGAAAGTCTGGTCGCCTTATTGGGAACCTCACGGGCTTGCTGGCCACGCTCAAGGGTTTGCCTCTGGCATATAACCGCGACCTGCAGGAAGACAAAGAGCCTGTCTTTGACTCCGTGCAAACGCTCGAAGTTCTTCTTCCAGCGTTTACCGGCATGGTTGCCACACTGACCTTCAACACTGCACGCATGGCAGAGCTTTCCCCCCAGGGTTTCTCGCTGGCCACCGACGTTGCCGAGTGGTTGGTCAAGCAGGGTGTTGCATTCCGTGACGCTCACGAAATCTCCGGTGAACTGGTTCAGTTCTGCGAAACCCGTGGCATTGAACTGCACGAACCTTCCGATGCTGATTACTTGAGCGTGAGTGAACACCTCACTCCTGTGGTTCGTTCTGTGCTCACTATTGAGGGTTCGGTTAATTCTCGTAATGGTGCTGGTGGAACTGCCCCTGCACAGGTTACGAATCAGTTGAGCTCATTGACTGAGCGTGTGAAAGATCTCAATAAGGCGTTAGGGCTCTAAGTGTCACTCGAAACACAAGCAAATGATTCCAGCTTCGACACCCTCTGGGATGAGTTGGTCTGGCGCGGTCTGATTCATGTCTCCACCGATGCTGATGAGCTCAAGAAGCTCTTCCAGGGCCCACCCATCACGTATTACTGCGGTTTTGACCCCACAGCACCATCGTTGCACTTGGGTAACCTCGTGCAGCTGCTGTTGCTACGACGTATCCAGCTCGCCGGTCACAAGCCCTTGGGGCTTGTCGGTGGTTCCACCGGACTTGTGGGAGATCCACGTCCCACCGCTGAGCGCACCCTCAACACCAAAGACACGGTGAATGAGTGGGTTGGCTACCTCAGTTCACAGATTTCTAAGTTCCTCAGCTTTGAGGGCGTCAACGCTGCTCGTATGGTGAACAACCTGGACTGGACTGCCCCCATGTCAGCGATTGACTTCCTACGCGACGTGGGAAAGTACTACCGCGTGGGCACCATGCTCAAGAAGGACGCTGTTTCTGCGCGACTGAATTCAGAAGCAGGTATTAGTTACACCGAGTTCAGCTACCAGATTCTTCAGGGTATGGACTTCCTGGAGCTCTACCGCAACTATGACTGTGTCTTGCAGACCGGCGGTAGTGACCAGTGGGGTAACCTCACCAGCGGTACTGATCTGATTCACCGTGCCGAAGGTAAGAGTGTTCATGCCATTGGTACACCATTGATTACCAATAGTGATGGCACCAAGTTCGGTAAGAGTGAGGGCAACGCCGTCTGGCTCGATGCCTCTATGACCAGCCCTTATGCGTTCTACCAGTTCTGGCTCAACACCGACGATGCAGATGTGATTGATCGCATCAAGGTCTTTACCTTCCTCACTCGTGCAGAAATCGAAGAATTGGCACAGCAGGTCGCCGAAGAACCATTCAAGCGTGCTGCTCAGCGCCGCCTGGCTCTGGAAGTAACTTCACTTGTACACGGTGAGGCTGCTACTGAGGCCGCTATTGCGGCTGCAGCTGCACTGTTTGGGCAGGGGGAGTTGGCCGAACTCGATGCCGCTACTCTCGAAGCTGCCTTACGCGAGCTTCCTCACACCACGACGCCGGCAAATACCCCTGTTGCTCAGCTGTTAGTTGATACTGAACTATCGCAGAGCCTGGGTGCTGCACGCCGTTCAATTGCTGAAGGTGGCGTCTATCTCAACAACGTGAAGATCACTGCTGAAGACGAAACACTGGAAAAGTATGTACTTCCCAGTGGAATGGCTGTGTTGCGTCGCGGAAAGAAGACTCTGGCGGGCGTATTCGTCGAGTAAAACCACTGCGTTATACGGGCCAAGCAGGGCGACACGCCCGGGATGCGGTAGTGATTTGCTCGGGTCGTAATAAACCCGTAATGTAGTCACTTGTCACCCCAAAGGTGCTGATTGCCTCAGAGCGTCAGACCTCAAGCGGGACCATCTCAGCTTCTTTGAGAAAACGCCTAGGCGCACACTTGGAAGCTAACCGGATGAAAATCCATCATGTATCGCGATGTTGCGAACGGCAGCCAGGGAGTCTACGACTCTCCGGTGATGAGTTTGACAAGATCGCTTTTGATGGTAAGTTAGGACAGTTGCCCTAAACCGGTTCCGAAAGGAATTGGAGTAGGAGCGCCCGATCCTTGAGAACTCAACAGCGTGCACAATGTCAAATGCCAAAACCCGGCATCTACTTTTTGTAGATGTACGGATTCCTTTGGATAAAAATTAAAACAACAAAGCAAGTCAGTAATGATTTGTTCTGTCAGTTTCAAACTCGTGACTTTCGCCCTTATTCCGGGGAATGTCACATAAATAGATTTGCCACCAGACTTCGGTTAGGTGGCTATCAACTTTTACGGAGAGTTTGATCCTGGCTCAGGACGAACGCTGGCGGCGTGCTTAACACATGCAAGTCGAACGATGAACCCGGAGCTTGCTCCGGCGGATTAGTGGCGAACGGGTGAGTAACACGTGAGTAACCTGCCCTTGACTCTGGGATAACTGCTAGAAATGGTAGCTAATACCGGATACGACCCTCGGCGGCATCGCCAGGGGGTGGAAAGAATTTCGGTCAAGGATGGACTCGCGGCCTATCAGCTAGTTGGTGAGGTAACGGCTCACCAAGGCGACGACGGGTAGCCGGCCTGAGAGGGTGACCGGCCACACTGGGACTGAGACACGGCCCAGACTCCTACGGGAGGCAGCAGTGGGGAATATTGCACAATGGGCGCAAGCCTGATGCAGCAACGCCGCGTGAGGGATGACGGCCTTCGGGTTGTAAACCTCTTTTAGTAGGGAAGAAGCGAAAGTGACGGTACCTGCAGAAAAAGCACCGGCTAACTACGTGCCAGCAGCCGCGGTAATACGTAGGGTGCAAGCGTTGTCCGGAATTATTGGGCGTAAAGAGCTCGTAGGCGGTTTGTCGCGTCTGCTGTGAAATCCCGAGGCTCAACCTCGGGCCTGCAGTGGGTACGGGCAAACTAGAGTGTGGTAGGGGAGATTGGAACTCCTGGTGTAGCGGTGGAATGCGCAGATATCAGGAAGAACACCGATGGCGAAGGCAGATCTCTGGGCCATTACTGACGCTGAGGAGCGAAAGCGTGGGGAGCGAACAGGATTAGATACCCTGGTAGTCCACGCCGTAAACGTTGGGAACTAGATGTAGGGTCCATTCCACGGATTCTGTGTCGCAGCTAACGCATTAAGTTCCCCGCCTGGGGAGTACGGCCGCAAGGCTAAAACTCAAAGGAATTGACGGGGGCCCGCACAAGCGGCGGAGCATGCGGATTAATTCGATGCAACGCGAAGAACCTTACCAAGGCTTGACATATACCGGAAAAGCGTAGAAATACGCTCCCCGCAAGGTCGGTATACAGGTGGTGCATGGTTGTCGTCAGCTCGTGTCGTGAGATGTTGGGTTAAGTCCCGCAACGAGCGCAACCCTCGTCCTATGTTGCCAGCACGTAATGGTGGGAACTCATGGGAGACTGCCGGGGTCAACTCGGAGGAAGGTGGGGATGACGTCAAATCATCATGCCCCTTATGTCTTGGGCTTCACGCATGCTACAATGGCCGATACAGAGGGCTGCAATACCGCAAGGTGGAGCGAATCCCAAAAAGTCGGTCTCAGTTCGGATTGAGGTCTGCAACTCGACCTCATGAAGTCGGAGTCGCTAGTAATCGCAGATCAGCAACGCTGCGGTGAATACGTTCCCGGGCCTTGTACACACCGCCCGTCAAGTCATGAAAGTCGGTAACACCCGAAGCCAGTGGCCTAACCGCAAGGAAGGAGCTGTCGAAGGTGGGATCGGTGATTAGGACTAAGTCGTAACAAGGTAGCCGTACCGGAAGGTGCGGCTGGATCACCTCCTTTCTAAGGAGCATTTGGAGACTTCGGTCTTCCAGAGCCTCTAGCCAGACGAATGTTCTGGCGAGGTTAGCTCATGGGTGGAACATTGACATTGATTCAGAACCAATCGGTTCGCAGTTAGTACGATCTTCGGATTTGGAACGCAGCGCTCCAGGAGTGTCTGAATATGCACGCTGTTGGGTCCTGAGGGACCGGGACACCAGGTTTTACTTGGTGAAACGAACCTCTGGACCTTTCTTTTGTTACATCACTCGTAACGAAGGAGGGGTACCGCCCGTACTTTGAGAACTACACAGTGGACGCGAGCATCTTAGATACAGACTTTATTGTCTGTATCACAAAGATCATATTGAGCGTAAATTTATTTACGTTCCGATAGATCATTGGTCAATTTTTCTAAACGAAAAATCGATTCAAACTCATGTGATTTCAAATTTCTAAGAGCAAACGGTGGATGCCTTGGCATCTGGAGCCGAAGAAGGACGTAGTAATCTGCGATAAGCCTCGGGGAGCTGATAAACGAGCTTTGATCCGAGGATGTCCGAATGGGGAAACCCCGCTGGGCCCGCAAGGTGACCCAGTGACTCCCGCCTGAATATATAGGGCGGGTAGAGGGAACGTGGGGAAGTGAAACATCTCAGTACCCACAGGAAGAGAAAACAAAAGTGATTCCGTAAGTAGTGGCGAGCGAACGCGGAAGAGGCTAAACCGATCATGTGTGATATCCGGTAGGAGTTGCATGGTCGGGGTTGCGGGACTTTTCATTCTGTTCTACCGAGCAGTGAGCGTTACAACGTTGTATAGACGAATGGTCTTGAAAGGCCAGTCATAGAGGGTGCCAACCCCGTAGTCGAAATGCAGCAATGGCGCGAGAAGTATCCCAAGTAGCACGGGGCCCGAGAAATCCCGTGTGAATCTGTCAGGACCACCTGATAAGCCTAAATACTCCCAGATGACCGATAGCGGACAAGTACCGTGAGGGAAAGGTGAAAAGTACCCCGGGAGGGGAGTGAAATAGTACCTGAAACCGTTTGCTTACAAACCGTTGGAGCACCCTTGTAGGTGTGACAGCGTGCCTTTTGAAGAATGAGCCTGCGAGTTAGTGATATGTGGCGAGGTTAACCCGCGAGGGGAAGCCGTAGCGAAAGCGAGTCTTAATAGGGCGTTATAGTCGCATGTTCTAGACCCGAAGCGAAGTGATCTATCCATGGCCAGGTTGAAGCGACGGTAAGACGTCGTGGAGGACCGAACCCACTTAGGTTGAAAACTGAGGGGATGAGCTGTGGATAGGGGTGAAAGGCCAATCAAACTTCGTGATAGCTGGTTCTCTCCGAAATGCATTTAGGTGCAGCGTTGCGTGTTTCTTGCCGGAGGTAGAGCTACTGGATGGCCGATGGGCCCCACCGGGTTACTGACGTCAGCCAAACTCCGAATGCCGGTAAGTGAGAGCGCAGCAGTGAGACAGTGGGGGATAAGCTTCATTGTCGAGAGGGAAACAACCCAGACCACCAACTAAGGTCCCAAAGCGCGTGCTAAGTGGAAAAGGATGTGGAGTTGCAGTGACAACCAGGAGGTTGGCTTAGAAGCAGCCACCCTTGAAAGAGTGCGTAATAGCTCACTGGTCAAGTGATTCCGCGCCGACAATGTAACGGGGCTCAAGCACGCCACCGAAGTTGTGGCATTGATATATTTTGGTAGGCCTTCGTGGTCCAGCCATATTGATGGGTAGGAGAGCGTCGTGTGGCCAGCGAAGCGGCGGTGTAAACCAGCCGTGGAGGCCACACGAGTGAGAATGCAGGCATGAGTAGCGAAAGGGGAGTGAGAAACTCCCCCTCCGGAAGACCAAGGGTTCCAGGGTCAAGCTAATCTTCCCTGGGTAAGTCGGGACCTAAGGCGAGGCCGACAGGCGTAGTCGATGGACAACGGGTTGATATTCCCGTACTGACGAAGAACCGCCCAAACTAATCCAGTAATGCTAAGTGTCTGAATCCCCCTGATCTGAGACTTCGGTCAACGACGGGCGGGCCTAGCACACGACCCTATGCTGGTGCGGTTAGCGTATTAACAGGTGTGACGCAGGAAGGTAGTCAAGCCGGGCGATGGTTGTCCCGGTCTAAGGCCGTAGGGCGAGAGATAGGCAAATCCGTCTCTCATTAAGCCTGAGAACCGATGGGTAGCTCTCACGAGCGAAATTGATGATCCTATGCTGCCAAGAAAAGCATCGACGCGAGGTTCCAGTCACCCGTACCCCAAACCGACTCAGGTGGTCAGGTAGAGAATACTAAGGAGATCGAGAGAATCGTGGTTAAGGAACTCGGCAAAATGCCCCCGTAACTTCGGGAGAAGGGGGGCCTGAGGCGTGTAGGGATTTACTCCTGAAGCGTTTGAAGGCCGCAGAGACCAGTGGGAAGCGACTGTTTACTAAAAACACAGGTCCGTGCCAAGTCGCAAGACGATGTATACGGACTGACGCCTGCCCGGTGCTGGAAGGTTAAGAGGAGCGGTTAGCGTAAGCGAAGCTGCGAATTTAAGCCCCAGTAAACGGCGGTGGTAACTATAACCATCCTAAGGTAGCGAAATTCCTTGTCGGGTAAGTTCCGACCTGCACGAATGGCGTAACGACTTCCCAGCTGTCTCAACCGCGAACTCGGCGAAATTGCACTACGAGTAAAGATGCTCGTTACGCGCAGAAGGACGGAAAGACCCCGTGACCTTTACTATAGTTTGGTATTGGTGTTCGGTGTGACTTGTGTAGGATAGGTGGGAGACTTTGAAGCTGGCACGCTAGTGTCGGTGGAGTCATTGTTGAAATACCACTCTGGTCACTCTGGACATCTAACCATGAACCGTAATCCGGTTCTGGGACAGTGCCTGATGGGTAGTTTAACTGGGGCGGTTGCCTCCCAAAAAGTAACGGAGGCGCCCAAAGGTTCCCTCAACCTGGTTGGCAATCAGGTGTCGAGTGTAAGTGCACAAGGGAGCTTGACTGTGAGACTGACAAGTCGAGCAGGGACGAAAGTCGGGACTAGTGATCCGGCAGTGGCTTGTGGAAGCGCTGTCGCTCAACGGATAAAAGGTACCTCGGGGATAACAGGCTGATCTTGCCCAAGAGTCCATATCGACGGCATGGTTTGGCACCTCGATGTCGGCTCGTCGCATCCTGGGGCTGGAGTAGGTCCCAAGGGTTGGGCTGTTCGCCCATTAAAGCGGTACGCGAGCTGGGTTTAGAACGTCGTGAGACAGTTCGGTCCCTATCCTCTGCGCGCGCAGGAAATTTGAGAGGATCTGTCCTTAGTACGAGAGGACCGGGACGGACCAACCTCTGGTGTGTCAGTTGTTCCGCCAGGAGCACCGCTGATTAGCTACGTTGGGAATGGATAACCGCTGAAAGCATCTAAGCGGGAAGCCGGCCTCAAGATGAGATTTCCATCCCTTCGGGGGAGAGGCTCGCAGCTAGACTACTGCGTTGATAGGCCGGATGTGGAAGTGGGGACTAAAGACCCATGGAGCTGACCGGTACTAATAAGCCAATAATTTGATAATCACTACACATAACCCGTTGTAAGGCTGGGTTGTGTGGCCTGATGTTCGCGTCCACTGAGTGGTTCTCGATGTACGGTCGAGAACCTGCACATTTCGTATGTGCTCGTTTCACTTTGATATACATCAATAGTGTTTCGGCGGCCATAGCGAGAGGGAAACGCCCGGTTACATTCCGAACCCGGAAGCTAAGACTCTCTGCGCCGATGGTACTGCAGGGGGGACCCTGTGGGAGAGTAGGACACCGCCGGACTTATTTGTAAAATAGCCACCCGTTTTTACGGGTGGCTATTTTGCGTTAAGCTAGACATTGCACCTGTTGGCAACGCCACAGATGCGATCAAACTACACAGAGGACTCTCTTATGAGCGATAACAACGAAGATTTTGGCACGCCTGATCGTGCTGACCGAGCCCGCCGCGATGGCCAGGGCCCCCGCTACAACCGCTCAGAGGGTTCTCGAGAAGAACGTCCCAACCGCTATGGCGTTCCCCGTGATGGACAGTCACGTCCGCAACGCGGTGATCGTCCCACCTATGGTGACCGTCCTCAGCGTGGAGAGCGCCCTTCTTACGGTGACCGTCCTCAGCGTGGAGAACGACCTTCAAATGGAGCTCGTCCCGATAGGGGAGAGCGTCCTCGTTATGGAGATCGTGATGGTGCCCCCCGTGGAGACCGCCCGCGCTATGGAGATCGTGATGGTGCACCCCGTGGAGAACGTTCTACCTACGGCAGTCGTGACGGTGCACCACGAGGTGACCGTCCTTACCGTCCAGCGGGTGATCGCCCCGCATATGGTGACCGCGGAGACCGTAACGCACGCCCAGAGCGCGGTGGTTTCGGCCGAGGCGGTTCAAATGGAGCTCCTCGAGGCGAACGTCCAGGCGGAGATAGAGGCGGTAAGCCTTCATTTGGAGACCGTAACGGTCGTCCGGAACGTTCCGAGCGTCCTAGTTATGGTGATCGTCCTCAGCGGGGAGAACGACCCTCATATGGTGATCGTGGTCCTCGCCCCGATCGCGGTGGAGACCGTCCTTCCTACGGCGACAGAGGCCCCCGTCCGGAGCGTTCTGACCGTCCAAGTTATGGAGATCGTCCCCAACGCGGAGACCGTCCCTCATATGGTGACCGTGGTCCTCGTCCAGATCGTGGGGGAGATCGACCATCCTACGGAGATCGTTCAGAACGTCCCCGTTTCGGTGACCGTGGAGGTCGTCCAGATCGTGCTGGTGCTCCTCGTGGTCGTGATGACCGCTCTTCTCGTTGGGAAGAGCCAGAACTTACTGAAGAGCAGCGCATGGCTCGCGAACTTCGTATGGTTCGTCCACACCACGATGACCCCTGGATCGATGACGATGTCACCGGTGATGAACTCGACAAGGTCGCTCGTAATGAGCTGAAAACTCTGACCAAGGAAAACGCAGAACGCGTTGCCAAGCACCTTGTGATGGCGGTTCGTTTGATGGATGAGAATCCTGAACTGGCTCACCAGCATGTGCTCTCGGCAGCACGTCGTGCTGGTCGTATTGCGATTGTTCGTGAAACTCTCGGAATTACGGCTTATGCCATTGGTGACTTTGCTCTGGCTTTGCGTGAACTTCGCACCTACCGTCGCATTTCTGGCTCGAACGAGCAGATTGCACTCATGGTGGATGCAGAGCGTGGTGTTGGACGTCCAGACAAGGCGCTGGAACTGGGCCGTTCTGTTGAACGCTCCACACTCAGTGAAGCAACACAGGTTGCTCTCTCTATTGCGATGTCGGGTGCTCGTTTGGATCTCGATCAGGTTGACCTTGCTCTCGCCGAGCTCGAAATTCCTCAGCTTGATCCCACCAAGGCGTTCACCTATAGCCCTGCATTATTTAGTGCTTATGCAGAGGTTCTGGAAGAGCTTGGTCGACACCAAGAAGCTGCTGAGTGGACCACCTGTGCTGAAATTGCCGAGAAGGCTCTCGTTGCTGCGGACCTGATGGAATCTTCGGACGAAGATGAACAAGACATTGTCGTGTTCGAAGAAGAACTCGAAGAAGACGAGCTCGAGCTCGTATCTGAGGGCCTGGTTGATAACGAAGGTCTCGCTTTGGCTGATGTCATCAGCTCAGGCGCGTTCGAGGAATCGGACAGTGCTGAGGTGGAACTGAGTTCAGAGGAAAAGGATGCCCTCATCGCTGAAGGAATTAGTCCTGATGACCTTCTCGAAGATGATGTCCGCCAGATTCTGATTGAGACAGCGCACCTGGATGCCGAGGGAGATAAGGCGTGAGCCTCTTCTCCAAGAAGCAGCCAGAACTAGCCCCTAGCCCCATTGAGGGGAAGGTCGTTGTTCTTGCTGACCTCGATGGTGTTGTCTATGCAGGGCCTGGAGCGATTCCACATGCCGTGGAGTCGTTGAATGCTGTTGCTGAGCACATACGTGTGGGGTACATCACCAACAACGCTTCGCGCACGGCAGCCAGTGTCGCAGGTCACCTGCGTGAGCTGGGTTTGAGCTGCTCTGACGAAGATATTGTGTCCTCACCTCAGGCCGCCATGCATCTCCTTGCTGAACTTGTTGAACCTGGTTCCACCATTTTGGTTGTCGGTGGTGAGGGCCTCACCTATGAGCTGGAGAAGAACGGTTACGTTGTCACGTTCTCAGCAGAAGACAATCCTGCTGCTGTAATTCAGGGTTTCTCTCCCGATGTGGGGTGGAAGCAACTGGCTGAAGCTTCTTTCGCATTGAACGCTCGCCCAACGGCAGATGCCTTTGGTGGCACTGTTACTGGGGCTGGTGAAACTGCTGGTATTCCCTGGGTTGCCACCAATATGGACTGGACCATACCTGTTGCCCGCGGTGTTGCGCCTGGCAACGGAACACTCGTTTCTGCCGTTCACACTGCGGTCGGTCGGCTTCCAGTTGTGGCGGGAAAGCCGGAACTCCCCATCTTCGACGAGGCAGCCCGTCGCTTCGGCACAGCCGCAGCTCCAGAGACTGCCTTGTTTATTGGAGACCGTCTCGACACCGACGTCATGGGTGGCAATCGTGCCGGAATGAAAACGGTGCTGGTCCTGACCGGAATTGACCAGGCCAAGCAGTTGTTAGCTGCCCCTGTCGGTTCTCGCCCTGATTACATCCTGAATGACTTGCGCGAGCTCTCAGAGCCCTATCCTGCCGTCATCACGAATAAAGATGGCTCTGTTACGGTGCGAGGGGCAACCGTGCGCAAAGACGGAATGAATCTCACCATCGTGAGTCGGGGAGAGAACAAGCTTGATCTATTGCGTGCTGCGTGTCAGGTGATTTGGGACAGCGGTTTGGCCATCTTCGGTTTCACCGTTCCTGAAGAGCTGTATATCTAATTCCTAAAGCAAGAACGCCCCTGGGAAATGAACTGAACCCCAAAAGTGGGACTCGTAATTAAGAGTCTCTACTTGAAAGGGAAGAAAGTTCATGGATCTCAGGGTCAAACATTCACTCGAAACCCGCATCGAAGTCGCAAGACTTTTTGATGCGGGTTTTGGTTTTCATGCCATTGCTACACAACTCGGTCTCAAGCGGGAATCTGTGCGTAATTGGCACGACCAATATATGCAGGGTCGTCTTTTAGACTCAGCTGTTATGGGCAATAAAAAGTATTCGCCTCAGTTGAAAATTGCAGCTGTTGAGAAGTTCCTCTCTGGAACGCCGAAGCAGGATGTTCTTGTCGAGTTCGATATCTCAACTCGCGCCGTGTTCGATAAATGGGTTGTTCTTTATCGCAACGAGGGACCTGAGGGTTTGTCGAAAACTGCGGGACGCAAAGCTCGTGGTGATGGGCCGATGACGCCTGAAGAAGAACTTGCGTTTCTTCGAATGGAGAACGAGATTCTAAAAAAATGGGTAGCTCTAGCCCAGGAGGAAGATCGACGGCTTTCCGGTCTTTGATCGTCACTGAGCTGGAGCACAAATACCCCACACGGGCTGTTTTGAAGGCGGTGGGGTTATCTGTCTCCACCTACTATCGCCACCGCTCCAAAACTCCACACGACCGTTATGAGCAGCTTCGACCGCTACTTCGTGAGGTCTTTGATGGTTCTTATCGTTCTTATGGTTATCGGCGCATTCGCGCCGTTCTTGCCACCAAGCATGGTCTCCGGCTCAGTGGGAAGACGGTGTTGAAGTTGATGCGTCAAGAAGGCCGCACATGCCAAGTTCGACGACGGAAGAGATACAAGTCCTACCGGGGCGAGATTGGCAAGGCAGCGCCAAACGTGTTGGCGAGAAACTTTGACGCCACGCAGCCGTCGAAGAAATGGGTCACGGACGTTACTGAGTTTTATGTCCTGGGGCAGAAGCAATATCTCTCACCGGTGATTGATTTATTCAACCGTGAAGTGATCTCCTATGAACTAGCACCATCACCGGTGATGGGTTTAGTCACAGGAATGTTGGAGAAAGCCTTCACGCAGCTCAAGCCAGGCACTGGGTTGGTGATGCATTCAGATCAGGGATGGCATTACCGTCATGCTGGCTATCAACTCGCGTTGAAACAACGAGGGATTACCCAATCAATGTCACGCAAAGGCAACTGTCTCGACAACGCAGTTGCAGAGAACTTCTTTGGACACTTCAAAGAAGAATTCCTACGTCAACACACCTTCACCAGCATGCCCCAGTTCAAGCGAGAACTAGAGAAATACATTCACTGGTTCAACCACGAACGCATCCAAGAAAAGTTAAAGGGACTGAGCCCGGTTGACTACCGGACACAGTCCCTTGCAAACTTAGAAACGACTCCCAATTAGAACTCCCACTTAAGGGGTTCAGTTCAGAAACCAGGGGCGTTCTTGCTTGTTCGGATGTGCTTAGTGGTGAACTTCCTTCTCTGCACCGTGACCGGTGAGTGAACGAACTTCCATTTCAGCTGCAAGCCAGGAGTTCTCCTTCTTGCCACCTGAGTAGGTACCGATGATACCGAGCAGGAATGCGAGAGGGATCGAAACGATACCTGGGTTGTCCAGTGGGAACCAGTGGAAGTCAACGCCCTTGATCATGGAAGCGGTGAGCTCCATGGTCTTGGGGTCAACCTTGCCGGAAACCACAGGGGAGAATGCAATCAGAACGACAGAGGAAATCAAACCACCGTACATCGACCACAGTGCACCACGAGTGTTGAAGCGGCGCCAGTAGAGCGAGTAGATGATGGTTGGCAGGTTTGCGGAAGCTGCAACTGCGAAAGCAAGTGCAACCAAGAACGCAATGTTCTGTCCCTGAACACCGATACCACCGAGGATGGCGAGAGCACCGATCACAACAATAGTGATGCGAGCAATCTTGACCTCAGCGTTGGGGCGAACTTCACCGCGCTTGATGACGTTTGCGTAGATGTCGTGTGCGAACGAGGTAGCAGCGGTGATGGTCAGACCAGCAACCACAGCAAGAATCGTTGCAAACGCAATCGCCGAAACGATACCGAGCAATACGGGGCCACCGAGAGCTGCTGCAAGCAGAGGAGCGGCCGAGTTAGCAGCACCAGGTGCAGCAGCAATGACAGCAGGACCAACGAGGACCATAGCGCCGAAGCCGAGAACCAAGGTGAAGAGGTAGAACGCACCGATGAGCCAAATCGCCCATACAACGGACTTACGAGCTTCTTTAGCGGTAGGAACCGTGTAGAAACGCATGAGAACGTGAGGGAGACCAGCGGTACCGAGTACGAGAGCCATTGACAACGAAATGAAGTCAATGGGGTTCTTGCCGTACTTCAGACCAGGCTGCAGTGGGTCGAATGGTGCCTCGAGTGCCTGAGAAACCTCAACACCCTTCGAGAGCAATGCAGACAGATCGAAACCGTTGAGTGCGAGCACCCAGATGGTCATGATGCCAGCACCTGCAATAAGCAGAGCTGCCTTGATGATCTGAACCCAGGTAGTACCCTTCATGCCACCTACGAGAACGTAGATCACCATGAGGACACCGACGACGCCCACAACTAGCGACTGACCGAGCTGGTCGTTGATGCCCAAGAGCAACGAAACGAGACCACCGGCACCAGCCATCTGAGCGAGGAGGTAGAAGAAGCAGACAACCAGAGTGGAGATTGCTGCTGCCAGACGCACGGGGCGCTGGTGGAGGCGGAACGACAGAACGTCAGCCATCGTGAACTTGCCGGTGTTACGCATAAGTTCAGCGACGAGGAGGAGGGCTACAAGCCATGCCACCAGGAAGCCGATGGAGTAGAGGAAGCCGTCGTAACCAGCCAGTGCGATAGCACCGGTGATACCAAGGAAGGATGCTGCCGACAGGTAGTCACCTGCGATAGCCATACCGTTCTGGGTACCGCTGAAGGAGCGGCCACCAGCGTAGAAGTCGTTGGCAGATTTGTTGTTACGACCAGCACGGATAACGATGATCATGGTCACAATAACGAAAGCACCGAAGATGCTCATGTTGAGGACGGGATCGCTCGCTCCTGCGTTTGCTGTATCTGCAGCGAGAACTAGTGCGTTACTCATGCGACACCTGCTTTCTGCTTAGCTTCGAGTTCCTGACGAAGTTCGCTTGCCAGTGGGTCAAGACGCTTGTTTGCGAAGCTGACGTACCACATGGTGATTGCGAAGGTCGAAACGAACTGAAGAAGTCCGAAAATCAGACCAATGTTGATAACACCAATGACAGGTGTTGCCATCCAGTTGGATGCGAACACAGCAAGAACTACGTACAGGAAGTACCAAGCCATAGCTGCAATGAGCACAGGAATAACGAATCCGCGTTGACGCTTGCGGAGCTCCTTGTACTTAGGGGTTTCTTCGAAGGCAGGATAGTCAATCCTGTGATGACCCTTCTCGGTCTCTTCTTTACTCACACGGCCTCCTTGCCGAAATGTGGATAAGGGGTATTACGTGATGTCACCGGTTATCAGGCCGGTTTCATCGGTTCAGGGTTACCCACAAGGGCAACCGTGAGGTCTTCGAGGACACTGATGTCCTCAATGGTTGGTGGGACAACGAAGTCTTCGCCATCCACAATCTGACGCATGGTTTTGCGCAGAATCTTTCCTGAGCGGGTCTTAGGTAGACGCTCAAGCACGAGCACATCGCGGAAGGCGGCAACAGGGCCCACCTTGTCACGCACCAGTTTGACCAGTTCAGTACAAATCTCATCGTGGTTGCGATCCACGCCAGCCTTGAGGGTGACAAACCCACTGGCACGCTGTCCCTTGAGTTCGTCCTTCACGCCAATAACTGCGCATTCGGCAACATCGGGGTGGTGGGCAAGAGCTTCTTCGAGCTGTCCGGTAGAGAGGCGGTGGCCTGCCACATTAATGACATCATCGGTGCGACCCATGACGAAGACGTAGCCGTCTTCGTCAAGGTAGCCGGAGTCACCGGTGGCGTAGTAGCCGGGGAAGGCTTCAAGGTACGCCTTCTGGTAACCATCGGGACGTCCCCATAGACCAGCGAGGGTTCCGGGAGGCATCGGCAGCTTGATCACGATGTTGCCTTCTTCGCCGGCAGCAACGTGGTTACCCTTGCCGTCGACTACTTCAACCTTGTAGCCAGGAACAGGAACGGTGGAAGAACCAGGCTTGATGGGCAGGGTTTCAATCCCGCGCAGATTTGCGGTGATGGCCCATCCGGTTTCGGTCTGCCACCAGTGATCAACGACAGGAATCTTGAGACCTTCAGAAGCCCACTCCAAGGTTTCCGTGTCGAGACGCTCACCTGCCATGAACAGGGTGTGCATGCTGGTGACGTCGTAGCGGGCCAGTTCTTTGAGTTCGGGGTCTACGCGGCGAATTGCACGCAGAGCCGTGGGGGCAGTGAAGAGCGCGCGAACCTTGTACTCATCAACAATGCGCCAGAAAGCTCCAGCATCGGGAGTTCCCACGGGCTTACCTTCATAGATCACCGTGGTGGCACCAGCAAGCAGGGGAGCGTAAACGATGTAGGAGTGGCCAACCACCCAGCCCACATCTGACGCTGCCCACATCACTTCACCGGGCTTGATGTTGTAGATGTTGGCCATCGACCACGTGAGTGCAACGGCGTGACCGCCGTTGTCACGCATGATGCCCTTGGGCTTTCCGGTGGTGCCAGAGGTGTAAAGAACGTAGAGAGGATCAGTAGCGAGAACAGGAACACAGTCAGCGGGTGTCACCTTCGCTGCAGCGTCATCCCAGTCGAGCCAGGTCACATCATTGACTCCGTTGTAGGTCTTGATGGTTCCTGGAACGTTGCGTCGTTCCTTCACAATGACGGTGTGTATGGAGCCCTTGGAGAGAGAAAGTGCTTCAGCAACCATGGGCAGGTATTCCACGGTGCGACCGGGCTCAAGACCACCTGACGCAGTTACCAGAACAGTAGGAGTGGCATCATCAATACGAACCGCTAACTCATTGGCAGCAAAGCCACCAAAGACAACCGAGTGCACAGCGCCGATACGGGCACAGGCGAGCATCGCAATGATGGCCTGCGGAATCATGGGCAAGTAGATGATGACGCGGTCACCCTTGGTCACACCCTGGTCAACCAACACACCGGCAAAAGCCTTTACTTCGTCAAGAAGTTCGGAGTAGGTAAAGCGATCCTTGACCCCGGTCATTGCGGAGTCGTAGATAACTGCAGTCTGGTCGCCGCGACCAGCGAGGACGTGACGGTCTACGGCGTTGAAGCAGGTGTTGAGTTCAGCCCCGGGGAACCAGCGATACACGGGAGCACCAGAATCATCCAGGGCAGAGGTGGGATCGGTAATCCAGTCGATTGCTTCTGCGGCATTCATCCAGAAGGCTTCAGGGTTTGCAGCACTGGCTTCATAAGCTGCCCGGTAAGCACCTGTGGTTGCAGTCATTTCTCGCCTCCCCTTTGAGTTCAAACCACATCGTTGTGGCTTGTTGAGTTGTGCTGCAGTTCCCTGACCTGGATACAAATGTCCCCAGGAAATGAAACGTTAGAGACGACTGTATACACAAAACACCAAAACGTGCAATATTTCGACAACTATTGCGTGTTGAAACACCTGTGTGTATACATAGAGGAGCTGGTCTGTATACAATAAGCTCAAGCTAACCCGTCGAAGGAGACCTCGTGAGAGCAAGCGATAAGGCGTATAGCAAGCTGTTCCACGAAATTGTGGATGGCGATATCGCTCCCGGCACCGTCCTGGCTGAAGTAGAACAGTCAACGCGTCTCGGTGTCTCGCGCACGCCATTACGTGAAGCTCTATCTCGTCTTATTGCAGATGGCCTCGTAGAGTCGGCCCCAGGCCGTGGTGTTGTGGTTACAGAGATTTCACTCGAAAACATCACTGAGCTCTATGAAGTTCGAGAAGCACTCGAAGAACAGGCTGCACGACTAGCCGCACAACGTCGAGACCCCAAAGTTTTTATCAAGATTGCTGAGCAGTTTGCAGATGCCAATCGCCTCATTGAATCTGGTGAAGAGGGCGTTCGTCACTACTACGAACTCAACGAGAGGTTTGATGAAGCACTCGATGAGGCAGTCAACAATGCCTACCTCGTCTCTGCTCTTCAGAACTCACGTGTTCACCTCTCACGCATCCGCCGTATTGCCCGCGGTAACCCAGCTCGCCTGCACGAAAGCGCGACCGAGACCCTCTTGATCATTCAAGCGATCATCGACGGAGATGCAGCCCTCGCTGCCCACGCAACTCACGTGCACCTCCACAAATCTTTAACCAACATTCGAGCCTCGGTAAAGGGGCACCTTAAATCCGCCGACGTGGCCTAAGCCGCAACTGACACCCCACGAAGGGAAACCCTATGAAGCTCCACAACGTGCGCGTCTACAAGAGTGAAGAAACTCTTGAGCGCAAAGACCAGCTCGCTTGGAAGATCGCAGAAGTAGCTTCTGACCCTGTTGCTGTTTCTGCAGAGGTAACCGAGATGGTGATCAACCGCATCATCGATAACGCATCTGTTGCTGTTGCGTCACTGACTCGTAAGCCAGTTGTGTCTGCTCGTTCGCAGGCACTCTCACATCCCTCATCGACAGGTGGCAACGGCGCAAACCTGTTCGGTGAGCCTCAAGATCTCCGCGTCTCACCTGAGTGGGCAGCCTGGGCTAACGGTGTTGCTGTTCGTGAACTCGACTACCACGACACCTTCTTGGCTGCAGAATACTCACACCCCGGCGACAATATTCCACCCATCCTTGCTGTTGCCCAGCACGTAGGCGTCTCCGGTGCTGACCTGGTTCGCGGTATTGCAACCGGCTACGAAATTCAGGTTGACCTGGTGAAGGCCATCTGCCTGCACAAGCACAAGATTGACCACGTTGCCCACCTCGGTCCCTCGGCAGCTGCTGGTATCGGAACAATGTTGAAGCTTCCTACCGAAACCATCTACCAGGCGATCGGTCAAGCACTGCACACCACCACTGCAACCCGACAGTCACGCAAGGGTGAGATTTCCTCATGGAAGGCACACGCACCTGCATTCGCTGGAAAGATGGCGGTGGAGGCTGTCGACCGCGCGATGCGCGGCGAGACCAGCCCCACGCCCATCTATGAAGGTGAAGACGGAGTTATTGCGTGGATGCTCGACGGACCCACCGCAGCATATGAAGTGCCACTTCCTGAAAAGGGCGAGGCCAAGCGTGGCATCCTCGACACGTACACCAAAGAACACTCGGCTGAATATCAGGCACAGGCCCTGATTGACCTTGCTCGTAAGCTCCACAACGAGCACCCTGAGGCAACTAACCCCGAGAACGTGAAGTCTGTGGTCATCCACACCTCGCACCACACTCACTACGTCATCGGCTCGGGAGCAAACGACCCGCAGAAGTATGACCCCACGGCTAGCCGTGAGACCCTGGATCACTCGATTCCTTACATCTTCACTGTGGCACTGCAGGATGGAGCGTGGCACCACGTGGACAGCTACGCTCCTGCACGTGCAGGTCGTGCTGACACCGTTGCACTGTGGAACAAGACCACCACGCTGGAAGATGCTGAGTGGACTCGTCGTTACCACTCCGAAGACCCTGCTGTGAAAGCATTCGGTGGTCGCGTCGAGATCACTCTCAACGATGGAACAGTCATCGTGGACGAGCTTGCTGTGGCAGACGCTCACCCCCTCGGTGCTCGACCCTTCGCTCGGGAGCAGTACATCAACAAATTCCGTATCCTCGCTGACGGTGTGATCGAAGATGCTGAAGTTGAACGCTTCTTAGCTCTGGTTCAGCGTTTACCCGAGCTCACTGCTGAAGAAATCGGGGGCTTGACCGTCACAGCTAAGGCTGGCGTTCTGGCTTCTGCGCCACTGCCCAAGGGTCTGTTCTAATGCTGTATGCCAAGACAACTCCTGCAGAGAAGCGTCGTCTCTTCCGAGAGCGTCTAGCCACCGGTGAACTGCTGCAGTTCCCCGGTGCGTTCAACCCGCTCTCGGCCAAGCTCATTCAGAGCAAAGGTTTTGACGGTGTCTACATCTCTGGTGCTGTCTTGGCAGCAGACCTTGGTCTGCCCGACATTGGTCTCACCACCCTGACCGAAGTTGCCGGACGTGGACAGCAGATCGCGCGCATGACGGATCTTCCTGCGCTCATCGATGCGGACACGGGTTTTGGTGAACCTCTCAACCTTGCCCGCACCGTACAGACTCTCGAAGATGCGGGTGTTGCTGGCCTTCACATTGAAGACCAGGTCAACCCCAAGCGCTGCGGTCACCTTGATGGTAAAGCTGTCGTGGACAACGACACCGCCGTCAAGCGCATCAAGTCCGCAGTAGATGCTCGTCGTGATGAGAACCTGCTTATCATGGCTCGCACCGACATCCGTGCCGCTGAAGGCCTTGATGCAGCAATCGACCGCGCCAAGATGCTCATCGATGCTGGTGCTGACGCGATCTTCCCTGAAGCCATGAAGGACCTCAGGGAATTTGAGGCTATGCGTGCAGCAATTGAAGTGCCGATGCTCGCGAACATGACGGAGTTTGGCAAGAGCGAGCTCTTCACGAAGCAGCAGCTCTCTGACATCGGCGTGAACATCGTGATCTACCCGGTTTCGCTGTTGCGTTTGGCCATGGGCTCTGCGGTCCGAGGACTTGATTCCTTGAAGGAAACTGGTTCCTTCCAGGCTTCTGTTCCTGAGATGCAGACCCGTGCAGAACTTTACGAAACCCTCGACTACGAGGAATACAACCACTTCGATTCAGGCATTTTCAACTTCGACCTGAGCACCCACACCAAGCACTAGCTCAATCTGTGAGGAACACGCAATGACTGAACAACCCCAGATCTTCAAAGGCCTTGCCGGTGTTGTTGTTGACGCAACCGCCGTCTCCAAAGTGAACCCTGAGACCAACTCGCTGCTCTATCGCGGATACCCTGTGCAAGAGCTCGCTGCCAGCAAGAGCTTCGAAGAGGTAGCTTGGCTGCTCTGGCACGGCGAACTTCCTACAGCAGCAGAACTTGCTGGGTTCCAGAAGTCTGAGCGAGCACAACGCGCTCTGGACGCCAACGTCAAGCGCGTCATCGATGAGCTTCCTTTGACAGCCCACCCCATGGATGTTGTGCGCACAGCAGTCAGTGTCATTGGTGCGTCGGACCCCAACACAGACGACTCATCTCCTGAAGGAAACCTGGCCAAGAGCATCACGCTGTTTGCCAAGCTTCCCGCCATCGTTTCCTATGACCAGCGTCGCCGTCGTGGCGAGGGAGTCATTGAGCCTCGCGAAGACCTGGATTACTCAGCAAACTTCCTCTGGATGAGCTTCGGCGAAATTCCAGATGACGTGGTGGTGGATGCCTTCCGTGTCTCCCTGATTTTGTATGCAGAGCACTCCTTCAACGCCTCGACCTTTACCGCACGTGTGATTACCTCGACGCTGTCTGATCTCTACTCAGCAGTGACCGGTGCCATTGGTGCACTCAAGGGACCTCTGCACGGTGGTGCGAACGAAGCTGTGCTTCATATCTTCAACGAGATTGGTTTCGGCCCTGATGCTCCAGCTCGCTCAGAAGCATGGCTCGAGCAGGCACTGGCAGAGAAGCGCAAGATTATGGGCTTCGGCCACCGTGTTTATAAGAAGGGTGACTCTCGCGTTCCCACCATGCGTAAGTCCATGGTTGAGCTCATCGAGTACTACAACCGCCCCGATGTTCTTGACCTATATGAGGGTCTCGAAGCAGCCATGACCGAGCGCAAGGGAATCCTGCCCAACCTGGATTACCCCTCTGGTCCTGCGTATCACCTGATGGGTTTTGACACACTGACCTTCACTCCAATTTTCGTGGCAGCACGAATCACCGGTTGGACTGCTCACATCATGGAGCAGCTCCAAGCGAACGCACTTATCCGTCCGTTGTCGGCCTACAACGGTGTGGATGAGCGTCACCTCTGAACAATTGAGGGGAAATAAGAAAAACCTTGCAGGATCGTCTCTCCAGCAAGGTTTTTCTTATCAACGCGTGAGATAACCTTGAACTATGAGCACTCCTGAGAACACCCAGAGCCCCGCAGACGGCGAACTCGTCTCCACGCTCTCGGTTGTTGAGGGGCAGCCACTTGAAACCCGAGCTGAGGGTTACGCAAAGCTTTATGACGATCTGCGTGCTCAGCTCGAAGGCGGCGACATTCCTACCCGTGACTAGTCAACGTCTCGACGCTGCCCTCGCTGAGCGCGGCCTGGCGCGTTCGCGCACACATGCAGCAACCCTCATCTCTGAAGGTTTTGTTCGTGTGGGCGGCAAAGTTGTGAATAAGGCTTCAACCAAGGTTGAGGAAACCGACGAACTCAGTGTTGATGGCGCAGACCACTACGTTTCTCGCGCTGCACACAAACTCCTTGCCGGCCTCGAAGGCTTCGGCATTGACGTGAAAGGCCGCGCTGCATTTGATGTGGGTGCGAGCACCGGAGGATTCACTCAGGTTCTTTTAGAACGTGGCGCTGAGCCTGTCGTGGCATTGGATGTGGGTCACGGTCAGCTCTCTCCACGCATCCGCTCAGATGAGCGTGTGTTGGTTGTGGAAGGGGTCAACGCCAAGAATCTCGATCAAAGCCAGCTCTCTGGCCTGGTCAAGCAGGACTTTGTTGCTGATGTTGTTGTTGCTGACCTCTCCTTTATTTCCTTGACTCATGTCATGGCCGCGTTGAAAGCGTGTGCCACGCCCACCGCGGACTATGTCCTTCTGGTCAAGCCACAGTTTGAAGTCGGTCGCACAGGCGTCAAAGAGGGCATCGTAACCAACCCTGCTCTGCGTGAAGATGCGGTCATGGCGGTGCTCTGGTCTGCTTTCGATAACGGTCTTGGTGTCTGTGGCATCTTGTCCTCCCCAATCTTGGGCGGAGCGGGTAATCACGAGTATGTGCTCTGGCTCCGTGCAGATAGTCAGTCGAATCCGTCAGAATGGACTCAGCAGGTTCACCAACTGGCAGGAGCATGACAATGAGCGCTGAACAACGCTTCATTCTTGTTGTCTCTCACGCTGCCCAGCAGGCCACCCTCGAAGCAGCCGTTCAGGTGTGCCGTGAGATTCAGGCGCAGGGTGCTATTCCTGTTTTGCGTGAACTTGAAGTCGCCCCGGTCAAAGAACTTGCACCAGAACTCACTACTCTGGTCACTCTCGACAAGGACGTCACTGTCACACAGATTGAATGCGCCATTGTGGTCGGTGGTGACGGAACCATTCTTCGTGCGGCAGAACTCTTGCGAGATGCTGCGGTTCCCATGCTGGGTGTGAATACTGGACACGTTGGTTTCTTGGCAGAAACCGAACGTGACTCTATTCCACAGACGGTGGCTCGTGTGCTAGCCAAGGACTACCAAGTTGAAGAGCGTTCCACGCTGTCTGTGCGCGTGAAAGTGGCCAACGAGGTTGTCTTTGAAACCTGGGCCCTCAACGAAGCAACCGTTGAGAAGGCAAGCCGTGAGCGCATGCTCGAGGTTGTCATCGAGGTTGATCGCCGCCCCCTTTCCAGTTTTGGCTGTGATGGCGTCGTGATGAGTACCCCCACTGGTTCGACGGCATACAACTTCTCAGCAGGGGGTCCTGTTGTGTGGCCCACTGTAGACGCCATGGTGCTCGTGCCCCTCTCGGCACATGCACTCTTTGCCCGTCCGCTAGTGGTTGGGCCGGATTCTGTCTTTGCAGTGGAAATCATGGAGCGCCGCAGTGGTCACGGAGTGCTGTGGTGTGACGGTCGTCGCACCCGTAACCTGCCCCCAGGTGCACGTGTGATTGTGAAGAAGTCACCCTCCCCCGTTCTCCTCGCCCGCTTCCACGCGGAAGCATTCACTGACCGTTTGGTGGAGAAGTTTGATCTTCCCGTCACGGGATGGCGAGGACCAGGGCAGTGATCGAGGAGATTCGCATCCGAGACCTCGGAGTGATCTCTGAGGCTGTGCTTCCGCTAGGTCCTGGCTTCACAGCCATTACCGGTGAAACCGGGGCTGGTAAGACCATGGTTGTAACTGCGCTGGGACTGTTGCGCGGTGAGCGTTCAGACTCTTCGGCCGTGCGCAATGGAAGTGACACCGCATGGGTGGAAGGTCGCTGGATCCTCACCAACCCCGAAGCCATCACCGAAACAGTGAACGACGCTGGTGGTCTCATCGAAGGAGACGAGCTCCTGCTTGGTCGTTCGGTTTCTGTAGAAGGTCGCTCACGAGCAGTCGTGGGTGGACGCAGTACTCCTGTTGCGGTCCTAGGTGAACTAGGTGAACTCCTGGTTGCTGTGCATGGGCAGTCTGACCAAGTCCGTTTACGCTCTGCCTCAGCACAGCGTGAAGCTCTAGATCGTTTTGCCGGTGCACAATTTGCAGAAGTGTTGGGGGAGTATGCCCACGCTTTCCGTCGTTGGAAGAACAACGCCGCAGAACTAGCCGAGATCACTGCCCAGCGCGATGCGCGCACGCGTGAAGCCGAAGAACTTCGCCTCTCCATCTCTGAGATCGAAGCTGCCGCGCCACAATCTGGTGAAGATGAACAGCTCACGGCTCTCGCCGAGCGTCTAACTCATACTGAAGATCTTCGTGTAGCGACGGCCCTTGCCAGAGAAGCGCTTTCCTCTGAAGAAGGTGACGGAGGAGATGCTCTCGCTCGTGTGGATGCGGCTAAGCGTCAGCTCGAGAAGATGTCAGATGTTGATCCAGTGCTGTCGGGTATTGCGGAGACTTTGACGCAACTGTCTTTCCAGCTCCACGATGTCACTGGTCAGCTTTCGAGTCACCTGGCGAACCTCGAGGGTGAAGGGGAGCGAGATCTCGACGTTATCCAGAACCGTCGTGCAGAACTCAACACACTTATTCGTAAATATGGCCCCACGCTCGATGACGTCATTGCGCTGTTGGATTCAGGTAGTCGTCGACTGCTCGAACTTGACGGTGATTCGGATCGCATCACCGAGTTGGCTGAAGAAGTAGCGGCAGATCATGCACTTGTAGTGCGCGGTGCTGATGCGCTTCACGACCTCCGTGAAGCAGCTGCTGCTCGACTCTCTGCTGCGGTGACCGAGGAACTCTCTGCGTTGGCAATGCCCGATGCGCAGTTGTCTGTGAAGGTCACAAAGAACGACGAGCTGGCTCTTCATGGATGCGACACAGTTGAGCTGTTGTTGCGGCCTCACCCTGGTTCTGATCCACGCCCCATCTCCAAGAGTGCCTCCGGTGGTGAGCTTTCTCGGATCATGTTGGCGCTGGAAGTAGTCATAGCGGGACAAGACTCTGTTCCCACCTATGTCTTCGATGAGGTGGACTCCGGTGTTGGTGGTGCGTCGGCGATTGAAATCGGTCGACGCCTTGCCCGCCTGGCAGAAAAGTCCCAAGTAATTGTTGTCACGCACTTGGCGCAAGTTGCCGCTTTTGCGAACAATCACCTACGAGTAGTCAAGGACACATCAGGCGAAGTGACCGAAAGTAGCGTGCAAACACTGCGTGGAGCAGACCGTGAAGCCGAGATGGCACGTCTTCTCTCCGGACTGCCAGATTCTGAAAATGCTTTGGCTCACGCCCGCGAGTTGATTCAACTGGCCTCCTCCCGCTGATAAGCTCTAATTCCGTGGTGAATACTTCGGGAAACAACGTAACCAAGCACATTTTTGTCACCGGGGGCGTTGTCTCGTCACTCGGTAAAGGCCTGACGGCGGCTAGCCTCGGCAATCTTCTCACCGCACGCGGTCTCCGCGTTGTGATGCAAAAGCTCGATCCATATCTCAACGTGGATCCCGGAACGATGAACCCGTTCCAGCACGGTGAAGTCTTCGTCACCGACGATGGCGCCGAGACCGACCTCGACATCGGACACTACGAGCGCTTCCTTGACATCAACCTGTCTCAGGCCGCTAACGTCACCACCGGTCAGATCTACTCTCAGGTCATCGCGAAGGAACGCCGTGGCGAATACTTGGGTGACACCGTTCAGGTCATTCCTCACATCACGGACGAAATCAAGCGCCGCATGCGCCTGCAGGCAGAAGACATCCCTCAGCCAGACGTCATCATCACCGAAATCGGTGGAACCGTTGGCGACATCGAATCACAGCCATTCATTGAGTCTGCTCGTCAGGTTCGCCACGAACTCGGCCGCAAGAACGTATTCTTCGTGCATGTGTCCCTCGTTCCCTTCATGGGCGCCTCGGGCGAGCAGAAGACCAAGCCCACTCAGCACTCTGTTGCCGCGCTGCGCTCCATTGGTATTCAGCCAGATGCACTCGTGCTTCGTTCTGACCGTCCCGTGACTGAAAGCAACAAGCGCAAGATTGCATTGATGTGTGACGTGGACGAAGACGCTGTCGTCAACGCAGTAGACGTTCCCAGCATCTATGACATCCCCACCATGCTGCACAGCCAGGGCCTCGACGCCTACATCGTGGAGCAGCTTGGCCTGGACTGCAACGAGGTCGACTGGTCGCACTGGTCGCCACTGCTGGAAGCAGTGCACGATCCTGCACACGAAGTCACAATCGGTTTGGTTGGAAAGTACATCGACCTGCCAGATGCGTATCTTTCTGTTTCTGAGGCACTTCGTGCCGGTGGCTTCGCCCATCGCACCAAGGTGAACCTGCGTTGGATTCCGTCTGACGACTGTGAAAGTCACGAAGGTGCTGCAGAGAACCTCTCTGATCTTGATGGCATCTGTGTTCCTGGTGGTTTCGGTATTCGCGGAATTGAAGGCAAGCTCGGTGCGCTGAAGTTTGCTCGGGAGAACGGCATTCCAACCTTGGGTCTATGCCTCGGTCTGCAGTGCATGGTTATTGAGTACGCTCGCAACCTTGCTGGTTTGCCTGATGCTTCGTCTTCAGAATTCGACCCTGAAACCAAGACCCCTGTGATCGCCACCATGGCGGAGCAGGTCGACATCATCAACGATGGCGACATGGGTGGAACCATGCGTTTGGGTCTTTACAAGGCTGCCTTGACGCCAGGCTCACTCGCTGCTGCGGTCTATGGATCTGAACTGATTGAAGAGCGTCACCGTCACCGTTACGAAGTGAACAACACCTACCGTCAGCAGATTGCTGACGCTGGTCTGTCCTTCTCGGGTACTTCTCCTGATGGTCAGTTAGTTGAGTTCGTTGAGCTTCCTCGTGAGGTTCATCCTTACTACATCGCTACCCAGGCACACCCTGAACTTCGTTCACGCCCCAACAACGCTCACCCCCTGTTCTCAGGTCTGGTTGAAGCATCGCTGGAGCGCCAGAAGGCTACTCGCCTGTTCGACATCGAAAAGGCCTAACGTGGCTGACACCAACGCGGAAGGTCTGGTTGACCAGCCTGCCGAGGTGACCATCACCGAACGCGAGACGGTGTTCACCGGCCGTGTCTGGAACATCGAGCACGAACGGTTTGAATACAACGGTCACGTGATTGCCCGTGATTACGTCGACCACACTGGGGCAGTAGCGGTTTTGGCGTTAGACGATAACGACCGTTTCATTGCCATCCAGCAATACCGTCACCCCATTCGCACCCGCGAATGGGAGATTCCGGCAGGACTGCTGGATATTGCTGGTGAAAGCGCACTTCTTGCTGCGCAACGAGAACTCGCTGAAGAAGTAGATCTGCAAGCAGATTCGTGGTCGGTTCTCTCCGATTACTACACCTCACCTGGCGGCTCCAACGAGATCGTGCGCATCTTTCTTGCTCGGGATCTCCACAACACTCCCGTTCCGTTCGAACGCAGTGAAGAAGAAGCAGACATGGAACTGCGCTGGGTGAGCTTGGACGAGGCCCATGATGCCGTGTTGGCAGGAAACGTCAGTAATTCCATCTTCCAGATTGCTGTTCTGAACGCCTTTGCTTCCCGGGCACGAGGTTGGGACACTCTGCGTCCAGGTGATGCCCCGTGGGCTATGCGTGAACACCGTGATGCTCTGGGCTCAGGAGCTCCCTGGCAGGCCTAAGCCAGCGCACTACTCACCATGAACCTGCAACGAGCCCGCGATAACTACTTGAGATATGTCGCCATTGAGCGTGGTCTGTCTCAGAACACTGTTGCTGCCTACACGCGCGATATTGACGCGTATCTGGCCTGGCTAGGGGAGCGTGGCACAACAGAGGCTGAAGCCATCACCCTGCCGGACGTGAGCGCGTATGTTCAATGGCTTGCCACCCGCACCGAGAGCCCTCTGACGTCATCAAGCCAGTCCCGCACGCTCAGCTCCATCAAGGGATTCCACAAGTTCATGGTGGAAGAGAACATCATCGTGAACAACGTCACCGCGGATGTGAATCCTCCGAAACTCCCTAAGAGACTTCCCAAAGCCATCTCCGTCGACCAAATGTCAGCATTGATTGCTGCCACCGACGGTGATGACGAAGTCCGAGTGAGAGATAAAGCTCTCTTAGAGCTGCTTTATGCCACTGGGGCTCGTATTTCTGAGGCCGTCGGCCTCAATGTTGATGATGTCACCGTGAGCGAAGGCATGATTCGCTTGCGCGGTAAAGGTGGAAAGCAGCGCATCGTGCCCGTGGGTTCTTATGCCCAAGCAGCGCTGGATGCCTATTTGGTGCGTGTGCGCCCTGTGTTCTCTGCTCGAGGTAAGTCCACCCCGGCATTGTTTCTAGGCCCCAGAGGTGCTCGTGTGAGTCGTCAGATGGCGTGGCTCATCATTCGGGAGGCAGGAGAGCGGGCACAGCTTGATGTAGAGCTCTCGCCACACACCTTTAGGCACTCATTTGCCACCCACTTGCTAGCAGGCGGAGCGGACGTTCGTGTAGTGCAGGAACTGCTCGGTCACGCCTCTGTGGCAACCACGCAGATCTACACTCTGGTGACCGCAGATACGTTGCGTGAGACCTACATCACGGCACACCCACGTGCGCAAGGTTAGTCAAGGTATTTCAGCCTGAGAACTAGCTAGAATGGGCATCACGGTAGTCCGGGGACATGGTTTTCAGGATGCCAACATTTTGCTCAATCTCACAGTGGGGACACTCGAGTGGTTACGTACAAGAACGGCGTGAAAGTCGGCCCAACTGGACGTCCCTTGAAAGACTTCCCAGTACCTGAGCCACTTGCTTCTCACGGTCCTGCACGCATCATCTCTATGTCCAACCAAAAGGGTGGAGTAGGTAAGACCACCACCAGCATCAACCTGGCTGCAGCACTTGCTGAATACGGCCGCAAGGTGCTTGCTGTTGACTTCGACCCCCAGGGTGCACTTTCTGCAGGTTTGGGCATCCAAACTCACGACGTTCCCACCATCTACGACCTCATGCGTGGATCGGTCAAGGACACTAAGTCAGCTATTCAACACTCCAAGGTTCCTAACCTGGATGTCATTCCTGCCAACATCGACCTCTCTGCTGCTGAAGTTCACCTCATCAACGAGGTTGCCCGCGAGCAGATTCTTGCTGGTGTGCTTCGCCAGGTGAAGAACGACTACGACGTCATTTTCATTGACTGCCAGCCTTCACTGGGGCTGTTGACAGTGAACTCGCTCACCGCAGCTCACGGCGTCATTATTCCGTTGGCTACCGAGTTCTTTGCACTCCGTGGTGTTGCTCTCCTGATTGAGACCATCGACAAGGTCAAGGAACGCTTGAACCCTGCCATCGAACTCGATGCCATTGTTCCCACGATGTATGACCCCCGCACCCTGCACTCGCAGGAAGTCATGGAGCGTGTTGTCGAAACCTTCGGTGACAAGGTCACCGACACCGTCATTGGTCGCACCGTGAAGTTCCCCGATGCTTCTGTTGCTGGTGTTCCTATTACCGAGTTTGCTCCTGAGCACGCTTCTGCGAAGGCCTACCGCCAGCTCGCTCGTGAACTGATCGAACGCGGTGTCGTCGCTTAGCGAAGCCACCACTGACGCTGTCGGCACTCCTGAAGAGGTTGTCGACGGCGGTTTTCGTGTTGCAGTGGGGGAGTTTGAAGGCCCTTTTGACCTTCTTCTGAATCTCATTTCTAAGCATGAACTCGACATAACCGAGATTTCGCTCAGCGTTGTCACCGACGAGTTCATTCAATACCTCAAGACTCTCGATCTTGAGAAAGAACTCGACGCTGCCACCGAGTTCCTGGTCATTGCAGCAACCTTGCTCGATCTCAAGGTTGCGGGGCTACTTCCTCAGGGTGAAGTTGTAGACGCTGAAGATGCAGCACTCTTTGAAGCTCGTGACCTGCTCTTTGCACGACTGTTGCAATACCGTGCCTTCAAGGACGTGGCGAAGTGGTTCAGCGAGAACATGGATGCCGAGTCCACGCGTCACGTGCGCACTGTGCGTCTAGAAGACCGCTTCCGCAAGCAGGTGCCAGAACTGATCTGGAATACCAGCGTTGATGACTTCGCGGCGTTGGCCATGCTGGCCATGGCGCCGCGTGAGATTCCCGTGGTGGGACTTGATCACCTGCATGCGCCCTTGGTGAGTATCCGTGAGCAGGCTGCCACCGTCGTGACCAAGCTTCGTCAGGGCAAGCCCATGACATTCCGAGAACTCGTCGCAGATGCGGCAATTGCCGGTGTCATCGTGGCGCGATTCCTCGCGGTGCTGGAACTCTACCGCCACGCAGCTATTTCTTTTGCCCAGGATGAACCCCTGGGAGATCTGACAATCGAATGGACCGCCACCAACTGGTCCGATGAGAACCTCGCCAACTTGGGGGCTGACTATGACCGCTAACGAACAGACAGATGTTGAAGTGACTGTGGAAGACGTCGTGGAAGCCACCGTCGCAGAGCACGTGCCTGTGGTCGATGTTGAGCGCGCTATTGAGGCCATCCTCATGATTGCGGATGAGCCACAGTCCATGGTCTCCATTGCTACGGCCATGAGCGTTCCGGTCAAAGCAGTGAAGCAGGCTATTGAGAACTTGGTGAACGACTACAACGGAGCCAACGGGGGAGTAGAGCGCGGTTTTGAACTGCGTGAAGTCGGCGGCGGCTGGCGTTTGTATGTCCGTGAAAGCTACGACCACGTTGTTGCTGACTTTGTTCTGACCCAGAACCCCACCAAGCTGTCACAAGCTGCGTTGGAAACCCTGGCGGTTATTGCGTACAAGCAGCCCATTAGCCGTGGTCAGATTGCCCAGATCCGTGCCGTGAACGTGGATTCGGTAGTGCGCACACTGCTCAGCCGTGGATTGATCACCGAAGTATCCAGTGATGCTGAGACCGGTGCCATTCTTTACGGCACCAGTGACCTACTGCTCCAGCAACTTGGAATCAACTCTTTAGATGAGCTTCCCCTCATCTCGCCACTGTTGCCAGATGGCCAGGAAGGCTTCGATGTCGACGCTTCGTAGTGGTGATCCATTACCCGAAGGTGTGAAGAACGCTGACCGCCCACCTATTGAGGACTGGGACGTAGCAGCAGCGCCTGAAGGTATTCGTATCCAGAAGGTGATGGCTGCAGCAGGTGTTGCTTCACGCCGGGTAGCAGAGAACATGATTGCTCAAGGCCGTGTTGCGGTTAACGGGCAGTTAGTAACCGAACCTGGGCTTCGCGTGGACCCTGAAGTAGACGAAGTCACTGTAGACGGAATCCCCGTGCAGGTAGACACCTCGAAGCGTTATTTGATTCTGAATAAGCCTGTTGGTGTGGTCAGCTCTATGGCTGATGACCGTGGGCGCCCAGATCTCTCTGATTTCACCCGAGACTACGAAGAGCGCCTGTTCTATGTGGGGCGTCTCGACCAAGACACCAGTGGTTTGCTCATTCTCACAAATGACGGAGACCTTGCACATGTGCTGGCTCACCCGTCCTTTGGTGTGCAGAAGACATATATTGCCAAGGTGCGAGGCAAGGTCACGCCACAGACCCTTTCTAAGCTTACGAAGGGCTTTGACTTGAGCGACGGCTTTATCCAGGCAGATAAAGCTCGCCTGTTGTCTTCCTCTAACAATGGAGACTCCTCCATCGTGGAGATCACCCTGCACTCGGGGCGTAACCGCATTGTGCGCCGCATGCTCAAAGAGGTCGGTCACCCCGTCCTTGAGCTCGTCCGCCGTGCATTTGGTCCCCTGAACTTGGGCACCCTTCCCGCAGGTCACATGAGAGACCTCACTAAAGTTGAACTCGGGGCAGTGCTCGCGCTTTCCCGCTCCAACACCGAAGAACTGCCCGAATACACCGAGATCGACAACGACGATATGAGCGAAGGAGATGACAACTAATGTCAGATACCAACGCCGTGCGCCTCGACGCACAAGTCCGTATCGTCGGAACGGGATTACTCGGTGCCAGTATCGGTCTTGCACTGCGCTCGCAGGGGATTGATGTTGCGCTCGCCGACTCGTCACCTAGCTCAGTCCATCTCGCATCTGACTTGGGCGCTGGACGCCCCGCACACTCTGATGACAGCCCCAAAATCATTGTGGTGTGCGTGCCACCAGATGTCACCGCAGATGTCATAGAGGCAGAGCTCAAAGCTTTCCCTGACGCCGTTGTTACTGATGTGGCCAGTGTGAAACTTTTTCCCTTGCACCAGCTGCAAGCTCGTGGCGTTGACATCACCCACTACGTGGGTGGCCACCCGCTAGCTGGCCGCGAACGTGGCGGAGCTATTTCTGCCCGTGGTGATTTGTTCTTGGGTCGTCCTTGGGTGGTCTGCCGCGATGAAGAGACTCCTGCGTGGGCTTTAGCGCTGGTTGAAGACCTCGTCCTGGACTTGGGTGCAGTTCCCATCGAGATGACCCCAGAAGCCCACGATGAGGCAGTGGGCTTGGTTTCTCACGTTCCCCAGATAGTTTCGAGTCTGATGGCAAAGCAACTTGAAGGTGCTTCGGATGAAGCAGTGCGTTTGGCAGGTCAGGGTGTGCGCGATGTGACCCGTATTGCAGCGAGCTCACCAGGGCTGTGGATTCAGATCCTGGGTGCCAACAAGGATTCCATCGTGGGAGTGCTGGAGAACCTCCAAAAAGACCTTCAGAACGTCACAGACGCCCTGAGAGACATATCCGCACCCGGTGCCCGCAAGGTTATTGCCGAAGAAATGTCGGCTGGTAATGCTGGTGTTGCGCGCCTCCCCGGCAAGCACGGTCAAAACAAGCGTTACGCACAGATTGTGGTGCTCATTGATGACCGCCCCGGTCAGCTGGCTCAGTTGCTGACGGAACTCGGCGAACTCAACATCAACTTGGAAGATCTTCGCCTTGAGCATGCTGAAGGTGCACAGATGGGTATGGTCGAGTTCTCGGTCGTGCCCGAGGTTCGCGAGACCCTCGTGAGTGAACTTGAAAAACGAAACTGGAGAGTGGCCTAATGAGCACCCCCATAGTTGTTGCTATTGATGGTCCCGCAGGAAGCGGAAAGTCTTCTGTTTCCAAGGCAGCAGCTCGCAAGCTGGGCTTTGCCTACCTCGACACCGGTGCTGCCTACCGCGCAGTGGCGTGGCACGTGCTCAACACTGCCACTGACCCAGCAGATGAGCAGGCTGTTATCGACAGCTTGGAAGACTTTGGCTATGTCATCAGTACCAACCCGGATGAGTACTTCGTTCGTGTGAATGAAGAAGACATCACCGAAGCTATTCGTGAACCTCGCATCACGGATGTGGTGAGTAAAGTTGCCAAGATTCCAGTGGTGCGCCAATACCTCAGTGATCTCTTCCGCCACATCATGGCCACCACTGATAAGCCCGGCATCATTGCCGAAGGACGTGACATCACCACCGTGGTTGCCCCTGATGCTCCTGCTCGAATCCTGCTCACTGCCAGTGAAGAAGCTAGAATGGCAAGGCGGTCTGCGGAACTTCCACAGCAATCGCAAGATCAAACTGCGTCTGCACTGCGTGCCAGGGATGCAGCCGACTCGCGTGTATCTGACTTCATGACCGCCGCCGATGGCGTTGTGACCGTCGATTCGACTGACTTCTCATATGAGCAGACGATTGATGCGGTCGTAGAGGTTATTCGTTCACGCACGTCGTAAGCCGTGCGAAGGAGAAAATAATGGCTGATAACAAGCCCACCGACGAAGAATTCTTCGACGACGAATTAGACCAAGATGGACTTTCCGAGCGTCTGGATGACCTCGATGAAGAACTAGCAATTGCCCGCGCTGCTTCGCTGCGCGCAGGCCTGGACGACTATGACCTCGACGAGGAAGACTTCGAGCTCCTCGACACCGTCACCGAAGACCCCGACAAGATCACCTACCTGCCTGCACTTCCCGTGCTGGCCGTGGTGGGACGCCCTAACGTGGGTAAGTCTGCACTGGTCAACCGTATTATCGGTCGCCGTGAAGCCGTCGTGGAAGACACCCCAGGTGTGACCCGCGACCGCGTCAACTACAAGGCAGAGTGGATGGAACGTCAGTTCACCCTCGTCGACACCGGTGGCTGGGAACCAGATGCCAAGGGCATCAACGCATCCGTTGCCGCCCAGGCCGAGGTCGCAATCGACCTCGCTGATGCTGTTCTTTTCGTCGTCGACGGCAACGTCGGTGCTACCGCAACAGACGAGCACGTTGTCAAACTTCTGCGCAAGACCAAGAAGCCTGTCTACCTGCTGGCAAATAAGGTTGATGACGCACGCCAAGAGCCCAACATCGCCACCTTGTGGTCTCTGGGCCTGGGTGAGCCCTACCCCGTCTCTGCACTCCACGGCCGAGGTGTTGCCGATCTTCTTGACCTCGTTATTCCGAAGCTTCCAGAAGTTTCTGCCGTAGCAAAGCAGGAAGTTGGCGGTCCTCGCCGCGTTGCAATCCTCGGACGCCCCAACGTAGGTAAGTCTTCGCTGCTCAACAAGGCTGCTGGTGAAGAGCGCGTGGTCGTCAATGACCTCGCTGGAACCACTCGTGACCCCGTTGATGAGCAGGTAGAGATTGCTGGCAAGGTGTGGCGCTTCGTCGACACCGCCGGTATTCGTCGCCGCGTTCACCTTCAGCAGGGCGCTGACTTCTATGCAACCCTGCGCACCAGCGCTGCTTTGGAAAAGGCAGAAGTTGCAGTCGTCATGATTGACGTCACCGAGCCCATCTCGGAGCAGGACGTGCGCATCATTGACTTGGTCCTCGAGTCTGGTCGTGCACTGGTCCTTGCTTTCAATAAGTGGGACATGCTCGACGATGACCGTCGTCGTTACCTCGAGCGTGAAATCGAACAGGACCTGGCACATGTTGCCTGGGCTCCTCGTGTGAACATCTCTGCTCGTACCGGTCGCCACATGGAGAAGCTGGTACCAGCCCTCGAGCGTGCGCTTGAGTCATGGGATACCCGTATTCCTACCGGTAAGTTCAACGCCTTCTTGGCTGAGCTCACCGCGGCACATCCCCACCCTCTTCGTGGTGGAAAGCAGCCTCGTATTCTCTTCGGAACGCAGTCCTCGACTCGTCCACCTACTTTCGTGCTCTTCACCACAGGCTTCCTGGATCCCGGCTACCGCCGTTACATCCAGCGTCGTCTGCGTGAGATCTACGGCTTCGAAGGTTCACCCATCAACGTCAACATGCGCGTGCGCGAAAAGCGTAAGCGATAACCTTCACTCATGGGTAACGTCCCGCCACACCTGCCACCGCCACACTTACGTGACCCCGGTGACGCGTGGGCGGTGGGACCGGACGGTCAGAAGTTCTGGGGTGCTTTTGGTGCTGCTGGGCTTCTTGTCTGGCACAGAGAAGCAGGTATCTTGCTGCAACACCGTGCCGAGTGGTCACACCACGGCGGAACGTGGGGGATACCTGGCGGAGCCATCCGCCAGGGTGAAGATGCCATTTCAGGTGCCTTACGTGAAGCCAATGAAGAAGCAGGTGTTCCTGCAGAATCGGTGACAGTTCTCTTCACGGAAGTTCTGGATCTCGACTTCTGGAGTTACACCACCGTCGTGGTTGAATCCTCTGATGTGTTTGAACCCGTCATGGGAGATAGCGAGAGCGAAGCTCTCGCGTGGATTGCACTTGATCTGGTGGAATCCTTTGATCTCCACCCCGGCTTTGGTAAGTCGTGGCCAGCGCTCAAGCTCAAGCTTGAAGATTTAGCGAACTAGATCAGCATCACAATCTAGAGTTGACTCATGGCAACTTCCCGCGGATTTGATCGAGTCGTCAACTTCTCTGACGCTGTCGTGGCAATTGCCATCACCATTCTGGTTCTGCCCCTTGTTGACGAAGCCAGCAGTATTGGCCACGGCGATGTGAATCACTTCCTAGCGGGTATTGGTGCACAGGTTTACGTTTTTGTGTTGAGCTTTGCGGTCATTGCTTACTACTGGTTCCTGCACCACACCTTCTTTGAACAGCTTCAGCAGGTAGACAGGCGCATCATGCTCCTGAATACCCTGTGGTTATTTGGCATCGTCTTCATTCCGTTTCCCACCGCATTGATCGTGGACTCGAATGGCCCAGCAGGCTGGGCAACGACCATCTATATGGGAACCATGTTGTTTTTGGCCATTATTCAGTTCGCAATGAAGGTTTACATTCAGAAGCACAAAGATCTGTTGACCCCGGGCACGTCATATATTCGCGGCTACATCGGTTCTCAGATCATCGTTGTTCTGTTGGTGATCGCAATTGTTATTGCCACGGTGTTCCCAAATATCGGTCTATGGGCACTGATGTTGCTCTGGACGACTCCTGTGTTTGTGAAGCCGGTAAAGAAGTTCCAACGTTCTGCATAGGACGTGCACACGCACCTCTTTAGAACCGATAAGATTAGTAAGTTGTCTTCGTGAGAAATCACAAAGATTACGGGCTGTGGCGCAGCTTGGTAGCGCACTTGACTGGGGGTCAAGGGGTCGCAGGTTCAAATCCTGTCAGCCCGACCATTTGGAAAGCGGCGGTCTTATGGCCGTCGCTTTACTGCTTAACGCGTCTGAGTCAAGTGAAAGCTCAGCGTTAGACTCAACCAGTGACTGAAACCAAGCGCCGCTTCGTCGACCTGACGCCGCTCAAGGTTTCACCCGCTTTCGCCAGGCTCTGGATTGGTGCTGGTCTTTCTGGCATTGGTGCCCAAATGACCATCATGGCTGTGGGGCTTCAGATTTTCGACATCACTCACAACACCTTCATGGTGGGACTAGTTGGCGGAATTGCACTTATTCCCATGCTCTTTGCCGGGCCATGGGGTGGCATGCTTGCTGACAGTCAAGATCGTCGAACTGTCATTCTTGGTGCGATCACCGTCTCATTCATCTCAACTTTGGGTCTTGTTGCTCTCTCAATAACAGACGCCGGTCTTGAGGCTAATGGCTCCAGCGTTGCCGTGTGGCCGTTCTATGTCTTCACCACGATTAGCGCCATGGCCTACATCATCTCTGGTGCTGCACGCATGGCTGTCTATCCGCGCATTCTCAAGTTGGAAGATGTCCCCAAAGCCAATGCGCTCAGTGGAATTTCAATGGGTATTCAATACACCGTTGGTCCCGCGCTGGCTGGAGTCCTAGTGGCAACTTCCGGCTTCACGGTGACATTTGTTGTGGACATGGTGCTCATGCTTGCCGGCTTCTTTGGTGTCTTTACCCTGCCCAAGATCCCACCTCTTCACGACGCCGTTGCCAAAGGCTGGGATGGCATCAAGCAGGGCTTGGCGTTCCTTCGCACTGCTCCCAACATTCGCACCAGCTTCCTCTTTGACATCATTGCCATGGGCTTAGGTCGTCCCTATGCCGTGCTTCCTGCTGTGGCGGCCACCGTCATCGGCGGCGGCCCCACCACAGTGGGCATCTTGACCGCAGCTGCTGCGGTGGGAACTTTCTCCACCAGTGTGCTCAGTGGTCCCGTGGCGCGGATCAACCGTTTCGGTCTCGCTATTGGCCGCGCCATCACTGTCTATGGTGCCTTCATTGCACTTTTCGGTGTGGTGGTACTCGCTGGAATGCTGGGCGCCTTTGGCAAGGTGGGGAACACCTGGTCTGAAGTCAGTGTTCTTGGTTTGAGCTTGGCTGCGTTCTGTTTCGTGGGCATGGGTGCTTCTGACGAGGTTTCTGCCATCTTCCGCTCCACCATCTTGATGACGGCAGCTCCTGATGAGATGCGTGGACGTTTGCAAGGTGTGTTCTACTCGGTCGTTGCCGGCGGACCACGTCTGGGCGATCTCTTTACGGGGCTCATGGCTGTATCTATTGCTTTGTGGGCACCAGCTCTCATCGGTGGACTGGGCATCATGGTAATGATTACTGTTCTACTCAGGACCAACAAGAGATTTAGAAACTATGACAACCGGACCCCTGAGCTCTAGGCAACTGGCGAACATGCAGCGCTTGTTCGCAACGCCTTTTGCGGATATCTATCCGCTGTATGTCACCAAAGTTCAGAGAAAAAACCGCTCTGAGTCTGAGCTTCGCACAGTCTTGTCATGGTTGACCGGACTTGATGGCAGACAGCTCGATCTAGCGATTTCATCGGGGGAGTCTCTTCAAGAATTCTTTGAACGTGTACACGTACATCCCAACTCTGTCCTGATAACAGGAATGGTCTGTGGTGTTAAAGTGCAGGACGTGGAAGACCCGCTCATGCGCAACATTCGCTATATGGACAAACTTGTTGACGAATTGGCGCAGGGCAAGGCTTTAGAGAACATTCTCAGATAACACTTTTAGCTCTTAGTGCATTTGATTGTGTCGTTTTTGTCAATTTCGGCATAGTCTGAATGGTGAACATTAGACAGATAGTCCAACTTCATCTGTCTCGTTGAACAAGGAGCATTTCATGGCTGTTGATCTCATTATCAAGGCGTCTTCCATTATTACCATGGACCCAGACAACCCCCGAGTTGAGGCAGTTGCTGTTGACTCTTCGACAGGCTTGATTTCAGCGGTTGGGTCATATTCTGAACTTCAAGAAGCACATTCTGATGCGCAGGTTCATGATTTAGGAAAGACAGTGCTGACGCCTGGACTTATTGATCCTCACAGCCACCCTGCGCTGAGCGGTTTGAGCACCCAATCTCCTGCTCACTGGATTGCTCCATACGTTGGATTCCCAACTTTTGATGACGTCACCGCTTATTTCACCAAGGTGAACGCAGAAACCCCGGCAGGTGTCCCTGTTGCGTTTAACGGTCTAGATCGAATTCTCCACAATGCGCCAGAACTCACCAACACGATCTTGGATCAGTATTTCCCAGACCGTGCAGTCATTGTGATTGATAACTCCGGTCACGAGGTCTACTTCAACACGGCAAACATCAAACTTCTTGGTTGGGAAGACGGAAAGCCTCCTGCGGATCCTGTAGGTGCCCGCTATGGAAGAAACGAAGACGGTACTTCCAACGGACGTGCTTATGAATCTGCGGCTCTTCTCGTTGCAGCATCGAAGGTGCTGGCATCGTTAGCTACCCATCCACTTGCTCCTATCGCTCAGTGGTACAAACTCATGGCGACAAATGGAATTACCTCAACATCTGAGCACACCTATGCTTCCAACCAATTCAAGGCTTACGTAGCAATGGCAATGGCACCAGACAGCCCATTGCGTATATCGCTGTATCACATGTCAATTGAGCCAGATTGCGCTGATCCCATTGCTATCCCCGTTCCAGATACAAAGTTGAAGAAACAGGGCATCAAGTTGTGGGCAGATGGCTCCCCTTGGGTAGGAACCATTGCGGCATCTTTCCCTTATCTCGATAACGACACCACTAAGAACGCCAATATTCCTTTGGGCCCAGGTGGTGAAGGAATGATGAACTACAACCGTGCCCAGCTCGATGAAATTCTGGACAAGTTGACACCTACTGGCTACCAGATGGCATTCCACTGCAATGGTGATGTGGGTATGGACATAGTTCTAGACGCCTACGAACATGCACTGAGCAAGCACGGTTTGATGGGAACTGACCACCGTTGGCGAATTGAACACCTTGGTGCGTGCCGCAAAGATCAGTTCGAACGTGCTGCACGCCTCGGTGTGTGTTTATCGATGAGCCCATTCCAGTTCATTTATTGGGGCGATCTTCTTGATGGCACCATGTTCGAAAGTTCAATCGGTTCAGAGTGGCAGGCAGTGGGAGATGCGTTCAAGTCAGGCGCTTCAGTCACCTTCCACAACGATGGTTCAGTGAGCCCACCCATTCCTCTGCTGAACTGGCAGGCAATGGTCACTCGCCAGACTGCCTCAGGAAAAGTACATGGTGAAAACCAGGCAATCAGCTTGGAAGACGCCATGAAAGCTCACACCGTCAACGCAGCTTTCCAGCTTGGGCGGGACCACGAAGTCGGTTCAATTACTCCAGGTAAGCTAGCTGATTTCTGCGAACTGTCGACTGATCCTTTCCTTGTTGATCCTCACAAATTGACTGATTTAGTCAAGGTTGAAGGCACTTGGCTCAGTGGAAAGCGTATAGATCTTGATGCATTCCTTGCACAAGTAGAGGCAATGGATCCTTCGGAACACAAAGATCTCCCTGCTCAAGCACATGCTTCGAAGAAGTGTTGTTGAGAGCCTAGGTCTATCCGCACATGGGAACTGTTGACACCGCTGCAAAGTCTCCACCTGTACTTCTTCCTCTGATATACCTGGGTTTGCTCGCTTCAATTCAGGGAGCTGATCCAAACATTGCTTCAACTGCGTTGTTATCAGCCGGCAAGGATTTACAATTTGGCAACTTAACAGCTCTTGCCGCGTCAGTGAGCACCTTAACTCTTGCCGCCTCGGTGATTACCACGGGTATGCTCGCAGACCGCTTGGGACGTAAAAAAGTCATTATTTTCGCCATGCTATTAGCGGTTGTTGGTGATGGACTTGTCTCCATTTCTCAAGACCCCATCATGTTTATTTTGGGTAGAGCGATTGCTGGTGTCGCACTTGGTGCTGTGTACGGATCAGCATTTGCTTATGTCAAATATTTTGGGGAAAAAGCAAAGGGTGGCATCTCTGCAGCCCTTGGCACGTTCTCTGCCTCAATTGGCTTATTTACGCTGCTAGTAACCTTTGCAGGCTCTACTCTCGTCGGAGTTGGGTGGCGTGAGGCATTCCTCGTCATCCCTGCTCTCAGCATTTTTTCTTTGTTGCTGGGATTCTTTATCCTCCCCAAGGACGTTGTTGTTCACACTGAACAACCTTGGGACGCTCTCGGCCAGGTACTCCTCGGTTTAGCAGTTGTGTTGAGCCTTTATGGCATCTCCCATGCGGCTAACGGATTGTTTACTGCGCTGACGATTGTTCCTTTTGTATCCGGTGTGGTTTTGTTCGTCATTTTTTATCTCAGAGAGCGCTCACGTTCAGAGCTTCGATTCTTCCCAGTTGCTCTTCTCAAAAACCCCTTGTTCCTTGCCGCAATAGGTGTGGGTTTTCTCTACAACTTCTCAACCGGGTTGGGATTGATCTCTTTTAGCAACCTGTTCCAGTACCAGCTCGACCTCAAAGGTCTGAGTCTGTCACTTTCGCAGCTTCCATATTTGCTCCTCGCGATTCCTACTGCACTCACAATTGGTGCTCTGATTAGCAAGAAGATTCTTACTCGACAAATGTCTGCGTTGATTGGCGCATTCATTGCATCAGTTGGTGGAATATTGTTTGCGATTACCGCACTTAGTTCCCCCAAATCGGTGAGCGATTATCTTCCTGCTTTGATTGTTTTGGGAATTGGTGCTGCGGTTCCCGCAGTGGCTTACGGCGGAATGATTCTTGAGGAAGCTGACGAGAAACATTATGGAGTTGTCTCATCTTCTCGAACAACAATTGGTCAATTTTGGTACTCCTTAGGATTAGCTTCCTCGACAGTAGTGATTGACACAATTGCAAAGGCTCACGTTCTCAACAAGCTCGGATCTACTGCTGAGTCTCAGTTGGACGCCTGGTCAGCATCAGGTGCAAAGCCAACCGATACTTCGGTTTTTCCCACAGCAGTTGAGGGATTCACTCAAGGTTTTGCCGTTTTGATGATTGCTTACGCTGTCATCATGGTTGTGGTCGGTTTTGTCGTTCTCTTCTTGGGAAACAAGTCAGACAAGCAGAAGGCCGCTGCCGCGTCGTAACAATCGGGTGGATTCGTTTCATCAACAAGGCCTCTGGATTCTCGGAGGCCTTCTTGTTGCTGAGATGTGTGCGTAACAAAGTGCTTTGATACTGACTTATTTGTTCGTTTTTCTTCACAAAGCGACGTAACAATTCAGAAGTGATTACCGTTACAGACACCGGAAGAAAACTTCCGGATTTCTTCTGATCTTTTCGAGGTAAAGAATCATGTCTGTTCTGAACGAAGTACTTGCAGCCAACGAAGCATATGCTGCAGATTTTGGTGCGAAGGGTGAGCTAGCTCTTCCTCCTGCACGTGGCTTTGCCATCCTTACCTGCATGGATGCTCGTCTTGACCCTGCAAAGTATGCAGGTTTGAGCGAAGGTGACGCACACGTTATTCGTAATGCTGGTGGTCGTGCTTCTGATGACGCGATCCGTTCACTTGTTATCTCCTACAAGCTCCTCGGCACCAAGGAATGGTTTGTCATTCACCACTCCAACTGCGGCATGGAATTCTTCACCGATGAGGTCATTCGTGGTCTTCTGGCAAACAGCCTCGAGACTGCTGCTCTCGGTGTTGAAGGTTTCTACGACGTAGGAACCGGTCCAGGCTCTGCCGAGGCAAAGTACATTGACTGGTTGACCATCTCTGACCAGGCACAGTCCGTGACCGAGGATGTTGCTCGCATCAAGGCACACCCCTTGGTTCCCGCCGGCATTCCTGTCTATGGTTACATCTATGACGTTGTCACCGGGCGCCTCATCGAGGTTCCCACCGCTACTGCTGCAGGTAAGGCAGCGTAGTTCTCTTCGTTACACAAGTAAGACCGCCCCTTGTCGGTAAGGGGCGGTCTTTTGTTTGTTGTGGAGATGGATATCGTTAAGTCATGACTTATGAGCGCACTCTTATCTCTTCTGGATCTGTCTATGAGCCTGTTGTTGGCTACTCACGTGCAGTACGCGCAGGAGACTTCGTCTTCATTGCGGGCACAACTGCTGGTGCTCCAGAAGGTGCAATCGGTGGTTCTGACCCCGCAGCGCAGACTCGTGAGATCTTCAAGCGTCTCGCTTTAGCCCTCGAGCAAGCCGGCGCCACCTTTGGTGACGTTGTTCGCACACGCATTTACCTCACCAACATCGCTGACTTCGATGCAGTCGGCAAGGTTCATGGTGAATTTTTTGGCGAGATTCGTCCGGCAGCAACTGCAGTTGAGGTCTCAGCACTCGCTGCACCTGACATGCTTGTTGAAATTGACGTCGACGCCATCATCGGTTCTGCTTCAAAGTAACAACATCGGTTAGGTTGAGTACATGGCTGACCAACCTGAACTTCTTGCCGATGTTGCCGAGTTAGAAACTCAACTCGCAGAATTACGCTTTGAATCGTTAAGCCACGAAGATGCTCTGGCTTTAGGGATGGATTTGGCTGCTCGTGCAGAAGAGCGAAACTGGCCATTGGCCGTCTCGGTATTTCTTGGTGACCAACATGTCTTTCGCTATGCCTGCCCAGGAACTAGCTCAGAGAATGATGACTGGATCGAACGCAAGCGCAAAACCGTCTATAAGTTCCAGGAGCCTTCGTTTCTTGTGGGTCAGCGTTTGATTTCGCAGGGGAAACATTTTCACACTGAAACAGGCCTCGATCAATCTTTTGCCGCACATGGAGGCGGTTTCCCGCTCTTCGTGGGAGATGAGTTCGTGGGTGCTGTCATTGCGAGTGGAGTTCCACAACAAGACGATCACGCCATCGTGGTGGAGGCACTTCGCGCAGCCCTCGACGGAGAGTAATCCATGCTGGATTACTCCGTTCTTCCTGCGTTCCTTATTTCAGCACTGGTGATTATTCTCTCTCCCGGTGCTGACACGTTCCTCATGTTGCGTTCGACTCTGCGCGGGGGCATGCGAGACGGCTTTCTCACCATGCTGGGTATTTATGCCGGCATAACAACCTTGTCAGCGCTGTTGATCTCTGGTGTTGGTTTGTTGATTGCTCGGGCACCTGGAGCTTTGTTTTGGCTCAAAATTGTGGGCGCACTGTATTTGCTCTACTTAGCTGTGCAATCCCTTCGCGCTGGCATCAAACTCGTTGCGTTGAACCGTTCTGGAGATGTTAATCAGGTAGATATTAATGCTGCTGGACCCAAGCGCAAGGCTGGGCCATTTGTTTTGGGTTATCTCACAAACGTGACCAATCCCAAAGTGTTAATCTTCTTCCTGGCGTTCTTCCCACAGTTTCTAGGCACGGCACCAAGTGCAGCACTCCAGCTCACATTCCTCTGTCTTGTCTTTGTTCTTGTTTCAGCAGTGTGGCTCATCACCATCGTGTTCACGGCCTCAGCAATGAGAAAGGTGATGACCACCACCGGTTTCACAATTGCCATGGAATTTGTCGTGGCTGGAGTGTTCGCAGTGCTGGCCATCACCTTGCTGGTGTCTGGCTTGAGTGTGCACTAGGCACACAAAGGTTTAGGCCTCTTTGTAGTTAGCTTTTGCAGTTGCCTTATCTTTCTTGTCGGCACGCTTCTCTTTGAGCGACTTGGCAGGAGCGGTCTTGCCGCTGCTTTTCTTGATGTTTTTCTCGGCCATGGTCTTTCCCTTCGTAGGGAGCCAAAATGGCTCTTGGGCTGAGCCTACGCCTCAAGTCTGGATGCAAGCCGAACGCGCTCAAGACACCTAGGCTGAATTCCGTGAACTTTCTTTCCCGCAATAAGGCAGACATTCTGCTCTTGGGCGTTGCGGCGGTCTGGGGAAGTAGTTATCTAGCCACCAAGGTTCTCACTGAACACGGCAGTGTCTTTGCCATTCTCTCTGCCAGGTTTTTGATTGCATCTGTGATCATGCTCGTCGTGTGGTTGTTTACGTCGAACAAGAGACTTGATCGTCGTGGCTTTCTCATTGGAGTCTTCTTTGGGCTGACCCAGGCAGGAATCCTGAGCCTCGAGACGTGGGGTGTGAAGCTCACTAGCGCCACCAATGCGGGCCTGATTATCAGCATGACTATTGTGTTCACCCCGATTCTGGAATCGCTTTGGCTTAAGAAGTGGTTGCCGAGAAGCTATTTCATCGCTGCCACGGTTGCTGTGGTGGGTGTGCTGTTGCTTGTCTCAGGCAACGGGTTCCACACTCCCAACTGGGGTGATGCACTCATGCTGGGAGCTGCGATTGTGCGCAGCATTCACGTCACTGCGTTAGGGCAACTCACTACCGGTTTTAGTTACAGCTCCGTCAGTGTGACCTTTGTGCAAACGGTGGTGTGTGCTGTGGTGTTTACTGCCGCCGATGTGCCAGGTGTTATTGCTAGTTACTCCACCTTCACGGCACTTGATTGGCTTGATCTTTTCTACCTAGCCGCGGCCTGCACCGTTTTTGCCTTCCTGGTTCAGCTATGGGCAGTGCGCAAGACCTCTGCAGCACGCGTGAGTTTGCTCCTAGGAACAGAACCGATCTGGGCGGTTGTGATTGGTGTGTTCCTGGGTGCTGAGATGCTGGGCTGGCTCGGAGTCCTCGGTGCAGTCTTGATTATTGGTGGAAGCTACCGGGCTCAAGGAATTGAACTCAAGCACCGGGTAGTCCCGTTGCTACCAAACGGTCCTGCTTAGTCGGTTTTAGTGCGGTGAGCGCGCACCGTTGACGAGTAGTGTCTGTCCCGAGACAAAACCCGCTTCTGTGCTGGCAAAGTAAACACATGCCGCACCGATATCTGCTGGCGTTCCAAAGCGTCCAGTGGGAACGGTGGCGAGATATCCATCCAGGACTTCTTGAGGGAGGTCTTTGTGGCGCTCAACCGGGATGAATCCTGGAGCCACATGGTTAACCGTGATGCCGAACGGGGCAAGCTCAGTGGCCATTGATCTGGTCCACCCAATCTGGGCACCCTTGCCGGCGACATAGGCAGAGGAATAGGGCTCACTCTTCTCAAATACCTCTGAGGTGATGTTGATGATGCGACCGAAAGAGTGTTCTTTCATTGCAGGCAATAGAGCAGTTGTTGCAACGTATGGAATTTTCAGAAAAACATCAATCATCTGCTGGTGGTAGTCCCAGTCATAGTCTTCTATGGCCTTGGTGAACTGTGGGGGAGTTGCACACACCACCACGGTGTCGATCCAGTGCCCGCGAGAAGAGGCATCTGTCTGTGCTGCTACATACGCCTCGGGTGTGGTTGCATCCGCGCAAATAACGCTGAGTTGAGCCTCGAGGGCATCAAGTTCCACTCGAAAGGCTGTTTCCTTTTCGGCGTTCGTATCGAGGGCAATGACATTCGCGCCGGCAGTGATGAAGGCAGAACAGATGCCTCGGCCTAATCCGCCGAGGCCGCCAATGACGAGAACAGTGCGACCATCTGCCTGAAACATTTCCATAGTGACAAATGTATATCCCTCAGTTTTCCCCGCACCTGAATTAGGCTGGAATTACTCCCTCCCCGGAAGACGCTGATGTCCCCGGTACAAACTGAATACCCCAGTCGCATGCTCGAGATACGCGTGAGGCATTTTCAACAGTTTCAAGGGAGAACCACTGGTTATGGCACCACACAATGACGCCACCTGGACCGACCGACAAGCAGTTGCTGAACAGCTCATCCCGCTGATCGGTGGTCTGTATCGTGACAACGGCGTTGTCACTTCTATTCACGGTCGTCGCCTCATCAACTCTTCGCCGCTGCAGATCGTCAAAGCACACCGCTATGCCCGTCACGTCGATGGCCAAGAACTCGACATCAATCGCACGCTCGAACTCGTTCAGGCCATTGTCTCGCTGAACCCTGGTCCTGCCTCGATCAATGTTGCAGGTATCCTCGCTGAGCAAGCAGGGTCCGGAAAGACTATTGCTGACTATGCAGCCGAAGTCCTTGCACCGGTTGCGGGCAAAGGTCAGCCTGCCACTGCTGACGATGCCAAAGATGTTGTGCTTTATGGTTTTGGACGCATTGGTCGACTCTTGGCACGTATTCTTCTCGGCAATGCCGAGAATGGTCGCGGCCCAGTTCTTAAAGCAATCGTGGTGCGCAAGGGTGATGACAAAGACCTCACCAAACGAGCCAGTTTGCTCCGCCGCGATTCAGTGCATGGCCCCTTCAATGGCACCATCACCATTGATGAGGATAAGAACCTCATCATTGCTAATGGCAAGCCCATCCAAGTCATTTACTCCTCTGACCCCACCACCGTGGACTACACCGCGTATGGCATCTCTGATGCGATTTTGGTGGACAACACAGGCCGCTGGCGCGACGAGCCAGGACTGGCTCAGCACCTCGAAGCCAAGGGCATCTCCCGTGTTGTCTTAACTGCACCGGGTAAGAGTCCACTTAAGAACGTGGTTTATGGAATCAACCACGACACCATTACCCCTGATGACAAGATCATCACGGCAGCGTCCTGCACCACAAACGCCATCACTCCTGTGCTCAAGGTCATCAATGATGAATACGGTGTGGGATACGGTCACGTTGAGACAGTGCACTCGTACACCAACGACCAAAACTTGATTGATAACTTCCACAAGGGCGACCGTCGGGGACGCTCAGCTGCCATGAACATGGTCATCACCGAAACCGGTGCCGCGAAAGCAGTTGCGAAGGCACTTCCCGAGCTTGTAGGAAAGCTGTCCGGTAATGCCATTCGCGTTCCCACTCCAGATGTCTCCATGGCCATCTTGAACCTGACCCTGAAGAAGGCCGTTGATCGCGACACCGTGAACAAAGTACTTCGCGATGCGTCACTGAAGTCCAATCTGCGTAACCAGATTGACTACATCGAATCTCCTGAGGTTGTCTCTACCGACTTCGTCGGTTCCAACCGTGCGGGAATCGTGGATGGCCTGGCCACCATTGCCAACGGAAAGAACATCATTCTCTATGTCTGGTACGACAACGAGTATGGCTACAGCCACCAGGTTGTGCGAGTGATTCAAGAACTTGCTGGACTTCACCCACCCAAGTTCCCTTCTCGCTAGTCTGAGAGCTATGAAAACAACACCCCACGCGAGTTATGGCGGGGGTGTTGTTGCGTTACTGCTTGCTTGCACGTTCTGGGGCACTACCGGTATGGCTGCCAGTTTCATTCCGGGCATCAATCCCATTGCTATTGGTGCGAGCACCATGGGTATTGGTGGACTCATTCTGGGTCTCACAGCATTGCCTGGGGTGTGGCTGACCTGGAAGAACATTGGCGCTATTCCACTTGTGCTTCTAGGGGCACTGGGCCTGGCTGTTTACAGCACCGTTTTTTACATCGGAATGAGCTGGGCAGGTGTTGCACTCGGTAACGTCATTGCTTTGGGTTCTGCGCCCCTGTTTGCCGGACTCATTGAATGGGTCGTTGATAAGCAGCGTCCTAGTGGCCGCTGGTTGATTGCCACCGCCATCACGGTTGCCGGTGGCACCATGTTGGTCTCCGGTCGAAACTTCGGTGAAGACGGCGGTGGCATTGTTCGAGATCAGAACATGGTGACGCTCGGTATTGCTCTCGCGCTTATTGCCGGCTTCGCATATGCCCTCTATACCTATATGGCGAACAAGCTCATGAAACCCAGTGCTGACCGCCCGCAAGGTATTGGTCATCGCCCAGTTATCTCCACAATCCAACTCGTTTCCGCCGTGCCACTCATTGTGGTGTTGATCGCGTTGGTCATTGCCGATCCAGGCCAATTTGCCAACCAGCCCTTAGCTATTCCCGTGATGGCATATCTTGTTCTTTTTCCCACAGCAGTGGGGCATTTGCTTCTTGCTGTGGGCTTAGGGGCAATGCCCGCGTCACGTGCAGCTGTCTACACGCTCTTTGAACCTGTAGTTGCTGTCGTAATGGCTGTGTTGGTGGTGGGAGAAGTTATTTCCCCCATCGGTTGGATTGGTTTAGCTGTCGTCTTGGCTGGTCTTTTCACGCTCACTACTGAGGTGCGCTCTCGATGAGATGGCTCATGGCTGACCAACTTGGTCCCCATTTCGATGACGGCGGAGAGATTCTCCTCATTGAGGCTAAAGGGGTGCTTGCCAGACGTCCCTACCACTGGGCTAAAGCCCATTTGATTCTCAGTGCACTGCGCCACCGTCACGCAGAGCTCGGTTCCCGTGCTAGCTATGTAACTGCAGAGCACTACCGAGATGTCTTGATTCCTCTCCAAGCTCAAGGCATTCAGTTAGAGATGGTGAACCCCACTAGCTGGGGGAGTCGGGCACTCGTTGCTGAGCTCGGGATATCAACTGTTCCAAGTCGAGGATTTGTGAGCAGTGAAGAATTCTTTGGCAACTGGGTTGCAGACAAAAAGCCTGGAACACTCAAGCTAGAGAACTTCTATCGCCACTGGCGAGATTCCACCGGAATATTGATGGAGGGCCCACAGCCTGCCGGTGGTCAATATAACTATGACCACGACAACAGGCAGCCACCACCCAAGGGTGCAATGAATCTTGGTCTGCCGGCGCCGTGGGCACCTGTTGAAGACGAGATTGATGCACAGGTTCGTGCTGATCTGACGGCGTGGAGTGAAGCTGGAGAGATCACTCTGCTGGGACGCGATGGTCCCAGGCGCTTCGCTGCCACGAGATCTGAGGCTCTTGAAGCTCTTGCTGAATTCGTCGAAACAAGGCTGATGGACTTCGGTCCCTTTGAAGATGCCAGCTTGCAGGGCGACGACGTGATGGCACATTCGATGCTGAGTGTTCCGATGAACCTTGGGTTATTGCACCCGCAAGAAGTCATTGATGCCTGTGTTGCAGCTTATGAACGTGGTGATGCCCCGCTTGGAAGTGTCGAAGCAATTGTTCGTCAGATTGCTGGATGGCGTGACTGGGTGTGGCATTTGTATTGGCACTTGGGTGAAGACTACGCCGAGAGCAACAACTTCCTCGAAGCCAACGTTGATCTGCCTGACCAGTTCTGGAAACTCGATGGTGAAGGCGTGGATGCGGCATGCCTGAAGCATGTGCTCACTGCTGTGGGGGACAGTGGTTATGCCCACCACATTCAACGCCTCATGATCTTGGGAAACTGGTCGCTTCAGCGAGGCTATAACCCTCAGCAACTCAACAACTGGTTCATTGATGCTTTCGTTGATGGGACACCTTGGGTAATGCCTGCCAATGTGATTGGGATGAGTCAACACGCAGATGGCGGACTCGTAGCCACAAAGCCCTATTCCTCAGGTGGTGCCTACATCAATTCGATGTCTGACTTCTGCAAAGGATGCCCCTTCAATCCCAAGATTCGACTGGGAGAGGATGCCTGCCCTTTTACGGCTGGGTATTGGGCTTTCTTGAACCGGGTTGAACCCAAGATTAGGACGAATCACCGCATGGCCCAGCCGTATGCGGGTATGCGGAAGTTGGTTGATTTAGTAGCAGTTGTTGAACAAGAACGTTCTCGCGTCAACTGGTAAACATTCATTGTTCCCTGTGGTTTACTAGACCTTCGTTTTAGCTGTTGATGCGTCATTTTCACTTAGACTCCATATGTGAAATCCCCTCATCTGGTTCCCCTCGTATTAGCTATATTTTTGGGAATCGTCGGTTCGATTTCCGGCGTTACTTCGGCGAGTGCCAACGGATGTATAAATCCCGCAGCAGGAACAATTTCTGATCCATACTTGATTCAAACGCCTGCGAATTTGAGTTGTTTAGTCAATAACGACTCTTATTACTGGGGTGCGGGTAAGTATTTCAAGCAAACTGCTGACCTCGACATGGCTCAGTATCCCTGGACAACGGGCATCGGGACTGCTGGATTTACTTTTGAAGGTTCTTTTGACGGTCAGGGTTTTTCGATCAGCAATCTTGCTATCACAAGCTCTAGCGGTGACTCCCTCGGATTATTTGGAAAAGTCGGTTCGGCAACGGTGATTTCAGATGTTCACCTAACCAACGCAAGCGTGACTGTTACAGGATCTGGAATCGCACAACGAGTCGGTCTACTGGTTGGTTTCTCTCCAGGAACGGTCGAAGACTCGTCTGCAGAGGGAACCATTTCCATAACGCGTGCTGGGAATGTGCATGAAGTAGGTGGATTAGTCGGAAATTCAAACTATGGCAACATCGATAGGTCTACTTCAGACGTGGATATCACTATCACTACAACGAATCCTGGGGTCTCTAATAATGCGTACATTGGCCATACTGGTGGACTCGTAGGGTTTCATGAAGGCCAACCGCTTACGCAGAGTTCAGCAACCGGTTCTATAAATCTCACGTCATATATGTGGATTGAAAACATCGGTGGCTTTGCAGGGAGTATCGCCTCGGCGAACGTATCGAACTCGTATACGACTTCTTCAGTTTCCGTTTCTGCACAATCAGGCTTGTCTGGAATCGGTGGCTTTGCAGGAAAAATTCGTGGAGCCACGATTGAGAAAAGTTTTACTGCGTCAACATTGACCCGCTCAACAGCTTCCGGCGGACAAAACTACATTGGTGGTTTTGTAGGCCAGCTGGACTCAATGCAAAGCAGCACCGTCCGTAATACAACATGGAATTCAGAAACAACGGGACTTACAGGTACTGGCTTCGGAAGCAATACTTCTGGAAATACGATCACTTCGGTAGTTGGAATCACCACAGTCCAAAACAAAACCTTCTCAACATTTGGCGGAACAACACTTCTCAGTAGTGCCTGGGACATCTACAACGGCTTCGAAAGTACGCCAGTCAAAATCTGGGGAATCTGTGGAGGATCAAGTTTCCCGTTCCTCCGGACAGCAACGATTACTAACCCTTGTCCCGTTGCAAGTGTCAATCTTTCCAGTGGAAATGTTCTTGCCGGTGGGACACTGACTCTTTCAGGAACTGGTTACCAATCAAACGAAAACATCAGAATTGAACTTCATTCGAATCCCGTCATCTTGGCAACAGTTCAAGCAAACGGTTCAGGCTCATTCAGTACATCGGTAGTTATTCCATCAAACACTTCAGCCGGATCGCACAACATTGTTGTGTATGCCCTGGGTAGTTCAACATCGACCACAACGATAATTGTTGTAGAAGCTGCTCTGGCAAATACCGGCTATGAGCAGATGCCTTTGATCCTGATTGCAACATTGCTATTGCTGTCTGGATCAGTGCTAGTGATGCGTCGAAAATCTATCTAAATGTGACGTAAAGAGCCGCGGGCCACTTAATGTTTGCTACTTAGCGTCCCTGTGGACGTGCACTGCGTTGACGTTGACCGGCACCAGTGGGGCGTGAACTTGCAGAAGCAGTAGCACGCTGGCCACCACCTGCGGCTGAACCATAGGAACGTGCTCCGCCATTGGTGCTGGGCTTGTTTGCGCCGGTGCGACGCGTTCCATTCTCATTAGCTGGTGGGCGACCTGAACGGTCACGGGCGGGCTGGCCTTCGCGGGTCACGCGCTGGGGGCGACCGTTGGCTGCGCCTGCTTCGCGGAGTGCACGCTTGCGCTGGGCATTCTTACCGGTGGAGTTTCCGCCACCGCCTTGAGGCTTTACTTCGCGGGGTGCTGGCTTCACATAGGGAGCTATTTCACCAACGAGTTCGAGAACCTCGGGGGAGTTGGCGTTCACCTTTTGCGGCTGAACCTGGATGTCTGCCTTCTTGAGTAGAGAGGCAAGATCCTTCTGCTGAGTTGGTAGGCAGATGGTAACAACATCACCCTCTGCGCCGGCACGGGCCGTGCGACCAGAGCGGTGCAGGTATGCCTTGTGCTCCATGGGTGGGTCAACGTGAATAACGAGCTCCACGTTGTCCACGTGAACACCACGGGCAGCGACGTCAGTAGCGACGAGCACCTTGACGTTGCCTTCACCGAAAGCAGCAAGGTTTCGGTCGCGTTGAGGCTGTGACAAGTTGCCGTGCAGATCGACTGCGGGGATACCTGCATCGGTTAGTGCCTTGGCCAGCTTCTTAGCATGGTGCTTGGTGCGCATGAACAAAATGCGACGACCGGTGCCCGAAGCAAGCTTGTAGACAAGATCCTTCTTGGCATCGTTGCCGCTGGTTTCGAATACATGGTGGGTCATCGCAGCAACGGGGGAGTTGGCTTCGTCAACCGAATGAAGAACTTCGTTGTGAAGGAACTGGTTGACCAGCTTGTCCACGCCATTGTCCAGTGTTGCGGAGAAGAGCAGACGCTGACCGCCGGTGGGAGTGGCCTTGAGAATCTTGGTGACGATGGGGAGGAAGCCCAGGTCAGCCATGTGGTCTGCTTCATCGAGAACGGTGATCTCGATGGCATCGAGGTGGAGGAAACCCTGTTTCATGAGGTCCTCGAGGCGACCAGGTGTTGCCACGACAATGTCGACGCCGGCCTTGAGTGCAGCCACCTGACGTGCCTGTGAGATGCCGCCGAAGATGGTGGTCACGCGCAGGTCGTAGGCATCTGCAAGAGGAACCATGGTGTTAGTGATCTGGGTTGCCAGTTCACGAGTAGGCGCAAGGACAAGACCCAAGGGGCGACCTGGTCGACGACGACCGCCCGCAAGGGCGCCACCAAGGCGGGCAACCATGGGAATACTGAAGGCCAAAGTCTTACCCGAGCCGGTTTTTCCACGACCTAATACGTCACGGCCGGACAGAGTGTCAGGCAGGGTGTCAACCTGAATGGGAAACGGTGAATCAATTCCTGCTGCAGTCAGTGCTGCAACTAGTGGGGCGGGAACGCCCAGTGTGGAAAAAGTCTTTTCAGACATAGAAGTTATTACCTTTGAGTAATTTCCTGGCAGGAGTCAATTGAGAAAAACTCAATTGAGAGCAGAGCTCACGAAGAACTCCTGCTCGACATCGAAACCGGGATACATGGCGAAGGCATCTGATGATGCATCCGTTCGCCGAAGAAAAATGTCAACCGATTTCGGTGAGGGAAGCGTTCTATCGACGCAGGGAACGAAACATGTCGTTCACAAGATGTCTCTAGTCTAGCTTACGAAGGTGCTGTTCAGATTTGTTCGGATGGAACTCACAGAAGTCAATAAATGGCCTCCAGGTTTCCGCTAGCAGGTCATAAAAAGTCTCGTATTTTGCGCAGGGAAAATGTCCACTAATGTGGTGAAGTACGAAAGGGGAAAAGTGAACGTTTCACTCAATGGCGATGACGCCACACAGGTCCCCTCTTCGACCCCCGGACCAGATCAAACTGCCACTTTCTCGCAGTCATTTATTGATCAGGTCAAAGCTTTAGAAGCAGTCGACGTCACTCCGGAAGAGCAGGAAGCTATTGCTTCCCTTCCCAGTGGTAGTGCACTTCTGATTGTTCGACGTGGCCCCAGCCAGGGAGCACGCTTCCTTCTGGATGTGGACGTGACCACCTGTGGTCGCCACCCCGACTCTGACATTTTCTTGGATGACGTGACGGTCTCTCGTCGTCACGCGGAGTTCCGTCGAAACGGAGCTGAATTTGAAGTGCGCGATCTCGCATCGCTGAACGGAACCTATTACGAAGGAGAGCGCGTGGAACGCCATGCTTTGACAGATGGTGATGAAGTTCAGGTGGGTAAGTTCCACCTCACTTTCTTTGCGTCCCGCGTTGACCTGGCTCGAGGTGTTTCGGCGTAATGGCAACAGCAGCACGTAAAGCACCCGCAACCCGCGGCCTGCTCAGCATCGGTCAAGTTCTGGCCAAGGTTTCTCCCGATTTCCCCGACCTCACTCCCTCGAAGCTTCGCTTCTTGGAAGAGCAGGGTCTCATCACTCCCGAGCGCACCCCCTCTGGATACCGCAAGTTCTCGGTTGAGCACGTTGACCGTCTTCGCCTCATCCTCACCATGCAGCGCGATCACTACCTTCCTCTGAAGGTCATTCGCACTCACCTGGATGAGATTGATGCAGGTAATACTCCAGCTCTTCCCAATGCACAGAGCCTGTCCGCAGATTCACTTCTTTCTGCTCCTACGCGGTACACCCGTGAAGAATTTGTTCGTGCGTGTGGTGCCAGCATGAATCTGCTTCAAGACGCCGTTTCTGCGGGAATGCTTGAGCCAGCAGATTCTTACAGCGAAGAACACATTGTGGTCTTCACTGCTTTGGTTGAACTTCAGCGCTCCGGCATCGAGCCACGCCACCTGCGCACTATGCGTGCAGCCGCTGAGCGCGAGTACTCTCTGATTGAACGTGCACTGGTTCCTGTGAGCCACCGTCAGGATGCAGCGAGCCAGGCTCGCTCCATTGAGCGTGCTCACGAGATTTCTCGTCACATCGAGATCGTGCGTTCTCAGATGCTGCGCCAAGTAATTACTCAGCAATCTCGATAAATTCAGGATTGCGACACGCCCAAGAGCGTGTGAAGCTTTAAATCCCAGACACGATTAAAAACTGTCTGTAAGTTTGGGTATACAAACTCTCAACAACAACTTGAACCTTAAGGTTGTTGCATCTAGTAAGGGCCGGAAATGAACGAACTGAACCGCAGCGACGATGCTCGCTACGAGCTTGATGTCCTGTTCAGCGACGGCATGCCCGAACGTGATGAGAACGCTGGTTACCGTGGTGCTGAGGCAGCAAAGGCTGCCGGTATTACCTACCGTCAGCTCGACTACTGGGCTCGCACTGAACTCGTCGTTCCCACCGTGCGTGATGCATCCGGTTCGGGTTCACAGCGCCTCTACGGCTTCCGTGACATCTTGGTTCTCAAGCTGGTTAAGCGTCTCCTCGACACCGGCATTTCTCTCCAGCAGATACGTGCGGCTGTAGACCAGCTCCGTTCTGCCGGTATTTATGACCTGGCTCAGACCACGCTGATGAGTGATGGTGCGAGCATCTACCTCTGCACCACCAATGACGAAGTTATTGACCTCGTCAGCCGCGGTCAGGGCGTATTCGGTATTGCTATTGGCAAGGTTCTGCGCGAAGTTGAGACCAGCCTGGTTGAGATCACTTCTGCAGCAACCGATGCAGCAGATGAGCTTGCTGCTCGTCGTGCCCGCAAGGTTGGCTAAATCTCAAACAACACTTACGAAGAAAACCCCCGCAATAGCGGGGGTTTTCTTGTTATCAACGACAGTTGATTAGGACTTGGGGGCGTATTCGCCAATCTTGCCCGCGCGTGAAATGCGGTTGAGCAACTGATCGAAGTTACGAGCCATGTCTGCTGCTGCTTCACCAGGCCAGGCGTGGACGGGACGTGCTGCACCCTGAGCTTGTTGCAGCGAGGTGCGTTCTGGCAGCTGAGGCTGAAGAACGAGAGGGCCAAACATGTCGCGTAGTTCCTGAATGCGGAACTGGTGCTCAAGTGACTGGGCACGCACACGGTTGATGATCAAACCCAGCGGCTGAAGACGTGGGCTCAGGCCGCGACGTACTTCTTCAATCGCACGAAGAGCTCGGTCAGCAGCAGCAACAGAGAACAAACCGGGCTCAGTGACTACGACAACGCGGTCAGAAGCTGCCCAAGCCGTTCTGGTGAGGGCATTGAGGCTAGGAGCGCAGTCGATGAGGACGAGGTCATATTCGTCTTCCACGGTCGCCAGAGCCTCTTCTAGACGCCATACCTCGCGTGCTGTGGGGTGGGGGCCATCAAAGTTGACCGCTGAAGGGCTACCAATCATGACGTCGATGGGAGCGTGTCCCGGCGCTGACCATCCGGCAGGAGCAATAGCCTGACGAACTGTTTTGAGCTTGGGGTTTGCCAATACGTCTGCAACGTTGAGGTGATCACGAGTGTCCACGCCTAGACCGGTTGAAACATCGGACTGGGGGTCAAAATCGACCACAAGTGTGCGCAAATTGGCGGCGAACGCAGCGGATGCCAAACCGAGGGTGACCGTTGTTTTACCAACGCCACCCTTCAGGGAACTAATACTGACGACGTGCATTAGCACCACGATACCTTCTGTAGGCTGGGAGTACCTAACTACGAACCGATGCTGGCGGCATTCGAAGGGGTCATATGTTCAAGAAAATCCTGGTTGCAAACCGTGGCGAAATCGCCATCCGTGCCTTTCGCGCGGCTGTAGAGCTCGGAGCCAAGACAGTTGCTGTTTTCCCAGAGGAAGACCGCAGTTCTTTGCACCGCCAGAAGGCGGATGAGGCTTACCAGATCGGTGAACCAGGTCACCCCGTTCGTGCTTACTTGGACGTTGCCGAGATCATTCGTGTGGCCAAGCTCTCCGGCGCCGACGCTATTTACCCTGGTTACGGTTTCTTGTCTGAAAACCCTGAACTAGCCCAGGCCGCAGCAGACAACGGCATCACCTTCATTGGTCCTCCCGCCCGCGTATTGGAAATGGCCGGAAATAAGGTCACCGCGAAGGACCATGCAATCGCAGCGGGTGTTCCTGTTCTTAAGTCCACTCAGGCCACCACAGATATTGATCACCTTTTGGCAGAAGCTGCTGAAATTGGTTTTCCCATCTTCGCTAAGGCTGTTGCCGGCGGTGGTGGACGCGGTATGCGTCGCGTGGAGACCATGGACGAGCTTCGTCCAGCCCTCGAAGCCGCCATGCGTGAAGCAGAAAGTGCTTTCGGCGATGGTCGGATGTTCCTCGAGCAGGCTGTCCTTCGCCCACGTCACATTGAAGTTCAGATTCTGGCCGACAGCCAAGGTGAGACCATTCACCTGTTCGAGCGTGACTGCTCCGTGCAGCGTCGCCATCAGAAGGTTGTGGAGATTGCTCCTGCTCCCAACATCTCGGACGAGCTGCGTGCAGCTCTGCACCGCGATGCTGTGGCTTTCGCTCGCTCCATTGGCTACCAGAACGCAGGAACCGTAGAGTTCCTCGTTGATACCGCAGGTGAACGTGCTGGTCAGCACGTCTTCATTGAGATGAACCCGCGTATTCAGGTTGAGCACACCGTGACTGAAGAGGTCACCGATGTTGACCTCGTACAGTCACAGATGCGCATTGCAGCGGGGGAGTCGCTCGACGACCTCGGTCTGCACCAGGAGAGCGTCCACGTTCGTGGCTTCGCGCTTCAATGCCGCATCACCACTGAAGATCCTTCGCAGGGCTTCCGCCCCGACACGGGCAAGATCACCACTTACCGTTCACCTGGCGGTGCTGGTATCCGCCTCGATGGTGGAACAGTCAGTCCTGGTTCGCAGATTAGCCCTCACTTTGACTCCATGCTGGTGAAGCTCACCTGCCGCGGTCGTACCTACACCGCTGCCGTGGACCGCTCACGCCGCGCACTTGCTGAATTCCGTATCCGTGGCGTTTCCACCAACATTCCGTTCCTGCAGGGAGTTCTGGACGACGAACAGTTCAAGGCCGGAGATCTCTCCACCAGCTTCATCGATGAGCGTCCCCACCTGCTCACCGGTCGTGAGTCTAAGGACCGCGGTACCAAGATCCTTAACTGGGTCACTGACGTCACCGTCAACAAGCCCAACGGTCCTCGCCCAGCTGGTGCTGACCCCAAGGCCAAGCTTCCTCGTATTGACCTGAGCACTCCTGCTCCTGCAGGTAGCCGTCAGGCACTGCTGGAACTCGGCCCCAAGAGATTCGCTGAAGCTCTGCGTCAGCAGAAGGCCGTTGCTGTTACCGAGACCACTTTCCGTGACGCTCACCAGTCACTTCTTGCTACGCGCGTTCGCACCAAGGACCTCGTCAATGTGGCTCCTTATGTAGCACGCATGACTCCTCAGCTCCTCTCGGTTGAAGCATGGGGTGGAGCAACGTACGACGTTGCACTGCGCTTCCTCGGAGAAGACCCCTGGGACCGTCTAGCCAAGTTGCGTGAAGCACTGCCCAACGTCGCCATCCAGATGCTGCTGCGTGGTCGTAACACTGTGGGCTACACCCCATACCCAGAAGAAGTCACCAAGGCATTCATTCAAGAAGCTGCCGCAACCGGCGTTGACATCTTCCGAATCTTTGATGCGCTCAACGATGTCAACCAGATGCGTCCCGCTATCGAAGCTGTGCTGGAAACCGGCACCACTATTGCTGAAGTAGCTGTTTGCTACACCGGTAACTTGCTGGATCCTGCCGAGGACAAGTACACCCTGGACTACTACCTCTCTCTCGCAGATGAGATTGTGGCAGCTGGTGCACACATCCTGGCCATCAAGGACATGGCAGGTCTGCTGCGTCCCGCAGCTGCTGCCAAGCTCGTTACTGCTTTCCGTGAGCGCTTTGACCTTCCCGTTCACGTCCATACCCACGACACTGCTGGTGGTCAGCTGGCAACACTACTTGCTGCCGCTGCTGCTGGCGCGGATGCTGTCGATGTTGCTTCGGCTCCGATGTCAGGCACCACCAGCCAGCCCAGTGCTTCTGCTCTAGTTGCCGCCTTGGCCAACACCGAGCGCGACACCGGTTTGAACTTGGATAACGTGTGCGACCTCGAGCCCTACTGGGAAGCAGTTCGTAACATCTACAAGCCTTTTGAATCAGGTCTGCCTGCACCAACTGGTCGTGTTTATCACCACGAAATCCCCGGTGGCCAGCTCTCTAACTTGCGACAGCAGGCAATTGCGCTGGGCCTCGCCGATGATTTCGAGTTGGTTGAAGACATGTATGCCGCGGCAAACAAGATCCTGGGCCGCGTTCCCAAGGTGACGCCATCTTCGAAGGTTGTTGGAGATCTCGCTCTTCACCTGGCAGCAGTCAAGGCAGATCCAGCTGACTTCGAGGCCAACCCTCAGAAGTATGACATCCCTGACTCGGTCATCGGATTTATGGCAGGTGAACTGGGAGATATCCCAGGTGGCTGGCCTGAACCATTCCGAAGCAAGGTGCTTGAGGGTAAGTCCATCAACATTCAGGTTGCACCACTTTCTGAAGAAGATCACGCAGGTTTGGCTGGGGGATCGGCTTCACGTCGTTCAACTCTGAACCGCCTGCTGTTCCCTGTTCCCACTAAGGCATTTGAGCAGGTGCGTGAAACATACGGCGACGTTTCTGTTCTTGACACCGTGGACTACCTCTACGGCCTTGAATCAGGCAGTGAGCACATCGTTGACCTTGGTCGTGGTGTTCGCCTTTACGTGGGTCTTGAAGCCATTGGTGGAGTAGATCCCAAGGGTATGCGAACTGTTATGACGACGTTGAACGGTCAGTTGCGTCCCGTCTTCGTGCGTGACCGCTCGGTTGAAATCAGCACCAAGAGTGCGGAGAAGGCAGACCTCACTGAGGCCGGTCACGTCGCAGCACCTTTCGCTGGTGTCGTTACGGTCAAGGTTGAAGTTGGTCAGACTGTAGCTGCTGGAGATCCTGTCGCTTCGATTGAAGCGATGAAGATGGAAGCCGCAATTACCGCAACAATTACCGGCCGCGTTGAACGTGTTTCTTTCCAGAAGTCTCAGCAGGTTGAAGCAGGTGACCTCATCGTGGTCATCACGCCAATTACCCCAGCTAACTAGCCTCCAGAATCAGTCAGGTGGAAACACCTGAGTCATCTAGTAAGTGCCCGTAATTGGGTAGACTCACACAGTTACATAACTACTGAAGGATTATTTCGTGAGCACGGAAACACCAAAGAACTCTGCAAAGAAGTCGGCTTCGAAGAAGACTGCTGCCAAGAAAGCATCACCTGAACGCATCTCTGAAGTTTCTTCCAACGCTGAGCGGGAAGTCGAACAAGCTCCCGAAGTTTCCACGATCTCTCTTCCTGCCATTCCGGTTTCTCTTACTAGCAACGTGAGCTCCGATATGGAAGCATCTTTACGATCGGTTCTTAGCGGTGAAAACCCTGTCGTTTCTTCTCCTGTGGAGGACATGGTTGTCGCTGAGGTTGAGGAGATTGTTGTGGAAGAGTTCGAAAACGTCGACACCGGTTCTTTGCCTTCTCGTAGGGATCGACTTTCTGGTGAGCCTTCCAGCAAGCCTGAACCCGTTTCTATGCTGACTCCAGAGCGCGTTCTCGATGCAAAGAAGAAGCGTGACAAGCCAACCGAAGGTTGGAACAAGTTCGTTTATGACATTTCATTCCATGCAATCAACCTTGGTGATTCACCCGTAACTCGCCACCGCAAGGCGCTTGACGCTAGCATCGGTCGTCCTCTATCCGGAGGAACGAAGTTTGTTCCCGTCCTGACGCGAAAGGGTGGTGTGGGAAAGACCACTACCACGACGTTGCTGGGTATGGCTATGGCGCTGGTTCGTGAAGACCGAGTTCTAGCTATCGACGCTAACCCTGACCGCGGAACCTTGGCTGAGCGCTTTAATAAGACCACCGAGAAGACTGTTCGTGACCTCGTCAACGATGCCGCCAAAGTGCTGACCTTCAATGACTTTTCAGAGTTCGTCAACCGTGACAAGACTCGTTTAGATGTCCTTGCATCGGACACTGATCCTTTCTTGTCTGAAGCCTTCGGTGCAAACGACTACAACATCGTTTCTGACTTAGCTAGCCGCTACTACTCAATTGCCTTGACTGACTGTGGTACTGGAATTATCCACTCGGTAATGGGGGCAACACTCAAGCGTGCTGATGGCCTGGTCATCGTTTCTGGTGGTTCCTTCGATGAAGCTCGTCTTGCTTCTGAGACGCTGACCTGGCTTGAATCGAACGGTTATGGCGACCTGGTCAAGAACACCATCGTCGCGATCAACACCGCTACACAAGGCACCAACCTGATCAAACTGCGCGAGATTGAAGATCACTTCAAGTCTCGTGTGCGCGAGACGGTGCGCATTCCCTACGATGCCATGCTTGCGGCTGGTTCCTACATCGACTTCAAGAAGCTCAAGCCCGAGACCCAGGAAGCAGCTCGTCAGCTCGCTTCTCTCGTGGTTGATGGTCTTTAAGCCTTCTCAAGCCAATGACTGAACGTCCAATCCGCATCTTTGGGGACCCTGTTCTCAAGACCCCAACAGATGAGATTGTCGTCATCGATGACAAGATCCGTTCGCTTATTGAAGATCTCGTTGATTCCGTCAAGATTCCGGGACGCGCCGGTGTCGCAGCTACCCAAATTGGTGTGGGACTACGTGCGTTCAGTTACAACGTGCACGGTGACATCGGTTACATCATCAATCCGCGCATTGTGGAGACCCGTGGTGAACTTGAACTCGTTGAAGAAGGCTGCTTGAGTGTTCCCAACCTGTGGTTCAAGACGCCTCGCTACCCCTATGCCAAAGTCGAAGGCATAGACCTGGATGGCAATGTAGTCGTACTCGAAGGTGAAGGCCTGATGGCCCAAGCTTTGCAGCACGAATGTGACCACCTAGATGGGTTGGTCTATCTCGACCGACTGGATCAACTCACCCGCAAAGAAGCTATGCGGCAAGTGCGCGAAAGCGACTGGTTCTAGTCGACTGCTCCAGAAGCTCCTGCATACATTGCTTCGATTTCGTTAGCGAAATCTTTCACAATGACATTGCGCTTAATGCTCATCTTCGGAGTCAGGTGTCCTGATTCTTCAGTGAACTGGATGGGCAAGATGGTGAACTTACGAATAGATTCAGCGCGTGAGACACGGGCATTCGCTCGATCCACTGCGGCCTGAACTTCAGCTGTGATTGCAGGGTTTTTGGCAGCCTCAGCAATTGTCATAGTGGGATCCATTTTGTTGTTCGTCAGCCACATGGGCAACATTTCTGGATCCAACGTGATGAGTGCAGAAATGAATGGCTTAGCGTCACCCACAGCAACTACCTGACTGATCACAGGATTTGCGCGGATGGGGTCTTCCAGGAATGCGGGCGCGACATTCTTGCCACCTGCAGTGACGATAATTTCCTTCTTGCGACCTGTGATGGTGATGTAACCGTCTTTATCGATTTCACCAATGTCACCGGTCATAAACCAGCCATCGTGGAAAGTTTCAGCAGTTGCCTGCGGGTTTTTCCAATATTCCTTGAAGACGTTGATTCCAGCGGCTTCAATTTCTCCATCCTCGCCCAAGCGAACTGAGCAGCCAGGAAGAGCTGGACCAACTGTTCCAATCACGAATTTGGATGGCAAGTTGATGGAGATGGGGGCTGTTGTTTCAGTCAAGCCATAGCCTTCAAGAACGACGAGGCCCAGTGCGTGGTAGAAGTGACCTAAGCGGTCACCCAAAGGAGCCGAACCGCTAATGGCGTAGGTGCAGCGACCTCCGAGAGCTGCTCGTAGCTTGGAAAGCACAAGCTTGTCCATGACAGCGAACTTGAGCTTGAGGCCGAGGGGGATATGTCCCGCCATTTCAGCCTTGGAGTATTCGATAGCAGTCTTAGCTGCAGCGCGGAAGATGTTTCCCTTACCGCCAGCTTCCGCTTTTTGTTCAGCTGAGTTGTAGACCTTTTCAAACACACGAGGAACTGCCAAGAGGAAGGAAGGCTTGAAAGACTGCATTGCAGGAAGCAACTGAGTCGTATCGCCCTGGTGGCCCACTTTCACGCCACCTTCAATGGCGAGGATGGAAATGAAACGGGCAAAGATGTGTGCGGTTGTAATAAACAACAGAGTAGAAGCTTGGGAGTTAACCACCTCGGGGACGGCAGCCCGGGCATTGCGTGCAAGCTCCAAGAAGTTGGAGTGAGTCAACACGCAGCCCTTGGGCTTGCCGGTCGAACCCGAGGTGTAAATCAAAGTTGCAAGGTCACTGCCGTGCAGTGACGAGCGACGTTCTTCTACTTCATCATCTGAAATGCCAGTACCGGCAATAACGAGAGCTTCGAGATCCCCCGCATCGATTTGCCAGACTGAATGCACGAAGGGAGCATCCGAGCGAATTTCTTCAAAACGTGCAAGATGTTGTGGTGTCTCCACTATTAATGCGACTGCTTCAGAGTCTTCAAGAATCCACTGAATCTGGCTGGGTGCACTGGTTTCGTAAATGGGGACTAGGGCTGCGCCGGCAAACCACATGGCAAAGTCAATGAGTGTCCACTCGTAGCGGGTCTTACACATCAGACCAACGCGGTCACCTTGCTTGATACCGCTCGCGATAAATCCCTTAGCAAGGGCAACTACTTGGTTATAAAACTCTGTCGAGGTGACATCTTGCCAACCATCACCAACAGGGATTGAGAAAAGTGCTCCGTTGGGAGTTTCACGGATTCGGTCAAGGAGTACCTGAGTTGTGTTGGCCTGAGGATCAGCGGGAACGAGTGCGGGTGTATCGAACTGAATAATGCTCGAGGCCATGTGAAACTCCTTTGTCTTAACTACACTTTAGTAGTTCCACCTTTCCCTCCGTCCAGCTTCTTTCTTGGAGTTTCCTGTGTACTCGATTGGCATTGATATTGGGGGGACCAAAATCGCGGGGGCGTTGGTTAATGATCTGGGCGAAATCATCTCCCAGACCCAAGTTCCTTCACCTGCGCAGAGCGCTCAAGCAATGGAAGATGCCATTGTTGGGCTGATTCAAGAACTCAGTGCTGGCAACCCGGTTCGTGCAGCGGGTGTTGCTGCCGCTGGCTTCATTGATGCTGCACAATCCACGGTTTATTACGCCCCCAACATCGCATGGCGCAATGAACCCCTCAAAGACAAGCTGGAAGCCCGTATTGATCTTCCAATCGTCATCGAAAATGATGCGAATGCTGCCGGATGGGCTGAGTACCGATTTGGCGCAGGCAAATCTTTTACCCACATGACCATGCTGACGATTGGCACGGGAGTGGGCGGCGCCATTATTGCCAATGGTGAGCTCTTTACGGGTGGCTTTGGTGCAGGCGCAGAACTTGGACATTTGCGTGTTGAACCCAATGGACTCGAATGTGGATGTGGTCAACGCGGCTGCATCGAAGCATATGGCTCCGGACGTGCACTACTGCGCTATCTCCGTGAAGAAACAGGTAACCCTGAGTTAGATCCTGATCAAGGCAAAAAACTTCTCGAAATCGGTGATGAAGCTGCCTGGCGGGCAGTGAGCACTCTCGGAAATTGGATGGGCATTGCCTGTGCGAGCCTCTCAGCTGTCTTGGACCCCCAGGTCTACGTCATTGGCGGGGGAGTCGCAGCTGCAGGTGAGCACCTTCTCAAGCCCATTCGCGACTCTTTCTTGGCAAATGTGTCAGCAAAGGGTTATCACCCTGAGCCAGAGTTTCGCATTGCTGAACTTGTCAATGATGCTGGTGTGGTCGGGGCGGCTGACCTGGCACGCAAGCATGCAGAAAAGCTCTAACGGTAAGCTGAAGCTATGTTTTATTGGCTGATGAAGAACGTCATCGCCGGACCGTTGCTCAAAGGCATCTTCCGTCCGTGGGTGACCGGCGCTGACAACATCCCCAAACAGGGCGCTGTCATCCTGGCCAGTAACCACCTCTCCTTTGTGGACTCTGTCTTTCTCCCTATTTGCATTGACAGGGACATGGTTTTTCTTGCCAAGAGTGAATACTTCACGACAAAAGGCATCAAAGGTTGGGCAACCAAGTGGTTCATGAAGGGCACGGGTATGTTGCCCATCGACCGTTCGGGTGGAAAAGCCTCTGAAGCGAGCCTCAACACGGGTCTTCGTGTACTTGCCGAAGGTCGTGTACTGGGTATTTATCCTGAAGGAACCCGTTCACCTGATGGCAAGCTCTACCGAGGTCGTACTGGAATCGCTCGCATGGTTCTTGAGTCGGGTGTTCCCGTTGTTCCTGTTGCCATGATCGACACCGAAAAGGTCATGCCCATTGGTGCTAAATGGCCCAAGATGCGCCGTCCCGGCATCATCATTGGTGAGCCTTTAGATTTCTCACGGTTCCAGGGCATGGAGGGTGATCGTTTCATCCTCCGCGCTGTGACGGACGAAATCATTTATGAACTCGCTGGCCTGTCAGGACAGCAGTATGAAGACGTCTATGCGTCTTCCGTGCGCGAAAAGCGCCCTGTCAACGCAAGATAAGCTTGTGAGGTTGCTATTTCGTGAGGAAATAGTTCCAGAGACAATAATCATCACCATCTAGGGGAGTACCTTCGTGGCTAGCCAAATTGAGCCCAACATCGTCGCTGACAAGTCCGTCATCGAGGATTTGGACTATTGGCGCACTCTTCCCATCAAGCAGCAGCCACTGTGGCCCAACGCTGAAGCGGTTAAGTCCGCTTCTGAGCGTTTGGCTAGCTACCCACCCCTCGTCTTCGCCGGTGAGGTAGACACTCTGCGTGATCGCCTCGCTCAGGCAGCTCAGGGCAAGGCTTTCTTGCTCCAGGGTGGTGACTGTGCTGAGACATTCGCTGGTGCAACTGCGGACAAAATTCGCAACCGCATCAAGACTGTTCTGCAAATGGCAGTCGTACTGACCTACGCAGCAGAGATGCCCGTCATCAAAATGGGTCGTATGGCTGGGCAGTTCGCAAAGCCGCGCTCGAGCGACACGGAAACTCGTGGTGACATCACCCTCCCCGCCTACCGTGGGGACATAGTCAACGGCTACGACTTCACCCCTGAAAGCCGTGAAGCAAACCCAGAGCGTCTCGTTCAGGGCTACAACACAGCTGTTTCTACTTTGAACCTCATTCGCGCCTTCACCACCGGTGGTTTTGCGGATCTTCGTGAAGTCCACCGTTGGAACCAGGGTTTTGCAAAGAACCCTGCCAACGCACAGTACGAAGCCCTGGCCAACGAGATTGACCGTGCCATCAAGTTCATGGCTGCCTGTGGTGCTGACTTTGATGCACTCAAGACCACTGAGTTCTTTGTTTCTCACGAAGCACTGCTCATGGACTACGAGCGCCCCATGACGCGTATTGACTCTCGTACTGGCACGCCTTACAACACCAGTGCACACTTCGTGTGGATCGGTGAGCGCACCCGTGAGCTCGATGGAGCACACGTGGACTTCCTGTCTCGTGTTCGCAACCCCATTGGAGTGAAGCTTGGTCCCACCACGGACGTGGACACCGTCAAGCAGCTCATTGAGAAGCTTGACCCCAACCGTGAGCCTGGCCGCTTGACCTTCATCACACGTATGGGAGCGGGCAAGATTCGTGAAGCCTTGCCACCTCTACTGGAGGCAGTCAAGGCGAGCGACGCTAACCCACTGTGGATCACTGACCCCATGCACGGTAATGGCATCACCACCCCCAACGGCTACAAGTCACGTCGTTTCGACGACGTTGTCGATGAGGTCAAGGGCTTCTTTGAAGCACACCGTGCTGTAGGAACCTTCCCTGGTGGTGTTCACGTTGAGCTCACTGGTGACGACGTGACGGAGTGCCTGGGTGGATCTGAACAGATTGATGAGAACGACCTCGCAACCCGTTACGAGTCACTGTGTGACCCACGTCTGAACCACATGCAGTCGTTGGAGCTGAGCTTCCTCATCGCTGAAGAGCTCAAGAAGTCCTAAGCATCATTCAATTGAGAACCTGAACAAATGTGGCCCCCACCAAATGGTGGGGGCCACATTTACGTGTTCTAGCTGTTACTTGACGACCTTGTTGAAGTCCGTAACAGGCTGTGCTTCGTCGAAGCCAGCAACCTGCTTGCGGAATCCCTTGGTCAGGATTGCCAGGTAAACAATTCCGATTGCAGCCCAGATCAGACCTCCGGTGAGTGCCTCGGGGGAGAGGTTGACCCACAGGATAACAGTCAGTGCAAGACCAAGAACTGGCATCACAATGAACTTGAAGATGTCGCCAGCAGTGTGACGGCGACCCTGACGGATTGCAAACCATGCAACAACTGAGATGTTCACGAAGCTGAATGCGACGAGAGCACCGAAGTTGATGAAGTGCACGATGTCAGCCAAAGTCAGGACCACACCGGTCAAGCAGACAACACCAGCAAAGATGACGTTGAAGGTTGGGGTGTGGGTCTTCTTGTTGACGAAACCAAACAGCTTCTTGGGCAGAACGTTGTTACGACCCATCACCAACAGCATGCGGGCAACCGAAGCCTGTGAGGCAAGCAGTGACGCAATGGTTGCTGCGAAGCCTGCAGCAGTCAGGATGACCTTCATGGTCTGACCACCCACGAGCTCACCAATGATGGGGAGTGTGGAGTCATCAACGTACTGACGGTCTCCGCCTGGAGCAAAGACGTTCCAGTCGGGGAACAGTGCCTGAGTGAAGTACGAGGTCACGATGAAGATACCGCCACCGATAAGTACGGTGAGCATAATCGCACGTGGGACAACGCGGGGAGTGCGAGCCTCTTCGACATACATGGTAACCGCGTCGAAACCGATGAAGCTGAAGCAGACGATGGTTGCACCAAGAAGAACTGCAGAGAGGTCAACACCTTCGTGGATGAAGGGTGTTGGGGTGATGAGTGTACCTTCACCAGCACCACCAAGAAGCTGACCGATTACAACAGCGACGAAGCCGATCATAGACACAACGGCAATGACCAAGAGGATGGTGTTGACGTTTGAAGTTCCACGCATGGTGAAGTAGATGATTCCTGTTGCCAAAACAGTGAAGAGGATCACCCATACGGCACCGTCAATGTCGGGGAAGAACGACTCCATGTAGCTGCGCACGATGATGATGTTCACCAGGGGGAGCAGCATGTAGTCCAACATCGAGGTCCAACCCACGACAAATCCGACGTTAGGGTGAATCGAGTTCTTTGCGTAGGTATAAGCCGAACCGGCCGAGGGGAATTGAGAAGTCATCTTGCCATAGCTGATCGCGGTAAAGACCATCACGATCAGAGCAAATACGTAGGCAAGTGGCACAACGTTGTTTGTTCCTTCAGCGACGAGGCCGAAGGTGTCGAAGACAACTGTAGGAGTCATGTAACCGAGGCCGAGAGCAACAATTGCCCACATTCCTAGGTTGCGTTTGAGGGCGACTTTAGAGTCAGCTCCCGGGACAAAGGATTCAGGCATGTACTTCTCTCTTCTTTGAGGCCATGAAATTCCACAGATGATTAAACCTGTGTGCGATTACTTACTCTAGTCCTCTGAAGCACACCAAAGGTTCTTCAAAATAGGAAATTTTCAACGAAATCCGTGGCTATTTATTCTTCTCCCAACAGAAATTCGTTGTAACTACTGTTCAGAAGTAGAAATCTTCTAGGAGGCCCCAGGACTTTGGTGGCGGAGAGTCATCGAATGCCAGGAAAATTGCCCAAATACAACATTGTGGGCGTGACTTGTTAGTCACGCCCACAATCTGTGTTCGAGAAGAGTTAGAGCTTCTTCGAGAAAGCTGCAAGGTGACTTTCACTTGCACTGCGAAGTTTTTCTAAGGTAGCCACAATGGTTGCATCTGACGTGGAGTTGATCGCTGTAGTCAGATCGGTGATGTCGGTTTCTTCAATGAGGACACCAACCTTGTACGCCTCGGCCTGGCTGGTCATACCCTGGGCGATGAGCTGGTCATACAAGGACTGAAGGTCTGGGTTGACAAAGACGCCAATCTCAGAAGAACGGGGGTCTGTGAGTCCGTATGAATTGAGTAGGTTCAGAACCTGGTCTTGGTGAGAAGTTTCGCTTCCCAAAATATTGCTGAACGTGTTCCCGCCCCAGGTCTCGCCCAGAACTGTATAGACGTCATGCGCGAGCTTTTCTTCTTCAATCAGATACAGAAGAAGATCTTCTGTTGTTGACGCAGGCGCAACAACTGTTCCTTCTTCAACAGCCTGGACCTCATCGGCTTCAGTGAGGGCTTGCTGTGCTTGAGTGTTGGCAAGTGGCGCTGGGGGAGTACTTGTGATGACAGCGGCCGATACCCCGGCGGCGCCGATGACGACCGCAAGAATTGAAGAGGTGATGATGGTTGATTTCTTCATGTCGAACTACTTTCGTTTGGAATACTTCCAAGATACCCCCCGGGGTATATGAAATGACTGTGGATAAATTATGAGTTCTCTATGAATGGCGGCTAGATGGTGGATCGAAATTGCAGCTATCACCAGGGCAATACTGAGGAGCTGTTCGCGAGAACCGTTTCTGAAGTTCACAACCGATGCAGATTCCAAAAGCTGTTTCTAGAAATAGAACGCCCATGCAGATACCGCAGAGAAGTAACACAACCCATAGCGGTGAGGCAAGCCATCCCATCGTGAAGCAACTAGTGAGTGCAATTCCTAACCCCAAACTCCACGCAAATTTCTTTTGAGGGGCTCCAACAAATTCTGGGCATTGGCGATACACAATCACACGTCCTAGAGCCAACGTGGGTGAGAACCGAGGGGAGACGAACAAACGTATGAGCATGTCTAAAAGAAACAGAACTGCGAAGCCTCGAAGTGGAACTACAAAACCTGTTGTCCAGGCAATCACATACCCGGTGAAGCCAATAAGAAAGAGAATTCCTGCGCCAGCTCTCACTTCTCTTTCGTTGAATACCGGTATGTCATAACCGGTAACGATTTCGCCAAATTCTCCCCACGAGCGTTCAGGATTATGTGCTGTGTTGCCGGTCGTAGCTGTCATTGAGTTCCCCTGAGGCATGATGAAGAGATGAGCCATAAAACTAAGGGGATCATCCTCGTACTTATCCAATTCGGATTGCTGATTGCGATTATTGGATTACCCCATGGAGATGTATGGGCTGTGACGGAGCTTGTTGGAAACATCGCTGTGCTTTTGTTGATGGCGGGACTAGCAATTACTCTTTTTGGAATTGTCAGTCTGGGAAACTCCTTAACAGCGACCCCGGTTCCCAAAGCAACTGCGGTCCTCAGGACTACTGGAATGTATGCCATTGTTCGCCACCCCATCTATCTCGGCTTGATACTGATCGGTCTTGGACTAACCGTTCCAGCAGGTTCATTATTCACAGTCTTTGCTTTTGTACTTTTGATCGTTTTGCTTTCTTATAAAGCTAGGTTTGAAGAACGCTTGCTGATAGAAAAATTCCCCCAATACAGGGCATATGCTGCACGAGTTGGCCGCATCATTCCTTTTGTGGGGAAGCTCAAGAACTAACTTTTCAAATATACCCCAGGGGGTATCCCTATTTAGGGTAAGATTTTTTCATGGCTTCTGTAGAACTCACCGCTGAAAATTTTGATTCGACCATCACCGGTAACGAAATTGTTGTCGTTGACTTCTGGGCCGATTGGTGCGGTCCTTGCAAAATGTTTGCCCCCACATTCGAGGCAGCATCTGAAAAAGATCCTGAGATTGTTTTCGGGAAGGTGGACACCGAAGCTGAGCAATCCCTTGCAGCAGCTGCAGGGATCCAATCCATCCCAACCCTGATGGTCTTCCGCGAAAAGATTTTGCTCTTCTCGCAGGCAGGCGCGTTGCCTCCCGCTGCTCTGGATGACCTCATTGCACAGGTAAAGGGCTTGGACATGGAAGCTGTTCATGCCGAGATTGCCAAGCAGCAAGCGGAAGTTGCCGAGTAAAGAATTCACTAAGAAAGCCCCCTCCTTATGAACTGAACCCCTTAAGTGGGAGTTCTAATTGGGAGTCGTTTCTAAGTTTGCAAGGGACTGTGTCCGGTAGTCAACCGGGCTCAGTCCCTTTAACTTTTCTTGGATGCGTTCGTGGTTGAACCAGTGAATGTATTTCTCTAGTTCTCGCTTGAACTGGGGCATGCTGGTGAAGGTGTGTTGACGTAGGAATTCTTCTTTGAAGTGTCCAAAGAAGTTCTCTGCAACTGCGTTGTCGAGACAGTTGCCTTTGCGTGACATTGATTGGGTAATCCCTCGTTGTTTCAACGCGAGTTGATAGCCAGCATGACGGTAATGCCATCCCTGATCTGAATGCATCACCAACCCAGTGCCTGGCTTGAGCTGCGTGAAGGCTTTCTCCAACATTCCTGTGACTAAACCCATCACCGGTGATGGTGCTAGTTCATAGGAGATCACTTCACGGTTGAATAAATCAATCACCGGTGAGAGATATTGCTTCTGCCCCAGGACATAAAACTCAGTAACGTCCGTGACCCATTTCTTCGACGGCTGCGTGGCGTCAAAGTTTCTCGCCAACACGTTTGGCGCTGCCTTGCCAATCTCGCCCCGGTAGGACTTGTATCTCTTCCGTCGTCGAACTTGGCATGTGCGGCCTTCTTGACGCATCAACTTCAACACCGTCTTCCCACTGAGCCGGAGACCATGCTTGGTGGCAAGAACGGCGCGAATGCGCCGATAACCATAAGAACGATAAGAACCATCAAAGACCTCACGAAGCAGCGGTCGAAGCTGCTCATAACGGTCGTGTGGAGTTTTGGAGCGGTGGCGATAGTAGGTGGAGACAGATAACCCCACCGCCTTCAAAACAGCCCGTGTGGAGTATTTGTGCTCTAACTCAGTGACGATCAAAGACCGGACAGACGTCGATCTTCCTCCTGGGCTAGAGCTACCCATTTTTTTAGAATCTCGTTCTCCATCTCCAAAAACGCAAGCCGTTCCTCAAGCGTTTCCGGACGAGAATCTTTCCGCGGTCGCCCTTTAGCTTTCTCATAGAAAACTGAAGGACCGCCTTCGCGATAAGCCGACACCCATTTGGTCAACATGCCCCGATTAGAAATTTCAAACTCGGCAAGAACATCAGTTTTTGAAGCGCCAGCAAGAAACTTCTCAACCGCAGCAACCTTGAGCTCTGGCGGATAGAACTTCTTTCCCATAACTGTTGAGTCTAAAAGTCGACCCTGCAAATAACGATCCTGCCAATGCCGGACCGAATCCAGATTCAACCCCAAATGCGCCGCAACAGCTTTATAGCCAAAACCCGCATCGAAAAGCTTTGCAGCTTCGATGCGGGTTTCGATTGAATGAATAACCTTGCCATTCATGAACTCATCCCTTTCAAGTAGTGACTCTTAATTACGAGTCCCACTTTTGGGGTTCAGTTCACCTTAGGAGGGGGCTTTCTCGTTACAACTTGAGGGAACTACTTTACGAGTTCGCGCCCCCACTTGTCGCGCATGTTGCCTGTGGCAATAATGATGATGTCGATAATCCACCACACGCCCAGTCCGCCGCCGGTAATGAGCTTGAGGAAGCCTGTTCCCCATTTACCGATGAACATGCGGTCGATGCCGAGTGTTCCGACGAAGATGGAAAGTATTAAAGTGATTGTCCAGTCGCGTGGAGCTGTTTCAGTAGTAGCCATGATTTAACGCTACTCCTCAATCTCTATTGTGATGGTCCCATTGTGGAGAACCCTAATTGTCGTTCCGTCATCAAGCTGAACAACTGGCCGGTTCTCTAGATAGGTCAGAGTCCAATACCAATTGCTTGTGTCTTGCTTGAGTGCAGATAGTTCTCGCTCAACTTCAGCAACAGAATCTGTGACTGCGCCATCAAGGTTTTGAGGAGCTGGAGTGTGAGCAAGCCAGCGAGTGCCCAGTTGCATGATTACTCAGTAACCTCTGGAACAGGCGCCAATTCAATGTTGGTCACAGAAAGCTCTGTGGCCTCAGTGAAGTTCAGTTCCGCAATACGACCTGTTGCCATGAGGTCACCCTGTGCAGCTTCAAGCAGAGAAATGGTGGCTTCAGGAGCAGCAATGGTTGCTGTGAGAACTTCAGTCTTCTGCGAAGCCTTGGCATCCGTCTTCGCACGGCGAATACCAATAAGCGCTTCAGAAGCTGCCTTGAGAATGTCGGGGTTTCCGATCTTCTCATCACCAGGAGCTGGCCAGGAAGCGCGGTGAATGCTGTCATCGTGGAACCATGACCAGGCTTCTTCTGCAGCGAAGGGAAGTACTGGTGCGAGTAGACGCAAGAACACGGTGAGAGCCTTGTTCAGGGCAGCTGCAGCGGAAGCCTGCTCTGGGTGCTCTTCGTTATAGGCACGTTCCTTGACTAGTTCGAGGTAGTCATCGGTGAAAGTCCAAAAGAAGTGCTCAGTAACTTCGAGAGCTTTCGCGTGGTCATAGTTCTCGAGAGCTTCAGTAGCTTCGCGAACTACCTCGTGGAGTGATTCCAGCATGCTCAGATCGAGTGGGTTGGTTACCACGGTGTCTGCAGGAGCATTGAAACCCAAGATGAACTTAGATGCGTTCAAGAGCTTGATGGCCAGTCGGCGACCAATCTTGATCTGGGTGGGGTCCTGTGGGTCAAACGCAGCATCGGTACCAAGGCGGCTGCTCGCTGCCCAGTAGCGAACGGCATCGGAGCCGTGCTGATCCAGCATGTCTGCGGGAGTGACCACGTTGCCCTTGGACTTGGACATCTTCTTGCGGTCAGGGTCCACGATGAATCCAGAAATGGCGGCGTTAGTCCAAGGTTTGCCACCGTTCTGCAGGGCAGAGCGAAGCATGGTGGAGAAGAGCCAGGTGCGAATAATGTCCTGACCCTGGGGGCGCAGGTCGAAGGGGAACACCAAGTTCCACAGGTCTTCGTCACTTTCCCAGCCACCAGCAAGCTGGGGAGTCAGACTTGAGGTTGCCCACGTGTCCATGACATCGACTTCACCCTGGAATCCGCCGGGGATGCCTCGCTGAGCTTCGGTGTAACCGGCGGGGACATCGGTGGATGGATCAACTGGAAGTTGCTCGCGTGAAGCAATGATGGGCTCATCGAAGACGGGGTTTCCGTCACCATCAAGTGGGTACCACACAGGAATAGGAACACCGAAGAAACGCTGGCGCGAGACGAGCCAGTCGCCGTTGAGGCCATTGACCCAGTTCTCATAGCGCACGCGCATGAAGTCAGGGTGCCACGACATTTCTTGACCCAAGTCAATGAGCTTCTTCTTAAGTTCGTCATCCTTGGCGCCGTTGACCAAGTACCACTGGCGAGTGGAGACGATTTCGAGAGGCTTGTCACCCTTTTCGAAGAACTTAACAGGGTGCATGATGGGCTCTGGTTCGCCCAGCATTTCACCGGACTCCTTGAGCATTTCGACCATGGCGGTCTTCGCGCTGAAAGCCGTTTTGCCAGCTAGCTCTGCATAAGCAGCCTGTGCTTGAGGTGATTCAAGTCCTTCAGGTGCATCAGAAACGAATCGACCGTCAAAGCCAATCACTGCGCGGGTCATGAGATTGAGTTCACGCCACCAGATCACGTCGGTGACGTCACCAAAGGTACAGATCATGGCAATACCGGTGCCCTTGTCTGGCTGTGCAAGGTGGTGGGCCAGAACGGGAACCTCAACACCGAAGACAGGGGTCTTCACGGTCTTGCCGAAGTAGGGCTTGTAACGCTCGTCATCGGGGTGTGCAACCAGAGCAACACAGGCAGGAAGCAGCTCGGGGCGGCTGGTCATGATTTCAATGTGACCGCCGTCAGGTTTGTGAAAAGTGAGGCGGTGGTAGGCGCCAGGCATCTCTTTATCTTCGAGTTCTGCCTGTGCCACTGCAGTTCGGAAAGTCACATCCCACAGGGTTGGAGCCATGGCCTGATAGGCCTCACCACGTGCGTGGTTGTTGATGAAAGCTAACTGGCTCGTGGTGATGGTTTCATCAGAGATGGTGCGGTATGTCTGGGTCCAGTCGACAGAAAGACCGAGCTGACGCCAGACGTCCTCGAACTGCTTCTCGTCTTCGACGGTGAGTTTTTCACACAGCTCAATGAAGTTCTTACGGCTAATAGGCAGCTGGTCAGCTGCCTTGGAGCTTTTGTTATCTCCGCCTTCGAACGGGGGAACGAAGTTCTCAACGTAGGGGAGAGTGGGGTCGCAACGAACGCCGTAGTAGTTCTGAACCCGACGCTCGGTGGGAAGACCGTTGTCATCCCAGCCCGCGGGATAGAAAACTTCCTTGCCTCGCATGCGCTGGAAACGAGCGATCACATCGGTATGGGTGTAGCTGAAAACGTGTCCTATGTGGAGTGAACCAGAAGCTGTGGGGGGAGGAGTGTCAATGGAATAGACACTTCCACGGGTCTGTCCGTCCTTGCGGAAGCGGTAGAGACATGATTCTTCCCACTTGGTATCCCAGAGAGCTTCGAGACCTTCCAGAGCCGGCTTGTCAGGAACGTTGGCGGGCGTGATGGACATAGGTAGTACTCGCTCTCTATGGGCGGCATCGCGTCAACGTAAGAAAACAGGATGTTTGCTCACTTGATGCCTCAAATGGTGATGTTTCTAGCTTACTAAAGGCAATAGAATGGTCTCTAACGACACCGATCCGGCTATCACCGGGGAGTTTTCGGAAGAACGGTCTTCGGACTCAGTAGAACCGAACGGGACGAGCCCGTTATTGCTCAAGAACAAGCGGTGAGATTTGTCTCACAAGCTCAGGTGGTACCGCGGAAGAAATTTCGTCCTGGCACAGTGTTTTACTCAACAACTGGAGCCCTAAGTGACGTATCCCCGCCGTAATGCATTCGGTCAGCAGACTGAGATCGTTCCTTCGCCATCGTTCCCTGCCATCGAAGAGCAGATTCTGGCCTTCTGGGAGAAAGACAACACCTTCAAGGCATCCATCGAACAGCGTGCCGATGGGGATGAGTGGGTCTTTTATGACGGCCCTCCTTTTGCCAATGGTCTTCCTCACTACGGTCACCTTCTCACTGGCTACGCCAAAGACTTGTTCCCTCGCTACCAAACCATGCGTGGTAAGAAAGTGGACCGTCGCTTTGGTTGGGACACCCACGGTCTCCCTGCGGAGCTGGAAGCTATGCGTCAGTTGGGGATCACCAAGAAAGAAGAAATTGAAGAGATGGGTATTGCTGCGTTCAACGCAGAAGCTCGCTCCTCTGTCCTTCGCTACACCGGAGAATGGGAACAGTATGTAACCCGTCAGGCACGCTGGGTCGACTTCGAAAATGACTATAAGACGCTGGATATCTCCTTCATGGAGTCCGTCATCTGGGCATTCAAGCGTCTTTACGACAAGGGCCTGGCATATGAAGGCTTCCGCGTTCTTCCTTATTGCTGGAACGATGAAACGCCTTTGTCCAATCATGAACTCCGTATGGATGATGACGTCTACAAGATGCGTCAGGACCAGTCCGTGACGGTCACATTCCCCCTGACGGGGGAGAAGGCAACAGCCCTGGGTCTGACTGGAGTTCGAGCCCTGGCATGGACGACCACCCCATGGACTTTGCCCACTAACGCGGCTCTCGCGGTTGGGCCAGAGATTCACTATGCCGTTGTTCCCGCAGGGCCTAACGGTGCAGCCGATGGTGCTGCATGTTGTGAAGCTGATTACCTGATTGCAATTGATCTTCTCGGTAACTACGCCAAGGACCTCGGATACGATGATGCCGCAGCTGCGAAGGAAGCAGTCAAGTCCACCGTTGTGGGTAAAGATCTTGATGGTGTGAGCTATGACCGTCTGTGGGATTACTACGCAGATGATGAGGAATACCAAGCGAATGCGTGGCAGATCCTTGTTGCTGACTACGTCACCACCGCAGACGGTACTGGTGTTGTTCACCAAGCACCTGCCTACGGTGAAGAGGACCAAAAGGTCTGTGAAGGCGCAGGAATTGGTGTGCGCGTTTCAGTCGATGACGGCGGCAAGTTCCTCTCGCGCTTCACAGAAGTCGCAGGCATGCAGGTGTTTGAGGCCAACAAGCCATTGACCAACTTGTTACGCGAACAGGGTCGCCTCATTCGTGTTGCGTCCTATGAGCACAGCTACCCACACTGCTGGCGTTGCCGTCAGCCGCTGATTTATCGCGCTGTGTCTTCATGGTTTGTCTCGGTCACGACATTCCGTGACCGCATGGAAGAGCTCAACCAGCAGATCAACTGGGTTCCAGAGAACGTCAAAGACGGCCAGTTTGGTAAGTGGGTCGCTAACGCCCGCGACTGGTCAATCTCTCGTAACCGCTACTGGGGTTCACCCATTCCGGTATGGAAGTCGGACAACCCTGAATACCCACGTATTGATGTGTATGGCTCTCTCGATGAACTGGAAGCAGACTTTGGTGTTCGTCCCACAGACCTGCACCGTCCATTTATTGATGAACTGACACGTCCCAACCCTGATGACCCCACCGGTCAGTCCACAATGCGTCGCATTGAAGACGTCCTAGACGTGTGGTTCGACTCGGGCTCCATGCCGTTCGCTCAGGTGCACTATCCCTTTGAGAATGCAGACTGGTTCGATAGCCACAACCCTGCTGATTTCATCGTGGAATACATCGGTCAAACTCGTGGCTGGTTCTACACCCTGCACATCCTTGCTACTGCGCTCTTTGACCGCCCTGCGTTCAAGAACGTCGTTTCCCACGGCATTGTTCTCGGTAATGACGGTCAGAAGATGTCTAAGTCTCTGCGCAACTACCCCGATGTCTCTGAAGTCTTTGATCGTGACGGTTCCGACGCCATGCGCTGGTTCTTGATGAGTTCACCCGTACTTCGTGGTGGAAACCTCATCGTCACCGAAGAGGGCATTCGTGAAGGTGTTCGACAGCTGTTGCTTCCGCTGTGGAACAGCTACTACTTCTTCTCGCTCTATGCGAATGCGGATGGTTACGAGGCAACGTGGCGCACTAACAGCACAAACGTGCTTGATAAGTACCTCCTTGCGAAGACACGTGACCTCATTCTTGAAGTCCAAGGAAACTTGGATGCTTTGGATTCCACCAACGCTTCTGAAGCTCTACGTAACTTCGCGGACGTATTGACCAATTGGTATGTTCGTCGCTCTCGTGATCGTTTCTGGACCGGTGGCGCCGAATCGCACGAGGCCTTCGACACCCTCTACACCGTGTTAGAAACCCTCTGCCGCGTTGCAGCGCCTTTGCTTCCTCTGGTTACAGAGAACATCTGGCAAGGTCTCACTGGTGGACGTTCCGTTCACCTCGAGGACTGGCCAGATGCTGACACATTCCCCGCAGATCCTTCTCTCGTTGCCTCAATGGATGCTGTTCGAGAGATCACCTCGTCCTCTTTGGCGCTTCGGAAGAAGGTCGGACTGCGCGTGAGACTGCCATTGGCAGATCTCACCGTTGTGTCTGCTTTGTCTGATTCTCTAGCTTCGTTTAGTGACATTCTGCGCGATGAGCTCAACGTCAAGCAGGTCACTCTCGTTCAGTTGACGGACTCTTCTGCGGCTGAATACGGCATCACTTCGAAACTGACCGTGAATGCTCGTGCTGCCGGCCCTCGTTTGGGTAAGCAGGTTCAACAGATTATCCAGGCTGCTAAGGCTGGGGACTGGTCTGAGAACAACGGTGTCGTCACGGCTGGGGGAGTTGGTCTCGTCGAAGGTGAGTATGAACTCACCCTAGAAACAGGTGACGGTGGAGAAATCTCACGTGCTCTGGCTCTGCTTCCTGCAGGTGGTTTTGTTCTCCTCGACACGGTCACCACGCCTGAGCTGGAGGCCGAAGGTCTTGCTCGTGACGTAATTCGTGCCGTTCAGGACACGCGTAAGGCTGCTGGATTTGAGGTCTCTGACCGTATCCATCTCAATGTGTTCTGTTTCTCTCAAGCAGATGCGGATGCTTTGAAGATGAGTACCGCGGCAGATATTGCCGCCGATACTTTGGCCACAGAGTTCGGTGTCCATGACCCAGCGTTCCATGGTGAACTCGCAGGTTTCGCTGATGTTTCTCCTGCAGAGTGGTTGCCAGGAATGTTATCCACGGCACCTGAGCACTTCGCTGTGATTCCTGCGGGTCAGTACGCCAACGAGGGAAACTTTGTCGTGGCAGTTTCACGCGTGAATCGAGTAGTCAATGTCTAAAGATGATCTGACACCAGGTGGTTTTGCCAACGGCGATTTCTCCTCAGATGACGATTATGAGGGTATTGATCCTGCCGAGATGGATGAGTACTCCCGCGCTGCTCAGCTGGTATTCCAAGAGCTTTCTGTTCGACTCGGTGAAGGAAATCCTCAACCCAGGCTCGAGCCCACGCGACGCGTGGTTGAACTCCTCGGTGACGTGCACCGCGCTTACCCGATCATTCACATCGCTGGAACAAACGGTAAGACCACGACGGCACGCCTCATTGAAGCCATCTTGCGCTCCTATGGTCTCGCAACGGGTGTCTTCACCTCACCCCATCTTGTTTCCTTCAATGAACGAATTCTGCTCGACGGCGTGCCCGTTCGTGACGATGTTCTGGTGACAAACTGGCTAGATGTGAAGCCCTATGTTGAACTCGTTGACGCCGAGCTCGAAGCAAAAGGTGAACCACGTCTGACCTTCTTTGAAGTGATGACCATCTTGGCTTATGGAACATTTGCTGATGCTCCCGTTGATGTAGCGATTGTGGAAGCAGGTCTTGGTGGGGAATGGGATTCCACCAACGTTGCAGACGGTGTAGTTGCCGTGTTCACCCCTATTGCCCTCGACCACACTGATCGTTTAGGTAAAGACCTAGATGCGATTGCTCGCACGAAGTCAGGAATTATCAAGCCTGCCGCCATGGTTGTTTCTGCAGCACAGACCCCGGTTGTTCGAGCTGTGCTCGAAGAAGCAGCAGATCTCACCGAATCCACTCTGACGTTTGTCTCCACAACCGACACTCCTGAAGTGGGCAACCCTGTTGCTGTGGTTTCTCGAGCCGTGGCAGTAGGCGGACAGCTCGTTACTATTCAGGGTGCTGCAGGTCGGTATGAAGATCTCTTCCTCGCACTCTATGGAGACCACCAAGCAGAGAATGCTGCCCTGGCCATTGCCGCAGTTGAGGCATTTCTGGGCGGAGCCTCCCAGGCACTTGAACAAGCTGTTCTGGACGAAGCATTTGCCACGGTGGCCTCCCCGGGTCGTTTGCAGCTCGTTGCTGCCGACCCCACGGTGCTCGTCGATGCTGCACATAATCCCCATGGTGCTGCGTCACTAGCAAAAGCCTTGGATACCTACTTCACCTTTGATGATGTCACTGTGGTTCTTGCGATTTTTGAAGATAAAGATGCTGAGGGAATCATCGAAGCTTTGGCGCCTGTGGCAACTCGGTTCATTGTGACGAATGCGCCGTCAGAGCGTTCGCGTACTGCTTGTGACTTAGGTTTCCTCGTTGCGGACAAGGTCGGAGACGACAAGGTCTTGGTTGAGTCTGATCCTGTTGTCGCTCTTGCGATGGCTCGTGGCTATGCCGCGAACTTTGAAAAGGGAGCCGTCGTTGTGACAGGTTCGATTACGTTGGTGGGTCTGACTGTCGGACTTGCTGCAGAGACGCAAGGATGGACATTGTGAGCACACCACAAACACCACGTCAGCGTTCTGCCCAAGCTTCACTGGGTCAGGTAGTGCTGGGGTTTGAGCTCATCGTTGTGGGGCTTGCAGCGTTGACCATCTTTGGTTTGGGAGCTCTTCCTCCAGTTGTGGCACTCGGGGGTGGTGCAGCAGTGTGTCTTCTCATGCTCGCCACCATCGGACTCATGATGAAATACAAATGGGCTTTCATCCTGGGCTGGGCAGTACAGGCCATCATTGTGCTCTCTGGATTTGCCGTCACCATGCTGTTTTTGATCGGTGCAGTATTTGCCGGTATTTGGACCTTCGCCATGACAACCGGGGCGAAACTTGATTCTCAAAAGAAAGAAAACTGATGACCACTATTGAAGAAACCCTTGTCCTTGTGAAGCCTGATGGCGTTGCTCGTGGCCTAACCGGTGAAATCCTGCGCCGTATTGAAGCCAAGGGTTATGCACTCGTTGACATCCGCCTTGTTCAGGCAGATCGAGAACTCCTCGGCAAGCACTATGAGGAACACGTGGGCAAGCCCTTCTATGAACCACTTGTGAGCTTCATGGAGTCAGGCCCCGTCGTTGCGATTCGTCTCGCCGGTAACCGCGTTATCGAAGGCTTCCGCAGTCTTGCAGGCACGACAGATCCCACCACTGCTGCTCCGGGCACCATCCGTGGTGACTTGGGTCGCGACTGGGGACTCGCGGTTCAGCAGAACCTCGTCCACGGTTCTGATTCACCCGAGTCAGCAGCTCGTGAACTTGCTCTGTGGTTCAACTAACCAGCACTAATTGAACAAAGATAGCCCCCGCACTGCGGGGGCTATCTTTGTGGAGACGCTTTCTTTAGTGCTGCAGTTCGCGAGCCATTTCTTCGGTACTCGCCGGACGCTTCAAAATGACGGCAATAGCAATCAAGCCCAACGATGCAATGGCACCGATGAGGAATGCTGATCGCATACCGCCTGCGAGTGCTTCAACATCTGTTGCGCCGCCGTCACGGAGACCTGCAGAGATGATGGTCATCACGGTCACAAAGAGAGCAGTACCTGCTGCACCTGCAAGCTGCTGCAATGTTCCGATCGTGGCACTGGCATAGCTATAGAGCTGTGGAGGAACTGAACTGAGAGACAACGCAAACAGGGGAGTGAACAAGAACGCTAAGCCCACACTCAAGAGCGAGTAGCTGCCAAAGACGAACCATATTGAAGTTTGCGTTCCAAATGTGGTCATGGTCCAGAACGCAACGCTGACGGCGACCGCTCCAGGAATGAGCAGTCGTTGAGGTCCGTGCCTGTCATACATGCGACCCACGACAGGTCCCAACAGGCCCATGGCCAGGCCACCAGGCAACATCATGAGGCCCGTAGTGAGAGGTTCGACGCCCAGCACGTTTTGCATGTAGATCGGAATAAGGATTCCGGCACCAAAAAGGATCAGCATGCCGATACCCATAATGCCCATTGCTTCTGTGAAGGAACGTGAGCGGAAAGTGCGAAGGTCAAGAAGTGCAGAATCTGTCTTCTGAAGGCGTGACTGACGTTGTAGGAACAGAGCAAAGAAAACGACGCCAATACCCAGTGGAATCCACGGCGACACAGCAGCAACACCGCGTGCGGCATCTGCAAAGGAGCTGAGTCCATAGATCAGACCTGAGAACGCAAACGCGCTCAAGATGACGGAGAGGACATCGATAGGAATCTTACGAGGCTCTTGACTGTTGGAAATGCGGATGGTTCCGATGATCAAGGTCACAACACCGATGGGGAGCATGATCCAGAACAGCCAGCGCCAGTCCAAGACACTCAGAACTAGACCTGAGAATGCGGGGCCTAGTGCAGGTGCTGCGGAGAGCACCAGAGAAATATTTCCGTTGATACGTCCACGCAGGTGTTCAGGAACCAGAACCATGACTGTGGTCATGAGCAACGGCATCATGATTGCCGTTCCGCTTGCTTGCAGAATTCGTCCAATAAGCAAGAACAAGAAATCTTGCGAAAGTGCAGCAACAAGTGTTCCCGTGGTGAAGAACGTCATCGCGGCGATATACATCGGCTTGGTACTGAAACGCTGCAGTAAGAAACCGGTGGTGGGGATGATGACCGCCATGGTCAGCATGTAGGCGGTGTTGAGCCACTGGCCCGTGCTGGGCTGGATGTTCAACTGCTCCATGATCTGGGGAAGGGCAACACCCAGTGCCGTCTCGTTCAGAAAGACGACAAATGTCGACACCATGATGACGCCAAGAATGACCTTGTGTCTGGGGTCGAGTTTGTCGGAAACAGCTGTTGATTCCGAAGTAGACATTGTTACAGCGTAGCGACCCAATTGAGGACGAATTGCGCAATCACGGCTTCAATGAGGTAGCTCGCCAACACAATGATTGCGACCCAGCTGAGCAATGTTGTTCCGAGCTTCTGTGCCTTAGAGCCCCAGATACCGTGCTTCATGTTCCAGAAGGTCACTACCCAGAACAAAGGAATAGTTGCAGACCAGGTCACCATGCACCAGGGGCACAGAGTTCCAAGGACAAAGACAGACTGGCTGAACAGCCAGATCACAAAGGCAAGTGCGAAGGCAGCACCTATGTTTAAGCCACGCCAAAACCAGTTTGCGTATCGCGCGCCAGCAAGCATGCTCACACCAATGGTGATCACAACAGACCACGCCATCAGGCCAATGATGGGGTTGGGGAAACCGAGTAGTGACCCTTGCCATGAACCAAGATTCTTTCCACACTGCACGATGACGCTGAAGTCGCAAGATGCTGCTTCTTCGGGGTGCAGCAACTTGTGAATCTTCTCCAGGGTCAATGCGAAGGCAGCTGTGAGGCCAACGAAACCCGCAATGATGAGAAATACAGGGTAGCCAACCGGGCGCTTTGAGTCTGTAGAAGTGATGCTCACCTTCTCATTATTGCCCAGTGTGGGAATATTACGTTCAGGAATCACACAGGGGAGTGAAACCTGACATACTGGTATCAGTGCGAAGGCATCGTCCTCGCGCGACGTGACAAACAAGACTTTGCATAACAACGGTTATGCGCACGGGAGATCACCGCGATCGCCCGCCACAGTTCCAGAGCTACATGCCGGATTCCGTGGGAAGACATAAAGATTTATAGCCAGAATTCTTCGGAATTCTGCAAACGAGAATAGTTACATCCCCGTGACGCGGTGAGGCAGGGGGTAACGGGGAGTACACCACTGATGGTGAATAACACCGAGAACGACGACAACGTTGTTGAAGAATTTGTAACCGAAGTTGTTTCTGAAGCCGTGGAAGCAGCTGAAGAGATCGTCGCTGAAGCGGTCGAGGTTGCCGAAGCAATTGTCGCTCAGGCTGAAGAAGTGGCGACGGAGATTGTCACTGAGGCAGAAGCAGAGGCTGCCGTTATCGAGGTAGCTGCCGAAGTACTTGCAGAAGCCGTCGTGGAAGCTGCCATTGTTGAGGCTCCAGTTGTCGAGAAGGTTGAATACCCCACCTTCGAAGCAAAAGAAGTTACCGACATCTTTTTCTTCGCACCCAACCTTCCTGGTTCAGAAGACCGTGTTCCTACTCGTGACGGCCGTGACCGTATGGAAGACCGTCGTCCCAACCGCAACAACCGACAGGAACGAGGCGCTTTTGGTCAGGTAGAGGACGAAGGAAATGACGGGGGCACACTTCGTCGCCGCGTTCGTCAACGCCAGGGTGAAAACCGTGAGATTCAGGACGATTCGGGCAACACCGTCGTTCGAATTCGCACTCCACGAGCACCTGAACAAATCACCGAACCTCAGCGCATCAAGGGCTCAACTCGTCTTGAGGCAAAGAAGCAGCGCCGCCGTGATGGCCGAGATGCTGGCCGTCGTCGCACAGTTGTGACCGAGAGTGAGTTCCTCGCCCGTCGTGAAGCCGTCGATCGCGCCATGATCGTTCGTGAAAAAGAAGATCGCGTGCAGATTGGTGTGCTCGAGGACAACGTCCTGGTTGAGCACTATGTCGCTCGCGCTTCTGAAGCAAGCCTGATTGGCAACGTCTACCTCGGTAAGGTGCAGAACGTTCTTCCTTCGATGGAAGCTGCATTCGTGGACATTGGCCGTGGTCGCAACGCCGTTCTCTACTCGGGTGAGGTGGACTGGGATTCGGTCGAAACGGGAAACCAGCCACGCAAGATTGAGAATGCCCTCAAGCCCGGTGACAAGGTTCTCGTTCAGGTCACCAAGGATCCCGTAGGTCAAAAGGGTGCACGTCTGACCTCTCAGGTTTCACTTCCAGGTCGCTACTTGGTTTATGTACCCAACGGATCCATGAACGGCATCAGCCGTAAGCTGCCAGACACTGAGCGCACACGTCTCAAGCGCATCTTGAAGGAAGTACTTCCCGAAAACGTAGGCGTCATTGTCCGCACCGCAGCCGAAGGTGCAACAGAAGAGCAACTCACCGTTGACGTTCAGCGCCTGACCCAGCAGTGGGAAGAAATCTCGCGCAAGGCAGAGAATGATGCAGCTCCTGCCATCTTGCACAGCGAATCAGACCTGCTGATCAAGATTGTTCGTGATGTTTTCAATGAAGACTTCCACCGCATGATCATTCAGGGGGATATTGCCAAGGGCACCATCGAGAGTTACCTCAACCAGGTTGCTCCTGAACTCCTTGAGCGTGTTTCAGCGTATGAAGGCACTCGTGATGCATTTGATGAGTACCGCATCACCGAGCAGATTGAAAAGGCTCTGGATCGCAAGGTCTGGCTGCCTTCAGGTGGATCACTGGTTATTGACCGCACTGAAGCTATGACCGTTGTGGACGTCAACACCGGCAAGTTTGTGGGTTCGGGCGGAAACCTCGAAGAAACCGTCACCAAGAACAACTTGGAAGCTGCAGAAGAAATCGTTCGCCAGCTCCGTCTGCGTGACATTGGTGGCATCATCGTTGTCGACTTCATCGATATGGTTCTTGAAACTAATCGTGATCTCGTGCACCGACGTCTGATCGAATGTCTTTCTCGTGACCGCACCAAGCACCAGGTTGCCGAAGTAACCTCCCTTGGTCTGGTCCAGATGACTCGAAAGAAGCTCGGACTTGGTCTACTTGAGACCTTCTCTGAGGCATGCCAGGTCTGTGCTGGACGCGGTGTCATTGTTCACCACGAACCCGTCACCCGCGCAGGTAACAACGGTGAATCCAACGCAGCAGAGCCACGTCGTCGATCCAAGGGTCGTGGGGGAGACAAGCCAGTTGCTCCAGCAGTTGTTGCTCACCCCATTCCTGAAGGCGCCAAGAGTGCACTTGCGCAGATTGCAGCAAGCACCTTGGGTCACAGCACAGAAGACCAAGTTGAGGCAGATTCTGCGGAAGAAGTTGTTGAAATCCTCGATATACCTGTTGTGATGTCTGGTCGTGGCCGTAAGCCTCGTGTGTCAGCTGAAAATGCTGAAGTTATTCTCGAAAACGTTCTCGAAGCACTGCCTGAGCCCAAAGCAGCAGGCCAGGGTCGTGGACGTTCCCGTCGAGTTTCTACCGCAAATATCTCCACTGGAGAGGACCATGACGCCTCACTTGGTGAGGCATAAAGCGGTAGGGGAGTAATCCTGCTCACACGCCGGTCTTGTTGGTTTGACCACAGTGCGAGAAATGGCTATTCTTGAACCTTGGTGCTCGTTCGATTCTGAGCGTTTCAGCCCCAATCTTCTGCGGATAGTCCGGTTTGCCCAGGAAATCAACGCAGAAACAATTCATTAGCTTTAAGAAATTAGGTAGCAAAGTGGTTTACGCAGTAGTGCGCTCCGGCGGTCGCCAGGAAAAGGTCGAGGTCGGCACCATTGTCACAATGGACCGTGTAAAGGCTGACAAGTCTGGCTCCATCGAGCTTCCCGCAGTTCTCCTCGTTGACGGTGACAAGATCACTGCTGACCAGGCATCGCTGGCAAAGGTCAAGGTAACCGCTACGGTTCTCAACGACCTCCGCGGCCCCAAGATCATCATCCAGAAGTACAAGAACAAGACCGGTTACAAGAAGCGTCAGGGCCACCGTCAGGAGCTCACTCGCGTTCAGATCACCGGTATTAAGTAAGGCCTAGGAGAGACTCAGATGGCACATAAAAAGGGTGCGAGCTCCACTCGCAACGGTCGTGACTCCAACGCACAGCGCCTCGGCGTAAAGCGCTTCGGTGGTCAGAAGGTTCTTGCTGGCGAGATCATCGTTCGTCAGCGTGGCACTCACTTCCACCCCGGCGTAAACGTCGGTCGTGGTGGCGATGACACTCTCTTCGCCCTCGCAGCTGGTGCTGTTGAGTTCGGTAACAAGGGTGGCCGCAAGGTCGTCAACATTGTGACTGTCTAACACCAGTACAAATAGCTTTAGAGGAAGGGCGAGCTTTTTAGCTCGCCTTTTCCTATTTACATCCGCAACATCTACGCCTGAGCATCGGCAGAAAAGGAGCAGACATGGCAACGTTTGTCGATATCGTCACCCTGCACCTCAAAGCCGGTCACGGTGGAAATGGCTGTGTGTCAGTCAAGCGCGAAAAGTTCAAGCCTCTTGCTGGGCCTGATGGCGGTAACGGTGGAGACGGTGGAGACATTGTTCTCTTCTCTGATCCTCAGGTCACCACTTTGTTGAGCTACCACCGCTCACCTCACATCAACTCTCCTCATGGTGGACCTGGCATGGGCGATCACCGTCAGGGTTTCAAGGGAGAAGAACTCGTTCTCTCTGTTCCTGTGGGAACCGTCGTCAAAGACCCCGATGGCACCGTCATTGCCGATATGAACGTTCCCGGTATGCGCGTCGTGGTTGCTCCTGCTGGCCAGGGTGGTTTGGGTAATGCTGCCTTAGCTTCGACCAAGCGCAAGGCACCAGGTTTTGCTTTACTCGGAACTAAGGGTTTCGAGGGCGATGTCATGCTCGAGCTGAAGACCTTGGCCGATGTTGCCTTGGTTGGATACCCCTCTGCAGGTAAGTCTTCTTTGGTTGCTGCTCTTTCAGCAGCACGTCCCAAGATTGCCGACTACCCCTTCACCACCTTGCACCCCAACTTGGGGGTCGTTCAGGCTGGTGAAGTTCGTTACACCATCGCAGACGTCCCAGGACTGATCGAAGGTGCTTCTGAGGGTAAGGGTCTAGGCCTTGAGTTTCTGCGTCACGTAGAGCGCTGTACCGCGCTTTTGCACGTGATTGACTGTGCAACCCTCGATCCAGGCCGCGATCCGCTTTCTGACCTCGATGTGATCCTTGCTGAGCTAGCTGCTTACCCTGTTCCCTCCGATCAGGTTCCTCTTCTGGAGCGTCCGCAACTCATCGCCTTGAACAAGGTGGATGTTCCTGATGCCAAAGATTTGGCAGACATGGTTCGTCCCTACCTCGAAGAGCGTGGCTACCGCGTGTTCGAGATTTCTGCCGTCTCCCACGAAGGACTCCGTCAGCTTTCCTTTGCACTTGCTGAACTCGTTGAGCAAGGACGCAAGGAAGCTCTTGCTAACGAGGTAGTACCTGTCATCATGCTGCGCCCACGTGCGGTAGATGACCAGGGGTACATCATCCGCGTTGAGGGTGGATCTGGCGGAAACATTTACCGTGTTATCGGTGCCAAGCCTGAGCGTTGGGTTGAACAAACCGACTTCAACAATGAAGAAGCTGTGGGATACCTCGCTGATCGTCTTGCTAAGGCAGGCGTGGAAGACATGCTCTTCAAGAAGGGCGCCGTTGCTGGTTCAACCGTCATCATTGGTGAAGGAAATGGTTTGGTTTTCGACTGGGAGCCCACCATGACTTCTGCTGCAGAGTTGATGACTGGTCCTCGCGGAACTGACGACCGTTTGAACCAAAACAACCGACGTACCAACAAGGAACGTCGTGATGAGTACTACGACCTGATGGATGCCAAGCAGGAAGCTCGTGAAGAGCTCGTTCGTGAACGTGATGCTGGTCTGTGGCAGGTAGATGACGAGATAGCAGATGAGAGTTAGTAGCCGTCAAGATATTCCTGCTGCCCGCAGGATTGTGGTCAAGGTGGGTTCTTCCTCCATCAGTGGAGAGAACGCTCACCAGATCAAGACACTGGTGGAAGCACTTGCTGAAGCTCACGGTCGTGGCACCGAGGTTGTTCTGGTTTCCTCTGGCGCCATGGCCACCGGCTTTCCCTACATCAACCTGACTTCTCGCCCTACTGACTTGCCTACGCTCCAAGCAGCTGCTGCCGTGGGTCAGAGTCGCCTCATGGTTCGTTACCAAGAGCTTCTTGATCACTCCAACATTGTTGCTGGCCAAGTCCTTCTAACCTCTGGTGACTTTGAAAATGACAGCACCCGTTCCAACGCTGCACTTGCTATGGAAAAGCTCCTTGAGCTACGGGTACTTCCCATCGTGAATGAGAACGACACTGTTGCGACCCAAGAAATTCGTTTTGGTGACAACGATCACTTGGCAGCACTCGTAGCCAAGCTCGTGAATGCAGATGTTCTCGTGCTGCTCTCAGATGTTGACGGTATTTACACGAAGCCACCTACCGAGCCCGGTGCAGAACGTATCGAGCTAGTTCCTTTTGGTCACCTTCTCGACCATGTCGAGTTTGGTTCGATTGGCTCGGCAGGTGTGGGCAGCGGGGGAGCAGGAACCAAGGCAGCTGCTGCACAGTTCGCTGCAGATTCTGGGACAGCTGTTCTCATTACCAATGCAGCACTTGTTGCTTCTGCCCTGCGCGGAGACAATGTCGGTACGTGGTTCGACGCCGCATCTGAATAATTTTCGCTTGGGTAGCATTGACTCATGGCATCCTCATCACTCTCTGCTGCGCTGGTAACCAAGCTTGAAGCTGCTCAGATAGCTTCACGCGCTCTGGCAACGCTGACTACAGCGCAAAAGAACCAGGCCCTTGCAGCTATTGCTGATGTGATTGATGCCAACCACAGTGCCATCTTGGCGGCTAATGCCCTTGACATCGAGGCGGGCGAATCCAGCGGCATGGCCGAAGGATTACTAGACCGCCTCCGTTTCACTCCAGAGCGTCTCACATCACTTGCCAATGCTGTGCGTGATGTCATTTCCTTGCCAGACCCAGTTGGTGTTGTGGTGCGCGGCAATGACATGCCCAATGGCATTCACCTCAGCCAGGTTCGCGTGCCTTTTGGCGTGGTGGGCGCAATCTATGAGGCGCGTCCCAATGTGACTGTAGATATTGCTGCGCTGTGCATCAAAAGTGGTAATGCCTCTGTTCTTCGCGGTGGATCTGCTGCCGAGAACACCAACACTGTCACTGTCTCACTCATTCAAAAAGCACTAGTTTCTGCTGGTCTTCCCGCCGAAGCAGTTCAAAGTATTGATGAGCTTGGACGTGAAGGCGCCACTCAGCTCATGGCTGCTCGCGGATACGTAGACGTACTTATTCCTCGAGGCTCAGCAAACCTCATCAACGCGGTTGTTCTTGAGTCCAAGGTTCCTGTTATTGAAACAGGTGCTGGTGTGGTGCATCTCGTTATTGATGAGAGCGCTGACCTCGCCCAGGCTGTAGAGATTGCACACAACTCAAAAGTTCAGCGACCCAGCGTTTGCAACGCTCTCGAGACGCTGATTGTGGTGGACAGCATTGCTGAAGAAGCATTGCCACCGATTCTGTCTCGACTGGCTGACGCGGGAGTCACTCTCAAGGGTGACGCCAGAACTCGTGAGATATTCCCCACCATCGGTTTGGCGACCGATGAGGATTACGCAACCGAACATATGGCTCTTGAGATGAGCGTCAAAGTTGTTTCAGATCTTGACGAAGCAATTGCCCATATTCGTCGATTCTCAACCAAGCACACCGAGTCAATCCTGACCAACAACGTTGCGCAAGCAGATAAGTTCCTTGCTGAAGTAGACGCTGCTGTTGTGATGGTCAATGCCTCAACACGGTTCACAGACGGGGGAGAGTTCGGTTTTGGTGCAGAAGTGGGAATCTCTACCCAGAAACTTCACGCCCGTGGTCCTATGGGGCTTCCTGAACTCACCTCGACCAAGTGGTTGGTCCGCGGTTCTGGTCAGATTCGCCACTAGACTTTAGAAGTAGTCAAAACACACGTGGAGTAACAATGAACACAGTAGAAATTCTGGCAAACGCCGAAGGTCACGAGAGCTTCCCCCTGGTCATTCCAGCAATTGCTTTCGCCATCATTGCAGCCGGTTTCTTCACCTTCCTTGGTCTGGTTACCTACAGCTACAAAGATGTTGCAGCACGTCACCGTCAGAAGTGGTCTGACGCGAGCGACCACGCAGCACACCACTAGGAACGTTCACCATGACCGTTGACGGTCAGGAAACACGTATCGGTGTCCTAGGCGGCACTTTTGATCCACCTCAAAACGGCCATATTGCTGTTGCAGAAGCGGTTTTTGAGGGTCTTCACTTGGATCACGTCCTGTTTGTTCCTGCGGGTGATCCCTGGCACAAAGACGAAGAAGCAACTCCTGCGGAGCGGCTAGCCATGGTTTCTTTGGCTCTCGAAGACAGTCAACACTTCTCTGTTAGTTCAGTAGATATTGATCGACCAGGCCCCACCTACACAATCGACACTCTTCGTGATTTATCCAAGCTCTATCTCGGTGCAAAGCTATTTTTTATCGTGGGAGACGAAGCTTTTGCAGGAATTCAAACGTGGAAAAATTATGAAGAATTAGGTGAATTTGCCACCTTTGTTGTGGTTTCTCGCCACGGCACACAGCCAGAAGTTCCCGCAAAGCTTTCACCCAGCGTAAACTTGCTAGAAATATCGGCTTTGCCTATTTCGTCCACGCAGTGTCGTGAACGAATTGTGAACGGACAATCTCTTGAAGGTCTTGTTCCAGACAACGTCGCTGAATTTATTGAAGAACATCAGTTGTATCGGAGAAATGCGTGAGTGGTGATACTCCCGACATCGTGTTGAACGAATTCGGTGACCTCTCGCGCAAGGCACGTCGTGAGCTGGAAGCCCGTGGAATCGACCCGGACACAGCTGTTGTCGAATACATTGCTGCCACAGGACAGATGCCCGTCATCACTCATGAAATGGCTGCAGCTGCGAAAGCTGAAGCACAGGCAGAAGCTGCTGCTGCCAAGGCATTCGAAGCTGAGGTTGTTGAAGAGCACATTGCTCCTGTTGAAGAACCTGCTGAAGAAATTGTTGCTCCAGTTCAGTCAGTAATTGAGCAGACATCTATCCCTCCCGTTTCTGTTCCAGTTACCTCTGCAGAAACTGGCCCCATCGAACCTCTTGCCGTTGCTCCGGCTCTCGATTTTGGATCTCTTTCAGCGGTGGAGGAGACACTCGCCGCGGTTTCTGATCAGACCGGTGAGATTGTTACCTCAGGCTTCGATTCACTTGTTTCTGTTGAGACTTCCGACGTGCCCACCGGCCCTACCAAGGGTGAAGCGCGACGACTTGCTCGAAAAGAAAAGAAAGCTCAAGCTCTTGCTGCCAAACAAGAGAAGATTGCTGCCGCTGCTGAATCTAAAGCTGCCGCAGCTGCCGCTGCGGAAACACTCGCTGTTGAAAAGGCAGCAATAAAGGCCGCGGAAGAAGATGCTCGAGAACAAAGCAAAGCCGATGCAGCCGAATTAGCTACACGTGAAGCAGAAGCTCTTGCTGCTGCCGAAGCTCGTGAAACTGAGCTCGCTGCAGAACGCGAAGCTGCCCGAGTTTCACAAGAAGCACTCGAAGCCGAACAGGCACGAATTGCGCTCGAAAAAGAAGAACAAGCCATCGCCGAAGCCGCAGCCGCAGCTACAGCCGCAGCATCCGTCAAAGAGGAAACTTCGCAAGAACTTGTTGTCGAAGAATTGGATACCTTCGACGATGATGAGTACGAAGAAGAAGTAGAGCCACAGACCATTTCTGAAGCAACTGCCGCGATTGCTATCGCTGAAGCTGTTGCGGCAGCTGAAGCAGTTGTCGAAGCCGGTGAGGTCAACATTGAATACGGCAACCTCGCCAATTCTGTTCCAGCAACGACCGGATCTATTTCCGTCATCAGCAATGCTCTGATTCTTCCGACTCTTCCTGAGACCACAGGATCTATAGCTCCCATTAACCCCACTGGCGAGATCGTGATTACAGGTTCCATACTGATTCCGTCTTCTGTGTCCCAGGTGGGTGCAAACTTAGAAAACCTCGACACCTCAGAAATTGATGTCATCAAAGATGACGAAGAGGTTGCCCCAACCCAGGGAATGGCGCCTGTATCTGCCGCAACTGCCGTCTCTGCTTACAACATCTCCAACAGCGTCGTCACAACTCCTCGTGGCATGAATGAACGCCTTCCTTTCATCCTCTCCATCACAGCTGCCGGTTTGGCTGTCGGAGTGGTTGCTCTATTCGTTGCCGGTTATTTCTTAGGACTGTTCTAATTGGCTGCTACTGAAAACGCTCACCGTTTGCTCCAAATTGCTGCACAAGCAGCAGATGACAAAGGTGGCTTCGATCAAGTTGCGCTCGATATTTCTGAGCCACTGCCTCTGGTCGACATCTTCCTTCTTGTTACTGGTCGCAATGAGCGCAACGTCATCGCGATTTCTAACGAAATCGAAGACAAGATGATCGAAGCTGGCGTGAAAACTATTCGTCGTGAAGGTCGTGCTGAAGGTCGTTGGATTCTTCTCGATTTCGGTGACTTGGTTGTTCACGTCTTCCACGAAGAAGAACGCATGTATTACGGACTTGAGCGTCTATGGAAGGACTGCCCTGCAATCCCTCTTGAGTTCGTTCAGCACAGTCCTGATGTAGTAATCTAAACAAGTTGTCTCGCAGATATTGCGAGGTTACGGGTCTGTGGCGCAGCTGGTAGCGCACCTGCATGGCATGCAGGGGGTCAGGGGTTCGAGTCCCCTCAGATCCACAAAGAAAAATCCCTGCAAAGGCAGGGATTTTCTTAATTACTCAACTGGTTTCAGATTCTCGTCATTTATTTCGACTACTTTGGCGACACGTCGTGCAAACTTCTCATCGGAAGTTCCCAACCACTCAGTTGTCATCCAGACACGAACAATCTCCATAGCGATAGCTGAGCCAATAATCTTTCCGCCGATACACAACACATTGGTGTCGGAGTGACTCCGTGCTAGTTCTGCACAGAATGAATCTTGGCAGACTGCTGCATAAACTCCGTTGACCTTGTTGGCAATCATGGCAGAGCCATATCCAACACCGTCGACAAAGATTCCTCTGTCGGCTTTTCCTGTTGCAACTGCTCGTGCAGCGGGATAGACGTGATCGGGTAGGTCAGCGGGATCTGAACTGTCAGTGCCGAAGTCGATAACCTCGTGCCCCTGAGCGGTGAGCCAGGCCGCAATCTCAATCTTCAGTGCGAGTCCTGCATGGTCATTGGCGAGGGCTATCTTCATGTTGCAAGGCTACGTGATATGTTTTCGAGGTTCAAAGGAATGACATGTCAGAAACTCTGCCTCCCTGCCCACACTGTTCAAGTGAATACACCTACGAGATGGGTGCACTATTGGTTTGCCCTGAGTGTGCCCATGAGTGGAACCCTGAAGAAGATGAGGCTATTGACTCCTCCATCATCAAAGATTCTGTCGGCAACATTCTTGCTGACGGCGACACAGTAACCGTGGTCAAGGGGCTTAAGGTCAAGGGTTTCCCTCAAGACATCAAGGTGGGCACCAAGGTGCGCAATATTCGTTTGGTTCCTGGTGCGTCAGACGGCCACGACATCGACTGCAAGGTTGACGGTTTCGGCCAGATGCAGCTGAAGTCCTCTGTGGTGAAGAAAGTTCTTTAGAACTTATTGTTCATCGCTGATCTGGACAACAATTTTTCCAAGATTGTCCCCAGAAATCAGTGCTTCAAATCCCTGGTGAATGTTTTCCAGCGTCACACTGTGATCAATTACAGGTCGTGCACCGGATTCTTCCATCACACGAAGACATTTATAGAACTCCGCCAACGTGCACGTAGTGGAGCCAATAATGCTGAGTTGTTGGTAGAAAACACGGTTGAGGTCTGCATTCGCATTGGGGCCACTGGTCGCTCCACAAATCACTACTGTGCCGCCCGGGCGCAGAGATTTGAGCGAGTGTGACCAGGTAGCCTCTCCTACGGTCTCCACCACGATGTCGACCCGCTCTGGAAGACGTGCACCTGGTTCAAAAGCAGCGTCAGCGCCTATATCGAGCGCAAACTGACGTTTACGTTCATCACGCGCTGTGACATAGACAGTTGCTCCTGCGGCTTTAGCGAGCGATATCGCAGCGCTGGCTACGCCCCCAGATGCGCCTTGAACAAGAACGCGATCTCCTGCTTTGAGTCCTGCACGCGAAAACATCATTCTGTAGGCGGTTCCCCACGCAATACCCATGGCAGCAGCTTCCTCAAAGCTCAACCATTCGGGCTTGGGCACCAAACTGCTTTCTGGAACCACAATGTAGTCAGCGAAAGTGCCGTTATAGAGCTCACTAATGATGGAACGCTGAGGATCCATGGTCATGTCACCCATGCCTCGAGCTGCATCGGCAATGACGGGATAAATGATGACGGGCTTGCCATCGTCTGTGTAACCAGCTCCGTCACAGCCCAAAATCATGGGGATGCGTTCAGCGGGGTGACCCACCCCTCTCAGAGTCCACACATCATGGGGGTTCAGTGAGGCTGTGACCAGACGAACTTTTGCCCATCCTGGCGGAACTTCGGGTTCTGGCACATCTTGCAGGAGCAATCCTGCAAGTGGATTGTCATGGTCTTGGCTGGTGGCTACGGCGGCACGCATGACTACAGGCTAAACCAGGTCACGCCAATCACGAACAGGTTCATCAGCACCACGTGGCGGCATTGGTTCGTCGTTGTATTCGAAATCGTCCTCATCTCGAATGATGTCAACGGCTGCAGTAAAGGTTCCCGTGGGTGGGTTAATTACTACTTCTTCATCTCTGCGGTATTGGAGAACGTTTTCGATGTAGTCACGAACCGCCTCGTTGAGAGGAACATCTCTCGCTTGTTCTTGCGACATGAACCAGCGGTGTTCCAATACTTGGTGGAACACTTCAGCGGGTTCTAACTTGCTGTCGAGGTTTTCAGGCACTGCGCGAATAACTGGCTCGAAAACACGAGTGAGCCACAAATGAGCCACTACCTCTTCATCAAGATTGAGAAGACTCACAGTTGCTGCGTAGGAGTCAAGGTCATTGAGGAGGCGACGGGCTTGGTTTTCTTCGGTGTCGAGACCGGTGAGGCGAAGTAATCGGCGGGCATGGTGACCTGAGTCCACAACCTTGGGTTGAATTTTCACCTTGGTGCCATCTGCATCAGTCTTGATGGAGAGCTCCTCAATATCGAAGCCCAAATCGTTCAATCGTTGAACACGTTTGTTGATCTTCCAGAGTTCGTTTTGTTCGAGAAGCTCCGGATCATTGAGTTCGTGCCACAGAGTGTCGTAACTGGCCATGATGCGGTCACTGGTGGCAACAGGATCTATTGCTGCATCGAGTTTGCCGCCTGCCTGAATGTCCATGAGTTCACCGGCAATGTTGACCCGAGCAATCTCCAGATCGTGTTCACGCTGACCCTTGGTCAAGCTGTCATAGAGGCGGCCTGTTTCGGCATCGACCAGATACGCAGCAAACGAACCTGCGTCACGGCGGAAGAGAGTGTTGGAGAGGGAAACGTCTCCCCAGAAAAAGCCCACGTTGTGGAGGCGAACCAAGAGCAAGGCAAGGGAGTCAACCAGTCGTTGGGCAGTTTCGGGACGCAAAGTGGTCGAATAGAGCGCACGGAAAGGCATTGAGAACTTGAGGTGACGTGTTACGAGTGCAGAAGGAAGTGGGTTGCCTTCACTATCCGTTCGTCCCTGAATGACGGCAACAGGTTCAACGCAGGGAACTTCGATCTTCTGAAGATTGCGCAGCATGTCATATTCGCCCTGCGCCATCTCATCGGTGGTCTCCTTGATGGCGATGACATAGCCATCCAGTTGAGCAAAACGCACAATGTGGCGAGAAATGCCTTTCGGCAGTGCTGTGATGGTGTCGTCTGGCCAGTTTTCCAGTGGGATATCCCACGGTAGAGCTAACAGGCCTGGTTCTACTGTTGCAGCGGTGATGTTGAGTGAACCACTCATCTATCAATCTCTCTTGTTAAGTGAGTTGCCCGCGACCAGTGATCTGATCGCGGGCAACATTGCACCAAATGGTTTTGTGAATCCAGTAGATTCAGGCGAATATCTAGAGAGCTACTGCTCCTGAAAGACGCTCACCGGATTCTGCGTCGAAGACGTGGATGTGCTTCTCGGTGGGAAGTACGAATACTTCGTCACCACGCATGGGGTGGTCGCGACCATCAACACGAACAGTGATGCTGTGCTCGGTGCCATCGATGGTGACGTGACCGTAAAGGTAGCCGTCTGCACCGAGTTCCTCAACAACATCAACCTTGATCTTCAGGCCCTTGTCCTTGTTCACGGTGAGGTCTTCGGGACGAATACCAACAGTGACAGCTCCAGTAGCCTTTTTGGTTACCTCAGCGTCGACCTTGGCAACGGTGTTACCGAATTCAACACCACCCGAAACAATCTTGGAGGGGAACAGGTTCATGGCGGGGGAGCCAATGAATCCTGCAACGAACTTGTTTGCGGGACGCTCATAGAGGTCACGAGGAGTACCAACCTGCTGAAGAAGACCATCCTTGAGAACCGCAATGCGGTCACCCATGGTGAGGGCTTCAACCTGGTCGTGGGTTACGTACACAGTGGTGACACCGAGACGGCGTTGGAGTGAAGAGATCTGAGTACGAGTCTGAACACGAAGCTTGGCGTCCAGGTTCGACAGTGGCTCATCCATGAGGAATACCTGTGGCTTGCGCACGATAGCGCGACCCATAGCTACACGCTGACGCTGACCACCAGAAAGAGCCTTGGGCTTACGGTCGAGGTACTGCTCGAGGTCAAGAAGCTTTGCTGCTTCAAGAACGCGCTCTGCGCGCTCTTCCTTCTTGACGCCGGCAATCTTGAGCGCGAAGCCCATGTTTTCTGCCACGGTCATGTGAGGGTACAGAGCGTAGTTCTGGAAAACCATGGCGATGTCGCGGTCCTTTGGTGGAACGTCAGTGACATCGCGGTCACCAATGAGGATGCGACCGCCGTTGACCTCTTCGAGGCCTGCGAGCATGCGCAAGGTAGTGGACTTACCGCAACCCGAAGGTCCGACAAGTACGAGGAATTCGCCGTCTTCAACCTTGAGGTTGATCTTGTCTACCGCGGGCTTGGTGGTGCCGGGGTAGAGGCGAGTGGCGTTATCAAATGTAACTGTAGCCATGACTTTTACTGCTCCTTCACCGGCAGGTACGTGCCGGACGATCCGTTGTGAATGGAAAGAGATACCCGTCTTTGGATATCTCCATTACCTAGTCTGGCATAACAAGCCGGTGTGGGAATAGAACTTGCTGTATTTCACTTATCCTGAACAAGTATTCAGATCTGCATGAGAAATGAGCTCCACGTGGCACACGACGTTGAATTCGGTTTAGACACATTCGGTGATGTCACGGTTGATCTAGATGGTAAGCCTGTTTCGCATGCCCAGGTGCTCCGAAACGTTGCAGCAGAGGCTGTATTGGCTGACGAGGTAGGTCTGAACTTCTTCGGCATTGGTGAACACCACCGAGATGACTTCGCTGTTTCCTCTCCAGAAGTTCTCCTGGGAGCTATTGCTAGCCAAACAAAGAATATTCACCTCGGCTCGGCAGTGACCGTGCTGAGTTCTGATGACCCCATTCGTGTATTCCAGAAGTTTGCCACGTTAGATGCCGTCTCTAACGGCCGTGCTGAAGTGATTGTGGGGCGAGGCTCTTTCACAGAGTCTTTTCCCTTGTTTGGTTTTGATCTTCAAGATTACGAAAAGCTCTTTGAGGAGAAACTCGATCTTTTCGCCCATCTTGTTCAGGGCGGGCCAGTTACCTGGCAGGGAACAATTCGTCCGGCTTTGAACGAACAAGCGGTTTATCCCACCGTTGAAGGCAGAAAACTCAAGACATGGATTGGTGTGGGTGGTAGCCCACAGTCTGTTGTTCGTGCAGCTCAATACGGCTTGCCCCTGATGCTGGCCATTATTGGGGGAGACCCGCTGCGATTCCGTCCTTATGTTGATCTGTATCACCAAGCTCTTGCTCAACTTGAGTTAGAGACTCTTCCTATAGGTCAACACTCTCCAGGATTTATTGCCGAAACCGATGATGAGGCGAAGAACCTCATGTTCCCGCACTATCAAGTGATGCACGAACGCATCGGTCGTAGTCGTGGCTGGCCGCCCCTAACTCGGGCCCAATTTGAACATGAAGCAGGTCCTGAAGGTGCTCTCTTTGCTGGATCACCTGAAACTGTTGCCCAAAAACTTGCTCGAAGTATTCATGGGCTTGGTGTTTCACGATTTGACCTCAAATACAGTTTGGGCACTTTGCCCCACGAGCACTTGATGAACAGCATTCGTCTGTATGGTGAAGTTGTTGTTCCACGCGTGCGTGAATTGCTCGCTGAGATGGATAAGTAACATCTCGTAACGATACCCCTAGGGGTATATGCTGTAACCATGGTTCGGCCCAAAAAAATCGTGGTTATTGGTGGTGTTGCTGGCGGAATGTCGGCAGCTACTCGTCTGCGTCGTCTCGACGAGACGGCACACATTCTGGTGCTCGAACGCAGTGGTTATGTCTCCTATGCGAACTGTGGCTTGCCCTATCACCTGAGTGAAACCATTGAAAAGCGATCGCTTCTCATTCTTCAAAACCCCATTACGTTGGGTGCTCGATTCAACTTGGACGTCCGCGTCCGTCATGAAGTTCTCTCGATTGATCGTCAGTCCAAAACTGTCACCATATATGACAGGGTCTGGAAAGTAACCTACGTCGAAAAGTATGACTATCTCGTCCTTTCACCAGGTGCCAAAGCCACCATGCCTGAAGGTCCAGATGCCAAGTGGATTTTGGCCATGCGCACAGTGGAAGACATGGATAAGGCCATTGCGTGGTTGTATCCCAACCCTGAACATGCCGTGATTCTTGGTGGGGGATTTATCGGTCTCGAGCTTGCAGAGAATCTCATCAAACGAGGAATGAAAGTCACTCTCATTCATCGCGGCAAACAGCTGTTGAGCTATCTCGACCCAGAGCTTGCTATCGCGGTTGCCCAACGAGTGCGCGCATCGGGGGTTGATCTTCGTTTAGAGAGTTCCATCACTTCTTTTACGCGAAACAGCGTAACCCTTGCGGATGGAGAAGTTATCAGCACCGATGTCATCTTCTCAGCACTGGGTGTGAAGCCAGAGGTTCATCTTGCTGAAGAAGCTGGACTCAAAATCGGTCACAACGGTGGAATTTGGGTAGATAACGAACAGCGGACTTCAGATCCCAATATCTTTGCTGTCGGTGATGCTGCAGAAAAGATTGATGCGATTTCTGGTGATGAGCGGCTTGCCACCCTTGCAGGATTGGCTAATAGACATGGCCACTCGGTAGCGAACGCGATTGCAGGGGCACGCACTGTTCCCGCAACTCCAACACTGGGAACATCCATTCTTTCCTTCGATGGCTTAGTGGCCGCAACAGTGGGTTGGAGCGAAAAGGCATTACGTGCAGCTGGACGTCCTGTCCGAGTAATCCATACCCATCCCGCAGATCATGCTGCCTACTATCCAGGTGCACAAACCATGAGATTCAAGCTCATGGTGGATCCTGAAACTGATCTCATTCTCGGTGCCCAGGCTGTGGGCGGTCACGGTGTGGATAAGCGCATTGACGTCATTTCAACAGCAATCTTTGCGGGAATCACTGCTAGTGATCTTGCTCAATTAGAACTTGCCTATGATCCCCAACACGGTTCTGCCAAAGACCCCATCAACATGCTCGGGTATGTCAATAGAAACATTGCAGAGGGTCTGACCAAGGTCATTGAGTGGCATGAACTCGATAGTGCACTGGATTCGGGTGCTGTGCTTGTTGATGTTCGGACCGAGGGCGAATATAAGTACGGACATATTGAAGGAAGCCTCAGTTTTCCGATCGATGTTCTCCGCGAGCACATCAGAGAACTTTCGGGTCAGAAAGTAGTTGTGTACTGCCAAGTTGGTCAGCGTGGTCACACAGCTGCGCGCATCTTGGCGCAAGAAGGAATTGACGTAGTCAACCTCAACGGTGGCTATCTCACGTGGAAGGCTGGCATGGCCTCGAAAGGAGATCAGAAATGACTGACGTAACACCCGAAGAGCAGAAGGCAATAGTCAATCGCCTCAAGCGAGCTCAAGGTCAGCTGGCAGCTGTGATTACAGCTGTGGAAGCAGGCGGAGATTGTCGTGCAGTGGTCACGCAGCTTTCAGCCGTTTCAGGTGCCATTGATAAGGCTGGTTTTGCCATCATTGCGAAGGCGATGCAGGAGTGCATGGCCTCAGGTGAAACAAAAGAGAACGCGCCGACCGTTGCGGAGCTCGAAAAGCTGTTTCTCTCCCTCGCCTAGCTAAACTCCAAACATGGCCAAGCCCAAGCATCCAGTAGCACTCTGGTTTGCTGTCATTGCGGGAACACTCGTGACGGCGTTCATGACCGTTTTACTGTTTACACAGCCCGCCATAGACCGGGTAGGTAATCCCCAGAACTACACCCAGATTTACCAACGTCCCGTCATTGAACCTTGGGGCGTTCACCCCCTTGAGTTCTACGTTGAAGACTCTCTTGCGAACATGACACTCGAGCAAAAGATTCGCTCGCTCATCATGGCTAATCAACCAGGAACTGATCCTGCATCTTTGCAGTCTTTCGTCTCGTCTAATGAACTTGGTGGATTCATTGTCATGGGCAGCAATGTTCCCGAGACCCCAGCAGAACTCACTGGCATTACTACAGCGATCGCTGGCTCTGCAGAGTTGCCTCGTTTGATAGGGATTGACGAAGAAGGTGGGTTGATTAAGCGCCTGCCTTATGACGCCTATGCCGGCGCTGACACCTTGCGCAATGAGCCTGTTTCATCCACATTGACTGCATTCACGTCGCGCGGTGATCTTCTCAAGAGTCTTGGGGTGAATCTGAACTTCGGTGTGGTGGCAGATGTTTCTAGCGACCCGCAATCCTTCATCTATGGTCGTTCCTTTGGAGCAGATGCCGCGGCTACGGCTGAACGAGTGGCAGCTGCCGTCACGGGTGAAGATTCATCGGTGATGAGCACCATCAAACATTTCCCCGGTCATGGCAGTGCGCCTGGAGATTCCCACATCGGTGTTCCCACATCTCCACTGACGTATGACCAATGGCTCTCCACCGATGCGATCCCATTTCAAGCCGGTATTGATGCTGGAAGCTCAATGGTGATGTTTGGCCACTTAGCCTTCCCGGCCGTGGATTCCTTGCCTTCATCGTTGTCGCCTCTATGGCACAAGATTCTTCGTGAAGAGATGGGTTTCACGGGTGTCATCATTACTGACGACATGACGATGATAGAACACTCACGTCTTCCCGAGTATGAAAACCGCGTAACGAACGCGGTCTCTGCGTTAGCTGCAGGCAATGACGTCTTGCTATATGTCCCAGGTCCAGATTTTGATCCAGGAGCAATCGTTGCGGGTGTGTCAGCGGCTGTTCAGTCGGGGCAGATTTCTCAGGAACAACTTGATGATTCAGTCCGAAGAGTATTAACTTTGCGACGGGAACTCTTCCCTGAGGCAAATTCCTGGATGCCACCCTGTGATGAGCGCTGCTTTATTCGGGTGACGTATTAGTCGCCCGTGCCCGTAATTTCGTCACGAATACGGCGAAGGTTTTCCATGAGGAAACCAATCAAGATCCAGTTATATCCAGACGGCGGACTTAGTCTGATGGGTTCAGTCAGTGCTGGCATTTCTTGCGTATCTGGATGAGCTTGTTTCATGGCAGGAAGACCAGCATCCCGGACCAGCAGTCTCAGGTCATGTCCTGAACGCATGAATTCTTCAGCTATCTGAGCAATTCCTGGTTCGGCAATAACTGTTTCGTCATAGTTGTCCCGAACACCTCGGGCAACACCTATAGTTCTGGTCACTAAAACAGCGAGTTGTTCAAGAAGCAGTTGCTGTGCATCAAGATCTTTGCCGTGCGTTCCCTTGAATACATTGAAACGAAGACTTTCCTGTGCTGAACGCAAAGTCGCTTGTGCTTTATCTAGTTGGGGTCTGAGGTTGCGTGCACGGGTATTGATATTGGACAAGACTTCGTAGCTTGTCTCTCTGCGAAGCACACTTCCAATGTCTTCAAGTACTTCGGCAATATTGGCGCCTAACTCAGCAATCGCTTGTTGAGATGGTCCAATCGCTACAGGTGGAACGATCACCGCATTGACAATAAAGGCAATGGAGGCACCAATGAGGGTTTCCACAATGCGCCCTGCTGCATATTCAGGAGTTGCAGATCCAATTGCAATGACCAACATGGCGCTGATGGCAATTTGATTGGCTGTGCCAGGAGTGAATTTGAATAACCAGCCCGCGATAAAGGCCACCATAATTGCGGCAAGGACGAGCCAGCTATGGTTGCCGAAGATGAGGCTTGCGCCCAAAGCGATGGCCACACCGAGAACGACGCCGGTGCTTCGTTCGATGGCTTTTCCCAGCGACTGGTTAATGCTGGGTTGGATGACAATGATTGCCGCTATCGCCGCAAAGATGGGTTGCTCGTTGGGATAAACCCACAACGCAGCAAACCAAGCCAAAAGCGTGGCAATGATTGTCTTGGCTAACTGCAGAAACGGAATGCGCTTCTTTGTCTGGACGTTGGACACGATGCTCACGTATTCACCGTATTGGTTTGTCTCAACACCCGCTTCAGGGCTCGCCTGTAGTTCTCCACCCCGAGTAAAGCGGTAGGTCTACTCACATTCTTCAAAAACCTGGATGTGTTCGCATTCTGAATATCTACTCTCATCACATGTCGTGGTTAGGTGATCAATTCAGGCGTTTGGCTGGATTGGATGATGCATCACAATCTGATGTCTTCCTCCAGGACAATTCATCTCATCGAATCAGAGTACGAGTTGCCGTAGGTGCTGCCACCGTCGCTGGACTAGCCATCGTAGTTATTGCGATTCTGTCCTCAACAATTGCTTCAGCCGGCAATCAAGTTCACGTTCCACTCGATCTCACAGCGTCACCATTAGTCACAACCGAGGAGGAGACAAGCCCATTGGGAACGGTACTTATCCATGTCATTGGAGAAGTGACTAGTCCAGGCATTTACGAACTAGAGAGTGGTTCTCGAGTTATTGACGCTGTCATGGCAGCTGGGGGATTAAGTCCTCAGGCTACTGAGTGTGGCATAAATCTCGCACGAGAAGTCAGAGATGGTGAACAAATAGTCATTTCCTCTCAGCAAGCAGGGTGTGCCACTGGTGAGGGAAGTGCAACTGGTTCTTTGGTGTCGTTGAATCAGGCAACAGCAGAGCAGTTTGATTCATTGCCGGGCATAGGACCGACTCTTGCCAATCGAATCGTCCAGTGGCGAGATAGTAACAACGGCTTTTCTTCTGTCGATCAGCTCAACGAGGTCTCCGGTATAGGTGACAAATTGTTTGCCGGAATCAAAGATCTCGTTTCATTGTGAACAAGGTCAGAATTGAGGCAGATCTCCGTCTTTCCATACCCGTTCTCGTGGGCTGGAGTGGTCTCGTTGTTGTTCTGAACGTAGACATTCCTTTGTTCAGTCCGTCAACTAGTCATTTTGGCTTTGTAGCAGTTCTTGCGCTTTCAGGATGCTTCACCCTGAAAAGACTCCCGATACTTGGTCTCACAGTTCTTACATCCTCAGCTGTCTTGCTGTCCTGGCTCATCCAATTACCCCATCATGTTGATGTTCTCCCCTGGGAGAAGACTCCGCCCATAGAGATCCCCTGGTGGTTAGTGTGGGCGGAACACCTGAGAAATTCCTTCTTGGATGCGGCATCCACGCTTCCAAGTTTCGGTGGTCAGCTCATACCGGGGTTAGCAATTGGAGACACCAGCAGAGTTAGTGAACACCTTTCACACTCAATGAAAACGGTTTCGCTCACACACATCACCGCAGTGTCTGGGGCGAACATTGCCATTGTTACTGCAAGTGTGATGGCTATCGGTGCACTGTGTGGGGCTGGTCGGCGGGTACGCCTTGTCATTGCAGTTTGTGCACTTGTTGCATTTGTCATATTGGTCACGCCTCAACCCAGCGTTCTTCGCGCTGCGGTGATGGCTGTAGTCGTGATGATTGCACTGTTTAGCGGAAGACCAGGTTCTGGAATACCACTGTTAGCTTTTGCGACTCTCTTGATGCTGATGTGGAATCCCTGGTGGGCCATAGATTACGGATTCATACTTTCCGTTTCGGCAACCGCAGGATTGCTTCTCTTTTCAGGGCCACTTGCTTCAAGTTTGAATAGATGGTTACCGCTATGGCTTGCCACCGTGATAGCTATTCCACTCTCGGCTCAATTGATGTGTCAGCCATTCATTATTTTGCTGAATCCACAACTTCCTACCTATGGAGTGCTGGCAAATGTCATTGCTGCACCAGCGGCACCGATAGCCACCGTCATTGGCCTTGCAGGATGTTTGTTGACGTGGTGGATACCCGGTGTAGCTTTCCCACTGCTGTGGTTATCGTGGCTACCCGCTGAATGGATCGGTCAAACCGCAACAGTTCTCTCCCGATTCCCCGAATCGCAACTCCCTTGGATTTCTGGTCCGGTTGGGGCAATCACTGCAGCATTTGTTTCTGTAGTGATTTTGCTGATGTTGCTCTCTTCGAATAAACGAGTGAGGAACACTCTGGCAGTGAGTGTCGTTGTCACCGTTATCACTTTGACTATTACTTCAGTAATGAGTGGGCTACGTTTCACCGCAAGTATTCCGCCCGATTGGAGCATTGCCGCTTGCGATGTTGGTCAAGGTGACGGATTAGTCCTCAGAAGCGAGGAACGTATTGCGGTTATTGATGTTGGTAGAACCCCCGAGCCCCTCAGACATTGCCTTGAACAGCTCGGAATCACTCATATCGACCTGTTGGTTCTTACCCATTTTGATAAAGATCATGTGGGTGGATTAGAAGCCGTATTAGGGAAAGTTGATGTCGCAGTTGTAGGCAAAGCAGAAAACGCGGAGGATCAAGGACTGCTAACTGAACTAGCGCGTTCGGGAGCTTCACTGCACAGAGGAACGCAAGGTCTTACAGGTGCATTGGGTGAAGCGCAGTGGCAAGTTCTGTGGCCAGATGAACATCACCCACTCATGGATATGGGGAACCCAGGATCGGTAACTCTGTTGTTAACTTTCCCACGGTTTAAGGCACTGTTTCTGGGTGATCTCGGCAAAGAAGCTCAGTTGGCCATGATGAGCACAGTGCATCTGCCTCAAGTTAACGTTGTGAAAGTTGCGCACCACGGTTCAGTAGATCAGAGCTCAAGTTTGTATGAACAGATACAACCTCAGATAGGCATCTTCTCAGTCGGTCAGGAAAACGATTATGGTCATCCTCGGCGAGAAACACTCGACATGTTGAGTCAGCTTGGAACACTCACGCCTCGGACGGATCAAGATGGACTGATTCTGATTAGTGAGAATTCGACGGGGTTGAGTGTCTGGACTGAGCATTAGGCTAAAACCATGGCAGGTAAGGCAAAGATTGCGATTGAGCAACTCTCATGGAACAACGCTAAACCTGCTCCCATCGTGCTTGTCAGCGGTGCAGAAGGATTTTTAGCTGACCGAGCTACACAGCGAATCCGTGAAATTCTTCGAGATGCAGATGCGTCCTTAGAAGTCAGTGATTTGGATGCCAGCAGCTATGCTCCTGGTGAATTATTGACGTTGGCCAGTCCGTCATTGTTCGGCGAACCTCGTTTGATACGAGTCAGTGACGTTGAAAAATGTAATGACGAATTTCTTCTAGAAATGCTGGATTATGCAGAGTCTCCCGACACTGACACCACCGTTGTGTTGCGGCACGGTGGGGGAGTGCGCGGTAAGAAACTGCTAGATACCCTGCGTGCAGGCACGGGCGGTGCTGTCGAAATTGTGTGCGCAGAGCTCAAGAGCGATAACGACAAGTTTGATTTTGCCGGTAATGAATTCCGAATTGCCGGACGCAAAATTGCACCAAGTGCACTTCGTTCACTGGTTCAAGCGTTTTCTGGGTCAGGTTCAGAACTCGCCAATGCTTGTCAGCAACTCATCGCTGATGCAGATGGCGACATTTCCGACAGGACTGTTGAGGATTACTACGGTGGTCGTATCGAAGCTACTGCGTTCAAGGTGGTCGATTCTGCAGTAGCAGGACGCCTAGGTGACGCCTTAGTTACGTTGCGTCACGCCTTACAGTCAGGTGCAGACCCCGTGCCAATTGTGGCCACCTTTGCTTCCAAGTTGAGACTGATGGCCAAGCTCTATGGCGAACGTCGAGGTTCTGGTGAACTTGCAGGAGCATTAGGCGCTGCTCCCTGGCAAATAGATCGTGCCCGGAAAGATCTATCGGGCTGGAGTGAAACGGGCCTGGGTAATGCCATTGAAGTGATAGCTCAAACAGATGCCAACGTTAAAGGTGCTTCTCGGGACCCCATTTATGCCTTGGAACGTATGGTCAATGTCGTTGCCAGTTATGGCAGACGCTAAGCCGGAGCGCTTAAACAAATATGGCCCCCACAATCGTGGAGGCCATATTCATAAAGTGTGCTTAGAGAGCAGCAACCTTCTTAGCAATAGCTGACTTGCGGTTAGCGGCGTTGTTCTTGTGAAGAACACCCTTGCTTACTGCCTTGTCAAGCTTCTTGCCTGCGGTCTTCAGGGCTGCTTCAGCAGCTGCCTTGTCTCCGGTTGCAACTGCGGTGCGAGCTGCACGGACAGCGGTCTTAACCTCTGACTTCACAGCCTTGTTGCGCTCAGTTGCCTTTGCGTTGGTGCCAATTCGCTTGATCTGCGACTTAATGTTTGCCACGTTAACCGTGTCTTTCACTCGATGTTTGTACGTTTGGATTGTGTCGCACCAGAGGTAGAGGGCTCTTCGCGACGAATCGTGTAGGTGGGACTACACGTAAGCCAAGAACCAACACTACCAGTAAGTGTGGCAGTTGCTAAAACTGTGTCGCAGTTCGTGGGAGACTAGAGGTTCTATGTCTCCACGTGCTACGAAACCACTGCAACCTGCGTCAACAGACCCAGCGAAGATTCGCAACTTCTGCATCATCGCTCACATTGACCACGGCAAGTCGACCCTTGCCGACCGCATGCTTCAGATCACCGGCATCGTGGATGACCGTTCCATGCGTGCACAGTATCTAGACCGCATGGATATCGAACGTGAACGTGGCATCACCATCAAGAGCCAGGCAGTTCGTATGCCCTGGGAACTCAATGGTGAGACCTTTGCCCTCAACATGATTGATACACCTGGTCACGTTGACTTCACGTATGAAGTGAGCCGTTCATTGGCTGCGTGTGAAGGTGCAATTCTTCTTGTTGACGCAGCACAGGGAATTGAAGCGCAGACTCTCGCAAACTTGTATCTGGCGATGGAGAATGACCTCACCATCATTCCAGTGCTCAACAAGATTGATCTTCCTGCTGCTGACCCAGAGAAATATGCCAAAGAACTGGCAGATCTCATTGGTGGCAAGCCAGAAGACGTCCTGCGTGTCTCAGGTAAGACAGGCATGGGTGTTGCGGAATTGCTGGACCTCGTAGTGGAGAAGATCCCAGCACCTGTGGGCAACGCAGATGCTCCTGCACGCGCCATGATTTTTGACTCCGTCTATGACGCTTACCGTGGTGTTATTACCTACGTACGCGTCATTGATGGAGCGCTCAAGCCCCGACAACGTATTCAGATGATGAGCACCAAGGCATCTCACGAACTCATCGAAATCGGAGTGAGCTCACCCGAACCCATCCCTTCCCAGGGCCTAGGCGTGGGTGAAGTGGGTTATCTCATCACCGGCGTTAAAGATGTTCGTCAGTCCAAGGTCGGTGACACTGTTACAGACTTCACTAAGCCAGCAACCGAAGCACTTCCGGGTTACACCGACCCAAAGGCGATGGTCTTCTCAGGTCTCTATCCCATTGACGGTTCCGATTACCCCGTTTTGCGTGAAGCCCTAGACAAGCTCAAGCTCTCTGACGCTTCGCTGAACTATGAACCAGAGACTTCGGTAGCTCTCGGTTTCGGTTTCCGCTGCGGATTCCTCGGGCTTCTTCACCTTGAGATCATTACTGAGCGCCTCGAACGAGAGTTTGGCCTTGACCTCATTGCAACAGCACCGTCTGTGCCCTATGAAGTCACAACCGAAGACAAGAAGACCGTCACCGTCACTAATCCGAGTGAGTACCCTTCCGGAAAGATCACTCGAGTTTCTGAGCCCTTAGTGCGCGCAGGTATTTTGACACCTAAGGATTACGTTGGCACCATCATGGAGCTGTGCCAGAGTCGCCGCGGAAACCTGCTGGGCATGGAGTACTTCGGAGAAGACCGTGTTGAGATGAAATACGAGATTCCTCTGGGAGAGATCGTGTTTGACTTCTTCGACCACCTCAAGAGTCGAACCCAAGGGTATGCCTCCCTGGACTATGAAGAAGCTGGTGAACAGGACTCTGACCTCGTCAAGGTAGACATTCTTCTCCAGGGTGAACAAGTAGACGCATTTAGTGCGATTGTTCACAAGGACAAGGCGTATGCCTATGGCCTCATGATGACGGAGCGACTGAAGAAGCTCATTCCTCGTCAACAGTTTGAAGTCCCTATTCAGGCAGCTATTGGTGCGCGAATCATTGCCCGCGAAACCATTTCTGCTATTCGTAAAGACGTTCTTGCTAAGTGCTACGGCGGTGACATCACCCGTAAGCGCAAACTTCTGGAAAAACAGAAGGAAGGTAAGAAGCGCATGAAGATGGTCGGTCGCGTTGAGGTTCCACAGGAAGCCTTCATTGCTGCGCTTCAAGGCGATGAAGAAGTGAAAAAGAAATAATGTCTGAAACACAACGCCGATCCAATTTCAGTGGGGATCGCGCCGTGAGCTATGGCTCTGTCGGCGCGACTCAGGCAGCAGATGTTCTGGTCTTCCCACCAGCTGGTTTTCGTTCAGCACAGTCTGAATTTCGCCTCGGAAGCGGTCAAGAACGTTTTGACACGGCAACTGCTGCTTTGATGACCTGGGGAGTTCCCAAGGGCTCACATCTCGAGGTCGTCTCAGTCAATGAAGCACACTCCGAGGGGTATAACGGATTGCTCTTCAACGAGTTTGGTGCCCCCGTACCTCCAACTGCAGATGCGTTGGATCAATTATTTGCTCCTGATGGAACCCCATATTTATCCGCTGGTACGACAGTCGAACTTGCCAAGTTGTGGAGTCCCTCTGAGCTCACATCAAGTTACCGTGTCATCTATGTTGTTCGTGAAGAACGACGCATGGGTTATGCCCTCGGCACTTTGGACTACGAACCCGTCATCGGTGAAGAATTCTTTAGCGTTGAATGGCGTGACGACGATTCTGTGTGGTCTGTCGTTCGGTCTGTGACGGCAATTGCAGAGGGTAGGAAGTATTTCTACCTCACACCTTTGATTCGTTTGCGTCAGTGGCTCCAGCGTCGTCAATACGTTCGTTCTTTACTTCCTGCTCGTACCGCATAACTGATGGCTGGGCCGCTGCCTGAAGGCAATGACATGCCAGCTGATGGTTCATTGCCAAATGGAGTCAATGTCGGTGCCGACAGTCGGACCATGAGTGCATATATTCACGTTCCGTTTTGTCGTGTGCGTTGCGGATACTGCGATTTCAATACCTACACAGCTACTGAACTTCGAGGAACCTCACAATCGACATATATCGATGAGCTTTCTCGTGAGATTGAACTCTCTGGGTCAGTGTTGACTCGTGCAGGTGTGCCAAAGAGACCGCTCACATCAGTGTTTTTTGGGGGAGGAACACCAACCCTCCTCCCAGCCAGGGATCTTGTGCGTGCTCTCGAGCTGGTGCGCGACGAACATGGACTTGATTCACATGCTGAAATCACAACCGAAGCAAACCCTGACACGATTACTCCTGAATATGTGCAGACCCTTGCGCAGGCTGGATTTACTCGCCTCAGTCTGGGAATGCAGTCAGCTATTCCCTCTGTATTGGCAACTCTCGACAGAACGCACAACCCAGCTTCTGTTTCCGCCGCAGTCCAGGCAGCACATGAGGTTAGCTTAGAAGTCAGTATTGACCTCATTTATGGAACGCCAGGGGAGACGCTTGATCAATGGCGCCAATCTCTGGAAGCAGCAATCTCACTGAATACTGGGCATATTTCTGCCTACGCGCTCATTGTCGAAGACGGCACAGCACTCGAGCGACGGATACGTCGTGGTGAATTGCCAGTACCGGATGACGATCTCGAAGCCGATATGTATGAATTGGCTGATGAACTTCTTACAGCTGCTGGTTTTCAATGGTATGAAGTCAGTAACTGGTCTAAGTCTTTAGAGCAACGCTCAGTACACAACCTCACTTACTGGCAAGGAAACGACTGGTGGGGTTACGGGCCTGGAGCTCATTCACATATCGGTGGAACCAGGTTTTGGAATGTGAAGCACCCAGCTGCTTATGCTCAACGTCTTTCTCTGGGCCAATCACCTGCTGCTGGGTGGGAACAGCCCCATGAGGAAGCGGTTGCACTTGAACGTGTTCTTCTAGGTAGTCGAATTCGTGAGGGGATTTCCACCCTCGAATTCGAACCGAACATAGTTGCTGGACTCATCGCTGATGGACTTATTGACGGTCATTTCGCGCTCAAACACAACCTCGTGCTTACTGTTGCAGGACGTCTTCGCGCAGATGAGGTTGTGCGCAGGCTTACCTTCTCCTAACTCAGCAGACAGGGCTAACTCGGGGTAGTATTAGCACTCAGAATGGTCGAGTGCCAGCGATGAATTGAAGGAGGATTGCATGGTTTCTCAACGCGGTCTTGAAGTCCTTCGAGCAATTGTTCAGGACTATGTTTCTTCACGTGAACCAGTAGGTTCCAAAGCAATTGTGGATCGTCACCAATTTGGTGTTTCTGCAGCAACCATTCGCAACGACATGGCCCTGCTGGAGGAAGAAGAGCTCATTGTTGCTCCCCACACCTCGAGCGGTCGAGTTCCAACTGATAAGGGCTATCGACTCTTCGTTGACCATCTTGCTGAGGTCAAGCACATCAGTACTGCTCAGAAACAGGCCATCGATCACTTTCTCGATGAATCAGTAGATTTTGATGAACTCCTCGGGCGAACCGTTCGTCTTCTTTCGCAGCTCACAAACCAGGTTGCAATAGTTCAATACCCCACTCTGGGAGCAACTCGTGTTCGTCATATCGAACTCGTCTCTCTTGGTAATCGACGCGCACTCTGTATTGTCATCACCGATAACGGCCGAGTCGAACAGAGATTGCTCGATCTCGACACTGACGTGTCAGAAGCTGATTTGTCTGAACTTCGCTCGAGTATCAATGCCCAAGTTGCAGGAAAGCTTCTCACAGAACTTGCTGAATCAGTTGTTCTTTTGTCCACATCGGTTTCTCCGCACCTGTCTTCTGCAACAAACCACATTGCGTCTGCATTGAGTGACAGCATCCAAGCAAATCGACAGCAGAAGTTGGTTATGGCAGGCACGGCTAATTTGGTGCGTACTGAGGAAGATTTCCACGGCAGTATCTATCCTGTGCTTGATGCAATTGAAGAGCAGGTCATCCTTCTCAAGCTCCTGACCGAGATGAAGGCTGACGCTCACGAGGTGGCTGTCAGCATTGGTCGGGAACACAGTAATTCTGGTTTAGAGCAAACAAGTCTTCTCGCCACGGGATACACCTCCGCTGGGGAGTCAGCGACTCTAGGTCTGCTTGGTCCTACTCGTATGGATTATTCCAACAACATCGCTTCAATTCGGGCAGTTGCTCGATACCTCACACGCGTCCTTGACGCTCAATAACGTTCAAACCAAAGGAGATTGCCTTCGTGGCTGATCATTACGACGTGCTCGGTGTCTCTCGTGACGCGAGCCCAGAAGATATTAAGAAGGCGTATCGACGTCTAGCGCGTGAACTGCACCCAGATGTAAACCCTGACGAGACCTCACAGGAGAAGTTCAAGCTGGTTACTCACGCCTATGAGGTGCTGAGTGACCCTGTTCAACGTCAACAGTATGACCTTGGACCTCAAGCAGGATTTGGTGGTGGAGGGGGCTTCAGTGATTTTGGAGACATCTTCTCCACCTTCTTTGGCGGGGGACAGCAACGCGGTCCTCGTTCACGCATGGAGCGCGGTCAGGACGCACTTCTTCGCGTAGAAGTAGAACTCGCAGAAGTGATATTTGGAGTTCACAAAGATATCGAGATCGACACCGCAGTTGTGTGTGAAACCTGTGAAGGCTCGTGTTGCCAGCCTGGAACATCGCTTGCAACATGCGACATTTGTGGCGGTTCCGGAACCATTCAGCGTGCTGTTCGTTCGCTTCTGGGCAACGTCATGACCTCTAACCCCTGTGGAAGCTGCCGTGGCTATGGAACTACCATTCCCGCACCCTGTAGCTCTTGTCAGGGACAGGGTCGAGTTCGCGCCACGCGTTCGATTCCACTCGACATTCCTGCCGGTGTGGACACGGGAGTTCGACTCCACATGACCCAAGCCGGTGAAGCAGGTCAAGCAGGCGGAGTCAATGGAGATCTGTACTTTGAGATCAAGGTCAAAAACGATGAGATCTTCAGCCGTGACAACGATGATTTATTGTGCACGCTCGAGATTCAAATGACCGATGCCATTTTGGGCACCAAAGTAACTGTCCCCGCACTCGATGGTGACGTCACCGTCGACATCAAGCCAGGTACTCAAGGTTCTGAAGTGGTGACTGTGAAAGATCGCGGAATTACGCGTTTGCGTGGAAATGGACGTGGTGACCTCAAGGTAGGTATACATATCGTCACGCCCACCAAGCTCAGTGGCAAAGAGAAAGATTTGATTGAAAGCTTCGCCAAGGGGCGTAAGCAACCAGCTCCACAACTTGCTCATTTCCAACAGGGAATGTTCTCTAAGCTTCGTGATCGATTCTTCAACGTCTAAACATGGCTCACTTTTACCTCCTGGAAACTCTCGAATCCACAACTGTGGGTTCGACGATTGTTCTTGAGGGTGCAGAAGGAAGACACGCGGCCACTGTTTCACGTGTGCGTGTGGGTGAACCCTTTTCTCTCGGTAATGGTCGAGGCCTCGTCGTCGCAGCTGAAGTGCTTTCCACATCCAAGGACTCCGTCGAACTTCGTGTCGATTCTGTAGAACAGATGACGCCTGAAACTCCTCAGATTTATTTGGTCCAGGCTCTTGCAAAGACCGACCGCGATGAACGTGCTGTTGAAGCTGCCACAGAATTAGGAATCGATGTTGTCATACCGTGGGCGGCAGATCGAAGTATTTCAAAGTGGGAAGGCCCCAAGATTGACAAAGGTCGCTCTCGCTGGTCAGCCATTGTTCGAGAAGCCACCAAGCAGTCCATTAGAGCCTTTCTCCCTCGTGTTGGACCCCACCTCAAAACAGCTCAACTGATTTCTGAGCTTGAGGGAGTTCACATCATTGTTCTGGACCCCACGGGTACTGTTCCGTTGAGTCAGATTGAACTCGATGAGAGAGACATTGCTTTAGTTGTGGGGCCTGAAGGCGGTATTACTGAGGCCGAGCTCGCTCGCTTCAGCGAAGCTGGGGCATCAACAGTGACATTAGGTTCCAACATTCTTCGAACGTCAACTGCAGGCCCTGCGGCCTTAGCCATCATTAACGCCAAGCTGGGGCGTTGTTAAGCTAGAGATATGACTGACGCAGCTGAATCCATCTTCACCAAGATCATCAACCGGGACATTCCTGCAGAGATCTTGTTTGAAAACGATCGCGTGATTGCTATCCGTGACATCGCTCCACAAGCTCCAGTCCATTTATTGGTAGTGCCCAAGGTTCCTCACTATTCCAACGTGACAGAACTTGCCGCTGGGGATCCTGAACTTCTTGCAGAGATTGTTGCAACGGCTCACAATCTGGCAACTCTTCACGCCAATGGCGAATACCGCCTCGTCTTCAATTCCGGAGAAACAGTGGGGCAAACGGTTTTCCACGTTCATGCACACGTCCTCTCCGGTGGACTCCAGGAGCAGTCACTTGCCTAATTCCTCGGCAGAAAATGACGTCATCACCATCGATGGCATCGAGATGGTGCGCCTACTTGGTGCACAAGATCGACTCCTCACCAACCTTGAACATCAATATCCGTTAGTCGACGTTCACGTTCGAGGGAACGAAATTCGTTTACTCCCCAAAACCGCGGGAGAAGAAGCTGAGGCACAGGTCTTGGGTGCACGTGATCTCATGACGGAACTGCTGACCATGGTCCGCAATGGTCAAGACCTAGCTCCTACCGATGTGGCTGAATCAAAACGCATTCAAGACGCCCACCCTCACACTTCACCTTCTGCTGTGCTGGGCGAAGATATTTTGTCTACTCGTGGAAAAACGTTGCGGCCTAAGACGGTGGGGCAGCAGGAGTATGTTCGCGCCATCGACGACCACACCATTACCTTCGGTATTGGTCCTGCTGGAACAGGTAAGACCTATCTAGCAATGGCTAAAGCAGTCCAAGCTCTGCAGCGTAAAGAAGTTGAGCGAATCATTTTGACCCGTCCCGCAGTTGAAGCGGGAGAGCGCCTGGGCTTCCTACCGGGAACGTTGACGGACAAGATTGATCCATATCTTCGCCCCTTGTTCGATGCGCTCAATGAAATGCTTGACCCCGAAGTAGTTCCCAAATTGATGGCTGTGGGCACTATCGAGGTTGCTCCTTTGGCATATATGCGTGGTCGAACCCTGAACAACTCGTTCATCATTCTGGATGAAGCTCAGAACACCACACCTGAACAAATGAAGATGTTCCTCACTCGACTCGGGTTTGATTCCAAGATGGTGATCACTGGTGACATCACTCAGGTTGATTTGCCCTCCACCGCAAGTGGTTTGCGTCTCGTCACGGGCATTCTTGATGACATCGAAGACATTCACTTTGCGAGGCTGACAAGTGCTGATGTGGTGCGTCATTCCCTCGTGGGTCGCATTGTTGACGCCTACAGTGAATATGACGAAAAGACATTGGCTGCTCGTCACCGCCGGGAAAACGCCAAGGAGAACTCCAAGTGAGTATTGAAGTCAACAATGAGTCGACCTATGACATCGACGAAGCTGCGCTCCAGCGTTTAGCAACGTATTGTCTTGATGCGATGCGTGTGCATCCAGATGCGGAGATTGCGATTGTTCTCGTTGACGAAGCAGCCATGGAACAGCTCCATGTTCAATGGATGGGTGAACCTGGGCCAACAGACGTGCTTAGTTTCCCCATGGATGAACTGCGCCCTGGAAATGATGATGTGATAACCCCTGCAGGAGTACTCGGTGACGTTGTTCTCTGTCCGCAAGTTGCTGAAGTCCAAGCCGAAGGTGCTGGACACTCAACAATGGATGAACTTCTGTATTTGACTGCCCACGGAATTCTGCATCTCCTCGGATTTGATCATGCAGAACCCGAGGAAGAAAAAGAAATGTTCTCACTTCAACGTGACCTCATCATTGGATACACCATGAGTGAAAAGCAGCGCGACTCAAAGTGACCATTTTCCTCACCATTGTTGGGCTGATCCTCCTGATTGGCTTTGGTGGTCTGATGGCTGCCAGCGAGTCGGCTATGGGTGTGCTCTCCACTGATGACATTCGTGATCAAGCTCGGGGCCGTCGATCAGAGCGTTCCCTCGTTGCGTTGGCCAACGATCTTGGTCCACACCGGACGGTGACAACTTTTGTGCGCATTCTTGCCGAGACAGCTGCGGCAGTTCTCGTCACTCTAGAACTTGTTACCGCTGGCTTGCCCTACTGGGCGGCCCTACTCCTGGCTATATTCATCATGTCTGTGGCAAGTTTTGTTCTTGCTGGTTCCAGCCCTCGATCTGTTGGACGTGCACACCCTGAAGAAGTGTTGAGTGTCTCAGCACCACTCATTCATTTCTTCCGCGTAATCCTGGGACCACTTGCTAATTTCTTGGTCACCATGGGCGACAAAGTCACCCCTGGTCGCCCCGGTAACACTTCTTTTGCTTCAGAAGACCAACTGTTGAGCATGGTTGATGAGGCAGTGAAGCATGACGTCATTGAAAGCGATGAGCGTGAACTTATCCATTCGATTTTTGAATGGGGCGACACTGTCGCTCGCGAAGTGATGGTACCCCGAACCGACATGGTGACCATCGACGCAGACTCAACCCTTGATGCGGCAACCAAGGTGTTCCTAGATTCTGGCTATTCTCGTATCCCTGTCATTGGCGATGACGTTGACGAAGTAGTGGGTGTGTTGAATCTCCGCGATGTCTCACGTCGTTCTTTTGAGAACCCTGACGAATTCGCCACACTCACTGCACAAGATTTAGCGCGACCAGCCATGTTTGTCCCTGAGTCGAAGAAGGCGGATGACACCCTCAAACAGATGCAGGCACAGCACACCCATTTAGCTCTCGTAGTTGATGAGCACGGTGGTATTGCCGGACTAGTCACTCTTGAGGATCTCATTGAAGAACTTGTGGGCGATATTGCGGATGAACATGATCGCGGTGCTCCGGAGGTTGAACAACTCAGTGAACAACGTTTCCGTGTCGCTACCCGTTTACCTCTCGATGAATTGGGTGAACTCTTTGGACTAGAACTCGATGACGATGATGTTGACTCCGTTGGCGGTTTGTTGGCGAAAGAGCTGGGACGCTTGCCAGAAGTCGGCGATAAGGTGACGGTCAGTGGTCTCATTATTGAAGCTGACCGCAGTGGTTCTCACCGTAAACGCGTCACACGTGCGATTGTGGAACCAAATCAAGATCTCATCGATGCTCGTCATGCTTTTACGGAAGAGGAAAACTAATGGCTCGTCCGTCTAAGGCAGAAAAGCGAGGAGATACTCCCGACATTGCTTTACGTTCTGGTTTTGTTTCATTAGTAGGGCGCCCCAACGTGGGAAAGTCAACACTGACAAATGCACTCGTGGGGGAGAAGGTAGCAATTACTTCTTCTAAGCCACAGACAACTCGCCACACTATTCGTGGCATTACCAACCGACCTACAGGTCAGCTAATTCTTGTCGATACCCCCGGTATCCATCGCCCTCGAACTCTTCTTGGTGAAAGGCTTAACGCCCTTGTTACGGCAACGCTGGGCGATGTCGACGTCATTGGAATGTGTTTCCCAGCAGATGAACCGGTTGGTCCCGGTGATCGATTTATCAATGAACAGCTGGATAAGTATCCACGTGCGGTGAAAGTTGCCGTGATTACCAAGACAGATGTGTCGTCCAAGAAGGCAATTGCCACGAGACTTCTTGAGGTTCAAGAGCTTCGTGATTGGGCGACCATCATCCCTGTTTCAGCTGTGGGTGATGATCAAGTTGATCTTCTCGCTGACGAGCTCATCAAGCTTCTTCCCGAGGGAGAAGCGCTGTATCCCCTCGAGCAAAACACGGATGAAGATCTTGAAAAGCGCATTTCTGAACTCATTCGGGAAACCATTCTCGAAGGCGTTCACGAAGAGTTGCCTCACTCACTCGCCGTCACCCTCGATGACATGATTCAACGCGAAGACAAAGATCTTCTGGAGATTTACGCGAATGTTTTCGTTGAACGTGACAGCCAGAAGGGCATCATCATTGGAAATGGTGGTGAACGCCTGAAAGACATTGGTCAACGATCGCGTGCTGCGATTGAGCCGTTAGTAGGTCAAAAGGTCTTTTTGAGTCTTCGAGTGAAGGTCGCCAAGGATTGGCAACGCGACCCTAAGCTGCTTCAGCGATTGGGCTTCTAGATAGGCAGTGCTAGCCTAGAAATATGTCCTTTGGTCTGCTTCTTCTTAGCTGCCGCGACGAGTCCACTAAATAGGCCTCCCTCGTCGCGGAGACGCCCGTTGGCTGACCACCACCCGCGAGGAGAAAAAAGCATGAAGAACAATCAAACCCCCAGCACAATGCCAGTGCACAAGTATCGTCCGTATCACGAGTCTCTCGGCATTGACCTGACAGACCGCACCTGGCCAGGTAAGCGCATCGAGAAGGCACCCATTTGGTGTGCTGTGGATCTGCGTGATGGAAACCAAGCACTGATCGACCCGATGAGCCCTGAACGTAAGCGCATTATGTTCGATCTCCTCGTGAAGATGGGCTACAAGGAAATCGAAGTAGGTTTCCCCTCGGCGAGCCAGACTGATTTTGATTTTGTACGTTCACTCATTGAAGAAAATGCCATTCCTGATGACGTCACCATTCAGGTGTTGACTCAGGCGCGTGACCACCTCATTGAGCGCACCTACGAAGCTATTGCTGGCGCTAAGCAAGCAATTGTTCACTTCTATAACTCCACCAGCATTTTGCAGCGTGTAGTTGTCTTCCGTGAAGACCGTCAAGGAATCATGGATATCGCCCTTCACGGCGCTCGTTTCTGTCGCGAAATGGAAAAGACCATTCCGCAGACACAGGTCTATTACGAATACTCGCCTGAGAGCTTCACAGGCACTGAACTCGAATACGCCGTTGAGGTCTGTAACGCGGTTCTCGAGATCCTTGAACCCACTCCTGAGCGCAAGGTCATCATTAACCTTCCAGCAACCGTGGAAATGGCTTCACCCAACGTCTATGCAGACTCCATCGAATGGATGGGTCGTAACCTCGCACACCGCGAGAACGTTCTGATTTCGTTGCACCCTCACAATGACCGTGGAACGGCAGTTGCTGCCGCAGAGCTCGGATACATGGCTGGCGCAGACCGCATCGAGGGATGTCTCTTCGGAAACGGCGAGCGCACCGGAAACGTGGACCTCGTTGCTCTTGGTATCAACATGTTTACCCAGGGTATTGACCCACAGATCGACTTCAGCAACCTTGACGAGGTCAAGCGCACCGCGGAGTACTGTAACCAGCTCAAGGTGCACGAGCGCAGCCCTTGGGCTGGTGACCTGGTGTACACGGCCTTCTCTGGTTCACACCAAGACGCCATCAAGAAGGGCTTTGAGCGCATGGCAGCAGATGCCCAGGCTCAAGGCACCCATGTCGACAACTTGGTATGGGCTGTTCCATACCTTCCTGTAGACCCTAAGGATCTCGGTCGTAGCTATGAGGCTGTGATCCGGGTTAATTCACAATCGGGTAAGGGTGGTGTGGCTTACCTGCTCAAGAAGGACCACAACCTCGAACTTCCACGTCGTCTGCAGATTGAATTCTCCGGCGTAGTTCAGCACAAGACCGATGCTGAGGGTGGAGAAGTTTCCAGTGATGATCTCTGGGAGATTTTCCAAGATGAGTATCTTCCTGCGAAGGATGTGGCAAACAAATGGGGTCGTTTCGAACTCACTGGTAGCCGCACCGAGAGCGACTTCAATGGCACCCTCAAGCTCTCTGTTGACCTGCGTGATGGCGAAACCGTCTCACGTCAGGACACAGTAGGAAACGGTCCAATCGATGCTTTCCTCAAGCTGATGGCCGCTCAGGGCATCGAGGTGGAGCTCTTCGACTACGTTGAACACACTCTGTCTGCAGGTGGAGACGCTATGGCCGCGGCTTATGTGGAGCTCAACGTCAATGGAACTCGCCTGTGGGGTGTCGGTATTGATTCAGATATCTCTACTGCATCACTCAAGGCAGTCGTTTCTGCCATCAACCGCGCAGTTCGATAGTTACTGGCTGTCGAGGATGGCATCTTCGATGTCTTCCTCGGTGGGGCGTGTTTTGCGCTTTCGAGCTTTCTCAGCCAGTTTGGCTTGACCAGCTTCTGTTTCAGAATTCCGGATGCGCATTTCATTGCGCACTGCCCAACCCAAACCAATGAATGCCAAAATGCCAAACATGATCCACTGGAAGGCGTAACTCAGGTGTGCACCTTCATCGAGTGAAGGTTTGAGGGCAGGAAGCGGTGCAGTTTCAACCGCCGCAGGCGATTCTGAATCGAGTAATCCGTAGGCTCCGGTGTAGATGGGCTGGTTGAGTACTTCTTGAATAAGGGGAAGTTCAATTGTTGCTAATTGCCCATCAGCCATGCTCCGGCCAGGAATGCTGGGCTCGCTCGCTTTCAAGCGTGCCACCACAGTCACTACACCAGCGGGCGGTTCTGGGATGATGTATGGATCCTTTGGGTTCTCGTTCGCAGGAAGCCAACCACGATTAACAATGAATACAGATCCGTTGGACATGCGGAGGGGAGTGAGGACCTCCACTCCAGCAACTTGTTCTCGTGGGCGACTACGAACAATGAGTTGATTTTCGGTTAAATACGTACCGGTTACGGTAACTGGAATCCACTTGTCATCCTGATTGAAAGCATCTAGCTGGGGGATAACAGATTCAATCGGTTGAGGGACTGCGTTGTAGTTTGTGAGGACGCGAGCGATCTCTTGCTGGGCTTCATCCCTTCTCGCAAATTGCCAGTTCGACAGAGCAACGCAGGTACCAGCGAAGAGAGCTGTTAGCAGCAAATAGCTCAGCCAGCGCTTAGTAAATGCAACGCGATACCAGGGGACGTGCTGAGTTCCCTGTTGTGAAACTGGACTCAATTCGACTTCTCTTGGTACAGAACAATCGTTGCTGGACGCTCAACAAATCCCTGTTGAGGAGCCATTTTTACGTTCGCAATGATCATGGCAAAGTAGGGCAGGACAATTGCCCCTGTGGCGCACACGACAAGCCACCAACCAGAAACAAACAGCATGGCCACGATGCACGCCATACGGATTGCCATGGCAATCGAATACTTGATCATGCGAATGCGACGCTCATCAACAGGAGCGAGCGGAAGCGATGTTGCAGACTGAAGTTGTTTCTTCATTGTCGGCGATGTCCCAACGTTTGATGTGGTGTTACTAGCCTACGGCTAAGCTGGCTTTCAATGCATCCGACTGGAGGAATTGTGACCGTTCGTACCGTTCTTATCACTGGTGGAAACCGTGGAATTGGTTTCGCTCTTGCTGAAGAGTTCATCGCCCAGGGACACCGTGTGGCAGTTACTGCCCGTTCTGGTGAGGGTCCTGCTGGTTCTCTGACGGTTCGTGCTGACGTGACAGACGGTGCTTCACTGGATGCTGCATATGCAGAGGTTGAGTCGAAGCTTGGTCCTGTTGAAGTTCTCATTGCTAACGCGGGCATCACCAAAGACACTCTGGTCATGCGTATGACTGATGAAGAATTCGATTCCGTTGTTGATACCAACCTCGGCGGAACATTCAAGGTAGTCAAGCGTGCCGTCAAGGGAATGCTTAAGGCTCGTTTCGGCCGAATTGTTTTGATCTCTTCTGTTGTCGGTCTTTACGGCTCTGCCGGGCAGGTGAACTACTCTTCTTCGAAGAGCGCGCTGGTTGGCATGGCTCGTTCGCTCACACGTGAACTTGGCGCACGCGGTATTACTGCGAACGTTGTTGCTCCTGGCTTCATTGAAACCGATATGACCGCCGCACTACCTGAAGAGCAGCAGGAGCAGTACCGCAAGAACATTCCCGCCGGTCGTTTTGCTCAGCCTTCTGAAGTCGCCAAGGTTTGTGCGTGGTTAGCTTCAGATGACGCTGGTTATATTTCTGGCGCCGTTATTCCCGTTGACGGTGGATTGGGCATGGGCCACTAAAGCCCAAATAAGCCCAAAGCTTTGCTGAGATCGCGCTCATTGAGTGCGACATCTGCATGTTCTTGCACAATTGGTTTGGCGCAAAAAGCGATACCCAGTCCTGCAACACCCATCATGGTGAGGTCATTAGCGCCATCTCCGATGGCCACCGTCTGAGCCAGGGGAGTGTTGGTCAGGTTTGCCCACTCGATCAGAGTGTCTGCCTTTGTTTGAGCGTCGACAATATCTCCCAGAACTTTGCCGGTGAGTTTTCCGTCGACTATTTCGAGACGGTTCGCTTTCCAGAAATCGAGCCCAAGTGATGTGGCAAGTGGGTCCAGGAGTTCGTGGAACCCTCCGCTGACAACTCCAACATGACCGCCGTGTTCTTTGACTGCGGCAATAAGCGCTTGAGCGCCTCGTGTGACAGATATCTGTGAACGAACAGTGTCAAAGACACTCTCTGGTAGCCCCGATAAGGTCGCCACGCGTTCACGCAAACTTTCGGCAAAGTCGAGTTCACCACGCATGGCACGTTCAGTCACAGCAGCAACAAGTTCTAAAGAACCAGCTTCTGCAGCAATGAGTTCAATTGCTTCGTTTTCGATCAGTGTTGAATCAACGTCGAGAACGACGAGAAAGCGCTTCGAATCCGTATCGGCTAGTTCGTTACGGACTTCGGTCATGGCGCTACTCGTACTCCCTTACCCACAACGGTGATGCCTGACTCGGTCACAGTGAAACCACGAGCTCGGTCACGGTCGTGATCGACACCAATCTTGGCGCCGTTCTCAACTACAACTGCCTTATCCAGAATAGCTCGACGAATTTCAGCGTCTGAACCAATCTCAACGTGGTCAAAGACGATGGAGTCATGCACACTCGCACCAGAATTCACTTCACACCATGGACCAAGAACACTTCGTTCGATGTGAGCTCCTGACAAAAGGGAGCCAAGTGAAACAACCGAGTCGATTGTTGCCCCAACGCGACCGCGTGCATCACGAACGAATTTGGCAGGTGGTGAATTCACCTGCATCGAGTAAATCGGCCAATCAGTGTTGTAGAGGTTGAAAACTGGAAGGGTTGAAATCAAGTCCATGTGAGCATCAAAGAAGCTGTCAATGCTCCCTACATCACGCCAGTAGTACTTGTCACGCTCTGTGGAGCCTGGAACAGCATTGCGGTTGAAGTCATACACACCCGCCTCGTCCTTGGCGACGAAGTAAGGAATGATGTCACCACCCATGTCGTGGCTGGAATCAGCTAATTCTCCATCTGATTCAACTGCCTCGATGAGTGCATCTGCGTCAAAGACGTAGTTTCCCATCGAAACGAGAACTTCTTCAGGATTGTCGGGAAGACCAATTGCATCAGAGGGCTTTTCGCGGAAACGACCAATCTTGGTGACATCTTTGCTATCAACTTCAATCACACCGAATTGATCAGCAAGACGGATAGGTTGACGGATAGCTGCAACGGTTGCTTTCTTGCCTGATTCGATGTGCGCTTGGATCATTTGATCGAAATCCATGCGGTAGACGTGATCTGCACCAACCACCACAACAATGTCAGGCTTTTCGTCGCGAATGAGGTTCAGGCTCTGCAAGATGGCATCGGCGCTTCCGGAGAACCAACGCTTACCCAGGCGTTGTTGTGCAGGTACAGAAGCTACGTAGGAACCAAGAAGGCCAGACATGCGCCAGGTCTGTGATACATGGCGGTCAAGCGAGTGCGACTTGTACTGTGTCAACACCACAATCTGGCGTAGGCCAGAGTTGATGAGGTTGGAGATAGCGAAGTCAACCAAGCGATATTGCCCACCAAAGGGCACAGCTGGTTTCGCACGGTCTTCTGTCAGGGGCATGAGGCGTTTGCCCTCGCCGCCGGCGAGAACAATTCCGAAAACCTTCTTTGGCATGACTCAACAGTAGGACACTCATGTAACAGATACGCAACGTATTGGGAAAGATTACGTGAGGACTTTAACCCTCGGAGGGTTATAAAGTTCTTCACATGCGCATTGATTTATTGACCAAGGAATATCCACCAGAGATTTATGGCGGTGCGGGCGTTCACGTTGCCGAATTGGTCAAGGCATTGCGTGTCACAGAAGAAGTACAAGTTCGTTGCTTTGGTGCGCCTCGTAACGAAAAAGATGTGACCAGTTACACGGTCCCTACTGAGCTCACCTCAGCAAACGCCGCACTTCAAACCATTGGTGTTGACCTCCTCATGGCGAACGATGCTGCCGGTGCTGATCTCGTTCACTCACACACGTGGTATGCCAATGAAGCTGGAAGAGTGGCTCAACTTCTGCATGGAATTCCACACGTGATTACGGCCCATAGTCTTGAGCCACTCCGTCCCTGGAAGGCAGAACAACTTGGAGGCGGTTACCGCGTCTCCAGCGAGATTGAGAAATCCGCCTACGAATCTGCCAATGCTGTGATTGCTGTGAGTGCCGGCATGCGCCTCGACATTCTCAGAAGTTATCCAAACATCGACCCCAACAAGGTGCATGTCGTTCACAACGGCATCGATGTGGATGCCTGGGCGCCCACATCTAATCCAGAACTCCTGGAAAGGTGGGGAATCGACGCATCTCGCCCTTCGGTTGTCTTCGTAGGTCGCATCACGCGTCAAAAGGGTTTGCCATACCTCTTGGAAGCCGCTGAACGCCTTCCGGAGGACGTTCAACTCATTTTGTGTGCAGGAGCCCCAGATACTCCTGAAATCAAAGCAGAAGTTGAATCAAAGGTTTCAGCTTTACAAGCTCAGCGTGACGGGGTCATCTGGATTACAGATCATCTGCCACGTCATGAACTTGCAGCGATATTGAGCGCTGCAACGACATTTGTGTGCCCATCGATATATGAGCCGCTTGGAATTGTGAATCTAGAAGCAATGGCTTGTGGCATCCCTGTCGTCGGTACTGCTACTGGAGGAATTCCTGAGGTCGTTGAGGACGGTGTCACGGGGTGGTTGGTCCCTATTGAACAAGTTCAAGACGGCACGGGTACTCCGATTAATCCTGAAAAGTACATCACTGATTTGGCCGAAGCGATGCGGGTGGCCGTTTCAGATCCATCACGAGCTCAGGAAATGGGTGTCGCTGCTCGCGAACGAGCACGTGTTCACTTCGACTGGATGGCAATTGCTGACCAAACACGGGCGATTTACAACCTCGTCACAGGCTAACTCTCGTTAGCATTGAGGCATGGTTCAGGTTCTTCGTTTTTCTAACGCTTCTCTCGTTCGCGACGGCAACACCGTTGTCAACAACCTGAACTGGGAGGTAACCAGTGATCAGCGCTGGATTATTCTCGGCGCTAACGGTGCAGGAAAGACTTCGCTGCTGGATATGGCTGCCGGGTGGGATGTTCCATCCAGTGGGCAGGTAACTGTTCTTGATGAGGACCTCTCTACAGCTGATCCAGAATGGTTGCGTCCACGTGTTGGCTATGCATCTTCCAGCATGTCAAAGAGGATTCCTCCCACTGAGACCGTTTCAGACGCAGTCATTACCGCTGCATATGCCGCAGCTGAACGTCGCGGGGAACAATTCGAAGACCTTGATATTCGTCGGGCTCGTCGTGTACTTGCTGAATGGCGTCTTGAATCTCTGTCAGATCGGACGCTCGTTTCTCTTTCAGAGGGTGAAGCAAAGCGCATGCAAATTGCCCGCTCCATCATGACCGACCCTGAACTTCTTCTGCTTGATGAACCCACAGCTGGTCTCGATCTTGGTTCTCGTGAAGAAATTATGCAGATGCTCGGTTACTTTGCTGGCAACCCTTCTGCTCCCGCCATCATCATGGTGACGCACCATGTGGAAGAAATTCCACGTGGATTTACTCACGTTCTCCTGGTGAAAGACGGGGGAGCGGCATACGCAGGTCCTATCGCTTCAACCTTGACAAGTGAGAACCTCACTGATGTTTTTGGGGTGAAGGTAACCGTCTACAACAACGACGGTCGATACTCTGCACAAGCAAGTCTCTGAGTTTCTGATAACATTGTGAGTCGGCCTTGTTCGCAAGGCGAATGGCCGCAAGCTTTTGTTCCTCACATCATGTGTTGAGCAACGTCCCTATTGAAGGAAAATCCTGATGAAGTCTGACATCCACCCCGAGTACGCACCCGTCGTCTTCCACGACCTTGCTTCGGGCGAGTCGTTCCTGACCCGTTCCACTCTCACCAGCTCTAAGACCACCACGTGGACTGACGGCAACGAGTACCCCATCATTGACGTTGAAATTTCCAACGCTTCTCACCCCTTCTACACCGGTAAGCAGCGCATCATGGACTCCGCCGGTCGTGTGGAGAAGTTCAACAAGCGTTTCGCTGGTTTCGGTCAGTAAACTTCATATTCAACAAGAAAGCCCGGTCATTGACCGGGCTTTCTTCGTAAACTTAGTGCGCTTAGCGCACTGGCCAGAGGCCATCACCTGGATATACAGGAAGGTTCTGGCTGCGACGCCAGGTCGCATAGCTTTCTGCCTGCTCTTTGGCCCAGGTGACCTGTAGGTCATGCAGTTCACGAGCAGGGTATGCCAGATCGGCGGCATATTTCTTTCCGATTGCTTGCGCAACACGACCAGCTGCAATTGCATCCGCTGAAGCGTCGTGAGCATCTGTGAGGGCAACACCGTAATGGGCTGCAGCCGCTTCAAGAGTGCGCTTACCCTTGCGATATTTATCAACCTGCTTATCAATAATGAGCGGGTCGATGATGGGGGCTGGAACGTCAAGAGGATCAAAACCATAACGCTTCGCTTCACGGTCCAAGATGGTGAAGTCATAAGCAGCGTTGTATGCCACAACACCGATACCTGCAGAAAGAAAACCCTGAATCTTGGTTAAGATTTCGTAGATACTGTCTGCTGCGGGTGCTCCTTCAGCACGCATGCGCTCGGTGGTGATGCCATGAACTGCGGTTGCTTGCTCAGGAATATCAATTCCACAGTCAATGAGCCAGTTGGTGGGGTCTTCCACTTCGCCATAAGGGTTCAGGACGCTCACATGCGCAGAAACGATACGGGTCGTTTCTGGAGCGATACCTGTCGTCTCTGTATCGAATACGGCAATAACGTTGGCCCATTCGGGCAATCCAGTGTTGGTCACGTAAATCACTCTAGGTTGAACCCCCGACATGAGCCGGCTTATGCCTCGGTGCGCCTACACTTGAGGCAATGCCTGCTGTATCTCCTTATGCCCATAAGCTCGCTGTGATTCCCACTGTCGAAGCTTCTGTCGTCGTTGATGGAGTTACAACCCACTATTGGGAATACGGAGATGTTTCATCACCAGTTCAGCTGGTCATGATTCACGGATTTCGCGGCGATCACCACGGTTTGGAACCGATAGTTGCTGAACTCGGCGCCGATGTTCATGTCATCATTCCTGATCTTCCCGGATTTGGAATTTCGGACGCACTACCAAGCCGAGCAGATATCAATTCTTATGCCCATTGGCTTTCTGGTTTCATCACTACACTCAACGCGGAGAGTTCGGCCATACTTGGCCATTCATTCGGTTCCATCGTTGTTGGTGCTTCTCTTGCTACTGGACTTCCCAATAAGCGTGCCATTCTGATCAACCCCATTGCGGCAAATGCTCTCAAGGGTCCTCGAGGGTTTATGACTCGTCTGGCGGTCCTCTATTACAAAGCCGCAGCAGCATTACCTGCGAAATCTGGCTATGCCCTGCTCAAGAACAAAGCCATTGTGCGAGTCATGAGTGAAACGATGGCGAAGACAAAAGACCCCAATCTGCGTCAATGGATTCACGAACAGCATGATCAATACTTCAGCCTGTTTGCCTCACGTGACTCTGTACTTGAAGCGTTCGAAACATCAGTTTCTAATGATGTGTCTCAATTTGCTCCAGATATCCACCAGGAACTGATGATGCTGGTTGCAGACAAAGACGACATCACCGCACTACCTGAGCAGAAGCTACTTGCTTCCCGTATTCCTGGCACTCGACTTGAAATTGTTGAAGGCGTGGGGCACCTTGTTCACTACGAAGCTCCTGATTTTGCTGCACGCAATATTCGAGACTTTCTTGGGCTCAAGGCAGCATCGTGAAAATTGCTTTTGATTGCCGTTATGTCCGAACTGATCATCATGACGGGATTTCACGATTTAGTGCCCGCCTAGTTGAGCAACTCGCTCCACTAGCAGCTCAACGAGGTGATGAGCTCATCATGCTCATCAGTGATGAAAAACAACTAGGCATGTTGCCAGAACTTAGCTACGAGTTGATAAGTTCGCCGACAAGTCCTCGTGAACCGTTTGTTGCGACGCAGATCAACAAACTATCTCCCGACATCGTCTTCAGCCCCATGCAGACCATTGGCGCTCGAGGGCGCAGATACAAACTCGTTCTGACAGTGCACGACTTGATTTATTACAGTCACCCGACCCCTCCGCGTCAGTTTTCCTGGCCGATTAGGTTGATGTGGCGTCTGTATCACACCGCCTGGTGGCCTCAGAAGATGTTGCTGGCTCATAGTGATGCTGTTGTTGCTGTGTCAGAAACAACCAAGAAACTCATTCATGATCACAAGCTCACTACTAAGCCTGTGTTTGTCGTTCACAATGCTGCTGATCAACCACAATCAGACATCGTCGTAAACCCGGCTGCTAGCCGCATAAAATCGCTGGTCTATATGGGCTCTTTCATGCCCTACAAAAACGTGGAGACGCTCGTGAAAGCAGTTGCTCTCCTTCCTGATTTCACCCTGCACCTCACAAGCCAGATTTCCGAGCAGGATCGTCAACGATTGAGTGCACTCGCTCCAGAAGCCAAGATTCATTTCCACAATGGAACGACGGATGAGGACTATTTCGACCTGTTGACCCATGCGACAGCTTTAGTCAGTGCTTCTAAAGACGAAGGTTTCGGTATTCCTTTGGTTGAAGCAATGAGCTTAGGAACACCAGTAGTGGTTTCAGATATCCCGATATTTCATGAAATTGGGGGAGAGGCAGCACTATTTGCGAATGTGAAAGATCCGCAAGCATTTGCTGACGCCATTACGTCACTCACTCATGAGGCAACATGGACGGAAGTTTCGGAACTGTGCAAAAAACAAGCTTCCTTGTTTAGCTGGAAGAAGTCAGCGGCAGACTTACTCGATGTCCTCGTAAAGGTGTCCCGCTCCTAAGCTCACTGCTAAAGAGCTCAAGACATCACTTGTTCCGGCTTCTAACTTGATGGAAGCTTTCTTATCGCCTTTTGTCTCACCTCGGTTGATGATGATAATCGGCATACGCTGACGCCTTGCTTGGTCAAGAAGGCGAATTCCCGAATTCACCGCGAGTGAGGATCCTGCAATGAGGAGAACATCCGCACGTTTTACTAATCCAGTCGCTGCAGAAAAAATCTTCGGTGGAACAAATTCTCCGAAAAACACGACGTCCGGCTTAAGAATCCCGTCACAGACTGAACACGTAGGCACCTCGACTGAGCTGTAGTCGGTCACATCCACGTCACCATCTGGAGCGAGGACAATATTGCTCAATTCATCAAGCCAAGGGTTGAGGAAACTGAGTTTCTTTTCAACACCAGAACGGTCAAACTGCTGACCACAATCGAGACAAATAACTCGATCCAAGCTGCCGTGAAGATCAACAACATGTGAACTTCCAGCACGGCGATGAAGTCCGTCAACATTTTGGCTAATAACGCCTTCGATAATGCCGGCTTGTTCCATGGCGGCGAGTGCCAGATGCCCCTGGTTGGGTTGCGCATCAGAAAATGACTTCCATCCAACATGAGCACCAGCCCAGTAGCGCTGCCTAGACGAGGGGGAGGAGAGGAAATCGCTGATGTTCATGGGAGTGCGCTTTGAGGCACCCTTACCGCGGTAATCAGGAATCCCTGAGTCCGTGGATACACCTGCACCTGTGAGTACGGCAACACGGCGGCCATTAATGAGCTCAACTAAAGACTCAATGCCTTCGACATGAGTGTTGTGCTCCAGAATTGCGGCCATGGCCGCAAGCATAAAACACTCTCGTTTCGTTCATGTTTCGAGTTACTGCCAAACTGAACTCATGGCTTCCGTTGTTCGCATCACTGATCTCTCACACAACGGTCTTCAGGATTATGTCTCGCTGACAGATGTGGCACTTCGCAAAGTGACTGAACCTGAACGTGGCCTCTACATCGCAGAGTCGAGCAAGGTCATTCAACGCGCTGTGAATGCTGGCCACATTCCGCGTTCGGTTCTCCTGCAAGAACAATGGCTAGCTGACATTGAGCCTCTGGTGGCAGATTTCCCTGAGTGCATCATTTATGTCGGAAGTTCTGAATTGCTTCAGGAATTAACCGGTTTTGAAATGCACCGTGGTGCTCTCGCATCGATGCAGCGACCAGAGCTTCCTTCAGTACCAGATTTACTAGCCAATGCCACTCGCGTCGTTGTGCTGGAAGACATCGTCGATCACACGAACGTGGGGGCGATATTCCGTGCAGTAGCAGGTTTAGGTGCTGATGCTGTTCTCATCACTCCCAGATGTGCGGATCCGCTGTATCGACGTTCTGTGCGTGTTTCTATGGGCACAGTGCTCCAGGTTCCCTGGACGAGGTTGCCTGAATGGCCAGAAGCACGTGAAATTCTTCATGAGTCTGGTTTTCACATCGCAGCAATGGCTCTTTCTGATGATGCTGTATCGCTCAGAGAGTTTGCGTCCAATCCACGTTCGAAAATTGCTCTGGTATTCGGTTCTGAAGGTGATGGCCTCAGTCGTCAAGCATTAGAGGCATGTGACACCGTCGTCACCATTCCTATGTTGCACGGTGTGGATTCATTGAACGTTGCTTCGGCGAGCGCGGTCGCTTTATACGCACTCACCGAGTGACCGATCAGTCATTGCGCCGATTCTTTCTTAGTATTGGTTCATCATGACCGGTGAACAGACGCATATTGGCTCGTTCGCCGCAGAACATCTTTCTCCTGCATATCCGGCACGTGCGCCCTGGGGAACAGCAGACAACCTTCGTGCGTGGCAAACTGAGGCGTTAGACGCCTACTTCCAGAATGAACCCAAGGATTTTCTCGCTGCAGCGACACCTGGTGCGGGAAAGACCACATTCGCTCTTCGACTAGCTACAGAACTGTTGCGCCGGAGAACTATTGACCGTATTACGGTTGTCACCCCCACCGAGCACCTCAAGACCCAATGGGCAGATGCGGCGCATAAGGTGGGTATTCGCCTCGACCCGAATTTCAGCAACGCTCAGAAGCGCCATGGTCGTCAATTCCATGGGGTTGCTGTGACCTATGCCCAGATTGCGATGAAGGCACATATTCATCAAGATCTCACTGATTCGGCCAGAACTCTGGTCATCATGGATGAAGTTCATCATGGCGGTGATGCGTTGAGTTGGGGTGATGCGCTCCGCATTGCCTTTAGTCGAGCTGAGAGACGTCTATCTCTGACTGGGACCCCCTTCCGCAGTGACACAGCTCCGATTCCTTTCGTGTCGTACTTGCCTGATCGTGATGGCGTTCTTGTCTCTCAGACTGATTATGACTATGGCTATGGCCGAGCTCTCCACGACGGAGTCGTTCGACCTGTGATGTTTATGGTCTATGCCGGTTCTATGCGTTGGCGGACTCGCGCCGGCGATGAGATGGAAGCTCGTCTTGGCCAAGACAACACCAAAGACGTGACCTCCCAGGCTTGGCGTGCTGCTTTAGATCCAGGTGGTGACTGGATACCCCAGGTCATGCAAGCTGCAAACAATCGGCTTACTGAAGTCAGGCAGTCAATACCCGACGCTGCTGGGCTTGTCATTGCTACCGATCAAGACGATGCCCGCGCCTATGCAAAAGTCCTGTTCGAAATCACAGGTGAGGAACCAACTGTAGTTCTGAGCGATGAATCCGGTGGCGGACAGAAGATCGACGAGTTCTCAGCAGATACTTCTAGGTGGATGGTTGCCGTCCGCATGGTTTCTGAAGGTGTTGATGTTCCCCGATTGGCCGTCGGTGTTTATGCCACGAGTGCTGCAACACCGCTCTACTTTGCGCAAGCGATTGGCCGTTTCGTGCGGGCACGTCGCCGCGGTGAAACTGCAACCGTATTTCTCCCCAATGTTCCACAACTCATGCAACTTGCTCAGGAACTAGAGCTTCAACGAGATCACGCATTAGAGAGAAGAGCAACACCCGGTGACGAAGAATATCCAGAAATGGATGCCTTCGATCAAGCTCAGCGTGAAGAATCTGCCTCAAACACTCTTGAAGACGATCTAGGGGAGTATGCGTTCCTCGGTTCCGATGCCAACTTTGACATGGTGATGTTCCAGGGAGAAGAGTTTGGCGGCTATGCAGAACCGGGCTCACCGGAAGAGTTCGACTTCATTGGAATTCCCGGCATCTTGGAGCCAGAACAAATTTCGGATCTCCTGCGCCATCGCCAACGTCGTCAAGCTCAACGCGGCGCTGGCCGTTCCAGTGACGTTGCAGTCAATAAGTCAATACCCCTACACCGCAGCTTGAAAGAACAGCGGGCACTTCTCAACTCTTTGGTGGCGCTGTGGAGTAAGCAAACGAATACTCCTCATGGAATTATTCATACCGAACTTCGCCAAACCTGTGGTGGACCTGCAGTGGCTCAGGCAACAGTTGCGCAGTTGCAAGCACGTATTGACCTGATGCGTCGCCGCATCTCTTCGCCCGTGAAATAGCAATATCTTCGATATTTTTCCGCGACACACCCTAGATGTTGTGTTTCAATAACTACTTGAAGGTTTGTCAGCAGTACTATTTTCAACATGTCTTGCATACGATTTAACACTCCAGCACAGCGTGCTCAGCTTGATGCCCTCAAAGCAGACAAGAAACTTAATGAGACTGCTGTTGCCAAGTTCCTTGGTCCTGAGTTCGGTGAAAGCAAAATCAATCGCTTGCGCAGCATGGCCAAAGATAAGAACCCCAAGATTCGCGAGAGCGTTGCTCTGAGCTACCATGTGCCAGAAGAGGTGATGTGGGCTTTGGCTAAAGATAAGAACGAAGGCGTTCGTATCTGTGTTGCTCGCAATGAAACCACTCCCTGCGACATTCTCCGTCACCTTGCCACTGACAAGAGTGAGCAAGTACGCAGCTGGGTTGCAGTGAACTACTTTGTTCCTCAAGACACCATGGAGTTACTTGCCTCAGACAAGAGTGAGTCCGTCCGCAAACTTGTGGCATGGAAAGCCGATCTTGCAGAGAAAGAACTTGTCTCGGCATAGATTTACAAACAAAGAAGCCCCGGTCTCAACGACCGGGGCTTTTCTCTGTGCGCGAAGGGGGACTTGAACCCCCACGTCCTTACGGACACTAGCACCTCAAGCTAGCGCGTCTGCCATTCCGCCACCCGCGCAGGTGTTGGTGTTTAACCACCGAGAGACAACATTAGCACGAACAAATATGGTCAATGTTCACGTGGCACAGATGTGATGAAGAAATGGGCAGTTAGTGTCATGTTTATGGGTTTTTTCGAGGCACTATTTCTTGGTTTTGTTCAAGGACTTACGGAGTTCATCCCCGTTTCTAGCTCTGCTCATCTTCGTATCATTGGTGAATTTCTTCCACACGGCGGCGACCCTGGTGCAACGTTTACCGCGATAACCCAGTTGGGAACCGAAGCCGCAGTGGTTGTCTATTTCTGGCGTGACTTAGTTCGTATCGTCAAGCACTGGTCCTTAGCGCTGGTCGGAAAAATGCCCCGCAATGACCCTGATGCACGTATGGGGTGGCTGATCATCGTAGGTTCTATCCCCATCATCGTGTTGGGTTTGGTATTCCAAGACGAGATTGAGACGACGTTACGTTCTCTGTGGATCGTTGCCACAATGCTCATTGTCTTTGGCATCCTCCTTGGTGTTTCAGATGTCGTAGGTAAGAAAACGAAGAGCTTGCAACAGCTGACGGTAGGGCGAGGAATAGTTTTTGGTTTCGCCCAGGCCCTTTCCTTGATCCCAGGAGTTTCTCGCTCAGGCGGAACAATTACAGCAGGTTTGTTCATGGGGTTCTCCCGGACTGCGGCGGCTCGTTATTCGTTCCTCTTGGCACTGCCCGCTGTATTTGGAAGTGGTCTATACCAACTCGCAAAGAGCTTTAAGGAACCTCAAGTCTTCAACGGTTTTGAAACTTTTGGCGCAACAGTCGTTGCCTTTATCGTCGGTGTCGGCGTTATTGCGTTCTTGATGAACTGGCTCGGTAAGCACAGCTTCTGGCCATTCGTGGTTTACAGACTGCTGTTGGGTGGAACACTACTGGCACTCCTTGCTACAGGAGTTCTCCAGGGCTAAAGACCAGTTTGTGGTTCTGTGCCCTCGCCGTCGGGCTTATCTGTTGTTCTGAGGAACCGCTCAAACTCCTGAGCTAATGATTCGCCTGTGGCTTCGGGGGAGTCGACCATGTCTCGTGCCTGCTCGAGCTGTGCAATGTAGGAAGACATATCTTCGTCTTCCGCAGCAAGTTTGTTGATGTTTTCTTCCCATTCGGCTGCTTCAGCCACGAGTTCACCGCGTGGGATGACAACGTCAACGATTTCTTCCAACTTATCGATCAAAGCCAAAGTTGCTTTGGGGCTGGGGCCCTGGTGGACATAGTGAGGAACTGAAGCCCAAATAGCCACAGTGGGAATATCCGCTTCCTCTGCCGCTGCAGCAATCACACTGAGGATTCCAACCGGTCCTTCATACGTGCTTCGTTCAACATCGAGCTCGTGTCGTACTGCCGCATTTTCACTTGAGACAAAAGTAGAAATTGGGCGAGTGTGAGGAACGTCAGCGAGCATCGAACCGAGAAGAACAATTGCAGAGATGTCTGCGGCGAGAGCGATGTCAAGAATCTCGTTAGTAAAAGTCAACCAATTTCGACTTGGTTCAACACCCTGCAGAAGGTAGATGTTGTTGGCGTTTGCTCCGGTCACGTCTAAAAGTAGATCCTCGGACACTGACTCATCAAGTTCTGCCGGAACCATTGGTGCGTAGAGGATGGAGGTTGGCCAGGTCAAAGCCCTGTTGCCCTCTTCATCAAAACCAATGGTTGGACGGTTGAACTGGAAGTCGTAATACGTTTCAGGATCAACAGTGTGGAGAGCAATCACATCAAGTTGTTCTTGCAGAGTTGTAACAGCCGAACTAGCAGCCTCACCGGCGTCATTCCAGCCTTCAAACGCAACAACAAGAAGTCGTCCTCGGAATGGATTGCGTGCTTTACTCACAGTGGGGAACCCCGTTCTACTTCACTCACAAGAATACTCAGGTCTACTGACAAGTAGTCTTGAAGGGTGAGTACTTCTGAATCCAGTTCATTTGTTATGCCCGAAGCAATTTTGTGGGACATGGACGGAACCATTGTGGATTCTGAGGAGTATTGGATCAATGCTGAACTTGAACTCGTTGAGCTATTCGGTGGCACGTGGACTCACAAAGATGGTTTAGAACTTGTCGGCAATGGGCTTCCCCTCACAGCGGCAAAGCTTCAACAGCATGGGGTCAAGCTCAGCATTGATGAGATTATTCAAGCTTTGACCAACCGAGTCTTAGAACAACTAGAGGTGGCTGTCCCGTGGCGACCGGGTGCCGTTGAGCTCATTCATCAATTTCAGGTTGCCGGTATTCCACAGGCCCTCGTCACAATGTCGATCGAGCGCATGGCTCGAAGCGTAGTGGCGATGATTCCCGGACTTCCCCTCTCAGAAGTCGTTGCCGGAGATAACGTCATCACGTCAAAACCTGATCCCGAAGCCTACCTTTTGGGTGCAGAAAAGCTCGATGTAGATATCACCAAATGTGTTGCCTTCGAGGATTCTCCCTCTGGATGTCAATCTGCCTATTCTTCTGGGGCGGTTACGGTGGGAGTCACAAATCTAGTTTCTTTGGAAGATATTTCCACCGACGTCACACTCGATACGCTCGTTGGCGTCACTTCTGGACAGATTTTTGAACTTTATGCAGCTAAGCGAGGACTGAACTAATGTCACACGAAACAACTCCTCGCTATATGCCTGGTCCCTTCCGTGCTGGAGATAGGTGTCAGCTCACTGACCCCAAGGGCAAGATCAACACTGTTTCTCTCAAACATGGTGATGAGTTTCACACCCATCGTGGTGTGGTGAAGCACGATGACATCATTGGTCTTCCTGATGCATCGGTGGTCCTGAATAGCTCAGGCGTTGAATATTTGGTCATGCGCCCATTGCTCGTTGATTTCGTGATGTCTATGCCTCGTGGTGCGGCCATTATTTACCCTAAAGAAGCACAGGCAATTTTGGGTCAGGCCGATATTTTCCCCGGTGCTCGCGTCGTTGAAGCCGGAGTTGGTTCCGGAGCACTGTCACTGTGGTTGCTTCGTGCCATTGGTCCGCAAGGATTCTTATATTCATTTGAACGCCGTGAAGAATTTGCCGAGATCGCGAGAGCAAATGTTTCTACTTTTCATGGATTTACCCCTGATAACTGGTCGGTCACTGTAGGAGATCTTCAGGACGCACTGCCTTCGACGGTGGAGCCCGGACAAGCAGACCGTGTCGTTCTTGACATGTTGGCCCCGTGGGAATGTGTCGACATGGTGGCAGATGCTCTCGTTCCAGGTGGAGTAGTGCTGATGTATGTCGCCACAGTTACCCAGCTTTCGCGGGTTGTGGAGGCTCTTCGTGAAACAGGACAGTTCTCTCACCCTCAATCCAGTGAGACGATTGTGCGCGGTTGGCACGTTGAAGGATTAGCTGTTCGTCCAGAACACCGCATGATCGGACACACTGCGTTCTTGGTCACTGCTCGCAAACTTGCTCCTGGCACTGTTCTTCCTGATCTCAAGCGCCGTGCTTCCAAGAGCGATTTCAGCGCAGAAGATCTTGAAGCATGGACTCCCGGTGTCCTTGGTGGACGTGAGATTAGTCCCAAGAGTCTTCGTAAACGAGTGCGCTCTGCGACTGAAAGTGCAGAACTTTCCCAGGCAGCAGACAGCTCGTCGCCAGCTGAATAGGCACAACACGACATAGGCTATTTCTCGTTGAGGTATTTCTTCCTCACAATGATTTTTGCGAGGAATTGTGCGACGTAGTTCTGCCCTTTTTGTCAGTATTGCCCTAGTTGCAGGCTTGAGTGCCTGCGCTTCCCCTGCCGCTGACACTTCCTGCACCCCTCTAGCTGAATCAGGATCGGCAGTAGACAAGGTCAAAGTCACTGGTGGTTTCGGCGAACTTCCTACTGCGACGTTCCCTACTCCACTCACTGCATCCAAGACTGAGCGAAAGATTCTGGTCAAGGGAGATGGATCGCCAGCACTTCCCGGTGGAGCAGTGACCCTTGATTTCACTATCTATAACGGTGAAACCGGTGACATTCTTGGCCAGACCAAATATGACGGTACTGATCTACAGACAACTTCGCTCGATGACACCAGCCTGATTCACGGACTTGTTGCCACGATCCAGTGTGCGCCTGCAGGAAGTCAGATTGTCTCAGTCATTGCCCCGACAGACCTTCTTGACCCCAATGGTGCTCCTATTGGTGATCTGGGTAAGGACACAACACTTGTCGTTGTTGCTGACCTCATCTCAACGAGCCTTGCAAAAGCTAATGGTAAAGATCAGCCTGCCCAAGACGGCTTTCCAGCAGTAGTTCTTGACGCAAACGGTGTTCCAGGAGTCACTGTTCCCAAGTCGAAGGCTCCTACTGAGCTCAAGGTTGAGGTTCTCAAAAAGGGTGACGGACCCGTGGTCAAGGCAGGAAGCTCGGTTACCGTGCACTACACCGGCGTTCTGTGGAGTGACGGAACTGTTTTTGATTCAAGCTGGACACGTAAGTCTCCTGCAACCTTCAGCCTCAACGGTGTTGTTCCTGGTTTTGCTCAGGCGCTTGAAGGTCAAACTGTGGGGTCCCAAATTGTTGCGGTCATTCCTCCAGAGCTGGGATACGGAAACCAGGACAACGGAACCATTCCTTCTGGTTCCACCCTGGTCTTCGTCATTGACATCTTGGGAACCACTCCCTAATTCGGGATAACTCATGGCACGCGCAGAGAATCGAATCAAGAAGGAAGACAGGCTTTTCAGTCTCATTCTTGCCCTCGTTTCTTCCCGTGAGGGCCTGACAAAGAACGAAATACTCAAAACCGTTCGTGGTTATAGTGACTTTTTTGATTACAACGGCAACACTGCCTTGGACAAAATGTTCGAACGGGACAAAGACGAAATTCGATCCATGGGCGTCATTATTGACACGCTCGAATTACCGGAAGAAGAAGGTCAAACTCACAACATTCGGTATTCGATTTCCAGAAAGAATTACGACTTCCCAGATGATGTGACATTTACCTCAGATGAACTCACGCTGTTGAACGTTGCCGCTAACGCATGGCGAGAAGCTTCGCTCTCGAGTGATTCGCGGCATGCGCTGACCAAAATTAAGTCTTTAGGTGTGTCAGCCAGTGATCCTTTGATAGGTGTTGCGCCGCATATCCGCACCAATGACAGAGCATTCAATTCAATTGAAGATGCCCTCGAGAATGAGTTGATTCTTACCTTTAATTACCTCAAGCCAGGTCAGTCCAAATCGCAGCTCCGCACCGTTTCACCCCTAGCGATGCTCAGTTGGGGAGGTCTGTGGTACGTATTGGCTTTTGACTTTGAAGCTCAAGCTGAACGAACATTTCTCCTCAAACGAATCGTTTCTGTCCCTGTTCGTGTTCCTCAAAAAACGCATCCTCGCCCTTCAGAGAATTATGTGCGTCGACTGCAGTCGGAACTTGAGGAACTCACCAGAGCAAACTCGGCATCTCTGAAACTTCTTTCCGGCTCAGATGCACAACTTCGTCTGACCTCGAAATATGGGTACTTCTCAGAAGAGACATCCATCACCTTTGGGTTTTCAGATTTAGAACTCCTTGCAGATGAACTCGTGGTCTTCGGCAATCAGGTCAGTGTTGTTTCACCATCTGAACTGGCAGAAGCTGTGCGTGCACGTCTAGAGCTCATCTCTTCACAGCATGGCGGTGAACAATAGTGGCCGCATCGCGATTAGAAGCAGCAGACCGCGTCACGTTGTTGATGGCTTTTGTTCCATATTTGATTGACCAAGGTGCTGTACCAGTTGATCAATTAGCTTTACATTTCGACATCACACCTGCTCAAGTGCAAGAGCTTGTCCAACTTCTTGCCATGTCTGGAGTTCCAGGGGATAACGGTTTTTATCAGCATCAGGATCTCTTCGATATCAACTGGGACCTCTTTGAGGAAGAACAGATCGTAGAACTGTGGCAACACGTTGCTGTTGAAGCCACACCAAGATTTTCAGCACGTGAAGCCGCAGCGTTGTTAGCTGGTCTGCAATATATTTCCGCAATAGTCCCGGATAAAGACAAGTCAGTAATTGAACAATTGGTTTCGAAGATTGCTTTAGGAGCCTCAGCTGCACCAGAAAATCTTCTCGTCACACCTGCTGCATCTCCCGTGGATTTGGAAGTCATTAGGCAAGCTGTTGCATCTGGTCTGAGTGTTCATTTTTCGTATCAAAATGCCACAGGTGAACGTCTATCCAGAACAGTCGACCCCCTCCGCCTCGACTTAGTGGGGGAGTCCTGGTACCTGCGAGGCTGGAGCCACGAACGTGAAGCACTGAGGACATTTCGGTTAGACCGAATTTCTGATCTATCCATCTCAACCCAGCAGATCACGACAACTCTGACCCACGGTGATCTTCCTGATGAGCTTTTTGACATTTCCGACTCTCACATTCGTGTGAGCTGTGTTGTTGAAGAATCTTCGTTGCCATTGATATCTGCCTATAGGCCAGTAGTTGTGAACGCAGCAGAGGGTGACACCGTTCAGATTGAAGTTGCATTCAGTGATCTTTCAAGTGTTCCAGTCTTTGTTTCCCAGCTTCCCGGTGCAATTCGAGTGGTCTCGCCACCAGAAGCTGTTTCCGCTGTGAGCAGATGGGCCAAGCAGGCACTCACCGGCTATAACGCCTAAACTAGTGACAACACCTTCGCAACAATTCATAAGGAAGTACAGATGCTAGGAAATCTCTCCGGATGGCACTTGCTCATCATCATTGCCATCATTCTGTTGTTGTTCGGTGCACCAAAACTTCCCGGTCTTGCTCGTTCACTTGGACAGTCCATGCGTATTTTCAAGAGTGAAGTTAAGCAAATGAAAGAAGAAGGTCAGACCCCTTCTGATACAAGCTCCACCGACTCAAGCGACTCTTCAAAGTCCGCTTAGTAGCCCATGGCTGCACGGCAGACTAAAGCCTCTCGGCGCGAAGGAAAGATGTCCCTAGGTGGACACCTTGTTGAACTTCGCAAAAGGCTCTATCTCTCTGCCCTCTTTATTGTTATCGGTGCGGTTCTCGGCTGGTTGTTGGCAGATTTTCTCCTTGCTCAACTTCGAGAACCCATCTTCCTGGTCGCTTCTGAACAGGACCGTGTCGCAACACTCAACTATGACGGCATCACGAGTGCCTTTGACTTGAAACTTCAGATTGCCTTCACCGTTGGCATCGTTATTTCGAGTCCCTTCTGGCTTTATCAGATCTGGGCATTCTTTATGCCAGGGCTTACAAAGAAGGAAATCAAGTACACCCTTGGTTTCATGTTGAGCGCTATTCCGCTCTTTTTAGCGGGCTGTGCCGCCGGGTGGTATGTCTATCCCCATATCGTTGCGCTCATGACGAGTTTCGCTCCGAGTGATGATGCCACCATCATTACGGCCAAGACATATTTCGATTTCGTGTTGAAACTGGTTCTCGTCGTTGGTGTGGCTTTCGTGCTCCCGGTATTCCTGGTTTTGTTCAATTTCGCTGGATTGCTCTCTGCCCAGAGCATCATCAAGTCGTGGCGCATCGCAGTCCTGGTCATTTTTTTGTTCACAGCAATCGCAACGCCTGCCGCAGATGTTCTGTCCATGTTCCTGCTGGCCATCCCCATGGTTCTTCTCTATTTCGCTTCTGCGGGTATTGCCTGGCTACATGACCGTCGTCAGGGAAAGAAGCAATTGACGTTCAGCGATGACAGTCCAAGCATTGTTCCTCCTTCAGAACCCCTTTCGGCATAATCGATGGTTGAACTCAGTGCTGCAGAACGTTTTGCCCAGGCACAGGCTCGAAATAAAACTCCACTGGTCAATGCCTTTCGTGAAAAACGTTCCTTTGATTTAGATCCGTTCCAAATAGCTGCGGCCAACGTTCTTGAAGCAGGGAACAGCGTATTGGTAGCTGCTCCAACAGGTGCCGGTAAAACGGTTGTCGCTGAATTTGCTGTCTTCCTCGCCATGAGCACGTCTTCAGACAAGTTGTTCTACACAACCCCCATGAAGGCCCTTTCTAACCAGAAATACAATGAGTTTGTTGAGGAATGGGGTGCTGAAAATGTCGGCATTCTCACTGGGGATACAAATATCAATTCCGGTGCTCGCATTGTGGTGATGACCACTGAAGTTCTTCGTAACATGCTTTACGCGGATAGTGATCTCCTTGCAGATCTTCGTTTCGTTGTCATGGACGAGATTCACTATCTTGCCGATAGATTCCGAGGTGCTGTTTGGGAAGAAGTCATTATTCACCTGCCCCAACATGTTCGGCTCGTTGGTCTGAGCGCCACTGTTTCCAACGCAGAAGAATTCGGTGATTGGCTTCAAGCAGTACGCGGTGACACAGACATCATCGTTTCTGAAGACCGTCCGGTCCCGCTCGATCAACATGTCTTAGTAGGCAATAAATTCATTGACTTGTTTGATGGCTCCACAGCTGCCGCACAACATCGTGTCAATCCTGAATTACTTCGGCTTGCTCATTCCAATCAGCGTGCTCCACACATTCGTTCTGCAGGTCGCAATGCCAACCGTGGCGGCAGGAACAACAGACCTCAATATGCACAGAATCAGCCTCTTCAAGGCCGTATGGATCGTGCCAACATCATCGAGTTGTTGGCGGAGAAGAATCTTCTCCCAGCCATTTCTTTCATATTCAGTCGTGCGGGCTGTGACCAGGCAGTATCACAAGTTCTTCGCTCAGGTATTCGCCTCACGGATGCGGAAGAACGAGAGATTATTCGAGACATAGTTGAAGAACGATGCAGCGTTCTTGCCGACGAAGATCTCGGGGTATTGGGATATTGGGAATGGCTAGAAGGTTTAGAGCGGGGTGTTGCCGCTCACCACGCAGGATTACTTCCTGCATTCAAAGAGGTAGTTGAAGAGCTCTTTCAAAAGAAACTTGTGAAGGTTGTCTTTGCCACTGAAACTCTTGCTCTAGGTATCAATATGCCTGCTCGAACTGTGGTGCTGGAAAAACTAGAAAAGTTCAACGGTGAAGCACGTGTTCCATTAACGCCAGGGGAGTACACCCAGCTCACCGGTCGTGCAGGACGGCGTGGTATTGATGTGGAGGGACATTCCCTCATTCAGTGGGCAAACAACCTAGATCCACAGACAGTTGCCTCTCTTGCTAGTCGGCGAACGTATCCTCTGAATTCCAGTTTCAGGCCGACCTACAACATGGCCATCAACCTGATTGAACAGTTTGGCCGAAGCAGAACCAGAGAGATTCTGGAAAGTAGTTTTGCTCAATTCCAAGCAGACCGAGCTGTTGTCGATCTTGCTCGCAAGGTCAAACAACAAGAAGAAACACTTGCTGGCTATGCCGAACCAATGACCTGTCACTTAGGTGACTTTGCAGAATATGCAGCATTGCGACGCACGTTGACCGATGTTGAAAAACAATCCGAACTAGGTTCTCGGGCAGCCAAAGAAAAACGTAGTGCTGAACTCAATTCGCTGCGTAAGCAGATGAAAAGCCATGCCTGCCATCATTGCCCTGATCGTGAACAACACGCCAGATGGGCCGAACGCTGGTGGCGCCTCAAGCGCGAGACAGACAAAATAGTTCAACAGATCAATACTCGGACAGGCGCTGTTGCGCGCATCTTTGACCGAGTCTGTGACATTCTGGTGGACATGGACTACCTGATGAAAGATCCTTACGGAACAGAGTTTTCGCTCACCCCTAAGGGCGAGTCCTTAGGAAAGATTTACGGTGAACGTGACCTCTTGATTGCGGAGTCCATTCGACTCAAGTTGTGGGATGAACTTGATGCTCCTGGCTTGGCCGCCATGGCGTGTGCGATTGTGTTTGAACCACGACGCGAAGAGGGTTTGGTCAACGAACGATATCTTCCTCGAGGAAAATTCATCGATGCACTTCATGAGACACAAAGTCTCTGGTCGGATCTAGAAGAGCTGGAAAACTATCACAAGCTTCCTGGCACACATCCGCTCGCTACCGGCCTCTCATTGGCGATGTATAAATGGGCAAAGGGCTCACGTTTAGACGATGTGTTGTTTGATGCAGATATGCCTGCTGGAGACTTTGTGCGCTGGTCAAAACAGACCATTGACTTACTCGACCAACTTGCACAGGTCACTTCTGGTGATCTTCAAAAAACTGCCCGCACAGCCTTAGATCACGTGCGACGTGGCATTGTTGCGTATTCCACGGTGGCCTGATGAAAAGACTCAATTTTTGGATTGCACTGTTTCTCGCTGTGGTATCAGGGTTTGCTTTGCAGGGTGCATTTCCGGCAACCAACTTCTGGCCTTTAGCTTTTGTCGGCGTATTTCTCCTTCTGTGGTCACTACTCGGTCGCTCTTTCTGGACAGCATTTATCGTCGGTTCTTCAGCCGGAGCAGCATTCTGGCTGTCACTGATTAACTGGCTTACCCTCTATCTCGGGCCGGTTCCTTGGTTGGCACTCGGAATTTTGCAGGCCCTTTTCTTTGGGCTGGGTGCTTCGCTCATCTCGATTGTGATCAATCGAGGCCCTACGCGGTGGACCAACAAATGGGGTCGTATTGGGCTCGTCAGTATTGTCATTGCATCGCTATGGACTCTTCGTGAAAGCATCACAAGCGTGTGGCCTTATGGAGGTTTTTCGTGGGGCAGGTTGGCGCAATCGCAATCTGAGAGCCCTATTTCTCATGTCGTCACTTGGGTTGGTACAGCAGGTCTGAGCTTCTGCGTTGCTGTGACTGCCGCTCTTGTCTTTCAAGTACTTCGAGAGAGACATCGCCCCTTACTCGTTTACCCCATACTCGCGTTCGTTGTCCTCATTGCTATTCCTGGTTTCACCATAGATATCTCAGGGACGACAAATGTTCTCGCTGTTCAGGGCAACTCTAAGGCTGGTTTATTTGACCATGGTGCGCCTGGTTCTATTCTTCAAGATCATGTGTCTGGAACTCTTCCTTATGCCGGAGAAGATATCGACATGGTTGTGTGGCCAGAGAACGCCAGCGACGTGGACCCTCTTGAATCAGAGCTTGCTGCACTCACGCTCACTACTGTTTCAAAAAAACTGGGCGCACCCATTGTGACCGGAACAATCACAACTAATGCAGACGATGAGAACTTTAACTCCTCTTTAGTGTGGACAGATCGAGTAGTAGCTCAATACGATAAAATCCATCCAGTACCGTTCGCCGAATACATGCCCAACAGAGAATTGTGGCGCACATTCCAGCCCGAACTTGTTGATCTTGTTACCCGAGATTATTCGTTTGGAACGCGATCTAACGTTGTTGACATCAATGGTGTTCTTGCCGGTATTGCCCTTTGCTTTGACATTACTGATGACCAACAGGCCTATCAGTTGATTGATGGAGGAGCGCAGCTCATCCTTGCCCAAACAAATAATGCTGATTTTGGGAAAACTTCAGAAAATCTTCAACAATTAGCAATTGCGCGTCTTCGAGCAATTGAAACAGGACGATCTGTTGTCAACATCTCTACGGTGGGGACTTCAGAAATCATTTCTCCTACAGGTGAAACGATTTCGAGTATTCCTGCCTATCAACCAGGGGAGATGTTGAGCGCTGTTCCCTTGAGCTCAACCATCACCCCTGCGATGGCTTTCGGTCGAACAATCGAATGGACGATCGGCGCAGTTGGCGTTGTCGGTTTGTCGCTCATTCTCATTCGTCGCAAGCCCTAGAATTGAACTTCTAGAGACTTACGAAACCGGAGTGAACATGGGCAAGGACAACGATTCTTTCGTTCACCTTCACGTTCATTCCGAGTACTCGATGCTCGATGGTGCTGCACGTGTCAAGCCACTTGTGAATGCAGCTGTCGAGGCAGGAATGCCTGCGATTGCTATTACCGATCACGGCAATATGTTCGGCGCATATGACTTCTGGAATGCTGCTACAGACACCGGCATTAAACCAATTATTGGTACGGAGGCGTACCTCACTCCCGGCACTCATCGCACCGATAAAACCCGTATTCGTTGGAATAACGGTGGGGATGATGACGTCTCAGGTGGTGGTGCTTATACGCACATGACTCTGTTGTCGTCCTCGACCGAGGGCATGCATAACCTCTTCAAGATGTCCTCTTTGGCTTCACTTGAGGGCTACTACTTCAAGCCTCGTATGGACCGTGAACTCCTCAACACCTACGGGAAGGGCCTCATCGCGACAACAGGCTGCCCTGGTGGTGAAATTCAAACCCGCCTGCGCATTGGTCAATATGATGAAGCACGCGCAGCGGCGGCAGAATTCCGTGACATTTTCGGCAAAGAAAACTTCTTCGTTGAAATTATGGATCACGGTCTGGATATTGAGCGTCGAGTTGTCACAGATCTCATCAAGCTCTCTAAAGATTTAGGGTTACCTCTCGTTGCAACCAACGATCTCCACTACACGCATGCTCATGACGCTGATGCACACGCCGCGTTGTTATGTGTGCAGTCGGGATCCACTCTGGATGACCCCAACAGATTTAAGTTCGAATCAAATGAGTTCTATCTCAAGTCAGCCGCTGAAATGCGCCGACTCTTTGCTGACTACCCCGAAGCCTGTGACAACACGTTGCTCATCGCTGAGCGGTGTGAAACCAGCTTTGAAAAACGTGATCTCATGCCACGTTTCCCTGTGCCAGAGGGTGAGACGGAAGCAACGTGGTTTGAAAAAGAAGTTGCCGCTGGTCTAGCTCGTCGATTCCCCAACGGTGTCTCCGATGCTCATAAGGCACAAGCCAAATATGAAGTTGATGTCATCATTCAGATGGGTTTCCCCGGCTACTTCCTCGTCGTCGCTGACTTCATTGCGTGGGCACGCCAGCAGGGTATTCGAGTTGGCCCTGGTCGTGGTTCAGCAGCGGGTTCACTCGCGTCGTATGCCATGGGTATCACCGAGTTAGATCCGCTCCACCACGGTTTGATTTTTGAGCGCTTCCTGAACCCCGAACGTGTTTCCATGCCCGATGTCGATGTTGACTTCGATGATCGTCGACGTGGTGAAGTAATTCGCTATGTCACCGAGAAATATGGCAGTGACCGTGTCGCACAGATTGTGACCTACGGCACCATCAAGGCCAAGCAAGCTCTCAAAGACTCATCTCGCGTATTGGGAATGCCCTATTCGGTAGGGGAGAAGCTCACCAAAGCGATGCCTCCATCCATCATGGGTAAGGACATCACCCTGACCGAAATCATGGATCCTCAGGCACCGCGATACAAAGAGGCGGCTGACTTCCGATCGGTTCTTGAATCTGATGTTGATGCACAGACTGTTTTCAACACGGCACAAGGTATAGAAAACCTCAAACGTCAATGGGGTGTTCACGCCGCTGGTGTGATCATGTCGGCTGAACCATTGATGGATGTCATTCCCATCATGAAACGTGAAGATGATGGCGCCATCATTACCCAATTCGATCAGCCGCCTTGTGAATCTCTTGGCTTGCTCAAGATGGACTTCTTGGGCCTGCGTAACCTCACGGTTATTCAAGATGCCCTTGTCAATATTCAGAACAACCGTGGCATCACGGTTGAGCCTGAACTGTTAGATCTTGATTCTGACCCAGCAACCTACGAGCTTCTTTCGCGCGGTGACACTCTCGGTGTTTTCCAGCTTGATGGTGGACCAATGCGCGCACTTCTGCGCCAGTTGAAGCCCACAAACTTCGAAGATATCTCTGCTGTGATCGCTCTGTATCGCCCAGGCCCTATGGGTATGAACTCACACACCAATTACGCATTACGAAAAAACGGCCTTCAAGAGATTGAGCCCATTCACCCCGAGCTTGAGGAACCGCTCTCTGAAATCCTGGGAACAACCTACGGTCTCATTGTGTATCAGGAGCAAGTAATGGCGGTTGCTCAAAAGGTCGCGGGATTTACCCTGGGTCAAGCAGATGTTTTACGTCGTGCCATGGGTAAGAAGAAGAAGTCAGAACTGGATAAGCAGTTTGCTGACTTTGAAGCTGGCATGCTCGCAAATGGATATTCAGCCCCCGCGGTCAAAATTCTCTGGGATACCTTGATGCCCTTCGCTGACTACGCCTTCAACAAGGCTCACTCTGCTGGATACGGAGTTCTGAGCTATTGGACCGCTTATCTCAAGGCAAATTTCCCGGCTGAATATATGGCAGCTCTCTTGACATCAGTTGGTGATTCCAAAGACAAACTAGGTATTTACCTGTCTGAATGTCGACGAATGGGGCTCAACGTTTTGGCCCCAGATGTGAATGAATCAGACGGTGTTTTCTCCGCAGTTGGTCAAGATATTCGCTTCGGTATGGGTGCTATTCGCAACGTCGGTTTTGGCGTCGTTGAACACATTAAGTCAGCCCGTGCGGAAAAGGGTCGCTTTGATTCTTTCCACGACTTCCTCAAAAAGGTTCCTGTTCAAGTCGCAAACAAGAAGACGCTGGAGTCGCTCATTAAAGCTGGCGCTTTTGATGCGATGGGGAATACACGACGTGCACTCGTAGAGATTCATGAGGATGCAGTCGAATCTGCTGTGAGTCTCAAGCGCAACGAAGCCCTTGGTCAAGTTGATCTTTTCGGTGACATGTTTGAGTTCACTGAAGAGCACTCTCAAGTTCCCGATCGACCTGAATTTACCAAACGTGACAAGCTCGCTTTTGAACGTGAAATGCTGGGTCTCTATGTCTCCGATCACCCCCTTGCTGGGCTTGAACTCCAATTGGCTAAGCATGCAACGGTGACTATCAACGACCTCACTACAAGTGACACCACCATGGACGGAGACATCGTGGTTCTTGCCGGCCTCGTCACAGAGGTCCAAAGACGTATCGCGAAGAAATCAGGCAATGCCTACGGCATTATCAAGCTGGAAGATTTCGGCGGCGAGATGGACATTATGCTGCTTGGTCGCACCTATCAAGAGTTTGGTCCCATGCTCGAAACAGACTTAGTTTTAGCAGTTAAGGGCCGGGTTAACGTTCGCGATGATGGACTCAACATCCAAGCTATGAGTATGTTCGTCCCAGACGTCGGTGCTGTTGTGGGCGAACAAGGTCCGCTGAACCTGGTTTTACCAGAAGTAAGAGCAACCTCCTCAACCATTGGAGAGCTCTCCGAGGTCCTCAAACGTCACCCTGGTCAATCTGAAGTGCGATTGCGACTTACCCGCGGGGCAACTGCACGCATCTTTGAACTCCCTGCTCGCGTCAACGTGTCATCAGATTTGTATGGAGAGCTAAAGTCTCTCCTAGGTCCAGGTTGCCTCGGTTAGCGGAAATAGACTGGATACCTGATGATTCACACTCTTGATTTGCGTGGAAGACGACCTTCTCGCGCTGAACTACTGGCACTCATTCCTCGAACAGAGGTTGATGTTGATGTTGCCCTCGACGTTGCTACGTCGCTGATTAGTGATGTTCGTGATCGTGGATCCGAGGCCTTGCGGGAACAGGCTTCACGCTTGGACAAAGTTGACGATTATGAACTTCGCGTTCCTCAGTCCCACATCGATGAAGCTGTCGCTTCGTTATCTCCGCAGTTACGGGCTTCATTAGAAACAGCTATTGCTCGAGTCCGGATAGGTTCTGCCGCCCAGGTTCCTGCTGCTGTTCGTAGTGAAATCGCACCCGGGGCTGTAATCACACAAAGATGGCAACCAGTAGAGCGTGTTGGTCTCTATGTGCCAGGCGGAAAAGCTGTTTATCCTTCTAGCGTCATCATGAATGTTGTGCCTGCACAGGTTGCTGGCGTTAGCTCGATTGCTCTTGCTTCTCCAGCACAGGCTCACTTCGGTGGCCGGGTTCACCCGACCATCCTTGCTGCTGCAGGTTTGCTGGGTGTTTCTGAGGTGTACGCAATGGGTGGCGCAGGTGCGATTGGCGCCTTCGCCTACGGTGTCGAAGATCTGGGTCTCGTTCCTGTCAATGTGGTTACGGGTCCGGGTAACGTCTATGTTGCCGCCGCGAAAAGATTGGTTCGTGGCCGCGTAGGAATTGATTCTGAAGCAGGTCCGACTGAAATTCTGATCATTGCTGATTCTTCAGCCAGAGCTGATTTCATTGCTGCTGACCTTATTTCTCAGGCAGAACACGACGAAATGGCCTCTGCTGTATTGGTTACTGATTCTGAAGAACTCGCTCGTGCTGTTACGCAGCACGTTTCAGAACTGGCGGAAAAGACTGCTCACGCTCAGCGCGTGAAGATTGCTCTCGAAGGCCCACAATCTGCACTCGTACTCGTTGATGATCTCTCTGTAGCCGTCGATTTTTCGAATGCGTATGGACCCGAGCATCTAGAAATTCACACTCAGAAGAACTCTGAGGTTGTCGCTCAGATCACCAATGCTGGTGCTCTGTTTGTAGGGGATTACAGCCCAGTGAGTTTGGGTGACTATTCCGCCGGTTCTAACCACGTTCTCCCCACTGCAGGCCAGGCCCTGTTTTCTTCTGGTCTGGGAGCGTATACATTCCTGCGACCCCAGCAGGTCATCGAATACTCCAAGGCTGCGCTTTCCGAGGTTGCAGGCGGGATTCGTGTACTAGCTGATGATGAAGATTTGCCCGCCCACGGTGATGCAGTAGATATCCGTTTCAACACAGAGGACAATTAGTCGAATGTATTGCCCCTTTTGCCGCCATTCAGATTCCCGCGTAATCGACTCTCGCACGAGCGACGATGGCCTCTCCATTCGTCGTCGTCGTCAATGTCCTGAGTGCAATGGTCGTTTCTCCACACTCGAAACTGCGTCACTTTCTGTGATTAAGCGCTCAGGTGTGGTTGAGTCATTCAGTCGCGAAAAGGTCGTTGCAGGTGTCCGTAAGGCGTGCCAGGGAAGACCAGTTACTGATGCGGATCTTGCCGTGCTGGCCCAAAAGGTTGAAGAAACCATTCGCGCCACGGGAGCGTCCCAGATTGAAGCAAACGAAATTGGTTTAGCAATACTGCCTTCCTTGCGCGAACTCGATGAAGTTGCCTACCTACGTTTTGCCAGTGTGTATCAAGCTTTTGACTCACTCGAAGACTTCGAAGTTGCAGTTCAAACCTTGCGTTCCGAACGTCAGACAGGTCAGGCTCAGTAGTAGTGGCAACTCACAACGGCAATCACTCCTTTTACAATCTAATCTTCAAGGGGTTTTTCAAGTTCATAGACCCTGAGGATGCTCACCACCTCGGTGCGTTTGTCATCAAACTTGCTGGCCTACCTGGTATTCGTTCGATCAAGCACGCTTTTTCGCAGCCCAATCCTGAACTTCATGTTCAAGCGCTGGGATTACATTTCGATTCACCCTTTGGAATGGCCGCTGGTTTTGATAAAGACGTCACCATGGTTTCAGGGCTGTATGCGCTCGGCTTTGGTCACGTAGAAGTTGGCACTCTGACTGCCCACGCACAACCTGGAAACCCGAAGCCTCGTCTTTTCCGCTTGATTCCAGACCGTGCATTGATTAACCGGATGGGCTTCAACAACGGGGGAGCGGCAGCTGCAGTTCCTCGTTTGAAAAGACTCCGTGCTTTGAAACACCGCCCTGTGATCGGGGTAAACATTGGGAAATCCCGAATTACTGAAGTTGAGAATGCGACTGAGGATTACCTCATCAGCACTAAACTTCTTGCCCCTTTGGCTGACTATCTTGTCGTGAATGTCAGCTCACCCAACACGCCAGGGCTTCGTGGGTTGCAAGAGATTACACAACTCAAACCTCTCCTCAGCGCGGTCAAAAATGCTTCTGGCGATACGCCTCTATTGGTGAAGATTGCACCAGATCTCACGACTGAAGAAATATCCGAGATTGCAAAGTTAGCGGTTTCTCTCGGGCTTGATGGCATTATCGCCACAAACACCACGATTAGTCGCGAGGGCCTAGTTTCGGATCCTGCACGCGTCGAAGCTATTGGCGCAGGTGGATTGTCTGGTGCCCCACTTGCAAATCGTTCACTTGAGGTGCTCAAGCACATTCGATCTATCGTTCCAGCACAGATGTGCATCATTTCAGTCGGTGGTATTGAAACAGCTGAACAGATACAAGAACGGCTCAATGCTGGAGCAACCCTTGTTCAGGGATATTCAGCGTTTGTTTACAACGGCCCTCTTTGGGCCGTCAAGCTCAACCGCGGCTTGAAAAAATTAGCGGCACGTAGCTAACAACTAGCTTGGGTATTGACGGCGACCAACTTGTGGCTTAGGCAAACGCAAGGGGCGCATCTGCAGGCTGCGCATACCGGCATACCAGCGAACACCCTTATCCAAAGTTCCAAACTTGGCGGTGATGCGCTTTCTCAGCTGTACACCGAGAATCATCACATCAATCAGTGCAATAAAGAAGAACGCCCAGAGTACGAGGAACGAACTTTCCTGAACGGGGAGACTGGGGATAAAAGTCATAATGATGACCAGGAACATGAAGGGCACCATCAGTTCGCCAACGTTATAGCGAGCATCTACGAAATCACGAGCAAATTTCTTTTGAGGACCACGGTCACGCATGGGGAGGTATCGTTCATCACCAGCAGCAAGTCCGATACGTGCCTTGTTGCGTTCCTCGTTTAAACGAGCGCGCTCCATACGAGCAGCTTCCTTACGGTCGCTGGGCACAAGGGGACGCTTGTTTGCAGCTTCTCGTTCCTTGCGACTGGGTGTTGCGTGGCCCTTGCCAGAACTGTTTTCTTCGACAGTTGATTCTGCAGTGGTGTTTTCTTCAGATTTCTTAGCCACGATGGTCCTTTGTTTGAATGCTACGCCCATAAGATTACCGGCATGACAGCTTCAATTTCTGACGTTCGCTCTGTGGTGTCTCAAACGTTTCCTCAATCTCTCAACGAACTGAAAGATTTAGTTCGTATCCCTTCGGTTTCTTGGTCTTCTTTTGATCCTGAACAAGTAGCTCGAAGTGCACAGGCTGTCTCAGACCTCCTTGCAGGAACTAATTTGTTCGAGGACGTATTTATCCTGCGTTCTCAGAAGTCAGACAGTAAAGAACTTGGACAACCAGCTGTTGTCGCACGACGCAACCCCGCACCAGGAATGCCTACTGTCCTTCTCTATGCCCACCATGATGTTCAGCCTCCTGGTGACCTCGCGATGTGGGAAAGTTCTCCTTTTGAACCAGAAGAACGAAGTGGGCGACTTCACGGTCGCGGTGCAGCTGACGACAAGGCGGGAATCATGGCTCATGTCACCTCCTTGCGTTTACTCCCTGAGCTTGTCGAAAACGTGGAACTTGGAATCGTTGTGTTCATTGAAGGTGAAGAAGAATTCGGTTCTCCATCTTTCGAGAATTTCTTATCTGATCACCACGAACTTCTCGCATCTGATGTGATCGTCGTAGCAGATTCAGGAAATTGGAACACCGAAACACCTGCGTTGACAACGACTTTACGAGGCAATGCAACATTCAAGCTCACGGTTCGAACTCTGGATCATGCACTTCATTCAGGCATGTTTGGTGGAGCTGTACCCGATGCATTTATGGCTTTTGCAGGGCTTGTTTCGAGTTTCTACACTCCATCGGGAAGTGTTGCCGTTGAAGGACTTCACCGATCATCAGTTCCAACCCCTGAGTATTCAGATGAACAAATGAGAGAAGAGAGTGGTGTCCTTGATTCCGTTTCTCTTATCGGAGATGGTCATGTTTTAGGGCGTCTCTGGTCTCAGCCGTCGATTTCGGTGACGGGTATTGACATTCCTGATGTGGCAAATGCGTCGAACACCTTGCTTCCCAGTGTTTCTGCTCGAATCAGCGTAAGAGTCGCCCCAGGTCAATCAGCTTCTGAAGCTTTCTCTGCCATTCAACAACACATCACTGAGCACATCCCGTTTGGGGCGATTGTTGAGTTTGAGGATGTGAATTTAGGAGAAGCGTTCTCAACAGATACATCTGGCTGGGCAGCTCAATCAATTTCACACGCACTTACTCAATCATGGGATCAAGAAGTCGTGAATATGGGTGTTGGTGGTTCAATCCCATTCATTTCAAGTTTTGTCTCTGCTTTCCCCAATGCTCAGGTGTTGGTTACTGGTGTTGAGGACCCTGACTCTCGAGCTCATAGCCCGAATGAGTCATTACATATCGAGTCTTTTGAGAAGGCAATTGTTGCTGAGTTGCTCTTTTTGGTAGACCTGAACTCGAAAAAACCTTGATTTCTCAGGAATATTGCAGACTACTTTCACCTTCTGCTTTTAGAATGGTGTTACCCGCTACAACCCTTCCAAGGAGTGGAAATGACTGAAACGACAACAGCCGAAGTTAAGGCACATGGCGTTGGTCTCACTGACGCAGCTGCACAGAAAGTTCGCGCGCTCCTGGAGCAGGAGGGACGCGATGATCTTCGTCTCCGTATTGCTGTTCAGCCTGGCGGATGCTCAGGTCTGATTTACCAGCTTTATTTTGACGAACGCGTCATGGATGGCGACGCCATCGTAGATTTCGGGGGAGTAGGCGTAGCCGTCGACAAGATGAGTGTTCCTTATCTTGATGGAGCAACCATCGACTTTGAAGACACCATTCAAAAGCAGGGGTTCACCATCGACAACCCCAATGCGGAGGGTAGTTGTGCATGCGGAGATTCTTTCCACTAAAGAACTTATGTTTCGATTCTGAGGAGCGAAAATTCAGCACGTTGCTACACTTTCACAGCTCTTTCTGAGGGTAGAGTTGAAATGTTCGGAACATTCATGTTTCGTTTTTGAACAAGTGTTTGTGAAAGGCCAATAGTGCGTTCTACACGTCGAATCCGATGGGCTGCGATTCCCCTCGCAGCAACGCTAGTACTTGCGTTAACTGCATGTACTGATCAGGAGCTTGCAGGCTATATGCCTGGCTTCGTTTCTGGGGCCTCTCCAGTAACAAACCACACTCAGCTCGTAATTGACTTCTGGGTCAACAGCTGGATTGTTCTCCTCGGTATTGGATTTATCACCTGGGGTCTGTTGCTGTGGTCGATGGTTGTTTATCGACGCCGCAAGACTGACACTGGTCTCCCAGTCCAGCTGCGTTACAACATGCCCATTGAAATCCTTTTCACAGTTATTCCATTTATTCTCATCATTGGTTTGTTCGCACTCACGGCTCGTGATACAGAAATCATTGAAAAGCGCTTCGACGCTCCAGAAGTCACCATTCAGGCATTCGGTAAGCAATGGGCGTGGGACTTCAACTACACCAATGAAGATGTCTACTACTCGGGAATCCAGGTACAGCCTGACCTTTCAGAAGGTGCTGAACAGGGTGCAATTGAGGAATCTTCATTACCAACTCTCTACTTGCCCGTTGGTAAGAAGGTAGAAATCCAGCTCAACGCTCGCGATGTCATTCACTCCTTCTGGGTTATCGACTTCCTGTACAAGAAAGACATGATTCCCGGAAAGACGAATTACATGTCGATCATCCCTGAACGTGAGGGTACCTATGCAGGAAAGTGTGCAGAACTCTGTGGTGAATTCCACTCACAGATGCTTTTCCAAGTGAAGGTAGTTTCTCAGGAAGAGTACGACGCCTACATCCAGAGTCTGCGTGATCAAGGCTTTGAAGGTCAGCTCGGCACTGAGTATGACCGCAACAGTAACCAAGCGAATGTAGTCGCATCCGCTAACGAGTCGAAGTAGTAGGGAATAGCGATGAGCGCAACACTTACTCCCACCCCAGTAGTAACCACTAATCAGAAACCACAAACTGTTGGTGTCACTCGACCAGTGACTAAGGGCAACATCATTGTGCGTTGGCTGACCTCAACTGACCACAAGATCATCGGTCACATGTACAACATCACCTCGATGTTGTACTTCCTGCTCGGTGGTGTGATGGCCCTGATAATCCGTGCACAACTGTTCGCACCAGGTCTCAACGTTCTTCAGACCAAAGAGCAGTACAACCAGATGTTCACCATGCACGGAACAATCATGTTGCTCATGGTTGCAACTCCGCTCTTTGCTGGTCTTGCAAATGCAATTCTTCCTTTGCAGCTGGGCGCACCAGATGTGGCCTTCCCCCGTCTGAACATGCTTTCGTTCTGGCTTTATTTCTTCGGTGCGCTTATTTCCGTTGGTGGATTCCTCACCCCACAGGGTGCCGCTAGTTTCGGTTGGTTTGCTTACGCTCCGCTTTCAACTTCAACCTTCTCACCAGGCATCGGTTCCAACATGTGGGTACTCGGCCTTGCAATGGGTGGTTTCGGAACGATTCTTGGTGCCGTGAACTTCATCACCACGATTCTCACCATGCGTGCACCTGGTATGACTATGTTCCGTATGTCGGTTTTCTCATGGAACATCTTGATCACCTCGATCTTGGTTATCCTCGTTTTCCCCATACTCGCCGTTGCTCTGTTCGGTCTCGCAGCTGACCGTATCTTCGGAGCACACGTCTACGACGCCGCTACAGGTGGAGCCATTCTGTGGCAGCACATGTTCTGGTTCTTCGGACACCCAGAGGTTTACATCCTTGCTTTGCCATTCTTCGGTGTGGTTTCTGAAATCATTCCAGTATTCAGTCGCAAGCCAATTTTTGGATACAAGACTCTGGTTTACGCAACCATCTCCATCGGAGCACTATCTATGACTGTGTGGGCACACCACATGTATGTCACTGGTTCTGTACTTCTGCCCTTCTTTGCGCTTCTCACCATGCTTATTGCAGTTCCCACTGGTGTAAAGATCTTCAACTGGATTGGAACTATGTTCCGTGGTTCAGTGACATTCGAAACCCCGATGATGTTCGCAATAGCATTCGTATTCAACTTTGTTTTCGGTGGTTTGACCGGAATCATCCTGGCTTCGCCAGTTCTTGACTTCCCCATGTCTGACTCATATTTCGTCGTTGCCCACTTCCACTACGTCATTGTCGGTGCTCTAGTCTTCGCTCTCTTCGGAGCTTTCTACTTCTGGTGGCCAAAGTGGACTGGAAAAATGCTCAACGAACGCCTTGGTATGTGGCATTTCTGGCTGTTATTCATCAGCTTCCACATGACCTTCCTCGTTCAGCACTGGCTTGGTGTTGTAGGTATGCCACGCCGTTACGCTACGTACCTTCCTGAAGATGGATTCACATGGATGAACCAGCTTTCAACTATCGGTGCATTCTTGATGGCGGTCTCGCTACTTCCTTGGGTCCTCAACGTTTACCTCACTGCACGTTACGGCGCAAAGGTAACCGTCAACGATCCTTGGGGTTACGGACGTTCACTCGAGTGGGCAACTTCTTGCCCTCCTCCTCGACACAACTTCACTTCGATCCCACGTATCCGCAGCGAATCTCCTGCGTTTGACTTGAACCACCCAGAGCTTGCTCCTAGCGGTTACACAAGTCAGCCAGCTCTCGCCGGAAAGGTAAAGGCCTAACAGCTCATGAAAAGTAATGTTGTCATCCTGATTCTCCTCGGAGCTTACTTCTTGCTCTCAGGCGTCGTTTACATCGTCTGGAACATCCTGGCTGGAAATGAGTTTGAGGCTACAGGATCTATTGGTCTTCTTCTTTCTGCAATTTTGGCCGGTTTCATCGCCTTCTTCTTGAACATGGTGAACCGTTCACAAGGAGGAATTCTTCTTCCCGAGGACGAGCCATCTGCAGATATTGATGACGCAGATCCAAACATTGGTCACTTTAGCCCATGGAGCTGGTGGCCTCTGGTTCTTGGTTTTGCAATTGGACTAGCATTCCTGGGGCTTGCCGTTGGTTTTTGGATCATCTTCCTCGCAATTCCTTTTGTCCTGGTTGCAATCACTGGATGGACCTACGAGTACTACCGCGGTAACTTCGGCAGATAGTTTATAGCTACGTCAAAAAGGCCTCAGATTCGCTTCTGGGGCCTTTTTCATATTTGAATAGGTAGGTATTCAGATGTTAGAAAAATTCGATGTGAAGATGGCATTCCCTTCGCTTTATGCTCCAAAGAATTCAGAGCTTGCTTTGGTCGATGTTCCTGCGATGCGGTATCTCAGCATTTCCGGGGAAGGATCACCACAGAGTCCGAACTAAGCAGCAGCAATAGAGGCTCTGAATTCAACGGCATATCCCGTCAAATTCATTTCCAAGGCAGCAACAGGCAAAGATTATGTTGTTCCTCCGCTTGAAGGATTGTGGTGGGCAGAAGATCCTTCAGCCTTCACATCTAACCACAGAGATTCTTGGAAGTGGACTCTGCTGTCATTCCTTCCTGAATGGGTGACAGAAGAACATGTTCAAGCAGCCACTTCCAAAGCTCTATCTAAGGGGATTCATCGAGCTCAACAAGTTCAGATTCTTGAACTGACCGAAGGAAGTTCATTTCAAGCTCTTCATATTGGCTCTTTTGTGGAGGAGGGACCCGTCCTTGAACAACTTCACAACACAGTCATGCCAGCACACAATGTCACCTTTAACGAGTTTCATCATGAGATATATCTCAGTGATTTTCGAAAGACAGAACCTTCGAAGCTCCGAACAATCCTGAGACAACCTGTGAAACAGCTAATCCAGCATTAACGAAGAATGCCCCACCAAAGAGGGGCATTCTTATTGATTGCTTAGTGGTGAGCGTGCTCGAGAGCTTGCTTGTATTCTTCCTGAGTAACAGGAGCAATACGGTCTTCGAAGAAGAAGCGAGATAGAGATGCACGCATACGCATACCACCAGTGATCTTGCCCTGCGGGTTTGGACGAAGCATGATGGGAGCGTTGTCGTTGTATGAGACAAGCTGCCAGCGGTCATAAGCGTCCAGCTGCTGGTGAACTTCAGTGAATTCACCACCGGGAAGACGAACAATGCGTCCAGTTTCAAAACCATGAAGCAGAATCTCACGATCCTTCTTCTGCAGTGCCAGAGCAATGCGCTTTGTCACAACAAAGGCAATAATTGGGCCAACAATCAGGAGAATCTGAAGAGTGTTAATCACACCTTCCATAGTCACCTTGAAGTGAGTAGCAATGAGGTCCGAAGACGCTGCTGCCCATAAGACTGCGTAGAAGGTAACTCCAGCAGCTCCAATTGCGGTGCGAACAGGTGCGTTGCGTGGACGGTCAAGCAAGTGGTGCTCACGCTTGTCGCCGGTCACCCACGCTTCAACGAAGGGGTAAGCAAACGCTGCAGCAAGGAACACAACCAAAAGGAGCACAGGAATGATGATGTTCCAAGACCAGGTGTATCCGAACCAATAAGTTTCAAGATGTGGTGGTACCAGGCGCAAAGCACCATCGGCAAAACCGATGTACCAGTCAGGCTGGGTTCCAGCTGAAACAGGGGAGGGGTCGTAAGGCCCGTAGTTCCAAATGGGGTTAATCGTGACCGTAGCACCGATGAGTGCAACAACTCCGAATACGAGGAAGAAGAAGCCACCTGCCTTCGCTGCATACACAGGAAGGATAGGGAAGCCAACAACGTTTTCTTCAGTCTTTCCAGGGCCGGGGTACTGAGTGTGCTTGTGGATGATGACGAACATCAAGTGAAGCACGATGAAAATCAAAACAAAAGCAGGAAGCAGAAGGATGTGGAGCGAGTACAAACGACCCACGATGTCTGATCCGGGGAACTCACCGCCAAAGAGGAGGAAGGTGATCCAAGTACCAACTACTGGTAGACCCAAAACCATTCCGTCGATGATGCGCAGACCGTTACCGGAAAGAAGATCATCGGGGAGAGAATAGCCCGTGAAACCTTCAGCCATAGCCAGAACGAACAGTACGAAACCAATCGACCAGTTCAATTCACGTGGCTTACGGAATGCGCCTGTAAAGAACACGCGGAGCATGTGCAGGCCGATGCTTGCGACGAATAGCAGTGCAGCCCAGTGGTGAATCTGGCGCATCAGCAAGCCACCACGAATATCAAACGAGATGTCCAAAGTGGATGCCATGGCGGCAGACATTTCGATTCCCTTGAGGGGAACATAGGAACCTTCGTAATTAACCGGCGTCATCGACGCTTGGAAGAAGAAGGTGAGGAAGCTACCGGTGAGCAAGATGATGACGAAGCTGTATAGAGCTACTTCACCAAGCAAGAAGGACCAGTGGTCAGGGAATACCTTACGACCGAATTCCTTAACGGCTCCAGAGATGCTGGTTCGTTCGTCGAGGTAGTTCGAGAACTTTCCTACGACACCAGTTTGTGCGGGTGCAGTTACGTTACTCATTTAGCGCGCTCCCAGAAGCTAGGTCCTACAGGTTCAGTGAAATCGCTGGTCGCAACAAGGTAACCCTCTGCGTCAACGGTGATGGGAAGTTGGGGGAGTGGACGAGCAGCTGGTCCGAAGATCACTGCACATTCGTTAGCAATATCAAACTGAGACTGGTGGCAAGGGCACAACAGGTGGTGCGTCTGCTGTTCGTAGAGAGCTACAGGGCAACCAACGTGAGTACAAATCTTGGAGTAGGCGACAATACCTTCATAAGACCAGCTTTCACGCTCTTTGCTTGTCCAGTTCAAATCTTCCTTCTTGAGGCGAACCAGAAGAACGGCAGCCTTGGCTTTTGCATCGAGCATTTCGTGCTCGGGCAAATCGACAAGACCTTCTGGGATGACCTGGAAAGCAGATCCAATAGTTAGTTCTGACGCCTTAATGGGAGTTCCCTGAGGGTCGCGTGTCAGACGAATACCCTTCTTCCACATAGTGTGCTTGAGCTCATTATTTGGATCTACATCCATTGGAGCAAGTCCGCGGAAAAGAGCAATAGCAGGAAGGGGGAATGCAATCAATGCACCAATAAGGCCGTTACGAATCAAAGTGCGACGGCTGAATCCAGATTCTTCGTCAGATTCACGAAAGATTTCAACTGCACGTGCGCGAGTTTCTTCAGTTCCACGAACCGGGTGACGGTGGTCAATGGCTTCTTTATCTGCCATGAGGGCTTTACCCCAGTGAACTGCGGCAATACCAATCGCCAAGAGAGAGAACGCAATTCCAAGACCCAAGTACAGGGTGTTCATGCGCACCGAGTGAACGTTTTCAGGCTCAATGGGGAAGAACATGTATGCGTACACAGCGAAAACGCTGGCAGCGATGGATAGGTAGAACAGGGTGTAAACAACACGCTCTGCACGCTTAGCTGCCTTGGGATCGAGGTCAGTAACGCGTGGTCGGTGCGGGGGCAAACCAGGGTTTACAAAAGCGTCAGGTGCTACAACACCTGTTCCCGTTGCCTCTGCGTTGTTCGCAGGAACGATATTGGCTTTGCCACTCTCGTTCTTAGCCATGTTTCTCCTCAGATTCTTTCTAAATTCGTTCTGAAAGTCTTAGTTCGACTTTGCGGTAATCCATACGGTGAGGGCTACGATTGCGCCCAAGCCAAATACCCAAAGAAAAAGACCTTCTGAAACAGGGCCCAAACTTCCGAGTTCTAGACCACCAGCTGAAGGGTTTTCCTGAATGTAAGTGAGGTAAGAAATAATGTCTTTCTTCTCTTCAGGAGTGAGGTTGAGGTCGTTGAAGACTGGCATGTTCTGAGGGCCGGTCAGCATCGCTTCGTATACGTAAACAGCAGCTACACCCTTAAGTTCAGGTGCGTACTTTCCTTCTGTAAGTGCTCCACCAGCACCAGCAACGTTGTGGCACATTGCGCAGTTGATGCGGAAGAGCTCACCACCGTTAGAAACACTGCCATCTTCAAGTTGTGACTGTGAAGGAATAGCAGGTCCTGGAGCGAGTGAAGCAACATATGCGGCAAGGGCTTTTGTCTGTTCATCGGTGAACTGAACTGGCTTTTGTTCAGCCTGAGGACCAGACATCTGCATGGGCATACGTCCAGTACCAACCTGGAAATCAACTGCAGCGGAGCCGACACCAATCAGGCTTGGACCGTTGGCGGTTCCCTGTGCCTGCTGTCCGTGGCAGGTAGAGCAGTTAGCAGCAAAGAGTTTCTGACCCTCATCGATGACAGCAGGGGAGCTGAGATCTACAGATGCAGTGGCAGAGGCGCTACTGAATGCAGCATATGCACCACCGGTAGCAACGAGGCCGATGAGAATGAGGGCGACAGAAGCCAATTGACCGCGACGACCGTTACGACGAGCTGCCTTTGATTCAGACATGTTCTTACGCATGAAGTTCAATACCGTCCGTTTGTTATCTGAGTACGTAGATGACGAGGAAGAGGCCTATCCAGACCACGTCCACGAAGTGCCAGTAGTAGGAAACAACAATGGCGCTTGTTGCTTCTTTGTGTCCGAAGTTCTTGACAGCAAATGCGCGTCCAATGACGAGCAAGAAGGCGATCAAACCACCGGTTACGTGAAGACCGTGGAAACCAGTTGTCAGGTAGAAGGCCGTTCCGTAAGCATTTCCGTTGAGCGTAATTCCTTCACTGACCAACATGGCGTATTCGTAGACCTGACCAGTCACGAAGATAGCGCCGAGGACATAAGTGAGGAAGAACCATTCAACCATTCCCCACTGAGAAGGTTTCCAACCAGTAGCTCGTGACTGAAGTCGTTCTGCAGCAAACACACCAAACTGAGCCGTCACTGAGGATGAAACCAGAATGATTGTGTTGGTCAAAGAGAACGGGAAGTTCAACAATGCGGAGTCTTCTGCCCACATTTCGGGCACTGCTGCGCGCAATGTGAAATAGATGGCAAAGAGGCCAGCGAAGAACATAACTTCGCTTCCAAGCCAAACAATTGTTCCGACCGCAACAGGGTTGGGTCGACTCACAGAAGACGATAAGGGGGCTGGTGTAATAGTGGCTGCTGTCACCCTTCCATTATGCCGGAATTCACATTCCTCATGGGTGCAATCGACTCTCGCCACGCTGTGCAAGTACCCTGTTAGCTATGGCAGAAAACATCTCCTGGGCAAATTTGCTCAGTGCACTCCTGAGCGGAACTGACTTATCCATTTCGGAAGCTGAATGGGCAATGAATCAGATCGTGACGGGAAACGCGACTAATGCTCAAATTGCCGGCTTCCTTATTGCTTTGCGCGCTAAGGGGGAGGCTGTACATGAGGTCGTTGGTTTCCGAGATGCTGTTCTAGCCAATGCCCTTGATTTACCCGTGCCTGCTATGGCCCTGGACATTGTTGGCACCGGTGGAGACCGTCACAACACGGTCAACATTTCCAGCACTGCCGCTATCGTCGCTGCTGCTGCTGGAGTTCCTGTGGTCAAACACGGAAACAGAGCAGCCAGCAGTGCTTCAGGATCTTCAGATGTACTTTCTGAGCTGGGAATTAACCTCAATCTGACCAATACTCAGGTTGCTGATGTGCTCAACGAAACAGGCATCACTTTTGCATATGCAGCTGCATTTCACCCGGGTTTCCGCCATGCGGCTGAAACCCGACGTGAATTAGGCGTTCCCACCATTTTTAATGTGCTTGGACCGCTCTGTAACCCTGCCCGCCCAGAAGCCTCAGCAGTGGGAGTAGCTCAGTTAGACCGTGTTCCCTTGATTACTGGTGTTTTCCGTACACGTGATGCAACAGCCTTAGTTTTCAGGGGTGATGATGGTCTTGACGAGCTGACTACCACTGGACACAGCCATATTTGGGAAGTATCACGTGGTCAAATCGTTGAGCACGATCTCGACCCATCAGATTTAGGAATTCCACGCGCAAGTTTGGATGATTTCCGCGGGGGAGAACCAAGATACAACGCCGAGGTTCTTCGACAGACACTTGATGGTCACAAGGGAGCTGTGAGAGATATCGTCCTCCTCAATGCTGCTGCAGGTCTCGTTTCTTATGACCTTGCTCAGGACTCTTCACAGGTTCTTCGCCCAATTACGGAACGTCTTTCAGAGAAGTTGATTGTTGCAGCCGAAGCCATAGATTCCGGTAAGGCTTCTCAACAGCTCGAGAAATGGATTACTGCAACTCAGATTTAGAGCTGAACTGAGTCTTCATCTATCCAGTTGAGACTTTTCTCGACTGCCTTGTTCCATACTCGGAGTAATTTTTGGCGTTCTTCTTCATCGATTTGAGGCGTCCATCGCTTGTGTTCTTGCCACAGCGCACGCAATTCGTCGGTACCGCTCCAAAAACCGACAGCGAGACCAGCTGCATAGGCGGCGCCAAGTGCTGTCGTTTCAGCAACAACAGGACGGATTACGGGAACACCAAGCAAGTCTGCTTGGAATTGCATAAGGAGTTCGTTGGAAATCATTCCGCCGTCCACACGAACTTCCGTGAGTGGTACCCCTGTATCCGCATTCGTAGCATCCAGAACTTCACGAGTTTGAAAGGCTACTGCCTCTAAGGCTGCACGAGCGATATGCGCTTTATTCACATAACGGGTTAGGCCAACGATGGCACCACGTGCATCTGGTCGCCAACGCGGAGCAAATAGTCCACTAAATGCGGGGACAAAATAGGCACCGCCATTATCGGGAACAGAGAGTGCAAGTGTTTCTACTTCACTTGCCGAAGAGATAATTCCAAGGTTGTCTCGAAGCCATTGAATGAGTGATCCAGTAACAGCTATCGAACCCTCCAGCGCGTAGTGCGCTGGCTGATTGCCGAGTTTGTAGGCGACTGTCGTGAGAAGACCGTTCTGAGAATGAACTATTTCTTCTCCGGTATTGAAAATGAGAAAGTTTCCCGTGCCATAGGTGTTTTTGGCTTCACCCTGAGAGAAGGCTGCCTGACCGAAGGTTGCAGCCTGTTGATCGCCCAATATGCCGGCAACGGGTACACCGTGAAGTAGTTCCACAGCAGTTCCATAAATTTCTGAAGAAGAAACAATTGCGGGGAGCAGGGTAGGCGGAATATTGAAAGCCGAAAGAAGTTCTGGATCCCATTGAAGTGCCTCGAGATCCATCAAGAGGGTACGAGAAGCATTAGTCACGTCTGTGACATGAACACCGCCAGAACTTCCACCCGTGAGATTCCACACAAGCCAGGAATCTATTGTCCCGAAGGCAAGAGAACCGGACTCTGCACGTTGTCGAACGTCCTCAACATGTTCCAAAATCCATACGATTTTTGATGCAGCGAAATAGGTGGCTAGGGGGAGACCAGTCTTCGACTTGAAGCGATTGAGATCTGGTTCTGAAAGGTTCTTCTCGGCAATCTGATCAATAATTGATTGAGTGCGGGTGTCTTGCCACACAATGGCGTTATATACGGGAACACCGTTTGTCTTATCCCATATGACTGTGGTTTCACGCTGATTTGTGATTCCAATCGCGGCTATGTCGGAAGCGGTGAGTGAGGCCTGTTCTAGAGCTAATTCAATGACCTTGCGGGTGTTATTCCAGATTTCGACGGGATCGTGTTCTACCCAGCCACTTTGAGGAAAAATCTGTGTTGTTTCGAGTTGCCCAGTTCCAATCTTTGCTCCTGCATGGTCAAAGATAATTGCACGAATGCTCGTGGTTCCGTTGTCAATTGCAAGAACATACTGTGGCGTAGACATGGCAGAAACCTACCAGCGCAAACGGTGAAATGTTCTGTTATTTCGAAGTCAATGGTTTTGCTTCACCAGCAAAATACACAGCACACGCGACAAAGAAGGCTAAGAGATAGAACATATTGAGCAGACCCCAAGCTTGTCCGAGGAATCCCAGCAGAGGAGGACCGACCAAGAATGCGGCATATCCAAAGGTTGTGACGGTGGCGACTCGTTGAGAAGTGTTTTCCCCGTCAGCTGCTGCCGAAATGAACAGTGGGAATCCAAGCGCTACTCCCGCACCCCACAAAGCTGCACCGACCCAAGCGAAGTAAATAGTGGGAGAGAGGATGACAATCAAGATGCCCACCACACCCGCAATACCCAGTGTTCTCAATGCGAAAACTCGTCCAAAACGATCGACGAGACGACCTCCAGAAAATCGGGTAATCACCATAGCTAACGTCATGATGGCGAAGGTAATACCTGCAGTTGTGGTGTCGAGTTTGTAATCGTCAACTACTGAGAGAGCAAGCCAGTCATTCGAACCACCCTCTGCAAGAGAAAGTCCCATGATTCCGAGCCCGAGGAACAAGATTCTCTTAGATAGAACAACAGGTTCTCTCTTGGATCTGACTCCACCATCAACTACATGCGTTTTTCCCGTTGAGTCCGGAAGTTGACGGTAAGTGAACCATGCAATTGAAGTAGTGAGGCAGGCAATTGTGATCATTTGTATCACTAGCGAAAAGTTGGTAACAATTGCCAGAGTCCCAATGCCCGCTCCTGCTAATGCACCCAGGCTATAAGCGCCATGAAGCTGGGGGAGAAGGCTCTTTCCGCGCAGTTTTTCAAGCTCTGCGCCCTCCACGTTGATACCTACATCTCCAATTCCATAACCGAGACCAGAAACGAGGCCACCTAGTGCAACGCCAATTGGGGACTCACCCACAAGCGACAAGGCTTGAATAATCTGACCGATACCCAAAACGGTGAAACCCACAACAACAGCATTTCTTGCACCAAATCGAGCAACGAATCGTCCCGATATAAGTAGAGATGTAAGTGCACCGACAGATCCTGCGAATAGCACCCAACCTAGGACTGCGGTTGAAACGTTGATGTAACTGCGTACATCAGGTAGTCGAACGAGCCACGAAGCTCCTCCTACGCCAAAAACGAAGAAGTATGCGAACAGGATGACTGCTTGAGAGCGAAACGACTTTGTTTCGCCAAGTGAAGTTGACATGTAGTTATTGAATCACATTCATCGACGCGCGTCGACGGGAATGTGGGCTCGTGTCGCCCGGTTGAATGCCATTCCAGCAAGTAAAAGGAAGAAAGGGACTAAGAATGCAGAGAAAAGGCCAGCAACCTGACCAATGAATCCCAGAAGCGGTGGACCGGCAATACCGGAGGTGTTACTTGAAACAACGAGGACACCCACACGAGAGCCAGCAAGACGTGGATCCTCTGAAACAGCAGAAACACATAATGGGAAACCAATAGAGTTGCCAAGACCCCACAGTGCAGCTCCAACGAGCGGAATAGCAATCCAGCCAGTAAGAATGACGATCAAGATACCTAAAGCGGTCAATGCCGCAAACATAATCAATGCTTTTGCTCGACCAAGATAGTCAACTATGGGACCGCCTGAGAGGCGACCAACAGCCATGGCGCCGGCAAAGACAGTATAGGAAGCAGTGGCTATTGCGCTTGAAAGACCAGCGTCAACTAGAGCGATGGGGAGCCAAGTACTTGCAGTTCCTTCAGCAAGATTAAAGCCAATGACGATAAAGGCAACCATTAGCGTTTGTGGCTCAAGCCACACACGACGGCGATCTCGCGCTGTGGCCACAGTGGCAATCTGGTCGGTATTCATATCGGAGTGGACGTGCATACCTGAGGTGCGGGGGAGTCGAGTTGTGACGAGTAACGTCACAATAAACACCAGAGCTGACATGCCGATGAGGTTTGCTTCTACAGAAACACCGTTGACAATGGCCACCGTTCCTATGGCGCCACCAAGGAGAGAACCAAGACTAAATGCACCATGGAGAGAGGGTAAAAGACTTTTGGGTGAACTTCGGTCAACATTTGCACCTTCAATGTTGATTGCTAGTCCACCTGCACCACCCGAGAAACCTACGAGAATAATCGACAACGTGGCTAATTGATGATTGTGCATCTGTGCCATTACGCCAAGCAGAGAAAGAAAAACAGCACCTCCGCAATAAGCGAAAATGAGGACGATTCTTGTCCCGAGGCGGGCGATGATGGGGCCACCTATAAGTAGACCGCTGAGTGAACCCAATGCCATGGCAAGTGTGAACAAACCCATCTGTGCCGTATCAAGACCGAGAAGTTTCTGAATTTCTGGGGTTCTGCTTACCCAAGTTGAGAAGTAAAGTCCTTGCACTCCAAATGAAGCAAAAGCCAACCAGTACCAGCTTCGTGGAGAAAGAGTTTTCGAGGACATCACTTTCTAACACTAGGGGGTGAAATCGTCTTCACACGCGCCCTCACGGCGATGAATGCAAGAGCAATGATGACGGCTCCACCAATGAGTATTTCTGGTGTGAGTACTTCACCCAGGATGAGTGTTGACCAGATTAATGTAAAAACTGGCTGACTCAGCTGAACTTGGCTCACAGACGTCATTGGACCAATTGCTAATCCGCGATACCAGGCAAAGAAGCCGAGGAACATGCTGAAAAGTGCGGTGTACAGAAAGCACAACCAAGCAATCGGGTCGTGCGAGAGAGGGGCAATAACGAAATTGACCGCTGTCAGGGGAGCCATGACGGGCAAAGAAATAATCAAAGCCCAGCAGATTGTTTGCCACGAACCTAGTTCACGTGAAAGCAGTCCACCTTCGGTATATCCAATAGCTGCTGAAATGACGGCTAGAACGAGGAATATGTCAGGCAAACTAAAGCCTGAGAACCCATTACTCAAGGCTAAGAATGCGATTACTGCGATTGCTCCAGCTATTGATGCGCCCCAGAAAAGAAAACTTGGACGTTCTCCGGTGCGGATGACCACAAACAGTGCAGTTACTGCAGGCAGCAAGGCGATAACAACAGTGCCGTGTGCTGAGGGAACGCTCTGCAACGCGAGAGATGTGAAGAGCGGGAATCCGATAACGACACCAGCTGCAACAATGATCAGCCGTATGACTTGATTCTTGTTTGGACGCTGAGGTCTCACAACTGAAAAAACGACCAGAGCAAAAAGAGCCGCAAGCGCTGCACGGCCAGTGGTCATGAAGAAGGGGTTGATTGTTTCGACAGCAATCCTGGTGAAGGGGAGTGTGAATGAAAATGCGAGAATTCCGAGTAATCCCCACAGCACCCCGGCATAACGTGCTGTGATGAGACTTTTCGGAGATTCACTCATTGCTGAACTCTACGAATCAAATTTGCGTTAGTCAAAGTTCAGCGGGGACCTGTTACGCGGGGAAGTGTGTAATGCCGAGGTAGAAAATATTAACTGACATAATGTGTATTATCGGATAACTATTACTAATGACGACCAGTAATGAAGTTAGCCATGCTTGCTACTGCAGACGTCTTTGAAGAAGTTGATCTCTGCTCTGCTTTGTCTGCGAAACCGTAGGCTGCGTACAAGCCGTGAGTTGCAATCCAGCGCAAAGGTTCAAATTCCCAATTTCGTACCTTGTGGTTTACCCAGGGCAATTCAGAGAGTTCTGTCCTGCGTCCCAGGATTAAAACGGTCAGTGTCCTTCCAGCAAGGTTTGTTGAAGTAACTCCTGTCCCCACATAACCACCGGCAGAACCCTCTCCGGTTGAACTGACATAATTCACTGTTGCCGACCAATCTCGTGGAACGCCAAGCACACCAGACCACACGTGATCAAAACCAAACCTCTTTGTCTGCGGGAAGTGTTTATGAGTGAGTTACATCAAGGTATTGATTGTTACCCCTTGAGCAGAGCCGTTCATATCGGTTTTTGAGCCGTAACGATAAGGAACTCCCCTACCGCCCATAGCTATGCGGTTGTCAGAGGTGCGTTGAGCATAAAAATACACGTGCGCCATGTCGCCGAGAGTTTCATAGCCATTCCAGCCGATTTCTTCCCAGAAACTTTCTGGCAGTTGCTGGGTCACGATAATCGAAGAATTCATGGGCAATATTTGCCGGTGAACTCCTTTCAGGTTAGCTGTGAAGCCTTCTGTAGCTCGTATAACGTGTTTGGCCGTAACAGTTCCATGCTCTGTAATTGCTTGATGGGGACGAATCTCTGAGACAGTCGTTTTCTCATAAATCGTGACCCCACGCTCCTGAATAATGCGTCGAAGCCCCTGAGCAAGTTTTGCTGGTTGAATACGAGCACAATGGGGGTGCCAAATTGAGGACACAGCTCCTGGTGTGAAAACTCTATTGAGCGTGGCTGTGCGATCGAATACCTGGACATCGTCGAAGCCCCATGAGTGTTCATCTTCTGCCCATTCAAGTAAGCGAGAGTGCTGGGCTGGATTGTAGGCAACATTAAGTTCGCCTCCTTTGACGATGTCTGCATCAATGCCTTCGGCCAGGCACACTCTGATGACCTCATCAACAGTGTTATTCATTTCTAATTGAAAAGCTAAGGCAGCTACCTTGCCATGAGTGGCAACATATTGATCCCGACCACCCGTCACAGAGTTGGTCAACCAGCCCCCATTACGACCAGAGGCACCAAATCCTGCAAACTCTTTTTCCAGGAGGACAACGTTAAGTTCTGGTGCGGCTTGTTTGAGGTAGTACGCCGTCCACATCCCGGTGTATCCAGCACCGACGATGCACACATCTACATCTATAGATTCGCGTAAAGGTTCATTCGGAACGGGAAAGCCTATTTCGTCGTACCAAAAGGAAACGTTTCCGTTGATGAGAGATTGACCTGGCACAGCCCCAGCCTGTCAATTTCCGAGGAATGGCGCAAGCAATAGCAAGATTGTGAATGAGGGGAATTATCCTGAGAGGGCGTTATGCGCACAACTAAGGAGTAACTATGTCCAACAATTCCCCTGATGTCCAGGGCTTTGCTTTCTACGGCGATGGTCACGAGACCGCAAAACAAACCGTGAAGGTTATTCGTACCGGCCTCATCATTGGTGCACTTCTTTCGGCACTATTCGGAGTTCTTATCCTGACGGCTACTGGTCAGGTTCTCGAAGTTGTCGCTGTTCTCTTTGGTATTTACTTCATTGTCCGTGGCGCAATCCGACTTGGTACCGGTTTCCTATCTGGCGCATTTGGCGCAGCCGGCCGCGCACTGAACATCATCATTGGAATACTGCTTCTGGTTGTGGGTGTCCTAGCTGTTATTCACCCAGCTGAAATCCTCGCTGTAATCGGAATTCTGATTGGTATTTCATGGATTATCGACGGAATTGTCAGCATTGTTGAATCGTCCAAGTCGCCGTCTAAGGCATTCTCCATTGTTGCTGGCATCATCTCCGTAATCGCGGGTATTGTCGTTGTACTTCTCCCGCTTGAGGGCGTTGCAGTACTCACGATGATCGCTGGAATTTTCTTACTGATTATTGCCGTGGCACAAATCATTGGCGCCATCATGATTGGCAAAGCAGTAAAGAACGCCATCTAAGAACAAACTAGTAAAGGGGTCTGGTAATCCAGGCCCCTTTTAGTTTGTCCGTGAGCGCTCAATTGCGAGCTGAATAACCTCCAGAAGAGGTTCAGGTGAGTATTTCTCTCCCGAGCTCTGAAGTTCTTCTACTGTCCACCAACGGACATCTGTGATGTCGACGAATTCATTGTCCATCCAGTTTTCATTTGTGAGTTCAAAACTGGTCGTACGGACAACGAAGTATTCACTGTAGGTGGATTGAACATGACCATCATTGAAAATCGATTGACCTTCGATACTCCAAATTGGTTCTCCAACTGAGTCAACACGAAGGCCTGTTTCTTCGAAGAGTTCGCGAATGGCACCTTCGGCGTGAGATTCGTGGTCCTCTACTCCCCCACCAGGTGTAAGCCATCTCACGACAGGAATCTGCAGTCGTGGCGAAGCTGTCAGTAACAGAAGGAACCGATCATTTTCGTCGAGAAGAACGACTCGAGAGACTCTTCTGTGCGCTGGGCGCGCCATGATTACTCCGCTACGAAGGAGCTCACGTCTCCAACAAGGCGAGTGTTATCCGCAGGAACCGGCTCGACAGCTGCAAGCGCAACCTCAGCCGCAAACTCACTGACGTTATAGAGCTTTCCAGCAGATTCTTTACGAGCATTGATTGCGCCAGGGTTAGCGCGTTCGAGAAGAGTAGCCGTAATGGTTCCTTCGATCATGTCGCCAGAAACCACAGTGAAACCGATTCCTCGAGCTTCGAGCTCAGGAATCATGTCACGAAGTGCATCCTCACCTGCACGCTTAGACAGCGCAACGGGTAGGTATTCATCCATAGTTGGAGTGGTGCGAATGAAGTGAGCTTGGTGGCTTGTGACGAAAACAACACGAGCTCCATCAACGAGAACCTCAAGTGCAGCTTTGAGAAGGTTGACCTGAGAGTCGCGGTTGAGCTTCATGGCATAGTCATCTCCCATGCCTGCTTCCATACCGCCCGAGGCATTCATCACGAGAATGTCGAGTCCACCAAATGCTTCCTTAGCTGCAGCAAACATTGACGCAACCGAAGCGGGATCCGTCAGGTCTGCACCAACTGCAATGGCTTCTCCCCCGTTTGCCTTAATGGCATCAACGATCTTGAGTGCTCGTGCTTCTTTGTTGCGATAGTTGACGACAACTTTCGCACCAGCCTCTGCAAAATAGTTAACTGTGTCTGCACCAATGCCGCGAGAAGATCCGGTAACAAGTGCTCGTTTTCCGGCAAGTGATCCGGCAGCTAGTGGGTTCGACACGAGAGTCTCCTTAGTGAAAGTTTCCTCAAGCAGACTACCAACCCCAGAGGATGTTAGCCTCTAGCCGTGCATAGCTATTTTGAGAACACAGGGCCACATATTCTGGCCCACCAAGGTTTAGCCCTCGATTGCACTCCCAACACCCTTGAGGCCTTCTCTAGTGCTTTGGCTGCTGGCGCCGATTACATTGAAACTGATGCCCACGGAACCAAAGATGGAATTGCGGTGCTATTCCACGACGACGATATTAACGGCGTGCCCATTTCAACACTGTTATTTACTGATTTACCAGAACACATCCCAACTCTGAGGTCCGCGCTTGAACACTTCCCTCAGGTTAAATTCAACATCGACATCAAAAACTCAGAAGCTTCAGTTCCAGTGGCACAAGCGATCAATGAGTTGAAAGCACATCATCGAATTCTGTTGACCTCTTTTGATGCCAAACGCAGAAAAACGACGATGCAGAAAGCTCCCGGCACTGCATCTTCTCCCTCTGTCAGTGAATTCACGCCAGCATTCTTTGCAGCTCTGTGTGGGCAACAATGGCTTGTGAATCGATTACTGCGGAATTTCGATGCGGTTCAGATACCGGCTTCTGCGTTAAGCCTCAACATCGTGAGTCCCCGGCTGGTAAAGATGTACCACAAAGCAGGAGTGATGGTTCATGTCTGGACAATCAATGATCCGGAACAGATGAAGAAACTACTTGAGGCTGGCGTAAACGGGATTGTTACTGATCGGACAGATATCGCTGTAACGCTTCTCAAAAACTAGCGTTGAGAAAGTGTGTCCTTAATTGCTTGAGCAATAGCTGGACTGATCTGAGGGGTTTGAGCAATTTCCTCAACGGTTGCTTTGCGTAATTGAGCAACAGACCCGAACTGCGCCAGAACTGCCTTGACCTTTGCAGGCCCCATTCCTGGTACTTCTGAAAGAACAGTATTGATGTCTCGTTTCCGAGAGGCGCGTTGGAAGGTAATGGCGAAACGGTGAGCCTCATCACGGAGTTGTTGGAACAAAAAGAGCGCTTCAGAATTTCGCGGAAGAATGACGGGAAACTTCTCTCCCGGCATCCAGAGTTCTTCCAGTCTTTTTGCCAAACCTACAACTGGAATATGGCTCAAACCAGCATCTTTCAGTGCCTGCGCTGCGGCGTTGACTTGCGGAAGCGCACCATCCACGACGAATAGCCCTGGCGGGTATGAGAAACTCGAGGCTTTCTTCTCAGAATCTTCTTCTAGCCCCGTGAGATAAGCAGCACGACGTGCAAGGACCTGATTCATCGCGTCTGTATCATCACGTGCTTGAGCGATGCTGAATTTTCGATAGTCACTCTTCTTGGCAAGTCCGTCTTCGAACACAACCATGGAAGCGACAATCTTTGTTCCGCCAAGGTGTGACACATCGAAACATTCAATGCGCAACGGTGATTCGGGAAGCCCAAGAGCTTCTTGAATATCACTCAGTGCTTTTGTCCTCGTGACGTAATCTGAACGACGTTTGGTCTTGTAAAGAACAAGGGCTTGTTGCGCATTGTGTTTGACCGTACTTGCCAACGCTGCGAGATCTCCGCGCTGAGCAACCTTAAGTTTTACTGTTGCTGCGCGGTCATCAGATAGTCGTTCGCGACGAATCTCAGTGAGCCAAGAAGAAAGGGCCACGGAGTCTTCTGGAATCTCAGGGACAATAATTTCTTTGGGAGGAATCTCCTCGGAGTCATATGCTGTTCGAAGCATATTATCGACAAGCTCACTGACTGACACGTCAAGTTCTGTATCTACGTTCCAGGAATGAACGCCTCGAATACGACCTTCGCGCACGATGAACATTTGAACAGCGGCTGAGAGCTCATCACTGGCAATGCCAAATATGTCAGTATCTACTTCATCTCGAAGTACAACGGCACTCTTCGAAGCCACTGTTTCGAGGGCTTGTATGTTGTCTCGATATTTGGCGGCGGTTTCGTAATCCTGCTCGGCAGAAGCCTGAGCCATCTTCTCTTTCAAGCTCTTGATGTGACCATCATTCTTGCCTGTCATGAACGTTGCGAGATCAAGTGCAATGGAACGATGTTCTTCAGGAGTAACGCGACCTGCACATGGTGCAGCACATCGCCCGATGTCACCTAACAAGCATGGACGTTTAGCCCGTTCTGCCTTGTTGTAAACACCTTCTGAACACGTCCGTACAGGAAATACAGGGAGAATCAGATCTAGCGTCTCTCTGATAGCCCAGGTTTTTGTATACGGGCCAAAGTATCGAGCGTTCTCAATCTTGCGCGTGCGGGTCACCATGACACGAGGGATCTTCTCCCCCAGCGTGATGGCGAGATAGGGATAGCTCTTATCGTCCCTGAATTGGATATTGAAAGGCGGATCGAATTCTTTGATCCATGTGAATTCGAGCTGGAGAGCTTCGAACTCAGTCCCCACGATGATCCACTCAACGCTGGCAGCAGAGGTCACCATTCGCCTCGTGCGCTCATGAAGTGTGTTCAGTGGAGCAAAATAACTCGTCAGTCGTGCACGAAGGTTCTTTGCTTTGCCGACATAGAGAATGCGCCCTGACTCATCACGGAATCTATAGACACCGGGATTCGTCGGAATATCTCCCGTTTTGGGACGATAAGGGACAGTCTCTGCCATAACTACGTCGCGATGATCTCACGTAAGAAAGTTGCTGTGTGGCTCTGTGTGCTCTTTGCCACCTGTTCTGGAGTACCCACAGCAATGATTTCGCCACCGCCAGCACCACCCTCAGGGCCTAAGTCAATCAGCCAGTCTGCACTCTTGATCACATCAAGATTGTGCTCAATCACAATCACTGTGTTGCCTTTATCCACGAGTGAATTCAGCACTAGCAGGAGCTTGCGGACATCTTCGAAGTGAAGACCCGTGGTGGGCTCATCAAGTACATAGATGCTTCTACCGTTGCTTCGTTTCTGCAGTTCGGTCGCAAGCTTGACGCGTTGTGCCTCACCGCCAGAGAGAGTGGTGGCACTTTGACCAAGGCGAACGTAGCCGAGACCAACGTCCACGAGGGTCTTGAGGAATCGGTGAATTGAACTAATGGGTTCAAAAAATTCAGCAGCTTCAGCAATAGGCATATCTAGAACTTCTGAAATGTTCTTGCCTTTGTAACGAACTTGCAGGGTCTCTCGGTTGTAGCGCTTTCCGTGACACACTTCACAATCCACATACACGTCAGGGAGGAAGTTCATCTCAATCTTGAGCGTTCCGTCACCAGAACATGCTTCACAACGCCCACCCTTGACATTGAAGCTAAATCGTCCCTGCTGATAACCACGAGTTTTCGACTCAGTGGTTTCTGAGAACAGAGTACGAATCTTGTCAAAGACACCTGTGTAGGTTGCCGGATTGGATCGAGGAGTACGACCAATGGGGTTCTGGTCGACGTGAATGACCTTGTCCAGGTGTTCAAGACCCGTAACTCGCACGTGCTTGCCTGCAACAGTTCGAGCACCATTGAGCTTGTTAGCAAGAACCTTGTAGAGAATGTCGTTGACCAAAGAGGACTTACCTGATCCAGAAACACCTGTTACCGCGGTGAGAGTTCCCAGAGGGAAGGTCGCAGTGACCTTCTTGAGGTTATTGGCCTCTGCGCCAACCACAGTAATTTCTCTGTTCTTGTCAATTGGTCGTCGCTTCTTGGGAATCTCGATCTTGGTGCGACCAGAGACATAATCGGAGGTAATTGATGCAGTGTTCTTGAGCAGAGACTCATAATCACCAGAGTGGACGACCTGGCCACCGTTCACGCCAGCACCTGGTCCAATGTCCACAATCCAGTCGGCCGTGTGAATGGTGTCCTCATCGTGTTCCACCACGATCAAGGTGTTACCTAGATCTCGGAGTTTGATGAGGGTATCTATGAGGCGGCGGTTGTCTCGCTGGTGAAGGCCAATAGAGGGTTCATCGAGGACGTAGAGAACGCCTGTCAATCCCGAACCAATCTGGGTTGCGAGTCGAATACGTTGTGCTTCACCACCAGACAGGGATCCTGCTGCTCGGGAAAGATTGAGATAGGTTAAGCCAACCTCAATCAGGAAGTTCAAACGTGCACGAATCTCACGCAAGACCTGGGCTGCAATCATGGCATCTCTGTCTGTCAGCGTGAGATTGTCCATAAAGCTTCTGGCATCTGATAGCGGCAACTCGGCCAAGTCAGCAATGGACAAACCATTGATCTTGACGGCCAAAACTTCGGGCTTCAAACGCTGTCCTGAGCACTCCACGCAGGGAACTTCACGGAGGTATTCAGCCCATCGAGCACGCTGAACATCGGTGTCTGCTTGAAGATACTGGCGTTCAATGTAAGGAACAACACCCTCGAAGCCTGAACTGTATTGAACCTCTCGGCCGTAACGGTTCTTCCACTTCACACGAACATTGAAGTTGTTTCCGTTCATCACAGCTTCACGAACTTCTTCGTCGAGCTCTTCCCACGGTGTATCGAGAGAGAAATCTAAATCTGCTGCAAGACCAAGAAGTAGCTTCTCGTAGTACTGGAATAAGCCCTTACCCTGTGTTGCCCAAGGAATGATCACACCGTCATTGATGGAGAGTGACGGGTCCCCCATCAATAATTCTTCATCGACTGACATTTTGGTGCCGAGACCAGAACACACAGGACATGCACCAAACGGCGAATTGAAAGAGAAGGTGCGCGGTTCAATTTCAGCTAATTGAATGGGGTGCGCATTGGGACACGAGAGCTTCTCACTAAAGGACTGCCATGCACTCTCCCCCTCTTGGTCAACGTAGTTGATATCTACGGTGCCATTGGTGAGTTTGAGGGCAGTTTCTAGAGAGTCAGTCAGACGAGAAAGGAGCTCAGGACCAGCGACAAGGCGATCGATAACAACTGAAATATCGTGCTTGAAGCTCTTTTTGAGAGCAGGTGCATCTGCAAGTTGAATAACGTCACCGTCAACAATGACGCGTGAGTATCCAGAGGCAGTGAGTTCGGTGAAGAGGTCAACGAATTCTCCCTTTTTCTGCGAAACAACGGGAGCTACGACCTGGTAACGGGTGCCTTCCGGCAGATCCATCAGTTGATCAGCAATTTGCTGAACCGTCTGCGATTGAATGACTTCGCCACACTCAGGACAGTGCGGAATACCAATACGCGCCCAGAGCAAACGCATGTAGTCGTAGATCTCGGTAATCGTTCCCACTGTTGAACGAGGGTTACGGTTCGTGGACTTCTGATCAATCGACACTGCAGGTGAGAGGCCCTCAATGAAATCGACATCGGGACGATCGACCTGGCCCAAGAACTGACGAGCATACGCAGAAAGAGACTCAACGTAACGACGTTGACCTTCAGCAAAGATGGTGTCGAAGGCAAGAGATGACTTTCCAGAACCAGACAGACCGGTAAAGACAACAAGTGAGTCACGTGGGATCTCGAGGTCAACGTTTTGAAGGTTGTGAACGCGAGCACCCTTGACACTCAGATGAGAGTGCGTGTTGTGTGGCTTAGGCATGTCCTGCTTCTTTCATAATGCGGAGTTCGCGTTTCAGTTCAGATAATTCATCACGTAATCGTGCGGCAAGTTCGAACTTCAATTCTGCTGCTGCAACAAGCATTTGTTCGTTCAGATCACCGATAATGTTTTCAAGTTCTGTCGCTCCAGCAGCACCAATGCGAGGGGTAAGCAAGGTTGAGGTACTCGGTCTAGAAGCACCTGATTTGGTCTTCTTGTTTCCCTTATCCGCAAGAAGTTCAGCCGTATCAGCCTCTTCACGTTGGAGCATGGCAGTGATGTCTGCGATCTTCTTGCGTAAGGGTTGAGGATCGATGCCGTTCTGGACGTTGTATGCAATCTGTTTTTCTCTACGTCGCGTGGTTTCATCAATAGCTTGGGCCATTGATTTCGTAACCACGTCTGCGTACATATGGACTTCACCCGAGACGTTACGGGCAGCGCGACCTATGGTCTGGATCAAGGACGTTGCTGAACGTAAGAAGCCCTCTTTGTCTGCATCCAAGATGGCCACAAGCGAGACTTCAGGGAGGTCAAGACCCTCTCGAAGTAGATTGATTCCAACAAGAACGTCATACACGCCCTGTCTCAGCTCGGTAAGAAGCTCAACGCGTCGCAGGGTGTCAACGTCAGAGTGAAGGTACCTGACACGCACTCCAGCTTCTGTCAGGAAGTCCGTTAGCTCTTCTGCCATTTTCTTCGTCAGCGTCGTGACGAGTACACGTTCGTCCTGTGCGGCGCGAACCCGAATTTGCTCGAGCAAGTCATCGATTTGGCCCTTAGAAGGCTTGATCACAATCTGAGGATCTACGAGACCGGTAGGACGAATGATTTGTTCAACAACGCCGTCGGCGATACCCATTTCGTACTTACCGGGGGTGGCCGAAAGATAGACGGTTTGACCAACACGTTCTTTGAATTCATCGAAACGGAGGGGTCTGTTATCCATTGCAGATGGAAGACGGAAACCGTGTTCGACGAGTGTTCGCTTACGAGAAGCGTCGCCTTCGTGCATGGCACCTATTTGTGGAACCGTCACGTGAGATTCGTCAATGACACAGAGGAAGTCATCCGGGAAGTAGTCCAAGAGACACTGTGGAGCTTCGCCGGGCTCGCGCACATCAATGTGACGTGAATAATTCTCAATACCTGAACAGAAGCCGATCTGTTGCATCATCTCCAGGTCAAAGGTGGTGCGCATGCGCAGGCGTTGAGCTTCAAGAAGCTTCCCTTGCTTCTCAAATTCCGCAACACGTTCTTCCATTTCTTCACGGATCGTGAAAATGGCTTTTTTCATAATTTCTTCACTGGCTACGTAATGCGAAGCTGGGAAGACGGAAACCATATCGAGCTTTTCGACAACATCACCTGTGAGTGGGTGGAGGCTATAAAGCGCTTCAATTTCATCACCGAACATCTCAATGCGAACAGCAAGCTCTTCATACATTGGGATGATTTCTATGGTGTCTCCGCGAACTCTGAAGTTTCCTCGGGAGAAGTCAATGTCATTGCGTGAATACTGCATTGAGACGAATTGACGAAGAATGGCTTCTCGGGGAATCCTCTCCCCCACGGACAGCGTAATCATGGCCTCTAAGTACTCTTGCGGAGCACCCAGACCATAGATACACGACACAGTGGAAACAACTACAACATCACGCCTGGTCAGGAGAGAGTTCGTAGTGGAGTGCCTGAGACGTTCAACTTCTGCGTTGATGGAGCTGTCCTTCTCGATGAAGGTATCGGTCTGAGGGACATACGCTTCAGGCTGGTAGTAGTCGTAGTAGGAGACGAAATACTCAACAGCATTATTGGGAAGCAGCTCGCGGAATTCGGTCGCGAGCTGAGCCGCCAGCGTCTTGTTGTGCGCAAGGATCAGGGTTGGTCTCTGAACTGCTTCAACAAGCCATGCCGTTGTTGCAGATTTACCAGTACCTGTAGCACCTAGGAGGACAACATCGGTCTCACCTGCGTTGATCCGGCCTGCTAATTCAGCAATAGCAGTGGGTTGATCACCACTGGGTGAATACTCGCTAACGACCTTGAAAGGCTTCTCAGATCGTCGTGGGTCCACTCCCCTAGTCTACGTTTTTAAGCTGAGTCCAGAGAGCGTCAACCTGAGCGTAAGTATGGGAAATGTCACCGCTCGTATCGATGACATGGTTAGCAATTTTGAGTCGGTCTTCTTCAGGTGCCTGAGACTCAATTCGTGAAGCAGCTTCCGCCTCAGTCATACCTCGGTGCTCCATCAGCCGTTCGATTCGAACGCTTTCAGGAGCACTAGCAACGATAATTTCCTCAAAGGGGTAATCCACTGACGCTTCGACCAACAGGGGAACGTCATAGACAACAACAGAACCTTCTGGCGCCTGAGCAAACAACGACAGAGTGCGTGCTTTTACCGCAGGATGAACGATCGAGTTCAGCACTTCAAGTTTGCTCTTGTCTGTAAACACGATGGAGCCCAAGGCACTTCGATTGAGAGAACCATCTGGCTGACGCAGATCATGACCAAGAGCGTCAAAGATTGCCTCTAGTGCCGGTTGTCCTGGCTCTACAACGTCACGTGCTACTTGGTCAGCATCAATGATGACGGCACCATGATTGGCTAAACGCCTAGCAATCGTAGATTTGCCTGAGCCAATACCTCCTGTGAGACCAATCAGTTTCATATGCCCAGCTTAACGATTAATGGGTGGGCCCCGAAGGACCCACCCATCAAATAACTCTGCAGACTAGTTGCCAGCAAGCTTCTCGCGAAGAGCTGCAAGCGACTCGTCGTCTGCGAGGGTACCAGCAGATGCTGCCTCGCTAGAGAATGAGGTGCTTTCAGAAGCTGCAGCTGCTGGAGCATCAGGAATGTTGGCTTCGGCTTCGTTAGCTGCCTTGACCTGGATCTTGTGCTGTTCCCAACGAGCCTGAGCTGCTGCGTAGTCCAGTTCCCACTTCTCGCGTGCGGTGTCGAAACCTTCACGCCATTCGTTGGTCTCTGGGTCGAAGCCCTCTGGGTACTTGTAGTTGCCGCTCTCGTCATACTCGGTGAGCATGCCGTAGAGAGCTGGGTCAAACTCGGTACCTTCGGGGTCAACACCCTCGTTAGCCTGCTTGAGGCTGAGAGAGATGCGGCGACGCTCGAGGTCGATGTCGATGACCTTGACGAATACGTCGTCACCAACAGAAACAACCTGCTCTGCGAGTTCAACGTGCTTGCCGGAGAGCTCAGAGATGTGGACGAGACCTTCGATGCCGTCTGCAACGCGAACGAATGCACCGAATGGAACAAGCTTGGTGACCTTACCGGGAGCAACCTGACCGATTGCGTGGGTACGGGCAAATACCTGCCATGGGTCTTCCTGAGTTGCCTTGAGCGAGAGCGATACACGCTCGCGGTCCATGTCAACCTCGAGGATTTCGACGGTAACTTCCTGGCCAACTTCAACAACCTCAGAAGCGTGCTCGATGTGCTTCCAGGAGAGCTCAGATACGTGGACGAGACCGTCTACGCCACCGAGGTCAACGAATGCACCGAAGTTGACGATCGAAGAAACGACACCCTTACGGATCTGACCCTTCTGGAGGTTAACCAGGAAGGTGCTGCGGCTCTCGGACTGAGTCTGCTCAAGAAGTGCACGGCGAGAAAGAACAACGTTGTTACGGTTCTTGTCCAGCTCGAGGATCTTGGCTTCGATGTCCTGGCCGAGGTAAGGAGTGAGGTCGCGAACGCGACGAAGCTCGATGAGAGATGCAGGAAGGAATCCACGCAGACCGATGTCTACGATCAGACCACCCTTAACAACTTCGATAACCGAACCGGTAACGATGCCGTCTGCGTCCTTGATCTTTTCAACATCGCCCCATGCACGCTCGTACTGTGCGCGCTTCTTGGAGAGGATGAGGCGACCTTCTTTATCTTCCTTCTGAAGAACGAGTGCCTCAACGGTGTCGCCAACCTTGACTACCTCAGAGGGGTCAATGTCGTGCTTGATGGAAAGTTCACGAGAAGGGATAACACCTTCGGTCTTGTAGCCAACGTCAAGGAGAACCTCGTCGCGATCTACCTTGACAACGGTGCCTTCAATGAGGTCACCATCGTTGAAAAACTTGAGGGTCTTTTCGACAGCGGCGAGGAAGTCCTCAGCAGAACCGATGTCGTTGATTGCAACCTGAGCGGCTGCCTTCTTTGCTACAAGCGTCATGTAAAACGTGCTCCAGTATTTACTTACTTCAGGCCTTCAGACACAGCGAACTGTTGAATTGTCTTTCGGGCAGACGGATAGAACGCACAAATGTGCATCTCTCAGATTACTTCACAGCAGACTTCCGCGCAAACTCGCGGATATCGGACTAGTGGGCAGCTTCATTCCAATTAGCTCCGACACCAATTTGCACGTCGAGAGGAACCCTCAGCTTCGCAGCATGAGACATTCTGTCGGTCACAATCTTCTCGACCTGTTCACGTTCGGATTCAATAACTTCGAGAACCAATTCGTCATGTACTTGAAGCAACAATTGAGACTTCAGCCCAAGTGCAACGAGGTCCTGCTCAATACCGATCATGGCGATCTTCATGATGTCTGCTGCTGTTCCCTGCATTGGTGCGTTCAGAGCAGCACGTTCTGCGTTGTCTCGGAAAACACGGTTGGGGCTTGCCAAATCAGGGAATGGCCTCCTGCGACCGAAGAGTGTTTCGGTATATCCCTGTGCTCGGGCCTGTTCAACGACGTTGCGCAGATAGTCGCGCACTCCCCCAAAACGCTGGAAATAGTCTGCCATAAGCTTCTTAGCTGCCGAATTATCGATGCCAAGCTGACGCGCAAGACCAAAAGCACTCAAACCATAAGCGAGGCCGTAGCTCATTGCTTTGACTTGACTGCGCATTTCTCCTGTTACTTCGCCAGGTTCCACACCAAAGACACGTGCACCCACAAACTTGTGGAGATCTTCACCGGAGATAAAGGCTTCAATCAGGCCTTCATCCTCTGAGAAGTGCGCCATGATGCGCATTTCAATTTGTGAATAGTCAGCTGTAAACAGAGCGTCGAAGCCTTCTCCGACTTCAAAAGCCTCGCGGATTCGACGACCATCCGCAGTTCGAATGGGAATGTTTTGCAAATTCGGGTTCGCAGAAGATAAGCGGCCTGTGCTTGTTCCTGTTTGGCCATAGGTGGTGTGGATTCTGCCGTCTGGCCCAATAGCCAAAATCAGCGTCTCCACAATTTGCTTGAGCTTGGTCACATCACGGTGTTCAAGTAACAGACCTAAGAACGGATGCGGATTCGTTGCTTGGAGATCCGCCAAAGCAGTTGCATCTGTGGTGTAACCGGTTTTCGTTGCACGGGTTTTCGGCATACCGAGCTGGTCAAACAACACTTCTTGAAGCTGCTTGGGTGAGGCGAGGTTCACTTCTCGTCCAATGACGGCAAATGCTTCGTTCTTTGCTGTTTCTGCTCGGATTCCGAGCTCGTCAGAGAGTGCTTGAAGTTTGTCTTTATTTACCGTGACGCCACGCATTTCCATGGCAGCGAGTGTGGTCAACGAAGGAATCTCAATCTCAAGGAAGAGGGCAAGAGTTGCTGCTTCCATGCGGTCACGGATTGCAGAATCGATACGGTTCACAAACCATGCACGTCCACCGGCATCAAGTTCCGAATCATCAGGAACGAGCTGGTTGGGGTCGGGGGTGGGAAGTACTTCATTGAGGTAAAGCTTGACAAGATCAGCAAGCTCTCGCTTGGAGGAATCGGGTCGCAATACCCAATCGGCTATCTCAGTATCAAAACCGAGGTTCTCCAGTGGAATACCTAGCGATAACAGTGCCTTGATCTGTTCTTTAGCACCGTGGAAGATCTTGGGAGTGGGACCGGCAAACCATTCAATCAAAGGCTTCATATCGGCTTGCACAGGTGACCACGGAATGGAGACCGTTTCAGTTTCTGTCGCTAAGCCCACAACTGCGATACCCGTGGCATAAACCTCAAGCTCAACCGCAACACCCTGTGGAGAGGTCTCAGATGCTCTGTGGAGCCACGCTGCGAGCTCCTCATCGAGAAGTTGCTGAGAACGCGGAGCCTGGGCAGCTGCCACAGGCTCCGAACGCACTTCATCAACCACAGGAGCTACTGATGGTGATGGTTTTGTCGCGGTCGAAGTCGAATCCTGCTCACCATTGAGTGCAAGCACTCGTGTCAACAAAGATTTGAACTCGAGACGACCGAAGACTTCTTTAACTGACTCAGAATCAAAAGGAAGTCGCTCTAAATCTGCAGGTCCAACGGGAAGATCAACGTCTGGAATCAGTCGATTGAGTCGGCGGTTCCTGATTGCGTTTTCTTTGAACTCTCGGAGACTTTCGCCAACTTTGCCACCGATTTCATCGGCTCGACGAAGGATTTCTTCGAGGGATCCATATTCGTTGATCCACTTAACAGCGGTCTTCTCACCCACCTTCGGAATACCAGGCAAGTTGTCGCTGGTTTCACCGACCAAGGCAGCAATCTCTGGGTACTGATGAGGTTGAATGCCATAGCGTTCAAACACTTTGGCTGCGTCATAACGCGTGAGTTCCGAAACACCTTGTTTGGACGGATACAGCAACGTGACATTGTCATCGATGAGTTGGATAGTGTCCCGGTCACCTGAAACAACTAAGACTTTGAAATCTTGAGCAGAGCCTTGAGCAGCAAGCGTGGCGAGAATGTCATCCGCCTCAAAATCTTCTTTAGTGATGGTCGTGATACCCATTGCGTGAAGTGCATCTTGAAGGAGAGGTACTTGACCAATGAACTCAGGCGGAGTTTCTCCACGAGTCCCTTTGTACTCGGGGTACTCCCGGGTGCGAAACGAATAGCGAGAGATATCGAAAGCCACTGCCAAGTGAGTGGGCTTTTCCTTTGCCAACAGGTTCAACATCATGGAGATAAAGCCATGAATGGCGTTGGTGTGCTGGCCATCAGCAGTTCGGAAACTGTCTACCGGAAGAGCATAAAACGCCCGGAAAGCGAGCGAATGCCCATCAATGACCATAAGGGTAGGCTGGGCGTTATTCGACACGTGCCAAGCCTACACAGCACGTAAGACCTAGCTCACGAGGAATCTTCAATGTCTTCTGAATATGTTCGCCCACCTGTACTGGATCTTGAGCAGTTCCGCGGATTTTCTGCCGGACCCCTGTGGGACAAGATGGGCATTCAACTCCACGAGCTCTCCCCTGAATACGCTGTTGCCACAATGCCCGTCGAAGGCAACACCCAGTCAGTAGGAATCTTGCACGGCGGTGCGTATGTCGTCATTGCTGAAGGACTCGGGTCTATTGCTGCAAACATGTTTGCTGGTGAAGGCCGTGTTGCTGTCGGTATCGAAGTCAGCGCCACACACACCGGCAGTATTTCAGAAGGTTTTGTGACAGCAACCTGTAAGGCTCTTCACCTAGGACGCACCCTCACCACTCACGAAATCGTCTGCACAGATGAGAATGGTCGACGACTGTCAACCATTCGTTTGACGAACTTCATCAAGGACAGAAAGAAGTAGGTTACTTCTTTTCCTTTTTGTCTGAACCCAGCTGGTCCACAATCGTGACAGCAACATCTTTCATGGTCAGTCGGCGATCCATCGATGCCTTTTGAATCCAACGGAAAGCTTCTGGTTCCGTCAGACCCATCTTTTCGTTGAGAATGCCCTTAGCAATGTCGACAATCTTGCGAGTCTCGAAACGCTCAGAGAGGTCTGCAACCTCATTTTCCAAAGCAACAATCTGCGCCCAACGAGAAAGTGCGATCTCAACAGCAGGAAGTAAGTCATTGGGAGTGAAAGGCTTCACAACATAGGCCAGTGCACCTGCCTCTGTGGCGCGCTCGACGAGTTCTTTCTGACTGAACGCAGTCAAGAGAACAACGGGTGCGATGTGCTCTTTGTTGAGCTGATCTGCAGCAGAAATGCCATCAAGCTTGGGCATCTTCACGTCCATCACTACGAGATCAGGGCGAAGTTCTTTTGCCAAAGCAACGGCTGCTTCACCATCGCCAGCCTCCCCCACAACATCAAAACCGTTGTCGCGAAGAGTTTCAACGATATCCATGCGGATAAGGGACTCATCTTCTGCAACAACAACACGACGTTTGGTGGGTGTTTGGATCTCTTGGTCGGCCATGCCTCCAGCCTAGGATATTCTTGAAGATATATCAGCCGAATTGGCGGAATGGCAGACGCGGAGCACTCAAAATGCTTTGTCTTCGGACGTGTGGGTTCAAGTCCCACATTCGGCACCAATAAGAAAAGCCCCTCATGTGAGGGGCTTTTCTTTGTGTGAGCCTAGAGGTTCTCGTAGGCGGGAGCTGCAGCGTTGCGTGCATCTCCCACCTTGTGAACACGAAGGTCGTTGGTAGAACCTGCGATTCCGGGAGGGGAACCAGCAATAACGACGACCTTGTCGCCGGCTTCTGCCAATCCTTCACCGAGAAGTAGGTCATCTACCTGACCGAACATCTGATCAGTGTGAGTTACTGCATCAACCAAGTAAGACTTGACGCCCCAGGTCAGTGCCATACGGCGACGAATGTGCTCGTGTGGGGTCAGAACAATCATGGGGATGTCTGAACGCAAGCGAGCCATACGGCGAGCAGAGTCGCCGGATTCGGTGAACACACAGAGGTATTTTGCATCAACGAACTCGGCAACTTCCTTAGCAGCCAAGGTAATTGCGCCACCCTGGGTACGAGGCTTGGTGCCGAGCTCAGGAATTCGCTCAATACCGTGGTCTTCAGTGGACTCGATGATGCGAGCCATAGTTGCAACGGTAATCGTGGGGAATTCACCGACACTGGTTTCACCCGAGAGCATGACAGCGTCCGTTCCATCCAGAACAGCGTTGGCACAGTCAGATGCCTCTGCACGAGTGGGACGAGGGCTTGAGATCATGGATTCGAGAACCTGAGTTGCCACAATGACAGGCTTTGCCCAACGACGAGCGAGTTCTACGGCACGCTTCTGGACAATAGGAACTGCCTCGAGAGGAAGCTCAACACCAAGGTCACCACGAGCAACCATGATGGCATCAAAAGCGTCAACGATTTCTTCCAAGTTGTCGACAGCCTGTGGCTTTTCAACCTTGGCAATAACGGGAAGACGAACGCCTTCTTCATCCATGATTTCGTGGACTCGCTTGATGTCAGCAGCATCACGAACAAAGCTCAATGCAATGAAGTCCGCGCCCAAGCGAAGGCCCCAACGCAGGTCTGCTTCGTCCTTGTCGGAGAGGGCAGGAACGTTCACAGCAACACCAGGAAGGTTGATGCCCTTGTTGTTAGATACGGGTCCAGGAACCTCAACAACGGTGGTGACAACAGTTCCGTCAGTTTCGAGAACACGGAGAGTGACCTTACCGTCATCAATCAGGAGAGGATCTCCAGGCTTGACGTCCTGAGGAAGACCCTTGAATGTAGTGGAGCTGATCTCCTTGTTACCAACGATGTCTTCAATGGTGATCTTGAAGATGTCGCCTTCGGCGAGGTCGTAGGGACCGCCTTCAAACTTGCCGAGACGAATCTTGGGGCCTTGTAGGTCAACGAGTACGGCAACAGGCTTGCCTAGATCTTCAGCAGCCTTGCGAACGTTGCGGTAAACCTCTTCGTGAACATCGTAGGAACCGTGTGAAAGGTTCATACGAGCCACGTCAACACCAGCTTCGATGATTGACTTCAGGCTTTCATAGCTAGAAGTTGCTGGACCAAGGGTCGCAACGATTTTGGCGCGTCTCATGAAATGTCTCTTTCGTTTCAGTGGTGCCAGGTCGCAGGAGGGAATTGCGACTGTTTTATCGTACTAAACCGCGAAGCCGCGGTCTGTGGGTGCTACAGGAGCAGGAAGTAACGTCTCACCTTCAAGGTAGCGGTCAACTGCTGCTGCAGCTGCGCGACCCTCGGCAATAGCCCAGACAATCAGTGATTGTCCACGCCCTGCATCACCTGCAACAAAAACACCCGGTTCTGCAGTTGCATACTGTGCATCGCGATTGAGGTTTCCACGCTGGGTGAGGCTCACGCCGAGTTCAGAATGAGCGATGTCGCCCTCTGGACCAGTAAAGCCCAGTGCGAGCAAAACGAGATCTGCGGGGATTTCTCGTTCGGTACCCGCCTTGGGAACGCGAGCACCGTCGACGAATTCTGTCTCGGCGACGCGAACGGCGCGAACATTTCCGTCCTTATCGCCTAAGAACTCAACGGTTGAGACGAGGTACTCACGAGTACCACCCTCTTCGTGCGCGCTAGCGACTTCAAACAGGTTGGGGAATGTTGGCCACGGCTGAGAATCTGGGCGCTCCGCAGGAGGCTGCTTACCAATGGCCAAGTTGGTAACTGATGCTGCCTGGTGACGGTGAGCAGTTCCGATGCAGTCTGCACCAGTGTCACCACCACCCAGAATTACAACGTGCTTTCCCTGTGCGTGAATCTGGTTGGGAACATCCTGACCATCAACTGCACGGTTGGATTGTGCAAGATAATCCATAGCGAAGTGAACACCGTTGAGGTCACGACCCGGGATGGGAAGATCACGAGGAACCATGGCGCCCGTTGCGACAACCACTGCGTCATAACGCTTGCGCAGGTCTTCCCACGAAATGTCTGTGCCGATGTTGACACCGGGGCGGAATCGTGTTCCTTCAGCTTCCATCTGCTCTAGACGACGATCGATGTGGATTTTTTCCATCTTGAAGTCAGGAATACCGTAACGAAGAAGACCACCGATCTTTTCGTCACGCTCATACACAGCCACTGTGTGACCTGCACGAGTGAGCTGCTGCGCAGCAGCAAGTCCTGCAGGGCCTGAACCAACGACAGCAACAGTTTTACCGGAGAGTCGTTCTGGAATGAGAGGGGTAACCCATCCTTCATCGAAAGCCTTATCAATGATGGATACTTCAACCTGCTTGATGGTCACAGCTGGCTGGTTGATGCTCAACACACAGGAAGATTCACAGGGTGCAGGACACAGACGACCCGTGAACTCAGGGAAGTTGTTGGTTGCGTGAAGGCGATCAATCGCGTCCTTGTCATCCCCGCGCCAGGTGAGGTCATTCCATTCAGGAATGAGGTTGCCCAATGGGCAGCCCTGGTGACAGAAAGGAATTCCACAATCCATGCAACGACCAGCCTGACGCACCAGCGTCTCGCGGTCGCCTGCTTCATAGACTTCTTTCCAGTCCATGAGGCGAATGGGAACAGGGCGACGGGCAGGAACTTCACGCTGGCGTGTGTTCAAGAAACCTTTGGGATCAGCCACCAGTCACCTCCATGATCTTCTTCCAGGTTGCATCCCCGTCGGGGTCAATACCTGCATTCTCTGCATCCTGACGAACTTCTAACACTGCAGCGTAATCACGAGGAACTACCTTGGTGAAGTCGTCAACAGACTTCTCAAAGTTGGCAAGAAGTGCAGCAGCTCGAGGTGAACCTGTCTCAGCTAGATGAGATTCAAGAATGTCCTTGAGGATTTCTGCATCAGCGCTTCCCAGCTTCTCCAAACGGAGTTCACCAGAACCAAGTGAATCAGCGTTGACCTTGTTGGGGTCTAGAGAATGTACGTAGGCAATACCGCCAGACATACCTGCACCGAGGTTGCGGCCAGTGGAGCCGAGAATGACAGCCAAACCGCCGGTCATATATTCGAGGGCGTGGTCTCCCACACCTTCGGCAACAGCGGTCGCACCAGAATTTCGCACCAGGAAGCGTTCACCAACAAGACCGCTGATGAAGATAGAACCGCTTGTTGCGCCATAACCAATAACGTTTCCAGCAATGACGTTCTCTTCAGGAGCAAAGCTCGACGATGGTGACGGCTTCACGACGATAGATCCGCCAGAAAGCCCCTTACCTACGTAGTCGTTCGAGTCTCCAACCAAGCGCAGGGTGATACCTGCAGGAACGAAGGCACCGAAGGACTGACCAGCTGTTCCGGTCAGGGTGATGTCGATGGTTCCGTGTGGCAAGGCGTCCTGACCAAACTTCTTAGTCAATTCGTGGCCAAGCATGGTTCCCACAGCACGTTCGGTGTTGCGGATAGGAAGCTCGATCGAGACCGGCTCGCCCTTAGTCAATGCTGCACGAGAGAGGTTAATGAGCTCGTTGTCGAAGTGTTCTTCGAGTTCGTGGTCCTGTGCACGTGCACGGATACGAGGTTCATCTGCAAGGAACTTAGGTCCAACCAGGATGGGCTCGAGGTCTAGACCTTCAGACTTCCAGTGTTCGACTGCGTCATTGACGTTCAAGAGATCGTTACGACCAATGATTTCGTCAAGGCTGCGATAGCCCAGCTCTGCAAGGTATTCACGAACTTCCTGAGCGATGAACTCAAAGAAGTTGACCACGAACTCAGGCTTGCCTGTGAAGCGTGCACGGAGCTCAGGGTTCTGTGTTGCAACACCAACAGGGCAGGTGTCGAGGTGGCACACGCGCATCATGATGCATCCAGAGACCACAAGTGGAGCAGTTGCGAAACCAAACTCTTCAGCACCCAGGAGAGCAGCAACGATAACGTCACGGCCGGTCTTGAGCTGACCATCTACCTGAACGGAAACGCGGTCACGCATACCGTTGAGCATGAGAGTCTGCTGCGCTTCAGCAAGACCCAGCTCCCACGGCGTTCCAGCGTGCTTGAGCGAGTTCAGCGGGCTTGCGCCAGTTCCACCGTCGTGACCTGAAATGAGAATGACGTCAGCAAGTGCCTTAGATACACCTGCAGCAACAGCACCAATACCTGACTGGCTCACGAGCTTCACGTGCACACGAGCAGCGGGGTTCGCGCGCTTCACATCGAAGATCAGTTGCTTGAGGTCTTCAATGGAGTAGATGTCGTGGTGTGGGGGTGGAGAAATCAGACCAACGCCAGCGGTTGCGTGACGTGTGCGCGCAATCCAGGGGTAAACCTTGTTGTTAGGGAGCTGACCACCTTCACCAGGCTTCGCGCCCTGAGCCATCTTGATCTGGATGTCATCAGCGTGAGTGAGATACATGCTGGTGACACCGAAACGACCAGAAGCAACCTGCTTGATGGCAGAACGACGAGTGGGGTCAAGAAGACGGGCAACGTCTTCACCACCCTCACCAGTGTTGCTCTTGGCGCCAATAGAGTTCATCGCAATCGCGAGTGTCTCGTGAGCCTCAGGTGAAATCGAGCCATAGCTCATGGCACCAGTTGAGAAGCGCTTCACGATTGACTCAACAGATTCAACTTCATCGAGTGGCACAGGGTTACGCTTGCCTGTTTCTAGGGTGAAAAGACCACGAAGGGTCATCAGTTCACGAGTCTGATCGTCGACCAGCTTGGTGTACTCGCGGAATGTGTCGAAACGACGTTCACGGGTGGAGTGCTGAAGCTTGAAAACTGTTTCAGGGTTGAACAAGTGCGGTGCACCATCGCGACGCCACTGGAACTCACCACCAGTGGTCAAACGCTCAGTTGTCAGTGGAGCCCCATCGGAAGGATAGGCAGAAGCATGGCGGGCAAGGTTTTCGGCAGCAATAACATCAATGCCTACTCCCCCAAGCTTGCTGTTGGTTCCCGTGAAGTACTGGTCTACAAACTCCTGAGAGAGACCAACTGCTTCGAAGGTTTGCGCGCCGGTGTAGGACGAGACGGTAGAAATACCCATTTTCGACATCACTTTAAGAACACCCTTACCGAGTGCCTTGATGACGTTCTTGGTTGCCTTCTCGGTTGTCACACCCGTGATGAACTCATCACGGACCAACTGCTCGCAGGTTTCCATCGCGAGGTAAGGGTTGACTGCAGAAGCACCATAACCCAGTAATACAGCGACGTGGTGAACTTCACGAACGTCACCAGCTTCAACAACAATGCCGACCTTGGTGCGGTTTTCCGTACGAATGAGGTGGTGGTGAACCGTCGAAACCATCATCAAGGATGGAATCGGCGCCATATCGGAGTTCGAGTCACGGTCAGAAAGCACGATGAACTTGATGCCCTGAGCAATTGCTTCATCTACTTCTTCACAGAGCTGCGCCAGGCGCTTTTCCATGGCGCGAGGACCCTTGTTGACTTTGTAGAGTCCCTTGAGCTTGATTCCTTCACGAGCACCGCTCTTGCCACGAATGTGGAGAACCTTTGCCAGCTGATCGTTATCGATCACAGGGAAATCAAGTACTACCTGTTCGGTGTGCTCGGGACCGGCAGCAAGCAGGTTTCGCTCGGGCCCCAGACCCAACTTCAGGCTGGTCACTACTTCTTCACGAATGGAGTCCAGTGGCGGGTTTGTTACCTGAGCAAACTGCTGAACAAAGTAATCGAAAAGCAAACGTGGGCGTGAAGAAATAACAGCAATAGGAGTATCTGTTCCCATAGCACCAAGAGGTTCTGCACCGGTTTTTGCCATAGGAGCAAGCATGATGCGGAGTTCTTCTTCGGTGTAGCCAAAGGTGCGCTGACGACGAATGACTGAACTACGAGTGTGCGCAATGTGCTCACGCTCAGGGAGTTCCTCTAGGTCAATACGCGATTGGTCAATCCATTCCTGCCACGGACCAGAAGCGGCAAGCTCGCTCTTGATTTCATCATCAGAAATGATGCGACCAGCAACGGTGTCAACCAACAACATTTTGCCTGGCTGCAAACGACCCTTTTGGACTACCTTTGCGGGGTCAACGTCATAGACGCCGATCTCTGAACCTACGACGATGAGGCCATCATCGGTAACGAGGTAACGACCAGGGCGCAGACCGTTACGGTCCAGAGTTGCACCGACAAGAGAACCGTCAGTAAAGCAGATAGCAGCGGGGCCATCCCAAGGCTCCATCAAGGAGGAGTGATACTCATAGAACGCACGACGAGTGGGATCCATGTCGGGCTGGTTTTCCCATGCCTCAGGAACCATCATCATGATGGCGTGAGGAAGTGGACGGCCAGCAAGAGTAAGAAGTTCTACAACTTCGTCGAAAGACGCACTGTCCGAAGCGCCAGGGGTGCAAATGGGAAGAAGATCCTTCATGTCGCCGAGAAGCTCAGACTCCAGCTGCGACTGACGTGCACGCATCCAGTTACGGTTTCCCTGAACAGTGTTAATCTCACCGTTGTGGCAGATGAAACGGAAGGGGTGTGCCAGCGGCCACGAGGGGAATGTGTTCGTGGAATAACGCGAGTGCACCAGAGCGAGAGTGGATGCAAAACGCGCATCACTGAGATCTGGATAGAAAGGCTCCAGCTGCAGGGTGGTAACCATGCCCTTGTAGACAAGGGTGCGTGAGGACAAGGATGCGAAATAGATTTCACATTCGCGCTCTACACGCTTACGCAGTCGGTAAATCAGGCGGTCCAGTTCAATGCCGGAAAGATCTCCTGAAGAAGATGTGACGAAAGCCTGTTCAATGGCAGGCATCGCTTCGCGTGCGAGCTTTCCGAGGTTGTCTGGTGCAGTTGGGACAACACGCCAACCCAACACCTTGAGGCCTTCGCTGTCTGCAATTTCAGCAAAGCGAGCCTGAATAGCTGCTCGTTCGGAGTCCTTCAAAGGAAGGAAAGCATTACCCACTGCATAACTACCTGCAGCTGGGAGGTCGAAGTCAACAACTTCACGCAAGAACGCATCAGGAATCTGGGTCAAAATACCGGCCCCATCGCCAGTACCTGCGTCAGAACCAACAGCACCCCGGTGCTCGAGGTTACGAAGAGAGCTCAGCGCGACATCAATGATGTCGTGTCCAGGAATACCTCGCAGAGTGGCGACCATGGCCAGGCCACAGGCGTCTTTCTCTAGGGCGGGGTCATACAGACCTTGGGCAGCGGGTGCCAAGGAAAAGCGTTGATGGGGAGTCGCTAGCGACATGGAACCCTCCTCTCGAAACCGTTAATCGGGAGGGACGACGTTGGCCCTAAAGTCATCTGGAAAAGTGAAACGCGAGAGCTTGTCGCTCGTGTGAACTTCTGGGCCGCTTGTGGCGGGGTGAAGTGCCAAAGTTAGTTCTATAACGGGGGCATCTTTGCCCGGATCCGAGTGAAAAAACTTACTTGTCCAACTTTACAGTAGGACCGCCCTCTACGTAGACACTGAGCTCTTTACCCGGGTGGCGTCGGTTCTGGATGAGGATAATCAATACACCAACAACAATGGCCAGCAGTGCTGCCCACACATTAGTGCGAATAGAGAAGAAGGTTTCACTCGAGTCGAGACGGTACGTCTCGAAAACTGAGCGTCCAATTCCGTACCAAATCAGATAGACACCAAAGGCCTTACCCCAGCGCAGGTAGAGCTTGCGTTCAAGCACAATAATGACAAACGCACCCAACAGATTCCACAGAATTTCATAGAGGAACATGGGGTGGAACAGGGTTCCTTCTGGCAATCCGGCAGGGAATGCAGGGTTTGTAGACTCAATTTCTAAGCCCCAGGGCAACGTGGTGGGCTGACCGAAGAGTTCGTGGTTGAAATAGTTACCTAGGCGACCTGTTGCTTGTGCAATCAACATGGCAGGTGCCAGAGCGTCAGCGAATGACCAGAAACGAATCCCCGTTTGCTTACAGCCAATCCACGCACCAACGGCTCCGCCAAGGAGGGAACCAAAGATTGCGTTGCCGCCCTCCCAGATGTAGAAGACCTTCATCAAGTCAGCGCCTTCATAGAAGTAGTCGGCTGGGTGCGTGAAGACGTGGTAGAAACGAGCACCAATAATCCCCAGTGGTACTGCCCACAAAATAATGTCGAGGACAACACCTCGTTCTGCGCCTCGTTTACTCAACCGCGCGTCAGTAATCCAGGTTGCAAGCCCAATTCCAAGAAGAATGCACAACGCATAGATGTGGATGCGCAGTGGTCCTAGATCAAAATATTGAATCGAAGGGCTGGGAATACTCGTAATCAGATGCACAGTGTCAGCTTAGTTTGGAAAGCGAGCAGAGAGTTACTTACCCTGGGCGAGTTCTTCTGCAACGGAACGAAGAGAGTCAATACCGCCATCGTTGAGTGACTTGACGAGAGCAGAACCCACAATTGCACCATCGCCGTAGGCAAGAACTTCTCGCACCTGAGTACCGTTCGAAATGCCCACGCCGACACCGACGTGGGTTGCTCCTACTGAGCGCAGGCGTGCAACCAGAGATTTCGCCGCAACATCCACGTCTTGACGAGCACCAGTAATGCCCATCGTAGAGACGGCATACACAAAGCCACGGCTCTTCTGTACTGCCTGAGCAAGACGTTCATCAGTGGAGGACGGAGCTGCCAAGAAGACGCGGTCAAGGTCATACTTTTCCGCAGCAGCGAGCCACTCCCCTGCTTCCTCTGGAATAAGGTCAGGTGTAATCAGGCCCGCACCACCTGCGGCAGCTAGATCAGAGGCAAACTTATCCACGCCGTATTGAATAACGGGGTTGAAATACGTCATCAACAGAACAGGAATATCTACTCGAGCAGTGATCTTCTTCACAGCTTCAATAGCCTGAGGCAATTTGAAACCGTTTGCCAAAGCAACCTGAGTTGCTTCCTGAATGACCAGGCCATCCATGACGGGATCGGAGTAGGGAACACCCAACTCGAGGATGTCTACGCCACTTTCGACGAGAGCAACCGCAGCTTCAATACTGTCTTCAAGGGTGGGGAACCCAACCGGAAGATAACCGATCAGGACCTTGCCTTTAGCAGAGATAGCTGCTTCAACCTTGGAACTCATGCTGCTCCCCCATCGAGAATGCCGAAGTACTTGGCAGCAGTTTCCATGTCTTTGTCACCACGACCAGAGTTATTCACCAAAATAATCGCGTCAGGACCGAGCTCTTTCCCTAATTGCAGCGCACCGGCAAGACCGTGAGCGGTCTCAATAGCGGGAATGATGCCTTCTGTGCGAGCTAGGAGTCGCAAGGCATCCATAGCCTCAGCATCAGTAATGGGGCGATAGTGAGCACGACCAATGTCGTTGAGCCAGGAGTGTTCAGGTCCAACACCGGGGTAATCCAGACCGGCAGAGATGGAGTGGGACTCAATGGTCTGTCCGTCTTCATCTTGGAGCATGTATGAACGAGCTCCGTGCAGAACACCTGGACGACCCTTTGTGATGGTTGCTGCGTGTTCAGGTGTGTCAACACCGCGACCAGCTGCCTCAAAACCGTAGAGACCAACTGAAGGATCATCAAGGAAAGCATGGAAAATACCGATGGCGTTTGAACCACCACCAACACATGCAGCTACGGCAGTAGGGAGTTGCCCAGTGATTTCGAGCATCTGTTCACGTGCTTCTTCGCCAATGATCTTGTGGAAATCACGAACCATGACAGGGAACGGGTGAGGTCCGGCAACAGTACCCAGCAAGTAGTGAGTGGTGTCCACGTTGGCGACCCAGTCACGAAGTGCCTCATTGATGGCGTCTTTGAGAGTGCGAGAACCGGTGGTAACCGGAATGACTGTGGCGCCGAGTAGACGCATGCGAGCGACATTGAGTGCCTGACGTTCAGTGTCAACCTCACCCATGTAGACAACACACTCGAGACCAAAAAGTGCAGCTGCAGTGGCGCTGGCAACACCGTGCTGACCAGCACCCGTCTCAGCGATGATGCGTGTCTTGCCCAGACGCTTAGCGAGGAGAGCCTGTCCCAGCACATTGTTGATCTTGTGGCTACCTGTGTGGTTGAGATCTTCACGCTTGAGGAAGATACGAGCTCCACCGGCGTGCTCCGCAAAACGAGGAACCTCTGTAATGATGGATGGCCGACCGGTGTAGGTGCGGTGAAGATCAGCTAATTCCTGCTGAAAACCAGGGTCGAGCTTGGCGAGTTCATAGGCAGCAGAGAGTTCATCCAAGGCAGCGATGAGCGATTCAGGAACAAAGCGACCACCGTATTCACCGAAGTAGGGACCAAGTTCATCGCGAAGAGCCATTTATACCGCCAGGAAGGATTGGAGGGTCGCTGCAGGATCTGAGGTGACGAGTGCTTCACCAACAAGTACAACATCAGCACCTGCGTCTCGATAGTGCTGAACATCTGTTGCGTCTCGTACCGCTGATTCTGCCACTTTGATGACGTCAGTAGGAATTTCGCCCACGAGCGAAGCAAAGAGTTCTCTATCTAGCTCGAAGGTGCTTAAGTTTCGCGCGTTGACACCAATCAACTTCGCATCAATATCGAGAGCACGATGAAGCTCTTCACGTGAGTGCGTTTCAACAAGAACGGTCAGCCCTAATGACAGGGCAAACTCGTTGAGTTCAGCAAGAAGTTCTTGCTCTAAAGCCGCAACAATCAAAAGAACAAGATCCGCTCCTGCTGCACGAGCTTCAAGAATTTGATACTTCTCAGCAATGAAGTCTTTACGCAGGACAGGAACAGAAACCTCAGCGCGTACAGCACGCAAATCCTCGAGGGTTCCCTTGAATTTGCGTCCTTCGGTGAGGACACTGATTGTGGAAGCTCCATTAGCTGCATATGTACGCGCAAGAGCTGCAGGATCTGCGATTGCTGCAAGATCACCACGTGAAGGACTCGCACGCTTCACCTCAGCAATGACCTTGATGTGATCAGCTGGTGCGAGAAATTCAAGTGCATTCAGAGCAGGACTCTGAGCTAGTGCTGCTGCCTCTACTTCTGCAAAGGAAACAAACTCACGACGTGCAGCTGCATCCGCCAGAGCGCCAGCTGTCAGGTCGGACAGCATTTAGTAGTGGTGAGGCTTGGGGGTGAACTTAGGACCGTTCACACCATAACCAAGCTTTGCCAAAAGGAAACCAAGTCCCCATCCGACAAAAATACCGACGGCTGAAGCCCAGACAAGCCATTCAATCGCAAGAACGAATGCGGCTGTACCAATGGCAAAAAATACCAACATGGTAATAACGGCAGTCCATGCTGCGGGCGAGTGGCCCTCTCCTGGATCAACGATGTCGTTGCTCATGTCACTCCTCAGTGCGAAAACTTCTGTTGAAATTCTAGTTGATAGTTGGGTCGGTTCCGTGGCTCAACGAGTCCCAGGCGTCAATATTTACCGAAGAAACATCTTTGTTTTCATCAGGAGCTCTCTGTGGAGGCTTGGCTTGCCCCGAATCTGAGCCGCTTGGGCCAACTCTGTCGAACTTTCGACTACCGGTACCCCACTTACCTGCGGTGAACACAATGATGATTCCCGCAGGAACGAGAAGGATTCCTGCAACAGCAGTAATTCCTGGCCAGACCGTTGCCGAGGAAGAAATCACAAAAGTACGTAACGTCTCAATGTCACTAATGGCACTCAACGCAGTCAACTGAGACGCTGCAGCAAGAACTGGGTCCGACCAGGCAGAAATGCTCATCAACACAACGGCGACGCCAAGCCCAAAGAGCAAAACTCCCAGTATGCGACGTATGACAACTGAGGAGAGAGCAAGTGCTGCGGTAATAGCAAATCCTGCAAGTCCGAAAGCACTCAAACCTGGAGCCGCTATCTGACCGGAAACAGCCAGTCCCTCAGAGTTTTCTGTGGGAAAGGTAACCTCGAGAAAAAACCACGTTTGCGACCAGCCAATAAGAATGACGGCTGACAGGACGAATGCCGCAAACAGAGAGTATGACTTGAACTTGCGGTAGTTCATGGTCACACCTTCTTCAGTGCGTTAGCGATGGCTACAGCACGCAACGGAGCAGCAGCTTTGTTTTGAGTTTCGAGATATTCAGTTTCAGGAACTGAATCCATCACGAGACCTGCACCAGCTTGAACATATGCTTTGTCATCTTTGAGCACAACCGTGCGAATGGCGATGGCCAAATCTGCATCTCCCGCGAAGTCGAAGTATCCAACTACTCCCCCATAGACGCCGCGTTGGGCCGGTTCGAGGTCGTCAATGATTTCGAGAGCTCGGGGCTTGGGAGCACCGCTCAGCGTACCTGCAGGGAATGTTGCACGAAATACGTCAACGGGACCCTTACCTGAAGCAAGGTCACCTTCTACAGAACTGACGATATGCATGATGTGAGAGAAACGTTCCACACGCATGAACTCAGTAACTTCAACCGAACCGGCGTCACAAACCCGCAAAAGATCATTGCGAGCAAGGTCTACGAGCATCAAGTGCTCTGAACGTTCCTTGTCATCGGCCAGCAGGTCAGTTTCTAATTCAAGATCCTCTTCAGGATTTGCGCCACGTGGTCTTGATCCTGCAATGGGGTGAGTAAAGACTCGACCAGAGGACACCTTGACGAGTGCTTCTGGGCTCGAACCCACTATCGAGTAGGGAGTGCCGTCAACCGTTTCCAGAGCCAACAAATACATGTATGGGCTGGGGTTCAAGCTCCGGAGAACTCGATACACATCTTCAGGAGAAGCTGAATTGTCAGCATCAAAGCGTTGTGAGATCACAACCTGGAATACATCACCATCAACAATGTGCTTCTTTGAGGTAACAACTGCATCGAGGAAATCTTGTTTGGGTGTGCGCAGACGAGGTTCGGCGACCGTATCCAGGTCAATGTGAGCCAAGCCGACGGGTCCAGGTACGGAGAGTCGGAGTTGCAGATCATCCAAACGCGCTTGTGCACTGGTGAGAAGTTCTTCAGCCGAAGGTGAATCCCCCAGAACGAGAACGTTGGAGATCAGTGTGACTGTCCCAAATTTGTGATCGAGAACAATGACCTCGCGAGAAAAACTCAGACCCTGTCGGGGAATAGAGAAATCAGCAGGAGGTGCACTTGGGAGATTCTCTAACTCTCGGATAGCTTCCCATCCAATAAAACCGACGAGTGCACCCGTCAGTGGAGGCATCCCCTCAATGTGAGGGGTCTTCCAACGACGGTAAAGAGCATCCAGTGCACTCAGACCTGTCGCAGGAATCTCACCACCGAAAGCATCCTGTGAAGAAAGTCCAAAATCTTGCCACTGAGGAGTAACGTCATGATCGGTAATGACGCCATAGCTTGATACACCGACGAAGGAGAACCTGGACCAAATACCGCCCTGTTCAGCAGATTCGAGTAGGAATGAACCAGGTACTCCTGACGCAAGCTTGCGATAGATACTGATGGGTGTTTCTGCATCTGCAAAAAGTGAGCGGGTGACAGGAATTACTTTGTGACCCTCAGCAAGCAATGAGCTGAATGAGTGCAAGTTGGTGTCGTGCGTAGCCACTACTCCCCCGGTCCAATCACAGAAGAGTCAACATCGACGACAGCTGCAACGTCATAGTCTTCAAAACAGGTGCGTGAACCGGTGTGGCATGCTGCACCTATTTGTTCAACGCCGATGAGCAAAGTATCTGCATCACAGTCGTGGTGCACCGAGCGAACAAATTGAGCGTGACCGCTGGTGTCACCTTTGCGCCAATATTCCTGGCGGGATCGAGACCAGAAGGTGACACGCCCCTCTAAGAGTGTTCTACGTACAGCCTCCGCGTTCATGTAGCCAAGCATCAGAACATCGTTGTTGGCAACATCTTGAATGATGGCGGGAATCAGGCCTTGAGAGTCATACTTCAAGTTGGATGGATCGAAAGCTGACATTTATCGCACCTCAAACCCATCATTTTTCAAAACTGACTTTACTTCTCCAATAGTGACAGCTTTGGAGTGGAAAATACTGGCAGCAAGGGCAGCGTCAGCTCCCGCTTGGATTGCAGGTGGGAAATCTGCTGCAGAACCTGCACCACCGCTGGCAATAACGGGAACAGAACTGATCTCTCGAATTGCAGAGATCAATTCGAGGTCGAAACCATCCTTTGTTCCGTCTGCATCAATTGAATTCACCAGAAGCTCACCAGCGCCACGAGTAATGGCTTCGCGAGCCCATTCAAGCGCGTCAATGTCAGTGAGTTCACGACCACCATGAGTCGTCACAACGAAACCAGATGGCGTCGACGCTGACCGAGTGATGTCCAAGGAAAGCACAAGTACTTGTGCACCATAACGACTGGAGATGTCGTCTAACAATTCAGGTCGTTGAATAGCTGCGCTGTTGACGCCGACCTTGTCTGCACCGTGGGCGAGTAACTGGGCAACATCCTCAACGGTGCGAACACCGCCACCGACTGTCAATGGAATAAAAACCGCATCTGCCGTGCGGGCAACGACATCAAACATGGTGGAACGGTTTTCTACCGTGGCTTTGACGTCGAGAAACGTAATTTCGTCTGCACCTTGCTCGTAGTAGTAACGAGCAAGCTCGACAGGGTCTCCCTGATCTTTCAGATTCAGGAAGTTGACCCCCTTGACTACTCGACCATCAGCTACGTCGAGGCAGGGAATGATGCGAACAGCTACAGACATGGTTACAGGCGAGCAGCGTGGATTGCTGAGACCAAGATGGCGCGGGCACCAAGGTCGTAGAGCTTGTCCATGACATCATTACGATCCGCACGTGGAACCATAACTCGAACAGCAACCCATTCTGGATCGTGCAGGGGGCTCACAGTTGGAGACTCAATGCCAGGTGCAATCGCGCAAGCAGCATCTAAGAACTTCTTGGGAACGTCGTAATCCATTAGGACATACTGTTTTGCCACAAGAACACCCTGCAGACGACGCATCAGGGTGCTGATTCCATCGATGGAGGCATCGCGACTAATCAACACTGCTGTGGACTCGAGGATGACGGGGCCGAAAATATCCAGACCAGCCTTACGCAACGTTGAACCAGTAGAAACAACATCGGCAACAGCGTCGGCTACACCCAAACGAACGGCCGATTCAACAGCACCGTCCAACTTGACCAAGTGAGACTGCACACCTGCTTGCGCCAGGAACGTGCCGACGAGGCCTGGGTAGCTGGTAGCTACTCGCTTACCCGCGAGGTCCGAGAGATCGGCAAAGGTTCCCGCAGGACCTGCAAATCGGAAGGTGGAATCTCCGAACGAAAGTTCGGCAATTTCTTTGGCTTCTGAGTGAGAATCAAGCAGGAGATCACGTCCAGTAATACCGACGTCAAGAGCGCCCGAGCCAACATACGTTGCGATATCTCGTGGACGGAGATAGAAGAACTCAACACCGTTACGGGTATCGGAGTAGTGGAGATCCCGGGGATCTTTACGACCGGTGTAACCGGCTTCATAGAGCATTTCTGCTGATATCTCAGCGAGAGAACCTTTGTTTGGAATAGCTACGCGCAACATGTGAATAAACCTTTGTGAAGTGGAAAAGAAACTCAGCGTTTAGAGATGATGGTTAACCTCGTCGAGCGAGATACCCTTGGCAATCATCAAAACCTGCACATGGTAGAGAAGCTGAGAAATTTCTTCGGCAGTTGCCTCTTGTGATTCGTATTCAGCAGCCATCCAGACTTCTGCTGCTTCTTCGACGATTTTCTTACCAATAGCGTGAACGCCTGCATCTAGTTCAGCGACAGTGCGCGAACCTTCTGGGCGCTCTACTGCCTTGGCGCTGAGCTCGGAGAAGAGGGAATCAAAGGATTTCACCCCTTAAGGCTACCCTGCTTGAACTAGTGCTTGTGCGCAGTGTGAGCTGCAGCGCGCAGACCCGCGATGGCCTGCTCCGGATTTCCGGAGTTATAGACACTGGAACCAGCCACAAAAGTGTCTGCACCGGCTTCTGCGGCAATCACGATGGTGTCCAGGGTGATGCCACCGTCTACCTGAAGCCAGACGTCCAAACCTGATTTCTTTCGTGCTTGATCGAGCAGGACGAGCTTAGGCATGACATCAGGAATAAATGATTGTCCACCAAAACCAGGTTCAACCGTCATCACGAGAATTTGATCAAATTCGGGCATCAGTTCTAGATAAGTCTCAATATCTGTCCCGGGTTTCACTGCTAAACCGGCTCGAGCACCGATTTCACGCAAACGGCGCGCTACAGCAACAGGGTTGTCTGTGGACTCGGCATGGAAGGTCACCGAATACGCACCAAGTTCTGCATATCCGGGCGCCCAGCGTTCCGGGTTGTCAATCATGAGGTGAACATCTAGAGGAATTGGCGACACATCCTGAATGCGACCAACCATCTGAGGGCCAAAAGTCAGATTTGGGACAAAGTGATTGTCCATCACGTCGACGTGTGCAAGATCTGCAGTTGCTATGGCGCCCAAGTCTCGTTCCATGTTGACGAAGTCAGCAGAAAGAATGCTGGGATTGATCCGAATAGCCATGTTCTCAGCCTATTCCGACTTAGTCAGAAGTGAGATGAACATGGCATCTGTGCCATGTCGATGTGGCCACAGCTGAACAGATTGTGAATCTCCGGCAATATCCATGGTTTCCATTGCTACGTCAGACAACACAGCACGTGCATCAAGTTCAGAAACATTCTGATTCTTTCGAAGTGCACCTTCGACTATTGCTCGAGTCTCGGCCAGGTGCGGAGAACACGTGACATAGGCAAGGACTCCCCCGGGTTTCAGTGCGTGAAGGGCGCTTGTGAGAAGTTGAGCCTGCAGTGCAGTGAGATCACCAACATCCTTAGGAGATTTCCGCCATCTGGCTTCGGGGCGTCGACGTAGAGCACCTAATCCAGTACAGGGAGCATCGAGAAGAATACGGTCATAGGTATTGGGCTGGTCCAGTCCAATATCAACACCATCTCCGGTCACAACGTCGACGTCCGGAAGTATGGCTAAGGCTTTACGAACCAGGTCTGCACGACCTGGAATAACTTCATTAGCAGTTAATTCAGCTCCACCTAGTGTTGCCTCTGCAGCCAGGAGCGCGGCTTTGCCACCTGGACCAGCACACATATCGAGCCACTTCTCACCGGGTGTAATTTCGTGGTGACGAGAGAGCACGAGTGCAGCAAGTTGAGAACCTTCATCTTGAACACGAACGACACCTTCGCGCACGCGAGCAAAACGCGTTGGGTCACCACCGGTATTCAACGACATCCCTAGCGGTGAGTAGTTGGTGGGTTCACCTTCGACTTCGTCGTTGGCATCAACGAAACCTGGAAGCTCAACTAGAGTCACTCGAGGATTGAGGTTGTCACTTGCCAGAAGATTCTCGAGCTCTTCACCTCTACCCTCTGCTTCCAAGCTTTGCTTGAGGGCACGAACGATCCACACAGGATGCGAATACAGAGCAGCGAGTCGCTCATCTGCATTCGAGATGTCTTTAGTGATGAACTCTTGCCAGTCTTCTAGGTCGTGACGACTTGTGCGGCGAAGGACAGCGTTGACGAAACCAACCGCACCGAGTGAAGCCATGTGTTCGGCAAGGTTCACACTTTCATCAACGGCTGCGTGCTGTGCCACTCTCATATTCAGAAGTTGATGAACTCCCATGCGAAGAATGTTCAAGACAACTAAATCAATAGTGTCGATATCGCGTGCTGCGGCATTTGCAATGACACGGTCATAAAACCCTTGCATCCGCAATGTGCCATAAGTGAGTTCTGTGGCTAGGCCAGCATCATTTGAGCTGAGTCCAAACTCTCTGATCTTTGCGGGCAAGGCAAGGTTCGCATAGGCGTCATCAACATCTACGGCCATGAGTACTTCAAAAGCAACCAAACGTGATGGAGTAACTGGCCTCGAACGTCGTGGTCCTTTTGTGTGCGGTCTTTTGTCGTTGCTCACGAAACGTGTACTACTTCCTGTCGGAGGCCTCGGAACCAGTCCATGGCAGACATTGCTTGTTTACCTGCGGGTTGAACGCTGAGCAGTTCGATAGAACCAGGAGCGCAACCCAGATAAAGCTTTTTAGACACTGAGGTGATTGCAGAAGGAACTACCTCTTCATCCGCTCCTGAACGGGCCTCAATAATCTTGAGACGTTCGTCACCTAAAAAGACGAAAGCACCAGGTTCTGGAGTAACACCTCTGAATTGGTTATAGACAGCTTCTGAATCCAGAGAGAGGTTGAGGTGACCATCTTCTAGAGAAAGTTTTCGTGCGTAGGTTGATTCTCCCTGCTGAGGAATTGAATTCGCAGTCCCGGAATCAAGAGAGGTCACGACATCCAAGACTTGCTGTGCACCGAGAACCGAGAGTCTGGTCAACAACTCTCCCGCAGTTTCGTCCGGAAGAATGGGCCAATCCCGTGTGTCAAACACATCACCGGCATCAAGTTCCTTGACCAGCTGAAAGACAGAAGAACCAGCTTGTGTCGCTCCAGAGATAACTTGCCACTGAACCGGTGCTGCACCACGCCACTGTGGCAATGAAGAGAAGTGAAGATTGATCCAGCCAAGTTTCACAGAATCGAGAATTTGCTGAGGAAGTAGAGCACCATATGCAACCACAACCCCTAAGTCAGCTGCAGATTCAGCAATTGCTTTCTGAACTTCATCATCAATGCGATTGGCGTAGATAACTGGAATGCCCTGGGCAATGGCGACCTGCGCAACCGGTGACGGAGTAAGAATTCGTTTGCGACCTTGAGGTGCATCTGGACGCGTCAACACGGCAATAACCTCGAAGTCACTGCTGATGAGGGCTTCAAGAGTTGGAACTGCGGCTTCTGGAGTGCCTGCGAAAATTATCTTCACAACACCCACCTCACTCGAGAAAACATTAGAGCGAGTCGATATCGGGGTCGTCGAAACGCACTCTCAGTCTAAGCACTCGCGCAGCACGCTCCGATGAGGCAAGCGGCTTCTTCGAGCGAGTAGCGGAGGTTATTACAGCTGCACGTAAATGCGTAGCTAACTTTTCGCCGTCTTTATATTCAAAGAAAACGAGCGCGCGCGAAGAACCATCTGCTTGGCCAACTGGACCAAGAACCCTATTACCTGCAAGCGGAGGGAGTTCATCACAGGTTGTCCGAACCATCTCTGCATATCCAGAAATCGAAACCACACGCACAGCAGGTGGGAGATGTAACTGCATTCGATCGGCTAACTCGTGCGCTGCCCATCGAACCTGAGCAGATTCAACCAGAGTCTGACCAAGAGCCACTCCAGCACCATTGATAAATACTGTGGCATCTGGCTTGGCCAGGGCAATGGTGTTACTCCAATTACGTAGAACATCTTCATCAACTCGGAAGGCTTCTCTTCCCCTGAGACGTTCTCCATCTAAGAGCAAGATGGCAGCATAACCACCCTCAGCAACCGGTTCTGCACCAGGAGTCGCAACAACGACCGCAGGAGTAGCCGGAACGGAGGTGATGATGTGCTGACCATCCGCAACAATGACCTTCACTCCAGGAAATGCACGGCCAATTTCATCTGAGGTGCGCTCTGTACCAGCAGCAATCGGTCGTAGTTGCTTTCCGCCACAGCCTTGACAAGCCCAAGAAGCATTGAGATTGCCACACCAGCGACAGCTTGGAGAGGAATTGCGGTGGGCTAAGTGCAGCGGTCCATGGCAGGAAGAACATGTTGCTCGCTCATTGCATCCGCTACACACCAGTGCAGGTGAGAATCCAGGGCTCGCGACTTGAACGAGCACAGGACCTCGATCCAGTGCTCTCTTGGCACCTAACCATGCGGCACTGGGAATTCGCGAAGGTGTGGTTCCCTCTTCAAGGTGGGCATCTGTGAGGACAATTTCAGGCTGATCAACTTCGCTGACTGGCACCTCAGAAAAGAACCCAAGTTCAACTAGGCGCTGAGTTTCCAGGGAACGAGTGTGTGAAGCAAAAAGTAATGAACAACCAGACAGGGACTGGCGAACTAACGCGATATCTCGCGCATGTGTGTAAGGAGCAAGAGGTTCCTCAAAGTTGTGGTCTCCGTCATCCCAGACAACCACGAGTCCCACATTATGAGCAGGAGCCAGTGTTGCTGACCTGTTTCCCACAATGATGAGGGGTTCTTCAGTGAGAGAACGTAAGTAGTTGACGTATCGCTCTTGCCCTGAAAGTTTTGCGTCTACCCGAATGAAATGACTTTCTAGACCTGCCGCAATAAGTGCCTGTTCAAGCTTTTCAATTTCCCTAAAGTCAGGAACAGCTAGAACAGCGCTGGAACCCTTGACCAACTGTTCAACAGCAAGAGAGACAAACAGTTCTGCCCAATTCGACATGGTTACCTGTGATGTCACTTCAAGCCGAGGTGGGACTTTGAGGGCAAGTCGTGAACCAGCAGAGACATCGAGCGCGGTGAATTCAGAGGGTTTCTCGGGAATCTCGCCGCTGTATTGCTTGGGCTTCACAGGTTCTGCGAGAAAAGCCTTTTCTGCTCGGACATAACGAGCAGGAATGATCAACCTGAGAACATCAATGGCAGATCCTGCTTGTCGGTCCGCTATTTTTCGAGCGAGATCGAGTGTGTCTGGTTTCAACAACGAAATAGGAGAAATGACTTTCTCGATGAACTGCAGATCTCCAGTGAATTCAGGTTTGTCGCTCAATGCAGTGACATAGGCATCTGAAAACCGTGCACCGCCTCTGAGTGGAACTGAGACTTTTGAACCCACACGAACATGCCCGAAAAGAGACTCAGGGATGCGGTATTCAAATACGTGGTCAAGCTGAGGTAACGAGGTGTCTAGCAACACACTCGCAAACCCAGGTTGTGGGTTCACGTATTACAGACCAGCCAAACGGCGAAGTTCGTCAACCTTGTCGAGCTTTTCCCAGGTGAAATCAGGAAGTTCACGGCCAAAATGACCATAAGCAGCTGTCTGACGATAAATCGGACGAAGAAGGTCTAATTCACGAATGATGCCTGCTGGGCTGAGATCAAAGGTGTCACGAATTGCCTTAATAATGACAGAGTCATCTACCTTGCCTGTTCCAAAGGTTTCCACGTAAAGACCTACTGGCTGTGCCACACCGATGGCATAGGCAATCTGTACTTCAAGTTTTTCTGCAAAACCCGCGGCTACAGCATTCTTGGCGACATGGCGCATTGCATAGGCTGCCGAACGGTCGACCTTTGAGGGATCTTTACCAGAGAAGGCACCACCACCGTGACGGCTTGCGCCACCATACGTGTCCACGATGATTTTGCGGCCAGTAAGACCAGCATCTCCCTTGGGGCCGCCGATTTCGAACTTGCCCATGGGGTTAACCATGAAGTTTGTGTCAGCAGAGCTAAAACCAGCATCTGCAAGAACAGGGCGAATGATGTGATCAATGACATCTGCACGCAGGCTCTCAAGTGACTCATCTGCCTGTGGTGCGTGTTGGGTAGACACCACTACCGTCTCGATGGTTCGAGGAATGATTCCCTCGTAACCCACAGTGACCTGAGTTTTTCCATCGGGACGAAGATAAGCGAGCTGTCCGCTCTTGCGAGCTTCAGTCAAGCGTTCAGCAATACGGTGTGAGAGATAGATTGGCAGCGGCATGAGCTGTGCAGTCTCTGTGGTGGCATAGCCAAACATGATGCCCTGGTCACCAGCACCCTGCTCTTCTTGACCGAACACAAGGTTGGCAATGTCAGGGGACTGTTGTCCGATGGAAACTGAAACACCACAGCTATCACCATCAAAGCCGATGTCTGACGAGGTGTAGCCGATGTCTTTTACTACGTTGCGGACGATTTCTGGGATTTCTGCATAGCCCTCAGTTGTTACCTCACCGGCAACGTGGACCAAACCAGTAGTGACGAGGGTTTCAACTGCTACTCGGCTGCCTTTGTCCTGATCAAGCAGGTTATCCAGAATGCTGTCTGAAATCTGGTCACAGATCTTGTCGGGGTGACCTTCAGTGACAGATTCAGATGTAAATAGTCGTAAAGCGCTCATGGCGATTAGTCCTCTCGTACGTAGACGTTGGATTGTGCCACGCGAGTTACGCGTTGTGGAATGGCGATGTTGCGATGCAATCGAGAATAGTGTCCGCTACAGACATCTTGGATCCGGTTGCAGTATTCAGAATATCGCCACCAGCAGCTAACACGGTGACGGTGTTACTTTCTGTTCCAAAACCTTGATCCCAACCAACCTGATTGAGAATCAAAAGGTCGCACCCCTTACGGGCTAGCTTTTCCTGACCGATTCGGATCAGTTCATCTTCTGTTGCGGTTTCTGCGGCAAAACCAACCACGAGCTGCTGTGCAGATTTTGACGAAGACAATTCTTTGAGGATGTCTGGGTTTTCAACGAGAGTGAGATGGAGCTCTCCCCCATTGTCTGCTTTCTTCAATTTCGAACCAGAAACGGTATCCATGCGGTAATCAGAAACTGCCGCAGCCATGATGACAATGTCAAAACCAGGCGCAAGTGTCTTCACTTCACTGTGCATATCTGCTGCAGTGGAAACAGAAACGAGTGATATTCCTGCAGGTGGTTCAACTTCGAGATGGGCTGCAATAAGAGTGACCTCGGCACCACGCTGCATCGCGCGTTGTGCGAGTGCTACTGCCTGCTTCCCCGAGGATCGATTGCCAATGAAGCGAACAGGATCCAAAGGTTCACGTGTTCCACCACCGGTAATCAAGATTCGCTTACCGAGTAGGTCATGCTTTGTCTCACCAGAAACTGCTTCATAGGCTACCGCGACGATTTCTTCGGGTTCACTCATACGGCCTGGACCAGAATCAGAACCCGTGAGTTGACCCACACCAGGGCCAACAACGACAACGCCTCTGGAACGCAAAGTAGAAATGTTTGCTTGTGTTGCTGGGTTGTCCCACATCTCTGTGTGCATTGCAGGAGCAACCACGAGTGGGCCACGACGAGCGAGAACGGTGTTTCCCAGAAGGTCAGGAGCTAAGCCAGTGGCAAAATGTGCAAGCGTGTTTGCAGTTGCGGGAGCTACAACGATGACATCTGCTTGCTGGCCCAGTGCAACATGGCGAACTTGTGCCACGTCGTCATACAAACCCACATGAACAGGGTTACGACTGATTGCTTCGAGTGTGGGACGGCCCACAAATTGCAACGCTGCTTCTGTAGCAATGACGTCAACATGGTGACCGTCTTTGACAAACTCTCGAACGACAGAAACTGCCTTATACGCAGCAATGCCGCCGGTTATCCCGACGACAATGCGTAAAGGTGTGCGCGACACTTCAGGTGTCGATTCGGTAATTAGGCCGAAAGTGGACGAACGATCAGCTTGTCTTCGTTGATTTCGTGCATAGCAACGGAGAGTGGCTTGTCGTCGATGTTGGAGTCAACGAGGGGACCAACGTTGTCGAAGAGGCTTCCTTCGTGCAGGTCAGAGTAGTAATCGTTGATCTGGCGGGCACGCTTGGATGCGAAGATAACCAGTGCGTACTTGGATTCAACCTTCGAGAGCAAGTCGTCGATAGGTGGGTTGATGATGCCTTCAAGCTTGGTAGCCATGTTTACTCCTTGATAAGTCCCATTAAGTCTACGACCTGTTGGGCAGCTTCGGTGACGTCTCGGTTTATGACCCGGACGTCAAATTCATCTTTCGCAGCGAGTTCGCCGAAAGCGGTTTCTAATCGACGTTGGATTTCTTCTTCAGATTCAGTCCCACGTTCGCGTAAACGTCGAACTAGTTCATCCCAGTCGGGAGGCAATAGGAAGACAAGACGAGCTTCTGGCATGCTTTCGCGAATTTGTCTCGCACCCTGAAGATCAATTTCAAAGAGAACGCTTCTGCCTTGAGACAACGCATTCTCTATTGGCCCACGAGGTGTTCCATATTTGTTGCGACCGTGGACTTCCGCCCATTCCAGGAGTGCTTCTGAATAAATCATGGCGTCGAATTCACCATGATCAATGAAGTAATAGTTCACACCATCCACTTCACCAGGGCGTGGGTCACGTGTAGTGGCAGAAATTGAGAGGTGAACTTGAGGGTGGTTGCGAACGATGTGGTTAACAACAGTCCCCTTACCAACACCGGAAGGACCCACGAGTACAACAGCTTTCGGTGCCCACGACTCGTTACGTTTTGCCTGGTAAGAAAGGATCCATTTACGTAAACCTGCTCGCTGGTGCTTCCCCAGACCACCGAGCCGTTTGCGAGGAGAAATATCAAGCTCTTCAAGGATGCGAGGAATCTTGTTGACTCCCACACCTCTCAATGATTTCAAGAAATCAGTAACCCGAATTGTTGCTTCGGAAGACGACGGATCAATCGTGGCAACAACAAAGACATCTAGCGCAGATCTACGCCCCTCAAAAACATCCGCCTTAATAGCAGCACGTTTGCGACGCGCCACGACTCCCGCCTGCGCTGCAGCGCGGCGGTCAACCTCAGGCATGACGTTAGGCAAGGGCGGATGCGACCTCTCCTGCACGACGTGTGACGGATTCAACAACGCCGTCACGCCCAGCTGAGAGGACACTTCTCGTTTCCGACACAATCAAGTTTGTCGAAAGGTTCCCGAACAAGCGTTGTGCATCTTCCACACGAGCGCCCTGGAAGCCGAAACCTGGAGCAAGCACGGGAAGTGCTGGGTAGTCATCTGGCTGGATACCCAAGCTAGGCAGGTCGAGAGTTGCGCCAAGCACTGCACCAACAGAGTTCTGGGGTGTGGCTTCAGTTGCCCACCTAGCAACGTCACTCAACATGGCTGCCGCGATGGTCTTACCCTGATGAATTCCCTGAGTTATTTGCGCAGTCTGCAGAAGCGCAGCTTCCGGGTTACTGGTCGCAGCAAGAATGAAGACACCCTTGTTGTGTGAGAGGGCATAGTCAACTGTCTGAGAAAGTGCACCTGAGCCCAAGTATGGGCTGACCGTAATGGCATCAGATTCCAGATTCCATCCGGGAGTCAGCCAAGCCTGCGCATAAGCCTCCATGGTGCTGCCAATGTCTCCGCGCTTGCAGTCGGAGATCACTAATAAACCTGCTTCACGTGCACGTCGAATGATGTATTCGAGTGCTTCCATACCTTTGGCACCGTGGCGTTCATAGAAGGCAACCTGTGGCTTGATGATGCCGACTTGGCCCACACACGCATCAATGACGCGCAGTGAGAATTCACGCAGGCTCACAGAGGTGTCGTCAAACTCCCACTCGTTGAGCAGGAACGGGTGTGGGTCAATTCCCACACACAAGTGCCCAAACTGCTGGAAGGCAGCTTGGAGATGATCTCCGAACCCTACTTCACTCATACTTTGGCCAGAGCCTCACGACGCTTGATGGCATATTCCTGCAAACTGCACACATCAAAACCTTCGCGGATTGTGTCGATAGATGCAACAGCTGCACTGACCTGAGCCATGTTGGTAAAGAGTGGCTTATCGGCAGCGATAGCTGAGGCACGAATCTCGTAACCATCAGCACGCGCAGCTGAACCACTTGGAGTATTGATGACGATATCGACCTCGTTGCGGTTGATGAGTTCCACAATGGTGTCATCCCCAAGCTTGGCGCTGACCTTGCCAATGATTGTTGCGGGAATGCCGTTGCGCTGCAGAATCTCTGCAGTGCCCTCGGTAGCAACAATGTTGAAGCCCAGTTGTGAGAAACGCAGCGCAGGCAAGATGATGTTGCGCTTGTCGCGGTCTGCAACCGAGATAAACACGGTTCCCGATGAAGGCAAGCCACCATATGCACCAGCCTGAGCCTTTGCGAAGGCAATGGGGAAGTTCACGTCCATACCCATGACTTCACCGGTTGAGCGCATTTCAGGGCCGAGGAGCGAGTCCACTACCTTGCCCGCAGGAGTGCGGAATCGCTTGAAGGGAAGCACTGCTTCCTTCACAGCGATAGGCGCATCCATGGGCACAACAGAACCATCCTGAACAGGGAGGAGGCCTTCAGCGATCAAATCACGAATGCTCTCCCCCACCATGATGCGGCTCGCTGCCTTAGCAAGAGGAATACCGAGAGCTTTAGAGACGAAAGGAACGGTACGAGAAGCACGTGGGTTGGCTTCGAGTACATAAAGAACTCCTGCACCAATGGCGAACTGAACGTTGAGTAGACCCTTGACGCCGATTCCCTTGGCGATAGCCAAGGTTGCTTCACGAACACGGTCAACATCTTTCTTACCCAGCGAAATGGGCGGAAGAGTACAAGCAGAGTCACCAGAGTGAACACCTGCCTCTTCGATGTGCTCCATCACGCCACCGACGTAGAGCTGTTCTCCGTCGTAAAGAGCATCCACGTCAATTTCAATCGCGTCATCCAGGAAGCGATCCACCAACAGTGGCGAATCTGGACCGACAATGGCCTGACCATCAATGCGCACGAAGTAGTCGCGCAAAGTGACGGTGTCGAAGACAATCTCCATACCGCGACCACCGAGCACATAGGAAGGACGAACGAGAACGGGATATCCGATCTCTTCTGCAACCTTCACCGCACCCTCAACATCCGTTGCGGTTCCATTGCGAGGAGCCAGCAGGTTTGCTGCGTCCAAGATACGGCTGAATTCGCCACGTTCTTCGGCAAGGTCGATGGCTTCTGGAGTCGTACCCAAGATAGGAACTCCGGCAGCTTTGAGGCCCTTAGCGAGGCCCAGAGCAGTTTGACCACCGAGCTGAACAACAACTCCGACGAGTTCACCTGACTTGCTCTCGGCATGAATAACCTCGAGAACATCTTCCAAAGTTAGGGGCTCGAAGTAGAGACGATCACTGGTGTCATAGTCCGTCGAAACAGTCTCAGGGTTGCAGTTGATCATAATGGTTTCGTAACCAGCATCTGAGAGTGCAAACGAGGCGTGAACACAGGAATAATCGAACTCGACACCCTGACCAATACGGTTCGGACCAGAGCCGAGAATAACGACCTTCTTGCGATCGCTGGGCATGACCTCTGTCTCAAGGTCATAACTTGAGTAGTGATACGGGGTGAGAGCCGGGAATTCACCCGCACAGGTATCAACAGTCTTGAATACAGGGCGAATATCGAGGGCGTAACGCTGGTTACGAACCTCTTGCTCGCTCAGGCCGCGCAGCTCTGCGATTTGGGCATCCGAGAAACCAAAGTCCTTGGCATAGCGGATGACGGATGCGTCAAGAGCTGGCGCTGCCTGAACTTCAGCAGCAACCTCGTTGATCAGGACAATTTGGTCAATGAACCAGGGGTCAATCTTGGTGGCGTCAAAGACCTGCTCCAGCGTTGCACCCTTACGAAGTGCCTGCTGAACGGTGACAATACGACCGTCTGTGGGAACCTTGGAGATGGTGAGCAGTTCGTCAACAGAACGGGTTTCCTCACCCCAGTGGAATGAGCTTCCACGCTTCTCGAGTGAACGTAAAGCCTTTTGAAGCGCCGTGGCATAGTTTCGGCCAATAGCCATAGCTTCACCAACAGATTTCATGGTGGTGGTCAATGTTGCATCTGCTGCAGGGAACTTCTCGAAAGCAAAGCGTGGAACCTTGACCACGACATAGTCGAGGGTGGGCTCGAAGGAGGCGGGAGTCACCTTGGTGATGTCATTAGGGATCTCATCGAGGCGATATCCAATTGCCAACTTGGCTGCAATCTTGGCAATAGGGAATCCAGTTGCCTTGGAAGCCAGTGCAGATGAGCGAGAAACACGTGGGTTCATCTCGATCACGATGACACGGCCATCCTTAGGATCGATGGCGAACTGGATGTTACATCCACCCGTGTCTACGCCAACGAGACGAATGATTTCAATACCGATGTCACGCAGGTTCTGGTACTCGCGGTCAGTCAGCGTGAGCGCGGGTGCCACAGTGATGGAGTCACCGGTGTGAACACCTACAGGGTCTACGTTTTCGATGGAACAGACGACAACGGTGTTGTCGGCGGTGTCGCGCATGAGCTCGAGTTCGTATTCCTTCCATCCCAAGATGCTCTCTTCAAGGAGAACTTCACTGGTGGGGCTGGAGTGGATTCCGTCGCCAGCGATACGAATGAGATCTTCTTCGTTATAGGCAAAACCTGAGCCCAAGCCACCCATGGTGAAGGACGGACGGACAACGAGCGGGTATCCCAGATCCTTGGCAGCTTCGATGCACTCTTCGAGTGTGTGTGCGATGTAGGACTTGGCCACATCAGCACCCGAAGCAAGAACGAGATCCTTGAAGATCTGGCGGTCTTCACCCTTACGGATGGCTTCAACCTTGGCTCCGATGAGCTCAACACCGTGACGCTCTAGAGCACCGTTCTCGTGCAGTGAAATGGCAGCGTTAAGGGCTGTCTGACCACCAAGGGTGGGCAGAATTGCGTCTGGCTTTTCCTTGATGATGATTGCTTCAATCACCTCAGGAGTGATGGGCTCAACATAAGTCGCATCAGCGAAGTCAGGGTCGGTCATGATGGTGGCGGGGTTTGAGTTCACGAGAATCACTCGAATACCCTCTTCACGAAGCACTCGGCAGGCCTGAGTTCCTGAATAGTCAAACTCACAAGCCTGACCGATCACAATCGGACCGGAGCCAATAACGAGGACTGATTTGATGTCTGGACGACGTGGCATTAGTTCGATGCTCCCGAGGTAGTAGCGGATGCGAGGACCATGTCGCGGAAACGGTCAAAGAGATAGTTGCTGTCGTGTGGTCCCGACGCAGCTTCTGGGTGGTACTGGACAGAGAATGCATTGATATCAAGGCAACGTAGGCCTTCAACGACCTGGTCGTTCAAGCTGTAATGGCTTACCTCAACGCGGCCGAATCCCGCTGGAGATTCAAGCACCCCGTCAATGGGAGCATCCACAGCGAACCCGTGGTTCTGGCTGGTGATTTCAACCCGACCTGTTGCCTTGTCCAGTACAGGCTGGTTGATACCGCGGTGACCGAAGGGAAGCTTGTAGGTTGAGAAGCCCAGCGCACGACCTAACAACTGGTTACCGAAGCAGATACCAAAGAACGGGATTCCAGCTTTGAGGACGGTGCTCAGAAGCTCCACATGCTTGTCACTGGCTGCAGGGTCACCAGGACCGTTGGAGAAGAACAACGCTGATGGCTTCATGGCAAGAATCTGTTCAGCCGTCACTGTCTGTGGCAGGACATGTGCATCGAATCCGCGCTCTGCAATGTAGTTGACCGTGGAAGTCTTCACACCGAGGTCAAGGATTGCGACAGAACCGATCTTCTCCCCCACCGCAGGAACGACATATTCTTCCTGAGTCGAGACCTGGGCAGAAAGGTTCTTTCCAGCCATCTGGTCAGCTTCGAGGACCTGTGAAAGCTGAACTTCTGCAGGTTCTGCAGCAGCAGCGCCCGAGAAGATACCTGCTCGCATGGAACCCTTTGAGCGGATGTGACGCGTGACAGCGCGGGTATCGATGCCTTGAATACCCACGATGCCTTCGTGGTCAAGGTCGTTATCCAGACTGCGTTCAGCACGGAAATTCGAGACGATACGTGATGCGTCGCGCACGGCATAGCCGGCAACCCAGATACGACGTGACTCCATGTCCTTGTCGTTCATACCCGTGTTGCCAATGTGAGGCGCGGTCATCAGCACGATCTGACCTGCATACGAAGGGTCAGTCAGTGTCTCCTGGTAACCAGACATACCCGTAGCAAAGACGATCTCACCAAAGGTGGTTCCTTCAGCGCCATAGGCACGTCCTTCATAACGTGAACCGTCTTCGAGGACTAATACGGCATTGGGGGTCGTGAGACTCACGAGGCAACCTCTTTCGATGTGTCAGTTGGGAAACTGGTGGTGAGTGCGTTCTCACATGCGAGGCGCACTTCTGGAATAGAAAAGCGGAAGAAGGAAGTGAACTCGACGAGTTCCTGTGTGGTGGTGTCCCATGCAGACCATGAGATGGCAGTGAGACCGTCTTTCTCCACTGCTTTATCGATGGTGACCTGCGTGCGGTGAATCTGCAGGATTTGAGCCGCTGGAATGAATGTTGGCTTTTCACCGCGAGGGGCAATGGTCACACCATCCTGGCTGACCAATACATGCGCATCTGCGCGAAAAGATAGACCAGGCAGAGTAACTCTTTGAAGTGGATCAACAGCGAGGGTCGTAGCTACATACAGGCCCGAGAATTCAGCGGGTGCACTGGTGTGATCGAGCACAGTTGCCCCTGGGGCAACAACCTGAAAACGGGAGTCTCGAGCTACTCTCTTGCGCCAAGACAGAATCATTCCCGCAATCGCCACAAGGACGAGTGCGAGGACAATACCGGTAACAAGTGCCTTATCCACGTGCCACCAGCTCTGCTTGTGCAGCAACTGTCTCGGCAGCGACGACATGTCGATCTGACGCAGTGAGGTATCCCTGGTGAATGGTTGAAACAACCTGACCTGCAAGCTCTTTTCCGAGGTAGGGAGTGTTGTGGGACAAGCTGGCCAAGTCTTCAACACCGAAGTTTCGACGAGTAGATGGATCGACCAAAACAAGTTCTGCCTGAATGCCTGGCTCAATCTTCTGACCGTGTGTCGCAAGACCACCAATTCGTGCTGGTGCTTCTGACATCACGCGAGCGACCTCTGCCCAGCCGATAAGGCCGGTTTCCACCATCGTTGTTTGCACAACAGCCAGAGCAGATTCCAGACCCACCATGCCGAAAGCGGCAGCACCCCATTCGCAATCCTTGCTCTCAACAGGGTGTGGAGCATGGTCAGTAGCGACGATGTCGATGGTGCCGTCAGCAAGTGCTTCACGCAGAGCCATTACGTCTTCAGCACGACGCAGAGGAGGGTTCACCTTGAATCGTGCGTCATAGCTTTCAGCTCGTTCGTCGGTGAGAAGCAGGTGGTGCGGTGTAACTTCAGCGGTGACATTGATTCCACGTTTTTTTGCCCAACGAATCACATCGACAGAACCTGCCGTAGAGAGGTGACAAATGTGCAGACGAGAACCGGTGTGCTCAGCCAAGAGAACATCGCGAGCGATGATGGATTCTTCTGCAACTGCAGGCCATCCAGCCAAGCCGAGGCGGGCGGAAACTTCGCCTTCATTCATCTGTGCGTCAACGGTGAGACGGGGCTCCTGAGCGTGCTGAGCAATAACTCCGCCAAACGTTTTCACATACTCCAGTGCACGTCGCATGATGAGTGGATCGAAGACACACTTTCCGTCATCGGAGAAGACGCGGACAGCAGCTCGTGAATTCGCCATCGCGCCGAGCTCAGCTAGCTGAAGCCCTTCCAAGCCCTTCGTTACTGCTCCGATAGGGCGGACGGTGGCATAACCTGCCTCATCCCCCAGGCGAAGCACCTGTTCAACGACTCCTGCAGTGTCCGCAACAGGAAGTGTGTTGGCCATGGCAAAGACGGACGTGAATCCACCTAGTGCTGCAGCTTGTGTACCAGTAAGCACTGTTTCTGACTGCTCGTATCCAGGCTCACGCAGGTGAGTGTGGAGATCAACAAAACCAGGAAGGGCAATCAGACCATCAGCATCAATCTTGGTCGCCGAAGCCGAGCTCAGACCTTGACCCACAGCAGATACACGGTTTCCTTCAACAAGGATGTCGGCACGATTACCATCTGGGAGGGTCGCTCCGGTGATGAGTAGATCTGGATTAGTCATGAGTTACCTCTCGTTCACCGGTGAGAACCATGTAGAGCGCTGCCATGCGCACGGACACTCCGTTGGCAACCTGTTCAAGAACTGTTGATTGTGGTGAATCAGCTGCTACCGAGCTGATTTCAAGACCGCGGTTCATGGGACCTGGGTGCATCACCATTGTTTTGGCAAGGAGCGAGAAGAATCGCTCCTGTGTGAGTCCCCACATATTTGAGTATTCACGCTCGTTGGGGAAGAACGCATCGTGCATGCGTTCCTGCTGAATACGCAACATCATGACAACGTCAGGCTTGCTCTGAGCAAGGGCTTCGTCGAGGTTGTAACTCACCGAAACTGGCCAGGTGTTGACTGCATGAGGCAAAAGGGTGGGCGGAGCCACGAGCTGAATTTCAGCTCCCAGCGTTTGCAACAGCCAGACATTTGACCGTGCCACGCGAGAGTGCAGGATGTCGCCGACGATCGTCACTTTGACGCCGTCGAGACCCTTACCGCGTGAACCGGCACCATGAAGACGCTTACGCATGGTGAAGGCATCGAGTAGCGCCTGGGTGGGGTGTTCGTGTGTGCCATCACCTGCATTGATGACGGGGGCATCAATCCAGCCACTTTGAGCAAGAACTTGTGGAGCTCCTGATGCGCCGTGTCGAATGACGACTGCATCAATACCCATGGCAGCCAGGGTTTGAGTGGTGTCCTTCAGGCTTTCACCCTTGGAAACACTTGATCCCTTGGCGGCGAAGTTGATGACGTCTGCAGAAAGGCGCTTCTCGGCTGCTTCGAAAGAGATGCGTGTGCGAGTGGAATCTTCAAAAAAGAGATTCACAACCGTTTTTCCGCGCAGTGCAGGAAGTTTTTTGACCTCGCGCTCGTTGACGGCGGACATGTCCTCAGCAATATCGAGAAGCTGGATAGCTACTTCGCGAGAGACATCACGGGTGCTCAGTAGGTGCTTCATGCACTCACCACCTCTTCGATTTCTACGCCATCTTCGCCGTCGTGTTCGACCAGGCGCACATTGATGCGTTCGCCATGTGCAGAGGGAAGATTCTTACCGACGAAGTCGGCACGAATGGGCAGTTCGCGGTGTCCACGATCTGCCAAGACAGCTAAGCGGACAACCTTGGGTCGGCCGAGGTCGGTGAGAGCGTCTAGAGCAGCGCGCACTGTGCGGCCGCTGTAGAGAACATCATCGACCAGGACTACTGTTGCGTCATCAATGCTCACAGGAACTTCTGTGGGCGCAGTGGAGCGAGTGGGCTGCTGGTAGAGGTCATCTCGATACATCGTGACGTCCAGAGAACCAACCGGCACTGAAGCGCCAGGGACGATGGATTCGAGAATCGCAGCTAGACGATGAGCGAGTGTCACACCACGAGTAGGGATGCCGAGAAGGACGAGTGACTGTGCGCCTCGATTAGATTCGAGGATCTCGTGAGCAATACGCGTCAGTGCGCGTTGCATGTCAGTCGCCTGCATGATGTTTCGTGCAGTCATTCTGACCTCCTTCCCCGCCTCTCTGGACGGTAATTAAAGGATGTCGGTGTTGTGTTTAGTGTATCAGTTTGCGGTGGAAGCGATAGTAGCTAACAAGCCATTTACATAGCTCGAAGATTCTTCCGTAGAAAGAGTCTTCGCTGCTTCAACAGCTTCATCTACTGCGACTGCACCGGGAACCTCGGGGTTGTAGAGGATTTCCCACACAGCAATACGCACAATGGCGCGATCTACTGCTGGCATACGCTCCAGCGACCAGCCACGTGCATAGGTTTCGATGGTTTCATCGATTTCCGCACTGTGGTCGATGACGCCGTCAAGAATTTCACGAGCATAGAGCCAAGATGCTGCACGATCAGGTTCGCTAGCAGCCCGTTCGGCTTCAGCCTCGAGGGCTTCAGTAATAGAGATATCTCGGACGTCTGCGGAAAACAACACATCGAGAGCACGCTTACGTGCTTTAGTACGTGCGCTCATGAATTAGTCGTTTACGCGACCCTGGTAAGAACCATCGCGAGTGTCAACCTTGACCTTGGTACCGATTTCCAGGAACAGAGGAACCTGAATCTCGAAGCCGGTCTCAACGGTTGCAGGCTTGTTTCCACCAGTTGAGCGGTCACCCTGCAGGCCAGGCTCGGTGTAGGTGATCTCTAGTACGACCGAAGCAGGAAGCTCAACGTAGAGAGGAGTTCCTTCGTGGAGCGCAATCTGAACATCCTGGTTCTCCAGCATGAAGTTCTTTGCATCACCAACAACAACCTCTGAGACAGAAAGCTGCTCGTAGTTGCCCTTGTCCATGAAGACGTATTCGTTACCGTCGTTGTAGAGGTACTGGAAGTCGCGACGGTCAACGTTGGTGATGTCGATCTTGGTGCCTGCGTTGTATGTCTTGTCGACGACCTTGCCAGTCATCAAGTTCTTCATCTTGGTGCGGACGAAGGCTCCACCCTTACCTGGCTTGACGTGCTGGAATTCAATGATTGTCCAGAGTGCACCATCAATGTTGAGGACGATGCCGTTCTTGATATCAGCGGTAGAAGCCATGAGTGTTCCTTTTTACGAATCAAAATGCCCGTGGGCAAAACTATGGGTCGAGACCCAACAGATAAGTCTACGTGTGTGCCTGAGGTTCAGCGCACAGTTCAGGCCTATCTGGTCAGTTGAGCAAGTGCTAAACGATACGAATCGAATCCAAAACCTGCGATAACACCGGTTGCAACAGCCGAAATCACGCTGTTGTGTCGGAATTCTTCACGAGAGTGCGGGTTTGAAATGTGAACCTCAATGAGAGGAACACCTGCTTTGGTCACCATGGCAGCAGCATCACGAAGTGCATAGGAATAGTGCGTGAATGCAGCAGGGTTCAAGATAACCGCAGTGTTGGTGTCAACAGCTTCAAACAGCCACGACATGAGTTCAGGCTCAGAATCGGTCTGACGAAGGTCAATCTCGTGTGATGGTGCATCAGCTTCGAGTAGCACCTTGAGGGCAGCAAGATCTTGGCTGCCGTAAACATCTGGTTCACGAGAACCAAGGCGACCCAGGTTGGGGCCGTTGAGAACAAGAATGCGTGCCATGACACCTAGCCTAACGAAAGTTAGGCGGTGAGCTCTTGATAGGCAGTGAAGAGGATGGACGTGTCTGGCACGTTCAAAATCGTGGGCTGGCCAATATCGCGCAACACAACGAAGCGCAGCATCGATCCACGAGCCTTCTTGTCACGCTTCATTGTTGTCAGCAGGTGCTCCCACGCTTCCGCGCCATATGTAGTGGGAAGAGTAAGAGATTCCAAGATGCGGCGGTGACGATCAACAACCTCATCAGGAAGATTCTGAGTCATGCGTGAGAGTTCTGCAGCAAAAACCATGCCAATACTGATCGCTGCACCGTGACGCCAGGTGTAACGCTCGGCATGTTCAATTGCGTGACCTAGTGTGTGACCGTAGTTCAGGATTTCTCGTTGACCTTGCTCGGTGAAGTCTTCCGACACAACTCGTGCCTTGATGCCAACAGAAAGCTCAATCAAACGCTGGAATTCAGTCGAAGTCGGATCAGTTGCTACATCAACATCGGCTTCAAGAATGTCGAGGATTTCTGGTTCAGCAATGAATCCACACTTCACAACTTCAGCAAAACCAGCAAGAAGTTCATTACGAGGAAGCTTTTCTAAAACATCCAAGTCACACACAACAGCATGAGGAGCATAGAAAGAACCAACAAGGTTCTTACCTTCAGCGGTGTTGATTCCCGTCTTGCCTCCAACAGAGGCGTCAACCATAGCCAGCACTGTGGTGGGAACTTGAATGAGTTTCACACCGCGCAGCCACGTTGCAGCCACAAAACCGGCGAGGTCCGTGACGGCGCCCCCACCTAGCCCAATAATGGCGTCGGAACGAGTGAAGTCTGCCTGACCCAGCACTTGCCAGCAGAACGCAGCAACTTCTACGCGTTTAGCATTCTCAGCATCTGGAACCTCAGCAAGGAGGACCTCACGCTCCCCCATGAGTTGCTCACGGAGCTTGTTTGCAATCGCACCCATGGTTGGTGGGTGGATGATGAGTACTTTATTGACGGCAGGGCCGAAGATGGGGCCGAAGAATGGTTCTGGGTCTGCCAACATGCCACGGCCGATGTTCACCAGGTAATCGCCACCACCGGTGACGTGAATCTGGGTAGTGCTCATGATGAAACGCCCTGTCGTGGAGTGCCGGAGGAGATCCAGGAAACAATGTCTTCAGCGATGGCATCTAAATCCCCGGCTGAAGTATCAAAAGTGTTCCATGCCAATTCGGAGTAAATCGGCATCCGCGCGGCGACAAGCTTCTTCCATGCCTCAATTCCATCGCGCAGGAGTGGGCGTTTAGGGTCGCTAATGCGCGACGCAACAGCCTCTTCAGAAACAGTCAGTAGAACTACTGGAACTGTAGTGAGGTCTTTCTGAGTATCTGGATCGAGGACGGCTCCCCCACCTAAGCTCACGATCGCTCTGTGCTGAAGGGCATCTTTCACAGCTGCACGTTCGTAGGCACGGAAGGTAGCTTCACCCGAGTTATCGAAAATGTCAGCAATGGGTCCATGCTCTGCAACAACAACTTTGTCGGTATCAATGCGGGGAACATCAAGCAGAGACGCAACGCGCTTCGCTATCTTAGATTTTCCTGAAGCAGGCGCTCCGATGAATACAACGACTGGTGAAGGCACGTGTGTACTTACTGACCTACGGTGTGAACAGAGTCAGGGATATGCGCCAGGTAGCTTTCCAGGTTGCGCTTGGTTTCGCCGATGCTGTCGCCACCGAACTTCTCCAGAACAGCATTTGCAAGAGTCAGTGCGACCATCGCTTCTGCAACTACTCCTGCTGCCGGCACAGCACACACATCCGAACGCTGGTGATGCGCTGGGGCTGCTTCACCAGTAGAGGTGTCAATGGTGCGCAGAGCGTGGGGAACGGTCGCAATCGGCTTCATGCCCGCACGAACACGCAGGACTGTTCCGGTGCTCATTCCGCCTTCAATACCGCCGGCGCGGTCAGTCTCGCGAGCAATTCCATCCTCAGTCGCAAAGAGCTCATCGTGAGCGACGGAGCCGCGGCGACGAGTGGTTTCGAAACCATCTCCAACTTCGACACCCTTGATGGCTTGAATACCCATCAAAGCTGCTGCGAGTTGTGAATCAAGTCGACGATCCCAGTGCACGTGTGAACCAAGTCCTGGTGGCAAACCATAGGCAAGAACTTCAACAACACCACCGATCGTGTCGCCATCTTTGTGGGTTTGTTCTACTTCAGCAAACATTAATTCACTGGTTGCCTTGTCAAAGCAGCGCAGTGGATCAGCATCTAGAGCGTCAACATCGGTCACTCGAGGCAGTGGAGTGCCGTCTGGAACAGCAACGGGACCAATAGCGATGGTGTGGCTGACCAGGGTAATTCCAAGTTCATTCAAGAAAGAGCGGGCAACAGCGCCCAGTGCAACACGGGCTGCAGTTTCGCGAGCACTAGCGCGTTCCAGAATGGGGCGCGACTCATCAAAATCATATTTCTGCATGCCCACCAAGTCAGCGTGACCTGGACGTGGACGCGTCAATGCAGCGCCACGACCTGATTCGAGCACAGAAGGATCAACCGGTGCAGGGTTCATCACATCAACCCATTTAGGCCATTCGCTGTTTCCTACCCGCAGAGCAATTGGGCCACCGAGGCTCTTTCCGTGGCGAACTCCACCTGAGATGTTGAGTTCATCTTGTTCAAACTTCATACGGGCACCGCGGCCATAGCCAAGGCGACGACGTTGCAGGTCGAGCTGAATATCCTCTGCAAGAACAGGCACGCCAGCAGGCAATCCTTCGAGAACTGCAATCAGTTCTGGACCATGAGATTCACCTGCGGTAAGCCATCTAAGCATGTATCAAGTTTGTCATAGACACAGCAGGTGAATTTGCACGCTAGAGCGATTCCAGCCCAACTGAAGCAAACATTGCTGATTTAACACCTGATTCGTCCGGAAGAACATCGAAGGGAGAACCACCAACAAAGATTCTCACTTGAATAAGGGCTTGGTGAGCAAGCATACGTAACCCACTGACTACTTCTCCCCCAGCGGCAGACCACTGGGTTCCCCGAGCACTGGGCCAGGGATTGTAAGCAACATCGAGCAAGCTGGCTCGTGAAGTTCGAGGAAGAGTTTCCAGGGACTGTACAACATCTCCAGGAAGCGTAGAAATTGCCACATCAACTGAAGCAATTTCACTCATCTGGTCCAAGGAGTGAACAGTGACGTTCACTCCGCATTCTTGGCCCACGGTTTCTAGATAGAACGCTTTCTGAGGGGTGCGCACAATGACCGAGATGTGTTCTGCCCCCAGTTCAGATGCCGCTGCAATTGCTGACGAAGCTGTAGCGCCGCCACCGATAACTGCCACATGGTGAGCCTGGTGGACACCTGAGTCTTTAAGGGCATTGACGATTCCCAGCACATCTGTGTTGAACCCGCTCAGTTCTCTTTGACCAGATTCGGTGTATTCACACAAAAGCGTGTTGACCGAACCTGTTCTCTCCGAGAGGAGATCCAGCCGGTTCGCTGCTTCAAGTGCAGCAACTTTATGCGGCATGGTCACGGAAAGCCCACGCAAAGATGAATCTGTTGAATCGAGAAAACCAGCTAACTCCCCTGGCTGCACATCAACGGCAACATATTTCCAGGGCAAGCCCAAGTGGTCATAGGCTGCTTGGTGCAGGGTTGGTGAGAGTGAATGCGCAATTGGGTGTCCAACAACTGCAAGAGTTCTGATTTCAAATGTCATGGCAGTTAACCAACTGCTTCAGGGTGCGCTTCAAGCCAGTCGTAATACTGAACAACAGCGGCTTCATGCTCGGCCGAAGTTTCGCTAAAGACTGTTTCTCCCGTGGTGAGGTTGACGGTAACGAAGAACAGCCAAGGCCCATCTGCCGGGTGGTAAGCAGCATCAATAGCATCGGCACCAGGATTCGAAATGGGGCCTATCGGCAGACCAGGGAGAATTCGAGTGTTGTAGAGGTTGCTGGTGTCATCCAGCGCCGCCTGAGTGATGAGAAGGCAATCTTTACCCAAAAGGCCTGCACCGTAACAGGTGGTAACGTCGGACCCCATGTTCATTCCCTGATCTAAGCGATTGTGGAATACACGTGAGATCTTGTACATGTCTTCAGGATTCGGCCCGCTCTCGCGCTGAATGACAGAGGCCATGCGGATGACATCCCAACGCTGGTCGGCAGGAACACCTGCTGTTTCTAGTGCAGCAAGAGATTCATCTACAAGCTGCTGAAGAACCTCTGTGGGCGTCACTCCTGGTGAGAAGGTATAGGTCGCTGGAAAGAGGAAACCTTCCAACGTAGTTGCTTCTGCAGGAACACCATAGGGTGCAGGATCTGCTGCAGCAGCTTGGAAATCTGCAAGGGGAATGGAGAGACCTTCAGCAAGCATCTTGAGAACGTTCTTTTCAGTTGTTCCCTCAGGAATAGTGACGGTGAGCTCCACCCTGTTTGCCGGATCCAGAAGAGCATCTAATGCGGCCTTGGCAGACATTTCTTGCTTGAGCTTGTAAACACCTGGGGTGAAGACAGGTTCAGGCTTTGTCTCCAGAAGGAGCTGATAGAAGGAATCGAAACTCTTTGTCACACCCGCCTCAACGAGGTTATTGGCGATTTGATCGCCAATTTCACCGTCGCTAATGGTGAAGATCACTTCGCCGTGACCGCCACCAACGTAATCATTTTGATTTCCACCGAGAATTCCGGTGTAAAACAGACCACCAAGAACCGCTCCGATAAGAACGAGAACACCAATCACAGAACCGATCACGAGGCCCGGCTTCTTCTTCGAAGGCTTACGTCGTTTACCTACGTAGGCAGAATCATCTGGAAGAGAGCTCGACGAAGAGGTTGTCGAGTTGTGAGAGAAGTTGTCGTCTAACATCACTGCCTGTTTCGTGGAATGGACGTGAGCCAGCCTACAGAAGCTCGTTATGACTGAGCTGGAAACTCGCTGATGTCTTTACCAGGAAGGTTTCCGCTTGATCGTTCTGAATCCAACGCGTGCTGCAAAATCATCACTGCAGCTACTTGGTCGATAACGGACCTTGTTTGCTTTTGCTTCTTGCCCGCAGCTCTCAAAGCAGAGTGCGCCGAAACAGTCGTCAGACGCTCATCAACAAGTCGAACAGGTACTGAGGAGTTCTGTGCGAGTTCACGTGCCATCACCAGCGCATCTTCCGTGGAAGCAGTGTGCGAACCATTCAAAGAAAGTGGCAGGCCAACAATTACTTCGATTGCTTCGAGTTCAGCAATAAGGGAAACAAGCTGACCAATGGGGTTCTCAGAACCTCGATCTACTGTTTCTACAGGAGTCGCGAGGTAACCATCACGATCGCTTCTGGCCACGCCAATTCTGACAGTGCCGATATCGATGCCTACACGAACACCAGAACGCATTAGAGGCTGCGAAGCTCCGCGAGGATTGCCTGCAACGCCGAACCGAGCTCGTTGACGTTCGTTCCGCCACCTTGAGCCATGTCGTCACGACCGCCGCCGCCACCGCCAAGAATGCCCGCTGCAAGTTTCGCAAGGGCACCTGCTTTGGCTCCAGCAGCACGTGAGCTTTCAGTAGTTGCCACGATGACGGCTGGCTTGCCATCCACGACAGCTCCGAGAGCAATAACTGTGTTCGTTGCTTGAACCTTCTCGCGAACTCCGGTGACCAAATTACGCAAATCGTCCACAGAGGCAATTCCGGTGACAGTCTCCACAATGGCGGTCACGCTGCCCACAGGAGCTGCTTTGCCAACCAGCGCAGGAATTTGTTCACGAACCGCAGCAGCTTCGAATTCTGCAATCTTTCGTTCAGCAGCCTTGAGGCTTGCCACCAGATCAGCAACACGAGTAGTTACCTGCTCGCGAGGTGCCTTCAGCGAAGAAGACAACTCATGAACAATGGCACGCTCTGCAGCAAGTGACTTGAATGCATCTGCACCAATAAGAGCTTCCACACGACGGTTAGATGAACCAACAGAAGATTCGCTCACCAGGTTGATCAGACCAACCTGCGAGGAGTGTGCCACGTGTGTTCCAGCGCAGAGTTCGCGTGACCAAGGACCACCAATGTCAACCATGCGGACAGTCTCGCCATACTTCTCACCGAAGAGAGCCATGGCACCCATCTTCTTAGCGTCATCGAGAGCCATCTCGCGAGTGACGACGTCGAAATCAGCCAAGATTGCGTTGTTGGCAATCTCTTCGATTTCGGTGCGGGTTTCGGATGAAAGTGCTTCGTTCCAGGAGAAGTCGAAACGCATATATCCGGCTTTGTTCAATGAACCAGCCTGGTGTGCTGTTTTTCCCAGAACTTCACGCAGTGCTGCGTGAACGAGGTGGGTTGCCGAGTGAGCCGCAGCAGCTGCGGCACGGTAGTTCTTGTCCACAACAGTTGTTGCTGCGGCACCAGCATTTACCTGGCCGCTACGAACCTCAACAGTGTGTGAAACGAGTCCCTTGACCGGCTTCTGCACGTCGAGTACCTCAAGGTCGAAACCGTCACCAATGATGGAACCAGCATCAGAAACCTGACCACCAGATTCTGCGTAGAGAGAAGTTGCGCCCACAATTACTTCGACAACATCGCCAGCAGAAGCGCTCTGAACAGGCAGGCCGTCCTTGAGGAGACCCAAAATGCTGGTTTCAGTTTCGAGGTCGGTGTAACCAGTGAATACTGTTTCGCCCTGTGCACGCAGGTCTGTATAGATTGACAGGTCTGCAAGAATCGACTTCTTTGCCTTGGCGTCCGCCTTTGCGCGAGTGCGCTGATCCAACATCAGAGTGTCAAAAGCAGCACGGTCAACACTCAAACCAGCTTCTTCTGCCATTTCCAGAGTGAGGTCAATGGGGAAACCAAAGGTGTCGTGAAGCAGGAACGCAGTATCTCCTGCAAGTGCTTTGGCGCCTGACTTCTTGGTTTCAGAAACAGCAGTATCCAAAATGGTTGTTCCGGATGCCAGAGTCTTCAGGAATGTCTCTTCTTCGCCATAGGCAATCTGAGAAATGCGAGCGTATTCGTTCTCAACATCGGGATATGCAGCCTTCATGGCATCACGAGATGCTGTGAACAACTCGGGGAAGGTTGCGGAATCCACGCCAAGTAAACGCATGGCACGAACAGAACGACGCAGCAGACGACGCAAGATGTAGCCGCGACCTTCGTTGGAGGCCTGAACGCCATCAGCCATCAGCATGAGAGCTGAACGAACGTGGTCGGCGACAACGCGCAGGCGAACGTCGTTTTCTTGGTTGGCACCGTAGGTGACGCCTGCAAGTTCTGCAGCGCGGTCAAGAACGGGACGAACCTGATCGATTTCATAGAGGTTCTCAACACCCTGCTTGAGGAAAGCAACACGTTCAAGGCCCATACCGGTATCGATGTTCTTGTTGGGCAGTTCGCCCAAGATTTGGAACTCGGTCTTACTGGTTCCTTCTCCACGCAGGTACTGCATGAACACGAGGTTCCAGATTTCGATGTAGCGATCTTCATCTGCTACTGGGCCACCCTCGATGCCGTACGCAGGGCCACGATCGAAGTAAATTTCAGAACAAGGGCCTGCAGGACCAGGCTGACCGGTCGACCAGTAGTTGTCTTCCTTGCCACGACGCTGAATACGCTCATCAGGAAGACCAGCAGTCTTCTTCCAGAAGGCAATGGCCTCATCATCGTCTTCGTAGACAGTGACCCAGAGATCCTTCTCAGCAAAGCCAAGACCGCCATCAGCCTCAGACGTTGTCAGAAGTTCCCAGGCATATTCAATGGCCTGTTCCTTGAAGTAGTCACCGAAAGAAAAGTTTCCATTCATCTGGAAGAAAGTTCCGTGACGAGTGGTCTTACCAACTTCTTCAATATCCAAGGTGCGAATGCACTTTTGAACACTGGTTGCACGTGGGTATGGAGGTGGCACAACACCGGAAAGGTAAGGAATGAATGGAACCATTCCTGCCACGGTGAACAGAAGGGTGGGGTCATCACTGACCAGTGATGCAGAGGGAACTACGGTGTGTTCACGCGCAGCAAAGAAGTCAAGCCAACGTTGGCGAATTTCAGCAGTTTGCATAGTTAGTTCTTACGAGCTGCGCGCAGCTCTGCCTCACGCTCTTTGTATCCTTCGACGAGTGCCTCGGTGAAGTCACGAGTTTTCGCGTCGACAGCGGCGAAGAACGCCTGGCCCTGTTCTGTCTGGTTTACTTTGTGCGCGACAAAGAAGCCGGCGATAACGCCTACGGTAAGCCAAAAGAGCTGCTTCATGATTTCTCCAGATGAACGGTGCAAATGCGAGACTCCAGTCTACGGGAGGCAAGCGTGAGCAATAAAACAAGAAAGGGTGCAGATCCGAAGATCCACACCCTTTCCCAGCTAAGAATTTAGCGAGCTGCGTAGTACTCAACCACGAGCTGTACGTCACAGGTGACGGGAACTTCTGCACGCTTGGGGCGACGCACCAAGGTTGCGTGAAGCTTGTCGAGTTCAACCTCGAGGTATGCGGGCACGGGAGGAAGAACCTCAGCGTGTCCACCAGCTGCAGCAACCTGCAGTGGCTCAAGAACCTCAGAGCGTGGCTTGACGTGGATGAGCTGTCCAGGCTTTACGCGGAAAGATGGACGGTCAACCAGCTGACCATCGACGAGGATGTGACGGTGCACAACCAGCTGACGAGCCTGAGCGGTGGTACGTGCGAAACCTGCACGGAGTACGAGTGCGTCAAGACGCATTTCGAGGAGCTCTACCAGGTTTTCACCGGTCAGACCCTGGGTCTTGCGAGCTTCCTGGAAGACGTTGCGCAGCTGTGCTTCGCGGATACCGTACTGAGCGCGTAGACGCTGCTTCTCACGCAGACGAACTGCGTAGTCAGAGTCAGCCTTGCGCTTGGTGCGGCCGTGCTCACCTGGAGCGTAGGGACGCTTTTCCAGGTACTTTGCTGCCTTGGGGGTCAGTGCGATGCCGAGGGCACGCGACAGACGGGTCTTGCTACGGGTACGTGACTTAGTAGACACAATTTCCTTTTCGATTGAACAAACAAAATGAACACGCTCGTAATAGAGCGAAAATCGAGGGGTTCGTCATGGTGCCCGGCTACAGGGCCATCCAGTTCTTTCGTCACTGTGTTGCAGCCGCGCTTCACAGTCGAAATAGACTCTAAAACCTTATCACTATTGGTGACGAGCTACCGACGCTTCTTGGTAATCGCCCGAAGTTTCTCTAAACGGGCCTTCACATCACGCTCTGAGCCGTGATCTGTCGGCGAGTAATACTCAGTTGAGGCCAGGGTATCGGGCAAATATTGCTGTTCTACAACGCCAAGCGGGTTGTCATGAGGGTATTTATAACCCTTGCCATGTCCCAGCTTTTTTGCACCCGCATAGTGAGCATCCCGCAAATGAGTGGGAACAAGACCTGACTTTCCTGCCTGAACATCAGCAAGAGCAGCATTGATGGCGTTATAGGCAGCATTCGATTTAGGCGCCGTAGCGAGATAGATCGTGGCCTCTGATAACGGAATACGGCCCTCAGGCATACCAATCAACGCAACGGCATCTGCCGCAGAGGTGGCAATTCCGAGGGCGTGAGGATCAGCTAAGCCAATGTCTTCAGCAGCGGAAATAATCAATCGACGAGCGATAAACCGGGGGTCCTCCCCCGCAGCAATCATGCGAGCAAGGTAATGAACAGCAGCATCAGGGTCAGAACCACGAATGGACTTAATGAAGGCACTAATGACGTCATAGTGCTCATCTCCATTGCGGTCGTATCTCAACAAGGCAGAATCCACGGCTGCAGATACATGATCGGCCGTAACAGCAATAACGCCGGTTTTCTTCTTAGACGTTTGCTGCGCAATCGAGGATGCTGCCTCCAAAGAGGTCAACACACGACGAGCATCACCGGAAGCAAAGTTGATAATTGCGTGACGTGCTTCTTCATCAACACTGAACTTTCCTGCCAGACCAAATGGTTCATCGAGAGCACGTTGAATGAGCGCATCCAGCGCAGCATCCGAGAGAGGCTCAAGACGCAACAAGAGAGAACGCGAAAGCAGCGGTGTGACAACACTGAATGAGGGATTCTCCGTTGTTGCAGCAATCAGGGTGACCCACCCGTTTTCTACACCGGGAAGAAGAGCATCCTGTTGAGCTTTACTGAAGCGATGAATCTCATCGAGAAAGAGCAGCGTGCGCACGCCATAAAGATCACGCTGAGACTGGGCCTCTTCCATGACGGTTCTCACGTCTTTGACACCCGCCGTCACAGCAGAAAGCTCGACACATCTACGATCGGACGAGGTGGCGATGGCATGAGCCAAGGAGGTTTTGCCTGTTCCTGGAGGTCCCCACAAAATCACAGAAACCGCACTTTGTGAACCTGGGGCAGCGAGAACCTGTAATGGCGATCCAGTTTTGAGCAGCTGATCTTGACCAGCTACCTCAGCAAGGGAACGAGGCCTCATTCGCACAGCAAGAGGTGCTGTCTGTCCCCCGAGTGTCGAATCACCTTGTGCCATGGACTTTAGATTAGCGTTGCTTGCTATGGCAAAGATGAGCGACAACCGCGTAACCAAAGAAGATCGTGACCGTATCAAGACGTATGCAGACCGTAAGGCTGCACATGAACGTGCTCAGAAAGCACGTAAGCGCACCAATCGAATCATCGTGGGGTCAATTTCCGGCGTTGTCGTGATCGCCCTGGGATTCGGAATCTACTCAGCCGTTGTATCGGTCGTGGCTCCTGCACCAGAAACGACTTCTACGCCCACAGCAACAGGTGCTGCTGCCCCAGATGCCGCACTGAGTGAATACCGCGTCTGGACAGGTTCCATGGACGTTGCTGGTGTGCCCATCACTTTTGAACTCAATGGTGAAGCTGCACCCCAGGCCGTTGCAAGCACCGTATCGCTTATTGGTTCTGGTTTTTATGAAGGAATTAGCTGCCATCGCCTCACCACTGAAGGAATTTACGTCCTTCAGTGTGGAGACCCAGCTGGAGATGGCAGCGGCGGTCCTGGATATTCCTACGGTCCAGTTGAAAATGCCCCTGCAGACAATGTGTATCCCGCGGGGACCATCGCAATGGCTCGCCAGGGTGGCAACGGAAACTCCATGGGTAGCCAGTTCTTCATTGTGTACGAAGACAGCACAATCCCAAGCGATGCTGCAGGTGGATACACCGTCATCGGACACATCACCAGCGGTTTACCAGAACTGATTGCCCAGGTCACCAGCCAGGGCACCTCTAACGGTTCTTCAGATGGTTCTCCTAAGGTCCCCGTGACATTGAAGAGCGTCTCCGTAAAGTAGCAGTCTCCACAACGGGAAGCCTTGCTCTAGGCTTGAGGCTGGTTGTTCCCTATCCCAACGAGGTGGATTGTTATGTCTGAAAAGACAACGGCGCGTGTCGACGAAGCCGGCCATGTGTATGTCGTCGAAGCTGATGGCGAGCGTCTGATCGGTCAGTATGCCGACGTCACTCCCGAAGAGGCTCTGGCTTTCTTCGAGCGTAAGTTCAACGACACCAACTCAGCACTAGTTCTTCTCGAACAGCGTGCAAAGCGTGGCGCTCCTGCTTCTGAAATCAGTGAGAGTGCCAAGAAGATTGCCGAGCAGGTTGAAGCACGCAACGGTATTGGCAACTACGCCGCACTCGCAGAACGTCTCGACAAGCTTGTTGCTTCTCTGAGCGAACTCAGCGAGGCTGAGAAAGAAAAGAACGCAGCAGCAGTTGAGGAATCTCGACTTGCCCGCATTGCCATCGTGGAACAGATTGAAGCGCTCGCCGCAACCGAACCTGCAAAAATTCAGTGGAAGACCACCACCGCGAAGGTTGATGAACTCTTCGCTGCATGGCAGACCGCTCAAAAGAGTGGACCGCGTCTGTCGAAGTCTGAGTCCAATGAACTGTGGAAGCGTTTCCGCGATGCACGTCAGAAGCTAGATCAGCACCGTCGTGCCTTCTTCGCAGAACTCGATTCCAAGAACAAGGGCGCAAAGTCCGCCAAGGAAGAGCTGATTTCCAAGGCAGAGGCTCTCCTTTCACAAGGCACTAATGGTGTTGCCGCATACCGTGCATTGTTAGATCAGTGGAAGCTTGCACCACGTGCAGGCAAGAAGATTGATGATGCTCTCTGGGCACGCTTCAAGGCAGCCGGTGACGCTCTTTACGCTGCAAAGAAAGAGCAGGACGAAGTAGAGGATGCTTCCTACGCAGGAAACCTCGAGGTTAAGCTCGCCATTCTCACTGAAGCTGAAACTCTTCTCGAGGCTACTGATCGCGTCGAAGCACGCGCCAAGCTCAACGCGCTTCAGAAGAAGTGGGATGCTGCGGGCAAGGTTCCTCGCGCACAACTCAAGCCAACTGAAGAGCGCATGCGCAAGGTCGAACAGGCCGTGCGCAAACTCGAAGATAACCACTGGAATGCGTCAAACCCAGAAAAGCAAGCTCGTTCTGAAGGCTTAGCTGGACAGATTGAAGAAAAGATCGAGAAGCTCGAAGCGGAACTTGCAGCTGCAAAGTCAGCTAAGGATTCCAAGAAAGCCACAGAGCTTGAGGAAGCAATCAAGACTCAAAAGGAATGGCTTGCTGTCCTGAAGTAGATTGTCCACACATTTGTGAGTTCCTTTACTCACCGAGTGGTCCATGATGCACGATGTGCGCATGGACCACTTTTCGTTAACTTCTCACTTCTCCCCCGCCGAACTGTCAGCATTGCGCTTATCCGGTGAAATTAATCAAGATCACGATTTCTGGGATGAGGTACAGAACTGGAGGACTCGTAGTAGGAAAATCCTCCAACAAGAACGTCACCCGGTTGTCCTCACCGGCATATCTGCTGTGTGGGCATTGGGCTTGTGCAAAGAACCGAACACACACACCGCTTCAACCGTGACAGTTCGACGTATACGAAGGGCTGTTCATCACAATCTAGATATTGAAGAACGAACACTTGCTTCAACTGATGTGTGGCTGGAAAGCACGAGTGGGATCACCAGTCCGCTCAGAACCATTATTGACCTTCTAAGGTCGGGACATGTGAACGACCAACTAGTGCAAGGACTGTGTAGGAATGTGATGAGTGCTTATGAAATTTCACAGGAAACAGTTCTCAGGAGACTCAACAACATGATTTCCGTGCCGAACAAACGGACGGCACTCAGAAGAGCACAAGAGTTATATATTTAGCCCTCGGATACGCGATAGACGTCATAGACGGCATCAATGCGACGAACGGCGTTGAGAACGCGATCCAGGTGCATCACGTCACTCATTTCGAAGACGAAACGACTCAATGCCAACCGGTCCTGAGACGTACTCACCGTGGCAGACAAGATGTTCACGTGGTGTTCGGACAAGACCCGTGTCACATCAGAGAGAAGGCCTGATCGATCCAATGCTTCAATCTGAATTTGAACTAGGAACACACTCTTGGATGATGGTGACCATTCAACTTCGATCATGCGCTCAGGTTCATTGAGCATATTCGCCACATTGTGACAACTCGTCTGGTGAACAGATACCCCTTGACCACGTGTAACAAAGCCAGAAATTGCATCTCCGGGAACTGGAGTACAACACTTGGCCAACTTCACCAGGATGTCGGGAGCACCTCGAACAAGAACGCCAGAATCGCTGTGAAGTAGAGGCTTTGAAGGTCCACGAGAGGGAAGAACAAACTCAACTTCTTCGGTGTCACCATCTTCGTGAATGCTCGCAAGAATCTTCTCAATAACCGATTGAGTCGAGACGTGACCTTCTCCCACAGCTGCATAGAGCATGGAGACATCTTCATAGCGAAGGTTGCTGGCAACTTCAGCCAAAGAATCCTGAGTCATCAATTTCTGTAACGGCAGGTTCTGCTTGCGCATTGCCCGAGCAATTGCGTCCTTGCCCTGCTCAATGGCCTCGTCGCGACGTTCCTTCGTGAACCACTGCTTGATCTTGTTGCGTGTGCGCGTACTTTGAACGAAGTTCAACCAGTCTTGACTGGGACCTGCGTCTGGATTCTTTGAGGTGAGAACCTCAATGACATCGCCGCTGGAGAGTTTGCTCTCGAGTGGAACAAGTCGTCCGTTGACCTTGGCACCCATGGTTCGGTGACCAATTTCGGTGTGAACTGCGTAGGCAAAGTCGATAGGCGTTGCCCCAGAAGGCAAACCGATAACACGTCCCTTAGGCGTAAAGACGTAAACCTCTTTGGCACCGATTTCAAAACGAAGGGAATCGAGGAACTCCCCTGGGTCTTCGGTTTCTGCTTGCCAGTCAGAAATATGTGCCAACCACGCCATATCTGTGTCCTGAACTGCAACAGGGTCAACACTCTTACCGCTATTCATGCGGTCTTTGTACATCCAGTGTGCAGCAACACCGAATTCAGCACGGTGATGCATCTCAGGAGTACGAATCTGGATTTCAACGGGACGACCTGATGGACCCATCACTGTCGTGTGAAGAGATTGATACAGGTTGAACTTAGGTGTTGCGATGTAATCCTTGAAACGACCTGGAATGGGATTCCAGCGTGCGTGGATGGAACCCAAGATGCCGTAACAGTCTCGGACGCTGTTCACAATGACGCGGATACCAACGAGGTCATAGATTTCATCGAACTCGCGACCGCGAAGGACCATCTTTTGATAGATCGAGTAGAACTGCTTGGGCCGACCCTTGACCTCACCGCGAATACGAGCAGCCTTGAGGTCGTTTTCAACATCCTTGATAACGGATTGAACAAACGACTCACGTTGAGGAGTGCGCTGTGCAACAAGATTTTCAATCTCTTGATAAATCTTGGGGTGCAGAACAGCAAAAGAAAGATCTTCCAGTTCCCACTTGAGGGTCTGGATACCTAAACGGTGGGCAAGCGGGGTGTAAATCTCGAGTGTCTCACGTGCTTTGCGCTGAGCTGACTCCACCGGCATGAAGCCCCAGGTGCGCGCGTTGTGGAGGCGGTCTGCAAGTTTGATAACGAGGACACGAATGTCTTTCGACATCGCGACAATCATCTTACGAACAGTCTCAGCCTGTGCACTATCGCCGTATTTAACCTTGTCGAGCTTAGTCACACCGTCTACCAGCATGGCAACTTCAGCACCGAATTGCGCTCGACATTGTTCCAACGTGTAGTCGGTGTCTTCCACTGTGTCATGCAGCAGGGCAGCAATGATTGTTTTGGGGCCAATACCTAGTTCAGCAAGAATCTGAGCAACAGCAATGGGGTGAGTGATGTATGGCTCACCTGAGCGTCTCTTTTGACCTTCGTGGGCCTTGAGTGCAACCTCGTGAGCTTCCTCAAGCTGAACAAAATCAGCACGTGGGTGATGGTGGCGAACTGTTTTAAGAAGTTTTTCAAAACCATCAGCAGGCTGTGCACGACTGAATATTCGTGGCACGAGGCGACGCAGTGACGTTGAACCCGTTGTATCAACCATGTCGCCTCCTCGAGGTTTCCATTATGACGGGCTTATCTGCAATTAAGCAGAGACAGGCTCTGAAGCCGCGTCAGCCTTGCCTTGGGCAGCCAATGCCTTCTTATCGCTTTTACGAATCTCGGGCTCATTGGAACGAATCTGAGCGTAGAGAGGCGTTGCAAGGAAGATGGTGGAGTAGGTTCCCACGATGATTCCGATGAGCAATGCAAGTGAAATGTCTCGGAGCGTTCCTGCACCAAGAACGAAGGCACCAATAAACAGAATCGATGCCACGGGAAGTGCTGCAACTACCGAGGTGTTGATCGAACGAACCAAAGTCTGGTTTACGGCCAAGTTCACCTGCTGAGCAAAAGTGAAGCCAGCTTCCCTGGTGGAACCGCTCGTGTTTTCACGAATCTTGTCGAAGACAACAACCGTGTCATAGAGGGAGTATCCAAGAATGGTCAGCAGACCAATAACAGCACCTGGCGTAACCTCAAATCCGGAGATGCCATAGATACCAGCAGTAATCACAAGGTCGTGGAGCAACGCAATGATTGCTACGAGAGACATCTTCCAGGTGCGGAAGTAAATAGCCATGACAAGTGCTGCCAGCACCAAGAAGACCAACAGACCTCTAATTGCCTGGGCTGTAATGTCCTGCCCCCAGCTGGCGCCAATAAACGAACTGGTGACGTTCTCAACAGGTACTGAATAAGCCTGAGCCAAACCATTGCGGATTTCACGAGTCTGTGTATCCGTCAGCTGTTCGGTCTGAACACGAACACTGGCATCACCCAGACGAGAAACTTTAGGAACCGTGTTGGGATCTACAGCCTGAACTGCATTCGTAGCCAAGGTCTGAGAGGTGTCCGTGACGTTCGAAATAACGAACTCACTACCACCGGTGAACTCGATACCAAAGTTAAAACCGCCACGAAGGATGGGGCCCACAATGCTGATCAGAATCAACACAGCAGAAATCGTGTACCAGAGCTTGCGGCGACCAACAATGTTGATGGAACGTGCACCGGTGTAGAGGTCATTACCGAACTGAGAAAAACTAGCCATTAGTTCTCACCCTTCTCACCGGAGGACTGTTGAGCTTTGCGCTCAGCAATGGTTTGACGCTTGAGGGCTTCTTTTGAAGACTTTGCGAGCTTTCCTGAGGACACAGCTGTCGAAGGCGCAAACTGTGCTCGTCCTCGGTATGCAGCACCCAAAGCCTGTGGATCAAGTCCGGAGAACTTGTGGCCACTTGCAAAGAAATTCGTCTTCGCCAAAAGCTGAAGCATGGGGTGGGTAAAGAGCGAAACAACGAAGAGGTCAACAATCGTTGTCAGACCGAGTGTCAGTGCGAAACCACGCACGTTACCCACAGCGAGGATGAAGAGGACGATTGCCGCAAGGAAATTGACAGCATCCGAGGCAATGATGGTGCGGATAGCGCGCTTCCAGCCCGACTCGACTGCAGATTCAATTCCGCGTCCATCACGCAACTCATCACGAATACGTTCGAAGTACACGATGAAGGAGTCAGCAGTAATACCAATGGCCACAATCAAACCTGCAACACCAGCAAGTGAGAGTCGGTAGCCTTCACGCCAAGACAGGATCGTAACTACGAGGTAGGTCAAGATCGCAGCCACAACGAGAGAGGCAACAGTAACTAAGCCAAGAGTGCGGTACTGGAACAGGGAGTACAGAACGACAAGTAACAAACCAATGGCACCTGCCAGCAAACCACTCATCAACTGGGTAGAGCCCAGCGTTGCCGAGATAGTGTCCGAAGACTGCACTTGGAAACCAATAGGCAACGCACCATACTTCAACTGGTCAGCAAGAGTCTTGGCGCTGGTCTGGGTAAATCCACCGGTAATTTGAGCGCTGCCGTTAGTAATCGCAGCATTTGTTGCGGGGGCAGTTAGAACCTTGCCATCTAGAACAATGGCGAACTGATTTTGTGAACCAGTTAGGGCGTTGAGGCGTGAGGTAACGTCTCCGAAGTCTTTAGTGCCTTTGCCATTGAATGCAAGGTCAACTGCCCACTGGCCAGTAGTGGCTCCCGTAGAAGTGGTAACCATGCTTGCACCAGCGTTAGAAATATCAGCACCAGAAACCTCAACCGGCCCCAGGATGTACTTGACAGTGTTGGTGAAGTCACATGTGATCAGTGGCTGGTCTTCAGGTGCTGCATTAGCTACCTGAGCGTTTTCTGAAGCACAATCGAATTGTTCATACTGTGCTTGAAGGGCAGGAGTAACCCAGTTAAGGTCGCTGCCGTTTGAGGGGGAAACCGCGGGAACAGAGGAAAGGTTCGGATCAACAGTTCCCACCGGAACAGGTGTGGCTGTCCCGTCTGCTCCAATCGTTGAAGTAGTTGGAGCGCCAGCTACTAGAACGGCACGGAAATCAAGCTTTGCAGATGCCTCAATGCGCGCAAGGGTTGCGTCGTCAGGAGTACCCGGGATGGAAACAACAATGTTGTTGTTGCCTTGAGTGTTGATTTCTGCCTCAGAAACACCAGCAGCGTCGATGCGCTGACGAATAATCGAAACCGCCTGAGCCATCTGCTCAGTAGTTACAGTCTGTCCACTCTCCAACTGAGGAGAGAGCACAATCTGAGTACCACCCTCGAGGTCGAGAGCGAGTTTGGGAGCCCATGAACCGCCACCCCAGAGCACACCAGCAGCGTTAATACCTACTAAACCAGCGACAAGTACGAGCAGCCAGGTCAGAGAGCGCAGGGCTTTGCGCGTTGACTGAGACTTAGCCATTACTTTGAGTTTTTGGGCTTACGCTCACCGAACTGTGGGTCGATTTCGAGCTTGCCAGATTCAGCCTCAGGGTTGAGTGCAAGGTTGGTCAGATCTGCACCAATTGCCTCACCAGCAGAGGGAGTGACAGCAGTAGACTCAACAACACGAGCAATTGCCTGACGGTGAAGCTTGAGGGTGTTCTTGGGAGAGGTCTCGAGAACAACAATGTTCTCTGCCTCATCAATGGACTTGATGGTTCCATAGACACCAAAAGTAGTCATAACGTGAGCGCCAACAACAACCTGGTTCTGCAGTTCAAGAGCAGCCTTTTTACGCTTCTGGCCGTTACGGAACATGAAGAAGACCAGGACAGCCAAAACGGCCATCATGAAAAGTGTCATTGCATCCACGAGAAATCCTTAGTTATTGCTTGGAGTTGGTGAGAAATCACCGCTAATTGAGTATAGGTCACAGAAGTGTGGGGTCATTTGCAGGTGGAGTCAGACCTAAGTGCTTCCAACCTTCCTGAGTGGCGACACGTCCCCGAGGGGTGCGCACAATGAGGCCCTCACGAATGAGGAAAGGTTCGACAACTGCTTCGATTGTTTCCGCGTCTTCACCAATAGAGACAGCTAATGACGAGACTCCAACCGGTCCCCCAGCAAAGCGATTGATCAACACTGTGAGAACTGATCGGTCTAGACGATCGAGTCCTCGAGGATCGACGTCATACAAAGCGAGAGCATTGTTGACAGCATCTATTGCTGACTCAGACGAATGAACAGTCATATAGTCGCGAACTCGGCGGAGTAAACGGTTAGCAATACGTGGCGTTCCTCGGCTGCGTCCTGCGATTTCAGCAAGAGCAGGTTGCGGAATTTCAAGCCCGAGAAGAGCTGCTGAACGAGTCAACACACGCAACAGCTCTTCAGTTTCGTAGAACTCAAGGTGACCGGTGAAACCAAAACGGTCGCGCAAAGGGTTAGCGAGTAACCCTGTACGAGTGGTGGCGCCAACCAACGTGAATGGTGGAAGTTCGAGTGGAATACTCGAGGCACCCACCCCTTTGCCCACCATGATGTCGATTCGGAAGTCTTCCATCGCGAGGTAAAGCATTTCTTCGGCGGAACGAGCCATGCGGTGAATTTCATCGATGAATAACACTTCACCAGGAACCAAAGAAGACAGCAAGGCGGCCAAGTCCCCCGCGTGTGAAATTGCTGGACCGCTCGACATGCGCAATGCACGTCCCGTTTCATGAGCCACGATCATCGCAAGAGTCGTTTTACCCAACCCAGGAGGGCCAGCCAACAAGATGTGATCGGGGGTTCGACTATCCATCTCGGCAGCTTTGAGCAGCAGATCTAGTTGACCAACGACACGGCGCTGTCCAACAAACTCGTCTAGCGAGGACGGGCGAAGTGCGCCTTCAAAGTCGAGTTCTGCCTCGTCGAGAGGCTCAACTGAAGTGATGTCGAACTCAGACATCAACTGTTCCTCGCTAAGGATGCCAGGGCCTCTTTCAAAACAGATGCTGTGGTTGCGGAGGCAGATGACGTATCCAGGGATTCGACTGCATCTCGCGCGGTCTTTTCATTCCAGCCAAGACCAACAAGTGCTTGAACAACACTGAGCGTAATGGCAGAACTTGCAGGGATTGCTGATGCAACCACATCAGTGTGGGAAAGTGCAGTGAGCTTTCCTGCGAGCTGCACAATAATCAACTTCGCCGTCTTCGGACCTACTCCAGAAACCTTCTTGAACGCCGTGTCATCTTCATTAACAACCGCAGTCAAAATATCTGCTGGAGAGAGTTCAGCCAAGACTGCAAGTGCAGAGCGTGGACCAACACCAGAAACAGAGAGCAGGAGCTCAAAGAGTTCCAGGCTTTCAGGATTCTCAAAACCAAAAAGCGTCATGGAATCTTCACGCACAATGAGTGACGTGAGGAATGAGTATTCGTTTCCAACATGAAGTGAACGCTTGTGAGAGGGAGTGATGTTCACTGCATAGCCAACACCGTTCACATCAACGATGCAGGTGTTCTCTCGCACCGATAGTACGGTGCCGCGCAGGGAGGCAATCACCTGCTCAGCTTAAGCGTTGTTAACCGCGTTTCTTGGCCTGACGCTCCGCATCACGCCAACGCTGCTGTGCAGGAGTGAGTGCGCCCTTGGGCGCAGTTCCCGCTCCCCCACGCCAGGCATTACAGATCGCCAAAGCTAGCGCATCCGTTGCATCAGGAAGCAATTTTCCTTCGGGCAGGGTCAGGAGTCTTCCCACCATGGTGGCCACTTGCACCTTGTTGGCACGGCCCGTTCCAGTGACAGATGCCTTTACCTCACTGGGAGTATGCATATCGACGGGGATGCCGCGCTCGGCAGCTTCCACGAATGCGACAGCACTTGCTTGTGCGGTGCCCATCACGGTGCGGAGATTGTGCTGAGCAAAGACGCGCTCGACAGCTATTCGTTCAGGCTTGAATTCTTCAATCAGCGCAGCAAGTTCGCTTCGGAGTTGAAGCAGTCTTTGTGGCAGTTCAAGATCTTTATCCGTTGTGAGCACCGTGACTGAGACAAGTGACACAGAACGATCAGCGTTGGCATCGATGATGCCAACACCGCAACGGGTAAGCCCCGGATCAACTCCGAGAATGCGCAAGTTAGTCCTGCTCGAGCTCAGCGAGAACTGATTCACTCAAGTCGAAGTTACTGAAGACGTTTTGAACATCGTCGGAATCTTCGAGTGCATCAATGAGCTTGAACACCTTGCGTGCAGTGTCCGCATCAACTTCAACCTCGAGGTTAGGCACGAACTCTGCATCAGCAGAGTCATAGTCAATGCCGGCAGCCTGAAGAGCTTCGCGCACCTTGACCAGGTCTTGAGGTTCAGAAATGATTTCGAACGAACCGTTGTGTGTTTCAACGTCTTCAGCACCCGCGTCAAGAACAGCAGCCAGGATGGAATCTTCATCGATACCGGTCTGAGCAGAAACGCGAATAACACCCTTGCGGCTGAAGTTATAGGCAACAGAACCAGGATCTGCCATGTTTCCGCCATTACGGCTCATCGCAGTCCGCACTTCAGCGGCGGCACGGTTCTTGTTATCGGTCAAACATTCGATGAGAAGTGCAACACCGTTAGGTCCGTAACCTTCGTACATGATGGTGGTGTATTCAACCGAGTCACCAGTAAGTCCAGCACCACGCTTGATGGCGCGATCAATGTTGTCGTTGGGAACACTTGTCTTCTTTGCTTTCTGAACCGCATCCACCAAGGTGGGGTTTCCAGAAAGGTCAGCACCGCCAAGCTTGGCTGCTACTTCAATGTTCTTAATCAGCTTGGCAAATGACTTCGCACGGCGAGAGTCAATAATCGCCTTCTTGTGCTTGGTGGTTGCCCATTTGGAATGTCCAGACATGCCTTAGATACTAGCTTTCTTCTCAACAACAGATTGGGCTACGCGCCCAAGGAAGTATTCATGAACTCGGGTATCACCGTTGACTTCAGGGTGGAAAGAAATACCAAGGAGATATCCCTGCTCAACAGCAACGATGCGACCATCGGCAAGTTGGGAAATCACGCGGACACCCTCACCAACGCGTTCCACAATCGGAGCACGGATAAACGTTGCAGGAACAGGTTCAGCTGTGACACCTGGCATTTCGAGGTCAACCTCAAAAGAATCAATCTGGGTGCCAAAAGCATTTCGACGAACATCGACATGAAGTCCACCGAGCGACTCTTGTTCGGCAATAGCGTCCACGATGTGGTCAGCCATCATGATGAGTCCCGCACAGGTACCAAAAACAGGAAGCCCACTAGCGATGGCGTCACGAAGAGGTTGTTGCATGCCAAACAAGCGAACTAGCTTGTCCATCACACTGGATTCCCCACCAGGGATCACCAATGCGTCCACAGCGGCTAGTTCATCGGGACGACGAACTTTACTGACCTGCGCACCAAGTTCTTCGAGAACCTGGATGTGCTCACGAACATCACCTTGAAAGGCGAGGACGCCAATTCTGAGGTGCTGGAAGTTACCAGCCACGATCAGCGAGGCGGTGTGGTGCAGGAATGTCAGCGACGTTGATGCCGACCATTGCTTCACCGAGTCCGCGAGAGGTTTCCACGATGACCTTGGGGTCATCGAAGAATGCTGCTGCCTTGACGATCGCCTTTGCGCGAGCAGCAGGGTCACCCGACTTGAAGATACCTGAGCCGACGAAGACACCATCAGCACCGAGCTGAAGCATCATGGCTGCATCTGCAGGAGTGGCAACACCACCAGCGGTGAACATAGGAACAGGAAGCTTTCCAGCAGCTGCAACCTCTACAACGAGGTCGTAGGGAGCCTGAAGTTCCTTAGCAGCAACGTAAAGCTCGTCCTTCGACATGGAGGACAACCAACGCAGTTCTGAGTTGATCTTACGGATGTGCTTAGTTGCTTCAGAAACGTCACCGGTACCAGCTTCACCCTTGGAGCGAATCATGGAAGCACCTTCGTTGATACGACGAAGAGCTTCACCCAGGTTTGTTGCACCACAGACGAAAGGAACATCGAATGCCCACTTGTCGATGTGGTTGACGTAGTCAGCTGGGCTGAGAACTTCGGACTCGTCAATGAAGTCAACGTTGAGCTCGGCAAGAACCTGTGCCTCAACGAAGTGACCGATACGGGCCTTAGCCATGACGGGAATTTTCACAGCAGCTTGAATGCCCTCAATGAGGTCGGGGTCGCTCATGCGAGCTACGCCACCCTGCGCACGAATGTCTGCGGGGACACGCTCCAGAGCCATTACTGCAATTGCACCAGCGTCTTCAGCAATGCGAGCCTGCTCTGCGTTGACGACGTCCATGATGACACCGCCCTTGAGCTGCTCTGCAAGTCCACGCTTGACGCGGTTGCTACCAGTGAGAGGGGCGTTGTTCTTTTCAGTCATGATCTACAGCTTCTTCTTTAGAGGGTGAGAGGAAAAAGTTTAGTTTGCTTTGGGCCATGCTTGCGCAATGGCATTACGCACATCACCGAGCAGAGCAGTTACTGCTTTGCTCTTGGCAATGATGGGGAAGAAATTCGAATCCGTGGCCCATCTGGGCACCACATGTTGATGAAGGTGATCTGCAATTCCAGCTCCAGCAACCCGGCCTTGATTCATGCCGATGTTGTAGCCATCATTGCAAGAAACCTTCTTCAGTACTCGCATTGCTTCCTGAGTAAGACTAGCTATTTCTGCCGTCTCTTCAACAGTTGCGTCGTCATACATCGCAACGTGTCTGTAGGGGCAGACAAGTAAATGTCCACTGTTATAGGGATACAGGTTCAGCAAGACGAAGGCATGCGTGCCTCGGTGAACAATTAAGCCCTCTTCGTCAGACATTTCCGGTGCCAGGCAAAAAGGACAGTCCGCCTCGGGTGGCTGTTGGCCATTTTCAATGTAGGCAAGGCGATGCGGGGTCCACAGACGCTGAAATTCATCAGGAACTCCAGCGAACGAAGAAGCAGATCGAAGATCTACACCTTCGAATTCACTTTCTCCGTAGTGGTTCATAGATCGTCTGCAGTGAGTACTTGACGGTGATCCTTGGCAGCACCTACGAGAAGTGCGATTGCCTCACTGACCGGAATACCGTTGCGCTGACTTCCGTCACGGAAACGGAAGCTCACGGCACCGTTGTTGCGGTCTTCTTCACCAGCAATGATTTGCACAGGGATCTTCTGGGCTGCGGCGTTACGGATCTTCTTCTGCATGCGGTCATCACTGGCATCCAGTTGAACGCGAAGTCCTTCAGCCTTGAGCTGGTCAAGAACACCGGAGAGATACTCTTCATACTCTTCAGCAACAGCAATACCGATGGCCTGGACTGGAGCCAACCAGAGTGGGAATGCACCAGCGTAGTGCTCCGTCAAGACGCCAAAGAAACGTTCGATTGAGCCAAAGAGGGCACGGTGGATCATGACGGGACGGTGACGATTGCCATCCGAGCCTGTGTATTCGAGATCAAAACGCTCGGGCAGGTTGAAATCGAGTTGAATGGTCGACATCTGCCAGGTACGACCAATTGCGTCACGTGCCTGTACGGAGATTTTGGGGCCATAGAAGGCAGCACCACCTGGATCTGGCACCAGGGTCAATCCAGAGTCCTCTGCAACCTGGCGTAGCGTCTCGGTGGCTTCGTCCCAGATAGCGTCATCGCCGACATATTTCTTGGGGTCCTTGGTAGAGAGCTCCAGATAGAAGTCATCCAGACCGTAGTCTCGAAGGAGCGACAGCACGAAGTTCAGAACCTTGGTGAGTTCTTCTTTCATGTTCTCGCGCGTGGTGAAGATGTGAGCATCATCTTGAGTCATACCGCGAACGCGAGTCAGACCGTGAACGACACCTGACTTCTCATAACGATAAACAGAACCAAACTCGAACAAACGCAAGGGAAGTTCGCGGTAGCTCTTGGAGCGTGACTTGAAGATCAGGATGTGGAAGGGGCAATTCATCGGCTTGAGGTAGTAGTCGACGCCCTGGCGGGTCACATCCCCTGCCTCGTTGCGAATCTCGTCCAACTTCATGGGAGGGAACATGCCATCGGAATACCAGTCGAGGTGACCGCTGGTTTCAAAAAGGTTCGACTTGGTGATGTGAGGTGAGTAGACAAACTCATAGCCACCTTCTTCGTGGCGACGACGAGAGTAATCCTCCATCGTGCGACGAATCACACCACCCTTGGGGTGGAATACCGGAAGACCAGAACCAATCTCGTCAGGGAAGCTAAACAGATCAAGCTCACTACCCAAACGGCGGTGGTCACGCTTGGCAGCTTCTTCGAGTCGTTCTTGGTAGGCACGAAGGTCTGCTTTTGAAGGCCATGCGGTGCCGTAGATGCGCTGAAGCTGGGGGTTGTTTTCTGAACCGCGCCAGTAGGCAGCAGCCAGGCGAGTGAGGGCGAAGCCTTCACCAATCATGCGCGTGTTCGGAATGTGAGGACCGCGGCAGAGGTCCTTCCACACGGTCTCCCCGGTGGCGGGATCTACGTTGTCGTAGATGGTGAGTTCATTGCCACCGACTTCAACGCTCTCGTTGTCATCTCCGGTGTTTCCACCCTTGAGGCCGATCAGTTCAAGTTTGTATGGCTCTGCAGCAAGTTCTGCACGAGCTTCTTCCTCGGTGACAACGCGACGCATGAAGCGCTGTCCAGCGCGAACAATGCGAGACATGGCCTTTTCCAAGGCCTTCATGTCTTCTGGCGTGAAGGCTTCTTCAACATCGAAGTCGTAATAGAAACCGTCAGTGACGGGAGGGCCGATTCCCAGCTTTGCTTCAGGATTCACATTCTGGACAGCCTGGGCAAGTACGTGAGCGGCCGAGTGGCGAAGGATGTTCAAGCCATCTGCCGAATCGATGGCAACAGGTTCAACAACGTCACCAGCATTGAGGACGTGAGCTAGGTCACGAAGTTCGCCGTTGACACGCATGGCGACGATGCTGCGGTCTGTGAAGAGCGCAAAGCCATCGCTGGAAGCTTGAACGGTGAGTGAACCGGAAACATCAGACACGAAGTGAACTCCTCTTAGAACTTTCTCTACTCCCAGCCTAGCCAAAAGAAAAACCCCCGGAAATCCGAGGGTTTTCAGTGAGCGATACTGGGATCGAACCAGCGACCTCTTCCGTGTCAGGGAAGCGCGCTACCGCTGCGCCAATCGCTCAAAAGCTAAGTCTTTCAACCTAGTTTTGGAGGTGGATACCGGATTCGAACCGGTGTGGACGGCTTTGCAGGCCGCTGCCTATCCTCTCGGCCAATCCACCGTAGGTGGTTGCCCACGCTAACAATGAGTAAGTCTTAGGAATGACCACACTCGAGCGGATGACGAGATTCGAACTCGCGACCCTAACCTTGGCAAGGTTATGCGCTACCACTGCGCCACATCCGCGTTGCACTCTAATGAGTACCTTGGAACTTTATCGAGAAGTTTGCTCTAACGCAAAACCTGACACGCAGGTTTAGTAGTCGTAGCTCTCTTCTCCGTGCATGACCAAGTCAATACCGGCAAGTTCATCCTCGTTACGAACACGGAAGCCCATGGTCTTATCAATGACCCAGCCAATGGCAAAGGACATGACGAACGAGTAGATCAAGACGCTGAAGGCCGCAATTGCTTGCTTGCCCAGCTGCTCAAAGGATCCGGAGTAGATCAGACCAACTTCAGTAGCGAAGAATCCGAGGAACAAGGTTCCAATCAGACCACCGACAAGGTGGATACCCACCACGTCGAGCGAGTCATCAAAACCGAAGGTGAACTTGAGCTCAACAGCTAGCGCACACAACACTCCAGTCAAAAGACCAAGTACCAGCGCCCAGGTAGGTGTCAAGTATGCGCAGGACGGCGTAATGGCGACCAGACCGGCAACAGCACCAGAAGCAGCACCCACAGAGGTTGCCTTGCCATCCTTGAAACGCTCAATGATGAGCCATCCGATAATTCCGGATGCACCAGCGGCCATGGTGTTGATGAGGGCAATGGCCGCAATACCATCCGCTGCCACAGCAGAACCGGCGTTGAAGCCAAACCACCCGAACCAGAGCAGACCAGCACCCAGCAGAACAAAGGGAACGTTGTGTGGCTTGTGAACACCCTTTGCGAAACCAATGCGCTTACCCAGGACCAAAGCAAGAGCAAGAGCTGCGGCACCAGAGTTGATTTCAACAGCTGTACCACCGGCAAAGTCGAGGGCACCGACGTTGTACACGAGCCAACCACCACTGGTCATTTCACCATCTACAACAGTGAAGTTGAAGATCCACGAGGCAACAGGGAAATAGACCAGAGTCGCCCAGACGCCAGCAAAGACCATCCACGCACCAAACTTGGCACGGTCAGCAATGGCTCCTGAAATCAGCGCAACGGTAATGATGGCGAAGGTTGCCTGGAACGCAGCAAAAACAAGAGGAGGAACAGAGGCACCCTCGGGAATAACCAGGAGGTTTTCCAGGCCAATGTGAGCGAGATCAATACCGAAGACACCAGGAATGCCATAAAACGATGAGCTGTCCAGTGCGGGGAACGCGATGGCGTAGCCATAAACAATCCAGAGCACGCCAACAATGGCCATCGAGCCAAAGCTGAGCATCATCATGCTGATCACGCTCTTGGCACGAACAAGACCACCATAGAAGAATGCCAGGGCGGGAGTCATCATCAACACGAGAGCCGTGCAGATGATCAGAAAAGCGGTATTACCTGTATCCATGAGAACCTCCAGAAGAGATTCTTTGCTACACGCGTTTCATTCATGAAGCATTTATGTTTCGAACACGTTAACGCGGCTAAGCCCTGCAGTTCTCTGCAGGGCCCAGCGCGTGCGTATTCAGTTATGAACGCGGATTAAGCGTCCTGGAGTGCGTAACCCTCTTCGCCGTGAACGATGGTGTCGATGCCAGCGAGCTCATCTTCGTTCTTGATACGGAAGCCCATGGTCTTCTCGATGATCGTTCCGATGATGTAGCTCAGAACGAAGGAGAAGATCAGGACGGTGAAGGCTGCGATGGCCTGCTTGCCCAACTGGTCGAACGAACCAGAGAAGAGAAGGCCCACATCGGTTGCGAAGAATCCAAGGAACAGAGTTCCAATCAGACCACCAACGAGGTGGATACCCACTACGTCGAGAGAGTCATCGAAACCGAAGGTGAACTTGAGCTCAATAGCCAGGGCACAGACTGCACCGGCTACCAAACCTAGAACAATTGCCCACATGGGAGTCAGGTTTGCACAGGCGGGAGTAATTGCTACAAGACCAGCAACAGCACCCGAAGCCGCGCCAACCGAAGTTGCCTTGCCTTCCTTGATGCGCTCGATCAGGAGCCATCCAAGTACCGCAGCAGCAGGAGCAGCGATGGTGTTGATGAAGGCCAGCGATGCAATGCCGTCAGCAGCAAGTTCTGAACCTGCGTTGAAGCCGAACCAGCCGAACCACAGCAGACCTGCTCCGAGCAGAACCAATGGAACGTTGTGAGGCTTTGCTACACCCTTAGCGAAACCAATGCGCTTACCGAGCACGAGTGCGAGTGCGAGTGCAGCAGCACCTGCGTTGATGTGAACAGCTGTACCACCAGCGAAGTCGATGGCGCCCAGGTTGTAGGCAATCCATCCGCCGTCAACAATCTTGCCATCCACGATGGTGAAGTTGAAGACCCACGATGCAACGGGGAAGTACACAACGGTTGCCCAGATACCTGCGAAGACCAACCATGCGCCGAACTTTGCACGGTCAGCGATCGAACCGCTGATCAGCGCGACAGTGATGATGGCAAAGGTTGCCTGGAATGCAGCGAATGCCAGTGGTGGGAAGGCAGCACCCTCTGGGGTTTCCAGAAGACCTTCAAGACCGATGTAGGCGGTATCGATACCGATAATGCCGTCGATGCCATAGAAAGTTGGAGAACCTTCGTTGGCGAACGCAATGGCGTATCCGTAGATAACCCACAGAACGCCAATGAGAGCAAGTGAGCCAAAGCTCAGCATCATCATGCTGACGACGCTCTTGGCTTTGACGAGACCGCCATAGAAGAATGCCAGGGCGGGAGTCATCAGGAGCACGAGAGCTGCGCTGATGAGTACAAAGGCGGTGTTGCCTTGATCCATTTCAACCTCTTTCACGAATGGTGACGGATGTTGCACCGTCTCTATTCATGAGTGTGAGGGGTCGGCGTTTCCGCATGAGTTCGTCTGCGTGACGCTGAGGTTACAAATTATCCGGTTTTGTTTCCGGCGTATTTCTGCTTAGGAATTGGTCAGAGCAATCAGACGAGAAACACAACGTAAATACTTCTTGCGGTATCCACCGTGAATCATGTCTCCACCAAAGACCTCAGAGAGTGGACTTCCACTAGCAATGATGGGTATCTGGGCGTCATAGACACGGTCAATAAATGCAACGAGTCGAAGCGCATCAGTCTGATTCACAATCACGTGGACATCAGAGAGCGCAATCACATCAAGCCCCTCGAGCAGGCGGACGTATACAGAGGGGTGAACCGTTGCTAAATGTGCCAGAAGTGAATCAAACGAGTCGGATGAAACGGTGAGACCCTCGTTGCTCTTGCTTTCAACAGCAGAAGTAAGTTCGGAAGAACTGAGTACGCGGGATACTCCTTCAGCAGTGCGCTGACGGTAGTCGGTTCCGTCAATACGGAGAGTGCGGAAGTTGGAGGCAAGAGCCTGAATTTCGCGCAAGAAGTCAGCAGCAGCAAAACGTCCTTCACCCAATGCGGCAGGTGGTGTGTTGCTTGTGGCCGCAATTCGGGTACCGCCAGCAACCAACTCCCCTAACATTCGGGTCATCATCATGGTGTCGCCTGGATCATCGAGTTCGAACTCATCGATACAAATCAGGCTTGCACCCTTGAGCGCTTCAACTGCTTTGACGTAACCCAGTGCACCTACAAGTGAGGTGTACTGCAAGAAAGTGCCGAAATACTTCTTGCCCGAGGCAATATTCCAGGAGGCAGCCAGAAGGTGAGTTTTACCAACGCCGAAACCACCATCGAGGTAGACCCCCGGAGGAAACTCTTCGACTTTCTTGGTGCGACCAAAAAGTTTGCCTTGCTTGATGACGGAGGTGTTTTTCGACGCAAACTCTTCCAAGATGTGACGTGCCTCTTCTTGTGAAGGGAAATCAGGGTTCGGAATGTAGTTGTCGAATCGCGCTTCTACGAACTGCGGCGGTGGAACCAGGCTGCTGACAATTGACCCTGCATCAAGGGTCGGATGGCGTTCGACCAGGGAAATGGTGGAAGTCATCGCGTGAAATATTCCTCAACATAAGGTGTGAATCGTGGCTGTGGGGTTGGCACTTACAGAATCTGTACGTAGTCTCGAAGGTGCACCACAAGCCTATTGGCATATATTCCTGCCGGGCTTGAACCGTGCATCGTGAGATAAGAAAAATGGAGCTATGAGCGTACCTATCGATAACAGCCCGAAGTTTGCCGAATACGCACACCCAGAAGCGATTGTGAGCACTGAATGGCTCGCTGCGAACCTCAACACCCCCAACCTTGTTGTTGTGGAATCAGATGAAGATGTTCTTCTCTATGAAATTGGTCACATCCCTGGCGCCGTCAAAATCGACTGGCACACCGACCTCAACGACCCCGTCCTTCGTGACTATGTTCAGGGTGAGGCATTTGCAGAGCTCTTGAGTTCAAAGGGAATCTCCCGCGACACCACCGTTGTGATTTATGGCGACAAGAGCAACTGGTGGGCTGCATATGCTCTCTGGGTTTTCAAACTCTTTGGCCACGAAGATGTCCGCCTGCTTGATGGTGGCCGCGACAAGTGGATCGCAGAAGGCCGCGAGCTCACCAAGGAACAACCAGAGATTGTTCGCTCCAGCTACCCCGTTGTGGAGCGCAACGACGCTCCAATCCGTGCATACCTCAGCGACACTCTTGCCCACATTGGTAAGCCCATGATTGATGTGCGCAGCCCTGAAGAATATTCAGGTGAGCGCACTCACATGCCTGCTTATCCTGAAGAGGGCGCCTTGCGCGGTGGTCACATCCCCGGCGCGGCAAGCGTTCCCTGGGCTCGTGCCGCTAACGAAGACAGCACCTTCAAGAACCGTGCTGATCTCGAAGCCCTTTATCTTGATGGTGCTGGTCTCAAGCCTGGCGATGACATCATTGCCTACTGCCGCATTGGTGAGCGTTCAAGCCACACCTGGTTTGTCCTGAACTACCTCCTCGGATTCACCGGAGTTCGCAACTACGACGGCTCCTGGACCGAATGGGGGTCTGCCGTTCGTGTGCCGATTGTCAAGGGCACCGAACCAGGCGCACTGGTCGATTAGTGGAGATGGGAGTCAACTTCGGTTGGCTCCCATTCTTTTTGCCTAGCGAATACCTGAGAAGATGGAGTCATCATGACTGAGCTTCCTGCTGCACTCGCTGAAACCCGCGACGATTTTCTTGACCTGGGCGATAAAGACAAGATTCAGCTCCTCATCGAATTTGCTGAAGAACTCCCTGAACTTCCTACGAGATATGCAGACCATCCTGAACTGCTCGAAAAGGTTGAAGAGTGCCAGTCGCCGGTCTACATCTTCGTTGAGGTAGAGAACAACACAGTTTCTGTCTTTGCCACCGCTCCGGAACAAGCACCCACTACTCGCGGCTTCGCAAGCATTCTCGCTCAGGGCCTGACCGGACTCTCTGTCGAGGAAGCACTGGGTGTTCCTGATGACTTCCCCAGCACGCTCGGCCTGAATACCCTTATCTCTCCTCTGCGTGTGCGAGGAATGACAGGAATGCTCTGGCGCATGAAGCGTCAGATCCGCGAGAAAACACAGGGCTAATCATGGAGATTTCACTTCTGAGTGATGAACAACTCAGTGATCTCTATAGCTGGCCACAGGAGCGCAGCTTCCGCCTCAATATGCTTCTGGATTCTGATGACTCCAGCACGGGAGACGACGGCACATCGAATTCACTCACCTCCGGCGAAGACCGCCGTCTTCTCAGAATCATTCGAAATGCAACAGATGTTCTCATCGTGGGTGCTGCGTCTATTCGAGCAGAGGGTTGGTTCCTGCCGCCTCAGGGGCGTATGGCAGTTCTCTCCCAATCAGGAAACATTCCCTGGGATTCGTGTCCAGATTCATCCCGAGTCTCGAGTTACCCCAGCGTTTCAGCACTCTTGCACTCTCTTCGAGATTCCGACATAAACATCTTGTGTGAAGGCGGCAAGGCAACTGCCCAATTGCTGAGTGAAACCATCGGATTCGATGATTTTGCACTCACACGTATTGGCACTGTTGAGAATGCACCCCTCCCAGATTTCCTCGGTGAAAGTTCTGACTTAGCGCTTGTTTCAACACTGAGCGACGCCTCTCACAGCATGACTTTCCAATATTGGCGGCGAGCCGTAGAGCACCAGTAATGCCGCGACTTTAGGGTCAAGATGTGAGCGTCACCGAGAACCTGCCTGAGGCATTCAAACTTGCTGTTGAAAGCATCAGTTCTGTTGCCTTCCGCGAAGAACTCACCGTTCGTCAAATTGACTCTCCCTCAGGCGTTGCCCCCTATAGCTACGCCTTAGCTGCTGACGTCCTCATCGCTGAACACGAGCACGAATCGCAGCACGGCACAGGCCGTTTCATTCTTCTTTATGACCCTGCAGAGCCAGAGTCATGGGGTGGGCCTTTCCGCGTGGTTGCTTTTGCTCAGGCACCCCTGGAGGCCGAAATTGGTCTAGATCCTTTCCTTGCCAACGTGGCATGGTCGTGGCTCACTGATGCGTTAACAATTCGAGAAGCGGACTATTTCAACGCTTCGGGTACAGCTACTCGTATCCTTTCCACCGGCTTTGGTGAACTCGCCGATGCTGGCGAAGGTGCACAAATAGAACTTCGTGCATCCTGGTCACCTGCATCTCCACAGATGGGTGAGCAAGCAGAAGCGTGGGGCGAGCTCCTGTGCATGCTTGCAGGACTTCCTCCCACTGCAGATGCCGTAAGCCTGACCGCCCGCCGCAGGGAGCGTGGTTAGCGTTCGCGTCATTGATAACGCTGCAGAATTTCTCGAAGCGTGTGAAGTAATTACATCAGGAACGGGCCCGCTGGCCATTGATGCTGAGCGCGCTTCAGGATTTACCTACTCTCAACGCGCCTATCTGATCCAAGTTCACCGCCGCGAAGCAGGAACCTTCCTCTTTGATCCCCCTGCAATTGGTGACATGTCGCAGTTGTTTCTCCAGAACGCTGATGAAGAATGGGTTCTCCACGCCGCCAGCCAAGACCTAGCTTGCTTGCGCGAAGTGGGCATCACCCCTGCACGGATCTTCGATACGGAACTTTCAGCCCGACTGCTGGGCATGGAGCGCGTAGGACTGGGTCCTGTAGTTGAGTCACTGCTAGGGATTCATTTAGCTAAAGAACACAGTGCAGCAGACTGGTCTACTCGTCCGCTTCCAGAGCCGTGGCTGAAATATGCAGCTCTTGATGTTGAGCTCCTCGTTGATGTTCGAGACGAGATTGAAAAGCTTCTTATCGAATCCAACAAACTTTCCTGGGCGCAGGAAGAATTTCAAGCAACCCTCGATAAGCCTGAGAAGATTGTGAGCGCAGAACCCTGGCGCCGAATCTCAGGACTTCACACACTGCGCACTCCTAGGCAGCTCGCCGTCGCACGTGCACTCTGGAACGCCCGGGATGAGGTAGCTCAGCGTCGTGATGTTTCACCAGGTCGACTCATTCCCGACAGCGCCATTGTTGCGGCCAGTCGATCGACTCTGACGAACAAGTCAGAACTCATCGGGCTCAAAGAATTCAACGGTCGCGCGAGTAAGAGCCTTCTCGACACCTGGTGGGATGCGGTCCTTATCGGCCTGAAAGATGACTCGCTTCCCGTTATGCGAGTTCCCAGTGACACCCTGCCACCACCTCGTGCATGGGTTGATCGCAAGCCCGAGGCACTCGAGCGTCTTCAAACTGCTCGAGAAGCACTCTCAGCACGCGCGGAAGAACTATCTATGCCAGTTGAGAACTTGCTCACTCCCAGCATTCTTCGAGAGCTTTCCTGGGCCCCGCCCAGCCCGATCACCGTGGTGAGCATCTCGGCAGCATTGAAAAAGCACGGTGCACGTGTATGGCAAATAACGGAGACGTGTGCACTGATTTCGAATGCTTTTGTTGAAGCAGACCAAAAAGTACCTGAAGAACCTGCAGAGGTTTCGTAGAGAACATCAGCCGTCTTTCACAGCTGAATCCCACGAACTAGCATCAAGATAGCAACGACGCTTCGAGAGGAAATCATGACAGCGGGAAATCGTGTTGTATTTGTCGATGGTGTGAGAACACCCTTTGGCCGTGCCGGTGAGAAGGGGATGTTCTGGCAGACACGTGCCGATGACCTCATCGTGAAGGCAATGATGGGCCTTCTCGAGCGCAATCCTGCTGTTCCCGTTGAAGAGATCGACGATGTTGCCATCGCGGCCACTACTCAACAGGGCGACCAGGGTCTGACATTAGGTCGCACGGCGGGAATCTTGGCTGGTCTCCCCCGCCACGTTCCCGGATTCGCTATTGACCGCATGTGTGCTGGCGCAATGACCGCTGTCACTACGACCGCTGGCGGTATTGCGATGGGCTCCTACAACATTGTTCTTGCCGGTGGTGTTGAACACATGGGTCGTCACCCTATGGGCTTCAACGCTGACCCCAACCCACGATTCCTCGCAGAGAAGCTAGTAAGCGCGGATGCCCTCAATATGGGTGCCACGGCCGAGCGTCTGCATGACCGTTTCCCTCACCTGACTAAAGAACGTGCAGATGCCTATGCACTGCGCTCACAGCAGAAGGTTTCTGCGGCATACGAAGCCGGATATATCCAGCCCGATCTCATTCCCGTCTCGGCTAAAACGGCCGAAGGTTGGACTCTCGCGACAGTAGACGAAGCTCCTCGACCAGAAACAACCCTGGAAGGCTTGGCTTCCCTCAAAACTCCGTTCCGTCCACACGGTCGTGTCACAGCGGGTAATGCCAGTGGTCTCAACGATGGCGCAACTATCTGCATGCTTGCTAGCGAGGAAGCAGCTGAGCAATTTGGCCTGGGCGTCAAAATGACCATGGTTTCCTTCGCCTTTGCTGGTGTTGAACCAGAGGTCATGGGAATTGGCCCCGTTCCTGCCACTGAGAAGGCACTGCGCAAAGCAGGGCTCGACATCAAGGACATTGGACTCTTTGAAGTAAACGAAGCGTTCGCGGTGCAGGTTCTCGCATTCCTGGATTACTTCGGCATTGCCGATGATGACCCCCGTGTAAACGAGTACGGTGGCGCTATTGCCCTGGGCCACCCTCTCGCCAGCAGTGGTGTTCGACTCATGATTCAACTGGCACACCAGTTCGAACGTCACCCAGAAGTTCGCTACGGCATGACCACGATGTGTATCGGTTTGGGTCAAGGTGGCACCGTCATTTGGGAAAACCCTCACTACAAGGGAGCTAAGTAATGACTAATTACGACGCCATTGATTTCACAGACCTCCTAGCTCTCAGCGAGGAAGAAGTCGTCACGCACAGCTTTGTTCGAGACATTCCGCTGCCCAGTGGCAAGGTCTTGGCTTTGGTCACCTTGGATAACGGACTCGACTACAAGCGTCCAAACACCTTGGGACCTCAGGGACTGCTCGAGCTCGACAAGACACTCGTTGCGCTCAGCGATCGTGCCGCACAGGGAGAAATCCACGGTGTTGCTGTTACCGGTAAAGAATTCATCCTTGCTGCAGGTGCAGACCTCAGCCGTGTTGGTGAAGTCCCCAGTAAAGCAATGGCGGTCAAGCTTGCTCAGCTCGGCCACCGTGCCTTGGGACGCCTCGGACAACTCGGAGTTCCCTCTTTTGTCTTCATCAATGGTTTGGCCTTAGGTGGTGGCCTAGAAGTTGCCCTCAACGCTGATTACCGCACTGTTGATGCGAACGTCAGTGCGATTGCTCTTCCCGAGGTGTTCTTAGGCCTCATTCCTGGCTGGGGCGGCGCTTACCTTCTCCCCAACCTGATCGGCATTGAGAATGCTCTCAAGGTCGTTATTGAGAACCCCCTCAAGAACAACCGCATGCTCAACGCCTCAGCTGCTTTCGAGCTCGGCATCGCTGATGCCATGTTCGGTTCTGCCCGATTCCTCGAAGAATCCATCCTGTGGGCAGATTCTGTACTCAACGAACACCAGCCTCATCGCCCAAACCAACCAGGCAAGGTCGAACGCCTCGCCAAGTGGAACTTGGCTGTGAACATTGCCAAGAAGAGTGTGGAAGACAAGCTCGGAACTGTTGCCAAGTCCCCTTACGTTGCCCTCGAATTGCTCGAACAAGCTCGGAAGGTAGATAAAGAAGCTGCTTTCGCCCGAGAAGACGAAGCAATTGCTTCTCTGATTGTGGGCGACCAGTTCCAAGCGTCGATGTATGCCTTTGATCTCGTGCAAAAGCGAGCAAAGAAGCCAGCCGGTGCACCAGATCCCAAGCTTGCTCGTCCCGTGGGCAAAGTCGGCGTTATCGGTGCTGGCCTCATGGCAAGGCAGTTTGCGCTTCTTTTTGTCCGCAAGCTCAAAGTGCCTGTGGTTCTTACCGACATTAACCAGGACAAGTTAGACGAGGCTTTGGCCTACATCCATGCTGAAATTCAAGCGATGCATGACAAGGGTCGCATCTCCTCTGATGAAAACCAGCGCCTCCAGGCATTGGTGAGCGGAACCACTAACCCTGCTGCCTTCTCGGATGCTGACTGGGTTATCGAAGCAGTCTTTGAAGAACTCAGCGTCAAGCAAGATGTTTTTGCCAACATTGAACAGTTCATTTCAGAAGACGCAATTTTGGCCACCAACACCTCAAGCCTGTCCGTCAATGAAATTGGCGCCAAGCTCAAGCACCCCGAGCGTTTGGTCGGCTTCCACTTCTTCAACCCTGTGGCAGTAATGCCACTTGTTGAAGTGGTGAATGCTCCTCACACCAACGAGATTGCACTGGCAACAGCAATGGACACCGCCAAGAAACTGGGCAAGACCGCAGTTATCACGACGGACTCCCCCGGATTCGTCGTCAACCGCCTCCTCGCTCGCTTGCTCGGTGAAGCGATGCATGCTGTTGACACCGGAACATCGTTCAAGACCGTTGATGAGTCAGTTGCTTCCTTCGGTATGCCGATGGCGCCGTTTGAACTACTTGACCTGGTTGGTCTCAAGGTCGGTGCGCACGTTCTTGATACTCACCATGCAGCATTCCCTGATCGCTTTTTCCGCAGCGACAACCTCCACAAGCTGGCAGAACATGGTTCCATCATTGTTCGAGGCCGCACGGGCAAAATCACCGGTTATGACCGTGGAGCTGAAGCAATCGTGAAGGGTGGCACGAGCCCCATGACTGCGGATCAGATTCGTCTGCGCATTGAAGATGGTCTGGCGGATGAGATTCACCGCATGCTGGATGAAAAGGTTGTCAGTGCTGCCCAGGACATTGATCTGTGCATGATTATGGGCGCTGGCTGGCCATTCCAGATGGGTGGAGCAACACCATTCCTCGACCGCATTGGCGCAAGCCAACGCGTCTTTGGTGACACCTTCCACAACCCGCCCATCGCGGGAACGACGAAGTAAAACTATTCGGCGCGCAGTGAGTCACTCACCTGTGACTCTTCAGGAAGCGGCCTAGCCACAGGAATCTTGCTTCCAAGAACCTGTGCAACGACATCGCGTGCGATGTCTTGTGCAGTCAATCCTGCCTCAGCGAGGATTTCTTCACGGGTTCCGTGATCGAGGAATTCGTCGGGTAGACCCAATTCATCAACGGCCGTGTCGACCCCGGCACTGCGGAGGTCTTGACGGATGCGTGTTCCGATACCACCGACACGAACACCGTCTTCAAGTGTGATGACCAAACGGTGGTCACGAGCCATGTCAATGATGCTGGTGGGAACAGGGACGACCCAGCGAGGGTCCACCACAGTGGCACCAATTCCCTGCTGAGCAAGACGTGCAGCAACTTCAAGGCCAAGGGTGGCAAAGGCGCCAATGGCAACAATGAGCACATCCTTGTGGGCTGCTTCAAGGAGAACATCTACTCCGTCGTCACATCGACGGACAGCCTCGATATCAGCCCCCACAGAGCCTCTGGGGAAACGAATGACCGTTGGGGCGTCATCTACAGCCAATGCTTCTGCCAGCTCCTCACGCAGGCGCGTAGCGTCGCGGGGAGCTGCCAAGCGAATGTGTGGCACGACCTGGAGGATAGCCAAATCCCACACACCGTGGTGGCTAGGGCCATCAGGACCAGTGACACCAGAACGGTCTAGAACAAAGGTGACGCCAGCTTTGTGAAGGGCAACATCCATCAAAACTTGGTCAAAAGCACGATTCATGAACGTCGCATAAATAGCAACGACCGGGTGCATGCCACCAAATGCAAGACCAGCAGCTGAGGTAACGGCGTGCTGTTCTGCAATACCCACATCGATGATGCGTTCCGGGTATCGCTCAAGCATTTTGTGAAGACCGGTAGGTCGCAACATTGCTGCCGTGATGGCCACAATCTTGTCGTTGTGCTCTGCCTGGGCAACGAGCTCGTCACCAAAAACATCCGTCCACCCCACAGCTGAGGAACTGCTCAGGGCTTTACCGGTTGCAGGGTCAATCTTGCCCACGGCGTGGAATTGGTCATCTAGGTCACGGCGAGCAGGTTCGTAGCCCTTACCCTTTTCGGTAATGGCGTGAACAATGACGGGGGCGCCATAGCTCTTTGCCTGACGCAGAACAGCTTCCATGGCTTTGACATCGTGACCGTTAACGGGGCCTAAGTATTTGATGTCGAGGTTGGCATAGAGATCTTGGTTGTTGGTGAAGCGACTCAAGAAGCCGTGAACACCGCCACGAACACCGCGATAGAACGCACGTGCATAGGGGCCCATCTTGGCAAAGAGGCGACTGCTGCTGAAGTGAAGGTTGCGGTAGCCCTTGCGCGTACGAACGCTGTCCAAGAACCTGGCCATGCCACCGATAGTGGGGGCATAACTGCGGCCATTGTCGTTGACAATGATGATGAGGTTGCGGGAGTTGTCGTGGCTGATGTTATTCAGCGCCTCCCAGGTCATGCCGCCCGTAAGTGCACCATCACCCACGACGGCAACAACATGGCGGTCTGATTGACCTGACATGGAATAGGCGCGAGAAATTCCATCAGCCCAGGACAACGAACTCGAAGCGTGCGAACTTTCCACGATGTCGTGAACAGATTCTGAGCGCTGCGGGTAGCCGGCGATGCCGCCCTTTTCGCGCAACTTGGAAAAATCCTGACGACCAGTCAGGAGCTTGTGCACGTAGGACTGGTGGCCTGTGTCAAAGACGATGGAGTCCTTGGGTGAGTCAAACACTCGGTGAATGGCAATCGTCATTTCGACCACACCAAGGTTGGGGCCGAGGTGCCCGCCAGAGCGGGCTACCTCGCGCACCAAGAACTCACGGATTTCTCCGGAGAGCTCAATCAGTTGGTCGTTGGTGAGCTTGTCGAGGTCGCGTGGACCGTGAACAGTCTCAAAAATTGCCATGGCTCGAGTCTATGAGGAAACGAACCAGTTTGTGCTGTGAATTCGTCGACTAAGCGACGAGCGAACGCAGCACGTACTGGAGGATTCCGCCATTGCGGTAGTAGTCAGCTTCACCAGGGGTGTCGATGCGCACTACTGCGTCAAACTCAATGGTCTGCTTTCCAGCAGGTGAGTTCTCAGAAGGAGCTGCAGTCACACGAACAGTCTTAGGAGTGACTCCCTTGTTGAGTTCTTCAACACCAGCGATCGAGACGATCTCGGTGCCATCAAGACCCAGGGACTCCCAGCTCTGACCTGCAGGGAACTGGAGAGGAAGAACACCCATACCGATGAGGTTAGAGCGGTGAATACGCTCAAAGCTCTCGGTAATAACGGCCTTCACACCCAGCAGTGCGGTTCCCTTAGCTGCCCAGTCACGAGATGAACCAGAACCGTATTCCTTGCCACCAAAGATGACCAGAGGAGTTCCGGCAGCCTGGTAGTTGGCGCTGGCGTCATAGATGAAGGACTGAGGTCCATCTGCCTGAGTGAAGTCGCGAGTGTAACCACCCTCAACGCCATCAAGGAGCTGGTTCTTCAGACGGATGTTCGCGAAGGTTCCGCGAATCATCACTTCGTGGTTACCACGACGAGATCCGTAGGAGTTGTAGTCAGCACGTGCCACACCGTGCTGGTCCAGGTAGACAGCCGCAGGGGTGCCCGCCTTAATGTTTCCAGCAGGAGAAATGTGGTCGGTAGTAACCGAGTCACCCAGAGTCGCGAGAACGCGAGCACCAGAAATGTCGGTGACAGGAGTGGTTTCCTTCTTCATACCTTCGAAGTATGGGGGCTTACGAACGTAGGTTGACTTAGCATCCCACTCGAAGGTTGCACCGGTTGGGGTGGGCAGGTTGCGCCAGCGCTCATCACCGTTGAAGACGGAAGAGTATTCGTGGTCAAACATGGCGGTGTCGATGGACTCGCCAATTACCTTCTCAACCTCAGCGGTCTCAGGCCAGATGTCCTTGAGGTAGACAGGGTTACCGTCGGAACCAGTTCCGAGAGCGTCCTTTTCGAAGTCAAAGTCCATTGATCCAGCAAGTGCATAAGCAATAACCAAAGGAGGACTTGCTAGATAGTTCATCTTGACGTCGGGGCTAATACGGCCCTCGAAGTTACGGTTACCCGAAAGAACAGCAGTCACAGCGAGGTCGTTGTGGTTGATTGCCGCAGAGATTTCATCCTTGAGAGGACCAGAGTTACCGATGCAGGTCATGCAGCCGTAACCAACTGGGTAGAAACCGAGCTCGTCAAGGTAAGGAGTAACCCCTGCCTTTTCGTAGTAATCGGTGACGACCTTGGATCCGGGAGACAAGGTGGTCTTGACCCAAGGCTTGGTCTTGAGGCCCTTTTTCACTGCGTTTCGTGCTAGAAGACCAGCAGCGAGCATGACGGAAGGGTTGGAGGTGTTGGTGCAGGAAGTGATAGCTGCAATGGTGACGGCACCATTCTTCAGCTCGAACTCTTCTCCCCCATCGACACTGACCTTGACAGAGTCACCGTGGGAGTAGTTCTTGACGTCCTCAGCGAACTGGCTTTGAGCCTTGGAAAGCTCAATGCGGTCCTGGGGACGCTTTGGACCTGAGATCGAGGGAACAACAGTCGAGAGGTCGAGCTCCATGTACTCAGAGAAGTTGGGCTCACTGCTGGGGTCAAACCAGAGGCCCTGAGCCTTGGAGTATGCCTCAACGAGGGCGACCTGCTCTTCGGAACGACCGGTGAGACGCAGGTAGTCCAGGGTGACATCGTCAACAGGGAACATTGCTGCGGTTGAACCGAACTCGGGGCTCATGTTTCCGATGGTGGCGCGGTTTGCCAGTGGAACAGAGGAAACACCGGGGCCGTAGAACTCGACGAACTTGCCCACAACTCCCTGCTTACGCAGCATCTGAGTAATGGTGAGAACAACGTCAGTTGCGGTTACACCGGTTGGGATCGAGCCAGAAAGCTTGAAGCCGACAACCTTAGGAATGAGCATGGAGACGGGCTGACCGAGCATTGCAGCTTCGGCTTCAATGCCACCAACACCCCAGCCAAGAACACCCAGACCGTTGACCATGGTGGTGTGAGAGTCGGTACCCACGCAGGTGTCAGGGTATGCCTGGAGCACGCCAGCAACTTCGCGAGCCATGGTGACACGTGCCAAGTATTCAATGTTGACCTGGTGGACGATACCGGTTCCTGGAGGAACAACCTTGAAGTCGTCGAATGCGGTCTGGCCCCAGCGGAGGAACTGGTAGCGCTCACCGTTGCGCTCGTATTCAATTTCAACGTTCTGCTCGAGAGCATCTGCTGAACCGTAGAGGTCAGCAATAACGGAGTGGTCAATAACCAACTCTGCAGGGGCGAGTGGGTTGATCTTGGTGGGGTCGCCGCCAAGTTCGGTCACTGCTTCACGCATGGTTGCAAGGTCAACAACACAGGGAACGCCAGTGAAGTCCTGCATGATGACGCGAGCAGGGGTGAACTGGATTTCAGTGTCGGGCTCAGCTGAGGGAACCCAGCTTCCGAGTGCCTTAATCTGCTCAGCGGTGACGTTAGCGCCATCTTCGGTGCGCAGAAGGTTCTCGAGGAGAACCTTGAGGCTGTAGGGCAACTTGTCGTGTCCCTGAACCGAGTCGAGGCGGAAAATCTCGTATGACTTTCCAGATACCTCAAGGGTGCTCTTAGCTCCAAAGCTGTTTACTGCCGACACGTGCTGCTCCTCCATTGGGCGTACTACGCAGGTCAAAAATTGTGGTGCGCATCAAGAGTCAAAAAGTCTCTTGATATCAAGATATATCTTAGTCGAACTTTTTGACAGTTATTTCTGCGAATTCGAGGTTTTTTCTCGATAGAGAGAGCGCACGATCAGCCACGTCAAGGCAAGAACAGGTACATACAAAGGCAATCCAAGAATCAGTTTCGCCGTTGCCAGACCAGCAACGTTTCCAGCTAGATACAGCGGAACTTCGACGGCGAGGCGCAGTGAAAACATTCCAACCCACAACGCTGTGACGCCCATGTAGACACGCTTGTGGTGTCGATTCTGTCGCCACTTCGTTCCTTCAGAACGAACAAGGCCAACTACGACACCAATAAGCGGCCAGCCAACCAGGATCGAGAGCAGGAAGACAAGCCCATAAACACCGTTGGTCACCATTCCGACCACAAAGTTGTCTTCGGGCTTGTTAGACATCAATGCCAGCACTGCAGAAAGGACCACTCCAGCAAGGCCCACGAGTGCTTGGGTAGCTGCCTGGCGACGGATTAGGCGATACAGAGTGAAGAGGACAGAAGCGCCTACAGAAATCCAGATGGCCAGCCAAGGATTCAATGTGAAAGTGAATACGGCAACAAACAGCAGACCAGGAAGAACGGTCTCAACAATGCCCAGTGCACCGCCCATGGCATTCCACAGGGGGTGTTTGCCATTGGAACTGCCACCAAGCTGTGAAGCTAGGCCCGCTACTCCTTGTTTCTCGCTCATGCGTTAACGCTGAGTAGGAGCAATGCCTGCAGCTTGCTCAGGAACCTTCAGCGGCATAAGTTCACGAGGAGGCATTGGCTGCTGACCGCGGACAACAACGATGTCTCTAAAGAGTTCAACTAAACGTGCACCCTGTTCAGGGTTTGTAGCTGCTGGACCTGCAATAACTCCACGAAGGAACCATCTGGGGCCGTCCACACCGATAAAGCGAACCTCTTGGAAAACCTGTTTGCCGTCCACGAGTGCGGGAACTTTGCACAACAGTTCAGGGCCCAACTCTGAAAGAGCATCTTCCACGAGGCCACCCTGAGTAGAAATCTGCTCAGTGAGCTGTGCTCGCACTTCGTGCCACAGACCCTGTGAACGCGTAGATGCGAATGCCTGAACCTGAAGGGTAGAGCCGAGGAAATCCATTGCTACTGCAACGACGCGACCAGAACCTTCTTCGACTTCTAAACGAAGATTGAGGCCTTCACGAGGAATCAGCTTGAGTGAACCCAAATCAACATAGGGCCTTACACCGCTGACCTCAGATTCGTCGAAGGGTCCGGTCGTTTCACGATCAGCCGGTGCGCTTTTAGCGTCTGAAATAGGACCTGACATCGTTATTTTCCTTTTCGTGCAGCGAGTCCGGTAGAACCAAAACCTGATTCTCCGCGTTCACTTACTGGAAGTTTCTCAACAGGGATAAAACGTGCTTGCGTGACAGGCATCACGATGACCTGAGCGATACGGTCCCCCACTGCAATTTCAAATGGCTCCGAGAGGTCCGTGTTGAGAAGAGTCACTTTGAGCTCTCCTCGATAACCTGCATCAACAGTGCCGGGTGAGTTCACAATCGTAATTCCGTGCTTTGCAGCAAGGCCAGAACGGGGAACAACAAAGGCGACGTATCCATTTGGCAAGGCGATAGAAACTCCCGTACCCACGGTCGCTCTCTGTCCTGGAGCCAAAGTCAACGCCTCAGCGGAGGAAAGATCGGCCCCGGCATCACCAGGATGAGAGTAACTGGGAACGTTCTGAGCAGTGATGAGAACTTCAACTGTTTCGGCCACGTGTCGAGGTTAGTCCAAAAACAGTGGTCGAATAGATGTATGACGACGTTTCGTGAAGTTTTACGGCCTACCTGGTGGATGTATCTCATTGCTGCATTAATGATTCCCACGATCATCTTGGTCATGGCACCCATTAATTTCACCCTGGGCATTGTCTTGTCCATTGTTGTTTATGCGCTGATCGTCATACCTATGTTCGCGACATCACCGACCATCACGCTGACAGAAACAGAACTTCGTGTCGGAAAGGCACACATCAACCGTGAGTTCATTGGCGCGGTAAGTGCTTATTCAGGCAACTACGCTGTGGCAGCTCGTGGGCCAGAACTGGATGCCCGTGCGTGGATCTTCCTTCGTGGATGGATTAACCCGGTGGTGCGCGTGGATATCACTGACCCCAATGACCCAACACCTTATTGGCTGTTCTCGAGTCGGCACCCAGAAGAACTTGTTGCCGCACTCCGTGCAGGCAGAAAAGCAAAATAGCAAAACAAAAGGGCCAGATTTTCATCCGGCCCTTTTGTTATAGAAAAAGATTTAGAAAGCGCATTCCTTGCAAACAGGTCCGAGCTTTTCCTCGTGATCAACCTGTGAGCGATGCTTAACCAGGAAGCAGCTCACGCAGGTGAACTCGTCATCCTGCGGTGGAAGAACGACAACGTCGAGTTCCATATCTGACAGATCAGCACCCGCGAGCTCGAAACCACCAGGGTTGTCAGCGTCTTCTGCATCAACAGCTCCGGAGAGCTTGTCGGGGACACGCTCTTTGAGCGCTTCGATCGACTCGGTGTCGTCGTTATCTGTTTTGCGGGGTGCGTCGTAGTCAGTTGCCATCTTGAAGATCCAATTCGTCACGTCACCGGCGTTGAAATGCTCCGGCGCCGACAGTTTGCCTCATTGAGCTCAGAAACACAAAAACCTGACTGGGCGTGTTGCCCGACAGGAGGAATTAGCTCGGCACGCGCACGCGCTACTGCCCAAGTGAGTCATTCCATGGAATTCTCTAAACAGCAGAATTTGGCCAAGGAGCACACTGTTATGCGCGAACTCAAAGTCACCGATGTCGATGGCGCTACCCTCGTTGTTTCTGACGATGAAGGAAACGAATTCCGCGTCCCCGTCGATGAGACGTCATTACGCCGCCTGCGTCACAGAAGCGCTCCCGAAGACGGACCACGCGTCTCCCCCAAAGACATCCAAGCTCACTTGCGTGCAGGTCTGTCGAATGAAGAAATTTCTGCTCTCACGGGAGCAACTTTGGACCTCATCCAACGATTCGAAACTCCCGTTCTTGCAGAGCGTGAATTCATCATTACTTCAGCATTGTCCGTTCCCACGCAGACCACGGTGGAAACGGAAACCGGAAACCTCAGTACCGCGTTTGGCACTGTTATTACCCAGCGCTTGCACGGTTTGAACGCAACCGCAGAGCGATGGGCAACCTGGAAGGAAGAATCAGGTTCTTGGGTTGTCAAGCTGGAGTTCACAGCAAACGGGATTGAGCACGATGCGCGTTGGTCTTTTGAGCCCCGCAAGCGAACTCTCACTCCCGTCAATAGTGACGCGTCAACACTTTCTCAAAAGGGCGACCTGAGCACGGGACTCATTCCTAAGCTTCGCGCTGTGGGTGTTGATTCTGCTGACACCATTGTGGTTGAGCCCATTCAAAGTATTGAACCGGTAGCAACCGTTTCCGCCGTGACCGAACAGGTGACTGTCGAAGCGCCCGCTGCCGAACAAACTCGCGAACACAGCCCTACGGCCGATCTCCTCGAAGCTCTGCGCAAGCGTCGCAATGAACGCGAATCCACCCCAGCCTGGCTCAAGGATGAAGTCAGTGCGGCAACCGATTCACATGAGGTGGTATCAGAAGACACCGTCATCAGTGGTGAAACGGTGGAATTCGACGCGACTCTGAACTTTACAGAGCCTTTCGATATGTCCGTCTCTGAGGAAGCTCCAACGGTTGCTCCTTCAGAATCCAAGAATGATTCCAAGCAAATTGGCAAAAACGGACGTCCTGCAATGCCTTCATGGGACGACATTGTCTTCGGAACTCGTTCCGATGACGATCCTGCCTAACTAGCGTGAATATGCTCCGAGGCGAATACCGGGGATAGCGAGCTCGGTGGGTGAAACCCCACCATGTTGAGCAATCATGTTTCGGCCTTTCAAAGACGTGTCACGCTCGTCATAAAAGGCGACATCTTTTTTGGCAAGAACAAACACATCGCCCAAGCGAGGCAGTACATCAGAGTCGACGTCGCCATAAAGTCCGGCTGCTAAGACTTCTTCTTGAGTAAGAACCCAGGCAAGTTCCGACCAATCTTCACGCCAGGACGCCACTGCCTGTGCACGTTCCGCTTGTGAGGCATGCTCCGAAAAATAGAGCTGTACGCAGCGAGGTTCTCCCCCAACGTGGGCAATGTGCCTCATGTGGTCGACATCAAGTCCATACAGAAAATGTTGTGACTGTTTGACATCCAGCACACCGTGATCTGCTGTGACAAAGAGCCCCACTCCCTCAGGTATGCGGTCAGAGAGTTCTTTGATTGCTCCATCAACAGACTCCAACGCTGCGGCCCATTCCGCACTGGAGACGCCCTTGTTGTGGGCGAGCTCATCTAGCTCTGAGATGTAGAGAACAATCAGATGTTGACCGGGCTTGTTCAGGGTGCTGAGGACAGCTTGAACACGGTCATCAATAGTTTTGGCGCTGAGCTGTAATGCACCCTCGTGGATGATGTGAGTGAGAGGCGTATCGGCAAAACGTGGATGTGCGACTACTGATGGAGTAATTCCGTTTTCTTCAGCAAGTGCATAGAGAGGATCACAGCGCAGCCACGAAGAAGGGCTTGTGAGCGCACCAAGCCCAGTGAGGAGATTCAGGACCTCACCAGTTTCTGGATTGAGGACCCTATATCCGGTCATTCCGTGTTGCCCCGGGGTGGCACCTGTTGTGAAGGAAGCAAGAGCCGCAGCTGTGGTGCTGGGAAAGACGGTCGACAAATGAGTTCCTGGAGAGGAATTCTTGCTCAAAAAACGAGCATGTGCTGAGGCCGATGAAAGATTCTGAGCACCCAATCCATCAACCAGCACAACAACAGCAGAGCGCACAGGAGCAAGCTCAAGAGCATTCGGCAACTGCTGGATTCCGAGGCTCGATAAGCAACTTGGCAACACGTCGGCAAGGCTCAACTGAGCTGAATTCAGGCTCGGTAACATGATGGACATCGACGTCAGTCTGCCATAGTTACGCGGTTTGCCAGCTATGCCTGCTGTGTCTTATGCGTAACGAAAGATCACAGATATGGTCCCCTCCACCCCAGCGAATGATGCCCTCGAGCGCATCGAGGACATCGATGTCTCGACAGAGATGCGGGACTCGTTTCTGGAATATGCCTACTCGGTGATTTACTCTCGGGCACTGCCCGATGCACGCGACGGCCTCAAGCCCGTTCAACGCCGCATCCTGTTCATGATGAGTGAGATGGGTTTGCGCCCCGACAAGGGCCACGTAAAGTCGGCGCGTGTTGTTGGTGAAGTGATGGGAAAACTTCACCCCCATGGTGATGCTTCCATCTATGACGCCCTCGTTCGCCTGGCTCAAGACTTCTCGCTCCGCCTGCCCCTCATTGATGGACACGGTAACTTCGGTTCGCTGGATGACGGCCCTGCTGCTGCCCGCTACACCGAAGCCCGCCTCGCTGCTTCTGCACTTGCCATGACAGCGAACCTTGATGAAGACGTCGTCGACTTCGTTCCGAACTATGACAACCAGTTCCAGCAGCCAGATGTTCTTCCTTCGGCCTATCCCAACCTGCTGGTAAACGGTGCGAGCGGTATTGCAGTGGGCATGGCCACCAACATGGCTCCCCACAACCTGATTGAGGTCATTGAAGCCTCGATTCACCTCCTGAGGAACCCCCAGGCATCGCTGGACGACCTGATGGCGTTCGTGCCTGGACCAGATCTTCCCTCCGGTGGTGTGATCATGGGCTTGGACGGTATCCGCGAAGCCTATGAAACCGGTCGCGGAAGCTTCAAAACGCGTGCTCGTGTGACCATCGGAAGCGTCTCCCCTCGCAAGATGGGCATCACAGTTACCGAACTCCCCTACCTGGTCGGTCCTGAAAAGGTCATCGACAAAATCAAAGATGGCGTCACGAGCAAAAAGCTCAACGGTATTTCTAACGTCATCGACCTCACGGATCGCCACCACGGTCTCAAGCTCGTGATTGAAATCAAGACAGGTTTCGACCCTGAAGCCGTCTTGGAACAGCTCTACCGCTACACCCCGCTGGAAGACTCCTTCAGCATCAATAACGTTGCCCTGGTCAACGGTGGCCCACAAACCATGGGTCTGCGCGAGATGCTCACCGTCTATGTCGACCACCGCAAGCAGGTAGTTCAGCGTCGTTCACAGCACCGCCTCACCAAGCGTCAAGAACGTCTTCACTTGGTCGATGGTCTGCTCATCGCCATCATGGACATTGACGAGGTTATTCAGCTCATTCGTCAAAGCGACGACACCGAACAAGCCAGAGCACGTCTGATGGATGTGTTTGAACTCTCGGTCCCTCAAGCTGACTACATCTTGGAACTGCGTCTTCGTCGCTTGACCAAATTCTCTCGAGTAGAGCTCGAAGCAGAAGCCGATGCGTTGCGTAAAGAAATCTCAGAACTGGAAACCATTCTCGCCAGCGATAAGAAGCTGATTGATGTCGTAGTCAAGGAGCTTTCCGAGGTTTCCAAGAACCTCGGAACTCCTCGCCGCACTGTGTTGTCCACCTCAACAGTCGCACCAGCTACAACCGCAGCACGTGTTGCTTCAGCGCAACCCGAAGCACTGCAGATCGAGGACACTCCGTGCCGCGTGTTGCTCTCTGCCAGCGGACGACTTGCTCGTGTTGATCTTGATAATGCTGACGACCCCATTGCTCAAGGAACCCACCGCACAGCACATGATGGTGTTGTCTCCAACATCTCCACAACTCGTCGAGGTCTCATTGGTGCTGTGACGAGCAAGGGACGCTTGGTTCACTTCTCCCCCGTTTCACTTCCTGGGGTTCCTGCCTCCAGCGTTTCACTTGCTGCAGCTGTCAATAGCTCCGACTACGTCGAACTGGAATCTGGCGAGAAGGTTGTGGGCCTAGTTTCCTTCGGCGGAGAAACCACCTATGCACTAGGAACCTCTGAGGGTGTCGTCAAGCGCATCCAAGCCGATGCATTCCCTGTGAAATCTGGCAATGCCATCATCTCGTTGAAAGATTCCGACACGGTTGTGGGTGTCGCTCCCGCAGCAGAGAGTGATGAACTGATCTTTGTCACTTCTGATGCGCAGCTCCTCCACTTTGGCGCAGAGGCTGTTCGCCCCCAGGGTGCTGCAGCCGGCGGCATGGCCGGTATCCGGGTCTCTGACACTGCTCGAGTGATCTACTTCACCGCAGGCCCAGAAGCTGACGCCCAGGTGGTCACCATCTCCACCAGCATGAACACTTTGCTCGGAACAGACGCTGGCCGCGCCAAGGTATCTCTGCTTTCTGAATTCCCCGCTAAGGGCCGTGGCACCGGTGGTGTTCGCGCACAAACTCTCCTCAAGGGAGAAGATGCGTTGGCACTGGCCTGGGTGGGCCGGGGAATTCCTCGCGCTAGCGCACTAGATGGAATGCCCCGCGAACTTCCCACTGAGCTAGCCAAGCGCGATGCCTCTGGCACCTTGCTCGACGGAGACGTTGCCTTTGTGGGCAACGCCGTTAGCTAAACGTCGATTCGGTCGCGAGACAGGCCAGCTGAGCCTTCAATAATGAAGTCTCGGCGTGGACCAACGTCATTACCCATCAAGAGCTCAAAGACGGTGTCAGCCATCGCTGCATCCTCCACACGAACACGGCGCAGTGTGCGAGCTGAGCGATCCATGGTGGTGGTGGCAAGCTGATCTGCATCCATTTCACCCAGACCCTTATAGCGCTGAATGGGCTCTTGGTAGCGCTTTCCGGACTTCGCCAATGCAGCCAATACGGACTGAAGTTCAGGCTCTGAATAGGTATAAATCGTTTCGTTGGGCTTAGTACCGGGGTTAATCACCACCACGCGGTGAAGTGGCGGAACAGCGGCAAACACGCGCCCTGCTTCAATGAGGGGACGCATATAACGGAAGAAGAGAGTCAAGAGAAGCGTTCTAATGTGTGCGCCGTCAACATCAGCATCTGACATCAGGATGACCTTGCCGTAACGGGCCGCATCAAGATCGAAGCTGCGTCCAGAGCCCGCACCAATCACCTGAATAATCGAGGCACATTCCGCGTTGTTGAGCATGTCAGAAACAGATGCTTTTTGAACGTTGAGGATCTTGCCTCGGATGGGCAGCAACGCCTGATACTCACTATTGCGAGCGAGCTTTGCCGTTCCGAGTGCCGAGTCACCCTCCACGATGAAGAGTTCGGACTGTTCAACATCATTGCTTCGACAATCAACCAACTTTGCGGGAAGGCTCGAAGTTTCCAGCGCATTCTTTCGGCGCTGAGTTTCTTTGTGAGTGCGAGCCGAGATGCGGCTCTTCATTTCAGAAACAATCTTTTCCAGCAGTAAGGCAGATTGTGCCTTCTCGTCACGCTTAGTTGAGGTCAGGCGTGCTGTGAGTTGCTTCTGAACAACAGAGGCAACAATGGCCTTCACTGCAGGAGTTCCCAGAACTTCCTTGGTCTGACCTTCGAACTGTGGTTCTGGGACGCGAACGGTCACTACAGCAGTGAGACCGGCTAGAACATCGTCTTTCTCAACCTTGTCGTTACCTGCTTTGAGCTTGCGAGAATTCGCATCAACCTGGGCACGGATGACCTTGAGCAGCGCCTGTTCAAAACCTTGCTGGTGGGTTCCACCCTTGGGGGTGGAGATGATGTTGACGAAGCTCTGCATCTCGGTTTCATAACCGGTGCCCCAACGCAGTGCGATATCGACACCACAGCTGCGCTCTACTTCAGTGAGAGCCATATTTCCATCAGGCCCCAAGACAGGAACGGTCTCCGTGAAGTTACCCTCGCCTGAAAGGCGCCAGATGTCAGTCACTGCAGTATCTGGAGCAAGGAACTCAGCGAACTCGCTAATACCGCCGCTGAACTTGAAGCTCGATTCAAGGACTTCGGGACCACGCTCGTCTGTAATCTTCATTTCAAGACCGGGAACAAGGAACGCTGTTTGGCGGGCGCGCGAGTCTAAATCTTCAGTTTGAAAAGAGGCACCTGGAGTGAAAATCTGCTGATCTGCCCAGTAGCGCACACGGGTTCCGGTAACACCCTTGGCAACCTTGCCCTTGACGGTGAGTGAACTTCCGTCTTCAAAGGGGGTGAAGGGATTGTTGGGAGCAATTCCCTTGCTGTCGTCAAAAACGCCAGGTTCGCCACGTCGAAACGACATGGCCCAGGTCTTGCCATCACGGTCAACTTCAACGTCGAGGCGCTCTGACAGCGCGTTAACGACCGATGCACCCACACCGTGGAGACCACCGGAAGCGGCATAAGAACCGGAACCAAACTTTCCACCTGCGTGCAGCTTGGTGAAGACAACCTCAACACCAGTCAGGCCTGTCTTAGGCTCAACATCAACAGGAATACCACGCGCTTTGTCACGAACCTCGACGCTATTGTCTTTGTGAAGTTGGATCTCAATAGAGTTACCGTGACCGCCCAAAGCTTCATCAACTGAGTTGTCGATGATCTCCCACAGGCAGTGCATGAGTCCACGAGAGTCAGTGGTTCCGATATACATACCGGGACGTTTACGGACCGCCTCTAATCCTTCCAAAACGGAAAGATGGCGAGCGGAATACTCAGAAGAACTCACGCGACTCCTCAACTACTTCGTGGCGCTCTTGAACAGTAGTTTGTTCGGAGCCCAATTCCGCGGAGGCACGCGTCAGGAACCTGATACGCGGTCAGCGAAATGCCCTGCATTCCGACCACAAAACACAGCTCTTCATGGTTATATGTGCTTAGGACTTCATTACGAAGAGGAGCGAGAGATGACAACAGCAATGACTGAAACCGCATCAACCGACGTAGCCTCCGAGCTCACCAGCCTCGACCGCTGCGACAGCTGCGGTGCACAGGCATATGTTCGAGCAACCATGCCTGCAGGCGGTGTTCTCCTCTTCTGCGCACACCACGCTTCCAAGCACCGTGAAAAGCTCACCGGTCTGGGTGCTCAGTGGCACGACGAGACCGCAAAGCTGCACGCAGCGAACGATCGCTCAATCTAAGAACTCAACTTAACGAAGAAGCCCCGGTGCAGGGCGAATTCAATTGATCGTTGCAACACTGACGTGATTTAGTTCGACACTAGTAGGTCTCTTAAACACTCGGCTGGATTTTTCCAGCCGAGTGTTTTTCTTGGCCGCCCGTTGAGTTGCAGGGCGACTCGTTCAAGGTCTTCAGGCCCAAACACTGACAAGTCTGTTCCCTTGGGAAAATACTGTCTGAGGAGTCCGTTGGTGTTCTCGTTGGAACCGCGTTGCCAAGGGCTTGCTGGATCACAGAAATAGACAGGCATGTCTGTGGCGATACTAAATTCTTTATGCCTTGCCATCTCAATTCCTTGATCCCACGTCAGTGACCCTCGCAAATGCTCTGGCAGGGTCTGCATGGTTTTGATTAGTGCGTCACGAACTGTTTCTGCAGTGTGATCACCGGAGAGATGGGCAAGCATCACATATCGTGTGCTGCGCTCAACCAACGTCGCAATCGCTGACCTGTTTTGCGTTCCAACTATGAGATCACCTTCCCAATGCCCTGGAACGGCCCTGTCTTCAACTTCGGCAGGACGTTCAGAAATCATCACCATCGGATCAGCAAAACGAGGCCGGCGTTCAAGCCCCGTGTTGTGGGGTTTGCGCCTGGTGCGTCCCGTGCGAAGAGCTGATTGGATCTCTTTCTTCAAACCACCACGAGCCTGCAAATACAAGGTTTGATAGATCGTCTCCGGTGACACTCGCATCTCCTGACTGTCGGGAAACTCTTCCACCAACTTGTGAGAAATCTGCTCCGGAGACCACTGATTATCTAATCCCTCTTGAACAAACGCCTTTAACATCGGCTGTGTCAAAAGCTTACGAGTTTTCGGTCTTTGTCTGCGTGTGACAGAAACCCGATGGGCTGTGTAGGGCTCATAAACATCCTCGACCCTATTGCGTCGCAGTTCCCTGCTGATGCTTGAAGCAGCCCTGCCCAACACCTGAGCCATGGAGCGAATACTCATGCCCTGGACGTGGAAACTGCGAATCTTCTCCCGCTCAACAAGTGAGAGAAACCTCGGATCAAGCACCTTCTCCAACACAGAAATACGAACACCATCAACAAGTCGTTCCTGAACATTCACACTCTTGTTGTAGTGGACAACATGGCCATCAGGATAGATGCGTGAATGAATTTTCTTCACTATCCCTCTGTCCCAATCTTGGGCAGTGCGAATATGAACACCTGCCTGCTTCGCCGCATCTACTCGATGAACGCCCGAATCTCGCAGACGGAAATAGTGCTCACGGACAAGATTGTGGCGCTGCCGACGAGGCGCACCAACATCAACCCCTGCAGCAACAAGCCACTGATAACACGTGAGCATAGGAAAACCCAGCTCTCTGGCAGCGGCATTGGCATTGCCTAAACGCTCGAAAGCCTCAAAAAGAGCAGCCTTCTCAGCCAGGGAATAACGCCTCCGAGTGCGTTTGGGCGGCGGGGTAAAAGACATGGTCGTTGCAACCTCCAAAAAGATGGAGTGTTGCAACGACCATTAGAACCCAAGCAGAGCACCGGGGCTTCTTTCACATTTCTCGATTTATTCGAGGTAGTCACGCAGAGACTGAGAACGCGAAGGGTGACGAAGCTTCGCCATGGTCTTCGACTCAATCTGACGAATACGCTCACGAGTCACACCGAAGGTGTCACCAATCTGGTCGAGGGTCTTGGGGATGCCATCGCCCAGACCAAAGCGCATGCGGATAACTCCGGCTTCACGCTCAGAGAGTGAATCCAGGAGAGACTCCAGCTGCTTCTGCAACATAGTGAATCCCACTGCATCAGCTGGAACAACTGCTTCGGTGTCCTCGATGAGGTCACCGAATTCACTGTCACCATCTTCACCAAGAGGCGTGTGAAGCGAGATGGGCTCGCGGCCATACTTCTGAACTTCAACAACCTTCTCAGGAGTCATGTCGAGTTCGCGTGAGAGCTCTTCAGGAGTTGGTTCGCGACCGAGATCCTGGAGCATCTGACGCTGTACACGTGCCAGCTTGTTGATGACTTCAACCATGTGAACAGGAATACGAATGGTTCGTGCCTGGTCAGCCATAGCGCGAGTAATTGCTTGACGAATCCACCAGGTTGCATAGGTGGAGAACTTGAAGCCCTTGGTGTAGTCGAACTTCTCAACTGCACGAATCAGACCGAGGTTACCTTCCTGGATAAGGTCCAGGAACTGCATGCCACGCCCGGTGTAACGCTTCGCAAGAGAAACAACCAGACGCAGGTTGGCACCGAGCAGGTGGCTCTTGGCGCGCTGGCCATCGCGGGCGACCCAACGAAGTTCACGCTCGAGCTGCTTCGGAATGTTCTTCTTGGTTGCCAGCTTGTCTTCAGCAAAGAGACCAGCTTCAATACGCAGGGCAAGTTCAACTTCTTCAACAGCGTTGAGCAGAGGAACTTTACCGATCTGCTTGAGGTAATCCTTAACGGGGTCAGCTGTAGCACCGGTGATTGCGGTGGAGTAGACAGGGATGTCATCGTCATCGTCTGCCATGGACAAAACAATGGCGCCAGTGGGAAGAGGTTCTTCAGTTACTGCAGGACGTGCAGGCTTGTCTTCATCTTCTTCGAGTGCTTCGTCGTCAACAACGTCAATGACAACTGCTTCGATAGCGACATCTGCGACGAGATCTTCTTCGTCTACTTCTTCGTCATCTGCCTCAGGATCGACTGCCTTTGCGCGGCCACGACCACGCTTGGGAGCGATTTCTGCGGGTGCTGCTTCTTCGGTCAAGAGAGCATTTGCCATCTTTTCCAGTTCAGCTTTAGTGGGCTTCTTTGCCTTAGCTGCTGGCTTCTCTGCTTCAACAGCCTTAGCAGGAGCCTTAGTGGCTGCTTTGGCAGGAGCCTTTGCTGCTGACTTTGGCTCGGCCTTAGGGGCAGCAGCCTTAGTTGCAGGAGCTTTGGTGGCAGGAGCCTTAGCCGCTGCAGTCTTTGCGGCAGGTGCTTTCGCAGCAGTCTTAGTTGGTGCCTTTACGGCGGGCTTTGCAGCAGCTTTAGCTGGTGCCTTCGCAGCGGGCTTCTCAGCCGCCTTTGCAGGTGCCTTTACTGCAGGCTTAGCAGCAGTTTTGGCGGCGGGCTTGTCAGTTTTCGCTGCTGCTTTTGCAGGAGCCTTAGCTGCGGGCGCTTTTGCGGCGGGCTTTTCAGCAGGCTTAGCAGCAGCTTTTGCAGGGGTTTTTGGAGCAGGAGTCTTGGCGGCAGGAGCCTTCACAGAGGGAGCACTTTCCGGAGCTGGCTCGACAGCAGAGGACTTGGACTTTCCACCAAAGAGCGACGCAAAACGTCCTTTAGCCTTGGGGGCTGTGTTCTCTGTAGCCATGAGCAGATTTCTCCTGTTCGGGGGCATAACTAGGACCCTTGTCAAGTCCCGTGAAGGGATAAGACTGGGTCCGGTTTCTATTATCGCATGTCGCCAGACTCTTCCGTACCACGGCGGTACGCAAGAAACTCTTCGAGTTCTGCAGCTATTTCATCAGCGGTAGGAAGTTCACCCTCAACGTCGGTCAGAGGGGAACGGAGTGCGTTGTCCTTCATGTATGAGTCGTAACGCTGTTCGAGGGTGTGAACGAGTTTGTTCAATTCTTCGTTGGTCTCGACTTGCTCATCAATCTTGCCAACGAACTCACGTCCCTCTTCACGCAGACGATCGGTGGGGAAGATCAAACCTGTTGCAGAGCTGATGCTTTCTAGCGCAACAAGGGAGGCCTGAGGGAACTCAGTATCGGCGAGGTAGTGAGGAACGAGGAGGACGAAGCCAGCTACTTCATGCTCAATTTCTTGCAGTCGATATTCCACCAGGTGCATGGCGTTGGCTGGAACCTGGGTGTGAGGACGCCAGACCGAGAACTGTTCAATCAGATCTGCACGATTACCACTCACGGTGGTGCCAATTGGTCGGGTGTGGGGAACGGGCATAGGAATGGAGTGGACCCAGGTCGTCGTAGCAACATCGAAGCGCTCAACGAAGTTGAGAACTTCCTTACTGAATGTTTCCCATTTGAAATCAGGTTCATATCCAGTGAGCAAGATGAAGGGACGAGAGATTTCATCACGAACCAGGTGGAAGGCCAGCATGGGTGGCTCAAATCCGGTCAAATGGTCCTGATCGAAGTAAATAATGGGGCGGCGAGCACGGTAGTCGAGAAGAGAATCAGCATCAAAGATGGCGATGATCTGTGAATCCATCGTGTCCACGATGTAGTCGGTGAAACCCGTGACTGCAGAACCAGAATCTGCAAAGCCTGTGAGTCCAGCAACAAGTGGAAGCCCACGTGGGACTTCGGCGGCATCCATGACGAAATGGAGCAGGCTCTCGCGTTCGGACATAGCTTCAGTCTACGTTCGGTTTTCTCACCTCTCGTACGCGTGGCAGAAGCTTGTGCACAGCACGAGAACCTAATGTGAAGTCGTGAGTATTCCTAAGCTGTCTTTGGTCCCCCGCCCCTCTGCGAAAGCCCTCATTGTTGTCGGTGCTGTTTCTGGAAAGAAGGGTGTGCGCATCGAGTCTTCTCGGGACACATCTAAGCTGGCCAAGCTGGCAGAAGCGCTTGAGATAACCGGCGCACTGGATTCGTTCACAACCGTGGTTGACCCGGCACACCCCACCACGATTATTGCCGTGGTTGGTTTAGGTTCAGAGCCCCTCACCCCCAACAGCTACCGCTACGCCGGCGCCGTCGCTGCCCGCAAACTGGCGGGTACAGAAACTATTGCTTTTGATCTAGCCCTTACCGATTCTGCCTCTGTTGAAGCTCTTGCTGAAGGTGCTGCACTTGGCACATATACCTACAACGAGTACAAATCGACTCCAGAGAAAAAGAATCCCGTCTCCGCGGTGGAAATAGTTGCAGATAATAAAATCTCTGCAGAACTCTCCAAATCAACGATTTCTGCTCAGGCACTTTCACTCGTCAAAAACTTGGTCAACACTCCACCCAATGACCTCTACCCCGCTTCTTTTGTTGAGCACACTCTGACAACCATCAAGGGTCTGCCGATTAAGTCCACGGTGTGGGATGAGAAAGCACTCGTCAAAGACGGCTTTGGCGGCATTGTCGGTGTAGGTAAGGGTTCATCTCGCCCACCACGTCTGGTCAAGCTTGTTTATGCGCCCAAGAAAGCCAAGAAGCACATAGCCATTGTGGGCAAGGGAATCACCTTCGACACTGGCGGGCTCTCGCTCAAGAGCGGTGCCGGCATGATCGGCATGAAATATGACATGACAGGTGCCGCCTCAACCTTGGCCATCATCACTGCCGCAGCTGAGCTCAAACTCAACGTCAACATCACAGCATGGTTGTGCTTGGCAGAGAACATGCCTTCGAGCACTGCGACACGTCCCAACGACGTATTGACCATCCATGGCGGAAAAACCGTCGAGGTTCTGAACACTGATGCAGAAGGCCGCCTCGTTCTCGCTGACGGCCTCGTTGCTGCCAGTAAGGAACACCCTGATCTGATCATCGACATCGCCACTCTCACCGGTGCCGCAACCACAGCATTGGGTACTCGTTACACGGGCGTGATGGGAGACACTGAATCTATTTCCCACCTTGTGGAACTCGGAAAGTCTGCGGGAGAAAGCTTCTGGCACATGCCATTGCCTGAAGAACTTCGCGCCTATCTGAACTCTGATGTTGCAGATATTGCCAACGTCAAGCCAGGTAACACCGCTGCAGGAATGCTCGTGGGAGCTACATTCCTCAAAGATTTCGTAGGAAAGTCCTCTGACAAGCCAGACGCACCACTTATTCCGTGGATGCACCTTGACATTGCTAACACCGCAAACAATGCCGGTGGGGCATATGGCTATACAAGTGCTGGACCAACAGGCGTTGCTGTACGCACCCTGATTAACCTCGCAGAGTCCTACGCCACGGCGTAGTAGTCTCGTAGAGGTTAACTTCACCGTAAGTAACGCAGATTTTTGCGTCTGCCTGGCGCAAACCCACTCTCAAAAGGAGCAGAAACGTGGCTGAACTCAACTTTGACCTCGTCGTACTCGGCGGCGGAAGTGGCGGCTACTCAGCTGCTATCCGCGCCAGCGAACTGGGCATGAACGTTGCCCTCATCGAAAAGAACAAGCTTGGTGGCACCTGTCTTCACGTGGGATGTATTCCCACCAAGGCAATGCTCCACGCAGCTGAGGTAGCTGACAACGCACGTGAAGCTCACGAATGTGGCATCAACGCCACCTTCAACGGTGTGGACATGGACCGCGTAAACGCATTCCGCGAAGACATCATTGCTAAGAAGTTCAAGGGTCTCGGCGGCCTGATCAAGGCACGCGGGATCACCGTTATTGAGGGTGAAGGTCGCCTCGTCTCCCCTAACACCGTTGCTGTTGGTGCAGACAACATTGTGGGAAAGAACATTGTTCTGGCAACTGGTTCTTACTCTCGCTCTCTTCCCGGTCTCGAAATCGGTGGCCGCGTTATCACCAGCGAGCACGCTCTGCAGATGAACTACGTCCCCAACAAGGTCGCCATTCTTGGTGGCGGTGTTATCGGTGTCGAGTTCGCATCTGTCTGGAAGAGCTTTGGTGCAGAAGTTGTCATCATCGAAGGCCTCCCTCACCTCGTTCCCAACGAAGAAGAGAGCATCTCTAAAGCTCTCGAGCGTGCGTACCGCAAGCGCGGAATCGACTACAAGCTGGGTGTTCGCTTCCAAGGCGTAACTCAGAGTGACTCTGGCGTTGTCATCACCCTCGAAAGCGGCGAGACCATCGAAGCCGACCTCATGCTGGTTGCTGTAGGCCGTGGCCCCGCAACCGCAGGTTGTGGCTTCGAAGAGGTCGGCATCACCATGGACCGCGGTTTCGTAATCACTAACGAGCGCCTGGCTACCAACATCCCCGGCGTCTACGCCGTGGGTGACATTGTTCCTGGCCTCCAGCTTGCTCACCGTGGTTACCAGCAGGGCTTCTTCGTTGCCGAAGAAATCGCTGGCCTGAACCCTGTTGTCATCAGCGACACCAACATTCCGAAGGTCACCTACTGCGAGCCAGAAATTGCATCTGTCGGTCTCACCGAAGCTAAGGCTGCAGAGCAATACGGCGCAGACAAGATTGCCGCATACGACTACAACCTTGCCGGTAACGGTAAGAGCGAAATCCTCGGAACCGCAGGTTCGGTCAAGGTCGTTCGCGTCGTTGACGGCCCAGTAGTTGGAGTTCACATGATTGGTGCTCGCGTTGGCGAACTCATCGGTGAAGCTCAGCTTGTTGTCAACTGGGAAGCACACCCAGAAGACATCGCACCTTTGGTCCACGCTCACCCAACTCAGAACGAGTCACTGGGTGAAGCATTCCTGTACCTCGCTGGCAAGCCTCTACACACGCTGTAGAGACCGGCCAAGCATTAGTAAGCTAAACAACGCAGCAGCTAACAAGGAGATTTAGTCCATGAGCGAGTCAGTCAGCCTCCCCGCACTGGGTGAAAGCGTCACCGAAGGCACCGTTACCCGGTGGCTCAAGAACGTCGGTGACCGCGTAGAGGTAGATGAGCCTTTACTCGAAGTATCAACCGACAAGGTTGACACCGAGATCCCTTCGCCTATCTCTGGCGTTGTGGAAGCAATTCTGGTCCAGGAAGACGAGACCGTTGCCGTGGGCACCGTCCTCGCTCACATCGGTGATGGTTCCGGTGCTGGCGCAGCTCCTGCGGCACCAGCCGCTGAGGCTCCCGCAGCACCAGCTGCTCCAGAGCCCGTTGCAGTGCCTGAGCCCGTTGCAGCTCCTGAGCCAGTAGCAGCACCAGTCGTTGCACCTCCCGTTGTTGCAGCTCCCGTTGTAGCACCTCCAGTAGTGGCTCCCCCCGTTGTTGCTCCTCAGCCTGTAGCAGCACCTGCTGCTCCCGCTGCACCAGCACACTCCGGAGGCGCAGGTTACGTCACACCCATCGTGCGCAAGTTTGCAAACGAAAACGGCGTTGACCTCAACGCAGTCGTCGGAACCGGAATCGGTGGACGTATCCGCAAGGAAGATGTCCTCTCGGCACGCGGTGGTTCTTCTGCAGCTCCTGCAAAGACTCGCACCCCGCTGACCGTGTCTCCTCTCCGCGGAACTACCGTTCCCATGACTCGTCTGCGCAAGGTTGTTGCAGAGCGTGCCGTGATCTCCATGCAGAGCACTGCACAGCTGACCAGCGTTGTTGAAGTTGACGTCACTCGCATTGCTGAACTGCGTAAGCGCGTTCAGGGACAGTTCGTTGCTGCAACCGGTGGCAAGCTCAGCTTCATGCCTTTCTTTGCTCTTGCAGCAACGGAAGCGCTCAAGGCTTTCCCCATCATCAACGCAACTGTTGACGGTGACAACATTGTTTACCCAGGCCACGAAAACGTGTCCATCGCGGTTGACACCGAGCGCGGCCTCCTCACCCCTGTGGTGAAAAACGCTGGAGAGCTGAACATCGCTCAGTACTCCATCGCCATCGCTGATGTTGCAGCTCGCACCCGCGACAACAAGCTGCAGCCAGACGAGCTCGCTGGTGGAACCTTCACCCTGACCAACACAGGTTCTCGTGGAGCTCTCTTCGACACTCCTGTGGTCTTCCTCCCCCAGCTTGCAATCCTCGGAACCGGTGTAGTCACCAAGCGTCCCGTTGTGATTGAGGCTGAAGGTCAGGAAGTAATCGCTGTTCGCTCGATGGTCTACTTGGCTTTGTCCTACGACCACCGCATCATCGATGGTGCCGACGCAGCTCGCTTCCTCGGCGCTATCAAGGAACGCCTCGAAGAGGGTGCTTTCGAAGCTGACCTCGGCATCTAAGTTCTAACGAGGATCAAACACCTCACGAATTCGCCACGCAGTTCCTTTCTTTTGCAGGAGCAGCGTGGCGAATGTCGTTAAGCCATCGTTGAGTTGGGCTTGGACGTCAACCAAAACAATCTCTCCACTTGTGCTCACAACTGTGGCCTGCAGAGAGTCTCTAGAAGCATTCTCAGGGATTACCACCCCTGGAACCTTTCCTGACACTACGAAATCAATCGCTGCCTCCGTCGGCTTTGTTGGCTGATCAACCAGTACGGGGGTTTCACTCGAGCCCGGTGTGGCCAACTGTTCGAGTGAACCGCCATTCTTGGACGTTTGGGATGTGAGACTCAATCCGAGAAATACCAACAACGCGCTAACAAATCCCGAAACAATCATGAGTCTTTTTCTCTGAGAAATTCTTTCTGTGAGCGCGAGAACCAGGCTTCTGCGCTCCCCCAGCTCGTGCTCGCTGTCGAGTTCTGGAGGCTGAACTTCAGGGTCATACTCTAGGACTGGCTCGAGCACTGTCACGAGAGGCGGAATGGAAGTAACAAGGTCCTCCTTCTTAGAGATCCAGACCAGATCGCCATCAGCATTGCGGCCTACGTCACAGTATTTTTCAGGACGGGAGCAAACCGTAAGAACATGCTCAACTGGGACACCATCGATATGAGCAGTGCCATGCATCATTGAACGACCACTACTGCTTGGCTCTATTTGATATCCAACGAGGTATTGATGTTGAACAGTTCCCATGTGCCGAGAATGTCATTCGGATCAACAAACAACGGATGTATTGACGCTGTCGTGGACAAGCTTCTGGGAAAAGATCTGTGGAGAACTGGTGTCTTACGGAAGGTAGACTTGAAGAATGTTGGATGTCGTCATTCTCGGTCTCGGAGATGACGCAGTTCCCTACCGTGAAGCATGGGAAAAACAGCGTGAAATCCACAAACAAGTGGTCTCTGGCGAACGTCCCAACACTCTTCTCCTTTTGGAACACCAATCGGTTTACACGGCGGGCAAGCGCACCGAAGACTCTGAGCGTCCTGTAGACGGAACTGAAGTCATTGACGTTGACCGCGGTGGAAAGATCACGTGGCACGGCCCTGGTCAACTCGTGGGATACCCCATTACCAAGCTGCAGGAACCCATGGACGTAGTTGCATATGTCCGCACCATTGAAGGACTCCTCATCGACGCTGCCGCGGAGTTTGGCGTTACTGGTGAACGCGTTGAAGGCCGCTCAGGTGTCTGGGTCAATCGTGGTCTGAACTATGACAAGGTTGCAGCCATTGGCATTCGCATCAGCGAAGGCGTCTCGATGCACGGCTTTGCCATCAACTGCAACAATTCTCTTCAGGCCTACGAGAACATCGTGGCCTGCGGCATCCGTGATGCTGGTGCAACAACTTTGTCTCAGATTTCGGGAACAAACATCACCCCTGGTGACGTTGTTCCTGTTGTTACACGTCTTTTCACTCACTACTTTGAGGATGCTCATGTCAGCTGATGGCCGCAAGCTTCTGCGCTTGGAAGTTCGTAACAGCGAAACTCCTATTGAGAAGAAGCCTGAATGGATTCGCACCAAAGCCAAGATGGGTCCTGAATATCAGGCGCTCCAGAAACTGGTGAAGAGCGAAGACCTTCACACTGTCTGCCAGGAAGCCGGCTGCCCCAACATCTATGAATGCTGGGAAGACCGTGAAGCAACCTTCCTCATTGGTGGATCTCAGTGCACCCGCCGTTGTGACTTCTGCCAGATCGACACCGGAAAGCCCGACGCATTCGACCGCGACGAACCCCGTCGTGTAGGCGAATCCGTCGCTCAGATGAACCTGCGCTATGCCACTGTGACCGGTGTGGCCCGAGATGACCTCGAAGACGAAGGCGCGTGGCTCTACGCCGAGACCATTCGTCAGATTCACCAGCAGAATGCCAACACGGGTGTGGAGATCCTTGTTCCTGACTTCTCCGGCAACCCCGATCACCTCAAGCAGGTCTTCGATGCCGCACCTGAGGTATTTGCTCACAACGTAGAAACAGTGCCACGCATCTTCAAGCGTGTTCGCCCTGCGTTCACCTATGAGCGTTCACTCGATGTTCTGACCCAAGGTCGCAACGCAGGCATGATCACCAAGTCGAACTTGATCTTGGGCATGGGCGAAACCCGTGAGGAAGTCAGCCAGGCACTCCAGGACCTTTATGACGCTGGTACTGACATCATCACCATCACGCAGTACTTGCGCCCCAGTGCCCGTCACATGCCTGTTGACCGCTGGGTTCACCCAGAAGAGTTCGTTGAGCTCAAGGACGAGGCAGAAGCTATTGGTTACCTCGGCGTCCTCTCTGGACCCCTTGTGCGCTCTTCCTACCGCGCTGGCCGTCTTTATGCACAGTCCATGCGCGCTAAGGGCCGTGAAATCCCTGAAAGCCTCAGCCACTTAGCTGATGCCGAACTGGGTTTCTCCCAAGCCGTTTAGTTTTTCTTTGAGGTGATCTCCCCCGTGGTGGTCATCCAAACCTCTCCACGATAGGTATTGTTTTCTCCATGGCACGAACGAAAAAACCCAAGGGATCTTCACGTCTAGCTCAGATGTGGCAGGTCTTCCAGATGACCCGTCGTTACGACAAGAGTGTTGTTGGATTACTCCTGCTGGCATTCTTACTCCCCACCGGAGCCGGCGTAGCTGCAGGTCTCATTCTTAGTGGCGGTAACGTCTTCACTCTCGTCATCTGGATCATTGTCGGCGTCATGCTCGGTTTGCTGATCGGCTTGATTGTTTTGGGTCGACGAGCGGAACGTGCTGCATATTCCCAGCTGGAGGGTCAGCCCGGAGCCGTTGGTGCAGTCATCAAATCTGCTCTCAAGCGCAGCTGGATTGCTGAAGAAATGCCTGTAGCTATCAACGCGAAAACCAAGGATGCAATTTACCGTGCCGTCGGCCGCGGTGGTGTTGCCCTCATCGCTGAAGGACCTATTTCTCGCACACAGCGTCTCGTTGACGACGAGAAGCGTAAGACTGCAAAGATTCTCCCCAACGTACCCATCACTGTCTTGACCGTGGGGCCGGATGAAGAATCCGTCAAGCTCTACAAGCTCGGCTGGCAGCTAACCAAGATCAAGCCTGCATTGACCAAGAGCGAGGTTCGTGTCGTCTCTAACCGTCTGGCGTCGCTGGGAACCAACGTTCCTATCCCCAAGGGAATTGACCCTTACAAGGTTCGCCCTTCACGCGCACGCTAAAGTTGCCCAACAATCCGGTCCACTCCTCGAGTGGGCCGGATTTCTTTATCTGGACTTGAGTAGCAATGTCCCTGCGATCTTGTCGTGGAATCCTCGCTGATCTGAATCCCACACCAGTGCCGGCACGACAAGAGCAAGCAAAACGCTTCGCGCAATAGGTCGCCACCAGGTCAGGCTCCCGCCATGGACATTGACCACGAATAAGCCCAGCAAACGGTGTCCCATGCTTCCGCCAATTGCCCAAATGGAAAGAATTTGCAGGGCGACAAAAACGCCAAGTAGTTGCAATTGTCCTGCTGCAGTGGACGAAATGGTGAGGTAATCACGCCCAGATATCAACATCAACACCAGGGCAGAAATGACCCAGTCCACCGTAATGGCGGCAAAACGACGGCCTACTCGACCCACAGATTGTGGACCTGATTCAGGCAGTCCCAAACGTTCTCCGGGATAGCGACTCATGGGCAAATCGGGTCGTTTCGGTTCTGAAGCCATACCCCTGAGTTTACGCGCCTGAAAGCCTGTAACATGGTGGAAACAATTGCGATACAGCTACGCAACGCAAGACTCGTACATTGGTTCCAAGGTTGCACTCACGTAACCGCTTTATTCCATCTAATTTGGAGCTATCTAAGCATGTTCAAAGATTCCTCTGAGGTTCTGAAGTTCATCAAGGACACTGACGTAAAGTTCCTTGACATCCGCTTCACCGACCTTCCCGGTGTTCAGCAGCACTTCAATATCCCCGCCTCGACTGTTGACGAAGAATTCTTCACTGTCGGCCAGATGTTCGATGGTTCGTCGATCCGTGGCTTCGCCTCGATCCACGAGTCGGACATGCAGCTCATCCCAGACCCCACCACTTGCTACATCGACGAGTTCCGCACCGAGCGCACTCTCGTTATGCTCTTCGACATCTACAACCCACGTACCGGTGAGATCTACCACCGTGACCCCCGTCAGGTTGCTAAGAAGGCTGAGAAGTACCTTGCTTCGACCGGTATCGCTGACACCGCTTTCTTCGCTCCTGAAGCAGAGTTCTTCATCTTCGATGACGTACGTTACGAAGTAAACCAGCAGACCTCCTTCTACAAGATTGACTCTTCTGAAGCTCCCTGGAACTCCGGCAAGAAGATCGAAGGCGGAAACCTCGGAAACACCACCCCCTACAAGGGCGGTTACTTCCCCGTCTCCCCCGTTGACCAGCACGCTGATCTCCGCGATGACATCTGCCTCAAGCTCATCAACGCAGGCCTCATCCTCGAGCGCAGCCACCACGAGGTTGGTACCGCAGGTCAGGGTGAAATCAACTACCGCTTCGACACCATGGTCAAGGCTGCAGATGACATCCTGAAGTTCAAGTACATCGTCAAGAACACCGCTAACGAGTGGGGCAAGACCGCAACCTTCATGCCAAAGCCTCTCTTCGGTGACAACGGTTCGGGTATGCACACCCACCAGTCGCTGTGGAACGACGGCAAGCCCCTGTTCTACGACGAGAACGGCTACGGCGGTCTCTCTGACGTTGCACGTTGGTACATCGGTGGTCTGCTCAAGCACGCAGGTGCTGTGCTCGCATTCACCAACCCAACCGTGAACTCTTACCACCGCCTGGTTCCTGGTTACGAAGCTCCCGTAAACCTCGTTTACTCTGCTGGTAACCGTTCCGCTGCGATCCGCATCCCCTTGACCGGTAACAACCCCAAGGCAAAGCGCATCGAGTTCCGTGCACCTGATGCTTCTGGTAACCCTTACCTCGCATTCGCTGCACAGATGATGGCTGGTCTCGACGGAATCAAGAACCGTATCGAGCCTCACGAGCCCGTGGACAAGGACCTCTACGAACTGCCACCCGAGGAAGCAAAGAACATTCCTCAGGTTCCTGAGTCGCTGGAGCACGCTCTCCAGGCTCTCGAAGCAGACCACGAATTCCTCCTGCAGGGCAACGTGTTCACCAAGGACCTCATTGAGACCTGGATTTCGTACAAGCGCGACAACGAAATCAAGCCTCTCTCGTTGCGTCCTCACCCCTTCGAGTTCGAGCTCTACTACGGCGTCTAATCGCTCTAGAGGACACTCACAAGAAAGCCACTGCCGCAAGGCAGTGGCTTTCTTCGTTAACTCAACAGTGAGCTAGAAATCAAAGAACACGCGTTCGACGACCTGTCGGGCACGGCGCGTAATCGAAAGGTAATCCTCTTCTAAGCGTGATGCAGAACCGGGTGGGTAATTCAGAAGTCGAGCAATGCCCTCAAGATCACGGGTGTCCTGAGGAAGCACGTCGGTTGCTTTGTCTGCCCAAATCGTGATTCCGGAACGCACACGTGAAGCAAAGATCCACGCATCAATTAGTTTTTGTGCATCTACTTCAGCAATAAGTCCCGCCTCAACAGCTGCACGAAGTGCTTTCACGGACGAGGTTGTGTGAAGCGAGGGATACTTGTGGGCGTATTGCAGTTGCAACAGCTGCACCGTCCACTCCACATCACTGAGCGAGCCGCGGCCTAACTTCACGTGCCGTGCAGGATCAGCTCCTTGAGGAAGACGTTCTGCTTCAACACGTGCCTTGATCCGGCGGATCTCTCGCACATCTTCCACGCTGATGCCCTCGGGATATCGAACTCTATCGATGAGCGTCATCATGTCTTTCTGAAGCTTTTCAGGGCCCAACACAGCACGAGCACGGAGGAGTGCTTGTGCTTCCCACATCAACGACCACCTGGCGTAATAGGCGGCGTAGGAGTCCAGTGAACGGGCGATAGCACCGTTCTTGCCCTCAGGACGGAGGTCGGTGTCAATGTCGAAGGGAAGGCGAGGATCTTCCACAAGTTCCTTGATACGCAAGACAATGCGTTCTGCACGCTTTTGGGCCTGTTCACCTGAACACTCTGCTGTGGGGCGGTAGACGTAAATCACATCTGCATCGCTGTCGAAACCGAGTTCTTGACCGCCATAACGCCCCATCGCAATCACGGCGAACTCTGGGTTATGTTCTGCTTCTCGCAGAGCAATTCCTAAATAACCGTTGAGTGCTGCTGTGGTGACATCGCTTAAGCCCTGGCTGATCTGGTCAATGGTGACCACTCCAAGGATTCCGCCGATTGCAAGGCGCAGAACCTCACGTCGACGCATGGAGCGAACAGCCTTACGTGCTGCGTCATCATCTTCGTGGTGACGCGCAAGGATTGCTAACACCTCTGCCTCTAAAACTTCTTGCGGGGTAGGGGCAAGCTCCTCATCTCCGTCGAACCACGCCGCAGATTCGGGGATGAGCTCCATCAGGTCAGAGACGTATCGCGAACCACTCAACACCTGTGTCAAGCGCTTGGCAGCACCTGCAGAGTCACGTAACATCCTCAAGAACCAGTGCGACTCCCCCAGCTGTTCACTGAGCAAACGGAAGGTGAGCAGACCATGGTCAGGGTTGGCGCCCTCAGAAAGCCATTGCAACATCACCGGTAGGAGCGCACGTTGAATCGCAGCACGGCGAGAGACACCGTTCGTGAGTGCAGCAATGTGCTTGAGAGAGCCTTGTGGGTCACGGAAACCAATTGCTGCGAGGCGTGCTTCAGCCTGGTCATTGGTCAGCTGGTGAGTTTCTTCAGGCAGCTTGGCTACTGCCGCCAATAGCGGCCTATAGAACAGGCGCTCATGCAACTCACGAACGTCGAGTTTGGTTTGCTGCCACTGAGACACCACTTCTTCCGCGGTGTGCCACAGGCCCGTGGCGCGGGCAAGAACGCGCTGCCCTTCCTCGTCACGGGGCATCAGGTGAGTCCTGGAAAGATCCCGCAATTGCATGCGGTGTTCCAGTAAACGCAGGAAGCGATAGTTGTCAGCGAATGACTGTGCTTCGTCACGGCCGACATATCCGGCTTCAGACAGGCGGGTTAGAGATTCCAGTGTGCCCTTGGTGTGAACACTGTCATCGACGAGACCATGCACGAGCTGTAGCAACTGAACAGTGAATTCGATGTCTCGCAGACCACCAGGGCCTAGCTTGATTTGATACTCAACATCATCACCGGGGATGTTTTCGGTGACGCGTTCGCGCATGCGCTGAACCTGTTCCACAAAGTTGGAACGGCTCGCACTTGACCACACCTTGGGAGCAACCGAGGCAACATACTGCTCACCCAGTTCTTTGCTTCCAGCAAGTGGTCGCGCCTTGAGCAGAGCCTGAAACTCCCAATCTTTTGCCCAGCGGTCGTAATAGGCCAGGTGCGAGTCAAGGGTACGCACCAGCGCACCATCTTTACCCTCAGGACGCAGATTGGCATCGACTTCCCAGAGTCCTGGCTCTTTGGACACTTCAAAAATAGCTCGGGCGGTGTGCTGAGCAAGACGCGTGGCGATAGTCAGCGCCTTATCGGTGGGCAACTTCTCTTCATCTAGAGATGCGCCGACATAGATTACATCCACGTCACTGAGATAGTTCAGCTCCCTCGCACCGCACTTACCCATACCGATGATGGCGAGATCAACCAGGGCAACGTCATCAGTGGAGAAATTCTCTGCCACCTCGGTTCGAGCAATAGCGAGGCCTGCCTCCAATGCACCGCCGGCAATATCGGACAGAGAGCCAGTTACCCACTCAATCTGGTGGAGAGGATCCTCATGCCCGAGGTCCCAGATCGCAATCTTGAGCAAGAGCTCACGGTAGTGAATACGCAACGCATCACGTGCCGCATCCCCACCGCTCTTCGCAAAACCCTTTGCTGCTCCCACACTTTTAAGCAATGTGGCACGCATCTTTTCTTGATCACCAGGCAGACCTGGTTCATCGTGGAAGAAAGCCAGTGTGTGGGGATGACGTTCAATGAACTCTGCAAGCCCCTTGGAGCCACCCAGAATGCTCAAAAGCCGGGTAGTTGCCCCTTCGTCACCGAGAAGTTTCTTCACCGCTTTAAGGGCAGTATCAGACTGACTCAGTCGCAATAACCAGCTAATTGCTCGATCTGGATCGGCACTGTTGTGGATGGAACGCAGAATGAGCTCAGCATCACCACCGGTGAGTTCACAAACCTTTTCTAGTTGAACGAGAGCTTCACTAAGGTCGGTGAAACCGGCCTTAGCGAGCTGAGTGCGCGATAGTGCCACGAGAGTTGGGGGTTAGAACTAGAGCGTCTCGAGGTTAGAGCGTAGCTCGAAGTTCGTGACCTGGTTGCGGTAGTCAGCCCATTCCTGACGCTTGTTGCGAAGGACGTAGTCAAAGACCTTGGAACCGAGGGTCTCGGCAACCAACTCAGACTCTTCCATCAACGTGATTGCGTTGTTGAGACTGGAGGGAAGTGGCTTGTAACCAAGGGCCTTGCGCTCGGTGTCAGTGAGCTCCCAGGCGTTCTCTTCTGCTTCTGCAGGAAGATCCATGCCCTCTTCAATACCCTTCAGACCAGCTGCAAGCAGGACTGAGTAGGCAAGGTAAGGGTTCGCAGCAGAGTCAATGGCGCGGTATTCGATACGAGCGCTCTGACCCTTCCCTGGCTTGTAGACAGGAACGCGAACAAGAGCCGAGCGGTTGTTGTGACCCCAGTTAGCAAATGCTGGAGCCTCACCACCACCCCAGAGACGCTTGTAGGAGTTGACGTACTGGTTTGTAATCGCCGTGATTTCTGGGGCAAAGTGCAAGAGACCAGCAATGAACTGACGGCCAACCTTGGAGAGCTGGTGCTTGGCACCGGCCTCGTAGAACGCATTGTTGTCACCCTCGAAGAGTGACATGTGCGTGTGCATACCCGAACCCGGGTGCTGCGCGAAAGGCTTAGGCATGAAGGTGGCGTATACGCCCTGCTCCATCGCAACTTCCTTGATCACGGTGCGGAAAGTCATGATGTTATCCGCGGTAGTCAACGCGTCTGCGTAGCGCAGGTCGATTTCGTTCTGACCGGGGCCAGCTTCGTGGTGGCTGAATTCAACCGAGATTCCGATGTCTTCGAGCATGCGCACCGAACGACGACGGAAGTCGTGTGCAGTTCCACCAGGAACGTTGTCAAAATAACCAGCAGTGTCGATGGGCTGTGCGCCACCGTTAGCCCAGTCACTGTCCTTGAGGAGGTAGAACTCAATCTCAGGGTGAGTGTAGAAAGTGAAGCCACGCTCTGCGGCCTTAGCCAGTGTGCGCTTGAGAACGTTACGGGGGTCAGAAACAGCTGGCTGACCGTCAGGAGTGTTGATGTCACAGAACATGCGAGCGGTGGGGTCTACCTCACCGCGCCAGGGCAGGATCTGGAAGGTGCTGGGGTCTGGGTGAGCCAGAACATCGGCTTCGTAGGCACGAGTCAAACCTTCAATGGCAGAACCATCGATACCGACACCTTCAGCGAAAGCACCTTCGACCTCGGCAGGTGCCACAGCAACTGATTTCAAGGTACCAACAACGTCGGTGAACCAGAGGCGAACAAACTTTACGCCGCGCTCTTCAATCGTGCGCAGCACGAAGTCCTGTTGCTTGTCCATGAGAACCCTTTCCTATCGCTACTAGGCTACTTGTTATGCCGATTCTTCGCTTGGCTCTTGCCCAGACAAACCCACGATTAGGGGATTTTTCTCGCAATGTTTTACAGATTGTTAACACAGCTGTAGAGGCATTCGGCAAGGGTGCTGATCTAGTCGCATTTGGCGAGATGTCTTTGACGGGGTATCCCATTGAAGACCTTGCGACTCGACCTGATTTCTTGCGCGAAACACGCACTCATCTCGAAGACATCGCAACACAGATTGCCGCCTCTGGCGCAGGCTCCATCCCGGTTATTGTGGGGTTCCCTCACGGGCCACTTGATGATCACCACGCCAATAGCGGCTCCCCCTCAGCCATTGCCTACAACTCAGCTGCGGTGCTCCAAGACGGCCGCATTATTGGCATCTATAACAAACACCACCTGCCCAACTACTCCGTCTTCGATGAGTACCGCATCTTCCGCGCCGGTTCCGATGCTCTTGTTCTTCACGTAGCAGGAGCCGACGTTGCCCTCGCTATTTGCGAAGACATCTGGCGCGAGGGTGGCCCAGTTGCCGCAATTGCAGAGGTTAAGCCCAGTCTGTTGCTCATACTCAACGGTTCGCCGTTCGAACGTGAAAAAGACGAGGTGCGTTTGCCCCTCGTTCAGCGCCGAGCTGAGCAGGTCAATGCTCCCGCGGTCTATCTCAACCTTGTCGGTGGACAAGACGACCTGGTTTTCGATGGTGGCAGCTTTGTCACGAATGCCTCGGGCAAAGTGTTGGCACGTGCTCACCAGTTTGTGGAACAAACCTTGCTGGTCGACATTGATGTCAAAGACTCAACCACCAACGGCTCCCAAGTCGGTCCCGGCGTCGTAGTTGTTGAAGCAGGCGCGGGCAACCCTCAGCGTTCAACACGAGCAAAGGTCACAGCTGAGATTGCTCCACAGCTGGACATCAATGAACAAATCTGGGACGCACTGGTTCTCGGCATGCGTGACTATGTCGAAAAGAACGGCTTTAGGTCAGTCATTCTGGGCCTTTCTGGCGGTATCGATTCGGCCGTGTGTGCCGCACTTGCCGTGGATGCCATTGGCCCCGATCGAGTTTTCGGTGTATCGATGCCGAGCAACTATTCCAGTGATCATTCCCGCTCGGACGCCGATGACTTGGCTGAACGATTGGGTATCGATATTCGTACCGAGGCAATTGCACCCCTGGTTGACCCCGTTGAAACCCAACTTCATCTGGATGGTGTGGCGGCAGAGAACCTTCAGGCTCGTATTCGCGGAATCATTTTGATGGGCTTGAGCAATGCCGAGGGGCACCTTGTCCTCACCACCGGCAACAAAACCGAGATTGCCGTTGGCTACAGCACCATCTATGGCGACAGCGTGGGCGGCTTTGCTCCTATTCGTGATGTTCCCAAAACACTGGTGTGGGAATTGGCGAAGTGGCGCAATGAGCACGCTCGCACGAAGGGCCTGACTCCCCCCATTCCAGAGAACTCCATTACCAAGCCACCGTCAGCTGAACTTCGCCCGGGCCAGGTTGATCAGGACACCCTGCCGGAATATGACGTTCTGGATGCCATTCTCGATGCTTACATCACCGAGCGGGTGGGCAGGGATGTCATCATTTCGCGTGGATTTGGTGCAGAGATGGTGGACCGAGTCATTTCTCTCGTTGACCGCGCAGAGTGGAAGCGTCGCCAAGGCGCGATTGGTCCCAAGATTTCTGAGATGGCGTTCGGTCGCGACCGACGACTGCCGGTCACTTTTACCCGTAACTAGACTGGTTCCATGAGCGTTCACCCTGATCCCACCTCTGATGCTGTCACCAAGCGTGTCCGCACGCGCCACTTTGCTCAGGCAAAGGCCAACGGCATCAAGATCACGGGGTTGACCAGTTATGACACCCTGACTGCTCAGATCTTTGACGAAGCAGGAATCGACTTCCTGCTTGTGGGCGACTCAGCCGGTAATACTGTTCTCGGTTACGACTCCACGCTTCCCGTCACCGTGGATGAACTCATCCCTTTGACCCGTGCTGTGGCGTTATCCGCAAAGCGTGCACTTGTCATCGCAGATATGCCGTTTGGTTCTTATGAAGAGGGCGCAGAGCACGCTCTGCGCACCGCCATGCGCTTCATGAAGGAAACACACGCTCACGCCGTCAAGCTAGAAGGTGGTGTTCGCAGCGCAGACCAGATTCGTCGCATCGTGGAATCAGGTATCCCAGTGATGGGTCACGTGGGCTTTACTCCCCAAAGCGAGCACGGCCTCGGTGGTCACATGATTCAGGGTCGCGGCGAAGCTGCCGATGCAGTTCTGGCCGATGCCAAGGCGGTTGAAGCCGCCGGCGCTTTCGCCGTTGTGCTCGAAATGATTCCGGCAGAACTTGCTGCGCGCATCACTGCAGAGCTCACGATCCCCACAATTAGCGTGGGTGCAGGCGCAGAAACAGATGGCCAGCTCTTGGTCTGGACCGACTTTGCCGGCATGAACACCGGTCGCGTTCCCAAGTTCGTCAAGCAGTATGCAAACCTCGGCGCAATCCTCAGCGATGCCGCCAAGGCATTCAAAGCAGATGTGGAATCAGGAACCTATCCAGGTCCTGAACACAGCTACGAAGATAACTAACTGTACTGCCCAGGGACGTTAGTTAAGCGGCTCATGGGTGGCCGGTTTCCGATCGCAGTGTGGGGCCTATGGTGATTGTATTCGTGCAACCATCCTGGCAACGCGTTGTTTCTAGCTGAATCAGTGTTGTAGAACTTCCCAAAGGCCCAACCATCGGCCAAGGTGCGGTGGAAGCGTTCAATTTTGCCGTTCGTCTGTGGCCTGTAGGGCCTTGTCCTTTTCGGTTTGATGCCAAGTTCGTTGCACGCATCTCTCCACAAATGAGACACGTAGGCAGGTCCATTGTCGGAAAGAACTCGCTCAACAGTGACTCCTCTTGCAGCAAACCACGACACTGCGCGGCGTAAAACGCCGACAGCAGTGTCTGCAGTTTCATTGGCATGAACCTCGGCATAGGCAATGCGGGAATGATCATCGATAACAGTGTGGACGAATGTTATCCCTGCAACACGTCCACGTTTATTGTTCTTTGGCCGCCCTGCAGTGGCGCGAATATTGAGGTTTCCTTGCTGACGCCCGACGTATCGACTACCGCCACCATCTGGAATCTTGCCGAGTTTTTTCACATCAACATGAATCATCGCTCCAGGGGTCGCATGTTCATAACGGCGGATAACTTCCCCCGTTCGAACATCAACGTGATGAAGTTTGTTCAGACGGCATCGAACTAGAACGGCATGAACAGTTGAAGCTGAGAGGCCCAGTTTCCCGCCGATAGCCACTGGTCCAAGGCGTTTCTTCCACCGCAAATGCACAATCTTGCGAACGAGTTGTTGATCGGTTTTATTCGGGCTTCGATGTGGCCGGGAAGAACGATCATCCATCCCGGCAACACCCATAGCCGCATATCTTTGAGCCCAACGATTAGCTGTTGGCCACGAAACATTGAACATGTGGGCAGCCGCAACGACTGTCCAACCTTCATCAACTATGAGGCGCGCGATGCGAAGACGATGACGAGGAGTTAAAGCGGCATTAGCGTGGGACATGAGTACCTCCGGGTGGTGTTGTGAATGCCTTTGACAGCTCCACTCCACTCCCGGAGGTACTCACTCACGTTTAACGACTACAGCGAGTCGTCACATTTACTCAACCAACCTGCCTGGGCAGTACAACTAGTTACCTTCACGCTCCGCACGCTCTTCAGCTTCCCAACGGTCGCTGTTTTCACGCAGCTTCTCCATGGCGTGCTCTGCTTCGTGGGCAGTTTCAAAAGGTCCTACGCGCTCGGTTGAGGGCGAGAGGAAACCCTTTTCCACCGACTTGGTGTGCAGGTTGTACCAGAACATTTCACTTGGCTTGTCAGACATAAACTTAACCTTATGCCTAGAGATGCCGCAGGGGTTTTGATTCCCGGAGTTTTGAGCCCACAGCGTGCTGTTCCCAACTCGATCGTGCGCCCTCCCTATGTGGGCAAAGCCACCCCACCAGCACATGTTGGCGGAGATATTTACGATGCTGAGTCGATTGAAAAGATTCGTCGTGCTGGAAGAATTTCTTCCCAAGCACTCGACCTGATCGGGACTCTCCTCAAGCCAGGAATGACCACGGATGAGATTGACCGTATTGGCCATGAATTTGTTCTCGACCACGGCGCCTATCCTTCAACCCTGGGATACCGCGGCTACCCCAAGTCGCTGTGCACGAGCCTCAATGAAGTCATTTGCCACGGAATTCCAGATGACACCGTTCTGCAGGAAGGGGACCTGGTCAACGTCGACATCACAAGCTATCTCGACGGCGTCCACGGCGATACAAACCGCACCTTCATTGTCGGCGAAGGAACTCAGGAAGTGCGTGACCTGGTCGAGCGCACAGAAGAGGCACTTCGTCGAGGCATCAAGGCAGTTGCTCCGGGGCGTGAAGTCAACGTCATTGGTCGCACCATCGAGTCCTATGCCAAGCGATTCGGTTATGGCGTGGTGCGAGACTTCACCGGTCACGGCGTGGGAACGAGCTTTCACTCAGGCTTGATCATCCCCCACTATGACTCTGCTCCCCTTTACAACGACGTGATGGAAGTGGGCATGGTATTCACCATCGAGCCCATGTTGACCCTCGGCACGCACGAATGGGACATCTGGGCAGATGACTGGACTGTCACCACCAAGGACAAGTCCTGGACCGCACAGTTTGAACACACCCTTGTCGTTACCGAAACCGGTGCCGATATCCTGACACTCTCTTAACTCAACGACTTTCGAAGGTTTTCATGCGCGCAACAGCTATTGGTATCGACATTGGTGGAACTGGCATTAAGGGTGGACTGGTTGATGTCCTCTCCGGCGAGCTCATTGGTGAGCGGATCCGCGTTGCCACACCAGAAGGTGGCGAACCTGAAGACATTGCCCGTGTAGTCAAAGAGGTCATCGAACAACTCGATGCACCTGCAGATGTCCCTGTGGGTATCTGCTTCCCCAGCTCCATCCGTCACGGCGTGACGATGCTTGCAGCCAATATTTCCCAGCGCTGGATTGGTTTCGAAGCTGAGAAGTTCTTCGAGAAGGAACTTGGTCGCAACATTCACTTCGTTAATGACGCTGATGCTGCAGGCTATGCCGAAGTAATCTATGGCGCAGCTAAGGATCAAAAAGGCCTGGTCATCATGACCACCCTGGGCACTGGCATTGGCGCCGCCATGATCTATGACGGCGTTCTTATTCCCAACGCCGAGCTCGGTCACCTTGAGATTGATGGCTTCGATGCTGAAAAGCGCGCCTCAGGCGTTGTGCGCGAGCGTGAAGGCTTGAGCTACCCCGAGTGGGCCAAACGCCTCCAGCGCTACTACAGCCACGTTGAGATGCTCTTCTCCCCTGAGCTCTTCATTGTTGGTGGCGGTGTCTCTAAGAGCCACGAGAAGTTCTTGCCTCTGTTGGAGCTACGCACCCCCATCGTTCCTGCGAAGCTCTTCAACAAGGCGGGCATCATGGGTGCCGCACGCCTGGCGTTCGATTTGGAGTAATTGAATGGGCCGGCTATTACGCCGGGTTCTGTCCGCTTTCGCGTGACGGCCATCTATCTCGGAATTACGTTGCCGCAATTCTCTAGCGGTCTACCCGAGAACTCAGCGAGTAGCTTCACCGTTCTCTGTCTGACCTTGCTCCGGGCGAGGTTTACCTAGCCAATCTGGTTACCCAGACTGCTGGTGGTCTCTTACACCACCGTTTCATCCTTACCGCCGGCGAACCGGAGGCGGTTTACTTTCTGTTGCACTGTTCTCGCGGGTTACCCCGGGTGGGTGTTACCCACCGCCCTACTCTGTGGAGCCCGGACGTTCCTCGGTACTGGAGTAAACCCCAGTAACGCGACCGCCTTGCCGACCCATTCTTGATAAGTCTAGAGCGGGGAGAGAGATGAGACTAAGCGTCGAAGGATTCGCGTAAGTCCATGGACTTGTTGGCGGCCGCATCTGCAAGAGCATTCTGCAAACGGGGAACCCATTCATATGTCACCGCACGGTTGCCAATAACGTCTTTAGCTTTGGCAGCAAGAACAGCCATATCCGGGTGCTTAATCTTCCACCGACCTGACATCTGCTCAACCACGAGCTTAGAATCCATCCGCACATGCACAAGAGCACCTGGGTCAATGTCATACGCCTTGATCAATCCAGCGAGTAGGCCGTTGTATTCAGCGACGTTGTTGGTGGCAATACCGACATAGACACCCACAGAGGCCAGCACCTGCTGTGTTTCACCATCAATCACAACGGCACCACCTGCAGCAATGCCGGGGTTGCCACGAGAACCGCCATCGGCCTCAATGATGAGCTGACGGGGCATTAGAGTCCAGATTCGTTCGTGCGAACGAGGATGCAGGAGCTGTCAGGGCAGATCACGACGTCATCGGGAGCAGCTGCACGAACAGCATCCAGATCGGTCGAGGTGAGTTCCACGCCACTACCACCGGTGACACGACGTGTGAGCAATGCTGCTCCGATGCCGTAGCGTGCGCGCTGACGCTCGTAGAGTTCAACGAGGTCTGCAGGCAAGCTGGCGGCAAGTTCAGTTCGGGCAGCAGTCTCTGCAGCTAGTTCTGCATCAATTTCTGCCTCACGTGTTGAGACGGCCTGAGCTAGTGCAGCACGACGAGCTTCAACAGCGTCACGCTCGACCAGCACATCTGCCACGGCAACCTCTGCATCTTCGATGCTTTGCATCACGACGAGTTCGATGTCTTCGAGGTTGCTCTTGCGCGTTGCCAGTGAGGCAAGCTCAGCTTCAAGAGCTTGCAGGTCCTTCGCGGAAGCAGCTCCTGCCTCACGCTCCTTGTCCTTGGCAATGCGCTCATCGACAACGCGCACGTCATCTTCAATTCGAGCGAGCTCAATCTTGGCGTCTTCAAGAACGCCTTGGGCAGCGATGAGGGACTGAGAAAACTCGCGCAATGAAGCAGTGACTTCTGCCAGTTCTGCTTGCTCGGCAATGTTCTTGCGCGCATGGTTCAACTGAGTGATGTGGTTATCACGTTCTTGCAGGGTGAGCAGAGCGAGCTGATCCTCGGGGCGTGCTTTCACGTCACTTCTCTCGTTGAATTATGTGTGGAACTGTTGTCTCTACTGTACGACGAGGAAGTCCCATGGATCTGTTCGCAGGTCCGAAACTTCCACATCAATGTCAGGGAATTGCTTCTGCAGCTGGGCAGCAGCAGTGTCGAGCCATAACCACTCTGAAGCCCAGTGAGACACATCAATAAGTGCAGGGCCACCCGAGATGAGTGCTTGTTCACGGGCTTCTTGCGCCGGGTGGTGACGCAGATCTGAGGTGATGTAGACATCGGCACCCCGCACAGCGTCAGTGGCCAGCAGTGAATCTCCTGCTCCACCACAGAGTGCAACGCGAGAAATTGCCGCAGTGAATTCTCCAGATACTTTCACACCACCTGCGGTGTTTGGAAGTAAATCTGCAAGTGCTCTGGCGAGTGCTCCCAGGGTCGTCACCTCTGGAAGATTTCCCACGCGGCCAATACCTGTTCCGGGAACAACACCGGGCTCAATAGGGGCAGTATCAATGAGCCCCAGAGACTGGGCAATGACGTCTGAGACACCGTTTTCAACTACATCAGCATTGGTGTGGGCGGCAAGTAGTGCCACGTTCCCACGAATGAGCTGGGCAATCAGGTTGCCTTTGTAAAGCTCTTCATTGACGCTGGTCACGCCACGCATCAACAACGGGTGGTGAGTTATGAGGAGATCTGCCTCAACTTCAACAGCTTGCTCCACCGTCTCAGCAACAGCATCAACAGCGAGCAGGATGCGCTTCACGGGGCTCTCGAGGGAACCTGAAACGAGACCTGGGGCATCCCAGCTTTCGGCACCAGAAAGTGGCCACAGTGTGTGGGCATACTCAACAACATCGCGAAGATTAGTCACGATTCGAGCCTAGTCGTCTGACTTAACTCCGAAAACGAGCTCATCAAAGGTTGGACGCGGTGCAAAAGAGTTGATGTGGTTGATGGGATTAGTTGAGCGGAATACAGGAGCCTCAAACTCCTCAACGACAACTTCGTCGACAACAACGGCTTCAACCGCTACTTCTTCCTCAGTGTTGTCCTCAAGAACAACCTCATCAACGATGATGTCCTCTTCAATAACGACAGGTTCTGGGGTGTAGCTCATCGAGGCGGCAAAGACTGGCGCGGCAATGGGTGCACTTGCCGCGGCTTCACCAAACATCAGAGGAATGGGATCAGCACCAGCGGTTGCAGAAATGGTGGTTGCCACAATCTCGCCATCAATGCTGATTTCGGAAAGAATGCGCTCGGCAATGACGTGCGCATCTTCGATGACTTCTTCCACCACTGTTTCTTCAACAACGATGTGGTTGTCAATAATCGCAGCTTCGGTGATGGTCTCTTCTACGACAATCTGCTCGTCAATCACAGCAACCTCCACAACATCCTCCTGGATGTAGGTGATGGGTTGAGTGTGCTCGAGGGAGCTTTCGTCAACAGAAGGAATGAAGACAACTTCTTCTTCCACCTGAACAACAGGAATATCAGTGGTGTCTTCGAGAAGCGCACCAAAAAGCTCGTCAATGCCCAGTTCTTCTTCAACCTCGGCAGCTACTACTGGCTCAACATGAACAGCAGAGACAGTGGGCTGCGGAGCAGTAATCGGCGCGGAAGAACGCATGGCCCGCATCTGCTCTTCGAGCAAACGAGCGAGCTCTTCATCAGAGTGAGGCTGGAATGTTGATTCTGAATTATCAGTCATAGTTCACGCCTCCTTGAGTTTGAGTAGGGGAAATCCCCTGAAGAGCACCCTACTTGAACACCAAACGTTAACCCAAAAGTTCACGGCAGAGTGTCGTCAACAATAAGAAAGAGCGCCGCATTTCTGCGACGCTCTTTCACACGAGTGGGCCCTACCGGGCTCGAACCGATGACATCCACGGTGTAAACGTGGCGCTCTACCAACTGAGCTAAAGGCCCGTGCTCGAAATATATTACAGGTTTTCTACGAGCTCTTTGTACGAGGCGAAGTCACGGGCCTGTCCAGGCTCGGTGACGAACTGTCCAGCGAGGTTGCCGTCCTTGTCGATCACGAAGGTGCCGCGGTTCGCAAAGCCCTTGTCTTCAAGGAAAACGCCGTACTTGGACGCGACCTCACCGTGGGGCCACATGTCAGACAGGAGTGAGAAATCGTAGTTTTCTTTTTCTGCAAAAACACGAAGAGTGGGGCTGGAGTCCACAGAGATAGCAAGCAGTTCAACACCATTGGTCTTGAAAACGGAGATGTTGTCACGCAGCTCGCACAGCTCGCCCGTGCAGATGCCCGTGAACGCGAGTGGGTAGAAGACGAGAACGACAGGTTTCACCCCACGGAACTGTGACAGGGAAACTTCTTCACCGAACTGATTCTTCAACGTGAAATCAGGGGCTGGTGCACCGATAGTGAGGCTCATGTGAGCTTCTCCTTGCTTTGTGGGATGACGACAGAACAATCTTAGATGTGTTGATGGTTTACATATCCATCAATAATTACTCCTAGCCCTCAGCTCGTCTGTAGAGTGTTACCTAGTGTCCACGCTGTAACCCAGTTGGATCTTCCCTCCCCCAGCATGTACAGGCACGATCTGCCTGTGAGAAAGAGGTTGTTGTGACGGTTAACGACCAGGATCCCTACTCGGTCAGTAACTACGACGCCGATCCGCAAGAGACAGCGGAATGGAACGAATCACTTGATGGCGTCGTTGCGTCACAGGGTCACGAACGCGGTCGAGACATCATGCTCTCCCTCCTTCGTCGCTCAAAGGAACTGCACCTGGGTGTGCCCATGGTTCCCACAACCGACTACCTCAACACCATCGCTCCAGAGAACGAGCCCGCATTCCCCGGCGACGAAGAAACCGAACGTCGCTACCGTGCCTGGATTCGCTGGAACGCTGCAATGCTCGTGCACCGCGCACAGCGCCCCGGCATTGGTGTCGGTGGCCACATCTCTTCCTACGCTTCTTCCTCATCGCTGTATGAAGTCGGTTTCAACCACTTCTTCCGCGGTCAGGACCACCCCGGTGGTGGCGACCAGATCTTCGTGCAGGGTCACGCCTCTCCCGGTGTGTATGCCCGCGCATTCCTTGAGGGACGTCTGAACGAAAGCCAGCTTGATGGCTTCCGTCAGGAGAAGTCTCACGCCGGTGGCGGACTCTCGTCCTACCCACACCCCCGCCTGATGCCTGACTTCTGGCAGTTCCCCACCGTGTCGATGGGTCTAGGTCCCATCAACGCGATCTATCAGGCACAGCTCAACCGCTACCTCACCAACCGTGGCATCAAGGATGCATCTGATCAGCAGGTCTGGGCATTCCTCGGTGACGGTGAAATGGATGAAGTCGAATCGCGTGGTCAGCTCCAGGTAGCTGCCAACGAAGGTCTCGACAACCTCAACTTCGTGATCAACTGCAACCTGCAGCGTCTTGACGGCCCTGTGCGCGGTAACGGAAAGATCATCCAGGAGCTCGAGAGCTTCTTCCGTGGTGCTGGCTGGAACGTCATCAAGGTCATCTGGGGTCGTGAATGGGATTCACTTCTCGCCAACGACCACGACGGCGCTCTCCGCACACTCATGAACGTCACCCCCGATGGTGACTTCCAGACATACAAGACCGAAGATGGCGCATTCGTGCGTGAAAACTTCTTTGCTCGTGACCCACGTGCGCTCAAGCTCGTCGAGCACATGAGCGATGACGATGTCTGGAAGCTCAAGCGCGGTGGCCACGACTACAACAAGGTTTACGCCGCGTTCAAGGCAGCCTCTGAGCACAAGGGTCAGCCCACTGTCATCTTGGCTCACACCATCAAGGGTTACGGTCTCGGCAAGCACTTCGAAGGCCGCAACGCAACCCACCAGATGAAGAAGATGAAGCTTGATGACCTCAAGCTCATGCGTGACTTCCTCAAGATCCCCATCACCGATGCGGTTCTGGAAGAAAACCCCTACATGCCTCCGTACTACAAGCCAGAGGACAACGATCCTCGCCTGCAGTACATGCATGAACGTCGTCGTGAACTCGGCGGATACGTCCCTGAGCGTCGCTCGAAGTACACCGAGATTGCTCTTCCCGAAAAGAAGACCTACGACATCGCCGCCAAGGGTTCTGGCGTGCAAGAAGTTGCCACCACCATGGGCTTCGTGCGTCTGCTCAAGGACCTCATCCGCGATAAGGAATTTGGTCCCCGCCTCGTGCCCATCATCCCCGATGAGGCTCGCACCTTCGGTATGGACACCTTCTTCCCCAATGCGAAGATTTACAACCCCAACGGTCAGCACTACATGTCCGTGGACCGCGATCTTCTCCTGGCTTACAAAGAAGACCCCACTGGAACCATCATTCACGTGGGCATCAATGAGGCAGGTGCACTGGCTGCATTCACCGCCGTGGGTAGCTCCTACTCCACCCAGGGTGAAATCCTCATTCCGATCTACGTCTTCTACTCGATGTTCGGATTCCAGCGCACTGGTGACGCCCTGTGGCTCGCCGGTGACCAGATGGTCCGCGGTTTCGTCATCGGTGCAACCGCTGGTCGCACCACACTGACCGGTGAAGGTCTGCAGCACGCTGACGGCCACTCGCCTATCCTCGCTGCAACTAACCCTGCAGTGGTGACCTATGACCCTGCCTACACCTACGAAATCGGACACATCATGCGTGATGGTCTGCAGCGTATGTATGGCGGAACTCACCCAGACCCCAACGTGATGTACTACATCACCGTCTATAACGAGCCCATTCAGCAGCCTGCTGAGCCAGAAAACCTCGATGTTGACGGCGTCCTGCGCGGTATCTACAAGCTCCAAGAAAACGACATGCCTGGCGTCAAGTCTCAGATATTGGCTTCTGGTGTTGCTGTTCCATGGGCACTCGAGGCTCAGAAGCTACTTGCCGAAGACTGGGGCGTTTCTGCCGATGTCTGGTCTGTCACCTCATGGGGTGAACTGCGTCGCGACGGTATTGCAGCAGACCACTTCAACATGATGAACCCTGAGGCACCTGCACAGGTTCCCTACGTCACCGAGAAGCTCTCTGGTGCTGAGGGTCCATTCGTTGCCGTGACCGACTACAACCACATGGTTCCTGACCTGATTCGTCCTTACATCCCAGGTGACTATGCCACCTTGGGTGCTGACGGATTCGGTTTCAGTGACACTCGTGCAGCAGCTCGTCGCTTCTTCACCATCGACGGTCCTTCCGTTGTGGTGCGCACGCTCGAGCAGCTGGCAAAGCAGGGCAAGGTTGATCGTGGACTGGTTCGCCAGGCCATCGAGAAGTACCGCCTCTACGACGTCACTGCAGGAACCACCGGATCTGCCGGCGGCGAAAGCTAACCTACGCGGATGGCCGCTGAACGAACCAAGGCGGAAACGCTTGCCTGGTTGCGCACCATTTCTGGTGAGCTCTCCACGCTGACCGTCAAACGCCTTGAGGACACACTCCCCTGGTATCGCGATATGCCCCCTGGGCGTCGCTCTGCCGTGGGCTTGGTAGCTCAGGCAGGTATAACCTCGTTCATTGCCTGGTTCGACGACCCAAAAACCACCCCGTGGATTGCCTCCGATGTGTTCGGCGGTGCTCCTCGTGAACTGCTACGTTCGGTCACTCTGCAACAAACCCTGCAGCTCATTCGTTGCACAGTTGAAGTAGTGGAAGAGCGCATCAAGGGTCACGGTGAAGAACTCCGCGAAGCAATCCTGTTGTATTCGCGTGAAATCGCCTTTGCTGCTGCAGATGTATATGCCCGTGCTGCTGAAGCCCGTGGCCTGTGGGATGCACGACTCGAAGCACTCGTAGTCGACAGTATTCTCTCCGGCGAATATGACGACGAACTTCCCAGCCGCATTGCCGCATTGGGCTGGCAGGGCCGCGGTGAAGTCTGCGTTGTCGTAGGTCGCGCACCTCGCCAACTTGAGGTGGATCGCCTGCGTCGCACCGCCCGTCACCTGCACGCTGACATCTTGATCGGAGTGCAAGGAAACCGCCTTGTTGTCGTGATTGGTCGCGCTGAGCCTCTCGAAGACGAGGTAGAGAACTCCACCATGAGCTTCATGGAAATTACCAAGAGGATCGAAGAAGACTTTGGTGAAGGCCACCTGGTTGTGGGTCCAGAGGTTCCTTCTCTCGTGGATGCTGTGACCAGTGCACGTGCTGCGCTTGCTGGATATTCGGTAGCAAGTGCATGGCGTGGTGCGACGCGCCCCATCGCAGCAGACGATCTTCTTCCTGAGCGCGCTCTTGCCGGTGATCCACTTGCCAGGGCTACCCTCATTGAGCGCATCTATGTGCCCTTGAGTGACCAGTCTTCTGAACTACTCACCACACTGCAGAGCTATCTTGATAACGGTCGAAGCCTGGAAGCTACTGCTCGTGACCTCTTCGTTCACCCCAACACTGTGCGCTACCGCCTCAAGCGAGTCACCGATGTCATCGGTTGGGATGCCACTGGTCCCCGCGAAGCAATGATTTTGCAGTGTGCTCTGATTCTGGGTTCCATCAAGGAACCCATCAAGAAGGCACGCAAACCACTTCGCCCCGTGGTTGCCGAATAAGGATTTCCCGCAAAAACATGCGGAAAATGTAGAGACTCCACAACGTTTCTCGCGATAGTGTGTCGATGAGTGCACAGCACTCACAGTCAACGATTGGAAGACTTAACCCGTGATTGTTGTCGTCTGCCCTGGACAGGGCTCGCAGACCCCTGGATTCCTCGAACCTTGGATTGCTGATCCCGGTTCGAAAGCACTCCTCGAAACTCTTTCTGCCGCAGCAGACGTTGACCTGGTCAAGCACGGCACGGTGAGCGATGCGGACACCATCCGCGACACCGCCATAGCCCAACCACTCATCGTGGCTGCCGGCATTCTGACTCTGGATGCACTGGCCGAAACTGATCACCTCTCTAAGACTTCCGGAATTGCTGGCCACTCGGTTGGTGAATTCACCGCTGCCGCTGGCGCTGGTGTTCTGGATGCCACTGACGCTGTGCGTCTTGTGGGCATTCGTGGGCGCGCGATGGCTGATGCCGCTGCACTGGTTCCCACCGGCATGAGTGCGGTCATCGGTGGCGAAGAATCCGACATCATTGCCAAGCTCGATGAACTTGGCCTCTTCCCCGCTAACTACAACGGCGGCGGACAGCTTGTCGTTGCAGGTGAACTTCCTGCTCTGACCAAACTCGCTGAAGAACCACCAGCTGGTACTCGAGTTATTCCTTTGCAGGTTGCCGGCGCATTCCACACCAGCTACATGTTGGATGCTGTGGAGACTCTGCGTGAAGCAGCTGAGACGGTCAACACGGTAGACCCCATCAAGACTCTCTGGACTAACAAGGACGGCTCAATCGTCACCAAGGGTCAAGAATTCCGCGATCTTCTCGTTGGACAGGTTTCTTCACCTGTGCGCTGGGATAAGTGCATGGAAAGCTTTGCTGCTGCGGGCGTCACCGGCATCATCGAGTTGGCACCAGCTGGCGCACTTGTTGGTTTGGCCAAGCGGGGCCTCAAGGGCATTCCTACCGTTGCCGTCAAGACTCCAGAGGATCTCGATGCAGCCCGCGAACTGATTGACTCTGTCGCCTAAGCGGCCGGACGAGAAAGAACATCATGACTCACGTGAATCTGAAGCAGTCCGAGGGCGCCAAGTACTCTCGCATCTACGCCATGGGGGCTGCTCGTGGCGACCTCACCGTCACCAACGACGACATTGCCGGTCCTATCGAGTCCAGTGATGAGTGGATTCGCCAGCGCACCGGTGTGATTACTCGTAAGCGTGCCTCCAAGAACATCACCGCCGCAGACCTGGCTACCGAAGCAGCCAAGGAAGCCATTGCCAAGGCAGGAATCAAGCCTGAAGAGATTGATGTTGTTCTGATTTCTACCATCAGCAACAGCGTTCAGACTCCGTCAATGGCAGCACTCGTTGCTGACCGAGTGGGTGCAAACCCAGCAGCCGCGTATGACATCTCAGCAGCCTGCGCTGGTTACACCTACGGCATTGCCCAGGCAGACTCATTCGTTCGTTCCGGGCTGGCAAAGTATGTGCTCGTGATTGGTGCCGAAAAGCTCAGTGAAATCATTGAGCCCACGGATCGCACCATCAGCTTCTTGCTCGGTGACGGCGCCGGCGCTGCCGTCGTTGGACCCAGCGACTTCCCCGGTATCTCGAAGAGCGTGTGGGGCTCAGACGGCTCCAAGTGGGATGCCGTCGGCATGAACCACACCATGATTGAATACCGCGACGGACACGGCGAAGTGGCTTGGCCCACCCTGCGCCAAGAAGGACAGACTGTCTTCCGCTGGGCTGTGTGGGAGATGGCCAAGGTCGCTCAGAAGGCGCTTGAAGAAGCCGGTATCACCAGTGATCAGCTCGCAGCGTTCATTCCCCACCAGGCAAACATGCGCATCATTGACGAATTCGCTAAGCAGCTCAAACTCCCCGAATCCGTCGTCATTGCTAAGGACATCGAGACCACCGGAAACACCTCCGCTGCCTCCATCCCTCTCGCAACCCACAGACTGCTCGAAGAACACCCCGAGCTCAGCGGTGGCCTCGCCCTCGAAATCGGCTTTGGTGCCGGTCTCGTCTATGGCGCTCAGGTCGTCGTCCTTCCCTAGAAAAGCCTCTTTTGGCCGGTAAACTAAACCAGTCAAACGAACCCCCAACAAGGAGATAACAATGGCACTGTCCACCGAAGAAGTACTTGCAGGTCTGGCTGAGCTCGTAAACGACGAAACCGGCATTGCAACCGACACGGTACAGCTGGACAAGTCTTTCACTGACGACCTCGACATTGACTCGATCTCGATGATGACCATCGTCGTGAACGCAGAAGAGAAGTTCGACGTAAAGATCCCCGACGAGGAAGTAAAGAACCTCAAGACCGTCGGCGACGCAGTTAACTTCATCGTTTCTGCATCCTAAGGATTTCGTAGGTAAGGGCCGGTAACACTCGTTCCGGCCCTTGCTTACAATCCCCCAGCTTTCCCTCCACCCCACCAGAAAGATTCCACTCATGAGCAAGAAGATTGTCGTCACCGGTATCGGTACCACGTCTCCTCTCGCAGGAAATGCCCCCGAGACATGGGCAGCACTTCTTGCTGGCAAATCAGGTGCCCGCGCACTTGAGCAAGAGTGGGTTGAGAAGTGGGAAATCCCCATCAAGTTTGCTGCTCAGGCAGCGGTTCCTGCTGAAGAGATCCTCGAGCGTGTTGAAACCAAGCGTCTTGACCCTTCCTCGCAGTTCGCTCTCATTGCCGGCCGTGAAGCATGGGCAGATGCAGGCAGCCCCGAGGTTGACCCCGGTCGCCTCGCAGTTGACTGGTCCACCGGTATCGGTGGGGTCTGGACTCTCCTCGACGCATGGGACACCCTGCGTGAAAAGGGCCCCCGTCGCGTTCTGCCCATGACCGTACCTATGCTCATGCCTAACGGCCCCGGAGCTGCTATCGGCATGGATCTGCACGCTCGTGCAGGTGTGCGCACTGTGGTTTCTGCTTGTGCTTCCAGCACCGAGGCAATTGCTAACGCCTATGAGCACCTTCAGGCTGGTTTGGCTGATGTCATCATCGCTGGTGGTTCTGAAGCAGCTATCCACCCACTCCCCATTGCCTCGTTCGCTGCAATGCAGGCACTTTCTAAGCGCAATGATGACCCACAAGCCGCATCTCGCCCCTATGACGTGAACCGTGACGGTTTCGTCCTCGGTGAAGGTGCTGCTGCTCTGGTTCTCGAAACCGAAGAACACGCACTTGCTCGTGGCGCAAAGATTTATGCAGAGGTTGCTGGCGGCGCTGTCACCTCTGACGCGTACCACATCACAGCTCCAGACCCAGAAGGTTCTGCTGCAGCACGTGCAATGCTGCAGGCTATTGAGCAGGCTGGCGCGAAGATCGAAGACGTCGTCCACATCAACGCTCACGCTACCTCCACTCCTGTGGGAGACATCGCAGAATACAACGCTCTGCGTCGCGTATTCGGTGACCACCTGGACAACATCGCCGTGTCGGCAACCAAGGCTTCCACCGGTCACCTCTTGGGTGGTGCAGGTGCCATCGAGGCCATGTTCACTGTCCTGGCTCTTCACAACCGTCTTGCTCCCCCCACCATCAACCTTGACGATCAGGACCCTGAGATCAAGCTTGATGTTGTCACCAGCCCACGTGAGCTTCCTGCCGGCGACATCCTCGCCATCAGCAACTCCTTCGGCTTCGGTGGTCACAACGCCGTGGTTGCGTTCCGCAGCTACAACTAAGCCACACACGAACTAAGCCCCTGCACTTGAACTGAACCCCTTAAGTGGGAGTTCTAATTGGGAGTCGTTTCTAAGTTTGCAAGGGACTGTGTCCGGTAGTCAACCGGGCTCAGTCCCTTTAACTTTTCTTGGATGCGTTCGTGGTTGAACCAGTGAATGTATTTCTCTAGTTCTCGCTTGAACTGGGGCATGCTGGTGAAGGTGTGTTGACGTAGGAATTCTTCTTTGAAGTGTCCAAAGAAGTTCTCTGCAACTGCGTTGTCGAGACAGTTGCCTTTGCGTGACATTGATTGGGTAATCCCTCGTTGTTTCAACGCGAGTTGATAGCCAGCATGACGGTAATGCCATCCCTGATCTGAATGCATCACCAACCCAGTGCCTGGCTTGAGCTGCGTGAAGGCTTTCTCCAACATTCCTGTGACTAAACCCATCACCGGTGATGGTGCTAGTTCATAGGAGATCACTTCACGGTTGAATAAATCAATCACCGGTGAGAGATATTGCTTCTGCCCCAGGACATAAAACTCAGTAACGTCCGTGACCCATTTCTTCGACGGCTGCGTGGCGTCAAAGTTTCTCGCCAACACGTTTGGCGCTGCCTTGCCAATCTCGCCCCGGTAGGACTTGTATCTCTTCCGTCGTCGAACTTGGCATGTGCGGCCTTCTTGACGCATCAACTTCAACACCGTCTTCCCACTGAGCCGGAGACCATGCTTGGTGGCAAGAACGGCGCGAATGCGCCGATAACCATAAGAACGATAAGAACCATCAAAGACCTCACGAAGTAGCGGTCGAAGCTGCTCATAACGGTCGTGTGGAGTTTTGGAGCGGTGGCGATAGTAGGTGGAGACAGATAACCCCACCGCCTTCAAAACAGCCCGTGTGGGGTATTTGTGCTCCAGCTCAGTGACGATCAAAGACCGGAAAGCCGTCGATCTTCCTCCTGGGCTAGAGCTACCCATTTTTTTAGAATCTCGTTCTCCATTCGAAGAAACGCAAGTTCTTCTTCAGGCGTCATCGGCCCATCACCACGAGCTTTGCGTCCCGCAGTTTTCGACAAACCCTCAGGTCCCTCGTTGCGATAAAGAACAACCCATTTATCGAACACGGCGCGAGTTGAGATATCGAACTCGACAAGAACATCCTGCTTCGGCGTTCCAGAGAGGAACTTCTCAACAGCTGCAATTTTCAACTGAGGCGAATACTTTTTATTGCCCATAACAGCTGAGTCTAAAAGACGACCCTGCATATATTGGTCGTGCCAATTACGCACAGATTCCCGCTTGAGACCGAGTTGTGTAGCAATGGCATGAAAACCAAAACCCGCATCAAAAAGTCTTGCGACTTCGATGCGGGTTTCGAGTGAATGTTTGACCCTGAGATCCATGAACTTTCTTCCCTTTCAAGTAGAGACTCTTAATTACGAGTCCCACTTTTGGGGTTCAGTTCAACTGCAGGGGCTTTCTTCGTTAACAGAGCTTCAAGCGAGAACTACCCCACCTGGTGCAGCCAGCGCACAGGTGCCATATCTGAGGCATAACGGAAGACATCGAGTTCCGTGTCCCACTCTTCGCCCAAAGAGCGCGAGATGCCCGTGCGTAGAAGATCAGCATCATTACCGGCAAAGTCCAACACGGCACGAAGCCTGTTTTCGGTAATAACCATGTTCCCAGCAGCATCCACGGGCGAATGAAAGAGCCCCAGGCTTGGGGTGTGGCACCAGCGACCACCATCAATACCAGGTGCGGCATCTTCGGTGATCTCGAAGCGCAAGTGCTCCCAGCCCAATAACTCGGATGCAATAGCACTTCCAGAGCCCACAGGGCCCTGCCAGACGTATTCTGAACGCTGAGCGCCGCTCAGGATGGGCTGAGGACTCCAGGAAAGCGTGATGCCCTTACCGAGGACACGACTAATAGCCCACTCAACATGTGGGCTCAACGCGCGAGGCGAGGAGTGGATATAAACCACTCCGGTCGACACTGCAGTCATCTCTTCATCCTTTTCTTTGTGGTGCGTCTTCCCCTACGACCACATGGATGCGAGCTGTTCTCGTGCGTATTGTGTTGTGAGACTAGTGTGACACAGCCCAGACCCGCATAACAACAGGGGTTTATCCCCTCACAGCGAGTTCTCAGAGTGAGACTCTACTCAGTAGAGTGTTTTTATGGCCGTTCGCGAAGCACTCCTGGGGATCTTGACCCTGGGCCCCGCATACGGCCTCCAGCTCCATGCCGAGCTTGGCGCTCGTGCTCCGCACCGCGCCAAGACTAACGTGGGTCAGGTTTATGGCACCCTGGATCGTCTCAGCACGGCAGGGCTCGTTGTCCATCAGGGTCTCACCGAGGACGGACTCCCCCTTTATGCGCTGACCGAGGCGGGCAAAGAGCAAGCTGTTGCGTGGCTCGAAGGAAACAACCTTACTGTCCTGCCCGAATGGGCAGATGTCCAAGACGTCGTTCTGATCAGCTCAAGTGTGAGCGGACAGCATGCCACGGCGCTACTGACCAAGCTCGGTGCATTATTGGAACAGACTCCAGCAGCCAATGCACAGTCACCTGCCCAGCACCTGAACGAACAAGCTGCCATGCGCTATCGCGAAGCAGTGTCTGCATGGCTAGGAGATGTTCAGGCCGCAGTATTTCAGCCTCAGCCTGGCTATGCCCTAGGTCGACCCAAGAGAGGCCGCCCAGCAAAGTCCTAGTGGAGTAGATCGCCAGCTTTGTTGAGAACGTTCTTCTCCCCTGCTTCAACAGCAAAAGGGAAACGATTCTCTGCCGGAGGCATAGGGCAGTTGAAGTTATAGCTGAATGCGCACGGTGGCAGGTAGGCGCGGTTAAAGTCCAGTGTGATGGTGCCATCTGGATTAGGCGCAACCATGAGGAAACGGCCCACGCTATAGGTCACAGGACCTGATGTGGCATCCGAGAAAACAATCATGAGAGCACGGCCCTCTTTGAAAGCAGAGGGTGCGTATTCGACACCATCAATGCTGAAACGGATGTCGCCAGGAATCACCTTGTCACGGCCAGCACCTTGATCTTTGAGGTGAGACACCTCAACAGCACGACCGCCCTCAATAGGGGCGAATGTTCCGGTAATCACCCAATCAGGGTTGTAGTCGAATGCATCAATTGAGCCAAAATTCTGCAGGTCGTCCGAGTTGGTGTCCCAGACGCGAAGAGCATATTTGCCATCTTCACCTTTGATGACGGTTCCAGACTTGGTCTCGTCAAAAACGATGGTGGAAGCAGTCTCTGCATCCTTACCAGTGACAACGACTGTTCCATCTACAACGACACCATCAACAGTGATGTTCTCAGCTGCCGAAGCAGTCAACTGGATGCCCTTCTCGTCTTCAGGAAGTGCTGACCATAGCCCGTTGACACCCCAGATGCTTTCGGTCTCCCCAGGAGCTCCATAGAACCACTGAGTGTTGACCAGCGCGAGCGAACCCTGGGGCAGCAACGCCATTTCATGGCGGCGACTGCGGTAGTAGGCATACGCCTCTTCGGGGGTCTGAGGGGCGGTGGCGGCAGGTGTTGAAGTGGTCACAGATTCACATTAGTTCTCAAGGGGTTATGCCCCGTGGAGCCACTCCATTTTCACCAATCAAGAAAATACTTATCCACAGATTTAGACTTTTCGTCTAAAAAGTCAGACCTTTCCCAGCTTGGGGCAATTGGCTCGAAATATGACAGCTCGCCCTCTCAGCCACAAGTACCGGGTGAGCACAAACAATTCGATGAGGAGATAACCCACATGAAGTACACACGACCGACCGCGGCAATTGCCGCATTGGCAGCGACCGCCATCTCTATAGCAGGACTTTCTGCACCAGCCCAAGCAGTCACGAGCGACGTCAACGTGGACTGGAAGATCACCCAAGACTGGGGATCCGGATTCCAAGGAAGTGTCACGGTTAAGAACACTTCGACCAAGAGCATCAACCCCTGGTCCGTAACCATCCCCTACGCCAACACGATCAGTTCCACGTGGGACGCCACTGCTACAAGCACCACAGGCGGTTATCGTTTCTCAGGCCCCAACTGGAACCTTGCACTAGCTCCTGGCGCTTCCGTCACCTTTGGCTTTGTGGGAGCTTCAAAGGGTGGGGCAATGACGCCCACCACCTGCGTTGTCTCTGGCGCTACCTGCGCCGTGAACAATGGCTCTTCAACCGTGACCCCCGACCCTGTGCCAACTGTTGATCCCACGACCACACCGACTCCAGCCCCCACCACTCCCGCAACCTCAACCAGTGCACTCAAGGTCGCACTCAAGGTCACCAGCGACTGGGGCACGGGACGCAATGTGGACATGGTTGTGACAAACACGGGCGCCACCACATTGAATAAGTGGTCTGTCTCGCTCCCTTGGAAGGGCTCTAGCGTCTCAATGTGGAACGCAAGCTCCTTCTTAGCTGGTGGCGTACTCACTGCCACCAACCTGTCCTGGAACGGAACGATCGCTCCAGGGGCGTCTGTCTCTCTGGGCTTCACCGACAACGGAAGCTTTGTGCTTCCCACAACCTGCGCGACGACTGTGGGCACCTGTGAAGTGGCTGGTTCAGGAGTGACGCCGCAACCCACTCCCACCGAGACGGCCAAGCCAGATTCCACGCCAACCGTAGATCCCACTTCTCCCCCGGTTGACCCCACTACTCCACCAGTAGACCCTTACGTTCCGAGCCCCGATGCTTACACCGGGGATAAGAAGATCGTGGCGTATTACCCTTCTTGGGCAACCTATGCCCGTAACTACCAAGTCGCGGATATTCCTGCCGAGAAGATCACCCACATCAACTTCGCCTTTGCCAACATCGCTGATGGCAAATGTGTTGTGGGCGACTCTTATGCAGACACCGACAAAGCATTTGCGGGAGATAGCTGGGATCAGGGCGCCAAGCGCGGAAACTTCAACCAGCTCACCAAACTCAAGGCAGCTAATCCCAACCTCGAAACCATGATCTCGATCGGTGGCTGGACCTGGAGCAAGAACTTCTCCGCTGCAGCAGCAACGCCAGAATCTCGTCAGGTTTTCGTTGATTCATGTGTTGATTTCATGAAGACCTACGGGTTTGATGGCATCGACATTGACTGGGAATACCCCGTCTCTGGCGGTCTCTATGCAGGTACTGCAGCAGATAAGGCCAACTACACCGCGCTGCTTGCAGAGTTCAAGGCAGAGTTGGCAGCACAGACTGCAATTGATGGCGAGCACCACCCTCTCACCATCGCAGCACCCGCTGGCCCCACCACTATCCCTAACCTGGAAGCCAAGAACATTGGTGGAATCATCGACTGGATGAACCTCATGTCCTACGACTACCACGGCGGCTGGGACCCCATCTCAGGTCACAACGCTCCATTAAACGTGGGATCAAAGGACACTGCACAGGGATTTAGCATCTCTGATTCTGTTGATGCTTATCTGAACGCTGGCTTCCCTGCACAGAAACTCGTATTGGGTCTGCCCCTCTACGGACGCGGCTGGGAGAACGTGAGCACGACAGCTAACGGTCTCTACCAGTCCGGCGTGAACGCTTCCGTGGGCACATGGGAAAAGGGAGTTTTTGATTACACCGACATCAAGAACAACTATCTGCCAACCATGACTCGCTACTGGGATACCGAGGCACAGGTTCCTTACCTCTACGACCCAGCGCGCAAGCTCTGGATCAGCTATGACGACCCTCAGTCCATCAAAATCAAGGTCGACTACATCAAGGCTAAAGGCCTTGGCGGAGCAATGCTGTGGGAACTCAGCGGTGACCGAGATGAAGAACTCATCGACGTAATCGGGGCGAATCTCAAGTAGCCAGAAAACAAAGATAGGGACCCCCACGGGGGTCCCTTTCTTGTAGGGCGGACGGGACTTGAACCCGTGACCGACGGATTATGAGTCCCAAGTTTGCTCACTTGATTGTGACAGAAGTGAGCGCCCCTCCCTCTAAAAGACAAGAGAATTGCATCTTCTAATTCACTCGACAACTCGCTGTGTATTAGTTGTGTATTGATTTTGAATTCCTGCACTGCAGTAAATCAAATCGACAAAACCTAGATTTCTAGATTCTGGACTTCAGTAGCCAAACGGCTAACACGAAGAAAAGGAAAGTTCTATGAACGAATTGAAATCAAGTTCGAAGCCTAAATTACGTCAGAAAAACGGCACTGGACATACATACAAATTCCGAAATGGCTGGCGCTGCGTAATTCAGTTTCAGGGTCGCGTCATCACTGCCACAGGTCCTACCAAGTCCGATGCTCAGCGACGAGCAAGGGAGAAAATGGGGGCGATACGTCCTCTGAATTATGGGGTGGACCGAACTGCGGGAAATTTGAAAGTCGGACCATACCTACTGGACTGGCTTGAATACGAACACAAAAGTGAAATCGCATTCACAACATATAAACGATACAAAGGGCTACTCACCGTTCACGTAGTGCCATTAATCGGACAAATCTCCCTTGCCAAGCTTGAAAAGCGACACATCAATTCAATGTTGAAAGCCATGAAAGCGTCGGGGCAAAGTGACCGCTCACGCCAGCAAGCTCGTGCCGTACTCAGCAAGGGATTGTCGTCAGCAATTGATGAAGACCTGATTTCAGTTAACCCTGTTCGGGAGACTAAGCGGGTAGTAGTCAAGAAGCACATTATTGACCCGCTAAGTCCCGAGGAGGTCTCGAAGGTGTTTACCGCCGCCAAAGACACATCATCTCTTTTGCGTTGGCGTATCGCACTCCTTTACGGTCTTCGTCAAGGGGAATGTCTTGGACTTCGCTGGCAGGACATCAATTTCGAAAATGCAACTATGAATATTCGTGTTCAGATTCAAAACACAGAATCAGGTCGCGACTTCACAGATTTGAAAACAGAGCTGTCGCGGCGTGAATTATTTCTTGACGAAAAGACACTTATTTTGTTCGCAAAGCACCGTGACGAACTGGATGAATTCAGGTCGACAGTTGCGAGTGGCTGGCAAGAACACGATTTAATATTTCCCAACAAGCTGGGATTCCCTATGCAATCAAGCTGGGACAGTAAGTTGTGGCACCGCGCGTTGTCTGAGGCGGGAGTTTCTGACCGTCGCCTCCACGATGCCCGACATACAGCTGCAACCCTTCTCTTTGAGGAAAAGACTGACATTGAGGTAATCCGCCGTGTCCTTGGACACAGCGACATTGGTCTGACTTCGAGGACTTACGTCCACGCCTCTGCTGAACCCATGAAAAGGGTCGCTAATACTTTGAACGGTTTTTGATACAGACGAAGGGGCTGCAATCTCAGGATTGTGGCCCTTGTCACATCTAAAAAGACCATTTGTTGTTTACGAAATTGACGTTGTTGTTTTTCAAAATCTCGAAGACACCATCTTCGTCCTTAGAGATTTCTCCATTCAAAAATAATTGATATGCCAACAGCCAATACTCATCTGCTTTGCAAACATCATTCGGGTCACGAATTACAGCCTGACGAAAATTACTAGCTTTATCTTTGCGGAATTCGTATGCGACCGTCATAGGAACTACATCAGGAATAGAAATAAGAATGTCTATTAGCTCATCGTCTATAAATCCTGCGATTCCAAGAATCATCAAAACCCAAGCACGAGAATCAGAATTTAAGAATTGGTACTCACTTTTCAGCCAAATCTGGAGGGCACAAAGGTCTGCTTCATTAATTTCAGGCACGAAGTCAATAAATTCGTCCAAAAGCGGAGTCAGATATTGGTGAGTCTGTATTTCAAGGATTAGAAGTGTCGCCGCCCATTTCGTCTGGTTCAAACGAATTGCCTGCCGAAGAACTGCACGCATTCCATAACGAAGCGCCATCCCAGCATTGATATCTTCCGAAAGCTTTTCAGCTTTGACCCAGTACTTCAGAAGAGACTCTGGTGAATTCAAATCATGAACATCAATTTCGTTCAGTTCTAAAAGCCACTTCGGTGACGCTGGAATGTCCACTGTCTCCATCAGTGTTTTATGTGGGTTTATGGACAATTGCAATTTTGAAAGTTCATTTTCAAGTATTGATTGAAAACGAGTGACCTCTGCTCGGCTTTGAGCATAGAAAGTGTAATCGTCAATATGCCGCCTGAATCGGTTATCAAAAAATTCTCTGAGTTTCGCATCCACGCCAGAAAGCAAATATTCAGCGACAAGGTTCGAAGTTGCTGGACCGATGAGAATTCCCTTACTCATTTTTCTGTTGCTATCCAACAAGGCATTTTCTACTTTTGTCGAAAAATGATTCCTCACTGCGTCAGACTTCAAATTCGCCTGCACAAAATCACGACCTAAGGCAGCCCAAGCCAAAGTATGGGTGTAGATGGAGGGGTAAAACTCTTTGATATCGAATTTTGCTCTGTGTGTTGCGCCGAACTCCGATATCTCGTCCCAGTTATCTTCTGGATAAAGTCCATCAGAATAATTGCTCACGAAGACACGGCCATCTCTGAAGACCATTGGCCTTATTGCACTGTTCTTGTTCAAACTGAGAGGTTCAAGTGCCTCCCAGCCCTCTATCAGGGCATTTACAACGTTGCAATGGGACCAAGGATGAGGAATATGGGTTACCCGAACAGAACCCTCATGTCGTGTTTGACCGTAACTTACGGCTCCAAAGCCTCGTTTAGCACGGGTGTTTGCCAGACGGTCACGGCCAAGCAACTGATTCGACACTTCAGGCGTGAAGTCAGAAGTAGTGAACAGACTCGGAAGCTCTGTTTTTCGAGCCTTCATCCGAGGAAAATAATTGGCACTCAGAAGTGAGTGACGCAGTATTTCCTTTGTCAGTATTGGATAACCGTCAGCCCCGAAAGTAGTACTAAGCCCCAAAGTAGGGAGCTCAATGAGGTCGCCCTCCTGACCCAACTCAAAGCCTTCATCTTCAAAGTTGTCCACTGCTCCCCCAGACCTCACCTCAGTCAACGATATCTTCAGCGCATTACTCTCATTTACTTTGTTTTCAATATGTACACAAACGAACGTTTTTGTACATATTTATCAAGCCACGCCAAAAGCCCCAAGTTTAGATGGTTGACTTAGTAACATAACTCGTCTCAAAATCATTGTAATGTTAGCAACGTTTGTGTTACAGTTTATTTATGACATCAAGACGAATCGGATACGGCAGAGTTTCAACTCTCGACCAGAACCTCGAATCACAGAGTGACGCTCTCAAAGCGGCGGGTGCAGACAAAATCTTTGTTGAGAAAATAACAGGCACAAAAGCCTCACGACCTGAGCTGGACAAGGTTAAGGAGCAGCTCCGCGAAGGTGACACACTAGTAATCACTCGAATGGACCGTTTGGGACGCTCTGCAAAGGATTTGTTGAACATAGTCTCCGAGCTAGATGCTCTTGGGGTTGACCTTGAAATCATTGAGCAAAATATTGACACAAAGACTCCCGAAGGAAAGCTGTTTTTCACGATGGTGGCTGGCTTTGCGGAATTCGAACACAGCATGATGGTCGCACGCACAAAGGATGGTCTTGCAGCTGCCCGCGCAAGAGGTCGCGTTGGTGGCAGAAAACCAAAGATGACTCCTGCACGTGCCGCAGAAGCAGAGCGTTTGTACAAAGAAAAAAACATGACCGTTCAAGAAATTGCAGACATCTTTGGAGTCAGTCGCCCCACCATTTATCGAGCTGTCGCTCAATTAACTACATAATTTTTCGACTTTCCTCACTAAACTATTAGCGGGGGAAAATTGTTCTCCCTTTAACCTTAAATAGGGGGAACAACATGACAGACGCCAACAACACTGACCCAAAAGCCGCCAAGGCAGATGCCGCGGCTGCGAAGGCTAAAGCAAAGGCACTTCGTCCTTGGTTCAAGAAGAAGCGTTTCATCTTTCCAATCGTTCTTGTGGCGATAATTCTTATTGCTAACGTCGCAAATGCAGGCGGTGGCAATTCCTCAAACTCTGCAGATAGCTCAACTTCTTCCGAGGTAACTACTGAAGAAACAACGCAGGAAGAAAGCAAAGAAGCTGGACTGAACACACCAGTGGTCGATGGCAAGTTCACCTTCACCGTTACTGGCGTAGAGTGCGGAATCACCTCTGTCGGTTCAGACATGCTTGGGGAAACTGCTCAGGGCCAGTTCTGCCGCGTAGGTCTTGTAGTTGAAAACACAGGTAACGAGCCACAGTACATGTTTGCTGACAATCAAAAAGCATTCGATGCTGAAGGCCGTGAATTCTCTCCGTCAACTAGCGCCATGATTTACGACGGTGATGCAGGTGCTGCTTGGATGACTGAAATCAACCCAGGTAACTCAATTACTGGTTCGCTTTTGTTTGACATCCCAGCAGGTGCAACCCTCACCTCTATTGAACTTCACGACAGTGCGTTCAGCGGTGGAGTTAAGGTATCCCTGCAGTAAAAAGCAACAAAATTCAACTAAGGGAGGGGAAGTTCTTAGGGCTTTCCCTCCCTTTATTTTTACAAAATTTATACATTTCAGGCCGCAAAAGGAGCTTTCTAAAATGACCTCAGCGTATGTTCGTAAAATAAACTTGTCGCCATTATGGAAATGGACTTTGGGAATCTCGGTCGCTTCCTTGGGTATCTCAATTTGGTATTTCGTCGACACTTTGGCGTTTGTCTTCAAGTTTTCAACTTACGAACAAGAAGCTTTCAAAGAGCTAATTCAATTTGGGGCGGTTGTAGTCCTTTTAGGCTTCGTAATCAGCAACATTCTTCGGGGTAAGTTTTCCTCTGTTCCATGGCTACTTTTGGTTGCGTCAGTTGTTGAAGACTTAGCTTTCAGATTTATGAATTCGATTGAATCTGGAACGTTTAATTTGCCTCTGGTCAATTATTTTAAGGCTGGTGGTTGGAACTCAACGCTTCAAGAGGCAGGGCCAGCGATTGCACTGATGCAGCTATTGATTTCGGGTGTAATTTACCTCTTACTTGCATCTACTGTGTTGGCATTCGTTGCTTTGAAGAAAAAATCAAATAGATAGCTACTTTTGCCTTGTCATCGGAACAATGAGCAATCATTGTTTTGTGGTGAATACTTACACCTTTAGATAGAGTTTTACGAAATGGCAAAAATGCCAATTGGGGGAATTATGCAGTTTGTTAAAAAATTTTGGATGCTAATTGCTGGAGGATTAAGTTTCTTAATCGCTCTTTACGCTGCCACAACAATGCAGGTCAGCACTGGATATCTGAAAGGCGACGAAGAAATTTTCGTCAGTCAGCCTCTAAGCGGTGGTGTTTTCAGTACTTCAATCAACATGAAGGAATATCTAGAAATCACAGATGGCATTGATTCAGCCGTAGCAACGCTTTCGACTGTTTTTTGGGTATTTTTCATTGCAGGGGTGGCTTTAGTCATCATGTTTTTCGTACTAAAAAGACGAGCAAAGTCTCCTCGAAATGTAAACGTCGAAGTCGTTACGAACGTTCGTCAATGTCCATTCTGCGCTGAAGAAATAAAAGCTGAAGCAAAGATTTGCAAGCACTGCCAAAAAGAAGTTAGCTGAGCGAAATTAATATGGGCGAATCGACATCAAACATGTCCTCGGATGAGAGAGCATGCCCTTGGTGTGCTGAAACCGTAAAGACTAAGGCTGTTGTTTGTAAACATTGCAAGCGTGACATAACTACTGAGGAAGCCCAAAAAAGCTCGGTGGCTAGTGCTAAGAAATCAGTTCCAAATGAATCTCCAATTACCGTTTCACAAACTCCTTCTGGTTCGTTGAACCGAATTTGGGGAATCATTCTGGTTTCAGTTGGTGGCTTGTCCCTCATCACTGGTTCTTTTGGTTCAGTTTTGGGATTCATAATTTTTGTTCTTGTACCAGCGTCCTTCGGGATTTGGCTACTTATTAAAGCCAAAAAACAATCATCAGAAAGCACTTCTTCGACTGTTGAGAAAATCTCCAGCGTTGGAGTCAACACCCAGTCAGAAATAGCTGTCAAAGCAGCAAACCTCTACAAAGCGGGGGTGACTTCCTCAAAGAAACTGCTCTCTCAGAAAAAGAACATTTACTTATTGGTTAGCGCTTTCGTTGCAGTGTTTCTGCTTATTGTCGGGCTTACCGTCAAGGCAAATTTTGATGAACAAGCTCGAGTTGCGGCCGCTGCACTACTAGCAGAAGAACAAAAGGTTGAAGAAGCAAAGCAGGACTTGATTCGTGAATCCAAAACTGGGAAAGAGTTAATTGAAAATGCCCAAAATAGGTATGACGAGTCAGTCGGATGGTCAAATGACACTGACCGCGCTTCTTTACTAGCAGCAGTTGAAGTTGCTCAAAAAGCCCTCAAATCAAATAAATACTCAACGATTTCATCTGCAAACGCCAAACTTCTTGCTGCATTCAACAAGGTTGGAACTTTAGCTGAGGCGCAAGCTGCTGCTGAGAAAGCAGCTGAGGCCGCCCGTGATGAGCAATACAAGGCACTAGTTACAGCCAATGGCCGCCCAGGATGGGCTGAAACCGCAGGAACTGGTCGGAGTCAATGTGCGGGCATCAAAGAAAACAAATACGTTAACACAAACGACCCAACTGCTTTAGCTATCCACTGGATTGAGAACCCTGACAGACAGGTTTACGAGGCAGTTCAAGTTTATTGTCCCGAGTACCAACCTGCTGTTGACATTGCTAAAACTGGCTTTAAGGACGGAACCAAAGTAATCGGAAAGAACATCCCTGCAGGTACATACAGGACTGTCAAGGGAGTTTCTGATTGTTATTGGGAGAGAAACAACGGTAGCGGCGACATCATCGACAACAACTTCATCACTGCTGCGCCAAACGGAGTCGAAGTTCGGGTCAATGACGGTGAAGCTCTTGTAACTAGAGGCTGTGGTGTCTGGATAATGGTCGGCTAAATCGGGCATCAAACAAAGCATCCCCGTGCTCAATCACTCAGCAAGTAGTAAAGCCTAGCCTGAGGAACGGATTCGTCCCTCTGTCGTTTGTTGAATGTTTTGACCTATTTGGCACATCACATTTGAATTACCCGCCATAGTCCAAAACAGCCCCGACTCTCCCAGAGTCCTTGAAAGCGCTTCAGGTTGTAACGAAATCCAAGTATCTGGCTTGACTCTTCCGAGGTATTTGACCGCCTCGACCAGTTCCTCGGCAATTCGGCGAGCGCTACTCGTCTTCATGTTCCATTTTTGTGAATAGTTTGGGGAAAAGTCTGTGTCTTTTGGGATGGTCCATCCGTAGACTTTTGCCCTCAAATCCTGAGCGCGAAGTATCAGGTCTTCTGTATCAGTTACGCGCTGGGCCTCTATCGAGATGGTGTGGGAATCACCCAACATCTGGGCTTGAACGTAAAACGTTAAAACGGGGATTTGAGCGTCCAGAAAAGTCACAGTGAACGAGGACTCATCCCCATCGTTAAGGGCCGCTAAACAGGCTTCTAAGGCTTCTCGGATGCAAATGTACTGGCCATTTACATTATTGGGCAGTCGTGCGATTGACATTGAATTTCTCTCTTTTACTTCGGTTCGCTACCCACTCTTAATTTTCCCATGAGTGAGGAAAGTTGATTCTGTTTCGCAACGAAATTAGGTGACTTACTAACGCACCGATTGGATTTCAATGTGGTTGATTTATGGCTTGAACTTCTGTTTCCAATCGAGATATACAGGAGTGGCCACGTGGCCTCTCTAACTTCAAACCTCTTTAGTTATTTATATTTTTCTAAAAAGGATTGAAACCATAATGACCACGTGGCCTAAACCCTACTTTTGGAACTTCACCCCGCGAATAGCTACATAACGTTCAAGCTCTTCAGATTGGATTTCAGTTCCAAATATTCGCAACGGTGTGATGAAGGTGGTTTCCCACTGTCCTGCACGAACCCGCTTCTTCTCAACCCTCATAGGTCGAACTGTCTCATGTTCTAAAAACTTCGATATGAAGTTTGGCTGAGACATAGGCTTATTCCCTTGGGATTCCATCCAGTTTTTGTAAACGAAGTACAGGTCACTTGCGCTTACGTGACACGTTGCGTCAAATTCGATGCATTCCTTCACGAAGCCTTGCACCTTGTCACAGCGTTCACGCCATGACTCCAAATCGGCAGACATTTTGACCGTTGGGGCTAACGCCTTTCCTCCTCGGGACAAATTGGCATGAGCTGCCTCTACCATCAAGGCAAGCATCGCTTCGAGCTGACCGTCAGCATTTCCTTCAATTCGTGCCAGTAAATCTGGGTCAGCTAGCTTGTCGCCCGCGACTTGCTCTTTCTCGGGCCCCACATAGCGGTATGGGAATGTCAGTACGGTAAACCGTCTCCATGTTCCATGGTCAGTCTCATCAACACGGGGTAAATCATTGGTAGTCACGAATAACGTGTGGGTACTTCGCCATTCCACATATTCTTTGAACAAAAATCGCCCCTGAATAACAGGTGTGCCCACAACCTCTTTCAAATTTCGATTCGAAAATGTGTGACCTTCAGGAAACTCCTCAATTAGCGCAACACGCACTCCTCGAAGAGTCATCTTGTCGTTTGGCTGAACCTTTGACGACGCAGCCAACACAGTTACTGGAATTCGTCCGAAAAATGTACCTGCCGCCAAGTTGGCTGCGTGCATAACGCTTGTCTTGCCGTTTGCACCAAATCCCACCAACAAAGTAATCGTTGCGTCCTTTGGCTGGGAGCCAATCAACGCTTGGCCGTGTCGGTCGCAAAGCCAATTACGCTCCACAGCGTCCAAACACGTCAACATGCTTTCAACGTCATTGTGCCTAGCTTTTGGGATGTAGGGGACGTTTGTAATCTTCGTGAAGTAAAACTTCGGGTCTGATTTCAAAATCTCTAGAGTTCGAAGATTTACAACACCAGTAGGAGTATTAAGCAGGTCGTTACGTTGGTCGAACATGCCTGCGTCAACCTGTACTTGACCTGCGAGAAGGGCCACTATCGACTTAATCTTTGAAGCAGATAGCAGCTTCTTTACTTTCGTAGCGTCTAAAGCTGCACCTCCGCCTCCAGCCATGAAACGTGCATGAAGACTCGCGTTCGCAATACGAACAATTTCCACAATTGTCTGTTCTGAAACTCGATTCCAGACACACCCGTAGAAGGCCATCCAGCCGAATTCTTTATTCCACGCAATCCGCTCGTCAAAAACACAGTTGACAATCCATTCGGACATTTCAGAGTCAGTAGTTTCCACAGGCAAGCCAACGTCTTCAAGGACCATCTCCACAATTTCAATAATTGTGTCGTTCAAAGTCGGCAGTTCAACATCTTCAAACCCGTTATTGATTTCACTCATGCCTTTACACCTTCCGAGTTGTTAGTCCATTCGGCGCCAATAACCCACCGAATGATGTCCTCAAGTTCGTTTTGCCATCCGTCGTAGTTGTTTGTTGTCCGTTGGAATTTGTCGACAAGTTCAATGAACACAGGCTTGAGACTGTCCTCACCTTCTAATCGGCACTTATGAATGCGGATGACATATTTCAAAAGTTGCCCATGCCCTATGTGGTTTTGAGACGAAATAGCGTTTCGAATGGCGTTGGAACTGAACCAAGGCACGTCATCCCCGAGCCAATCAATCCATTCATCGATATCTCCAGCAAACGGTTCACGTGTCGCATCAGAGCTGTCTGAGTAATTGGTTGCCTTCGTGCGAGCACCTCGGTCTTTGTAGAGCCAATCTGGGGCTTCTGGGAGCATATTTAGCGATGAGGGCGCTCCCCCATACCAAATTGCGTAGGAACCCCCTGCGCGAATATCTACTCCGCGTAAACCTAAATAGTTAGTTGCAGGCTTGAGGGGGCGTCCCTTGCGAGCTCGGAATACGCAGTGCGACCCGCCAGAAGGAGTTCTATAGCTAACGAGAGATTGATAGTCCAATTCCCGAGAGTCCAATTCGTAAACTCCAGAAATCCCATTTTTCTCGTCCAAATCAATGACTACGAGATTCGCTGCACCAGTCCAATAGCCGACTCTGGCGTCTGGCCACTTTGCCCACCACGACCGAATGCTCTTTTCATCTGTTGTAGCGTCATAGAACCCGCCCGAGACCAGCGGAGTCTTGCGCTGCCCGTTTACAGGGAAGACGGGTAAACCAAGTACTGCAAGCGCAAGAGCGAGAGCCTCTCCCTCCAAAGAAACCCAGCAAATTGTGGATGTAGTCTTTTCAGAAGAAGTTAGGCTACCTAGCATTTCTTCATTACCCTCGAACGAGCTGCAACTCGTTTCGGGGGTTTTTCCTTTTTCTAAGGGCACTTCGCCCTTCGAATAAAAGTCACTTGTCACTATTTCTCCTTCATATTTTTTGTTGAAATCGGTGCTCGGCTTATGTAGTTCGAGCAAAGTTCGTCATGAAACTCTTGGAATAAATAACGAACCATTTTGCTCTAGTCGTTTTCATGCACATTCAGCTGTATATTCTTTTGTCGTTTACGCGCACGCAAACTTCTGTTGTATGCGTTGAAATCAATTTCGCCTTCAACGTCAGCAAGGAAATCTGGATAAATTCGCAAAACGCCGCGCAAACGTCTGTGCCTAATTTCATGAGCCGCAGCCATCCGTCGGATTGTGCTCTCACTTACGTTTGCGGCCAGTGCTGCATCTTTCACCTTGAGCATTTGTTGCATCTCTGCACCTCCTCTGTGAGTGTTGGTAGAGCTACAGTTGACCGTCTTTTGAGAACCGACGAAGGGAATTCCTGTGCCACAGCAATTTGAAGCAGACTCTGGATTGTTCTTCACCGATAGCGGCCCAGATAGTCCTCATGACATCAACAAAGTCATACGGGCGAATATGGCATTCCTCAAACAGCAGGTTCTCCAAGACAAAGTCGAATCGCGATGGGTTGAAGAACATGGCCCGCAGTGGGTGGAGAAATTTGAGAAATCGACTGGCTACAAGGAGATTATTGAAGACAGCTACCACCTAGCAACGCTCGAACAATACATTTCAGAAGAGCTTGAACTCGATGGTTGGCACTTCCAAGACCCAGAGAAAACATTGCCGATGGTCACAAGAAAAGCTGTATCTGAAGGAACAGGTATCAGCGAGGGGCGGCTAACCAATATTGACCAAGAAAAAACAGAATATGGGACTGGTGCAAGTGAGGGTGGTCAGCCCATGACGGTTGAAGAGTTACTAAAACTCGCTGTTTATTTCGATGTGACTGTGGCCTATCTCCTTACCCCGCCTTCCGACTTCATCAAAAAGACTGCAAATTTGAAACTTCCACTTTCACATGGGAAGGCTCAAATGGAAATTTCAACTTCAAATTGGATTCTTTGGCTTCACAACTTACTTCCCCTCCCCCAACAGGATTCTGTGAGGTTCGAAAGAAATCATTCTTACCCTTCACTTTCGGTGGAAGCACTTGCCAGAAATGCTCTTCCCGAAAAAGTTGGAGTACGACGTACCGTCACGGAAACCCGAAGAAGTCGAGTGTCATTAGTCAAGTCACTTAAGGAGTTTGGCCCGCTTAGTAAGACTGATGAGCAAAACGCATTGGACGGTTTGAAAGACCCCGAAATGAAAAATACACGCCTCAATGACAATGTCATCTTTCAAAATCGAGGGCTTTTCGTTGAATTGCGGAAAGGAATTCGAACTTCAGTCAGAAAAGAGGAACCAACCTCATTTCTCGCCAAAATTCAAAATTCTGGCTCCAAAGCAATTAATTTCTATTTCGGAATCGCAAAATTTTTGAGGGCGCAAGACCTACGTTCAGAGAAATCCATCACTTGATGTGTATGAGTTTGTGTATGAGAAATCTGACTAATTCTGGATAAATCTGGAAGTTTGAGGTCAAGAATCACTTATGCTCTAAACGTCCAGTTGCACTGAATTATCAAGGTTTTATTGAATTATTACTGTAGGGCGGACGGGACTTGAACCCGTGACCGACGGATTATGAGTCCGCTGCTCTAACCAGCTGAGCTACCGCCCCTTGTGGTGTTACGAGTAAAAGTTTAGTCGTCTGTGAGCTCAGGGTCTGGGTCAACAACCACTTGACCACGGTAAAGAGCTTCGAATGTGTCCAGAGTTCGCGTGATGTCGTGACCGCGAATGAACTTCAAGGAGTTGTTCTTCATACGAAGAAGCTCTTCCTTATCTGCGGTGAGAACCTTGACCAACTTGTCGCGGAGATCATCCACATCGTTGGGCTCGAAGAGATAGCCGTTCTCGCCATCGTGGATGAGATGAGGCAACGCCATAGCATTAGCTCCCACGATGGGAAGTGCCGTCGCCATAGCTTCCATGGTCGCAATGGACTGAAGTTCAGCGATAGAGGGCATTGCAAAGACCTTGGCACGTGTCAGAGCTGCCTTGAGCTCATCATCTGAGACGTAACCAGTGAAGGTGACTTTGTCATTCAAGCCCAGGTGTGCAACCTGCTGTTTCATCTGCTGAAGAAGATCTCCACCGCCGACGAATTCAAGTTTTGCATTGAGTTCAGGGGGAAGTTTGCGGAATGCCTTGAGGAGAACATCAAGCTTCTTCTCGCCCGTAATACGACCAACAAAAACTATGCGGTTCTCACCATCAGTGTCGAAGTTTGGTGTGTAGTGGTGGGCGTTGATACCGCAGGAGATCGCGTGAACGTCGGTGAGATGAGTGTATTCCTCGAGGAAGTTTGCTGCTCGACGCGTGGGGGTGGTGACGGCCTCTGCACGGCCAAAGGTGCGCGCAGCTGCTTTCCACACCAGGCGAATCACACTGCGCTGAGTGGGTCCAGGGAGAAGGGTGAACTGCATCATGTTTTCGGGCATGAAGTGGTTCGTGCCAATGATGCGAATACCGCGGAGCTCAGCTTCCTTAGTAAGCCCACCACCAACGATGAGGTGGGACTGGAAGTGAACTACGTCTGGCTTGAAGTGATCGAGTACTCGAGCAGAGTTGTGGCGCACTCGCCAGGGAATCATGTAGCGGAGCCAGTCGTGCGGATACCAACGCCAGCTCTTGATGCGATACATCGTCATCGGCTGACCTTCGTGGGTTTCCACCCAGGTTCCCGACTTACGTCCGGCGGCAGGAGCCATGACACGAACATCGTGTCCACGCTCAACAAGGCCGGCGGCTAAACGTTCAGCGAACTTAGCTGCTCCGTTAACGTTCGGACCGAAGGTGTCACACCCAATCAGGATGCGTAAAGGTTTCGGCATAGTGCCTTTAGTTTACGGACTTGGCCTTCTTGATGACCTCTTTAGCACCGTGTGCCGCTGCATTCACTTTTGCCTTTGATTCAGCTTTTGCGCCCTGGAAACCAGCTTTTGCCTCGGCACCTGCTTCTGCAAGTGGCTCATGAGCATCAGGGTGGTATTTCGCCAGAAGGAATACACCGATGACGGCAAGGACACCAGCAACGATGTAGGCCACAATCGCCCACGGTGGAGCCTGTGATGCCTCGTCGAGGATGACGATACCGATGGTCACCGCAACGATGGGATCGATCACGGTCAGACCTGCAATCACGAGGTCAGGCGGACCAGAGGAATACGCGTTCTGAACAAAGAGTGCGCCCAGAATGGTGGCCGCCAGCAGAGCCGCCAAGCAGGCCCAGGTGAGCCAATCCGTTGCACCGTGAGTAATGCTCGTGATGACAACCTTGGCCAAGGTGGCTACAAAACCATAGAGAACACCAGCACCCACGATGTAATACAGCGCGGAAAGGTGCTTACGGAAGATCAAATACAGTGCGCCAAAGATGGCGAGAACAACAATCAAAATGATCAGAATCTCGGCAAGATCTCCCGAGGTCATCGGGGCGTTCACTGCGGTGAATGCAGCAATCGACACGAAGATACCGATGCCACCGACGCTCAACGCGATCGCAATGACGGATTCTTTATTGAGACTGGTTTTGCTCACACGAGAGTTGAGGATTGCTGTCATCACCAGTGCCACGGCACCAATGGGCTGAACCACAATCAACGGTGAGAAACCTAGTGAAATCAGCTGGAACAAGATCGCTCCACCCAAGAGCAATGTTCCGGTGAGCCAGGACGGGCGGCGGAAGAGCCCGAGGAGTTGCTTGAAGTTCAGTGAAGAACTTCCCTCGTCGCCATCACTGCCGACCTTGCCCACACCACGGTGCTGAAGCTGAGCGCCAATAGACATCAACACAGCACCGACCAGCGCGAAAGGGATACCAATGAGCTGAGATGGTTCGAAGTGGACCTGTGTGAGGTCGGGCAAGTCGCCAAGCATAACTAGAACGCTACCTTGCCAAGCTGCTAATAGGCTTGAGGCATGACCGTGCGCCCCATTGTTATCTCAGGTGAACCCGTCCTCCACGAACCCGCTGCGCCGGTGACCACGTTTGATGACGAGCTTCGGACCCTGGTTCAAGACATGTTCGACACCATGGATGAAGCTCCTGGTGTGGGATTGGCCGCTCCTCAGGTGGGCGTTGGCCTCCAGGTTTTTGTCTATGACTACCCCGAAGACGATGGGACACCACGACGTGGTGTGGCCATCAATCCCACACTCTTGATTTCTCCGGTAGAAATTCGCGACACCACCGACGCCGATGACGAGGGTTGCCTCTCCTTTCCCGGGGAGCGTTTCCCACTCGTGCGAGCCGAGAAAGCTTTGCTGCGCGCAGTAGATCTCGAAGGAAAACCTTTTGAGATCGAATGCGACGGTTGGTTCGCCCGCATCTTCCAGCACGAATACGACCATCTGCTCGGCTACCTCTACACCGACCGCCTGGACTACGAATTCAACAAGCAGGCGTCCAAGATTGAACGCAAGCGCGGCTGGGGTAAGCCCGGTAAGTCCTGGATGCCCGGCATTGACAACCTCGAGGACTAGGCCATCCAGCCGAGGTTTCTCAGCACCACTGCCACGATTCCGGCAACCGCGACCACCACGATAAAGGGCACGCGGAACGAGAACAGGATGGCTGCCAGGATGACCGCAGGTATGCGGGCGTCTAACGCGATCGCTTGACCAGATCCGAGCGTCTGAACAGCAACAAGTGCCGCAAGCATGGCAACCGTTAACAGGTTGGTCACACGGGTGAACTTAGGCTTTTCCAGCATGCTTTGTGGAATGAGATAGCCGGTGTATTTCACGGCGAACGAGAGTACCGAGGCGATGATCACGGTTAACCAGAGAGTCATGATGTTGCCCCCTCATGCCCTGGATGGAATCCAGGAGTATCCAACGGCTCGGAAGCATCATCTGGTTGAACCTGCGCTGCGGGTTCGCGGTGTAGCCAGTTGGTCAAACCAAATACCAGCGCAACAACAGCTGCTGCCAGAACAGGAACGCCCGGTGGCGTGAAGGGAATCAACAGCGTTGCCAGCACGGCTGCGACCATGGCAACCGCAGCAGCTTGTAACTGCTTGAGGCGTGGCCACAACAATCCCACAAAGGCAGCTGCCGCGACGGCATCTAAACCAAATTGATTAACGTCACCGACAAGATTGCCCAGCAATGCTCCGGCAAAAGTGGCGAGGTTCCAGCCGATGTAGATCGCGATACCGGTGGTCCAGAAACCAACCTTCTGCGCACTTTTCTCATCTTGAGCAATAGCAACTGCAGTGGATTCATCAATGGTGAGCTGAGCCGCAACGAGGCGTCGCCACCAAGGCCCATCCCCCACAATCGGTGCCACACGCATGGAATAGATGCCGTTACGCAATGCCAAGAAGGTACTGGAAGCGATTGCAGGAATTCCCGCTGCAGCACCACCCGAGGCAATGATGCCAATGACGGCAAACTGTGACCCGCCAGAGAACAGCACCAAAGACAAGAAACACGTCTGCCATACGTCGAGACCGGCAGCAACACTCAGTGCACCAAAAGATACACCGTAGGCGGCCACGGCAATGCCGACAGAGATACCGGTTCGCAGGGCGCGCTTATCAGCAGCAGATAAAGCCACGGCGCCTCCTCAACACGAACACCCCCACGCTACCGAAGAGTGCAGGGCAAGTAAAAAGCCCCTGGTCGTGAAGGACCAGGGGCTTCGCTCCCCGACATGGACTCGAACCATGAACCTACGCATTAACAGTGCGTTGCTCTGCCAATTGAGCTATCGGGGATTGCTTTTAGGCGTTTTTATATTACCCCAAATGAGACGGTGCAAAAACCGCACACGAGACAGGCTCTCTAGTAGCCGGCTTCGGTGTCCACAACACCGGTGAACTGCTCCCCGGCAATGAACGCCGCAACGTTGCGAGAGATGCGTTCTGCCAGCAAAGGTGCGGTCATATCTGGCGTATCTGCCATGTGTGGCGTGATCAACACATTCTTTGCCGTCCACAACGGGTGACCATCGGGCAAAGGCTCTGGTTGTGTCACATCCATGGCTGCGCCATAAATCTTTTCTGCGTTCAATGCCTCAACAAGAGCATCAGGATCCACCAGTGGACCTCGAGCAATGTTGACTAACACTGCAGTGGGTTTCATCAAGGCAAGTTCTTCTGCACCAATGAGGTGCGTGGTCTCCCCTGTGAGCGCGGCAGCAACGACAACCACATCGGCGGTGGGCAGGACCTTGTGCAAGCGGTTGGTTGTGACTGTACTGGCAGCGCCAGGAACCTGGCCTGCCGAGCGTCGCACGACCGTGATGTGGGTGTTGAAAGGTTCTAGTTGGCGAATGAGTTCCCTCGCAATACCGCCAGCACCAATGATGACGACGTTCTTGTTGAAGAGAGATATGCCCTTGGGTTCAGCATCCCAACTGGTGGCACGAATACGGCGAGGGAAGAGTCTCAACAGCGCAAAGATCATGCCAAAGGCATGCTCTGCCACGGGCTGGGCGTAGGAACCTTTGGCGCTGGTGAAAACTAAACCAGGGCGTGAGAGTTCACTGAGCACTTGCGCATAGGCATCAACGCCAGCCCAAGGCAATTGCACCCAGGTCAGATGAGGGTTCGCTGCGAGCACCTCACCAAGTTCAGAAGACTTTGTATAGGAAAGCCAAACCAACCCTCGAGTATCCGGACCCAAAGGCTGAAGGTCTCCCCCAGCCTCAATGACGGCATCACGGAAAACCTGACTTCCACCAATGGTGTTGTCGTCATGGTTTTCAGGCAGGACTGCAATAGGGCCAGATTCAACCCGAGGTGCAGCAGCCGATGTTGTTTCATCACCCAAGACAGCAACGTGTTGAGGAACCTCACACACGCAGTCTTTCTGACGAATCTTCATGGACTAATCCTCGCGCAGTGAACGGCGCTTTGTCTCCAGCTCGAGAAGTTCGCGCTGGATTTCACGGCTGACTTCACCCTGATCAACGCTGGTGCGCTGGAGGCGACCCACGAGCTCAGACTTTCGTCGAACGAGGTCCCGTTCAATCAGTGAAATCACCACACCACGGCAGTAGGACTGGGTCTGCTCAGCATTTTTCTGCGGCAGAGGTGCTACAGCTAACTGGGTAACTAAGGGCTTGAAATCGTGAGGCAGATCATTCTGGATGCGATCGAGCCAGGTTTCTCCACCCAGTTCATTCACATTCGCACCAATTGCGTCACGAACAGTGGCGAGGTTGGCATCCATAATGGCGGATTGAACGGCATCTGCCGCGAGTTCTAGACCTACTAATTCTGGGTATTGAATGAGCGCCATCATGGCGTCACGCTCAAGACGGGTGGATGGATCATTCTTCAGCTCAAATACCCGTGGACCTTCAGGTTCAGCAACTGCTTCCCCCGCAATATCTGCTGGTGCACCTGCTGGACGGGCTGTGGCAGGGCCTGCATAGCCTTGTCTAGCCCCTTCTGAAGTGGTTTGCATGCCTTTGGAGCGAGATGCCTTCACTGCGTTAGAAACTGCCACCTGCGCCTCTGAAACATCCACGCCGGTCAGTCGAGCTAATTCGCGGGTGTAACCAGGGCGAAGCGCAGAGTCACGAATATCTGCCACCACTGGTGCTGCTTCACGCAGTGCGGCAACACGACCTTCGACGGTGTCGAGGTTGTAGTTCTTCAGCATCTGACGAATGACGAACTCAAACATGGGCACCTTGGCATCCATGAGGTCACGCACAGCTTGCTCTCCACGTGCCAAACGCAGATCACAGGGGTCAAGACCTTCTGGAGCAACAGCAACAAATGTTTGCGCTGCAAAGCGCTGTTCTTCCGCAAAAGCACGCATGGCGGCTTTCTGGCCGGCAGCATCGGGGTCGAAGGTGAAGATCACTTCACCGAGCCCCGAGTCATCTCCCATGATGCGACGAATGAGTTTGATGTGCTCCACACCAAAGCTGGTGCCACAGGTCGCCACCGCGGTTGTCACACCAGAGAGATGAGCAGCCATGACGTCGGTGTAACCCTCGACCACTACGACGCGACGGGTTTTGGAAACATCTCGCTTGGCAAGGTCTAACCCGTAGAGCACTTGCTGTTTGTGATAGACCGGTGTCTCAGGAGTGTTGAGGTATTTGGGACCCTGGTCGTCGTCAAACAACTTGCGCGCACCAAACCCAATGGTCTGTCCGGTCACATCTCGAATGGGCCAAATCACACGACCGCGGAAGCGGTCATAGACACCTTTGTCACCCTGTGAGAGCAGACCTGCCTGGAGCTGTTCTTCTTCAGTGAAACCCTTGGTCTTGAGGTGGTCACGAAGTTCGTTCCATGCCTTAGGCGCATAGCCAATACCGAAGTGCTCCGCAGCTGCTTTGTCGAAGCCTCGCTCACCGAGGAATTTGCGCCCCTCGGCAGCTCCAGGGGTGGCCAGCTGTGCCACAAAGAATTCAGCTGCTGCTGTGTTGGCTGCCAGAATACGTGAACGGTTCCCCGACTCATTGGGCTTGCCAGAGCCTTCTTCGTAGTGGAGTTCAAAGTTGATGCGCTGGGCAAGCCGTTCAATCGACTCCGTGAAGCTGAGGTGATCCATCTTCTGAACAAAGGTGTAAACGTCACCTGATTCACCACACCCAAAGCAGTGGAAGTAGCCCACGGTGGGTCGAACATGAAAACTCGGAGAGCGCTCATCGTGGAAAGGACAAAGCCCCTTCATTGAGCCAACACCCGCACTCTTCAAGGTGACGTAGTCACCAATGACATCAGCAATATTTACGCGCTGCTTGAGCTCTTCCACGTCTGCTTGGCGAATACGGCCGGCCACTAGACAATCACCTGCGCAGAGTTATTGCCACCACAGAGGCGGTTATGCCACGCAAATGCCGATTGATCGGTCAGGCTTGCAACCTGGTCAATGACAATGCGGCGACGAACCGCTTCATCCGTGGTGTGGTTCCAGTCATCTGCAAAGTGACGATCCAGTACGTCAGGCCCTTGTTCAAACAAGGTATTACACAGATCCGTGAGGACTTCACGCTGCTGGGTATAGACAGGCTGACGCGAGTTCGTGGTCATCACAAACGCCGCAACAATTCCCTTGAGCACAGCAATCTCTGCCCGAACTTCGGCAGGAACAATGACGTTGCCACCAAAGCGAACCAGGTTCTGCTGGGGGTGTGCTTCACGGGTGGCGTGAACTGCTGCGTGAGCAAAACGACCAATGAGCTGGCTGGTGAGGTTCTTCAGCTTCGCCTGAGCAATGCGCGAACCATCCCAGGTGTCGACCCAGACATCGAGGTTGTCGAGTCGATCAAAGGCAGCAATGAGTTCATCGTGGGTGAACTCACCACCAATCCACTCAAACATGGAGTCCACGAGCTCATCGTGATTGACCCGGGCACCGAGTTCCCCTGCGTCCACGTAACCGTTGAAGATGGCATCTTCAAAGTCGTGAACAGAGTAGGCAATGTCATCGCTGAGGTCCATGACCTGTGCTTCAATGCAGCGCTGGCGATCTGGTGCGCCTTGGCGCATCCATTCGAAGACATCGAAATCATCGGCATAGAAGCCAAACTTGGCACGGCCTGTTGGATCAATGACAGCTTGCTGTTCTGGCCAGGGATACTTTGTGCTGGCATCCAGGCTGGCGCGGGTCAAGTTCAGGCCAAAGCTGCGACCGTTGGTTCCAAATACCTTGGGCTCCAGGCGAGTAAGCAAACGCAAAGTCTGCGCATTGCCTTCAAAGCCGCCGATGTCTGCACACCAGGTGTTGAGTGCCTTCTCACCGTTGTGACCAAAGGGCGGGTGGCCAATGTCATGAGCGAGGCTGGCGGTGTCGACCACATCTGGGTCGAGGCGCAGACGCCCGGCAATCTCACGGCCCACTTGGGCAACCTCGAGTGAGTGTGTCAGACGATTACGGGCGAAGTCGAGACCTGCTGTGGGACTGAGGACCTGAGTCTTGGCAGAAAGACGACGTAGAGCACTGGAGTGCAAGAGCCGAGCACGATCACGGGCAAAGTCGGAACGACGTGACGAGTGAGTCTCTTCGAGCATGCGCTCAGCATCGAACTCTGAATAGCCGGGAGTAATCACCGGAATAGAGGCAGTTTCATGAATGTGATCAGACATTAGCCACCACTCGCATCGATTTCAGCGTGGGCAACAACTGCCTTCTCAGCATCACTGAGAGCTTGGGATTCAAGCCAACGATCGGGTAGAGACGGACGCTTGGGCGTGCCCTGACGACCACGCTGACCTTCAGCATCAGCGCCCGGGTAAGGAACAGACCAGTCAAGCTGCCCAAGAAGGTCGTCCAAGTGCTGCAGGCTCGTCACCTGAGCCAGCTGAGAGCGGACGTCTCCCCCAACGGGATAACCCTTGAAGTACCAGGCCATGTGCTTACGAATGTCTCGGCACGCATGTTCTTCGGTGTCAAAGAATTCAATCAACAACTCAAGGTGACGACGCAGCGTCGCTGCGACATAACCCAAGGTCGGTTCAACCCGGTTGCCGGGTTCTTGTAAACCAGCACGCTCGCGGAACGCAGCGTCCAATTCGGCGAAGAGCCACGGGCGTCCTAAACATCCGCGCCCCACCACAACGCCGTCGCAATCGGTCTGCTCCATCATGCGAATCGCATCTTCAGCTGACCAGATGTCACCATTGCCCAGAACGGGAACACTCGTAATGGCTTGCTTGAGCTCACCGATCGCGTTCCAGTCAGCGTGACCGGAGTAGAACTCGGCGGCAGTGCGACCATGTAGTGCAATGGCCGCTACACCGGCACCCTCAGCAGCTTTACCCGCCTCAATGAAGGTGAGGTGGTCAGCGTCAATGCCTTTACGCATCTTGATGGTGAGGGGAACGTCACCAGCAGCTTTGACGGCTTCTTCGACAATCTCTCGAAAGAGATCCTTCTTCCATGGCAGTGCAGAACCGCCACCCTTGCGGGTGACCTTGGGCACCGGACAACCAAAGTTCAGGTCGATGTGGTCAGCACGGTTCTCTGCCACGAGCATGGTGACGGCTTCACGCACCGTCTTGGGTGCCACACCGTAGAGCTGAATCGAGCGCACTTCTTCACTGGGGTGAGTCTGGATCAAGTGCATGGAACCAGGCGTGCGCTCGACAAGTGCACGCGAGGTAATCATCTCGGAGACGAAGATTCCGGAGCCTTGCTCACGGCAGAGGCGACGGTAGGCCATGTTGGTAATACCTGCCATGGGTGCGAGTACGACAGGAACTTCGGCCTGAATCGGCCCAATGTTCAAATTGCCCGCCCGGGCACCTGTCTTCACACTCGTCATCGTCATTCGCTCCTGTGTTTCAAGTATCCCACGTTGTGAGCTGGGACTGTAGCGAAAAAAGGAGAGTTACTCCCTGTTTTCTGCAGCTTCTGTAAGTGCTGCAGCAAAGGTTGCTGAATCCTGTGCACCAGAGATGCCGTATTTGCCATCGATGACATAGAACGGAACCCCATTGATGCCATAGGCCTGCGCCTGAGCCATGTCAGCCTTCACTGCTGCGAGGTACTCTTCATCGTTGAGAGAACGCAGCACATCTGCCTCATCGAGGCCAATTTCTGCAGCAAGTTTGGCGAGGTTTTCACTCTTTCCCACATGCTCACCGTCAATGAAATAGGCCTTGAGCAGGCGTTCCTTCATTTCGAGCTGCTTGCCCTGAGCCTTGGCATAGTGCAGAAGTTCATGAGCCTTGATGGTATTGGTTTGGTGCACAGCGTCGTAGTTGTAGTTCAAACCCACACTCTCGGCAATGCCGGTCACGCGCTCAAGCATCTGGTGCACCTGTTCCACCGGAATGCCCTTGCGTTCACTGAGGTATTGAACAGGATCACCTTCGTAGTCCACGGGAGTATCTGGCGCTAGCTCAAAGGAGTGGTACTCGATCTCGACGGGACGGCCATAGAGCTCTGCACCCTTTTCGAACTTGCGCTTGCCGATGTAACACCATGGGCACTGCACGTCAGACCAAATATCAACCTTGATGGGTGCGGTGGTCATGAGAAATCCTTTGCGACGAGTTCGATGATGGTCTGGGCTGCTGATGCGGGTTGGGGCCGAACGGCCTTCACGAGTGCAGCAATCTCGGCACTGCGATCTGGCAGTGTTCCTTCCTGGGCTTGCGCGATTGCCCCTTCAACCTCAGCCATCGTATGAACGGTAACGGTGGAGGCAGCAGCAATATTCCCTAAAGGAGAGAAGTCCCAGTGCACGCTCTTCTCCCAGAAGATGGCAGGTTTGCCCGTCACCAGCGGATACTCCGCAAGGAAAGAGACACCGTCTGTTAACAGTGCATCTGAACCGAGAAGTATCGAGGTGAGCGGTGCTCCGAGATCAGTGAAGGTGTTGGGCAACGCATCCCATCGTGCACGCCAGTCATCGACTTCCTCTTGAGTCATGACTTCTCGGTCCGTCATCGTGCCAAAGAGGAACGGGTGCGGACGGAACACGATGTCCATCTCAGGATGCTGTTGGGCAAAAGCAAGCATGGGTTCGCGCTGGTCGTTGAAGTGTCCAAAGTTCAACCAACGATCGGCATAGCTGTGATGTGGTGCCCACAGCAGTTTGAATGGTTCTTTTCCACCTGGCAGCTCGCGAACAATGGGCCATATGGAAGGCACATCTGTTTTAGCCGCCATCAGTGCATCAATCTTGGGTGTGCCTGTCAGGAAAGAATGATCGGCTCGGCCGTTGGCATCAAAAGCTGCCTTAGTGTCGGCATCTTGGAGAAATACCATGTGTGCCAGTTGGTGAGTGGGCTGCGTGTATTGATGCGGGGCAACTCCCGACTCCCCCGGTTCTTGCACGAGCGAAGTGGAGAAGTAGGGCACGTAACAAACCTTGGTGAACTCGACCAGCTTCTCTATCTGGTAGTTCTTTTTGTAGTTGCGCTGCCAGGGGTAGTTCAAGAACACATAATCGGGTGCGAGTTCTTTGAGACGTGCAAGGCCATCTTTGCTTTTTTTGAACTTAAATCTTTCGTGCTCAATTCCTTGGGACTCCAGAAAGGCACTGACCTTCTTCTCATCACGAAACTTGTCATACCCGGTCAGCTTGCGCGGAAGTGACACCACCATGGGTTCAAAACGAGGATCAGCCAACATGCCACGATAAATGGCATCAAGGGCGTCCCAGGCTTCAAAGTAGAAGACCAGGAAAACCACACGGATTGGTCGGCTCATGCCTCGACTTTAGGGTTTGAAACTGGCGTCTGCAGGCTATTTCGCGCTGGGCTTATCAATGGCACCACCAAAGCGGCGGTCACGGCCTATGTATTGCTCAATGGCTTCCCACAGGTCTGTACGGGAGAAAGCAGGCCACAGCTGATTCAAGAACACCATTTCGGCATAGGCCGACTGCCACAGCAAGAAGTTGGAGGTGCGCTGTTCACCGCTGGAACGGACGAACAAATCCACATCAGGCATGTCTGGGATGTAGAGATTTTTCGCAATGAACTTCTCGGTGACCTTGCTGGGGTTGATCTTGCCGGCGGCAACTTCGTCAGCGATCTTACGCACAGCGTCTGCTATCTCAGTGCGACCGCCGTAGTTCACGCACATGGTGAGAGTTAGGGTCTTGTTGTTCTTAGTGAGCTGTTCTGCAAATTGCAGCTCCTCAATCACTGATGCCCACAACTTAGGCTTACGGCCGGCCCAGCGCACGCGGACATCCCACTCGTTGAGCTGGTCACGGCGACGGTGAAGAACATCACGGTTGAAGCCCATCAAGAAGCGGACCTCATCAGGTGAGCGCTTCCAGTTCTCGGTGCTGAAAGCATAGACACTCAGGTGTTTCACACCAGCTTGGATAGCTCCAGCGACAACGTCGAGCAGAGCTGCTTCGCCGGCTTTGTGGCCCTCAACACGGGTGAGCCCGCGCTGGTTGGCCCAGCGTCCGTTGCCATCCATCACGATGGCAACGTGGTTGGGCACTGCACCATCGAAAGCGGGTGGATAGACACCCGTCCAGTCCAGGGGCTTGTATTCGACCGCGTCTTTGTGCGTGTAGGGCTTACTCATTTCGCTACATGCTCCAAAGATCGAAGGGTTCGTTCCAAATGCCACTGGGTATAGGCAGAAACCAGGGCAGATGCCTTGCTCCAATTCTGCTGGGTATGAGCCTCAGCCGCATCCCACTCGCCACGAACTAGTGCATCCAAGAGACTCACAACTTCGGGGACAATATGTGGAGCACCGGGAGGTGCACACTTCACACAGACCATGCCACCGAGTTGAACGACGAAGCTTTCGTGCGGACCAACCTCGCCACAACGTGCACAGCTATCAAAGGTGGGTGCCCATCCAGCAAGGCTCAAGGCTCGAAGCAGATAGGAATCCAGAGTGAGCTCGGTGGGATGTTCCTGGCGAGAGAGGGAGCGTAAGGCTCCCACCAGCAGCAGATACTGCTGCGGGGAGCCTTCCAGCTCTGTGACCTTGTCAGCTGTCTCCACCATCACACTGGCCGCGGTGAATCGTGGATAGTCATCCACGATGTCCGCGCCATAGGAGGCAATGGTTTCTGCCTGCTGTATGGTGTCGAGGCTGCGACCTTCATAGAACTGGATGTCCGCCACCATGAACGGCTCTAGTCGTGCACCGAATTTCGAGGAGGTTCTACGAACACCCTTAGCCACTGCACGAACCTTGCCGTGACTCTTTGTTAGCAACGTCACAATGCGGTCGGCTTCGCCGAGTTTGTGGGTGCGCAGCACCACTCCCTCATCACGATAGGTGGGCATTAGAGATCTCGTTGAACGTCGATTGGTCCCGTGAGGTCTGCTGGACGCACCAACTTAGGGTTGCGCAGAGACTTCAGCATGCGCTGTTCAGGCAGTGACCAACCAAAGCGCACAGCGAGCAAGCGCAGGATTGTGGTCACCGCAACGCTGATGGGGACGCTGTATTCCAAACCAATGTTTGCTTCGTTGAAGCCCAGCAACACAATCGATCCAGCTGCTGCAGCGATGGCATAGAGCGAACCCACATGCATCACGGAGATGGGCATGTTCAGCAAAACATCTCGAATGAAACCGCCACCCACAGCAGTGATGACACCAACAAACAGAGCAGGAACAAAGGGCAAACCAGACACCAGTGCCGCGGTGGTTCCCAATGCTCCAAACAATCCCAGTGCCAGCGCATCAAGGACTGTGATTAGCCAGTCAATCCGACGGAAAATGCGAGCCAAGAACATTCCCAGCAAGGCTGCAACGAGAGCGGTAAGGATGTACCAATTCTCGGTAAGAGCAATGGGGAGACGGTTGAGAAGAATGTCTCGAAGGAATCCACCACCGAGACCAGTTGCAATACCGATGACCGCAACGCCGAAGAGATCAAGCTTGCGATCCCGGAATCCGGATGCATAAATCGCACCCTGCAAACTCGCAACACCAATAGCCAAACCATTGACCCATTCGGGCACATCAATAGGTTCAGCAATCAGCATGACTACAGGCTACGCCTGTGAAGCTCTAGGCGAGCTCAATGAGGTCGGCGTATTCCTTGTTCCAGTGATCTTCAATACCGTCAGGCAAGATCAACACTCGTTCAGGGTTGAGAGCTTCAACTGCTCCGGGGTCGTGAGAAACCAGCACGACAGAGCCCTTATAGCTCGCCAGTGCTCCCAGAATCTCTTCACGAGAAACGGGGTCCAGGTTGTTGGTGGGCTCATCCAAAAGGAGCACATTCGCGCTCGAAACAACCAGCATGGCCAAGGCCAGACGAGTCTTCTCTCCACCAGAGAGAACACCTGCAGGCTTGAGCACATCATCACCGGTGAACAAGAACGAACCAAGCACCTTGCGGCACTCTGTCTCAGTCATGTGAGACGCAGCAGAAACCATGTTCTGCAAGACAGAGTCCTGCACACGAAGAGTTTCGTGTTCCTGGGCGTAGTAGCCGACCTTGAGGCCGTGACCTTCAATGACTTCACCGGTGTCAGGCTTGTCCACGCCCGCAAGAATACGGAGCATGGTTGTCTTACCAGCACCGTTGAATCCCAGGATCACGACGCGTGAACCACGGTCTATAGCCAGGTCTACGGCAGTAAAGATCTCAAGTGAACCGTAGGAACGAGAAAGATCAGTGGCCATGAGCGGCGTCTTGCCACAAGGCGCAGGATCGGGGAAGCGTAGCTTCGCCACCTTGTCACTCTGACGAACCTCGTCGAGACCTGCCAGAAGGGTTTCAGCACGACGGGCCATCTGCTTTGCCGCCACAGCACCGGAAGCACGAGCACCCATCTTGGCAGCCTGCGTTTGGAGCGTGGAGGCCTTTTGTTCCGCGTTGGCACGTTCACGCTTACGGCGCTGTTCGTCCTGCTCACGCTGCTTCTGGTAGTTCTTCCAGTTCATGTTGTAGACGTCAATGACCTGACGGTTGGCGTCCAGATAGAACACACGGTTCACGGTCTCGCCGACCAGCTCCACATCGTGACTGATGATGATTAGTCCGCCCTGGTATCCCTTGAGAAATTCGCGAAGCCAGACGACAGAGTCGGCATCCAAGTGGTTCGTTGGCTCATCGAGCAACATGGTCTCAGCACCAGAGAACAAAATACGTGCCAACTCAATACGACGGCGCTGACCACCAGAAAGTGTCTTGAGGGGCTGATCGAGAATGCGGTCAGGCAACTGCAGGTTCGATGCTATCGAGGCAGCTTCTGCTTCGGCCGCATAGCCACCGAGTGCATCAAAGCGGTCAGCGAGTTCGCCATATTTTCGCATGGCTTCCGCAGCGACCTTTTCGTCTGCATCACCCATAAGCATGCTGTTCTCAGCCATGCCCTGCACGAGCGAACCTAGGCCTCGAGCGTTGAGGATTCGCGTGCGAGCAAGCTCTTCGGGATCGCCCGAGCGAGGGTCCTGTGGGAGGTAACCAATCTCTCCACCGACCTCGATGAGGCCACCAGCTGGTTGAAGGTCGCCGGCGAGTGTTTTAGTCAATGTGGTCTTGCCGGCACCATTGCGGCCGACCAACCCAATCTTGTCTCCGTTGGAGACGCGGAAGGAAACTTCCGACATGAGCACTCGGGCGCCTACGCGCAGCTCAAGGTCTTGGACGTTGAGCACAGGCTTTTCCCGATTCGTTTGTATGTCTTTACTAAGCCTTAAGGCTCTTTTCTTCCTTTAGTATATTTCTATGTCGAACATCACTCTTGCTGCTTCACGTCCTGTGCTCGCTGACCGTATCGGTTCGCGCACTCTCGCTACAGATGTTGCCCTCATTGCTGCAGGTGCAGCTTTGACCGCTGGTGCAGCACAGATTGTTATTCCTATGTGGCCTGTGCCCATTACTGGACAGACATTTGCAGTGCTGTTCGTTGGTGCAACCCTCGGTTCTCTCCGCGGCGCACTCTCTATGCTTCTCTACGTTGGTCTCGGTGTTGCTGGTCTTCCTGTCTTCGCTGAAGGCGGCGCTGGTCTGGCCAAACTTGCTGGGCCTACCGGTGGTTACATGATCGGTTTCGTCCTGGCAGCTGCTCTCGTGGGCTGGCTCGCACAGAAGCAGTGGGACCGTAAGGTTTTGGGCACCATTGGTGCTTTCCTTGCTGGTACTGCCGTCATTTACGCAGTGGGCCTCCCCTGGCTTTCTGTTGCACTCGGTCAGCTGGGTTACCCCAACGACCTCACTGCAACCCTCCAGGCGGGTCTCTACCCCTTCATTCCAGGTGACCTGATCAAGGCTCTTGCTGCAGGCGGTCTGCTTCCTCTCGTATGGAAGCTCACTTCTCGCACCAAGTAAGTAACTTCAAGAACGAAAGCCCCTGACTGATGTCAGGGGCTTTCGCTTTTGTACAGGTGCCTGTCGCAGGGGTGCGACGAACAGATCAACCTGTAGGTCTTTGCGTATTCGCGATTACTGATTAGAGCAGAGAATCCAGTGCTTGCGCAAGGTCTTCGATGAGATCATCGATATCTTCGATGCCCACGCTGATGCGCACCAGGTTCGCTGGAACCTCGAGAGCGGTTCCCTCAACGGAGTGATGAGTCATGAGTCCTGGATGCTCAATCAAGGATTCAACTCCACCCAGCGACGGTGCCAGAGTGAAGAGTTTGGTGTTGGTGAGCAGGCTTTCGGCAGCCTTCACTCCCCCTACCAATTGCATTGACATCATGCCGCCGAAGAGCGACATCTGACGCTTGGCAATATCGTGACCTGGGTGTGAAGCAAGTCCTGGGTAAAGCACACGTTCAACGGCTTTGTGGTTTTCAAAGCGTTCAGCCAAGGCCAGGGCATTGCTGGAGTGACGCTCCATGCGCACACCCAAAGTCTTGATTCCGCGCATGGTCAGATAGGCATCAAATGGAGAAGAAATAGCACCCAGCCAGTTTTGAATCTGAGCAACTTTTTCTGCCAGTCCAGCATCAGAGAGGACAATGGCACCGCCAACCACATCACTGTGACCACCGAGGTATTTGGTGGTGCTGTGCAGCACAACGTCTGCACCCAGTTCAATGGGACGCTGGAGTGCGGGGGTAGCAAAAGTGTTGTCGACAAGAACGAGTGCACCATGCTTGTGGGCAATCGTGGAGACACCCTCAATATCCACGATGGTCATCAGGGGGTTGGTGGGGGTTTCAATGCGCACCACGCGTGGCTTGGTGCTCTTGATGACTTCTTCCACAGAAGTGAGATCAGTGAAATCAATACAGGAGTTCGTCACACCCCAGGGGCCATAAACCTGTTCAATAGCGCGGTAGGAACCGCCATAGGCGTCATTGCCCAAGACAATGTGATCACCGGGCTTCAGAACGGCACGGAAGAATGCATCTTCAGCGGCCATGCCACTGGCGAAGGAATATGCCAGGAGACCACCCTCAAGTGACGCAAGGTTTTCCTGCAACGAGGTGCGAGTGGGGTTATCGCAGCGCGAGTATTCAAAGCCGTTGAGGGGCGTTCCAGGGACTTCCTGCTGGAAGGTGGAAGACAGGTAGATCGGAGGAACGACAGCACCCGTTGTGGGTTCTGAGGTTTGACCGACGTGAATCGAACGCGTATTGAATCCCTGAGGCATGTTCCTCAGACTAAACGCTGGAAAGAATTTGTGAAAAATTTCTTTCAGGAATTGTTACGACGACAAAGTTCCTAGATGGAGAACCCGAGGGCGCGCATCATTTCACGACCGTCATCGGTGATCTTCTCAGGACCCCATGGGGGCATCCATACCCAGTTGATGCGGAACGCATCCACGACGTTATCCAGCGCTTGTGCCGTCTGCTCTTCAATGACATCAGTCAAGGGGCAACCAGCACTGGTCAAGGTCATGTGAATGATCAGTGCATCATTCTCGTCATCCCACTTGAGGTCATAGATGAGCCCCAGGTCAACAATGTTGATACCCAGTTCGGGGTCCATGACCTCTTTGAGCGCATCAATGCACTCGTTATAGCGGTCGTCAGAGAGTTCAGAAGACATTGTTAGGCAATCTCGAGGTAACGGTCGTAGCCCTCAGACTCAAGTCGGTCTGCAAGCTCAGGACCGCCCTCTTCAGCAACCTTGCCATTGACGAAAACGTGCACGAATTCAGGCTTGATGTAGCGAAGAATGCGGGTGTAGTGAGTGATGAGGAGCACACCCATGTCGGAGTTGGCCTTTGCGCGGTTAACGCCCTCAGACACGATCTTGAGTGCGTCTACGTCAAGACCAGAGTCAGTCTCATCAAGGACTGCGAACTTGGGCTTGAGTAGTTCGAGCTGAAGAATCTCGTGACGCTTCTTCTCACCACCGGAGAATCCTTCGTTGACGTTGCGCTCAGCGAAGCTGGAATCCATCTTGAGGTTCGCCATCGATTCGCGAACATCCTTGATCCAGTTACGCAGCGAAGGTGCTTCACCATCGATTGCGGTCTTGGCAGTGCGCAGGAAGTTCGTGACCGTCACACCGGGGATCTCCACGGGGTACTGCATAGCTAGGAACAGACCTGCCTTGGCACGCTCGTCTACGCTCATCTCGAGTACGTCAACGCCGTCGAGGGTGATCGAACCACTGTCTACGGTGTACTTGGGGTGACCTGCGATTGTGTAGGCCAGAGTCGACTTACCCGAACCGTTGGGGCCCATGATCGCGTGGGTTTCACCCGAGTTGATCTCAAGGTTGACGCCGCGCAGAATCTGCTTGGTGCCCTGGTCGGTCTCGACGCTGACGTGCAGGTCGGTGATCTTCAGAGTTGACATGGCTTAGATCTCTTTCGTGACGGTGGGGTCAATGAAAATCTCGCCGTCGATAACCTCGACGACAAAAACGGGGACGGGTTCGTAGGCAGGCAGTGTCAGTGGCTTGCCGGTAGTCAGTTCAAACTTGGAGCCGTGCGCCCAGCACTCGAGGGTGTCGTCTTCAACGAAACCCTCAGAGAGGGAAATATCTCCGTGAGTGCAGGTGTCACCAATGGCGTGGATATCTCCGGCAGCATCCAAAACGAGTGCCACGGGAATTCCGCCCACAACAACCTTCTTGGCCTGGTTGAGCACGAGCTCACTTGCAACGCACACCTTCTCAGCAGCCATTACTTCACTCCAGCTTCGAGCTCGGCATTGAGGGAAGCCTCAATGCGTTCAGCGAGGGCAGGAACGCCCAGCTGCTGAACAACTTCGTTCAAGAATCCACGAACAACGAGGCGACGTGCTTCTTCTTCACTGATGCCACGGGCTTGCAGGTAAAAGAGCTGCTCGTCATCGAAACGACCGGTTGCCGAAGCGTGACCAGCACCGGCAATGTCACCTGTTTCGATTTCGAGGTTAGGAATCGAATCTGCGCGGGTTCCCTCGGTGAGCATCAAGTTACGGTTCTGCTCATACGAGTCAGTTCCAGTTGCCTTGTTGCCAATAAGCACGTCACCGATCCAGACGGTGCGAGCACCCTTGCCCTGGAGAGCACCCTTGTAGGTGACACGGCTCTTGGACTGTGGTGCGTCGTGGTTGACATACACCTGCTGCTCAATGTGCTGGTGTGCATCTGCGAAGTAAACACCAAGCATGTTGACCGAAGATCCGTCTTCCGCCAGAACAGTAGAGGGGTTCACACGAATGACTTCACCGGTGAGCGAGACAACACTGTGCTGGAGCGAGGCGTTGCGTCCCACACGTGAGAAGTGGCTAGCCAGGTGCAGTGCGTCATCGTTCCATTCCTGGACTGAGATCACGTTGAGATCAGCTTCAGCGCCGACAAGAATCTCGAGGTTTTCAACCAAACGAGCATCGCCATTGTTCTGCAGAACAACTGTTCCCTTGGAGAACGGTGCCGCCTCAATCACAATGTGTGCAGCGCGGTGGGTGGTGCCGAGTGCGTCACGAGTGATGGTGATTTCGGAAACATCTTCAGATGTAATCGAAACGAGAAGAACTTCGGTAGCCGCAGCCCACGCATTTGCTGAAGCCTTGTCTTCAGGAAGACCAGCGGTACCTACGCGTGGGTCTGTGACAGGAATCCAGGACAGGCTCACACCTGCAGCAACAGTTGCGGTGTAGTCAAAACGAGAACCATCGAGTTCACCAGCAATGAGCTCCTGAAGCTTGGCTACAGGGGTGAACTTCCAGTCGAGTTCACGACCGGTGACGGCCTCAAAATCGGCAGGATTAGTCGATTTCGGGCGCGCAGAACGAACTTGTACGGGAACAGTCACTTAGCCCACGGATCCTTCCATGCCGATTTCAATCAGCTTGTTGAGCTCGAGTGCATATTCCATGGGAAGTTCACGAGAGATGGGTTCAATGAATCCACGAACAATCATGGCCATTGCTTCGTCTTCAGCCATACCGCGGCTCATCAAATAGAAGAGCTGGTCTTCACTGACCTTCGAGACGGTTGCCTCGTGGCCGAGCTGAACGTCATCCACACGGATGTCGATAGCTGGGTATGTGTCAGAGCGAGACTGAGTGTCGACCAAGAGCGCATCACAGCGCACCGTGTTGGCAGAGTTGTGCGCATTGGCATCAATACGGATTTCACCACGGTAACCGGCACGACCACCACCACGAGCAATCGACTTGGAGACGATCGAGCTCTGCGTGTGAGGAGCCATGTGGATCATCTTGGCGCCGGCGTCCTGGTGCTGACCGGGACCAGCGAAAGCGATGGAAAGGGTTTCACCCTTTGCGCCTTCACCGACCAGGTAGACCGACGGGTACTTCATGGTGACCTTGGAACCGAGGTTTCCGTCAATCCACTCCATGGTGGCGCCTTCATGCGCAATCGCACGCTTGGTCACCAGGTTGTAGACGTTGTTGGACCAGTTCTGGATGGTGGTGTAACGAACGCGGGCGTTCTTCTTCACGATGATTTCGACCACAGCAGAGTGCAGAGAGTCACTCTTGTAGATCGGTGCAGTACAACCTTCGATGTAGTGCACGTAGCTTCCCTCGTCAGCGATGATGAGGGTGCGCTCGAACTGACCCATGTTCTCCGTGTTGATACGGAAGTAGGCCTGAAGGGGAATCTCTACGTGCACACCTGGTGGCACGTAAACGAAGGATCCACCAGACCACACCGCCGTGTTGAGAGCGGCGAACTTGTTGTCTCCCGAGGGGATCACGGTGCCGAAGTATTCTTCGAAGAATTCAGGGTGCTCTTTCAGAGCAGTGTCGGTGTCCATGAAGATGACGCCCTGTCGCTCGAGCTCTTCATTGATCTGGTGGTAGACCACTTCAGATTCATACTGTGCTGCAACACCTGCAACGAGACGCTGGCGCTCTGCCTCAGGAATACCCAACTTCTCGTAGGTGTCCTTGATTTCGTCGGGGAGGTCTTCCCAAGTTTGTGCCTGACGTTCCGTTGAACGGACAAAGTACTTGATGTTGTCAAAGTGAATTCCGGAGAGGTCGGCACCCCAGTTGGGCATGGGCTTACGACCAAAGATTTCGTATGCCTTCAAGCGCATCTTGAGCATCCACTCGGGCTCATTCTTCAGGCCAGAGATGTCGGCAACGACCTCTGCGCTGATACCTCGGCGAGCGCTAGCTCCGGCTGCATCTTTGTCGTGCCAGCCGAATTCATACTGCCCAATGCCCTCAAGTTCGGGCCGGTCGATCAGGATGTCTGACATGGCACTCTTCCTTACGAATCTAGACTGAGAAGAGAACGCACGAACTGTCGCGAAAACCGCGGCAATCTCGCATGTTCTCGCCCTCGAGATATCGGCTTACGCACGATCACATTGAACTTACTTAGCCTAGCCTTACTTCACTAGCAATAACAGGGTTAATGAGTTCTTCCTCAGCGAACAACAACTAATCATCGAAGGAATATTCCCCATCGTGAGCACTCTTGTGAATTGGTTCCCCACCACCGTTGATCGCAAGGTCCGGATTGCGGCCTGGACAACCTTCGTTGTGCAGATCCTCATTGTGGTCACCGGTGGCGCCGTTCGCCTCACCGCGAGCGGTCTTGGTTGCCCCACCTGGCCTACCTGCACGGAAGACTCTCTGGTGAACACCCCCGAGATGGGTATTCACGGCATTATCGAGTTCGGTAACCGCCTGCTGACCTTCCTTCTGGTCATTGTGGCGATTGTGACTTTTGCTCTCGTATTCCGTATGCGCAAGAGCCGCAGGGACTTCTTCTGGCTGACTTTACTTATTGGTTTGGGAATCCCTGCCCAGGCAGTTATCGGTGGGATCTCTGTCTTGATGCAACTGAACCCCTACGTTGTGGGGCTGCACTTCATTGTTTCGATCGTGATGATTGTGCTTTCTACTGTGCTGGTCTTCCGTGTCTATAACGGCAATGCCCCTCGCACGTGGATTCTCAGCCCATCAGGGCTATCTCTGCCTCGCATTGTGTGGCTAGCAGCGGTGTTCCAGATCGTGACCATCATCTTGGGCATACTCACAACTGGTTCAGGCCCTCACGCCGGAGACGCTGATGCGCCCCGTAACGGCCTTGATGGCGGCATTCTGCAATCACTCCACTCCTACCCTGCCTATGTAGCTGTGGGATTGACGCTATTGGCCATCGCGATGGCCTCCCGTGCACGCCAGCTTGCAGAGCGCAATGCCCTTCTGATGCTTCTGGCAGTCAACGTGGCCCAGATTGTGGTGGGAATTGTTCAGTCACGCACAGGACTTCCCCCGCTTTTGGTAGGAATCCACATGCTGCTGGCCTGCCTAGTTGCAGCGGGTACAACCAACGCATTGCTCAACCTGCGTAAGCCAGCCGAGTAGTTCTGTAGCCGCTCTAGAAGGGCAGCAGAGCGTCAATGGCTACCGCGAGGAAGATCAGCGAGAGATAGCCATTGGAGAAGTGGAACAAGCGCATGGGCTTGGGGTCTTCGTGGTGCAGTGCGCGTGAGTAAAGCAGGTGGCTTTCCACCACAAACCACACGCCTGCCACCGTGGCGATAGCGGTGTAGGTCCACCCCATGTGACCGATAGGAACCAGCAGCAGAGTTGCCGCAAAGGTTGCCCAGGCATAGAGCACAATCTGGAGTCCTACCGTGACGCGTCCGCGCACCACGGTGAGCATGGGCACGTTGGCGTTTTTGTAGTCCTCGCGGTACCGCCAAGACAGTGGCCAGTAGTGCGGTGGCGTCCACAAGAAGATGATGAGGAACAAAACCACGGGGGTCCAGGTCAGTGAACCGGTTACCGCAGCCCAGCCAATCAGTACGGGGAAACCGCCAGCAGCGCCTCCCCAGACGATGTTCTGCGGGGTGCGGCGCTTCAAGACCAGGCTGTACACAATCACGTAGAACGCAATGGCTGAAACCGACAGTGACGCCGCCAACACATTGGTAAACAGCAGGAACCACACAGTTGAGATGATCGCGAGTGCCCAGGCAAACACAATCGCCTCACGATCAGAAATCTCACCAGTAACCAGCGGACGGCCCTTGGTGCGGTTCATCAGACGGTCAATATCGCGGTCGATGTAGCAGTTGAAGGTTCCCGCAGAACCAGCGCTCATCATTCCACCCAATAAAACAACGAGGACCAACCAGAGGTTGGGAATTCCCTCTTGAGCCAAGAACATCGTGGGGATGGTTACTGCCAGCAGTAGTTCCATCACACGGGGCTTGGTCAGCGAGACATACGCGGCAACTTTGCGCTTAATACCGACCTTGGACACCGCAGTGGTGCCAGATTCGGAAGCGTTCATGAGTCCTCAAGAGTGGAGTGCGCGAGAGCATCAAGTCTACGGGAGGTAATGGTTCGACATCTGGCACGTTCCCCGTCGGCGTAAGCCGGTAACTGCCTATACTTATAAGAGCCGTTATTCGGCGTGCATGGCTGTAATTTCCAGCCATCGTAATTTTCTCTCCCTCACCTCCACACGGAAAAACGGAAGGCCGATATTCACATGGCGCAGCTCGACTGGTCCGAACTAGACAACAAGGCAGTTGACACCGCGCGTGTTCTCGCCGCAGACGCAGTCGAGAAGGTGGGTAACGGTCACCCCGGAACCGCAATGAGCCTCGCTCCTGCTGCGTATCTGTTGTGGAACAAGGTCATGCGCCGCGACCCACTGGACGACCAGTGGATTGGCCGCGACCGCTTCATTCTTTCTGTGGGCCACTCGTCGCTCACTCAGTACGTTCAGCTCTACCTGAACGGCTACGGCCTCGAACTCGAAGACCTCAAGGCTCTGCGCACCTGGGGCTCACTGACCCCGGGTCACCCCGAATATGGCCACACCAAGGGTGTTGAAATCACCACTGGCCCTCTCGGTCAGGGTCTGGCTTCGGCTGTTGGTTTTGCCTATGCATCTCGCTTCGAGCGCGGTCTGTTTGACCCCAACGCCGCTGCGGGCAAGAGCCCCTTCGATCACTTCGTGTACGTCATCGCGGGTGACGGCGACCTGCAAGAAGGTGTTACCGCTGAAGCATCCTCGCTTGCTGGCCACCAGCAGCTGGGTAACCTCATCGCGATTTATGACTCCAACCAGATCTCGATCGAAGATGACACCACCATTGCGTTCACCGAAGATGTAGCCAAGCGTTACGAGTCCTACGACTGGCACGTCCAGACGGTGGACTGGAAGAAGACCGGTGTTTACGTTGAAGACGTCGCTGCTCTGAACGACGCCATTGAGGCAGCAAAGGCTGTCACCGACAAGCCTTCGCTCATCATCCTCAAGACCATCATTGGGTGGCCTTCGCCTAAGAAGCAGAACACCGGCAAGATCCACGGTTCTGCACTCGGTGCAGATGAGCTCAAGGGCCTCAAGGAAGTTCTTGGATTTGATCCAGAACAGAGCTTCCAGGTAGCCGACGAGGTTATCGAACACACCCGTAAAGCAGTAGCGAAGGGTGCTGCTGAACGCGCTGAATGGCAAAAGAGCTTCGATGCTTGGGCTGCAGCAAACCCTGAGAACAAGAAGCTTCTTGACCGCCTCGAAGCTGGTCAGCTTCCTGATGGTGTAGAGGCCGCACTTCCTGTATTTGAAGGTGGCACCGAAGTTTCAACCCGTGCCGCATCCGGCAAGGTGCTCAACGCTCTCGGCCCCGTTATCCCTGAACTCTGGGGTGGATCTGCTGACCTTGCCGAGTCCAACAACACCACTCTTGAGGGCGCCAAGTCCTTCGTTCCTGCCCAGTGGTCAACCCACGAGTGGACCGGTGACAACTACGGTCGCGTCCTCCACTTCGGTATTCGTGAGCACGCCATGGGTGCCATCCTGAACGGTATTGCCCTGCACGGCAAGACCCGCGCCTACGGTGGAACCTTCCTCATCTTCAGCGACTACATGCGCCCTGCTGTGCGCTTGGCCGCACTCATGAAGGTGCCTTCGATCTTCGTGTGGACTCACGACTCTGTGGCTCTCGGTGAAGACGGCCCCACTCACCAGCCCATCGAACAGCTCGCAACCTTGCGCGCCATTCCTGAGCTGGATGTAGTTCGTCCTGCTGACGCGAACGAAGTTGCCTACGCCTGGAAGACCATCCTCGAGCGTCGCAACGGACCTGCAGGAATTGCTCTGACTCGTCAGAACATTCCCGTGTTCACCCGTGGTGAGGGAGTTGCCACCGGCGACACTTTCGCTCACGCTCGTGAAACCGCAAAGGGTGCCTACACTCTCGTTGACGCCGCTAACGGCAAGCCTGATGTGATCTTCATCGCAACCGGTTCTGAAGTCCAGCTCGCTGTGGCAGCTCGCGAACAGCTCGCAGGAGAAGGTATCCACGCTCGCGTGGTCTCTGTTCCTTGCCTCGAGTGGTTCTACGAGCAGCCTGCTGCTTACCAGGAGAGCGTTCTTCCTGCCGCGGTGAAGGCTCGTGTTTCTATTGAAGCTGGCCTGTCGCTGACCTGGGACAAGATTGTCGGCTCCACTGGCCGCAGCGTCTCGATCGAGCACTTCGGTGCCTCGGCTGACTACAAGACCTTGTTCACCAAGTTCGGTATCACCACCGATGCTGCTGTCGCCGCTGCGAAAGAATCCCTCGCAGCTCAGTAACACTTCACACGGGGTGTGAGGAATAACTTTTCACACCCCGTGTTACAACTTCATACCTGATCCGCTCCACCACATTCCCTAGGAGAATCAACGTTCATGTCGAACACCCCCACCGCACAATTGTCCGCAGCCGGCGTCAGCATCTGGCTCGATGACCTCTCACGTGAACGCATCACCTCGGGAAACCTTCAGGCGCTCATTGCTGAAAAGAACGTCGTTGGTGTGACCACCAACCCCACCATCTTCGCGGGTGCTCTCACCAACGGTGAGAGCTATGCAGCACAGGTCAAGAAGCTCGCAGCTGCTGGTGCAGATGCAGAAGCAGCCGTGTTCGACATCACCACCGATGACGTTGCAGATGCCTGCGACATCTTCCGTGGCGTCTTCGACGCAACCCAGGGCGTAGACGGCCGCGTTTCTATCGAGGTCTCCCCCACCCTTGCTCACGATGCTCCAGGCACTGTGGAAGAAGCAAAGCGTTTGTGGGCAAAGGTCAACAAGCCCAACGCTCTCATCAAGATCCCTGCAACGCTGGCTGGCCTCGACGCCATCACCGAAGTCATTGGTGCAGGCATCTCGGTTAACGTGACCCTCATCTTCTCGCTCGAGCGCTATGAAGCCGTCATCAACGCTTACCTTGCAGGACTCGAAAAGGCACAGGCCAACGGCCACGACCTTTCCCAGATCCACTCGGTAGGTTCTTTCTTCGTCTCTCGTGTGGACTCCGAGGTCGACAACCGCCTCAACGCCATTGGCACCCCTGAGGCACTGGCTCTCAAGTCAAAGGCAGGTCTGGCTAACGCTCGTCTGGCCTATGAACTCTTCGAGGACATGTTCGACACTGAGCGTGCTGCAGCGCTGCTTGCCAACGGCGCAAACGTCCAGCGTCCCCTCTGGGCCTCCACCGGCGTTAAGGACCCCAGCCTCCCCGACACTCTCTACGTCACCGAGCTGGTTGCTGCTGGCATTGTGAACACCATGCCTGAAAAGACTCTGGATGCCACCTACGACCACGGTGTGGTCACTGGTGACACCATTACCCCCAACTACGCAGATTCCAAGGCTGTCTTCGCAGCTCTGGCGGCTGTGGGCGTGGACTTCCAGGACGTGACCAACGTCCTCGAGTCTGAGGGTGTTTCCAAGTTCATCATCTCGTGGGGAGAACTCCTCGAGACCGTCAACACCGCTTTGGCTGGAGCTTAAATGTCGTTCCGCATCAAGGTTTCTGGAGCAGCTGAAGCAGCTGTTGAGACTCACGTTCCTCAACTGGTTGCTGACCTCGTAGCTTCCAGCATCACTGCTCAGGACCCCGCGCTCTGGGGCAAGGCAGCTGAAGCTGAATCAGCTATTCGTCTGGGCTGGACCGAGTCTGTCTCGATCTCTCGTCCCCTCGTACCTGAGATTGAGGCTCTGCGTGACGAGCTGCGAGCCAAGGGTGTCAACCACATCGTCTTAGGTGGCATGGGTGGTTCTTCTCTAGCCCCCGAGGTCATCACCGCAACCATGCAGGCAGAGCTCACTGTGCTGGACTCCACTGAGCCTGGACAGATCAAGGCAGCTATCACCGACCGCCTGGAGACCACCGCAGTCGTGATCTCCAGCAAGTCCGGTGGCACTGTCGAAACTGACAGCCAAAAGCGCATCTATGAAGCAGCCTTTGCCGCTGTGGGCATTGACCCACTCGAGCGCATCATTGTTGTTACCGACCCCGGTTCTCCTCTGGATAAGTCAGCACGTGAAGCCGGATACCGCGTCTTCAACGCCGACCCCAACGTGGGCGGACGCTTCTCTGCACTCACTGCATTCGGTTTGGTTCCTTCCGGTCTTGCCGGTGTGGATCTCAACGAACTGCTCAACGAAGCAGAGGCCATCTCGATTGACCTCGCTGTTGATCAGCCTGAGAACCCCGGTTTGATCTTGGGCGCTGCTATCGCCGGCACTTCACCACTGAAGAACAAGCTCGCACTCGTAACCGATGGCACTCACCTGGTTGGTTTCCCCGACTGGGCAGAACAGCTCATCGCCGAGTCCACAGGTAAGGAAGGCACTGGAATTCTTCCCGTCGTTCTGGACGTTGTCTCCCCCGAACTTTCTGCAGGTTATGCAGATGTTCAGGTGCTGCGCCTTGTCGATGATGCACACGAGTTCCACCTGCTCAACCGCGACAAGCACGAAGGTGAAATCCTCGTCTCGGGCACCCTAGGTGCCATGTTCATGGTGTTTGAGTATGCAACCGCTGTTGCAGGCCGCCTGCTGGGCATCAACCCCTTCGACCAGCCAGATGTGGAGTCGGCAAAGATTGCTGCTCGCGCACTGCTGGATAACCGTCCTGCACCTACCGAGCCTCTGTTCACCGACAAGGGAATTGAAGTGCGTGCTCACGGTGACCTGGGAGATGCCAAAACAGTCCGCGAGGCAATCACTGCTGTTTTGGAACAGCTTCCTGCAGATGGTTATGTTTCGGTTCAGGCCTACGTTGACCGTGCAAACTACCCTCAGCTTCACGGTGTGCGCGACCTCGTCGCTGCTCGTGCCGGTCGCCCCGTCACCTTCGGTTGGGGACCACGCTTCCTGCACTCCACCGGTCAGTTCCACAAGGGCGGGCCCGCAGTGGGTGTCTTCATCCAGATTCTCCAGGCCCCAGACGGTGACGTTGTCATCCCTGAGCGCCCCTTCAGCTTTGGTCAGCTCATTGCTGCTCAGGCTGCTGGTGATGCAAACGTTCTGGCCGACCACGGTCGCCCCGTTCTGACCCTCACCCTGACTAACCCCAACACTGAACTCGAACACCTGTTCGCAGCCTTCAACTAAAGGACGTTCATGTCACCTGTTGACATCACTCCGGAGAACAACCCTCTCCGCGTTGCCGAAGACCGTCGACTCAACCGCATCGCTGGACCTTGTGGTCTGGTGCTGTTTGGTGTGACCGGTGACTTGGCTCGTAAAAAGCTCATGCCCGCGGTCTATGACCTCGCTAACCGTGGTCTTCTTCCTCCTGGTTTCGCACTCGTGGGCTTTGCTCGTCGCGACTGGGAAGACCAAGACTTCGCGCAGGTCGTGCACGACTCGGTCAAGCAGTATGCCCGCACCGAATTCCGTGAGGAAGTCTGGGAGCAGCTAGCCAAGGGCATTCGCTTCGTTCAGGGTGAATTCAACGACGACGCCGCATTTGATCGTCTGAAGAAAACAATTGCAGAACTGGACGAAAAGCGCGGCACTATGGGCAACCATGCTTTCTATCTCTCCGTTCCTCCCCGCTCCTTCCCAGAGGTTGTTTCTCAACTCAAGCGCGCAGGTTTGGCAGAAGAGGTTGAGGGTCAGTGGCGCCGCGTGGTCATTGAGAAGCCTTTTGGTAGTGACCTCAAGACTGCTCGTGAACTGAACACAGTCGTTGAGTCTGTTTTCCCCGCAGATTCCATCTTCCGCATTGACCACTACCTCGGTAAAGAAACAGTGCAGAACATTTTGGCTTTGCGCTTTGCTAACCAGCTATTTGAACCACTGTGGAACGCTGAGCACGTCGACCACGTCCAGATCACCATGGCTGAAGACATTGGTGTGGGCGGTCGTGCTGGCTACTACGACGGCATTGGTGCTGCGCGTGACGTGATTCAGAACCACTTGCTCCAACTTTTGGCACTGACCGCCATGGAAGAGCCCATTTCCTTCGACGCTGAAGATCTTCGTGCGGAGAAGGAAAAGGTTCTTGCCGCTGTTCGCTTGCCTGAAAACCTGGGCGAAGCAACCGCACGTGGCCAATATGCCAGCGGTTGGCAGGGGGGCGAAGAGGTTGTTGGCTTCTTGGACGAAGAGGGCATGAACCCTGAGTCCGTCACCGAAACCTATGCAGCCATGCGCCTCGACATTGGAACCCGCCGCTGGGCCGGAGTTCCGTTCTATCTGCGTGCGGGTAAGCGCCTGGGCCGTCGTGTGACTGAAATTGCTGTCGTGTTCAAGCGAGCACCCCAGTACTTGTTCGCTGACCACCAGACCTCTGCCCTCGGTCAGAACGCGTTGGTTATCCGCGTTCAGCCCGATGAAGGTGTCACCATCCGTTTCGGCTCCAAGGTTCCAGGCGCTGGTATGCAGGTCCGCGATGTGACCATGGACTTCGGTTATGGCCACGCCTTCACCGAAGCGAGCCCTGAAGCCTATGAGCGCCTCATCTTGGACGTTCTGCTCGGCGATCCTCCCCTGTTCCCCCGCCACGAAGAGGTGGAACTGAGCTGGAAGATCCTCGACCCCATCGAAGAATTCTGGGAAACCCAAGGGCAGCCTGAGCAATACGCTCCAGGAACCTGGGGACCTGCCTCTGCTGATGCCCTCATGGCCCGTGACGGCCGCGTTTGGAGACGTCCATGATCCTCGAACTCCCCGACACCACCACCGCGAAGGTTGCCAAAGAACTGGTCAACCTCCGCGAAGAAGGCGGCGCTGTTGCGCTTGGTCGCGTGCTCACCCTGCTCATCTCCACCACTCTCGGTGAAGAAGAAGAGGCCATTGCTGCTGCGAACGAGGCATCTCGCGAACACCCCATGCGTGTGATTGTGCTCTCCGTTATTGAGCCCGAGCACTCCATCTCAAACCGTCTCGACGCGGAAGTTCGCGTCGGCGGTGACGCAGGTGCCAGTGAAGTTATTGTGTTGCGTGCCTATGGCCAGGTTGGCTCGGACGAGCAGGGTCTTGTGACCGGTCTTCTGCTTCCTGACACCCCTGTGGTGGCATGGTGGCCCGGCGCTGCTCCTGAGAAGGTGTCGGAGTCTCCCCTGGGCAAGATTGCTCAATGCCGCATCACCGATGCTGCATCTCAGGCAGACCCCATCGAGGCTCTTTCAGATCTGTCCAAGACCTATGCTCCTGGTGATGCAGACTTCGCGTGGACTCGTCTGACCCTCTGGCGCACACAGCTCGCTGCTGTGCTTGACCAGCCACCCTATGAGCCCATCACCGAAGCACACGTCACTTCCACCCCCGATTTCCCTTCGGCCAAGATGCTGGCTGCCTGGTTACAACTTCAGCTGGGTGTCCCCGTCTCCTGCGATCTCACCCACACGGGTCTGAGCTGGGGCGGCATTCACGGCGTTCGTTTGGTTCGTCCTTCCGGTGATATTGAGCTGACTCGTGTTGAGCCTTCCGTGGCACGCCTCAAGCAGCCCAACCAGCCCACCCACGACCTCGCCATGCCCCGCAGAAGTCTGCGTGACTGCTTGGCTGAGGAACTGCGTCGCCTTGACCCCGATGAGGTCTATGGTCGCGTAGTGACCGAAGGTCTTCCCCAGATCATTGTGCACGCCTCATGAGCGAGGAAACCACGCTCGAAGCGTATGCAGACAAGCAAGAACTCATCGACAACATTGATGAGATCTTCGAAGAAGCCGTCAAGGAACTCCTCGTTGAACAGCCTGCTGTTCACGTCGTTCTCACCGGTGGCACCGTAGGCATTGCTCTGCTGGAAAACATCGACCCCAGCAACAAGCTGGACTGGTCTCGCATTCACCTGTGGTGGGGCGACGAACGCTTCGTTCCTGCCGGCCATCCAGACCGCAATGAAGGCCAGGCAACTGCTGCCCTCATTCACCGTCTGCCCATCCATGCCGAGAATGTTCACCGCATGCCTGCATCAGATGCTGGTATGACGCTGGACGAAGCAGTAGATGCCTATGACGACGAACTAGCCAAGTTCTGGCCTGAACTTCCTGAGTTCGACATCACGTTCTTGGGCGTGGGTCCAGATGCCCACATCGCCAGCTTGTTCCCCGGCCTAGAGGGCATCGAGGTGGATGACCGTGCGGTGATTGCCGTGCGCAACTCCCCCAAGCCACCTGCCGAGCGCATTAGCTTGACGCTTCCTGCTTTGAACAATTCCAAGAACGTCTGGGTCGTCGCCTCCGGGGCTGACAAGGCAGATGCGATCTATGCCGCATTCACCTCTGAAAACCCCTCAGAAGCGCCCGTGAGCGCCGTTGAGGGCCTTGAGGAGACTGTGTTCTTCACGGATGAAGCTGCCGCAGCACGCCTCATCGACGAAGACTAGTTGTACTGCCCAGGCAGGTTGGTTGAGTAAATGTGACGACTCGCTGTAGTCGTTAAACGTGAGTGAGTACCTCCGGGAGTGGAGTGGAGCTGTCAAAGGCATTCACAACACCACCCGGAGGTACTCATGTCCCACGCTAATGCCGCTTTAACTCCTCGTCATCGTCTTCGCATCGCGCGCCTCATAGTTGATGAAGGTTGGACAGTCGTTGCGGCTGCCCACATGTTCAATGTTTCGTGGCCAACAGCTAATCGTTGGGCTCAAAGATATGCGGCTATGGGTGTTGCCGGGATGGATGATCGTTCTTCCCGGCCACATCGAAGCCCGAATAAAACCGATCAACAACTCGTTCGCAAGATTGTGCATTTGCGGTGGAAGAAACGCCTTGGACCAGTGGCTATCGGCGGGAAACTGGGCCTCTCAGCTTCAACTGTTCATGCCGTTCTAGTTCGATGCCGTCTGAACAAACTTCATCACGTTGATGTTCGAACGGGGGAAGTTATCCGCCGTTATGAACATGCGACCCCTGGAGCGATGATTCATGTTGATGTGAAAAAACTCGGCAAGATTCCAGATGGTGGCGGTAGTCGATACGTCGGGCGTCAGCAAGGAAACCTCAATATTCGCGCCACTGCAGGGCGGCCAAAGAACAATAAACGTGGACGTGTTGCAGGGATAACATTCGTCCACACTGTTATCGATGATCATTCCCGCATTGCCTATGCCGAGGTTCATGCCAATGAAACTGCAGACACTGCTGTCGGCGTTTTACGCCGCGCAGTGTCGTGGTTTGCTGCAAGAGGAGTCACTGTTGAGCGAGTTCTTTCCGACAATGGACCTGCCTACGTGTCTCATTTGTGGAGAGATGCGTGCAACGAACTTGGCATCAAACCGAAAAGGACAAGGCCCTACAGGCCACAGACGAACGGCAAAATTGAACGCTTCCACCGCACCTTGGCCGATGGTTGGGCCTTTGGGAAGTTCTACAACACTGATTCAGCTAGAAACAACGCGTTGCCAGGATGGTTGCACGAATACAATCACCATAGGCCCCACACTGCGATCGGAAACCGGCCACCCATGAGCCGCTTAACTAACGTCCCTGGGCAGTACAACTAGTTAGCGTAGCCTGCTGGAAGCAGGAATGTGGAGAGCACCATCTCGATAGCTCAGACCCGCCAGACTTTTCACGACGATTTCCACGTCTGTATCCAGGGCAACCTTCGTAACCCCAATCACGCGGGATGCACCTGCAGAGAGCCCTGCCTGAATACCCGCAGCAGCATCTTCGAAGACGATGCACTCCCCTGGTTCAAGTCCTAAGTTCTGCGCTCCGCGCAGATAAGGATCAGGGTGTGGCTTGCCACGCTCCACGTCCTCTGAGGACACCAACTCGGCAGGAACAGGAAGCCCCGCAGCACGCAGGCGCGCTGCCCCCAATCGAGGGTTTGCTGAGGTGCAGACAGTCCACATTCCTGGTGTCAGAGACGTCAGGAGTTCAACGGCGCCAGGAAGCGCTTGGGTCATGTGTGCTGAGTCTTGCTCCAACTGGTGAATGTAAGCAACGGCTTCCTCATAGCGATCTTCGGTTACATGCCTGCGCACCATATCTTCGGCGCGAATACCGGCGTTGGAACGATCACTCCAATCGAAATCGGGAGCAAAAGCTACAGACCAACGACTCCAGGCATCAACAGCTGCACCATGACTATCAACCAGAACACCATCGTTATCGAACAGTAAACCTGCAATAGGGAGTTCAAGATCAGACATTTGCATTCCTGGAGTCAAGGAAAAGAAAAATATAGCCCCTGATTACTCAGGGGCTATATGAAAGTTACTTGGTGGGCTTCACTGTTCCGCGGCGAACGCGGAGCTGGTGGAGAGCGTCTTCGAGAATCTGCTCAGCCTCTTCTTCGGTGCGACGTTCCTTCACGTAAGCAAGGTGAGTCTTGTAAGGCTCAAGCTTGGCTAGCTCAGGTGGGTTTGCCTTATCGCGACCTGCAGGAAGACCAGACTGTGGACAGTCGATGATCTCAGGAATTTCTTCCTCAGGCAGGTTTGCTGCGAAGTAACGTACTGTCTCGTTACCGAGAGCATCCCAGTATGAGATGGCAATACGTTCTGCGTGAATACCGTGATCTTGTTCACCCATGGGTCCCGCGCCAACGCGCGAGCCACGGATTGCACTTCCGCCGGATGCCATAGTTATGCTCCTTGGAACTTAGTGATGAGGCCGAGCAGGATGATGCAGACAATCCAGACCAGACCCAAAATGATGGTGATGCGGTTGAGGTTACGCTCAGCCACACCAGAGGAACCCAGAGTAGAGCTCATGCCGCCACCGAACATGTCGGAGACGCCACCACCGCGACCCTTGTGAAGGAGGATCAGCAGGGTGAGGAGCAGGCTCGTGATGCCGAGCAGCACCTGCAGAACAATCTGAAGAATTTCCATAGCTACAGTCTACCCGACTAGATAACGTGCTTCTGGAAACGAGCAATGCTCGAGAACTCTGCAACGTCCAGGCTGGCACCACCGACGAGAGCACCGTCGATGTTGGGCTGACGCATGAAACCAGCGATGTTGTTGGCCTTGACCGAACCACCGTAGAGAATGCGCGTGCGCTGTGCAGCAGCGTCGCCGAGAACTTCGCCGAGTGCCACGCGAATAGCAGCACACACTGCTTCTGCCTGCTCTTCGGTAGCAACCTTGCCGGTACCAATAGCCCAGACAGGCTCGTAGGCAATAACGATCGCTGCGTCCTGAGAGACGCCCTCGAGTGCCTTCTTGAGCTGAGCAACAGGAACAGCGGACGGTCCGAACTCTTCAAGTTCCGCTTCTGTTTCACCAACACAGAGAACAGGAACAACACCGTGCTTGAGAGCTGCCTTGACCTTGTTGCCCACGATCTCGTCGTTCTCGCCGTGGTACTGACGACGCTCGGAGTGACCAATGATCACGTACGAGCAACCCAGGGCATTCAGGAATCCACCAGGGATTTCACCGGTGTATGCACCGGAGTCATGCATGGACACGTCCTGTGCACCATAGGCGAGCTCGAGCTTGTCTGCTTCAACCAGGTTCTGCACCGAACGAATGTCAGTGAAGGGTGGGAAGACCGAAACTTCAACGTCGGTGTACTTGTGTCCGGCGTCCTTGAGCGTCCACGCCAGCTTCTGAACAAACGCAATCGCCTGGAGGTGATCCAGGTTCATCTTCCAGTTACCCGCGATGAGCGGGGTACGAGTGTTTACCATCCGAGGACCTCCAGGCCAGGTAGACGCTTACCCTCGAGGAATTCGAGGCTAGCTCCACCACCGGTTGAAATGTGACCAAACTGGTCATCTGCGAAACCAAGAATGCGCACAGCAGCTGCTGAGTCACCGCCGCCGACAACGCTGAGGCCGTCGACCTCAGTCAGTGCCTGTGCGATGGCGCGAGTGCCTTCAGCGAAGGCGGGAATTTCAAACACACCTGCAGGGCCGTTCCAGAACACGGTCTTGGAGGCCTTGATCTGCTCGGCGAATGCCTTACCGGTCTCAGGACCAATGTCGAGGCCCATACCGGTTGCACCGAATGCGGTGTCTTCGAGCGCATCTGCTGGAGCAACAACGTGCTCTGCATCAGCACCAAACTTGCTGGCCATCACGATGTCGGTGGGAAGAATAATCTTCACGCCGCGCGCTTCGGCATCTGAGATGTACCCGCGGACAGTGTCGAGCTGATCAACCTCAAGAAGGCTGGCACCGACCTTGTAGCCCTGAGCTGCGAGGAAGGTAAAGACCATGCCACCGCCAACCAGAATCGTGTCCACACGAGGAAGCAGGTGAGAAATCACACCGAGCTTGTCAGAAACCTTAGAACCACCGAGAACGACCGTGTAAGGGCGCTCAGGATTTTCAGTGAGGCGGTCCAAAACATCGAGTTCAGTCTCGATGAGCAGACCTGCTGCGCTGGGAACCAGCTTGGCCAGGTCATAGACCGAAGCCTGCTTACGGTGAACAACACCGAAGCCGTCAGAGACGAGCACGTCACCGAGCTCAGCAAGCTGAGCAGCGAATGCGCCACGCTCAGCTTCGTCCTTGGATGTCTCACCTGGGTTGAAACGCAGGTTCTCCAGGACAGCAATCTGGCCATCAGCCAGAGTAGAAACTGTGGCCGTTGCGGATTCGCCGACCGTGTCGGTGGCGAAGGCAACGGGCTTGCCGAGTAATTCACCCAGGCGAATTGCGGCAGGTTCGAGGCTGTACTTAGCCTCGGGCGCTCCGTCAGGACGCCCGAGGTGGCTCATCACCACGACACGGGCGCCCTGATCGAGCAGAGCGTTCAATGTTGGCAGCGACGCACGGATACGTCCGTCGTCAGTAATCACACCATCCTTGAGCGGGACGTTGAGGTCACAGCGGACCAAAACCCGCTTGCCAGCAAGCGAACCGAGTGAGGAAAGGGTGCGAAGTGCCATATTGAATTACTTTCTTTAGAGCTGTTCGCCGACGTACTCAGTCAGGTCGACGAGACGGTTGGAGTAACCCCACTCGTTGTCGTACCAGCTGGAGATCTTGACCTGGTTGCCCAGAACACGCAGCAGACCAGCATCGAAGATCGACGAGTGTGGGTCGGTCACGATGTCGCTCGACACGATCTCGTCTTCGGTGTACTTCAGGATGCCCTTGAGGGGACCTTCTGCAGCAGCCTTGAATGCAGCCTTGACCTGCTCTTCGGTAACTGGCTTCTCCACCTGGATGGTGAGGTCAGTGATCGAACCGGTTGGTACGGGAACGCGCAGTGCGAAACCGTCGAGCTTGCCGTTGAGCTCAGGCAGAACCTTACCGATGGTCTTTGCAGCACCGGTGGAGGAAGGAACGATGTTGATAGCTGCAGCGCGTGCGCGGCGCAGGTCAGAGTGAGGACCATCCTGGAGGTTCTGGTCAGCGGTGTACGCGTGAACAGTGGTCATCAGACCGGTGATGATGCCGAATTCCTTGTCAAATACCTGCACGAGAGGTGCGAGGCAGTTGGTGGTGCAGGAAGCGTTTGAGATGACGTGGTCAGTAGCCGCGTTGTACTTCTCGTTGTTAACACCCATGACGAAGGTAGGAATGTCGTTGCCGGTGGGAGGAGCAGAGATCAGAACCTTCTTGGCGCCTGCAGCAATGTGCTTGCCAGCGGATGCGCTGTCGGTGAAGCGACCGGTTGACTCGATAACGATGTCAACACCGAGCTTGCCCCAGCCGAGGTCTGCAGGGTCGCGCTCTGCGAGAACCTTGATCTTCTTGCCGTTGACGATGATGTTTTCGTCATCGTGCGATACATCTGCGTCCAGACGACCAGTTACCGAGTCATACTTCAGCAGGTGAGCGAGCACCTTGGTGTCGCTGAGGTCGTTGACGGCAACAATTTCAATGTCTGCGCCCTGAGCGAGTGCAGCACGGAAGTAGTTACGTCCGATACGGCCGAAACCGTTGATTCCAACTTTGACAGTCACTTCGTCTCCAAGTGATGTTAGGGAGCGAAATGCTCCAGTGGTGGGGATGGTGGAGGGAGGGTATTACGTTGATGAAAAATCAGTAGGAACGGGTGCCCCGAAAAGCTTCAGGACACCCGTTGTCAACTACTAAGAGAATAGCAGGACGCTGGAAGCGCCCTTGCGTGCAGCGTCGAAACGCGCCGAAACATCCGCCCAGTTGATGATGTTCCAGAAAGCGGTGACGTAGTCACCCTTCACATTCTTGTAGTCCAGGTAGAAGGCGTGCTCCCACATGTCGAGCATGAGCAGAGGAATGGTTCCTGCTGCGATGTTGCCTTGCTGGTCGTAGAGCTGCTCAATGATGAGGTTCTTGCCGAGTGCATCCCAGGCCAGGAATGCCCAGCCGGAGCCCTGCAAACCAAGTGCAACAGCGTTGAACTGTGCCTTGAATGCGTCGAAGGAACCGAAGTACTCATCGATTGCTGCAGCGAGTTCGCCGGTGGGGCGCTCTTCGGTGCCAGGAGTCAGGTTCTTCCAGAAGATGGAGTGGTTGGTGTGTCCACCGAGGTGGAATGCCAGGTCCTTCTGGAGCTTGTTGATGTTGGCGAAGTCGTTCTTCTCACGTGCTTCGGTGAGCTTCTCGAGTGCGGTGTTCGCGCCGTCAACATACGCCTTGTGGTGCTTGCTGTGGTGCAGCTCCATGATGGTTGCGCTGATGTGAGGCGCAAGTGCTGCGTAGTCGTAGTCGAGCTCGGGCAGTGTGTAGTTAGCCACGGGTGTTCTCCTTAGAACGTGCGGTTGAGTCTTACTGGATGTAACCGTCTCGACAACAAGTTTATTGCCGAAAAGCTGAGTTATTTTTGAGAAGTTTTAGGCGTCAATATCGTCGGGAACAGCGGATTCGGTGCCGGGAACGCCCAGATCCTGTGCGCGCTTATCTGCCATGGCGAGCAGACGACGAATACGTCCGGCAACGGCATCCTTGGTCATCGGAGGATCAGCGTGGTGTCCCAGTTCGTCCAGGCTGGCGTCACGGAAGTTCAGGCGCAACTCACCTGCATACTTCAGGTGTTCTGGGATGTCGTCACCCAGAAGCTCGAGTGCACGCTCTACGCGAGCACATGCAGCCACGGCAGCCTGTGCCGAGCGGCGCAGGTTCGCGTCATCGAAGTTGACCAAGCGGTTGGCCGTGGCACGCACTTCTCGGCGCTGTCGCAGCTCTTCCCAGTTCTTGACCGTCTCGGTTGCTCCCATAATGGTGAGCACGGCAGAGATCGCCTCATCTTCACGAATGACAACGCGGTGAACACCGCGAACTTCACGAGCCTTTGCCGCGAACTGGAGGCGGTTTGCTGCCCCCACGAGTGCCATGGCGGCCTCGTTGGTGGGGCAGACGATTTCCAGTGCTGCCGAGCGGCCTGGGTCGGTCAGGGAACCTGCAGCCAAGAATGCACCACGCCAGATCGCAGAAAGGTCTTCTAAATTACCGGTGGTGAGCTTGTTGGGTAGGCCACGGATGGGACGACGGCGAGCATCGAGGAGGCCCGTCTGGCGAGCCAGCGTTTCACCGTCGAGGACGCGCACGAGGAAAGTGGGAGCGTTCTTGCCACCCGAGTTGGGTGAGAGACGACCTTCAGAGCGAACACCGTAAATCTCAGCCAAATCCTTGCGCACGCGGGTGGCGAGTTCCTGAGAGTCTAGTTCTGCTTCAACAGCAATACGACCCGAGATGGTGTGCAGACCACCCGCAAAGCGCAGCACGGTGGCCAGTTCTGCCGTGCGCACGCTGGTCTTGCCAGCACCGACGGTAATCAGTTCTTGTTTAACGTTCTCGGTGAGACCCATATCCCCAAATTCCTCTTTGTTTCTTCAGTAATGATGTTGTTGCAGTCGCTATTCGCGACCAAAATCTCTGTGTTTGACCCTCACAACGACGCCAGGAAGCTCAGCCAAACGCTTTGCTAGTTCCTCGGTCAGAGCAACCGAGCGGTGCTTCCCGCCGGTGCAACCGATAGCAATCGTGGCGTGACGCTTGTTTTCTCGCTGGTAACCGGCCAGAACAGGCTCAAGTGCCTTGGCATAGTTCTCGACGAACTCCATCGCACCAGGCTGCCCCAAGACATAATCCGAGACTTCCTTGTCCATGCCGGTGCTCCCCCGCAGTTCTGGAATCCAGAACGGGTTGGGCAAGAAGCGGCCATCAGCAATGAGGTCCACATCTGTAGGAGTTCCATATTTGAAACCAAAGCTCATCAAGTTCAGACGAACACCGGCGGTGTCTTCCTGAGCGAACTGCTCTGTAATCAATGTAGAGAGCTGGTGAATGTTGAGATCGCTCGTGTCCACGACGATGTCACTGCTTTCACGCAGTGCCGTCATACGAGAACGCTCAGCAATGATGCCATCCAAGATGGTGCCATCGCCTTGGAGTGGGTGCGGGCGACGAACCGATTCAAAGCGACGAACCAGCGACGCATCGGTAGCGTCCAAGAACAGCACGCGCACGACTGTCTCTGTCGGCATCGACTGGATGATCTCTTGCAGGTTCTCAAAGAAGTCACGGCCACGAACGTCCACCACAGCGGCAATCTTGGGCAGGTTTGCTCCTGCCTTATCTGCTAGCTCAACCAGAGGGCGCAGCATCTGCGGGGGGAGGTTGTCGACGACATACCAATCGAGGTCTTCGAGGGCATTGCCCACGGTCGAACGACCAGCGCCAGACATACCGGTGACGATGAGCACTTCCTGCTTGTTGCGGGATTGCTCGGGCATAGTCACTTCCTTGATATCTGGGGCGTGTTACGGCGTGTCGTTCAAGACTAGCCATATGCGACACGCCGAGAAACTCCTGAGGGCAAAACCTTTGCCTAGGAGTTGAAGGTTAGCCCGCGGCGAGAACGTCGAGTGCGTGTTGCAGATCTGCAGGATAGGCAGACGTGAACTCCACATATTCACCCGTGGCGGGGTGAGTGAAACCAAGTTTGTGAGCATGGAGCCACTGGCGCGAAAGGCCCAGACGTCCACTGAGTGAAGGGTCTGCGCCATAAAGGCTATCTCCGACACACGGGTGGCGTTGGGCAGCCATGTGAACACGAATCTGGTGAGTACGACCCGTCTCGAGCTTGATCTCGAGCAACGAGGCAAAAGGGAACGCTTCGAGTGTTGTGTAGTGAGTGACGGCATGCTTGCCATCGTTGGTGACCGCAAATTTCCAGTCAGAACGAGGGTGACGCCCAATAGGAGCATCAATAGTTCCTGCCAGAGGGTCCGGGTGGCCCTGCACTACCGCGTGATAAATCTTGTTGACTTCACGATCGTGGAATGCCTGCTTGAGTGCGCTGTAGGCCTTCTCGCTCTTGGCCACGACCATGAGACCGGATGTGCCCACATCGAGGCGGTGCACAATTCCTGCACGCTCAGCAGCTCCTGAGGTGGCAATGGTGAATCCCGAAGCAGCAAGAGCACCGAGGACGGTGGGGCCATCCCAACTGGCGGCAGGGTGTGCTGCCACGCCCACGGGCTTATCCACGACGACGAAGTCGTCATCGTCATAGACGATGCCAAAATTGGGCACCATCATGGGCACAATCTCGGGACCGCGCTTTTCTTCCCAGGACACCGTCAAGAAAGCTTCAGCTCGGAGTTTGTCTGATTTACCGAGGGCAACACCGTTTTGCTCTACTCCCCCGGCTTCAGCGATCTCTGCTGCTTGAGTGCGGGAAAAACCGAACAGACGAGCTAAACCTGCGTCAACACGAACACCATCAAGGCCATCGGGAACAGGAGTGGATCTAGTTTCCACCTGAGCCACCATCTCCAAAGGAACCACCATCGACGGTGCCATCAATGCCAACTGATTCGCCACCACCGAGAACGCTGGAGGTCGTGCCTGCGGCACCCAGCAACACTGTTGCACCAGCGTCTGTAGAGCCAGTAGGGCGAGACTTTCGTGGCTCGCGAGTGCCATCGATGTGGAAACCCATCAAGGTCAGCAATACGAGCAAGCACATGCTCGAGACGATGGCGATATCAGCCACGTTATAAATCGCCGGCATCATCCAGGGTGTGGAAATGAAGTCAATGACCAGACCATTCCCAAACTGCACGACTCCCTCGCCGTTTTCTTTGGTCAAACGGTCCGTGAGGTTACCGAGGGTTCCACCCAGGAGTAAACCAAACACCACCGCCCAGGCGATGGAACGAATTTTGCGTGCGAACACAATAATGACCACGGTGACAACCGCGGCAAGGATGGAAAACACCCAGGTTGTGCCAGAAGCAAGCGAGAATGCTGCACCTGGATTACGCACGAAATAGAACTGGAGGAAATCCCCCAGAATGGGTTGGCTCACACCTTCAGTGAGGGTCGACATGACCCACAACTTGCTGAGCTGGTCAGCGGTGTAGACAACGACAGCAGTGATGCCCAGAAGCATCAATACAGCCCACACGGGCCGTTTTACCGCCACGTTAGTTCTTGGCTGAGTCACCAGTTACATTGAGCTCATCAAGCTCGACCAACTGGTTAGAAATGTAAGAGCGAAGCTTTTCGCGGTATTCCTTCTCAAAACCACTGAGTTCAGCAATAGCCCTCTTCAGCGTTGCCTTCTCAGTTTCAAGGGTGGAGAGCTGAGCCTTTGCGGTTGCTTCTGCTTCAGAAACAAGGCGAGTAGCGGTCTCGTGACCTTCAGCGATGAGAGCGTCACGCTTCTCAACACCTTCACGAACGTGCTCTTCGTGCAGACGGCGGGCAAGAGTTAGCAGATCATTTGCGCTAGCAGTTGCACTGGTGTCATCGACTACTGCAGGTGCAGGGGTGGAGACAGGGCGTGCAGGAGCTGCTGACTCGCCGCCTTCTAGACGTGCCTCGGCAGCTTCAAGCTTGGTCTTGAGTTCATCGTTCTCAGCGGTGAGACGACGCAGCTCAACAACAATTTCGTCCAGGAAGTCATCGACCTCGTCCTGATCGTAACCTTCGCGGAACTTAGTCTGCTGAAAGCGCTTGTTTACTACGTCTTCTGGCAATAAAGCCATGTCGAGCCATCCTCAAGTGAGAGATACAAAAATATGTTGTCTAAGTGACAACGTCCCTAACGCTACCAAAAGAGTTGGGTGGTGCGGAAACCCCTGAGGAAGAATTACAGAGGTTAACTAAAGAACCATCAGGTATTCGGCGATATACATCGCCACAATTGCGGCCAACATGACCACGGTCCAGCCGAAATCAAGTGCAATAGCACCAAAGCTCATGGGCTTGACGAATCGACGAACTGCCTTCATCGGCGGATCAGTAATGCCATAAACAACACCGCTGATTACCAGCAGGAAGCTGGGCGGACGCCAACCCGGGCGCATCGCACGAATGAAGTCAAGGATGAGCCGTGCCCACATGGCAATGACAAATACCAACAGTGAGTAGTAAAGAACTACGCCGAGAATGCCTACTACAGACATAAGTTTCTTTCAGCACGCAGCCACACAGTGGCGAGCGGCTTACTCACCGAAGAAGGTGGTGTCGACTTCAGCGGTCTCAGCAGCTGCATCGCCCGAAACAGCAACGTGTGCTGGTGAGAGCAGGAATACCTTGCTCGTGACGCGCTCGATCTTGCCAAAGAGACCCTGTGACAGACCAGAAGCGAAGTCAATGAGACGACGAGCGTCTGTTTCGGTCATCTGCGAGAGGTTCATGATGACGGGAACGCCTTCACGGAAGTTTTCTGCAATTACCTTTGCGTCCGAGTACTGCTTGGGGTGGACGGTGACGATTTCGTTCATGTCGCTCGCTGCCTGGTTCTTTGCGGTGTTACGGCGAAGGGGGGTTACCTGTGCACGACCAGCAGATACGGGAGCAACCTGAGGTGCTGCAGCATATGCGGGTGCGTCGTAGCTCGTGTCCTCGTCAGCGAGACCGAGATAGACCATGGTCTTCTTGAGTGGGTTGGACATTGAGTACCTCCAGGAATAAAACGTCTAATTGAGATTAACCGGAAACAGGTCTGTTTCCCGTGATTGCAGAGCCAATTCGTAGGTGTGTCGCGCCTTCAGAAATGGCAGCGGCATAGTCGTGGGACATGCCGGTAGAAATGTAGGTTGCTGAAGGGATCACAGTCTGAACTCGTTCCGATGCGGCACGAACACGAGCAAAGGCAACGCGAGGCTCTTCATCAAGTGGCGCAACCGCCATCACGCCCAGCAAGTTGAGGCTGGGTTGCGCGGCAACGAGCTCGGCGAGTTCGACCACATCAGCGGGTTGAACACCCCCACGGGCAGGATCTTGGGTCAAGTTCAGCTGAACAAAGCAATCCAATACCTCAACAATGTTGTTTTCCGGCTCCCCCTCGGGGGTGAAAGCAGCATTTCCCAAAGCGGTCACCAAACTGGGTCGGTCAACCGAGTGCACCACACTGGCGTATTTGCGGGCAGCACGAGCCTTATTGGACTGGAGCTGACCAATGAAGTGCCAGGTGAGATCAAGTTCAGACAGCTCAGCTGCCTTGGCTTCGGCTTCTTGGTGACGGTTCTCCCCCACGTTGCGCACGCCGAGATCATACAGATCTCGCACGAGCTGAGCAGGGTGGAACTTGGTCACCACAATCGTGGTGAGATCGTTGACGTCGCGCCCTGCATTACGGGCCGCCTCAGCGATTCCCTCCTGTACGAGCGAAAGACGCTCGGCTAGGGAGGCGCTCACTTACTTGAGGAAGTCGGGGATGTCGAGGTCGTCATCCTCGTCGACGTAGGAAGGAGTGACAGAGACGTGGCTCGTGGTCGCAGGAGTGGTCATCACTGCGGCAAGCTCATCATCTGCGAAAACGCCGGTGGTCGAGGTGATCACGGTCTCGGAGTAGATGCTCTCACCTGCGGGGAGTACCGAACCGGTATCCGTTGAGGTGAATGCGCGGCGAGGCATGGCCTTGTGCGTGGGCTCGCCACCATCAAAACCAGCGGCGATAACCGTGACGCGAACTTCGTCCCCCAGAGTGTCATCAATGACGGCACCGAAGATGATGTTGGCCTCAGGGTGAACGGCTTCGCCGACCAGTGCAGCAGCGTCATTGATCTCGAAGAGACCAAGGTTGGATCCACCCTGAATGGAGAGAAGAACGCCACGGGCGCCTTCGATGCTGGCCTCAAGCAGGGGTGAGGCTACGGCCAGCTCGGCTGCCTTGATCGCGCGGTCTGCCCCGCGTGAGGAACCGATTCCCATCAGGGCAGATCCAGCGCCCTGCATTACCGACTTCACGTCTGCGAAGTCGAGGTTGATCAGACCAGGAGTGGTGATGAGGTCTGTAATTCCTTGAACACCAGCCAGGAGGACCTGGTCTGCAGTTGCAAAAGCTTCCTGAACGGAGATGCTGCGGTCGCTGATTTCGAGAAGACGGTCGTTGGGAACAACGATGAGAGTGTCAACCTCGGCGCGGAGGGCAGCAACACCGGTGTCCGCTTGAGCTGCACGGCGCTTACCTTCGAAACCAAAGGGCTTGGTCACAACACCAATGGTCAGTGCACCAATGGACTTGGCAATCTTTGCCACGACAGGAGCGGCACCTGTTCCAGTTCCACCACCCTCACCTGCGGTGACAAAGACCATGTCAGCACCGGCGAGGGCTTCTTCGATCTCTTCTGCGTGGTCTTCTGCAGCCTTGCGGCCTACTTCGGGGTCAGCACCAGCACCGAGGCCACGGGTGAGCTCACGGCCAATGTCGAGCTTGACGTCTGCTTCACTGAGGAGGAGAGCCTGTGCGTCAGTGTTGACGGCGATGAATTCAACACCCTTGAGACCAAGCTCAATCATGCGGTTCACAGCGTTTACGCCACCACCGCCGACGCCGACCACCTTGATGACGGCGAGGTAATTCTGATTCATTGACACGATGTGGCCTCCGCTAGAACCCTAAAGTTCAAGTCGAACCTTAAAGTTATGCTCAGTATGCATTTCTTGATTTGAGAGTAGGTCGAAGCATCCCACTCCCCTGCGCGACACGCCCGTAGAAGACAGATCAGCGAATGAATTAACGAACGACCGCTGTTTTGGGCGACGAGACGTCGTACTCGCTGACGGAACCTACCGGGTTCACTGCAAGCAATTGGGTCAAAACCCGGTTCTTCATGGCCGCATTTTCTGGACCACCCCAGAACACACGAGCGCCACCAGTCAAGACCAGGGTGACATCATCGGTCGTGTTAGCAATCACTTCTTCAAGTTGGCCGGCAAGGGCACCAGGCAGAGAGTTAATCACATCAACAGCTGCCACAAAGCCCTTGGACTGAGCACTGCCACCTTCAACTGTGAGGATGGGAATACCTGGTGTTTTTTCCGTGGATTGCTCCAGAACAACTCCGGCAGGATCAACCATGATCAAGTTGCCATTGACCGAGAGATATCCAATCGGGCTTCGTTCAACAATCTTGATCAGCAGTGTGTGCGGCGGCAGGGCAACGGTGGAATAGCTCTTCACCAGAGGCTGGGCTTCCACCGCCTTGCGAACGGCACCCATATCAACCAAAGGAAGTGGCTTGTTGATCTGTGGCTGAAGCGCTGCCATGATCTGATCTGCCGGGACGCGAGTAGCGCCCTCGACAGCAATGGTTTGCAATGCCAGCACCGGAGTGAATACTCCGACGCTGACAAAAATCATGATTGCAGCAAGAGAACCGGCAACGGATCCCCAGATGATCTTGCGTCGACGCAAATGTGCTGTGAATCGACGCACTTCATCACGTTCAAATGCTTTGCGGGCTTTGACGGCCTCTTTGAGTTTGCGTTTGGCTTCAGCAGCTTCCTGCTGGGCCTTAGTGAGGCGACGAGCGGGACGACGAGGTTCTTTACGCTCTTCGGTCAATACTGGCGTTACAGGCTTCCCTGGCTCGCTAGCAGGTCGACGAATGCCTTGAACCCGACTGCCCACTGCATCCACTCGAGCCGGAGCAGCAGGAGTCACGCGAGTGCGCTGTGAAGCCAGTGCTGCAGCGCGGTGTGAGGCTTTCTGGGCCTTACGCTCCGCACGCGTGAGTTTAGGTGGCTTGGGCGCCTTTGCAGGCTGAGGGGCTTTTGCGGGCTTGGCGATTTTGGATGCCTGAACAGGCCGAGGCGTTGCCGCAGCCGATTGAGGCGCTCGGGGCGGTGGAGTTGCCCCTCCAGGCCCAACAGGACGTTTCATGAGAGTTACTCAGTAGCTTCTAGAGAGGCCAAGATCTGAGGAATGATGCGATACACATCACCACAACCCAACGTGATGACGTAGTCACCGGGCTGAGCGATAGCTGCGATGTGGTCTGCAGCTTCTTGCCAATCGGCAATGAAGGCCACCTTGGACTGGTCGGTGAATTTCTCTGAAACCAATGCACCGGTGACACCAGGAACGGGATCTTCACGGGCTCCGTAGACATCCAGCACCACGGTGAGATCAGCATCATGTTCGAGAGTGTGTGCGAATTCACCACAAAAGTGCTGCGTACGACTGTAAAGGTGAGGCTGGTGAACGGCGATAACCCGACCTTCGCCCACAACGGTGCGAGCAGCACTGAGCACAGCGTTAACTTCGGTGTGGTGGTGGGCATAGTCGTCATAGACGCTCACCCCACGACGAATCCCGTGAAGTTCAAAGCGACGTTCAGTTCCACCAAACTCTGAAATAGCAGCCAGCGATGATGCAGCGTCAAAACCTAAGCCCACCAAAGTGGCAAATGCACCGGCAGCGTTTAAAGCGTTGTGACGGCCAGGAACCTTGAGCTGGGCGGTGTACTTCGTGCCCAAGTACTCAATGGTGAGGGTCACTCCCCCAGTGGTTGTATCGATGTGAGCAAGACGAACATCGGCATGTGCTGCTTCTCCGAAGGTCAACACACGAGGGCCTGAAATCTTGTGGGTCACACGAACAGCACCTGGATCGTCACTTGAGATAACAACCAGTTCCTTGGCGGCAGAGGTGAAGTCAACAAATGCCTGATCAAAAGCTTCGAGCGATCCATAGTGATCCAGGTGATCCGCATCCACATTGGTGACCAGTGCCACTGCCGTGTCATAGAGAAGGAATGAACCATCGGATTCATCTGCTTCGACGACGAACAGTTCACCCTCGCCATAGGCAGAACTCAAGCCATAGGCCTGAACTACTCCACCGTTGACAAAGCTGGGGTCGGCCCCAAGCTCACGAAGCCCGGTAACAATCATTCCGGTGGAGGTGGTCTTGCCGTGAGCACCGGCTACAGAGACCAGGCGAGAACCACGCGTGAGCCATTCCAGCGCCTGCGAACGGTGCAAGATAGTCAGTCCACGCTGCTGGGCCAGAACATACTCAGGGTTGTCCTGCCACAGCGCACCGGTGACCACCAAGGTTTGTGCATCACCGAGATTGGCAGCGTCGTGCCCAATGTGAACGCTCACGCCCAAATCACGCAGTGCCTGAATGTTGTTGGAATCGCGAACATCGGAACCCGTGACAGTGATGCCGTTGGCGAGGAAAAGTCTTGCAATACCGCTCATGCCAGAGCCGCCAATACCCACCATGTGCACGGTGCCCAAATGTTCGGGGGCAACAACGCTGGGGTCTGGCTTAATCACAGTCGAGCTTTCTTCTCAGAGGGCAGCAATAAGCCACCACGTTCCGTTATAACGCAGAAAGCTGAGCCTAAGCCGATGACAGGGCGGCGTCGATGAGATTCATCATGCGAGCAGTTCCATCGCGCATGCCCACGCTCGCAGCCTGAGTGCCCATCTTTTCAAGGGCAGCTTCATCACGTAACAGTGGAATCAGAGTCGAGTTCACCCAGGCAGGTGTGAAGTGTGCATCAGAGACCATCACGCCTCCCCCGGCCTTCACCACACCGGCCGCATTGAAACGCTGTTCGCCATTACCCACCGGATAGGGCACGTAGACAGCCGGAACTCCCAGTGCCGAGAGTTCCGACACCGTAGCCGAACCAGCACGAGAGACCACCATGTTTGCTGCCGCCAGTGCGAGATCCATTCGATCGCAGTAGTCCAGAGCAATGTATCCAGGTAGTGAGGGCAGCGCCTCGGGCTTGTTTTGCCCAACAATATGCAGGACCTGATACCCCGCGGCCACAATGTCCGCGGCTGATTCTGCAATGGTGGTGTTGATGGATCTGGCTCCCTGAGAACCGCTAGTGACCACGAGGACAGGCCGGTGAACTTCTAGACCAAAATGCTCACGGGCAGCAGAACGTGCTGCTGGAATATCGAGGGTCTCGATTTCTTTCCGAAGCGGAGTTCCCACAGTCGTGGCATGAGGCAATGGAGTTCCCTCGAAGGTGACACCCACGTAAGGGGTGCGCAGAGCGCCCCATCTGTTGGCTAAACCAGGCTTGGCATTGGCTTCGTGAATAACGAATGGAATACCTGCTTTGCGAGCAGCGGCATAAGCCGGTGCCGCGCTATATCCACCCACACCAATAACGACATCAACATGTCGGTCAGTAATGAGCTGAGAGATCGTCTTCACTGCTTGAGGCCAGCCAGCGATGAAGCGCTTGGAGGAGGAAACTAATCCACGGATGCGGGGAAAAGGGATCCTCGGAATGGTGACGAGTTCAAATCCACGCGCAGGCACCAATGTAGATTCCAGGCCTTCAGCCGTTCCGACGCACACAATCTGGGCCGCCGGATCTCTGCGACGCAGTTCATCCGCCATGGCGAGCATGGGGTTCACGTGCCCGGCAGTGCCACCACCAGCCAGGAGATAACTCGTCATCAGCTGCGACCTGATTGGGGCTGGCGGGTGCGTGCCTGAGGAGTTTTCGTGCGATTCTGGGTTCGTGGCTGGCTCCGAGAGCGAGTCCGCTTGATGGGTTTCTCGTCCTTAGTGAACGAGAGCACCACGCCGATGGCAAGCAAGGTCATAATCAGCGCCGAACCGCCAGAACTCAGCAACGGCAAGGGAACACCGAGAACGGGAAGTACTCCCACCACAACACCGATGTTCACGAATGCCTGACCCACAATCCAGATCATGATTCCACCGGTCACAATGCGGACAAGGGGGTCCTGTGCTTGGCGAATAATGCGCACGAATGCCACCGCCAGGGTCACGAACAGGGCGATGACAACCAGGCACCCGATCATGCCCAGCTCTTCACCGATGATGGCGAAAATGTAGTCGTTATCTGCCGCAGGCAGCCAGGACCATTTGGCTTTAGATTGCCCCAAGCCAACACCAAAGATGCCGCCGTTGGCCAGTGCCCACTTGCCGTGGAGCGGCTGCCAACACGCATTGGTGTAGTCAGTACAGTTCTCATTCAAGAACGACATGATGCGCGCCATACGGTTGGGGCTAATCAGTGCCATAAAGAGCACGCCAACCGCACCCAACACCATGGGCACACCGATCATGCGACCGGCAACTCCAGAGAATGCCAAGCAGCCCAACACAATGGCAAACAAGATGATGACTGTTCCCAGGTCTTGACCCAGAAGAACCACAAACATGGCGATGTAGACAGGGAAGATTCCACCAAAGATGCGGAAGCTGTAGGGACCAACGCGGTCAATAATCGCTGGCAGGTTCACCCCAAGCCACACCGCAATGGTGAGCTTGATCATCTCGGAGGGCTGGAACTGAATACCCACATCGAGCCAGTTTCTGTTACCACCGGATTCAACACCCAGAGGGGTAAACACCAAGAGCTGTAAACCGATGGTGATAAACAGGGCAATGTTTGCCCACTTACGGAAGAACACCAATGGAAGGCGGCTGATGCCCAGCATCAGGGGAAGAGCTACGAATGCCGCAATTGCTTGCTTGAAAAATCCGCTAAAGAATCCGCCATCTTGCAAAAACGAGTCCACGGCCGAGGCGGACAACACCATGATCAAACCCAGAATCACAGTGAAGAGAGTCACACCCGCGAGGAGATAGAAGTTGGGCGATTCTGCCTTGAACGCTTTCTCCAGCTTGAAGCGTGTGGCAAGACCACCTGGACGGGTAGGGGTTGAAGCCTGTGGCGCCGGGCGAGTTGACGTGCGAGGAGTGGCAGATGGTCTGCGGGGCTGGCTAGTGCGAGGCGGAGTCGCCATCCGCCTCACCTCCAACTTTGTCTCGAACAGCCTGTGCGAAGAGGCGTCCTCGCTCGGCATAGTCAGTGAATTGATCCATCGAAGCTGCAGCTGGAGCCAACAACACCACGTCACCGCTGTGTGCTAAATCTGCGGCCAAGTTCACGGCGTGAACCATGACATCACTAGTGTCATCCGCCTCCACCTCGAGCGCGGTGACCCCGGGCGCGTGTCGCTCGAATGCCGCTTTCACAGGTTCGCGGTCCACGCCAATAATCACAGCACCGCGAAGGCGATGTGCATGGCGGGAAACGAGTTCATCAATGTTCACACCCTTGAGCAATCCCCCCACGATCCACACGATGGATTCGTTGGCAGTCAGTGAAGCATCAGCAGCATGAGGGTTTGTCGCTTTGGAGTCATCAATCCAGGTGATCTCCCCCACGGATGCCACAACTTCATTGCGGTGTGAGTCGAGGCTGAACGTCTTCAAAGCTTCATAGATTGCCTCAGTTGGCGCCCCAAACGAGCGCGCGAGAGCACTTGCCGCCAAAATATTGGCCACGATGTGGGGAGCGGCCAAGCCCCGTTCTTCAAGGTCGCGAATTGTGGTGATTTCCAGGGCAGTGGAATGACGATCATCGAGGAATGCGCGGTCACACAAAATGCCATCGACGACTCCCAAGTCGCTCTTTCCCGGCGCTCCCAAGTCAAAGCCAATAGCCCTGGCGCCTTCCATCACGTCCGCATTTTCAACCATGCGCTCGGTGACTTTATCTGCCTTGTTATAGACGCACGCCACCTGGGTGTTCTCATAAATCTTGGCCTTAGCGGCAACATATGCCTCGAAGGAGCCGTGCCAGTCCAGGTGGTCATCAGCAATGTTCAACACAGCAGATGAATAGGGGTGAACGCCCGTCATCCAATGCAGTTGGTAGCTGGAGAGTTCCACCACAAAGACGTCAAAGCCCTGAGGATCACGAACTGCGTCAAGAACAGGAACGCCGATATTGCCACACGGTGCAACACGATACCCGGCAGCAGCCAGCATGGCAGCGGTGAGCTGAACTGTTGTCGTTTTACCGTTGGTGCCGGTGACGGCAAGCCACTCGGCTGCCTTGACCTTGTCTCGCACCCGCCAAGCCAGCTCGATATCTCCCCAGATGGGAATGTTGCGAGCTGCCGCCCATAGAAGAATCTCGTGGTCGGGGTGATACCCCGGAGAGACAACAATGAGCTCAGGATCAAATTCGACCAGCTCGTGGGGAACATCTTCACCCGAGCGTTCTTGAACATACGTTGCCCCAATAACGTCAACCATGGTGATGCGGAGCTCGTCTGCTCCGGAAGCAACAACCATGACTTTCGCACCAAGTTCAGCCAAAGTGTCAGCAACGGAGAAGCCGGTGACGCCCAGTCCTAAGACACCAACACGTAACCCTGACCAGTCGGCATGCCAACTATTCAGAGTGCTCAGATCGCGTGGCGAGGTCATCAAGTTCCGATTAGCGAGTAAGCCACTCGAGATAGAACATGCCCACACCGGTAATTACAAACAGTGCGGAAATGATCCAGAAGCGAACCACGACGGTCACTTCTGCCCAGCCCTTAAGCTCAAAGTGGTGGTGAATGGGTGACATCAAGAAGATGCGCTTACCCTTGGTCAGCTTGAAGTAACCGCGCTGAACAATGACCGAACCGGTGTCGATGACAAAGAGGCCAGCGAGGATGACCAGAAGAAGTTCGGTCTGGCTGAGGATCGCCAGGGCTGCCAGTGCACCACCGAGAGCCATCGAGCCGGTGTCACCGAGGAAGATTTGTGCAGGCGAGGTGTTCCACCACAGGAAACCAATCAAACCACCCACGATGGCTGCTGCCACGATGGCGAGATCCAGAGGATCACGAACGTCATAACACTTATAGGCAACCTGGGGGTCGAGACGTCCACTGAAGCAAGACTGGTTCTGCTGCCAGAAGTTGATAATGACGAATGAACCAATGGTGAAGATGGATGCGCCGGTTGCCAGACCATCCAAACCATCCGTGAGGTTCACTGCATTTGAAGTGCTGGTCACAATCAAGATAACCCACACCAAAAACGCAAACACAGCAAGCCATCCACCGAGAACAGCGAAGTTGAAGTGGGTGTTGCGGATGAAGGAAATACTCATCGACGCAGGGGTGATGCCGTTTTCATCGGGGAAGTTAATGGCCAACAAACCAAAGATCACCGCAACGATGACTTGGCCAAACACCTTGGGCCAACCCGAAAGGCCCAGGGAACGCTGCTTGTGAGTCTTGATGAAGTCATCAATGAACCCAACCAAGCCCAGACCGGTCATTAGGAACAGCACCAAAATGGCAGGCAGTTCAATGGTGGAGCCCGTGAGGAGCGATGCGAGGAAATACGCAATCACCACGCCAACCACGACGACAATGCCACCCATGGTGGGGGTGCCCTTCTTGGCGTGGTGAGCATCAGGTCCACCATCACTGATGAACTGGCCCCAGCCCACGCGGCGGAAGATACGAATGAAGACCGGAGTCATCAAGAGGGTGAAAAGCAGCGAGAGTGCGCCGGCGAGAAGAAGGGTACTCACGCGTATGCCTCTCCTAACCGATCTCCCAGGAACCGGAGTTTCGCCGAGTTCGACGACTTCACCAGAACAATGTCTCCTGCACAAAGCAGGCTCGATAGGTAATCGTATGCCTCGTCTGGGGTCGAGTAGAACTTCGACTCACCATCCCAGGATCCCTCGTTGATGGCAGAGATGTGGAGTCGACGTGCTCCGTCCCCCACAACGACCAGTTGGTCGATTCCCAGGCGCACAATCAACAGGGCCAATCTGTCCTGTTCTTCGCCGGCATATTCGCCCAACTCCGCCATCTCACCCAGAACCGCGATGGTGCGATTTTCAGGACCTGCCACTTGGCGCAACGTCTTCAATGCAGCTGCCATGGAATCTGGACTGGCGTTATACGCGTCGTTGATGATGGTGACGCCGTTGCCTCCCATGAGCTCCATGCGCCAGTGCTCAGCACGAATGACAGACTCCAGGCTGGCAACAATGAGCTCCAGCTCAAAGCCCAGAGTCAAGGCAATCGCTGTTGCAGCAGCGGCATTCATCGCGTGATGTTCACCGAGAACTTTGAAGCGAACGTGTGCGTCGCCGGCAGGGGTGTGAAGTTCGAACTCAGTTCCTTCAATCGAGGACGTGATGTCGCTCACTCGAACATTGGCTTCTGGACTATGACCGAAGGTGATGATTTCACCTGGTGCTGCAGATGCCATCGACATCACACGAGGATCATCGAGGTTCAAGATAGCAATGCCGTCAGGACCCAGTGATTCGATCAATTCCCGCTTTGACTCAACAGTGGTTTCAATGCCACCGAATTCGCCGGCATGAGCCAATCCAATCATCAGCACAGCGGCAATATCAGGGCGGACCATATCGGTCATCCGCTTGATGTGTCCCTTACCGCTTGCTCCAAGTTCGAGAACTAAGTAACGAGTGTCTTCGGTAATTTTCAACATCGTGATGGGTGTGCCCACCTCATTGTTGAACGAATCCCGAGGGAATACTGTGGGCCCCACTCGTTCACACATGCTGGCAACGAGGTTCTTCGTGGTTGTTTTTCCGTTAGATCCGGTAATGCCCACAACGGTGAGGTTCCCCTTGGCCCGCACACGCGCGACTACCTCTGTGGCAAGCCTTCCCATTGCTACGACGGTGTCATCAACAACAATCTGGGGAACGGTGGTCTCGACTTCGTGGTCAACAATGACAACCGCAGCTCCGTTTTCGACCGCTGCAGGAATGAACAAGTGCCCATCGGTGAATTCACCCGGCTTCGCCACAAAGATGTCGCCTGGAGTAATCAAACGCGAGTCAGTGTCAGTTAGCCCCGAGATCACGGTGTCAGCATTTGACCCTGTGCTTCCCAGAATAAGTGTTCCCTGCATCGTCTGAGCGATGTCTGCCAATGTCATCGAAATCATGCGGTGTGCTCTCCTCGAGGGGTGTAGCCAGCCTCAGTAAGAGCAGCTTTAATTTCTTCACGGAAGTTAAAAGCGATAGTTCCACCAGCAACTTCACGCTCGGTTTCATGACCTGGACCGGCATAAATGATGGCATCGCCTTCTCCTGCCTCAGCAATGGCCCGAGCAATAGCCGATTGAACATCGGCGACTTCAAAAATCTCAGCTGCACTGCCTGCTGATGTGGCGCCTTCACGCAGTGCGGCGCGAATCACGGCAGGGTCTTCCGTGCGGGGGTGGTAATCCGTAATGACAACTACGTCTGCGCCTTCGGCAGCAATCTTGCCCATGGCATGACGCTTAGTTTTATCGCGGTCTCCATCAGCACCGAAGAGGAAGACAACCTTGCCGGGAGTCACCTCGCGTACTGCTGTCAACAAACTCGAGAAGGCATCGGGAGTGTGACCGTAATCAAGATAGAAAACAGGGCCGGACTCCCCCGAGACAATCTCGGTGCGGCCAGGAACAACCACCTGGATACCGCCAGCGGCATTAACCACGTGTGCAATGTGCTCTAAATCAAAACCTGACTCGACCAGCATGACAATGGCCAGAGCTGCGTTAGAAGCCATGAAGCTGCCCAACAAAGGAACCGACGTTGTCAGTTCTCGGCCGTCTGGGCCACTCAGCACAAACGAGGTCTCACGCTGAGTCTGCTCTGTGACAGTCATCTTCCACTGGGCTGTATCCCAGCCAACCGAGTTGGGAATAGTCGCCACAGTGGTCAATGGAATAAGAGCCTCTTCAGCGAGGCGAACACCCCATGGGTCGTCAACCGTGACAACCCCTCTGCTGGCGATATCTGGGTTGAAGAGTTGAGCCTTAGCTGCGTAGTAGTCCTCGAAGTCCACATAGTCATCGAGGTGATCGTGACTGAGGTTGGTGAAACCCACGACATCGAAATGAATACCGTCGACGCGGTGACGCGTCATGGCTTGGGCAGACACCTCGAGACACACAGCCCGCACAGACGATTCACACATGCGCGCTAACAGTGCGTGCACTTCAGTTGACTCTGGAGTGGTCAATCCGCTGACCATGGCCACATCTCCGATGCGGCGTTCTGCTGTGGAGCTCAACCCATTCGTGACACCGAGTTGCTTCAGCAGAGCTGACAGGATGTAGACGACGGAGGTTTTCCCGTTTGTGCCCGTCACGCCGAATACGGTGGCATCCACATCCTGGTTTCGATAAATCCACGACGCAATATGTCCAAGGGATGCGCGAACTTCAGGAACAATCACGATCGGAATACCACATTCGTGTGCAATGTCAGCACCTGCAGCATCAGTGAGCAGCGCCACTGCTCCTGCATCGCGGGCTGCGCCAGCGAAAGATGCCCCATGGATTTTGGCCCCGGGCATACCAACGAAGACATCGCCTGGGCGAACGTCTTTGGTGGTGAGAGTGATACCCGATATTTCGATGTCATCGAGAAGATCTGAGGTGGTGAGTCCCAGTTCTGTGACGAGACCTGACAGCGCACGTGGCTGAGGATGCTCAGGCCTTAACGACCCAACAAAAGCACCCACTCGTGCACCACCTTTCCTTGGTTCAAGTCTATTGCTGACGTGACCTTAGAAGCGGATTGGGAAGTCTGGCGCTTCACCCTGAGAAGGCTTGATGCGATAGCGCTTAATCACCTGTTGCTCGATCGCTTTGAACACGGGTGGGACAACCATTGATGTAAATGTAATTTTGGGCTCGGCAATGACCACCGTGATGACGTACTGCGGATCATCGGCAGGAATCATACCCATGTTCGACACCACATACTCAGCTTTATAACCACCAGCGCCGTCAGGCTGTTGCGCAGTACCTGTCTTCATGGCAACTCGGTATCCAGGAACGGTGACTTCTTTGGTAATCCATCCCTTGGTCACGAAGTTTTCCATCATGCCGATGGTTGTTCGTGCTGTCTCTGGCTTAATGACCTGAGTGGTCTCAGGAACGTCAGGCTTGACCACAGTGCCATCTGGCATGGTGCAGCTTTCCACCAAGGTGGCAGGAATCAACTTTCCATTGTTGGCAATGGCCTGGTAAGCGCTGGACATCTGTATTGCTGTGGTTGCCACACCCTGACCAAAGGTCACGGTGTAGTGAGTTTGGTTATCCCACGCATCAGATGAAGCCAAAATACCGGCGGACTCGGCTGGGTAACCAGATGCCGAAACGGATGAAAGCCCAAACTTGAGCATGTAGTCATAGCGCTGATCTGGTGCCAATGTGTCACCGAGCTGGGACATTCCCACGTTCGAGGACTGCTCAATCACACCGGTCAATGTCAGAGGAAGTGTTCCGTGCATCACAGCATCAGTAACTTCAGCACCGTTAGGAAACTTGATGTAGTAGGGGTCCCAGACTTGGGTCTCAGGTGTGGCAACACCTGTATCAATCAACATGGACGCCGTGATGGGCTTCATGGTTGAACCGGGCTCATAGGGGCTCATGAAGGCGCGTGAACCACGGTTTGCATCTGCCGTAGCATCCACATTGTTGGGATCGAGTGTCGGGTAATCGGCAACAGCAAGCAGCTTTCCGGTTTTTGCTTCCTGAACTACGGCAATGCCCCACGCGGCAGAATACTTATCTACCTGCTTGGCCAGTGATTGCTGAACAAACCACTGTAAATCAGAGTCAATGGTGAGCTTGAGCGTTCCACCGTTTTGGCTCTTCACACTCGTAACGGTACTGCCTGGAATGCGAACACCATCAGCACCGCGTTGATACATTTCTTCACCGTTGATGCCGGCAACACAGCTGTCCCAACCAGTTTCCAGACCTGCCTGAGCGAGGCCATCGGCACCAACAAATCCCAGCAAGTTACCCGCGACAGCACCATTGGGATAGGTGCGGCCAGGGGCCTGTTCGAAGAACAACCACGGAATTTCAAGTGCGTTGAGTGCCCGGAAGGTGTCTACATCAACAGCCTTCTTGATATAGGCAAAGTCAGACTTCGGGTTCTCGGCCAGGGCATCAGCAATGATTTTGAGAATCTCTTCGGGCTTCTGCCCGGTCAGGGTTCCAATTTCAATTGCCGCTTGCTGAGGAGTAATCGTCACCTCTGAGCGATCTGTTTGACGCAGGAAGTCTTTAGCGTTTTTGGGCGAAACCGTGACGTTGTAACGCATCACGCTGTCAGCAAGAACGATGCCGTTCTTGTCCGTGATTTGGCCACGCTTGGCATAGACGGTTGTCGGGATTGAACGCTTGTCTACTGACTGTTGCGTCAGCGCAGCTGCTTCAATGACCTGAATATCGATCAGGCGAATAACGAAAACGCTCACCAGGAACACCACAAACGCCAGCACAACAGTTGCGCGGAATGTGACGGGGTTTTTTCTCACACTGTTCCTTAAGCCTTACGAGCGATTCTGAGCCGCTAGCACGTCCTTAGCGCGTAGTGACGCTAGGAAGGCCGTTGGTCAAAGTTACCGGCCCAGCTGGAACAGCAGCGGCAGGCGCGCTGTCAGTGACGGGGGCTACTTTTGCTGCCTCAGCAGCTGCCTTCTTCGCGGCTGCAGCCTTTGCTTCAGATTCTTTCTGAGTAACCAGAGTCACACCAGTCAGAAGAGAGTTAGGGACGGCACCTTCGGCGCCTGCAATGAGGCCAGAAGTTGCTGAAGCTGGCTCGGGGGTTCCGAGTACGGCACCATCAGAAAGTCGCAGATAGACAGGAGTGCTGTTGTTGACCATGCCGAGCGCTTCAGCGTTGGCTGCCAAGTTTTGAGGGGACGACAGGCGGTCCAGATCCTGGTTCATTGTCTGGTAACTACGACCAAGTTCCTTATTGGATTGCTGCATTGCAGCAATCTCATAGGCGCCCGATGCAACTGCCACGGAGAGCAGCAAGTTCGAGATGATGATGCCGAAAATGACACCAACGGTGACGATTGCGTAAAAAACACGGGGACGTGCTTTGCGCTGTGCACGGGTAGCGACAACCTGAATGCTGGGGCGCCACGACGTGCCTTTGTTGATTGACGTGCGTGCCTTGAGTGCCAAGTTTCCCTGAACGGTTGGGGTAGAGCCGCCGCGCTGAGGTGCAGCAGGACGAGCAGATGGCTTCGCCGCCATCTGTGGTCGAACCTGGGGACGTGAAATACGCGAGGTGTTCAGAGTGCTCATGCCGCCACCTTGATTCGTTCGGCGGCACGCAGACGTACTGGCGTGGCACGAGGATTACGTGCTTTTTCTTCGTCGCTAGCAAGTTCTGCACCACGGACGAGAAGTTTGAGTTCGGGCTTGAACTGTTCAAGTTCGACGGGAAGGCCAACAGGTGCTGAAGATGCAGCTCCGGTCTGCAGGAATCCCTTGACGATGCGATCTTCGAGGGATTGATACGACATGACCACGATGCGGCCACCGAGTGCCAACTTGCCCAGTGCCGCTGGAATCGCGGTTTCGAGAACAGAGAGTTCCTGGTTCACTTCAATGCGCAACGCCTGGAAGACGCGCTTAGCGGGGTGACCGGAGTGAGAGAGCGCTGCGGGGGTTGCCACAGTCAGAATGTGAACGAGCTGACCGGAACGCGTAATGGGTTCGATCTCGCGGTTGGTCACAATGGCCTTGGCATAGCGAGCAGAGAGCTTCTCATCTCCATACTTGTGGAAGATGTTACGCAGTTCGTGCTCGCTGTAAGTTGCGATGACGTCCGCGGCGGTGATGCCCTCGGTTTGGTTCATGCGCATGTCCAGCGGCGCATCCTGTGAGTAGGCAAAGCCACGCTCTGCGCGGTCAAGCTGCAATGAGGAAACACCGAGGTCGAACAGAATGCCGTCAACAGAAGTTATACCTAAGCCATCAAGCGCGTCAGCGATACCGTCATACACGGTGTGGACCAGGTGAACGCGGTCACCGAAGCGAGCCAGGCGCTCACCGGCGATAGCCAGAGCGTCAGTGTCACGGTCAAGACCCACGAGAGTGAGTTCAGGGAAGCGAGTGAGGAAAGCTTCGGAGTGGCCGCCCATACCCAAGGTGGCATCGACCAGTACAGCACCAGGCTTCTCGAGTGCAGGAGCAAGAAGCTCGACACAGCGTTCGAGGAGTACGGGGGTGTGAATGTCGTTGAGAGTCATAACGAGTCTGGAATGTGGCCCTAGATTCTGATCCCCATCCAGGTCAACCTGCATCCGGGGAAGTGGAGTCAGGGTGCACAGGCTGGGAGTCAGAACCTAAGGACTAGAAGAGTCCAGGAATCACCTCCTCCGTGGTGTTGGAGAAGGCTTCTTCGTTGGCAGCGAGGTAGGTGTTCCAGGCCTCGGTGTCCCAAATCTCTACTCGGTTACCCGCACCGATGACGGTGAGGTCGCGGTCTAGCCCGGCGTACTGACGCAGGTTGGCAGGGAGGGTGATGCGGTTCTGGCTATCTGGAGTTTCAGAGCTGGCTCCTGAGAGGAATACACGCAGGAAGTCACGAGCTGACTTGCTGGTCACAGGTGCCTGGCGGATCTTCTCGTGCAGGTCGTTGAACTCAGCAGCGCTGAAGACGTAAAGGCAGTTCTCTTGGCCGCGGGTCACCACGATGCCCTCAGCCAGTTCGTTGCGGAATTTCGCGGGCAGGATGACGCGTCCCTTGTCATCGAGTTTGGGTGAATGAGTTCCTAAGAACATCTGCGTCACCCCCTTTCACAACCGGCCTTGTTGGTGATTTCTCCACTTTACTCCACTTCCAGCCACAAGTTTTAAAAATTACCCATATTTTCTGGTCGGCGTGTCGAGATATCCGCTAATTTACAGGGTTTAAGTAGGTGGAGGGAAATGGAGGCAAAGGGATTAACCTGGATCGGTTTGGGCACACAAAAAAACCGCCCCGAAAGGCGGTTAGTGTGGGCGGCGAATCAGCTAGAGGCGGCCACCATCGCGCTCATCCCAACGCTGTTCCATGCGCTGCATGAAGGAGCTTCCAGCTGAGCGAGGCTTCTTGTCCGTCGGAGAGGCAGGTGCACCTGGCTTTGCAGCCACAAGTACACCAACAAACATAAGAACAAATCCCACGATGCCGATCACAATCATGTGGGTCATGACACCAGCGAGCAAACCACCCAAACCGGCGAGCGCGATGAGGACACCCAACACAATTGCGCGGTAGTTGGGACGAGGCATTCCCACGAAAGCGGTCGAAGTCACATCTGCGTCGTGACCATAGAGGTTACGCTCCATCTCATCCAGGAGTCGTTGTTCATGCTCGGACAGTGGCATGTGTTTCCTCCTTGGTTGATGGTGAGAAGTGTTCGAAGTCCCAGTGTACCTGCGCTGGCCTAGATAGGCTAGGCGCATGCGTGACCAAGACACATGGGTTGAGCGAGTAAATACTCGTCTGGACCAGTTCATCACTGACCGTGAATCCATTGTGCGTGAGGTTTCCCCTGATTTGGAACCATTCTTGGAGTTTTCACGGGAGTTTCTCAGCGGCGGAAAGCGCTTCCGTGCGCGTTGTGCACTCCTGGGATATGGCACTCAGAACGAGTCCACTCCTGATCACGTCATCGATGTGGCGAGCGCGTTAGAGATTTTCCACGCTGCCGCCCTGGTTCACGACGACATCATGGATAAGTCCGACACTCGTCGAGGTGCTCCTTCAGCTCACCGTCGCTTTGAAAAGCTGCACCGCGAATCTGGCTGGGCTGGCACAAGCGAAGATTTCGGTACTTCTTCTGCCCTACTCTTTGGTGACCTGCTGCTGGCTTTTAGCGATGAGTTGTTCTCCACGGGTATTGCGGCAGAAACAAACCGCCCCGCGGTGCGCGCTTCTCGTATTGAGTTTGACCGCATGCGTATTGATGTCACCGCAGGCCAATATCTCGACATTGTCGAAGAACGTGCCTGGCCTGTCATCGACAAACTGGATGCCCTCACCCGGGCACAGCGTGTGGTTGTCTACAAGTCAGCAAAGTACTCCATCGAGGCTCCCCTGGTTATTGGTGCAGCTCTCGGTGGCGCCACTCCTGAACAGCTCGAGTCTCTCCGAGCAATTGGTTTACCCCTGGGTATCGCCTTCCAACTGCGAGATGATCTTCTCGGTGTCTTTGGCGACCCTGCCGTCACCGGCAAGCCTGCAGGTGACGACCTGCGCGAGGGAAAGCGAACAGTTCTCATCGCTCTGGCTCAACAAGAGCTTCCTGCCACGGCTATTCGCTTGATGGATGAGCTGTTGGGAGATTCAGATCTTGATGACAGCCAAATCTCAATGCTGCAGGCAACCCTGACGAACACCGGTGCCGTGGACAAGCTTGAAGAAGTCATCGAGCAGCAGGTTGTGTTGGCACAGAAAGCGATCGCCTCTGCCGGATTTAGTGAGCTTGCAACTCAAGGCTTGACTCAGCTGGCAGCGCTCGTGTCCCAACGAGCTTCTTAAGCATTTCTCGTTAGAGAAGTGCTTGTGCGATACGTCGCACTTCTGCCTTGCGGCCTGCCTTAAGGGCGTCTACTGGAGAAACTGTGAGGCTTTCTTCTTCCGAGATGAGCCAATCAACGAGCTCGTCACCGTCGAAGCCCACATCGCGCAGGAGAACAATGGTTCCCTGTAGTGCCGGCAGAGGCTCGCCTTCGTGAATGAAGTCCGCAGGAACCTTGAGCACACCATCTACTCGCTTGGCAGCAAGGATGTTGTCTTCTATGAGGCGACGAACCTGGCTTTGGTTGAGCCCGAGGACCTCCATGAGGTCAGGGATTGTCAGCCATTGGGTCTGGGGTGTTTTTGCGTTAGCCACGAGATAAGCGTGCCATAGGTAGCCACCCCGCGCGAACCCAGACCGAAACTGCGACACGCCGAATTCACTCCACGTTAACCTTCAAGCTGAGGTAGAGACTGAGCGAATCTTTTAATGGGGAGAGGAGTGTGTGCATGTCCGGTCGAAACTATCGATCCAACCATGAGGCGCTTTCCTCAGCGACCCTTCCAAAAGCCCGCAAAATAAAGAAGATTGCCGCTATTCCTGTTGCACTCGCCGCAGTAACCAGCATGATCTTCACGGCTCAGTCCGCCTCGGCAGATCAACTGCCCAAGGTAGACAAACTTCCCAAAGCTAATGCGGGGAACTCTCCCCAACAGAGTTCAGTAACGCACTCCACCGCTGCAGTACTTCGCGCAAATAAATACACCGTGGTTGCCGGAGACACCCTGCGGAGCATTGCTCAGCTTCACGGAATCTCTTCTGCAGAACTGCTCGCAGCTAACGGTTTGAGCTGGAAAACCATGATGTTCGCCGGCCAACAGCTCAACATCCCTGCCTCCACTAGTGGTACCGAATCTGCAGAAGTAGGCGAAAGCATTACCCGCCACAACGTGTCTTCTGGTGAAACTCTTGAAGCCATTGCTCGAAGCTATGGTGTGCAGCCACGTGCCATCATGACGGCCAACGGTCTTGACCGTTCCAGCCGCCTCGTTGTCGGCCAACGACTCGTAATTCCAGACGCAGGTCTGATGAGCAGCATGCCCGCTGTTGCCAGCGCGTAAAACGCCGGTGTTTCTCAGCGTTTTGCCCACTTCTCTTACATAGACTCGCGTTGTGACTATTGCCGCCGAAGACCCCATGATCGGTCGTCTTATCGACGGCAGATACCAGGTCAAGTCGCGCATTGCCCGCGGTGGCATGGCAACCGTCTATCTCGCCACTGATCTTCGCCTCGAGCGTCGGGTTGCGGTCAAGATTATGCACGGTCACCTGGCTGACGACAGCGCATTCAAAGCACGCTTCGTCCAGGAAGCTCGCTCTGCAGCGAGGCTTGCACATCCCAATGTGGTGAATGTTTTTGACCAAGGTCAAGATTCAGACATGGCCTACCTGGTGATGGAATACCTGCCAGGTATTACTCTGCGCGATCTCCTCAAGGACTACGGCAAGCTCACCCCAGAGCAAACTGTCGACATCATGGATGCGGTTCTGCAGGGCCTTGCCGCCGCGCACGAGTCAGGCATTGTTCACCGCGACCTCAAGCCGGAGAACGTTCTGCTCGCTGATGACGGTCGCATCAAACTCGGTGACTTCGGTCTAGCTCGAGCAACCACTGCCAACACGGCATCCGGTCAGGCGCTGCTCGGCACCATCGCGTACCTCTCCCCCGAACTCTTGACTCGTGGTGTCGCAGATGCCCGCAGTGACATCTATGCCATCGGCATCATGATGTATGAAATGCTCACCGGCGAGCAGCCCTTCAAGGGTGAACAGCCCATGGCTGTGGCATACCAACACGCCAACGATAAGGTCCCTGCCCCTTCAGCTTCCAACCCAGCCATTCCAGTCGAACTTGATGAGATTGTGGAGTGGGCAACTACTCGCTCCCCCGACGGCAGACCTGAGAATGCAGGGATTCTGCTCGACAAACTTCTCCAAGCTGAGAAAGTGATTCGCACCGGTTCGAGCTACCAGGACCTTTCAACCCAGCAGACCATGGTTATGCCTGCCGGAATGTTGATTGGTTCTGACGATGAGACACAGGCCATCGGCACAGGAGCTCTCGCTGGCCTGAACCGCAAGGTCCCCATCGATAATCCCGTGGCCGCCCTGAAGGAGATTTCCTCCACACGACGTAGTCGTGGCTTCTGGATTTTTGGCATCACCATTGTTCTAGCCGTTCTGGGCGCCACAGCTGGCTGGTTCTTTAGCTCTGGCCCAGGTTCCCTAGCCACGATTCCTGCGACTGCAGGAATGGCTCCCGCCGATGCTCAGAAGCTGGTCGAAGAAGCTGGCTTTACCGCCAAAGTGGTCGAAGCGAACGACTCCACTGTTGCCGTGGGCAAGGTCATTGACACTGACCCCAAGGGTGGAAGTACCATCACACGTGGCGCAACGGTGAAGATCATGGTCTCACTGGGCCCCAAAATTGTGGACACTCCTGCATTTGCTGGCATGACGGAAGCAGATGCCAAGAAGAAGTCACAAGAGTTGGGCTTCAAACTCAAGGACCCCGCTGAACAATTCTCTGCAGATGTTACCAAGGGTTCTGTGATTGCAGCCCTTGATGGCAAGGGCCAGCCCTTGCCTGCGAAGTATCCCGTCGGTGGCGAAGTTCAGTTCGTCGTCTCCCTCGGAGCTATTCCCCCCGTTGACGGCTTGAGTGTTGCCGATGCAACAAAGGCGCTCACAGATGCGGGTCTCGTGGTCGGTGCAACCAATGAAGAATTCAGCGATGTCGCTAAGGGCACTGTGATCTCACTCGCAGTTCCTGAAGGTGTTGTCACCAAGGGAACAAATGTGACCCTCGTCGTTTCAAAGGGACCTGACCTGGTTACCGTGCCCAACGTTGTTGGAAAGTCCATCAAGGACGCAATTGCTGTCCTCCAGGCAGCTGGCTTTGGTTTTGCAACCGAAGTTGACCAAGAACTGTGGGATGCCAAGGCAGTTCGAAGCCAAAGCCCCGCAGGCGATAGCCAAGCGAAGCGCGGCGCCGTCGTCACAATCTCTAACCGCTAACGCGGAAGAGAAAAATCACTAAGCCGAAGGCTTGGTGGCAATGCTCACGATCTTGGGTGCACGCACAATCACGTTGACGATCTCGCGACCTTCGAGTGCTCGAACAACACCGGCAAGTTCACGGGCCTGTGCTTCGAGATCTGCTTCCGCAATATCTGGAGCAACGTCGAGACGGTCACGCACCTTGCCATCAACCTGAACTACACAGGTCACCGAGTCCTGAACCAGTAGCGCTGGGTCTGCCGCAGGCCACACAGCGTGAGCAACTGCAGGTTTGTGCCCAAGGGCTGCCCACATGTCTTCTGCGGTGTAAGGAGCGTAGAGGTCCAGCATCATGGCGATAGTCTCTGCTGATTCGCGCACAGCAGGATCAGCTGCACCAACACCAGAGTCAATGGCCTTGCGGGTCACGTTGACGTGTTCCATCAGGCGTGCGACGAGAACGTTGAACTTGAAGCTCTCAATGAGTCCTGGAGCTTCTGCAAGGAGGTGATGGGTTGCCTTGCGCAATGCCTTATCTCCCCCAGCGAAGTCCACACCAGGAGCACTGGAAACATCCTGAGCAATACGCCAGGCACGAGCCAAGAAACGGTTGCTGGCGGCAGGAGAAACATCTGCCCAGTCAATGTCGTCCTCTGGAGGACCAGCGAAGGCCATGGTCAGTCGCACAGCATCCACACCGTGTTCTTCTAGCTGTTCTGAGAGCTTCACAATGTTGCCCTTGGACTTGCTCATTGCGGAGCCTTCCATGAGCACCATGCCCTGGTTGAGCAGGTTAGTGAAGGGCTCTTCAAAGTCGATGAAGCCGAGGTCGAAGAGAACCTTGGTGATGAAACGGGCATAGAGCAGGTGAAGAATGGCGTGAGTCACACCACCGACATACTGGTCAACCGGTGCCCACTTCTTTGCTTCTGCAGGATCAAATGCCTGAGTATCATCGTTCGGCGACAAGAAGCGCAGGAAGTACCAGGAGCTATCCACGAAGGTGTCCATGGTGTCGGGGTCGCGACGAGCAGGGCTGCCATCAATCGGGTTGGGGACGTTTACCCAGTCTTCAGCAGCACCAAGTGGTGACGAACCCTTGGGCTGAAGGTTGAGACCTTCAGTGGGAGGAAGAACAACCGGGAGCTGGTCTTCAGGAACCGGAATCTCGGTGCCATCTTCCGCGTGGATGATGGGGATAGGAGTTCCCCAGTAACGCTGACGAGAGATGAGCCAGTCGCGCAGACGGAAGTTCTTGGCTGCCTTACCGGTGCCACGCTGAGTAAGAATCTCGATTGCCTTGGCAATCGCATCCTTCTTGGTGAGACCATCCAGCTCTCCTGAGTTGATGAGCTTTCCTTCGCCGCCGGTGGCAATTCCGGTCACGGCAGGGTTGTTATCAATGACGTTGCCGTCTTCGTCTGTTCCTGCAGGAACATCCACGACGATCTTGATGGGCAAGTCATATGCACGAGCAAAGTCGAGGTCGCGCTGGTCGTGAGCAGGAACTGCCATCACAGCACCGTGGCCGTAGTCAGCCAGAACGTAGTCTGCAGCCCAGATAGGAAGGCGTTCGCCATTGACCGGGTTGATGGCGTAACGCCCCAGGAAGACACCGGTCTTGGGGCGATCGGTTGCCTGGCGCTCAATTTCCGTCGCCTTCTGAACCTCGGTGAGGTAGTCAGCAAAGGCAGCCTGAATCTCAGGAGTTGCACCAGCAGCCAGCTCAGAAGCTAAATCTGCATCAGGAGCAACAACCATAAATGTTGCACCGTGAAGAGTGTCTGGGCGGGTAGTGAAGACCGTGACAGGCTGCTCGCGGCCTTCGATCACGAAGTCAACGTCAGCACCGATGGAGCGACCAATCCAGTTGCGCTGCATGGTGAGCACCTTGGCAGGCCACTGACCCTCGAGGGTGTCGAGGTCATCGAGAAGACGATCTGCGTAATCGGTGATGCGGAAGTACCACTGGGTGAGCTTCTTCTTCACCACGATGGCGCCAGAGCGCTCCGAGGTGCCATCAGGCATCACCTGCTCGTTGGCCAGAACGGTCTGGTCTACGGGGTCCCAGTTGACCCAGCTGTCCTTGCGATACGCCAGACCCTTTTTATACATCTGCAGGAACAACCACTGGTTCCACTTGTAATACTCAGGGTCTGAGGTGTGAATGACGCGTGACCAGTCAAAGCTGGTGGCATAGCGACGCATGGAGCGCTTCTGCTGATCGATGTTGTCGTAGGTCCAGGTGACAGGGTTCAGTCCGCGCTTGATTGCCGCGTTCTCAGCAGGCAGACCGAACGAGTCCCAGCCAATGGGGTGAAGAACATTGTGGTCACGGTGGCGCCAGTAACGGGCAATCACGTCACCGAGGGCATAGGCCTCAGCGTGACCCATGTGCAGGTCACCGGAGGGGTAAGGGAACATGTCGAGCACATACTTGCGTGGACGCTCATCTGTGGGGTCGTCAGAGCGGAATGGCTGGATCTCGTCCCAGATAGGAAGCCATTTTTCTTGAATTTCCGCGAAGTTATAGGTCGCGCCCTCGTTCTCAGACATCCTTCTAAGAATACTCGCTTGGAGAGACCCCTAGTGCCCTGAGCAGCGGTGCCACCTTGACCCAGGTTTCTTCAAGTTCTGCTTGTGGCTCAGAACCACTGGTGATGCCACCACCGGTGCCAATAGAGGCACCTTCAGGCGTCAGCACAATGCTGCGAATCACCATGGCCAGATTTGCTGCGCCATCAATGCCCAGATAGCCAAAGGCGCCCGAGTAGATACCTCGAGGCCCCTGCTCCAAACCGTGCAGGATCGTCATGGCGCTGATTTTGGGAGCCCCGGTCATCGACCCCGCGGGGAAGCACGCTTCCAGAGCATCAACTGCAGTCAGGCCGTGGGCCAAGTCTGCAGAAACAGTAGAAACCAGTTGGTGAACGTGTTCGTAGGTTTCCACTTCCAGAAGTGAATCCACCTGCACTGTGCCGAGCTGTGCAACTCTGCCCACGTCATTACGCATGAGATCCACAATCATGAGGTTCTCTGCACGTTCTTTCTCACTAGCCAGCAGTTCTTCTGCGAGCGCGGTATCCAGAGCAATATTGTCACCTCGGCGCCTGGTTCCCTTGATGGGCTTGGTGGTGAGGTGACCATCAGAATCAACAGACAAGAAGACTTCCGGGCTACTGGAGAGCAACGCAATGTCATCCACCACAATGAGACCTCCGTGGTGGCTGGGATTAGCCTCACGCAGGCGCAGATAGACCTCCAAGGGATCGAAAGTTCCCGCAACCTTCACTTCGTTGGTCAGGCAAAGCTGATAGGCATCACCTGCCGTAATAGCGTCGAGGCAGCGCTGGACCAGAGATTGATAGTCCTGAGGGTTGTGGCGCCAGGACACGGCAGCTGCCTGCGCCGTGACGGCGACATCTACTTCAGGAGTATCTGCAGTACTCAATACCTCTTCTACAGCAGTGAGCCTGGACTGAAGTGCATCATCGTCCCCGAGTACCAAGAGATCGAGGGTGTGAAGCTCGTGATCAAACTCCAGGGCCCAATCCACATAGACAAACAGGGCATCTGGGGTTCGTGCCTGAGCAGTAGGGACTCCGGTGGTGTGTGCTGCGAGTTCATAACCCAGCCATCCCACCCAACCCAGGGCAAATCCGTCCTCTCGGACTGCCGAGGTGTCTACTGTCGAATCATGTTCCACTGCTGAGCGCAGACGCTCAAAGATGGTGACATCCCCCTCGTCCACGTTTTCGTGGAGGGATTTTTTTGTGGGTATGGAGACATAGGACAAGCCGGCAGTGGCGTGGGGGCCAGCATCAAGCCAGACGGCGCGTGGTTCACCTTCTGCCAGCGCAGCGTAGACAGCAGCAGGGTCTACCCACTGCGACATCCTTACGCGCTGAACTTGCCTGGTCACCGTACTAGCCTAGGGCTGTGGATGTCTTACGTTTTCGCTGGAATGGCAGTGAACTTGTTGACGTCACGGGCGCGCCAGAAATACCCCTCTATGTCGCAGACTCTTTCCTTCTGAATGACGGAAAGGTTGTGGCGTATCAGCGCCACCTTGACCGTTTTGCTGCCTCTGCAGAATTCCAAGGATTAGTCCGTCCACTGGATGATTTTCTTTCTGCGGTCACAGCTTCACTTCCCCGCACTGGGAAACTCTTTCCTCGCATTGACCTGACCGAGCGTGGGGAACTGGAACTTCACATACGTCCTGCTCCTGAACTACACGAGACCATCGTGCTCGCCACCGCGTCTCTCGACCCCCGTGTTGAACCAACCATCAAGGGACCAGATATCCCCGCCCTCAATGCTTTGCGCGCTGAAGCGCAGACTCAAGGTGCAGACGATGCAGTCATCCTGGATGCGCAGGGTCGGGTTGTGGACGGATCCACAACCTGCCTGATTTGGTTCACCGAAGGCGGCCTTCACCTGCCTCCCGCAGAAGCACTGCGGGTGAATAGCGTGAGTGTTGCTGTGGTGCGTGAACTTGCTGCCCAAGGCGGCTTCAGCGTCAGCGAAACCTGGGCAACGCCTGCAGATCTTGAGGGAGTTGAACTCTATGCTGTGAATGCTCTTCACGGCATACGTTCAGCAGTTTCTTGGGTTAATGGCCCATCGTTGAGTGTGAACGAAGAAAGACTGGCGCATTGGCGCCAGCAATATGACCTTCTCGCTGAAGAATTGCCGGAGGCCTGATGAACGAGATCATCAACAACATCTTGTCCGCTGTCGCTTCGGTTGATCCCGTCACACGAACACTGCTTTCTTCGCTGTTCATCATGTTGGAGACTTCGTTCCTGGTGGGCTTGGTTATCCCCGGTGACACCGTTGTTTTGATTTCCAGCACGGCCATTACGAACCTGCAGGAATACATCTTCATGATTGTCATGGTGATTGTGGGATCACTCACCGGCGAAACCATTGGGTTCTTTGTGGGCAAGTACTTTGGTCCCCACATTCGCCGTTCGTGGCTGGGAAGAAAACTCGGACCCCACCGCTGGGAACAGGCAGAAAACTACATTGACCGTCGTGGTGGCATCGCGGTGTTCTTGAGCAGATTCCTCCCCATCCTTCACTCACTCATTCCCCTGACTGTCGGCATGACAAAGATGAAATACCGCACCTTCATTGCCTGGACATCTGCAGCGTGTGTGATCTGGACCTTTGTCTACGTCACGTTGGCGGCTGTGCTGAAAGACCAGTACGAAGCGTTCGCTGCCAAATACGACTGGGCAGGTTTCCTCTTCATCGGCATCGTCATCGCATTCATCGTTGTGGTCTCCCTCATAAAGAAGCGCGTCGAAAAGACCCAAGAGAAGTACATGGAAGAACCCGCTGATCATGACCCCAGCACGGTTGAGAACCCTCTGGGTTCCTAAACTCTGACAAACTGAGTGACGTGAAGTCGAGTAAACCTACGAGCGCTGCGGAGCTGACGCAAGATGTCATGCACCGCGCAGCCCGCATCGAGGACCGCTTTCACGCCTACCGAGAAAAGCGTGCACGCAAGCGAGGCTACGCCGTCACTGTTGTTCCCTATCCCGGCTATGGATCAACCGAGTGGGTTCGTGTACTTTCTCGAGTTCTGTTGACCCGTAACCCCCGCCCCGGTTCTCGAGCTGCACGCAAAATGCAGAAGCGTTCTGAGAGCGTGCGCGGCTGGCGCTCATTCACCGCCGTGCCCATCAACGACGTCACTGTCACCATCACCATCAACGGCGTAGACACCGTCGTGAAGGCAGACCGTGGCGGTGTGGTGGACGTGCAAATCCCGATGAAGCTCTCCCCCGGAATGCACACCGTGCAGATCCAGGCAGAAGGCTCTGATGTCACTGAATCAACCATTCATGTCATTTCGCCCAAGGCCACAGTGGGACTGGTTTCAGACGTTGATGACACGGTCATGGTCACTGCACTTCCCAGACCCTTCTTGGCGGCCTGGAACTCGTTTGTGCTGGACGAACATGCTCGCGTTCCAACCCCCGGTATGGCTGTGTTCCTCTCCCGCGTCGCAGATATTCAAGAAGATATGCCCGTGGTCTATCTCTCCACGGGCGCATGGAATGTTGCCCCCACACTGCGCCGATTCCTCGGACGTAATCTGTACCCGCAGGGAACATTGCTCCTGACCGACTGGGGCCCCACTCACGACCGCATGTTCCGTTCCGGTCGTGCTCACAAAGAGACCCAGTTGCGCCGTTTGGCTTCAGAGTTGCCCAAGATCAAATGGATTCTTGTGGGCGATGATGGGCAACACGATGAGTCCATCTATGCCGAGTTTGAAAAAGAATTCCCCGGCAATGTCAAAGCCGTGGCCATACGCCAGCTTTCTAATGGTGAAGCTGTGCTTGCCGGTGGTCGCAAAAAAGCCGAGGAACACATTCAGGCAGGCGATGCACCGTGGGTTTATGCCCCCGATGGGGCTGGCCTTGCTGCCCAGCTCACCGAGTTCAAAGTTCTCTAACTAGGCAGAGACAAATTCCTCAAACTGGGGAAGATCTGCGTGCTTGACGCGCACATGCATGCGAGTGCCGCCTTCTTCGTAGTCGGTGGAATCAACCACGGCCTTGGCATGCAACGAGGAGACGACATCTCCGCGCTCATAAGGAACAAGCAAGTTCAAGGGAACATCAGGTGTTGGAATGCGTTCAGCAATGACCTGAAGAACCTCGTCAATACCTTCACCCGTTCGCGCGGAGGCAAAGATGGCAGAGGGTTCAAGCCCGCGAAGTAACAAGCGGGTGTTGTCATCAATAAGGTCGCACTTGTTGAAAACGATTTGTTCTGGAATATCGGAGGCTTCAGCTTCCCCAATGACATCGCGCACGGTGCGAATCTGCGATGCAGGGTCTGGATGCGAGGCATCCACGACGTGGACAATCAGATCTGCATCCGCTACTTCTTCAATGGTGGAGCGGAATGCTTCCACGAGCTGGTGAGGCAGGTTGCGAACAAAGCCCACGGTGTCGACGAGCGTGTAGTTTCGTCCGTCTTCGGTCTGCGCTTGGCGAACCGTGGCATCCAGCGTTGCGAACAACGCATTCTCAACGAGAACACCTGCCCGGGTGATGCGGTTGAGCAAAGAAGACTTACCCGCATTGGTATATCCCGTAATAGCTACTGATGGAATAGAGTTGCGCTTGCGATTAGCTCGTTTGGTGTCACGAGCGGGCTTCATCGCTTCGATTTGTTTGCGCAGTTTGGCCATACGCGTGTTGATGCGGCGGCGGTCCAGTTCAATCTTGGTTTCACCGGGACCTCGGGAACCCATACCGGCACCGCCGCTACCCACCTGGCCACCAGCCTGGCGGGACATCGACTCACCCCAACCGCGCAGACGGGGAAGCATGTATTGCATCTGAGCTAGCTCGACCTGAGCTTTACCCTCACGACTCTTGGCGTGCTGGCTAAAGATATCCAAAATGACCGCGGTGCGGTCAATGACCTTCACCTTCACTTCGTCTTCCAAAGCACGGCGCTGGGAAGGAGACAGCTCCGTATCTGCCACGACGGTGTCTGCGCCCAGTGCGGCAACGAGGTCACGAAGTTCCTGGGTCTTTCCTCGACCGAGATAGGTTGCAGGATCCGGCATGGGTCGCATCTGCATCACACCATCAAGAACCTGAGCACCCGCCGTTTCACACAATGCCGCAAGTTCACGCATGGAGTTCTCGCCGTCTTCAACCTGCCCCTTGGGGTAGACACCAATGAGGACAACGTTTTCTAAACGAACCTGGCGGTATTCAACCTCGGTGACGTCTTCGAGTTCAGTGGAAAGGCCCTGCACACGACGCAGAGAAATTCGGTCCGCAAGATCTTGCTGTTCACCATCAAAACTGCGGTCATGATCACTGCCAGAAGAGTCATCGAGCGCTTGAGCTTTGCCGGAAGAAAACACGGAAACACGTGCCCGGTCAGTTTTCTCCGCAGCACGGGAGAGAACGCGGTCAACGATGTCGTCAGAGGACTCAGTAGTCATTGCTTCAAAGATATCGCCACTGGCTGTGAATCATTCCCAGCTTGAGCCAAGTAGTGTGAGGCCATGACAACTTCTACAGCCACATGTCCTCACTGTGGTGCTGGACTCGTGCCGATTGTCTATGGCTTTCCCGCACCGGACGCCTTTGAACAGGTCGCACGGGGAGAGATTGTCCTAGGCGGGTGCATGATGTATCCGGGAGCGCCTGATGATGGTTGCCCCACCAAGGGGTGCTCTGGCCCCACCGTTGAGGAGCCTGCTCGTACGCGATAAACTCTTGGTACGGTCTGCGTCACTACGCAGACCATTTCTATGAGGAGTTCTTGTGTCTACACCCAGCAATCCAGCACGCTCAGCTTCCAAGCTTCCCTGGATCATCGTCAGCGTTCTCGCTGCCGTCATCGTGATTGCTTTGGTGACCTTTGTTGCTGTTGCGAACGGAACACCTAAGCCAGACCCCACCAATTCGGGCATCCCGACGGTGACCCCCACCCCACACCCCACAGCAACACCCACCAAGACTCCGACGCCCACGGTTACCCCCACGGCGACTCCTACGCCTACCAAGACCGCGAGCCCCACACCCACACCAAGCCCTACTGTTGTTCCTGTAACTGCCTGGGCAGACAAGGCCTATGGCACGTTCACACCCGTGAGCCGCACCAACCAGACCGGCACGAAGGTCGTGGACTTCGGAAACAACATCACCGCAGGTGTGGTCAAGATTGACTCCACGAACCTCAACGATGTTCCTTTCCTGGTTGAAGTACTCGCAACAGACAACGTCACCGTGATTGACACCATCGTGACGAGTCCTGGAACCTACAACGGAACAGTCGCATTTGGTCTTGCCGGATACGGTAACAACACCGCTGGCGCGCTCAAGATCACTACAGCAAACGAAGTGACATGGTCTGTTCTTATTTCGCCAGTCTCTACTGCCCCGCAGGGCCCCCTGTCTGCACCAAGTTCCACGAGCGGTGATGTTGTGTACCTCTACGCAGGTGCCGCAGCAACCCTTCACGCACAGACCTTTGTTCCTGACCAGGGAATTGTTGTGACCCAGTTCTTCGGACCAACTACTCCTGCACTCACCTTGGTGAACTCCCCCACCATGGTTGATCAGCGCGGCCCCATCTCCGCAGGTCCATCGGTCGTCACCATCAAGGCTGACGGTTCATGGAACGTCACGGTCAACTAGCCTGAAGTTATGACCGAGAAGAACACCGAGCACTACTTCTCGGCACAGCCCGCAGGAGAGTTCCGCAGTACTGAGATTGCCGTGCGCTTGTCGCACGGTGATTACGCCGTGGAAACTGCTGGCGGTATTTTCAGCCCCGATCACATCGATGCTGGAACGGAACAGCTCCTATACAGCGTCCCCACTCCGCCCAGCACTGGTCATTTCCTTGATGTGGGCTGCGGCTGGGGACCCATGGCACTGACCTTGGCACTGGAAGCTCCTGAAGCCTCGGTTTATGCCGTTGACGTCAATGAGCGTGCTCTTGAGCTCACTCGCAGGAATGCCGCACGTTTAGGCCTAGCAAACATCACTGTTGGTCTGCCCGATTCGCTAGATGCCGCACTGAGGTTTGACCTCATCTGGTCTAACCCTCCCATTCGCGTGGGAAAGTCAGAACTCCACGAGATCATGAACACCTGGCTACCCAGACTCAATGTGTCTGGTGAGGCCTATTTGGTTGTGGCGAAGCACTTGGGCGCTGACTCGTTCGAGAAGTGGTTAGGAACTCAGTTCGCTGACACTCACACGGTCACACGTGAGGACACCCGCAAGGGATTCCGCATCATCAAGGTAGTGCGAACGAACTAAGGAAGTTGGGGCAGTTCCAAGTTCACCGTTGCGCCCAAAATGGCGCACCGAGCTGAGATGCCCATACCCGAGGCAATAAAGCCCGCCACATCTGGTTGATTCCCTTCAACCACTGATTGTGCGTTCTTCTTGAGTTCAGCAAGAGCTTCGGTGAGCTGCTTATCTTTTGCCTGACTCAACACGGTATCTAGCTGTCCAGGAACATTGATGAAGGCCAGTGGCAATCCAGCAATATCTCCAGAGCTCAGGGCTGAGTTGAGTGTGTCCCAGGTTTTGCCCACAGCCTCGCATGCAGCTTTGTTGGCTGCCTGATCATTGACATCAAGGCTAGGAATCTGGTCGCAACCCGCAAGCGTCAACACGGCAATAGAAGCAACAGAAAGGCTCAGGATGGCCTTGTGAGAGGTTTTCATGGTGTTTTAGGCCAGTTCTACTGTTCCGGTGTAAACAAGCTCTGCTGGGCCTGAGAGTGCGACATGCTCCCCTTCTTCTGTGGGGAACATACGAACAGCCAACGTTCCGCCAGGAACATCTACACGCCAGTTGTGGGGTGCACCTTCACCAGCCCAGTGACGTGTAGCCAGCGCAGCTGCCACGACACCCGTGCCGCACGACAAGGTTTCCCCTGAGCCGCGCTCGTGCACACGCATGCGAATGTGACCGACGCCATCTTTCACCAGTGGGTCGTGAGGAACAACGAGCTCCACATTCGCACCTTCAGGAAGTTCTGGTTCAAGTCGAGGTGCTGAACTGAGGTCAGCAGCATCAAGCTCAGCATCATCTGCAAAAGCAGCGATGACGTGAGGGTTCCCCACGTTAATGCCCACACCAGGGCGAGCAACGGGAACACCGGCCACCTTCACGACGGGTTCTCCCCCATCAAAGCTCCAGCGGCCCATATCGACCTGGAACTGTGTTCCTTGTGCGGTGAGGTCACGAACGCCGGCACGTGTGCCAATGGCAAGGGTTTCACCGCGGTTGATGGAAGCAAGCCCGGTCTCGAGTAAATATTTGGCATAAACACGAATGCCGTTGCCACACATCTCAGAGAGAGAACCATCTGAGTTGTAGTAGTCCATAAACCACTCGGCAGCAGAATCTTCAGCGAGCGCAGCAGCCCCGGCAGGATCCACAACGACCTGGCCTGGTTCGTGCTTGCGGTTGAGCTTGCTGCTCTTCACTGCACGAATGACGCCGTCTGCACCAATTCCGAAGTGACGGTCACACAGTGCCGCTATCTGGCTTGGGGTGAGCGGAAGTTCACCCTCAGGGTCGCTATAGAGCACGAAATCGTTGCCGGTTCCGTGACCTTTGGTGAAGTGCAGCGAGATAGCCATGTCTCCAGCTTAAAGGCTTAGCTGGGAGATCACCTGAGAGACGTTGTCTCGATGTCCCGCAGGAAGCCAAGTGAGATCTGCATACCGCTTAAACCAGCTCACCTGACGCCGTGCATAGCGTCGAGTAATTGCCTGAGTTTCCTCAATTGCCTCGGCTTCAGTCATCTCACCTGAGAGCTCAGCCAATGCCTGCGCATAACCGATTGCCCTGCGGGCAGTGATGCCTTGTTCAATACCTTGAGGAATCAGGCCCTGAACTTCTTCAAGAAGTCCGTCGTGCCACATCTTTTCAACGCGGCGGTCTAGCCGCTCAACAAGCACCTCGCGCTCTTCAGCGAGGCCAACGATGACTGTGGGTTTCCAATACACAGCTTCTTCGGGCAATGTTCCCAGCCCCGCTGTGCTGCCGGTCACTTCAAGAACTTCCAAAGCTCGAACGACCCGCCTCGAGTTTTGCTGATCGATGCGTTCGGCAGCTTCGGGAGCGAGCTCCTTGAGGCGTTGAAAGAGAACGCCTGGTCCCAACTCTTCCAATTCCTTTTCAAGTCGCTCACGGATGACATCGTCATGACCAGGAAATTCAAAATCAAAGAGAACACTGCTGACATAGAGTCCAGATCCACCCACCAAGATGGCGAGATGTCCACGATCATTGATTTCTGAAATCACAGCACGTGCCTGAGCCTGGTAGTCGGCTACAGCGGCTTCATCGGTGACGCCCAACACATCAAACATGTGGTGAGGTATTCCTCGACGCTCTGAAACAGGAAGCTTGGCGGTGCCAATATCCATTCCCACATAAAGCTGCATGGCGTCGGCATTGACGATTTCAACACCGTGGCCCTGGGCAATTAATGCTTCTGCAACATCTAAGGACAGGTCCGACTTTCCTGTTCCCGTCGCTCCCACGATCGCGAGGATCTGGGTTTTCTCGCTCACGCTAGCGCTGTCCGTCGTCGAGGTCGTAGATCGGTGCGGTCGAAACACGCAAGCTGGGCATACCTAATCCCACAACAGGTATCGAGGTGGAGCCCAGGTTCTTCGCTCCCCCTGTACTAGGAACACCGCAGCTTTCAGCCTGTTCGCGATCCCAGGCATCTCCGGCAATGGTGCGGCGAATCTTCAGCGGTGCACCTGTGGGGTCATCAGCGAGTAAGTGGAACGGTGCTACTTCCGTGATGGTTACCGTCACGATGTCACCAGGACGTGGTGTTTCACTTCCCGGAGTCACTTCAAAGTGAACCAGACGAGAATCTTCAGCACGGCCGCTCATGCGCTCAGTTGCGCTGTCCTTACGACCTTCACCATTGGCAACCAAGACATGAACTTCACGGCCAATTTGTGCCTTGTTTTCCTGCCACGCAATGTCGTTCTGGAACTTGAGGAGACGCTCATAGCGCTCCTGAACAACTGCCTTGGGGATTTGATTATCCATCTCTGCTGCAGGAGTTCCAGGACGCTTCGAGTACTGGAAAGTGAAGGCGGTTGCGAAGCGAGCTTCCGCAACTACTCGCATGGTTTCTTCGAAGTCTTCTTCTGTTTCGCCGGGGAATCCCACAATGATGTCGGTGCTGATTGCCGCGTGTGGCATTGCATCACGAACACGCTGGAGAATTCCTAAGAACTTCTCGCTGCGGTAGCTGCGACGCATGGCCTTGAGCACGCTGTCTGAACCTGATTGCAGTGGCATGTGGAGCTGAGGCATGACGTTGTGTGTTTCTGCCATGGCTGCGATCACATCGTCCGTGAACGCAGCAGGGTGTGGGCTTGTGAAGCGCACACGCTCCAGGCCTTCGATCTCACCACAAGCCCGCAAAAGCTTGGCAAATGCACCCTTATCGCCGAACTCAACACCGTAGGTGTTGACGTTCTGGCCCAGCAGAGTAACTTCAATGGCGCCCTGGTCCACAAGTGCCTTGACTTCGTTGAGCACTTCGCCAGGTCGACGATCGCGTTCTTTTCCGCGCAGGCTAGGGACAATGCAGAACGTGCAGGTGTTGTTGCATCCCACCGAGATGGACACCCAACCGGAATAGGTCGAATCACGCTTAGTGGGAAGAGTAGAAGGGAAAGTTTCCAAAGACTCGAGGATTTCAATCTCTGCCTTGTGGTTGTGGCGAGAACGTTCGAGCAAGCTCGGCAAAGAACCCATGTTGTGGGTTCCAAACACCACATCAACCCAAGGAGCTTTCTTCAACAGAAGTGCTTGGTCTTTCTGAGCGAGACAGCCACCCACAGCAATCTGCAGATCCTTGTGCTTTTCTTTCACGCGGGCCAAGTGACCGAGGTTTCCGTAGAGCTTGTTATCGGCATTTTCACGAACAGCACAGGTGTTGATGACAACAACATCTGGTTGAGCAGAACTTGCACTGCGCTTCATGTCGGGATCTTGTTCAGCCTCCGCAGCAAACTCAAACTTCACATAGCCAGCAGCTTCCATGGCTCCAGCTAGACGTTCACTGTCGTGAACGTTCATTTGGCACCCAAAAGTGCGCACTTCATAGGTGCGCTGACGCCCGGTTTCATCTATTGCCGCAGAGGAGGCGGGGATGAGTGTGGGGGCTTCACTTGGGCTGGTCATAACCCCATAAGTTTACGCGCCGAAAGGCACCGATTATTTCGGTGCGTTGGGACCCATGTAATGAGACCACAATCCAGCAAGTGCCCATAAAACGCCGACATATCCAGCGGCATAACTCGCGAACATCCATGGTGTGGAGACGCCTGCTGGCAGCACTGCTGAAATAACGCCCAATACGAAACACAGGCTTGCACAAATGATGACGGCAACGACATTCATTTTCTTCGTGCGAGCACGGGCCGCAATCTGCTTCTCTGTCAAAGGTTTGGCAGGTTTTGGCTCTTCTGCGGGTTCTACGTCAAACATGTTGAGTGCACTACTTTCTGCGGCGATAGCCCCATGTGATGTACGCAATGATCACCAGCAAAGCTGCAGCAATTGCATAGGGGCTGTTGAGGAAGTCATTGAGCACGGACTTAGCCTAATTCCTCGAAGCAAGCGCCTCTCTGCACGCCTCGCGGACAGTTTGACCCGAATATCCACGACGAGAAAGAAAACCCACCAGACGGCGTTCTGCGGTCGCATCATCGAGCTTGCTGAACTGGCGCACGCGTTGCAGAGCTAGCTCCGTTGCTTTCGAAAGTTCGTCGTCGTCATCGATTGCCTCGAGCGCTTCATCCACAGCTGACGAGGAAATACCTCGTTGTCGAAGCTCTCTCGCAATGACGCTCTTACTCTTGCCCTTGCGCTCACTGAGTCGAGACACTAGTTCCCGAGCTAAGCGTTCATCATTGAGGTAATTCAGTCGCTCAAACTTGGCTACAAGTTCAGCAGCATCGCCTTCGGCTGCATCTTTGGAACGCAACCAGGTCATTACTTCGTGCACCGACATATCGTGGGTGTGGAGTTTCCGTAAAAGTGTCTGCTCGAGTGCATCAAGATCCAGCGCCGCCACTGATTCTTCTTCATCCTCAACAACGTCTTCCACCTCGGTGAACATGACACGGCTCAGTCGCTGGACTCCGGCAGGAACTTCTGCAGCATCCCCTACTGCCTCGCCTGATATTTCAGGCGAGGCAGCGATGTGACTGCTTTCTGGATCAACCCAGGGCAGAAAAGTGACGTTCGTCACGAAGCTCAGGCTCCCTTACGAACCTCTTCAACTGCCTCGAAGTCTGGTTCGACCTCTACAGCAGTTGCAGCAGCTTCAATGGCAGCAGCTTCAGCTGCTGCGGCACCCACACCGAGCTTGGCCAGAATCTTCTGCTCAATCTCGAGGGCAACAGCAGGGTTCTGGATGAGGAAGTTACGAGAGTTTTCCTTACCTTGACCAAGCTGATCTGCTTCGTAGGTGTACCAGGCACCCGACTTCTTGACGATGCCGTGATCGACACCAAAGTCAATCAGGCTACCTTCGCGAGAGATACCGGTTCCATAGAGGATGTCGAACTCTGCCTGCTTGAAGGGGGGTGCCATCTTGTTCTTGACGACCTTGACGCGGGTACGGTTACCCACTGCGTCAGTGCCATCCTTGAGGGTCTCAATGCGACGAATGTCCAAGCGAACTGACGCGTAGAACTTCAGTGCCTTACCACCAGCGGTGGTCTCGGGGCTTCCGAAGAAGACACCGATCTTCTCGCGCAGCTGGTTGATGAAGATCATGGTGGTGTTGGTCGAGTTGAGGCCACCGGTGAGCTTACGCAGCGCCTGAGACATCAGACGTGCCTGGAGGCCCACGTGGGTGTCTCCCATTTCACCTTCAATTTCAGCGCGGGGAACTAGAGCGGCAACCGAGTCAATGACAACGAGGTCGATAGAACCGGAACGAACGAGCATGTCGGCAATTTCGAGCGCTTGCTCACCTGTGTCAGGCTGTGACACCAGCAGTGCGTCAATGTCGACACCGAGCTTCTTGGCGTAGTCGGGGTCAAGTGCGTGCTCAGCGTCGATGAAGGCAGCAATGCCGCCCTGCTTCTGGACGTTAGCAATCGCGTGAAGAGTGAGTGTGGTCTTACCCGAGGACTCAGGACCGTAGATCTCTACGATGCGGCCACGGGGAAGTCCGCCAATGCCGAGAGCAACATCCAATGCGATGGAGCCTGTCGGAATCACCTCGACGGGAGCGCGCTCGTCGCTTCCCAGGCGCATGACGGAACCCTTACCAAACTGGCGGTCGATCTGGGCTAGTGCTGTTTCTAGTGCTTTTTCGCGGTCAGCGGCAGATGCCATGGCCGTCTCCTTTACTTATCGAGGGTGATTCGCCTATCGGCTGCCGTGCTACTCCTCCGCTACCGGCCGGCCGATGAAGGCGGGACGGGCGCTGCGGGGCGCTTACGACAAGGCGCATGCTCCTATATGGACGTGTTTCACCGTAAGAGAAGCCACTGACATTGAGCGCCAGAGGTGATTCTCCGTGGATAACACGTGCAAACAAGTGCATGTGTAGGAGACTAGCCGTTTTCGAATACATATTCGAACAAATGTCGGCGTGTTGAAAATTACTTCTTGGGCTCCGGCAGACCCACGCCATACCAGCGGGACTCAGGAACATCGACAGCTTTGACCAGAGCAAGCCACACGTTTCGCGCGGGGATACCCTTACGCAAGGCTTCCGCGGAGGTAACTGACTCTAATTCGGACAGCACTAAATCATTGACCAGAACACGGCCATAAGCCTCACCGAACTCATCCGAGACGGCACGCCAAAATTCGCTGAGGCGCACGAACGCTTCTAGCGTGTTGCAGCGAAGTCGTTGACGAACTCGTCAGGAACAGTGTCGGGAATCGCACGAATAGGTTCGATTCCTTCGATCACAGCAAGACGGTCCCCTACTTCACGCATGATCTGCGAGATGGGGGTGTCCAGAGCATCTGCTACAGCAGCAAGAATTTCTGAGCTTGCTTCCTTTTGGCCACGTTCAACCTCGCTCAAGTAACCGAGTGCCACGCTGGCCTTGCTTGCAACCTGTCGCAACGTGCGACCTTTCTGCAGGCGGTAGTCGCGCAGAACATCGCCGATTTCCTGTCGAACAAGAATCATGGTGCCTCCCTACGCTGGTGAACTATAAAAGTTCCTCTACATCTATAACCCCATGCTAGCTCCAGAAACCTGAAAACCAGATGTGAGTCTGCTTGTATCAACTTAGGTTACGACAGTTTTATTCCCAGAATGTTTCAGAATGCTCAAGAAACTGCAGATGCCAGCATCCGCAGGGCGGCATGGACGGTCAAGGAACGGATTTCATTGCGCGTTCCGGACAAGGAAAGCTCCTCAACGACGCGCTTCTTGCCCCATACGCAGGCAATAAAGACCGTTCCTACAGCTTTTCCATCCTGCGGTTCTGGCCCGGCCACTCCCGTGGTCGAAATACCAATATCGGCCCCTAGTTTGGAGGCGACACCAGCAGCCATCTCCAAAGCAACGTCTGCGTCCACGGCCCCTACGGTGTCAAGCAGTTCATGTGGAACATCCAACATCGATGCCTTGAGATCCGTCGCATAGGCCACTACTCCCCCGCGAATAACCGCTGATGCACCAGGAACCTCTGTCAACGCAGCACAGAGCAACCCACCCGTCAACGATTCGGCAATGGCAACGGTCAGACCGCGGTGAGTCAAACGTTCGATCAGCTCAACAGTCACAGTCGCCCCTTAGGCTTTTGACGTGTGCTTCTTGTTTTGGCGCCAGGCATCCACTAGATAATCAATTCCAGTCCAGACGGTAATGATGGTCGCAGCTGACATCAGCACAATGTTGATGATGTTGGCACTATCGCCAATGACTGCCTGCATAGGCAGCAAAGCAAAGGTGATGGCGACGAACTGAGTAATGGTCTTGAGTTTTCCGCCACGAGAGGCCGGAATGACACGATCGCTCAACACTGCAAAGCGGAATACGGTAATTCCCACTTCGCGGAGCAAGATCACAGCGGTAACCCACCATGGCAACTCATCCAAAATGGATAGTGTGATCAGCGCACCACCAGTAAGGACCTTGTCCGCAATGGGGTCAAGCAGTTTTCCAAAGTCACTGACCACGTTGTATTTACGCGCAAGGTAGCCATCAATGCCATCTGTGGCCATACCGAAAACGAACAGTCCAGCACCCCACCAGCGAAGTGGTGATGTGAGGTCATCGCCTGCGGTCAAGAGCATCCAGATAAAGACTGGAGCAAAGAAGATCCGGACGATCGTGATGGTGTTGGGGACGTGCTTCATAACACTCACGTTAGTCGCGATCAGTGAGGTTCCAGGCGTCTTCACTACCTTCGTCACCGTCAACTTCTTCTAATCCAGCAGACATTTCCGCAACGGGATCGTTGGCGTAGGGGTCCCCAGTTGGGATTACAGAAGCAGTTGGGGGTGCAGGTGAAGCAACAACATCACCCTTGAGCTTGGCGAGGACCTCAGGGAGTTGTTCCTGGGAAACCAGAACATCTCGAGCCTTGGAACCTTCGGAAGGGCCCACAATTTCGCGGCTTTCCATCAGGTCCATCAAGCGTCCTGCCTTAGCAAAGCCCACACGGAGCTTGCGCTGCAGCATCGAGGTCGAACCAAACTGAGTCGAGACAACAAGCTCTACGGCCTGCAGGAGAACTTCGAGGTCGTCTCCGATGTCTGCGTCAATCTCTTTGCGTTCCGCTGCGGCTGCAACGTCCTGACGGTATTCAGGACGAGCTTGACGGGTGACGTGGGTAACAACCTTGTGAATCTCTTCTTCAGAAACCCAGGCGCCCTGGACTCGGATGGGCTTGTTTGCGCCCATAGGCAGGAACAATGCGTCACCTTGACCAATGAGCTTGTCAGCTCCTGGCTGGTCCAAGATCACGCGGGAATCCGTCACGCTGGTCACAGCGAATGCCAGTCGAGATGGCACATTGGCCTTGATCAAACCAGTCACGACATCAACAGAAGGTCGCTGCGTGGCAAGGACCAGGTGAATACCCGAGGCACGGGCTAGCTGAGTGATGCGCACGACAGAGTCTTCCACATCACGCGGGGCAACCATCATGAGGTCTGCGAGCTCATCCACGACGACGAGGAGATAGGGGTAAGGGCGAAGCTCACGCTTACTGTCTGGTGGCAAGGTGATTTCGTTGTTCACCACAGCACGGTTGAAGTCATCAATGTGACGGAAACCAAAGCTGGCCAAGTCGTCGTAACGCATGTCCATCTCTTTAACAACCCACTGCAGTGCTTCAGCTGCCTTCTTGGGGTTGGTAATGATGGGCGTAATGAGGTGTGGAACACCCGCATAGGGGGCAAGCTCCACACGCTTGGGGTCAACCAAAACCATGCGCACTTCAGCAGGAGTAGAGCGCATCAAAATGCTTGTGATCATGGAGTTCACAAAGCTGGACTTACCAGAACCGGTAGAACCTGCCACAAGCAAGTGAGGCATCTTGGCCAGGTTGGCAACAACGAAGCCACCCTCAACATCTTTACCCACACCAATAGTCATGGGGTGTTCGCTGGAAGTAGATGCGTTCGAACGCAGCACATCTCCCAAAGTGACAATTTCGCGGTCGGTGTTGGGAATTTCAATACCAATAGCGCTCTTGCCGGGGATAGGTGAGAGGATACGAACTTCGTTCGATGCCACGGCATAGGAAAGGTTCTTGGAAAGCGCAGTGACGCGCTCAACCTTGACACCAGGGCCAAGCTCAATTTCGTAGCGCGTCACGGTGGGTCCTCGGCTGAAACCAGTCACAGTGGCATCAACAGCAAACTGCTTGAGGACTTCTGTAATGGCACGAACTGCTTCGTCATTAGCTGCCGAGCGAGTCTTTGCAGGAGCACCCTGAGCCAGTGCATTGGCTGGCGGAAGGCGATAAATAGCTGCTGGACCCTTGGGCGCAGGCGGTGCGGCGACAACTGCTTCGTCCACACCCGCAGCTTCGGCGGTCGGTGCGACGATGTTCACCGGAGCGGTGGAGACATTGTCCTGTGCCGCCACGGCCGAGGAGTCTGTAACGACCTCGCCGGTGTGGAATACCCGCACTGCTTCTTCTGCGTTTACCAGTTCCTCGATGATGTCGAGGTCTGTCATTTCGCGCGTAGCTGCGAGATCGACAGCATGCGCTGCAGGGTCGGTGATGACCGGTGAATCGAAAGCGGCCTCGGTCTCACGGCGACTACTGTTCCGGCGCCACCAGGGCAGAGAAGAAGCTTCAACAGGGTCAAGATCAAGAATCTCGATTTTGCCTGTCTGGTTTGCCTCTGTGTCAGTGTGAGCACCGAAAAGGTAGGCGTAAAGCTCGCGGAAACGTGCACCAATACGGTTGGGTGGAGTCTTGGTAATGATCAAGAGCGAGAGCAGAATCAGCGCAATCATCACAATGACTGCACCAACTGGTGAGATCACTGTCGAGAGTGGACTGGCAAGAATCCAGCCCAGCAAGCCACCTGCATCTGCCAACGCGGCAGGTCCAGCAGAAGGATCTGGCTGACCGCCAAAGACCTGAGCAAGACCAGCAGCCGCCATCAATAGCAGCGTGAGGCCTACCCCAATGCGATTGTTGTCGTTGACTGAGCTGGGGTGACGGAAAAGCCAAATAGCCGTCAACAGCATGACGACAGGAAGACCATAAGCAATTCGCCCAAAGAGGCCGCCAATAGTCCAGTCGTTGATGATCTGAGCGATTTCGTTATTGGGCAGGAACCACTGTGTGATTGCTCCCGCAATTGCGAGAACGACGAGAGTGAATGGCACGCCGTCACGGCGTTCATCTTTGGCAAACTTTTCAGGCCCCAGCATGCGTGCAGCACCACCGGTGATGTGGGCCATGCTCATCCAGAGCCAGGCAATTCCGGTGTATTTGGCACCGCCGTTTGAGGAAGATGAGCGTGCACTTGGAGAAGACTTTGTGGACTTCGAAGCGGAGGTACGCGAACGAGACCCACTCGTCGAACGGGAACGCGAATTAGAGCCTGAAGCCATGCCTCAAAGTTACGCGAGGGCACTGACTTTGCCCGGGATTACAGGCGAGTGTCCAGATATAAGAATGCCCCGCAACCAAGGGTTGCAGGGCATTCAATCGGAGGGAGGGAACCCCTATGTTGTGATCCACGCGGTGGCGTTGCCTGGAAGCTTGCCATCTACGAGTGGAGCACTGGTGAGTCGAACCGTGCCTGCGGGAAGGGCCACTGGCTTCTTCCCGAAGTTTGTAATGTTGTGCCATCCGTTAGGACGCACAAAGTGAACCACCTTGCGCTTGCTGGGAACAAACTCAAGGGTTTCATCCGTGAGGAGCTCCTTGCGCAACTTCAGTGCAGCGCGGTAGAGCTTGAGGGTTGAATCTTCCTGAGCTTCTTCAAACTCAACCGAGTGACCAGCAAACCAGGCTGGCTGTGGCAAGTGCGCTGAACCGGAACCAAAGCCGAATGATGAACCCGTCTTTTCCCAGGGCAAGGGAACACGGCAACCGTCACGACCCTTACGAGTCATTCCGTCACGGAGCCACATCGGATCCTGAAGAACCTGTCCTGGAAGGTCAGCTACTTCAAACAGTCCCAGTTCTTCACCCTGGTAGAGATAGGTGCTTCCGGGAAGAGCCAGGAGCAACATTGTTGCCGCACGTGCACGTGTCTGTCCCTTTTCGCGGTCTAGCTCGGGGCTAGTTCCATCAGTCATGACCCACTTTTCAAAGTTGGTCTTTTTGGGCAAACCGTAGCGAGTGGCGTGACGAATCACATCATGGTTCGAGAGAACCCACGTTGAAGAGGATCCTGACTTCTCCGAAAGCTCAAGGTTGAATTCAATGGTTTTCTTGAACTTCTTTGCAGACCAGGGTGCGCTCAACAGGTCGAAGTTGAATGCTTGCCCCAAAGTTTCAGGGCTTGCGTAACGAGTACGACGTTCTGCGGGGACCCACGCTTCTGCAACAGCAACACGAGGAGGGTTGTAGGAGTTAAAGATTTCTCTCCAACCCTTGTAAATCTCCATCACGTCATCACGGTCGAAGAGATGGTGAGAACCATCGAGAGGAATGTTCTCCATGTCGTAGCTCTTGATATCGGGGTAAGGCTCGGACATGTCCTTCTTCATGGCGTGAGCCACGTCGATACGGAATCCGTCTACGCCACGGTCTGACCAGAAACGAAGAGTCTTCTTGAAGTCTTCGATGACTTCTTCGTTATCCCAGTTGAAGTCTGGCTGTTCTGGGGCAAAGAGGTGGAGATACCACTGTCCAGGGGTGCCATCTGGGTTTGTCGTGCGAGTCCATCCGGTGGGGCCGAAGTGAGAGGGCCAGTTGTTGGGGGGCAATTCACCGTTTTCGCCCTTGCCGTCACGGAAGATGTAACGATCACGTGCTGCCGAACCAGGCTCTGCCTTGAGTGCTTCTTGGAACCACACGTGAAGATCAGATGAGTGATTAGGGACAATGTCCGCGAAGACGCGAATTCCCTTGGCGTGGTAGGCCGCAATCATCTCGTCAAATTCAGCTAAGTTACCGAGCTTGGGGTCTACGTCACGGTAGTCCGCAACATCGTAACCACCATCGGCAAGCGCAGACGGATAGAACGGGCTCAGCCAAATGGCGTCTACGCCTAGTTCTGAAAGATAGTCAACCTTGGACGTGATGCCCTTGATGTCTCCCAGACCATCACCGTTGGAGTCCTTGAACGAGCGAGGGTAGACCTGGTACACAACGGCTTGGCGCCACCAGTTTTCATCCCCAGAGAGGAATACAGACTCAGACATGTGATTCAACTTTCGTTTGTTTCTGTGATGCTACGTGTTGTTTCTTTCGAACAGATTTCCTGTCCGTCGACGCGCGTCGATTGTGAAGCAAAAGGTGGGGTTGTGAGGGATTTAACTCCCCCACAACCCCGAGGTATTACTTGACCGAACCCATCGTGACTCCCTTGAGGAGTGTGCGCTGGAAGATCAGGAAGAAGAGCAGGGTAGGCAAAATACCGACCAGTGCTGCAGCTGCCTGAGTGGTGGGGTCACTGGTGTACTGACCAGATGCCAGACCCATGGACAAAGCCACAGTTTGGCTGTCGTTTGAAGGCAACATAACCAGAGGCAACAGGAACTCGTTCCATGTCCAGATGAAGAAGAACACCATCAGAACAGTCAACGTAGGACGGACCAAGGGGAACACAATGTCCTTGAGCAAACGCCAGCTACCAGCACCGTCGATACGTGCAGCTTCGAGAAGTTCCATGGGGAAGTCCGACATCACGGAGGACACCAAGTAGGTACCGAATGCACTTTGCAATACAGCAAAGATGATGATCAGTGCCCAGATGTTGTCGTAAAGACCGACCATCTTCGCCATACGCAGCAAGGGGTACATGAGTGCTTCACCTGGGATGGTGAAAGCGACCAGGAACAGCCCCAAGATCCAGAAACGACCCTTGACGCGACCGATACCAATTGCGTATGCGGTGAAGAAGCTCAGAGCCACACCCAAAATCGCTACCCAGAAGCTGATCTGGAAGGAGTTCCAGAGCTTCAGAGTGAAGTCTGCTTTCTCCCAGAAGTGAATGATTCCTTCAAAGCTAATTTCACTGGGAAGAGTCAGAGGACCGGTAGTGGTGTATTCCTCAGGAGTCTTGACGGAGTTAACAAAAGCCAAGTACAGCGGAGAAATCCAGGCCAATGCGCTGGCCAACATGAATGCAACAACGAGCCACGAGACAGGTGTGCGCTTGTTAAAGCCACCCTTGCCCTTTTTGCTGACTTTTTGTGCCTTGCGAGATTCTGGGTTGAGGGTGTTTTCAACCATGATTGCGGTGCTCATCGGTTTTCCCCCTGCTTGTTCTGGTAACGGAAAATGACCAACGACATGATGATCAGCAAAATGGCGAGGACGGTAGAAATTGCTGCACCGTATCCAACCTTGCTGGTCTGAATGAAGTTGAAGTATGAGTAATAGGCGGGAACGGTCGTCGCGGTACCAGGGCCACCCTGAGTCATGACATAGACCGGAGCGAACACCTTCAGCGCAGCAACTGTTGTTGTCAGCAGCACCACAGCAATTTCAGGAGCCAACTGGTTCAGGGTGATGATGCGGAAACGCTGGAACCAGGTTGCACCATCGATAGCAGCTGCCTCATGAACGGACTGATCTGCACGAGCAAGACCGGACATGAAGATCACGATGGTGTAGCCGACCTGAATCCATATCAGAACGATGGTGACCGAGAACATGGCCCACTTGGCATCTCCGAGCCAGTTCTGGGCCCATTCTGGGTGTCCCCAGTCCGTCAAAACCTTGTTGACGATACCTGTCTGGGAAGAGAGCATCCACGTCCACAGCAAACCTGCAATGGGAATCGGGATGATCTGGGGAAGGAAGAAGCCCGCGCGAGATGCTGCCGATGTGGCGTTTCCAAAACGGGGAGAAATGTAGTCAAAAAGGGCGGAGGCGATGATCAGACCCAAAGCAGTGGGGACAATCGCCATCGCAAAAATAAAGACAACCGAGTGGAGGAAGGACTGCCAGAACGTCTCATCAACCATGAGCTTGGCGTAGTTATCGAAGCCAATCCACTTAGGAGCTCCGAGGCCGTTCCACTTGGTGAACGAAAGGTAGATGTTCCAAACGAAGGAAACAATCACGATAAGAGTAAAGGCGATCAGCCCTGGAACCATATATGGCCAGTAAACGCCATTGGTGATTGTGGACTTCTTGCGAGTCTTGCCCGAAGTGAGTGCAGTCATGATGCCCCGTTGTCAGAAGTTCAAAGGTGGAGGGATTAGTGAGGAGATTATCCTCGATGTCTCAAGAGACTAGCGAGACGAAAAGTCGACCGCAAGAAAGAGAAATCCGGTGCGATGCCGCGGACGACACCGCACCGGATTAATGCCTTTCAGTGTGGTGAGGCTAAAGCCTCATCAGCTACTGGTTATGGCTTGTTCTCTTCGTAGTACGAACCGATTGCCTCGCGGTACTCAGCAGGAGTGGTGTTACCTGCTACGAGGTCGATTACGGCAGCCTTCAGGATGTCGTAGTAACCGGATACGGGCCAGTCAGGGTAGAAACCAAGACCGTTGTCAGCAACGAGCTGCTGGAAGAGAGGCAGAGTGATGGCAGTGGTTGGGTTGTCACCGAGCTCAGTTGCGAGCAGTGGGAGACCACCGTTGTTTGCCATGGTGTTCTGTGCCTTGGGCTGAAGAGTCAGGTTGATGAACTCTGCAGCGAGGTCAGGGTTCTTACCCTTTGCAGGGATAACCCAGATGTTTCCAGCAGAACCGGTCGATACAGCGTTACCAGGGTTAAGGATCTTGCCCCAGGTGAACTTAGCTGCACCAGCAACGGTTCCATCCAGCCAGGTACCACCAGGCATGAAGGGAGAAGTACCGCTGGTGAATGCTGCGACTGCGTCGTCAGCGGTTGCACCAGAAGCGCTCGATGCGATGTAACCCTTCTGGGTCCAGCTCTGGATCTGCTCAGATGCCTGAGTGAATGCTGCGTCGTTGAAGTCAACTTCACCGTCGAAGAACTGGTAAGCGTTTACCCAGTCGTTGTCAGCCTTGTTCAGGGTCAGGTTGTATGCGAGGTGCACGAGCATGTAGTCAGCTGCTGCGATAGGAGTGATTCCTGCAGCAACGAGCTTTGCGAATGCAGCTTCGAGGTCAGCCTGGCTCTTGAGAGCAGTTGCGTCGATACCGTTTGCGTTCAGAACGTCAGCGTTGTAGAACCAACCTACGTACTCACCGTAGGTAGGGACACCGTAGAGGTCTCCGTTACCCATGAGGCCGTCGGTGTAGCGTCCAACCTGCTGTGCAGATGCGGGGAGGAGGTCAGTCCAGCCGTACTGAGCTGCGTAGTCCTCGAGGTTGAGGAGCAGACCAGCCTGTGAAGCTGCACCAGCGGTACCGTTACCCTTGTTCCACTCGGAAAGGTCAGGTGCCTTGTCGGAGTCGAGGATGGAGTTACCCGACTTCTCGATCTGTTCCCAGGTCTTGAACTCGAAGTTAACGGTTACGTCAGGGTTTGCAGCCTTGAACTCGTCGAGAGCCTCAGTCCATGCGATGTACTGTGCGGTGTCTTCACCGGAGTACCACCAGACGGTGAATGTCTTGCTGTCGTTACCACCAGCGGCACAACCCGAGAGGGTGCCGAGGGTGAGCGCACCTGCAGCAACAGCTGCGGCGACGCGGAGACCGCGCTTGCTTACCTTCATGTGTAATTACCTTTCTCAGTGGTGACCAATTTGGCCACGCAACTTCTTTGGTGCTTCCAGGTTGACGCGCATCGTCGACGCGCGTCGATACAGAGAAATCTACCTAACACAATGAGGGTATGTCTAGCCCGGAATCACCGTTTCGCCGTTTCGTAACCGAATCGTGATTCAAGGGGTAATTTGTTCCCTTACCCGCGTAATTGCGGGGCAGGACCAGTACTGCCCCGATCAAAGAACTGAGGCTGCGTGAGGTTTTGAAGTACAGACTTTTTATCCCCATTGAGGCGGGCGATCAAATACTGGACTGCCATGCGTCCAAGTTCGGGACCATCCACGTTAATGGTGGTCTGAGCAGGAACAGTCATATTCGCTGCTTCATCTGAGAGACCAAAGCTCAACACTGATAAATCTTCTGGAATCCGAATTCCCCGTGCTCCTGCAACTTCCAAAGCACCAATAAAGGCCGGTTCATTGAAGCCGATAATGGCGGTGATATCTGGTTGCTCTTGCAATAACTCCTCGAAGGCCTGGCGACCAGCACGAATAGTGGGCTTGGGGTGCTTGATGGTCACGTGGACGCCCGCACGCTGGGCAACCTCAATAAGAGGCTTCTCTGTGCGAACTACAGGCCCATAACCAGCTTCAACCAATTCGCCGCGCATTGAAATCACACCAATATTGGTGTGCCCCAAGTCAGCGAGGTGATGAATGGCCATTGGGCCCCATTGCGAAAAGTCCGCGTCAACATATGTCAGATCTTGCGAGTCGTCTGTTCGACCGATGAGGCAGAAAGGTGTTCCACTCTCTCGGAGTACTTCTACTCGAGGATCCTGAGAACGGACTTCCATGAGAAGAACACCCTCAACAAGACCCTGGGCAACAATTTTCTTGAGCGACGCAGTGTCTTCTACCGCGTTGGGCCACAACAGTAATTGATAGCCGTCTTCCGCGGCAGCTTCAGTTGCAGCTTCGACATACTCAAAGTCTGTCTCGCCAAAGCCGCGCTCCCCCACGGGGAATAGGAGTGCAAGCAATCCAGACTTCTTACTTGCCAGCGCTTGCGCCATGGCGTTGGGGACGTAGCCCAACGTCTTCATGGCCTCTTCGATGCGCTCGCGAGTGTCCTCACTGATGGGACGAACGCCAGTTAAGGCATAGCTGACTGTGCTCTCGGAAACGCCAGCCATGCGCGCAACATCAGCACGCGTGGCTTGTTTGGGCTTCTTCGTTGAGGACACATCTGTAGCCTAAACGAATTCATCGACACGCGTCGACTACTTATTCGATGAATTTAGGCTTCGATCACCAAGGGAATAATCATCGGACGACGACGGTAGCTCTTCGAGACCCACTGCCCCACCGTGCGACGAATGACCTGCTGCAGGGAATGCGCGTCACGAACGCCATTGTGAGCTGCTTCCTGAAGAGCCTTGGCAATAGCTGGCTTAATCTCATCAAACACCGCATCGTCTTCGGCGAAACCCTTGGCGTGAATCTCAGGTCCGACAATGATCTTGCCGGTGGCAGGATCCACGACCACGATGATGGAGATGAAGCCTTCCTCGGCGAGGATGCGACGGTCCTTGAGATCGTTATCTGTGATCTCACCCACACTGGAGCCATCCACATAGACGTAGCCAATATCGAGCTGGCCGACTACGCGGGCAATTCCACCCTTGAGATCAATGACAGTTCCGTCTTCACCCAGGATGGTGCGGTGTGCATCAACGCCTGAATCAATCGCCAGGTTGGCGTTCGCTACCAAGTGACGGTATTCGCCGTGCACCGGGAACACATTCTTGGGCTGCAAGATGTTGTAGCAGTAGAGCAACTCCCCTGCCGCTGCGTGCCCAGAGACGTGCACCTTGGCGTTGCCCTTGTGTACGACCTTGGCACCCAACTTGGTGAGTCCATCAATCACGCGGAAGACGGCGTTCTCATTTCCGGGAATCAAGCTTGATGCCAGAATCACGGTGTCACCAGGACCGACCTCAATTTGGTGCTCGAGGTTAGCCATGCGGGCAAGCACAGCCATGGGCTCACCTTGAGAGCCAGTCGACATATAAACCAGACGATCATCAGGCAGCTCTGCTGCCTTCTTGGCATCAATGATGGTTCCCTCTGGAACCTCGAGGTAGCCCAGCTCTGCCGCGATGCCCATGTTGCGCACCATGGAACGGCCCATCAGAACTACGTGGCGGTTGTTGGCCACTGCCGCATCAATAACCTGCTGCACGCGGTGCACGTGTGACGAGAAGCTCGCCACAATAACTCGGCGCTTAGAACGGTGAATCACGCTCTCCAACACAGGCCCAATGTCACGCTCAAGTGGAGTGAATCCAGGAACGTCAGCGTTGGTGGAGTCGGGCAGGAACAGATCCACACCTTCTTCGCCGAGGCGTGCGAAAGCACGCAGATCGGTGAGGCGACCATCGAGAGGAAGCTGGTCCATCTTGAAGTCACCAGTGTGCAAAACAAGACCTGCTTCAGAGCGAATGGCCACAGCTAACGCATCAGGAATGGAGTGGTTCACAGCAACGAACTCGAGCTCGTAGGGACCGAACTGTTCCTTATCGCCTTCCTTGACCTGCAAGGTGTAGGGCTGAATCCGGTGCTCTTTGAGCTTGGCTTCAATGAGTGCCAAGGTCAGTCCTGAGCCCACCAGAGGAATGTCATTCTTCAAACGAAGCAGATACGGGACAGCACCAATGTGGTCTTCGTGACCGTGTGTGAGCACGATGGCCAGAACGTCATCCATGCGGTCACGGATGTAGCTGAAGTCAGGAAGGATGAGGTCCACACCAGGCTGAGTCTCTTCAGGGAAAAGAACACCACAGTCCACGACAAGGAGCTTGCCGTTGAGTTCATAGACGGTCATGTTGCGACCAATCTCCCCCACTCCTCCGAGTGGGACAACGCGCAGCGTTCCGTGTTCTAGTGCAGGTGGGTCAAACAGTTCGTTAGGCATATTCCTCTTACGAGCATGGATCGAAACGATCCGTATTCACGCCCTGGCGGTTGCCCTGACGAGTGTGGCGCTACCTGGTAGTGCCGGCGATTTTGGGCAATGCTCCGCCAGCGGCGGCATTGCGGTCTGGGCGGAAGTTAGAGAAGTCCACACCAGCGATGGGGCCGACGAGAGATATCTCGTCTTCGATCTTGGCTGCTTCCCACTCTTCTGGACCAACCAGAGGAAGACGCACGCGTGGGCTGCCGATGCGGCCCAGACCGTGCAGAACATACTTGGCAGCAACAGTGCCAGGTACGTGAGTCATGATGGCACGAACCAGAGGCTCGAGAGCCTTGTGCTCTGCAGTAGCTGCAGCAAGGTCGCCGCGGTTTACTGCATCCACCATCGCACGGTAGGGAGCAGGAGCAACGTTGGCAGTGACACCAATGAGACCTGAAGCACCGATGGCCATGTGAGGAAGAACGTTAGCGTCATCGCCAGAGAAGTAGAGCAAGTCAGTCTGGTTCAGCACACGGCTGACTTCACTGAAGTCACCCTTGGCATCCTTAACCGCAACGATGTTCGGGTGCTTGGCCAAGCGAAGGATGGTTTCGTACTGAATCTGAATACCGGCACGACCAGGGATGTCATACATGATGAACGGCAGATCCGTTGCGTCAGCAACCATGCGGAAGTGTGTGAGAACACCAGCTTGGGTGGGCTTGTTGTAATACGGGGTGACGGCCATGATGCCATCAGCACCTGCCTTGGCGCTCTTCTTCGCCAGTTCAATAGCGTGAGCGGTTTCGTTAGAAGGACCACCCATGATGATCTTGGCGCGGTTGCCGGCAACCTTCTTGCCAACCTCAACCAGCTTGACCTTCTCGTCGTCAGTGAGCGTGCTGGTTTCTCCAGTTGTACCCGTGACCACAATGCCGTCAGCACCGTTGGAGATGACGTTGTCAATGTGCTTTTCAACGTCGTTCCAGTCCACTTCGCCATCGGCGGTGAAAGGAGTTACGAGCGCGACAAGTACTTGTCCGAAGGGGTTTTCTGGATTGGCCACAGATTAAGCGTACTGAAAAGCAGTGATTACGGCGAAACGCGGCCGTGCTCATTGAATGCCGCATAGGTCAACGGCATGAGCTTGGCCCACTCGTCTTCCATCTTCTCAGCAACCATTTCAATCTCTCGCTGAGGGAATGAAGGGAAGTGAGTTCCTTCACGCTTGGTGCGCAGGGAAAGGAAGTTCATCAGCGAACGAGCGTTCATGGTGACATACATCGAGGAGTAGGTCGCAACGGGAAGTACACCACGAGCTACTTCACGAGCAATGCCAGCTTCGAGCATGCGCTCGTACTCTTCATACGCAACGGTCACAGCACGCTTTGTTGCTTCCTGCGTCAGAGCAGTCTGCTCTGCAGTTCCTGGAACGAAGTCATAGGCGCCTGGCTTACCTACCTGAATCAGGTTGCGGTCAGCAGCTGGCACATAGAAGACAGGGTTCAGTTCGCGGTAACGAGCAGACTCTTCGTTGTAGGAGGCAATGCGGTGACGCATGAACTCGCGGAAAACGAAGATGGGCGCCTGCACGTAGAAGGTCATCGAGTTGTGCTCGAAAGGAGAACCGTGACGGTCACGCATCAGGTAGTTGATGAGACCCTTGTCGCGCTTCTCATCCTCTGCACGAGACTCAGGAGTGTGCATGGACTCTTCTAGAGTCTGCTCTCCTTGGGTCGACACACGCGCAGCAAAAAGCACATCGGAGTCGTGGGCGCTCGAGCGCACCAATTCAACAGTTACATCTGAACGAAATTCAATCTCAGCCACGGGTAAAACCTTACCCGTCGTCACGTTACGTCACACTCGGCACGGCGGGGTTGAAGAGAAATAGTCTGTAATAACTATGGATCTTTCGCTCGTTCTTCTGCTGCTCGGCGGCCTCATCGTGGTGTCCACTGCGCTGGGTTTGCTGATCAAGGCTGCCGAAGGCCGGGTGAAGAAACAGGATGGCCTCACTCGAATCGACCCTTCAACCCTCGGTGAAGGTATCGAGTTCGGAAAAATCGGAACACTGTTGCAGTTCAGCTCCGAGTTCTGCACCAAGTGTCCTGGCACTCGGAAGTACCTCGAGCAGGTGGCGAAAGATCATCCCGGTGTCACCCACGTTGATGTTGATCTGACCAACCGCCAAGACTTGGCTCAGCAGTTCAACATTCTGCAAACCCCCACAACCTTCATCCTTGATGACAGCGGCGCTATTGCAGCTCGCATCGGTGGATCACCTCGTCCCGAAGCAGTTACCGCTGGTTTGGAAATCGCTATCAAGAGAGAGCACGACAGCTATGTCATCTAACAAGCCCAACCCACTCGCAGCTCAGCCTGGCACCAAGGGCATTGACCCTCGTGGACCCCGCTTTGGTGCCACCATCACCTTGATCACCCTCACCGTTGAGTTGATCTTCCTCCTCTCCAACCCAGAGGCTCTTTCCAGCAGCAACACACTGGCTCAAAACTTCGCCACTCCTGCGGGAATCCTTCTCACCTACATCACTGTCATCTTTGCCATCGGCGCATTCGCCGGTATCGGCAAGCACCCCTACGGCGCTATCTTCAAGGCACTGGTTCGTCCACGCCTGTCCGCTCCCACCGAGCTCGAAGACCCCAAGCCGCCCACATTCGCTCAGCTGATCGGCTTCATCATCACGCTGGCTGGACTTGTCTTTGCCGTCCTCGGCATCACGGCCGGTGCGATTATTGCCGTGGCATTCGCTTTCGTCGCAGCGTTCCTGAACTCCGTATTTGGTTACTGCCTCGGCTGCCAAATCTATGTGTTGCTGGTGCGCGCCGGTATCGTGGGACGCGGAAGCGCATCCGCCTAACTCATTCACTTTCGAGCCACGGCCGCTTCCACATATTGGAGGCAGTCGTGGCCTGTTCGTTAACGGTTCTCATTGCTGGTGGCACCGGCATGATCGGTACTGCCCTGACCACAGAACTCGAACAGGCAGGTCACAAGGCTCTCCTTCTGTCCCGCACACCAGGCACTCAGCGCATCGTCTGGAACCCTGAGTCAACTCCGCTCGACCTCGATTCCATCGCCGCAGAACACGGTCCAGTTGATGTCATTGTGAACCTGGCAGGTTCCACCATCAGCAAGATGCCATGGACCGCAAAAACCAAGCATGAGATTCTCTACTCTCGCTTGTCTTCAACAAACACGATTGTGGAAGCTATCGAGCGAGCCAAGAAGAAGCCACGTGCCCTCATCAACGGATCTGCAGTGGGCTTCTATGGTGACCGCGGCAACGAGGTTCTAACTGAGTCCTCTGCCCGCGGTGACGGATTCCTCGCGGACGTTGTGGTCTCCTGGGAAGCAGCAGCAAAGCCTGCAGAACAGCACACACGTGTTGCCTATGCCCGCACCGGCTTGGTGCTCGGCAAGAAGGGCGCTTTGGGACCGCTCCGGTTATTGACCTCGTTCTTCGTTTCCGGCCCGCTTGCTGGCGGAAAAGACTGGTGGCCCTGGATTAGCCTGCGTGATGAAGCCCGCGCACTGGCGTTCTTGATTGAGCGCGACATCTCAGGTCCGGTCAATCTTGTTGCCCCCACGCCAGCAACCACAGGAACGCTGATGAAGGCACTGGCAAAGCTCCTGGGGCGCCCCTATTGGTTCCCGGCTCCGGGTTTTGCTATCTCTCTTGTTCTTGGCCAAGCAGGTCGTGAACTGCTGCTTTCCAGCCAAAAGATCACACCTGAGGTTCTGTTAAGTTCAGGTTTCACTTTCCTCGATAGTGACGTATCGGAAGGTCTGCAGTCTGCTCTGAGATAACGTGGAGGTATGGGTGTACGCATCGAAAAAATTGACCTCCCTGGTTTCGGAGTTCGTCACGACGTCGTGACACAAGCCGGCCAGCACATTGGTGTCCTCAGCTTCCGCGACGGTCACCGTGAAGTTGCTCTGTATGACCCCGAAGACCCGGATGCCATCCTCGGCTCCGTTGCTCTCACCGGCGATGAAGCTGCAGCGCTCTCCGACCTCCTCGGTCACGCTGCTCTGCTGAGTCAGCTCTCTGGCTTGGGCAATGGCACGATCGGACTTTTCACTGAGCAACTCGTCCTACCTTCTGACTCCCGCTTCTTGGATCGCCCCCTCGGTGATACTCAGGCTCGCACCAAGACCGGTGTTTCCATCGTGGCGATCTTGCGCGGCAAGGACGTCATTGCCTCCCCCACACCATCAGAAATCCTTCGCATGGATGACCTGATTGTTGCAGTGGGAACTCGCGAGGGTCTCGACAAGCTCGACAAACTTCTGGCGCACAGTCAGGTTTAGTAATGCACGACGAGACCTGGATGCTGATTGAGGTAGGAGCATTGCTCCTGGGCCTCTCTCTGCTGGGGCGCCTCGCCATCAAATACGGCCAATCCCCAATCCCGCTCTATATGACGGCAGGGTTAGTTTTTGGATCGGGAGGCCTGCTCCCACTTCATGCCAGTATCGACTTCCTCAGCTCCGGAGCTGAGCTTGGAGTTGTGCTGTTACTTGTCATGCTGGGATTGGAATATTCACCCACTGAGTTAGTGGGAAACCTGAAGTCATCTGCCCGTGCAGGAATTTGGGATGGTCTTCTCAATGCCGTTCCGGGTGCCGTCTTTGCACTGATCCTGGGCTGGGGACCTATTGCAGCACTTGTCATGGCAGGTGTGACATGGGTTTCTTCTTCGGGAGTGATCGCCAAAGTATTGCGAGACCTCGGGCGTCTTGGTAACCGCGAAACCCCCATTGTGCTGTCTGTCTTGGTTCTCGAAGACCTCGCGATGGCCTTCTATCTACCCATCCTTTCTGCGGTAGTCATTGGCGCAAGCCTGCTCGAAGGAGCCATTACAGTTGCTATTGCTGTGGGCTCTGTCACCGTCGTCCTTTATCTCGCTGTGCGCCACGGTAAGAAGCTCTCCCGCATATTCCACTCAGAACAGCCTGAAACCCTCCTGATGGGTGTCTTGGGCTTGACCATGCTGGTGGCTGGACTTGCCTCAGAAGTGCAGGTTTCTGCAGCTGTGGGCGCATTCCTCGTGGGCATCGCGCTCTCTGGTCAGGTTGCTCACAACGCCGAAAAGCTACTTGCTCCGCTGCGTGACTTGTTCGCTGCTATTTTCTTCGTCTTCTTCGGCCTCACCACGAACCCTGCAGATATTCCTGAAGTCTTCTTCCCCGCCCTGATTCTTGCTGCGGTCACTATGAGCACCAAGGTGCTCACCGGTTATTTGGCCGCGAAGAAAGCAGGCATTGGTCGCCCTGGTCGTTGGCGTACAGGTGTTGCCCTCATGCCTCGTGGTGAGTTCACCGTCATCATTGCCGGCCTTGCTGTTTCTGCCGGCGTTCAGCCACTGATTGCACCTCTGGCTGCGACCTACATGCTCATCACGGTGATCTCAGGACCTGTCCTGGCGCGCATCACCGACACCGCCTGGTTCAAGCAGCAGATGAAGAACGCAGCTAAGCGCGAGGGTGCGCTTGCTGGTAGCTCGAAGTAAGTCGTTCCATCGAGACGTGGGTATAAATCTGCGTCGTTCCCATGCTGGCGTGGCCAAGCATCTCTTGCACGATTCGCAGATCAGCACCACCATCTAATAGATGCGTTGCTGCGGTGTGGCGCAGTGCATGTGGACCTGCGGGACCACTGCCACCTAACGGCTCTAACAATGACGCAACAAGCGCATAAACAGCACGGGTACTGAGCTTGCCGCCACGTGCTCCCACAAAGAATGCTGTGGTTGCAGGCTTCCCCTCAACCAAAAGCTTCCGCGACCTAGTGAGGTAGTCCGTCAGTGCAGACGCTGCAGGAATACCAAAGGGAACTACTCGTTCTTTAGAACCTTTACCCATCACGCGCACTGTGAGGCGATCGAGATCCACATCCCCCATACTCAAGCCCACCAGTTCTGACACGCGAAGGCCTGAGGCATAGAGCAATTCAATAATGGCGAGGTCACGCAGTGCGAGGGGCTCGCCCTCGCTTGCTTCCTCCACCAAACCTTCAAAGATCTCATCCAGTTGTGGCATCGAGATTACGCGAGGCAAGGACTGCTCTGCCTTGGGCGACTTCAGACGTGCTCCCGCATCATTTTCAGAGATCCCCTGCCTTCGCATCCACGCTGTGAAGCTGCGCACGCTTGCCGAGCGACGAGCAAGGGTTGTTTTGCTCAGCCCTGATTGTGCTGATTCATAAAGCCATTCACGAAGAAACTCCAGAGTGATCCCATCGAGGCTCTTCACATTCCTTCGTTCGGCGTAGTTTGCAAGATCTCGAAGGTCCGAGGAGTAGGCCTTGATGGTGTGCTCGGAGTAGCCACGCTCAGCGCCCAGATAGGCGATGAAGCCGTCTAGGGCACTCTCAAGCTGCATACGTTCAAGGATGCCTCACTCTGTCGCTTCTGCAAGCTCTGACTCGCTCAGAGCTGGTGGCTGACCTGGCAGAAGTTCCATCATCTCCGACGCCGTCGTGACACAGACGGCGTCATATTCACGCAGTAATCGATGACACCCAGCAGACGACGCACTGGTTACCGGTCCCGGCACAACACCGAGGGGCCTGCCCAACGTTGCGGCATGGTTTGCAGTGTTGAGCGAGCCTGAACGCCATCCTGCTTCCATCACCACAGTTGCCTGGGCAGAAGCAGCAATCAACCGATTGCGGAGCAAGAAGCGCCACTTAGTGGGCGCATAGCCACAGGGGGCTTCCGCCAACACGAGACCGGTCTCAATGATGCGTCCCAGCAACGCATCATGGCCGCTGGGATAGAACCGATCGACGCCACCAGCGAGGAATGCCATGGTTGTGCCACCGACAGCAAGTGCTGATCGGTGCGCCATTCCGTCGATGCCATACGCGGCACCAGAAACGATGGCCACTCCAGTTTCAGCAATGGCAGAGACCGTCTCCATCGTGACGTGTTCGCCATAGCCTGTGGAGGCACGAGCGCCCACAATTGCCAGTGAGTTCTCAAACTTTCCCAAAGTAGAGCGCTTCCCTCTTCCCCACAACACCAGGGGTGCATGCATGCCGAGATCATTCAAGCCATCAGGCCACAGTTCTTGTTCAGGGGTAATGAGAAATGCCCCCAACTTGGCCGCATGCGTCACCGCATTGAGCGCATCACCTGAGCTCAATCGTGGCTGCCAGCGAGTAATCCCCTCAGCCAAGTCCTCAGTGAACTGTGAAGGATCCCATTCGAGCTCATCAAGATCCTCACACTGCGCAATGATTTCGTCGGCACGTAATCGTTCGATCAGGAACTGAAGTGCCAGTTGCGGTCCGAAGATACTGATGAGCCGTCCGGCGACTCTGTCGCCCGGCTCAACCAACGTGCTCCAGGCAGCACGAGCAAAACCCAGGGCAATCTGTTCGTTTTTTGAATCTTCCGGCAGCACCTGCCGCATACTCTCTTCAACGGCCAGGGTGGGCAAACCACAAATTGTTGTCATGATGACCTCCGCAGAGAATCATCACGGGAGATCTCAGCGTCAATCCACCTATAACAAAACTGTGTGATTCACCCGAGGTGCTTCAGAACTGTGGAGGACTACTCGTCGAGAGCAAGTTCCTTGGGCAGCTCGAACTCTTTCGACGAGAGTTCCTCGACGTTGACATCCTTGAAGGTGAGAACACGCACGCTCTTGACGAAGCGGTCGGCACGATACACATCCCAGACCCAGACATCGTTCATGGTGAGCTCAAAGTAGAAGTCGTGTTCTGCGTCGATGCGCTTCACATCAACCTCGTTAGCGAGGTAGAAACGACGTTCTGTTTCGATGACATAGGAGAACTGACCGACCACGTCACGGTATTCGCGGTAGAGCGCAAGCTCGGCCTCGCGGTCGTAGTCGTCGAAGTCTTCTTCATCCATGGTGAGTCAATCCTACGTCTAACAGCTGGGGACTTATTTCACCCAGCTTGCACGGTGATAGGGAGTCAACCCAATGGTCTTGATGGCTTCCATATGGACTGCCGCGCCATACCCCTTGTTGGAAGCCCAACCATATTCAGGGTGCTGGGCATCTAACGACACCATGAGCTCATCTCTGGTCACCTTGGCCACGATAGACGCGGCTGAAACCACTGCGCAGTCTTGATCTGCTTTGACACGAGTCGTGACCTGAAGTTTGCTGGAGAGTGCTGGGTTCAACCAGTCATGCGCTCCATCGAGAAGGACCGTTGCCTCCCCAACGGGAACACCTGCCTCATGCAATGAAATGAGCGCTCTGCGCGCAGCGAGGCCTAAACAGGCTGTGATGCCCAGTTCATCAATCTCAGCCGCTGACGCCTCCCCCACGGCCGTGGGAGCCCACTGTTGAACTTCCGGGAACAAGGCGATGCGTTTCTTCTCAGAAACCAATTTGGAATCCCGCAGCCCTGCAGGAAACTCGGTTACACCTGGACTCAGTGCACACACCCCGACCATGACCGGACCAGCCATCGCACCACGGCCCACTTCATCAATACCGATAATCATTGTCGCACCAGAAGCAAAGAGCTCGTGCTCAACGTTGAGTGTGGGTTCAGCTGGCATGAGTGTTACTTGGAGGTTGCAGGTTCAGGGACGTCAGCGAAGACTTCTGGGTAGTTGGAGAGCCAACCCCAGTGACTCATCGGCCAGCTCAGCACAAAGGCGCGGCCCACAACATTGTCCATTCCTACGAATCCGCCACCGGGCTTATCGGTGTTGTAGCGAGAGTCTTTGGAGTTGTATCGGTTGTCACCCATCACAAACAAAGAACTCTCGGGCACGGTGACGTTGAAGTCAATGGCAGAAGCTCGAGTCTCCCCTGCCGGGATGGTGATGTAGGGCTCAGTGATGGCAACGCCATTGACCATGATTTTGCCGTCTGCAGAGCAACACTGCACAGTGTCCCCGGGCAACCCAATCACACGCTTGATGAGGTGATCGTTGCTGTCTGGCGAAGCCAGTCCGAAGAGAGACAATACCCACTCGGTGCCCGCCTGGATTCCTGTGACCTCCACGGGAGGTCTGGCAGGAAGCCAGCCACCTGGATCTTTGAACACCACGATGTCGCCGTGATCCACAGCAACGGCCTTAGGCACGAGTTCGTTGACGATGACGCGGTCATCAATCATGAGGGTTTGTTCCATCGAGGCAGAAGGGATGAAGAAGGAACGAACCAAGAATGTCTTCACCAAGAAAGAAACCAGAATCGCGATTCCGAAGATCACCAGAACGTCGCGAAGAAACAGCAACACCGAACGCATCGGGGCACGTCGTGCGGGTGGTGCATCTGTCATGTATCTGAATCTTTCTTCTGCTTCTCAAGTTTAGGTTGCCGATTCCGACAAAAGCCTGTGTGGCAGATATGAAACACCGCAGGGAAAACAAAAGACCCCCGAGCGAATCGGGGGTCTTTGGGACAAGTCGACTTAGAAGTCGCGCTTCTCTTTGATCTTTGCCTTCTTACCGCGGAGGTTGCGCAGGTAGTACAGCTTGGCGCGACGTACGTCACCACGTGAGACGAGCTCGATGTGGTCGATAACGGGCGAGTGTACGGGGAACTTACGCTCCACACCTACCTGGAAGGAAACCTTACGAACGGTAAAGGTCTCGCGAACGCCTTCACCGGAGCGACCGATAACAACACCCTGGAAAACCTGGATACGAGAGCGGTTACCTTCGATGATGTTTACGTGAACCTTTACGGTGTCACCGGCGCGGAATTCTGGAATGTCGCTACGCAGCGATGGTGCGTCTACAGCGTCAAGAATGTGCATGATTTATCTCAATCTGTACAAGCCACAGGTCTCATACGTGAATGATGAAAAGAATTGTGCAGTGTTGTAGGTCTCAGTGCCCCCTGTGGCAGGGTAAGACCAACGGCACAAGGTTCAATTGTGCCAGAGATTTACTCAGGAAGTAAATCGGGGCGAACAGCCTTGGTGCGTTCGAGCTGCTGTTCGTGACGCCACGTGGCAATTGCGCCATGGTTTCCTGAAAGCAAAACAGGTGGAACTTCCAATCCGCGCCATTCGGCGGGCTTGGTGTAGCTGGGGTATTCCAGCAAACCGTCCTCGTGACTTTCTTCCACCAGCGACTCAGGATTACCCACCATGCCAGGGATCAAGCGGCCAACAGCCTCAATCATGGCCAGAGAAGCTACTTCCCCACCGTTGAGCACGTAGTCACCAAGCGAGATGGGACGAACACGAATACGAGTGGCGAAGTAATCGCTCACGCGCTGATCAATACCTTCGTAACGGCCACAGGCAAAGATGAGCTGCTTTTCTTCTGCCAGTTCTTTCGCCACTGCCTGCGTGAACTGCTCGCCTGCCGGTGAAGGCACGATGAGGACAGGGTTTTTGGAGCTTTCGGGATCATCCAGAATCGCATCCAGGGTGTCCCCCCAGGGCTCAGGCTTCATCACCATGCCAGCGCCACCGCCATAGGGAGTGTCGTCGACGGTGCGGTGCTTGTCTGTGGTGGCATCACGAAGGTCATGCACGCGGGTATCAATCAACCCCGACTGGCGAGCTTTACCCAGAAGCGACACATCCAGAGTGCCGAAGAACTCCGGAAAGATCGTCACAATGTCGATGCGCATTTAGGCCTCGGCAGTTTCCTCGGCAGGAGCGTCATCGTCATCCTCCGGCAGCTCTTCGAAGAGTCCGCCAGGAGGAGTCAGGGTCACGATGCCCTTCTCGATGTCGACTTCAGGAACAATGGCCTTCACAAAAGGAACCATGACATCGCCGTTGGCGGTCTTGATAACCAACAGATCTTGTGCGGGGAAGTGATCTACGCGAGCAACCGTTCCCACTTCGACACCGTCACGCACAGCCTTGAGACCAGTGAGCTGGTGGTCATACCAGGCTTCAGGGTCTTCAGGCAGGACGCTGGTGTCGTGCTCCACCCAGAGAATGGCCTTGATCAGGGACTCTGCCGCCGTGCGGTCAGGAACATCCTTGAAGAAAGCAACGGGGTGTGAGTTGTACCAGCGAAGTTCAATCAGTTCAATGTTCTTGCCATACCAGGGAGATTCTTCCGGCACCTGAACAGAGAAAATGGCCCCGGGCACAAAGCGCTTCTCGGGCTCATCGGTATAGAGCTCGACCTTGATAGCACCTTTGAGGCCGTGGGCCTTGGTGAGACGACCGACGCGAAGTTGGGTCTGTCTAGATTCAGCGGTCACGTTTAAGCGTCGGTGTCGACGACGTCGACACGAACGTTGCGACCATCAGCCAGGGCGTTCACAACAGTGCGAATGGCCTTGGCAGTGCGGCCTGAACGGCCAATAACGCGGCCAAGGTCCTCGGGGTTCACATGAACCTCGAGGACCTCACCACGATTGTTCGAACGCACAGCAACCTTCACGTCATCGGGGTTCTCTACGATGCCCTTGACGAGGTGCTTGACTGCTGATGCGAGCATGTTGGTTAGGCCTGTTCCTCGCCAGCTGCTTCTTCAGCAGCCTCAACGATTTCCTCAGCCTCGGCAACAACCTCAGCTGCTACCTCTTCAACAACAGTTTCAGCTACAGCCTCTTCGACGATTGCTTCTGCAACTGCCTCGACTACTGCTTCCTCAGCTGCGGCCTCTACGACGGCTTCTTCAGCAGCTTCAACAGCTGCCTCTTCCTTCTTAGGTGCCTTCTCAGTCTTTGGGACGAGAACGGGCTTCTTCTTGGTGTCGACAACGAATGCAGCCTTAGGCTCAGCAACCTTGATGGTGCTCTTTGCATTCTTGTCACCCTTGAAGATTCCCCAGTCACCGGAGAGCTTCAGAAGTGCTTCGACCTGCTCGGTTGGCTGTGCGCCAACGGAGAGCCAGTACTGAGCACGGTCTGACTTGACCTCGATGAACGATGGGTTCTCGGTGGGGTGGTACTTACCGATCTCCTCGATAACACGACCATCGCGCTTGGTGCGCGAGTCTGCTACGACGATGCGGTAGTAAGGCGCGCGGATTTTACCCATGCGCTTCAAACGAATTTTGACAGCCACAATTCTCCTGTGAGTGATGTGTAGTGGATGAACTGACGACCGTGAGCGTGGGGGCACACTCGGTACAAGCTCTAAGGGTTTCGGCACATATCTGATTAGAGGGTCGGATATGAGTCGAACTCGACTTCCTATTCTGGCAGGTTTGAGCCCTAATTGGCTAATCGAGAGGGAAAATCAGCAGGTATGTTTGAAGAAACCAGTCCAGGAGAGAAATGAACAGACCCCACTACCAAGTGATGTGCACCTGGGGGCTCTCAGGTTCACAACGGTTAAGCGTGAACCCTGATGTTGTGATTTGGGTTAATGCACTGTCTCAATCAGCGCCTCTCCCCCTCCAACTGGATTCATTCCCCGGGGACAGCAAGGTCTTGGTCGGCTCATACTTTGATGCGTTTGCGGTTGCAGATTGGGTGGCAAACTACCAATTAGAGCAACAAAGACGGGTCATTGTGTTGATTGTCTACTCAGATGCAGAAACACACAATGTGGCAGATGAGCTAGCTGCCGGCGCGATCATTGAACGACTCGCACAACAAGGCCTCGATGCCATGAGCCCCGAAGCTGCAGTTGCAAATGCTGCCTTTAGTCAGCTTCGAAATGCGGCAGCTCACCTCATCGCCGCTTCAGAGCAAGCTCAAAACATAACTCTCAGAGATGATGAGCTTGTACTTAATGAATCACTCACGTCTGCAGATGTGAGAGTGCTGAGGTAATAATTACTCAGCTTCAAAGTTAAGCGCGATGGAGTTCATGCAGTAACGATCACCTGTTGGGGTTCCAAAACCGTCAGGGAAAACATGTCCTAAGTGAGAACCGCAACCTGCACACAACACTTCAGTGCGAATTTGTCCCAGACTTGCGTCTTCTCGGAGTACCACAGCATCTGGACGAACAGATTCATAGAAGCTAGGCCAGCCACAGCCGGAATCGAACTTGGTTCCTGCTTTGAATAGCTCATTTCCACACGCCTTACAGGTGTAGAGACCTGCACGCTTTTCATCCAAGAGCTCACCTGTCCAAGGTCTCTCGGTTGCAGCTTGACGCAACACCGCGAACTCTTCCGCACTGAGTTCAGCGCGCCACTGGTCTTCGGACTTATCTACTGAATAGCTCATTGCTTCTCCTAGATGTGTTGGTTAGCCCTTGCCCAGCATCTTCTGCAGAGCTTCGAGTTCTTCAGGGCTTGGACCGCCTGCGGCGCCTTGGTTACCCAGGCCAAAACCGCCACCGTTTCCAGGCTTGACTCCCCCAGCAGCCAGTGCAGCATTCTCTTGAGCTCGCTTGGCAGGGTTTCCAGACTTGGAACCCTTCTTCTTGGCTTGTTGCTTCTTGCCGCCGTGACCCATTGCACCCATGGGACCCATTCCAGGGATCTGAGGCATTCCACCCTTGGCAACGGTCTTCATCATCTTGGCGGCTTGTTCAAACCGGTTGACCAGTGCGTTCACGTCTGTGACGGTCATGCCGGAACCCTTGGCAATACGAAGACGGCGTGAACCGTTGAGCAACTTGGTGTTCTGACGTTCTGCCTTGGTCATTGACTGAATGATGGCTTCGGTGCGAACAAGTTCTCTCTCGTCGAAGTTGTCGAGCTGCTCTTTCATGGCACCAGCGCCAGGAAGCATGCCGAGCATCTTCTTCATGGAGCCCATGTTCTTGAGCTGCTGCATCTGCTCGAGGAAGTCCTCAAGGGTGAAGGAGTCTGTGGCGAACTTCTCTTGAAGTTGTGCAGCTTCTTTTTCGTCGAAGGCTTCCTGCGCCTGTTCGATCAGGGTGAGGATGTCACCGAGGTCGAGAATACGGCTGGCCATGCGGTCTGGGTAGAAGGGCTCAAAGTCATCGAGGTTTTCACCGGTGGACGCGAACATGATGGGGCGTTGGGTCTCAGAGACCACAGAAAGAGCAGCACCACCGCGGGCGTCACCATCGAGCTTGGTGAGGACAACACCAGTGAAGTCCACACCCTCTTGGAAAGCCTGGGCAGTTGCAACGGCGTCTTGACCGATCATGGCGTCAATGACGAACAGAACTTCATCAGGGCTGGTGGCCTTGCGGATGTCCGCAGCCTGCTTCATCAGCTCTGCATCAACACCCAAGCGACCGGCGGTGTCAATGATGACCACGTCGTATTGCTTATCGTTAGCGAACTTGATCGAATCCTTGGCGACTTTGACGGGGTCTCCTACGCCGTTTCCTGGCTCAGGTGAGTACACAGCCACACCGGCGTTCTTCCCAACCACCTCGAGCTGCTGAACAGCGTTGGGGCGCTGAAGGTCACAGGCCACCAGAAGTGGGGTGTGCTTGTCCTTGGCGAGGTATTTCGCCAGCTTTCCGGCAAGGGTCGTCTTACCAGCACCCTGCAAACCAGCAAGCATGATGATGGTCGGCGGCTTCTTAGCAAATTCCAAACGACGCTGTGCTCCACCGAGGATGGTGACGAGTTCTTCGTTCACGATCTGAACAACCTGCTGGGCAGGGTTCAACGCCTTATTGACCTCATCGCTGAGGGCACGTTCGCGAACATCGCTGGTGAACTTCTTCACCACGTTGAGCGAGACGTCGGCATCCAACATGGCGCGACGAATCTCGCGCAGTGTGCCGTCTACATCTGCGGGGGAAAGTTTTCCCTTGCCGCGGAGGTTTTTGAGGGACTCAGTAAGACGCGTGGAGAGTGTGCCGAAGGTTGCCATAACCCCTCTAGCCTAGCCAACGAGCTGGGCTGCGAAGGCGTGTGGCGTGAAGCCGATCAAGTCATTGATGCCTTCGCCATTACCCACGAGCTTCACCGGGATTCCCGTGCGCTCTTGAACAGCGAGTACAAAACCACCCTTGGCAGAACCATCGAGCTTGGTCAAAACCAAACCGGTAACTCCTGCGTGCTCGAGGAAGGCTTCCGCCTGTGAAAGACCGTTTTGGCCCGTGGTGGCATCTAAAACGAGGAGAACTTCAGAAATTGGGGCTTGCTTCTCAATGACGCGGCGAATCTTGGAAAGCTCATCCATCAGACCACTCTTGGTCTGGAGACGCCCTGCGGTGTCGATGATGACGATTTCGGTGCCCTTATTAATGGCCCACTCAATGGTTTGATAGGCCACAGCAGAAGGGTCTTGGCCTTCCATCTGTGGCTTGACCACGTCTACCCCGGCACGCTCTGCCCAGGTGGCGAGCTGGTCGACTGCAGCAGCACGGAACGTGTCAGCTGCACCGACCACAACGCTCTTGCCTGCGTTGGAGATGTATTTGGCCACCTTGCCAATGGTGGTGGTCTTTCCCACACCATTAACGCCCACAACCAAGATCACAGCTGGACGCTCACTGAGCTTGAGGGTGGTGTCGAACTTGTTCAAGCGATCTTCGATTGCTTCACGAAGCAAACGAATGAAATCTTCAGGATCGGTGGTGCCAAACTTTGCCACGTTTGCGCGCATGACGTCGATGAGCTCTTCGGTGATATCTGGCCCAAAGTCTGCTGCGAGAAGGGTTTCTTCGAGCTCTTCCCACATGTCCTCATCGATAGCGGCGCGACGAGGGGCTTTAGCTACAGGCTTTGCCTTTACTGGCTTTGCGGCAACAACGGGTGCAGGTGCAGGTTCTTCAACGACAGTTTCTTCACGGACCTCGAGAACTGGTCCTGGCTCAGGCTCAGGTTCTGCGACAACCTCGGGCTCAGGAGTTGGCTCTGGAAGAACTTCTGCAACTGGCTCGGGAAGAACTTCTTCCGGTTCTTCAGCAGGCGTTACTACCGGTTCAGGCTTGGTTTCAACAACCTTGTGGGCAATAGGCTCAACAACAGGTTCTGCAACCTTGTCAGGCTTGGGCTTCTTCTCTGCCGTGGGTTTATCAGCTACAGGCTCTGGAACAACTTCACGTTCAACTTCCTCATTGCGAGGAAGCGAGGGAACATCATCAAAGATGTCATCGACTGTCTCATCTGCGTCTGAGCGCGCAAAAAGCCCTTTGAGCTTGGCGCCAAGCGACCAGCGTGATTTTTCAGCCATAGATACAGCGTATTAGGCGCCTTGGAGATACTGTGCCACGACGTGGGGAACGTAGGGACGAACATCTCCACCGAGCGAAGCAACCTGACGCACCAGCGAGCTGGAAACGTAGGAATGACCAGGCTCTGGCATGAGGAAAATGGTCTCCATGCCGGCAAGGTTGCGGTTGACCATGGCCATGGGAGTTTCGTAGGAGATGTCGAGCTGGGTGCGAATGCCCTTGATCAAAACGGTTGCGCCCACATCAGAGCAGTAGTCCACGAGAAGACCCATGCTCCAGGATGCGACTACAACATTGTCGCTAAGGCCGGCTTCTTCGATGGCTTCTTCAATCAGCGTGACACGTTGAGCAATCGGGAGCAGCGCATGCTTATCCGGGTTGTGCACCACAACGACGTGAATCTCATCGAAGAGCTTTGTTGCTCGAGCAATGACATCCATGTGACCGAGGGTGATCGGGTCAAACGAACCAGGGACTACGGCGATCCTGCGCATGACTCCACCCTACGCATCAAACGCGGGTCTGGTCAGGCAAAATGCTAGTTTTTGTCCAAGAAATCGCGTTCACTTTCACTGAGTCGACGCGAGATGGCCTGAGCCAGCACTGGATGCCCAGCAAAACCAGGATCAGATGCCAGGATCTCAGCAGCAGCATCACGGGCATCCATGATGACGTCGCCGTCCCGCGCTGCACGCAAGAGACGCAGAGAAGAGCGCCCACCAGACTGACTCGTGCCCAGCACGTTTCCTTCACTGCGGAGTTCGAGATCGATGCGTGCCAACTCGAAGCCATCGGTGGTGCTGGCCACAGCCTCCACACGTTCATAGGCAGTTGTTCCTGGCTGGGCATGGGTAACGAACAAGGCAAGCCCGGGCACTCCCCCTCGACCCACACGGCCTCGCAGCTGGTGTAACTGAGAGACACCAAAACGGTCAGCATCCATCACGACCATGGTGGAGGCATTGGGCACATCCACACCCACCTCAATGACCGTGGTGGCCACAATGAGATCAATATCTCCTGCTGAGAAGGCCTGCATCACAGCATCCTTGTCATCGCTGGTCATCCGACCATGAAGTTCGGCAATGCGACGCTTGCCCAGATGAGGATGTTCTCTCAGCAGTGCCGCAACGGATTCCACCGATGCTTTCTCGGGCTTCGCCTCATCTGTGTCGAGTTCAACTTCGTCATTGACCAGGGCATCTAGATCATCTTCTGGAGCACCAGCGGCATCAATGGCAGGACAGACCACAAAAGCTTGTCGTCCGGCAACGAGTTCTTCTTCTACGCGCTCCCACACCCGCGTGATCCACGACGGGTGTTCGGCGAGCGCGACGGCATGACTGGTAATTCCTGCACGCCCTGCAGGTAGCCCTGCAATGACAGAAACATCCAAGTCGCCAAAGACCGTCATGGCAACTGTGCGGGGAATGGGAGTCGCTGTGAGCACGAGGACGTGGGGTGTGAGTTCCGTCTTCACTCGAAGTGCTTGACGCTGCTCCACCCCGAAGCGGTGTTGTTCATCCACGACCACGAGCCCTAGGTCAAAGAACTCGACCTTGTCACTGAGCAGTGCATGTGTGCCGATGACAATGCGTGCTTGCCCTGTAACGGTTCGAAGCAGTGCTTGCCGCTTAGCAGCGGCGGGTAGCTGTCCAGTAATGAGCGTAGGCATCAAAGACGCAGAGAGATCAGGACCCAGCATGTTCGTAATGGAGCGCAAGTGTTGGGCAGCAAGTACTTCTGTGGGCGCCAGCAATGCTGCCTGGCCGCCACTGTCGGCAACCTGCAGCATTGCTCGCAGCGCCACCAGTGTCTTTCCCGAGCCCACTTCCCCTTGAACCAATCGGTTCATGGGGTGAGAAGATTGCAGATCCTCTGCAATCTCTGCCCCGGTTGTGAGCTGGTCTTCGGTCAGCGTGAAGGGCAGTCGTGCATCGAGTTGATCGAGGTAACCCCCAGCTTTGGGCGCGCGCGGTGTTGCTGCCTGAGCTTTGGCTTTTGCACGCTGATCCAGCAGGGTTGCCTGCAGAACGAATGCTTCCTGGAAACGAAGGGTGTCACGAGCCTTCTGCCAGTCAGCGTCTGTCTCGGGTTGGTGAATCTTGAGAATGGCTTCGTTCAAGCTGAGCAGCTTGCGGTCATTCCTCACGTCAGCGGGAACCGGGTCAGGAAGTTCAGCACTTCCCCGGACCGTGATGAGCACAATCTCCATCACCTTGGCAATTTGCCAACTGGCCAGAGTGCTGGTGGCGGGATAGATCGGGATGGGCTGCATGGCCCACTTTGCCGCATCTTTATCGGCAGAGTCTCTCTCATCCTCGCCATCGAAGAGTTCATAGTCCGGGTGGGCAAGCTGGAGTGCCCCGCGATAGGCACCGACTTTGCCTGCAAAGATTCCCCGCACCCCTGCTTTGAGGTCTTTGGCTCGCCATGCCTGATTGAAGAAGGTGAGCGTCATGATGCCGCCTGAGCGGCCGTCAGTGATTCTTACTTCCAGAATCGACCCCTTGCGAGCACGCATAGGACGTTCGCGCACATCCAACACTTCAGCCACGATGGTGACGTTCTCATTGAGGGGAACATCATTGATGGCGGTGAGCTCACCGCGGCGGGCATAACGACGTGGATAGTGCGCGAGCAGGTCACCCACCGTGCGAATGCCAAAGGCTTTCTTGAGCGATCCTGCAGTCTTACTGCCCACCACTGGCTCAAGTGCTGCATCAAGCAAGGCATCAGAGCTGGGCATAACCCCAGTTTATGGTCGGGGTCCGACTAGACCGCAGAGATCCAGTGGATAGTCGTTTCGCCATAGGCCTTGGACTTATCCAGCTCAAGTCCTGCAGGTAATGCTGGAAGGCCTGTTCTTGTGCTGCGTTCGAGAACAACTTCAGCATCTTCTGCCAGGTGGGGAATAAGAAGTTCAAGTGCGTGGGTTACTTCTTCTTCGCTGAGCTCATAAGGAGGATCGATGAACACGATGTCAAAGAGTTCAGATGATGGGTTGCCCAGATAGGAAGCCACCGAGGCAATGACCACTCTGGTGGCAAGTGCATCGAGTTTGCCTGCATTGCGGATGAGGTCTGCATTGGTGCGGAGGAGTGCCCCAGCTTGGGGGTTCTTCTCCACCATGCTCACACTCAGTGCCCCACGACTGAGTGCTTCCAAAGCCAGCGCGCCTGAACCGGCAAAGAGATCCAACACTCGAGCACCCTCAATAACATCGCGTGCCTCGAGGGCAGAGAAGATGGCTTCTCTCACGCGGTCACTGGTGGGACGGGTGCCACTCTTGGGAACTTTGAGTTCGCGGGACCCGGCAAAGCCAGCAATGATGCGGGTCATGAGATCTCCCCGTTCCAGCCGGTGTAAGGATTCCAACCATTTTCTGGCAAGACACCCTCACCCATGTTCACGTGTGGCGTCTCATCGTCAGCACAGGCCACGACGTGACCTAAGGCAGTAAATCCTGGCGGGAGTGCAACGTCTGCAGGGAACGTCATGAGCAAAGCGTGGTCTTCTCCGCCATAAAGAATTGCTTGGCGTGCGTGAGATGCATCAACACCACATTCGATAGCCAGATGCGCAGCCAGATCATCGAGAGCACTCTCGTCGAGAACAATCACCACACCACTGGCCCCAGCAATACGTCCGGCATCCATGATGAGTGAGTCAGAAATATCCATGGCAGAAGTCGCACCCCCGAGTGCACCAGCTACCCCTTGCGAAATAGGCGGCCAGGGTGAGAGCTGGGCAGAAAGGAGCAGGGGGTTGGTGGTGTCTTTCTCGCCCGCAAACAGTGCGGCTAATCCAAGCCCGGCAAGGCCCAGACGCCCCGTCACGGCAACAACGTCACCGGGTCGAGCTCCTGAGCGCAACAAGGGCTGACGGCCTTCCAAATCACCGAATGCCGTCACGCTGATAGTGAGGGTGTTGGAAACCGACAGGTCTCCCCCGACAACACCACACCCAGGTGCAAGCTCAAGGCAGGCATCATGGAATCCGTCAGCGATCTGCTCCAAGAACGTTACTTCCGTGTCCTTGGGAGCGGCGATGGAGACAACCATGCCAGTGGGCTTCGCCCCCATGGCGGCGACATCCGAAAGATTGGTGGCAGCTGCCTTGATGCCGAGTTGATGCGGCGTGGACCACTCGAGACGGAAGTCAGGACCGTGAACCATCATGTCGGTGGTGACGACGAAACGGCCATCTGGAGCCTGCATCACCGCACAGTCATCACCGGGGCCCACAATCGTGGCATCCGAGGAGGGAAGCCTTGGGAATATGCGAGCGAGGATGGCCGACTCAGGCATTTCGCCCAAGGTCTGGTTTACAGTATTTTCACTCACCCTCTCACGGTAGCCTGAAGAGGATGAATATTCGCACTCGAGCACTCGCCTTCGGCACACTTTCTGCTGTGCTGGGACTTTCTTTGGTAGGTTGCGCCGGTCAAGTTCCCATGACTCCGGCCAAAGACGCAAATAACCCTGAGTGTGCAAGTGTGACTGTTCGACTGCCAGACACGGTGGCAGAGCTCAAGAAGCGCGAAACCAATGCGCAGGCAACAGGTGCCTGGGGAACCCCTGCATCTGTGTTGTTGACCTGTGGTGTTGAAGTTCCTGGACCCACCACACTTCCCTGTGTATCCGTCAATGATGTGGACTGGATTGAAGATGACTCCCAGGCCCCGCTCTATCGCTACACGACCTATGGCCGCACGCCAGCTGTGGAAGTAGTGATCGATTCTGATGCTGTGAGTGGCACCACAACACTGGTTGACCTGGGTGCCGCCGTGAGCGTGCTTCCCAGCACGGCGAAGTGCACTGACCTCGCTGACGTATTCAGCGGAAACTAAGACTTAGTCTTCAGCGTGGTGGGCTAGTGCCACCTGGATGAGCTCATCAATGAGTTCGGGATAACTTAAACCCGTTTCCTGCCAGCATCTAGGGAACATCGAGATGGGCGTGAAGCCAGGCATGGTGTTGATCTCATTGAGAACAAAACCGTTCTCGGTGAGGAAGAAGTCCACACGTGCCAGGCCGGCACCATCAATGGCTTCGAAAGCACGAATGCTCAGGCGCTGGAGTTCGGACAGCTCGTCTGCACTCAGCGCAGCTGGGCAGACAAGATCGATTCCGTCAGCTCCGAGATATTTTGCTTCAAAGTCGTAGAACTCTCGGCCTGAGACCACGATTTCACCCGCAACCGACGCACGGGCGGGCTGGCCAGGCATTCCCTGCAACACAGCACACTCCACCTCGCGGCCAAGGATGCCTGCTTCGATGAGTACGTGATCGTCTTCGAGGAAAGCAGTGTCCATGGCTGCGGCGAACTGATCCCAGTTCGACACCTTGCCCACACCCACGCTCGAACCTGCACGAGCTGGCTTGATAAAGACCGGCAGAGGCATCTGTTCGGCCATTGCACGAATAGCCTGGGGGCGCTTGTGCCAGTCATAACGCTTGATCGTGCGCCAGGGAGCAACCTCAATACCAGCGGCCTGCAAAACAGTCTTGGTGAAGTGCTTATCCATGCCCAGGCTCGAGGCAAGAACACCAGAGCCGACATAGGGAAGACCAAACAATTCCAGCATTCCTTGGATGGTGCCATCTTCACCGAAAGGTCCATGCAAAATTGGGAATACAACGTCCACGTTGCCAAGCGAACGATCCGCGCCATCCCCAGAAACCCAGAGCTCGCTTGAACCAGCAGATTCAGGCCAGATGATTCTGGTGCCATTGTCCTCAACCTCAGGCAATTGGCCAGGACGAAGTACGTAGTCGTCAGGGTTAGCACTAGCTAACGTGAATGCACCGTCTTTGGTGATGCCGATAGGCAGCACGTCATAACGGTCCGTGTCAATCGCCTGAAGGACTCCCCGGGCTGTCGCGCAGCTGATTGAATGCTCGCTTGAGCGCCCCCCAAACAACACCGCCACCACGAGCTTGGTAGTCATCGAGGCTCCTTTCGCCCTGAGGCTCATCCGTATCCGTTGTGAGGTGAGGTGCAATGTCCTTGGGGTCGAGCGTACCCGCCAAAACCTGGCTGACCTGCTCGACAATAGGCATGTCTACTTCACGAGCACGAGCAAGTGTCAACACTGGCGCGACCGAAGCGAGACCTTCAGCGGTCTGCTGCATCTGGTTAGTGACTTCCTTGAGGGTGTACCCCTGTCCCAGAAGGCGTCCTGCCGTGTTGTTGCGAGACAGTGGAGACTCACAGGTGGCAATGAGGTCACCGAGACCTGCTAAGCCTGCGAGAGTCTCGGGCTGTGCCCCATAGGCAACGGCAAAGTCTGTCATTTCGGCAAGACCACGGGTAATGATGGACGCCTTGGTGTTATCGCCATAGCCCACGCCATCCACGATGCCGACAGCCACTGCGATGAGGTTTTTCAGAACTCCACCAAACTCGGTGCCGGGAACATCAGTGTTGACGAAGCAACGGAAGTAGCGGTTAGACACTGTCAATGCCACTTGGCTGGCAGTTTCCAAGCTCTGGCTGGAGATCACTGCAGCGGTGGGCTGCTCCTTGGCAATCTCCAGAGCCAAGTTAGGGCCTGAGGCAACGGCAACCATGTCAGGGCTGATGGGAAGCTCTTCTGCAATGACCTCGCTCATGCGCAGGCCTGTCTTGCGCTCGACGCCCTTCATGAGGGAGATCACAATTTGATCGTCGCGGAGTAGGGGTGCGAGCTGAACCAGGTTTTCGCGCAGCGTTTGGCTGGGAACACAGAGGTAAACCTGCTCAGCGTTCTTCACAGCTGCTGCCATCGAACTGGTGGCAACGAGGTTCAGAGGAAGACGAATACCGCGAAGGTAGTCACTGTTGCGGTGAGTCTCGTTGATGTCCTCAGCGAGGTCATCACGACGAGCCCAGAGCATGACGTCGTTACCGCCGTCAGCCAAAATCTTGGCAAAGGTGGTACCCCAGCTACCTGCACCGAGAACAGCAACCTTACGCGCAGGTGGAGTTACTGGCTTCTTACTCAAAACCGCCCCGTCTCGCTCTGGTTGTGTTCGGCAGGGTTCCAGCGGGTTGCTGGTGCCTTCTCGCCACGTAAGTCTTCCAGCAAAGCAGTGATGGCGTCCATCACTTTGGTCGTTGCAGCGGTGAGAGTTTTATTATCCAAGGGTTTGCCTTGGAACTCGCTGAGGTCGACGGGGTCCCCCACCTTCACATCAATGGTGTGGCGAGGGAAGACATTGATCTTCTTGGAATAGCGCGCCATCAGGTTTTGAGTTCCCCAGTGAGCAACAGGAACAACAGGAATACCCAGTTCCAACGCCAAGCGCACAGCGCCGCTCTTGCCACGCATAGGCCAGATGTCTGGGTCGCGAGTGAGTGAACCTTCTGGATAGACAATGACCGCACGTTCCTTGGTGACGAGTTCTTTCGCCGCCATCAGGGCAGCGGAGCTGCGCGTGGAGCCACCACGTTCAACCGGAATCTGTCCCGACTTGCGCAAAATCCAACCCAGCACAGGAACCTTCAAGATGCTGGCCTTGGCCATAAAGCGAGGAAGGCGGCCCAAATACCAGGTGGCAACACCAATGACCACAGGGTCAATGTTGGAGTAGTGGTTGGGGGTGATCACCACGGCGCCTGTTTGTGGCATCTTTTCACGGTCGTGGAAGCGGAACTTCACCATCAACCCCATCAGGGGCAGGGCGATAGCGCCTAACAACCAGAAGATTGATGGCTTACTGCGTTCACTCACGAGGAGTTACTCGCCCTCAATTACAAAGTCGGCGCCAAGCTGACGCAGCTTGGTAATGAAGTCACCATAACCACGGCTAATGATGCCCACATTGCTCACGCGAGACGTGCCCTTGGCAGTCAGCGCTGCAATGAGGTGGCTAAATCCACCACGCAGGTCAGGAACTTCAATGTCAGCACCGTGAAGTTCGGTTGGACCAGAGATCACAGCAGAGTGCAGGAAGTTACGCTGACCAAAACGGCAGGGGTGACCACCGAGGCATTCGCTGTGGAGCTGAATGTTGGCACCCATCTTGATCAGGGCATCAACGAAACCAAAACGCTGTTCATACACTGTCTCGTGCACAATCGAGACACCCTGTGCCTTGGTGAGGGCAATCACGAGAGGCTGCTGCCAGTCCGTCATGAAGCCGGGGTGAACATCAGTTTCGATCACAACGGGCTTGAGCTCTCCACCGGGGTGGAAGAAACGAATACCGTCATCGTGAATCTCGAAAGCGCCACCAACCTTGCGGAAGATGTTGAGGAAGGTGAGCATCTCTGCCTGCTGTGCTCCCCCGACAAAGATGTCTCCACCGGTTGCCAGAGCAGCTGAAGCCCAGCTTGCTGCTTCGTTGCGGTCGAAGAGTGCGCGGTGGGTGTAACCCTCAAGCTTGTCTACGCCTTCGATGCGAATGACGCGGTCAGTATCGACCGAGATAATGGCGCCCATCTTCTGCAAAATGTTGATGAGGTCCATGATCTCTGGCTCAATAGCTGCACCAGAAAGTTCGGTCTTACCCTTGGCACGAACGGCAGTAAGAAGAACCTGCTCAGTTGCGCCCACGCTGGGGTAGGGAAGAGAAATCTTGGTTCCAACGAGACCATCTGGAGCTGTCATGCGAATGCCAGAAGGCAGCTTCTCAATAACGGCACCGAAGTTACCGAGAACTTCTAGGTGGTAATCAATGGGGCGGTCACCAATACGGCAACCTCCAAGGTCAGGAATGAATGCCTCACCTAAGCGGTGAAGCAATGGGCCACAGAAAAGAATGGGAATCCGGCTCGAGCCAGCGTGGGCATCGATATCCGTCATGTGTGCCGATTCAACACCAGCTGGATCGAGCTTGAGAACACCTGCTGCTACATCGTGTTCAACCTTGACACCGTGAACTTCGAGGAGGCCCTTGACTACGCGAACATCGCTGATGTCGGGGACATCGCGCAGTTCGCTGGGGCTTTCACCCAGGAGTGCGGCAACCATCGCCTTGGTGACCAGGTTCTTTGCACCCTTGACCTCAATGCGACCAGAAAGTGGGTGGCCACCATTGATGGTGATGGTGTCTCCGGAGAGGCCTACGCGTGCGCCAGCGGCGCGTGCGTCGTTTGCAACAGTGTTCATGCATGCCTCACAGGAAGGGTCTTGGGGCGCCAGCCTTCACGCTTCGCTTCGAAGTCAGTGATGGCCTGCTCGTTACGCAAGGTTAGCGCGATGTCATCGAGTCCTTCGAGCAAACGCCAGCGAATGTAGTCATCGACTTCGAAGGGAACAACAAGGTCACCGAGTGTTGCCTTCTTTTCAACAAGGTCAACGGTCAGTTCAACACCAGGCTGAGCTTCCAGTGCAGCCCAGAGTTTCTCGCAGTCTGCCTCAGAAATAACGCCGGTAAGCAAACCTTGCTTACCTGAGTTTCCGCGGAAAATATCTGCGAACTTCGGTGCCAGAACTGCATCGAAACCGTAGTCACGCAGTGCCCAGACAGCGTGCTCACGTGAGGAACCCGTTCCAAAGTCAGGTCCGGCAACAAGCACTCGAGCACCAGCATATTCAGACTGGTTCAAAATGAATTCGGGGTCCTGACGCCAGTTGGCGAAGAGGGCATCATCGAAGCCGGTCTTGGTCACGCGCTTGAGATAGACGGCAGGAATGATCTGGTCGGTGTCCACGCCACTGCGTCGCAGAGGAACACCAACACCGGTGACGGATGTGAATTTCTCCATGACTAGCCTTCCAAATCTGAGGGGCTCGAGAGCGTGCCGCGAATAGCGGTGGCTGCAGCGACCTGTGGGGAAACCAGGTGAGTACGCCCACCCTTACCCTGACGGCCTTCAAAGTTACGGTTCGAGGTGGAAGCACAACGCTCCCCCGGTGCGAGCTGGTCTGGGTTCATACCCAAACACATCGAACAGCCAGCAAAGCGCCATTCAGCACCAAAGTCTTCGATGATCTTGTCGAGGCCTTCAGCTTCTGCCTCGAGGCGAACACGGGCAGAGCCCGGAACAACCATGACGCGAACGCCATCAGCCTTCTTCTTTCCCTCAACCAGTGACGCAAAGACGCGAAGGTCTTCGATGCGGCTGTTGGTGCACGAACCCATGAACACTGCGTCTACAGGAACGTCCTTGAGCTTGGTGCCAGGCTTCAGATCCATGTATTCGAGAGCACGTTCAGCTGCAGCACGCTCGTTGGGGTCTGCGAAGTCCTCAGGTGAGGGAACGACATCGCTGAGCGAAACACCTTGGCCTGGGTTTGTTCCCCAGGTGACGAAAGGCTCGAGTTCGTTAGCGTCGAGGTTAACCTCGGCATCAAAGGTTGCACCCTCGTCGGTGGGCAGCGTCTTCCAGTAGGCGACGGCCTCGTCCCAGTCGGCCCCAACGGGTGCGTGTGGGCGACCTTCAAGGTAGTCAAAGGTGGTCTGGTCCGGAGCGACCATACCGGCACGAGCACCTGCTTCAATAGCCATGTTGCAGATGGTCATGCGACCTTCCATCGACAGGGCACGAATAGCAGAGCCACGGAATTCAAGAACGTAGCCTTGACCCCCGTTAGCACCGATCTTGGCGATGACCGCCAGGATAATGTCCTTGGCGGAAACGCCTGGCTTGAGGGTTCCTTCAACATTGATAGCCATTGTTTTGAACGGCTTCAACGGCAGCGTCTGAGTGGCGAGAACATGCTCAACCTCACTGGTACCAATACCGAATGCCATGGCACCAAAAGCACCGTGGGTTGAAGTGTGAGAGTCGCCACAGACTACGGTGATACCTGGCATGGTCAGGCCCAGCTGCGGACCCACCACGTGAACAATGCCCTGCTCGAGATCACCGAGAGAGTGCAGGCGCACACCAAACTCTTCAGCGTTGTTACGCAGCGTTTGAATCTGGATACGGCTGGTCTCATCAGCGATGGGCTTATCAATGGCCAACGTGGGAGTGTTGTGGTCTTCGGTGGCAATGGTGAGGTCCAGGCGGCGGACGGGACGTCCGGCCTGGCGCAGACCATCAAAAGCCTGAGGACTGGTTACTTCGTGAACAAGGTGGAGGTCGATGTAGATGAGATCGGGGGTACCGTCTTCGCCCTTAACGACCAAGTGGTCGTCCCACACTTTTTCCGCAAGAGTTCTTGGTTTGTTCACCTTGTAATTCTACTTCGTGTGCGAAGTAGGTTCTGCAGAGCGCATCTTGATCACACTGGCAATGGTCGCAACTGCCATCGAGGCCACAATGACCAAGAGAGAGGTCACGGTACTGATTTCCGGCGCCCAGTCAATGTGCTGACCGCCGTTGATGAAGGGTAACTCGTTCTCGTGCATCGCGTGCAGCACCAGCTTCACGCCAATGAAGCCCAAGATAAACGCGATTCCATACTTGAGGTATTCGAGCTTGTCGAGCAGACCACCCAGCAGGAAGTACAGCTGACGCAGACCCATCAGGGCAAAAATGTTTGCCGCGAAGACCAAGAACGGGCTGGTTGTAATACCGAAAATGGCGGGAATGGAGTCAAAAGCAAAGATGACGTCGGTCACAGCGATGGTGATAAACACCACAATCATCGGGGTGAACATCTTCTTGCCGTTGTGAACGGTGCGGATCTTGGCGCCATCAAAGTCGGGTGACATCGTTATGCGCTTGCGCAGGAAGCTAATGAGCTTGCCTTCAGTCTCTTCTTCGTCCTCGTGCGAACGGAAAGCTTGGTGGTATGCGGTGTAGAGCAGGAATGCTCCGAAGATGTAGAAAATCCATGAGAAGTTCTCGATGAGTGCAGCACCCAAAATGATAAAGATTCCGCGCAGAATCAAAGCCATGATGATGCCCACCATGAGAACTTCTTGCTGGTACTTCCTCGGCACCGCAAAGCGGCTCATGATGATGACGAAGACGAAGAGGTTATCGATACTCAAGCTGTATTCGGTGAGCCAACCGGCATAGAACTGACCTGCGTGCTCGATATCGCCCAGAGCAAGGATCGCGCCACCAAAAGCGATGGCTAGGAGGGCGTAGAAGCCCACCCAGAGTGCTGCTTCTTTCATCGAAGGGATGTGTGGGCGCTTGAAAATAATCAAGAGATCAGCAACAAGAATTGCCGTCAAAACAACGAGAGAACCAATTTCAAACCACGCGGGGAGAGCACCATCCATAGTGGTTCAAGGCTACCGGTAAGAATGCTGTGAATCTGCTTAGAGAAGAATGCAAAAACCCCCGCCGGATGGCGAGGGTTTTTGACAATGGTGACCCCAGCGGGATTCGAACCCGCGTTACCGCCGTGAGAGGGCGGCGTACTAGGCCGCTATACGATGGGGCCGTTTGCGACGTGTCAATAATGCCACAAGAACTTAGTGCTCGCCAATCGAGGCAGAAGTGTTAGACGAACACCCGCACAGCTGCAGGAACAACATCGACATGTGCCGGCAATTCCCAGACCCGCTCCCCATCCGCATAAGCGACGATTCCAGGCGCATCAAGAACAACGGTTTTGCCGCGTTCAATCCTCACTTCAGGCTCGGTGACGTGTGTACCTGCAAAGACTCGTGGAAATAGTCGAAGAAATCGCAGTCTCGACAACGGCCTCAAAACAAAGACATCTAACAAGCCATCACGCATACTTGCCTCCGGCGTGACCTTCATTCCCCCGCCCATGGTGGAATTGTTGGCCACGGAGATGAGCATGGCTGATTCCTCACGATGAACACCATCTACCGTCAGCGAATACCGCACAGGTTTGAGCGCAAAGAGCTCCAAGAGCAAGGCCAGGGTGTAACGAGACTTCCCCTTGGGCCAGTGCATGGCATTAGCCCGCTCATTCACAATGGCGTCGAATCCGGCAGAGAGAATGCTCGCAAACCAGCGAACCTCTGAACCATCAACACTGGTGATGCGACCCAGATCAAGTCGCTCGGGTTCGCGCGACAGGGAGTCCACCATCTTCGAAATACAGGAAGAAAGATCACCCACGGGCAAACCAATCCCCCGAGCAAGGTCATTGCCCGTTCCTGCTGGAACAACAGCGAACGGAACAGAAGTTTGAGCGACCATATTGACCGCCAACGAAACCATGCCATCGCCACCAACGACAACTAGGGCATCTGGAGTGAGTGTGAGTGCGCGATTGAGCTGCCCACGAAGCAAGTCATAGTTCTCTGCACGCAAGGCAGTGACTCGATAACCGGCCGCTTCAAGAGCTGACACCGTCTGCTCCCCTGCCGCAGGATTCTTACCAAAAGCGGCGCTGGGATTGATGGCCACAACAATGTGGCGGGGTGTTGAACTCACCAGTTGATTATGCCGGTTAAACGAGAAAACCCTCGCTATTGCGAGGGTTTTACTTGCTGGGGTACCTGGACTCGAACCAAGAACAAAGGTACCAGAAACCTCCGTGTTGCCAATTACACCATACCCCACCGGGTCTGAGCTAAGCCCTGAACCGACTCCCTAGCCTAACCCACGAGGGGCAGACTAAACAAACTCATTGCCCCTAGCGTTCGTTGAAACGAACGAGACGATCAATGGTGTCTTGCTTTCCCAAAATCTCCATAGATTCGAACAAGGGAGGAGAAATTCGACGACCAGAAATGGCTGTGCGCAAAGGCCCAAACGCATTACGAGGCTTGAGCTCCAAGCCCTCAATGAGGGTCTCATTCAAGGCGGCCTGAATGCGATCGTGAGTGAATTCTGCTTCGGGAATGAGCTCCAGTGTTCCAACAGAAGCGGCAACAATTTCACCCGAGTTCTCGGGCAATCCCTTGAGTGCATCCTCTGCGTAGGTGATCTGAGATGCAGGGGTGAACAGGAACTCCAGAAGCTCTGGAGCTTCGCTGAGCACGTTCATGCGGGTCTGCACCAGAGGTGCTGCTGCAGCAAGAATCTCGAGTTGAACATCAGTGGGGTCGTTCGAGAGAACGTTGCCTGCCTGAAGATACGGAATCATGCGAGCGGTGAAGTCTTCCAGAGTGAGCAAACGAATCTGGTCGCCGTTGATGGCGTCCGCCTTCTTCTGATCAAAGCGCGCAGGGTTAGGGTTCACATTGACCACGTCGAAAGCCTTGACCATCTCCTGAATGGAGAAGACATCACGATCATGGCTCAACGACCACCCCAACAGGGCGAGGTAGTTGATGAGACCCTCAGGAATGAATCCGCGATCACGGTGGTGGAACAGGTTTGCCTCAGGGTCACGCTTAGAAAGCTTCTTGTTTCCTTCACCCATGACATAGGGCAGGTGGCCAAAACGTGGGATGTGGGTGGTGAAACCTGCGTCAATGAGTGCGTGATACAGCGCAATCTGGCGAGGAGTTGACGAAAGTAGATCTTCACCACGGAGCACGTGAGTGACCTGCATGATCGCGTCATCAACAGGGTTAACCAGCGTGTAGAGAGGGTCACCATTGGGTCGAACCACAACGAAGTCAGGGAACGAACCAGCAGGGAACGTGATTTCACCACGAACCAAGTCATCGAAGGTGATGTCCTCATCAGGTACGCGAACGCGAAGAGCGGGGAGACGTCCCTCGGCACGGAAAGCTGCCTTCTGCTCTTCTGTCAGGTTGCGGTCAAAGTTGTCATAACCAACCTTGGGGTCCTTGCCTGCGGCAAGGTTGCGAGCTTCGATTTCTTCAGGTGTAGAGAAGCTCTCATAGACACGACCAGTTGCCTTGAGCTTCTCAATGACCTCTTTGTAGATGTCGGAGCGCTGAGACTGGCGGTATGGCCCGTGAGGGCCGCCCACGTTGATGCCTTCGTCCCAATCCAGGTTCAACCAGGACAGGGCGTCAATGATCTGCTCGTAGCTCTCTTCAGAGTCGCGAGCTGCATCAGTGTCTTCGATGCGGAAGATGAACTTACCGCCGGTGTGACGGGCATATGCCCAGTTGAACAGGGCGGTGCGCACCAGTCCTACGTGAGGTGTACCGGTTGGTGAAGGGCAGAAGCGCACGCGAACGTCGCTCCCCGTCGCGGTGGAGAAGGGGTAGTTAGTTGTCATGCGTCGAGTTTGACCATCCAGCCGTGACGGTCAGGAAGGCGACCGTATTGAATATCTGTGAGTTCCTTGCGCAGGCTCATGGTGAGTTCACCGGCAGGTGCATCTGGGTTTCCAACAGCAAGACCGTTTGCCCCGATGAGCTGACCAATCGGAGTAATCACAGCAGCAGTGCCACAAGCGAAAACTTCCGTGATCTGGCCAGAGGCAACGCCTTCCTTCCATTCAGAGATGGGCACGGTGCGCTCTTCAACCTCAAGCCCACGATCCTTGGCCAAGGTGATGATGCTTTCGCGAGTAATACCTTCCAGAATGGTTCCGGTGAGCTTGGGAGTGACAATCTTGCCGTCTTTGCGGACGAAGAAGACATTCATACCACCGAGTTCTTCCACATTGGTGTGGGTTTCGGAGTCAAGGAAAAGAACCTGGGCACAGCCGTTCTCATAAGCCTCAACCTGGGCAGTGAGCGAGGAAGCGTAGTTACCACCACACTTGGCAGAACCGGTTCCGCCCTTACCCGCACGTGAGTACTCGGTGGTGAGCCAAATCTTGACCGGTGCCACGCCCTGCGCAAAGTACGCACCAGCTGGCGACGCAATGAGGTAGTAACCCACCTTGTGCGCGGCACGAACACCCAGGAAGGTCTCGTTCGCAATCATGAAGGGACGCAGGTAGAGGCTAGTCTCGGGAGCAGAAGGAACCCACTTGCCATCGACCGCGATGAGCTGCTTGATCGACTCAATGAAGTCAGGAACAGAGAGCTCAGGCAGTGCCATGCGGCGTGCAGAGCGCTGCAAACGCAAAGCGTTTGCCTCGGGGCGGAAGGTCCAGATGGAACCATCAGCATGACGGTAGGCCTTGAGGCCTTCAAAGATCTCTTGGCCGTAGTGCAGCACGGAAGCAGCAGGGTCCAGAGTCAATGGCCCATAGGGCTGAACGTGTGCACCGTGCCACCCTTCCTCGATGGTCCAGTCAATGGAGACCATGTGGTCGGTGAAGTGCTTACCAAACCCGGGGTCAGCGAGGATTTCCTCACGAGCTGCCTCTGCGCGTGCAGAGGTTGACGGGGTGAGGGCGAAGTTCAGCGGAAACGTCGATGTTTCGTTGCTCATGATCTTCCTTTACTTCTTAGGACAGACGGGCGACAATGGCGTCGCCAATCTCACTCGTACGACGGGGGGCAGAACCACGCTCAGAGAGGTCAGTAGCGACAGCATCATTGATGCGCGCTGCGGCCTCAGCGTAGCCAAAGTGTTCCAGCAGCAGTCCCACGGAGAGGATTGCTGCGGTGGGGTCAGCTTTCTGTTGACCAGCAATGTCAGGAGCAGAACCGTGTACTGGTTCAAACATGCTGGGGAATGCGTTGGTGGGGTTGATGTTTCCACTCGCAGCGAGACCAATTCCGCCGCTGATCGCAGCAGCAAGGTCGGTGAGGATGTCGCCGAACAAGTTGTCGGTGACGATGACGTCGAAGCGTGCAGGGTCAGTGACGAAGAAAATGGTGGCTGCGTCAATGTGAAGGTAGTCCACCGAAACCTGAGGGTATTCAGCAGCAACAGCATCCACGATGCGGCTCCACAGAGAACCAGCGTTGACCAAGACGTTGGTTTTGTGAACAAGAGTCAGCTTCTTGCGATCACGCTTGGCGGCAAGCTCGAACGCGTAGCGAACGACACGCTCAACACCGTGTGCGGTGTTGACGGAAAGTTCGTTGGCGATTTCGTAGGGAGTTCCCTGGCGAAGTGCGCCACCGTTGCCCACATAAGGTCCTTCGGTTCCTTCACGCACAACCACAAAGTCCACGTCACCGGGGTTAGCCAATGGGCTGACAACACCGGGGAAGATCGTGGTTGGACGCAGGTTAACGTAGTGGTCCAAGCTGAAGCGCAGCTTCAGCAGAAGACCACGCTCGATGATGCCAGCAGGAATACGAGGATCGCCAGGCTTTCCACCGACAGCACCTAACAGGATTGCTTCGTGAGAGGCAATAGCTGTGAGATCTTCTTCGCTAAGCACGTCGCCGGTGGCGAGGTAGCGGTCAGCGCCGAGCGAGAACTGTGTCTTCTCGATAACCAGATCTGCAGAGGGAGCGACCACGTCCAGCACCTTCACTGCTTCAGCAATGACCTCGGGGCCAATACCGTCACCAGGGATGACTGCGAGCTTGAGTGTGCGCGACATGGGTTTTCCTTGCGTTGTTCTGAACTTATTCGGTGATGTCTACTTCGAGCATGACATCTGCATCGATGGCCTTACGAACCTTTTCGAGCAGTGATGCGGGAACGGGTGAGTCCACGGTCAGCACAGACAGTGCCTTGCCACCAAGGTTCTGGCGAGCAATCTGCATACCGGCGATGTTGATCTTGGCGTCACCGAATTCCTTGCCATATACGGCAACGATTCCGGGACGATCGATGTACTGCATCACGATGAGGTGGTCATCGATGGGGACGTCTACTTCGTAGCCGTTGATTTCGACAATCTTCTCAACCTGCTTGATACCAGCCAGAGTTCCCGAAACGGAGATCTGTGTACCGTCGCTCAGCGCACCACGAATGGTGAGCACGGTGCGGTATTCAGGAGATTCTTCTTCGCTCAGTGTGCGCACTTCAATGCCACGCTGCTCAGCCAGCAAGGGAGCGTTGACATAGGAGACGCTCTCACTGACCACGTTGGTGAAGATTCCCTTGAGAGCTGCCAGCTTGAGCACAGAAGTGTCGAACTGTGTGATCTCACCACGGACCTCAACATCGACTGAGGTCAATGGGCTGGTGTGTGCCAGACCTGAGAAGACCTGTCCGAGCTTCTCCACTAGAGGAATAGCGGGGCGGACGTAAGGATCAATCACACCACCGGCAACGTTCACTGCGTCAGGAACGAGCTCACCACTGAGAGCAAGGCGAACCGACTTGGCAACCGAGATACCAGCCTTTTCCTGAGCTTCATCAGTAGAAGCACCCAGGTGAGGGGTGGTGATGACGTTGGGCAGACCCAGCAAGGGCGAACCAGTGGGAGGCTCGGAAACGAATACGTCCAAACCAGCACCGGCAATGACGTTGTTGGTCAGAGCTTCATACAGAGCATCTTCGTCAATGAGGCCACCGCGTGCGACGTTGATGACGTATGCAGTGGGCTTCATCGCCTTGAGCTGAGCAGTGCCGATCATGCCGGTGGTCTCAGGAGTTTTGGGCATGTGGATGGTGATGAAGTCAGAGGTTTCAATGAGCTCATTGAGCGAGAGGAGCTGAACACCCAGCTGCTGGGCACGGGCTGAGGTGACGTAGGGGTCGTATGCCACAACCTTGGTACCAAACGCCTTCATACGCTCAGCAATGAGCGCACCAATGCGACCCAGACCGATGATGCCAATGGTCTTTTCAAACAGTTCAGTACCGGTGTAAGCACTGCGCTTCCACTTGCCTTCGGCAAGTGCTGCGTGAGCTGCAGGAATGTGACGAGCCAGGCTCAAGATGTGACCACAGGTGAGCTCAGCGGCAGAAATAATGTTGGAGGTGGGTGCGTTGACCACCATGACACCGGCAGTGGTAGCTGCCTTGATGTCGACGTTATCCAGGCCCACACCAGCACGCGCAATGACCTTGAGGTTAGGTGCTGCAGCAAGTACTTCAGCATCAACCTGGGTTGCGGAGCGAACCAAGATTGCGCTGGCAGAGTGCACTGCTTCCAGAAGAGCGGGACGGTCAGTGCCGTCAACGACGCGCACGTCGAAATCGGGGCCCAGAGCCTCGATAGTGGCAGGAGAAAGCTCTTCAGCGATGAGTACGACGGGCTTAGTCACGAGTATGTATTTCCTTGGGTTGTGGAGCTCAGGAGAGGTTCAAGTCTACCCGAGCGGTTTGGGGCTGTTTTGCGCTAATTCACGCTGAAAATGAGGAATGCGTTGGTGCCAAGTGCGAGGTCCACACCCACCACGGCGGAGAGGGACAACGCGACGATATAGATCACCAGTGCAGGAGCAAATGATTTCTTTCTGGTAAACCACAGCGCACCAAAAAAGAGAACTACCGGTGCCACGATTCCGAAGATGACCGCAAACCAGCCAAAAGCACTCAGACCGATACCGAGGGACAGGCTTTGGGACATTACTCCAATGAAGTTGCCAATGCCTTCCCAGACGTCATAAGCAAAAAGCAGGGCAAACACGGCGGCAAGTATCCATGCCCCCACCGAACGCTTCAATTTCTCGTTCATATCTAACCTGCCCAAGAGACGTAAGGCCAGGGAATGAGAATGGCGACACCTAAGAGCAAGTACAGCAACCGGGTGGAAACTTTCTTTTCTTTGCCGAGGTAAAGAACGGCACCAAACCAGATTGCAGGGGCAGCAACAGACAGCCACAGCCCGAACTGGAACATGGCATTGCCGAGCGCATCAGCAATCTGGGTGGGGTTCCGCAAAGCGGTAATCAACCACGCTACGGAGTACAGCAAGTAGATCCCGGCAAAGATTCCAAAGCCAATCAGGGCAGCTGAGCTGAGGCCCGCAGGAAGCTCAGCGGTCTCCGCTGCTTCCTGTGGGGCCTTGGTTCGTGGCTTCTTAACGGAAGAAGCGCCACTCGCGTCCCGTTTCGCACTCTGTGGAGAGCCCGTTGTCAGGCGATCATCGTCGCCTGCCCAACTGAGGGCATCTTCTTCTGGAGTACTCATACGTGACGCGCGTGGCGCATCCTCTCGTTTAGCTAATGACTAGCGAGCGGCAGAACCCTCGGTGTAGTCCTTGTCCTGTGGACGCCATGCGAAGAGCTCGCGCAGCTTGCGACCGGTTGCCTCGATGGGGTGCGCTGCACCCTTGTCGCGGAGGGCGAGGAACTCGGGAGCTCCAGCGTCCTGGTCGTTGATGAAGCGGGTTGCGAATGCACCGTTCTGGATGTCTGCGAGAACTTCCTTCATGTGCTCCTTGACCGAAGGGTCGATCACGCGAGGACCGGAAACGTAGTCACCGAACTCTGCAGTGTCGGAAACCGACCAACGCTGCTTGGCGATGCCACCTTCCCACATGAGGTCAACAATGAGCTTGAGCTCGTGCAGAACCTCGAAGTACGCGATCTCAGGCTGGTAGCCAGCCTCAACGAGGGTCTCGAAGCCGTACATCACGAGCTGAGAAGCGCCACCACAGAGGACAGCCTGCTCGCCGAAGAGGTCAGTTTCGGTCTCCTCGGTGAAGGTGGTCTTGATACCACCGGCACGCAGACCACCGATTGCCTTGGAGTAAGACCATGCGAGGTCCCATGCCTTGCCAGATGCGTCGTTCTCGACAGCGACGATGACAGGAACACCACGGCCTGCAAGGTACTCGCGACGAACGGTGTGGCCTGGGCCCTTAGGAGCTACGAGTGCAACGTCAACGTTCGAAGGAGCGGTGATGTAGCCGTAACGGATGTTGAAACCGTGACCGAAGATGAGGGTCTTACCTGCAGAGAGGTTAGGAGCAATGTCATCTGCGTAGAGGTGACGCTGGAACTGGTCTGGTGCAAGGATGACGATAACGTCGCCCCAAGCAGCAGCTTCGGCAGTGGTCATGACCTTGAGGCCAGCCTCTTCTGCCTTAGCAATCGACTTCGAGTTAGCCTTCAGGCCAACGACGACGTCAACGCCGGAGTCGTGCAGGTTGAGTGCGTGTGCGTGGCCCTGTGAGCCGTAACCGATAACAGCAACCTTCTTGCTCTTGATGAGCTCGAGGTCTGCGTCCTTGTCGTAGTGAATTTCAGTCACTTTGGGTTTTCTCCTTGTTTGTAGGTTTGGAAAATCGGGAAATCTAGTTCTTGAACACGCGCTCGGTGATTGACTTGCTACCGCGACCGATAGCCAGCAGACCAGACTGTGCGAGTTCCTTGATTCCATAAGGCTCGAGAACCTTGAGGAATGCAGAGATCTTTGCTGAGTTACCGGTGACCTCAATGACGAGGGCATCGGTGGCAACGTCCACAACACGTGCGCGGAACAGTGACACTGCTTCGAGTACCTGTGAACGTGTGGAGTTGTCGACGCGAACCTTGATCAGCATGTGCTCTCTGGCAACAGACTGCTCAGGATCGAGTTCCACAATCTTGATCACGTTGACCAGCTTGTTGAGCTGCTTGGTGATCTGTTCGAGGGGAAGGTTCTCCACATCCACCACCACGGTGATGCGTGAGAGACCTTCAATCTCGCTGTGTCCCACAGCTAGAGATTCAATGTTGAAGCCGCGGCGGGCGAACAGACCAGCAACGCGGGTCAACAGACCTGGCTTGTCCTCAACGAGGAGGCTCAAAATGTGTGTGCTCATGATGGCTACTCCCCTACTCGTCCGTGTCCCAGGTGGGCGCGTGATCTCTGGCGTACTGAACGTAGCTGTTGCTCACTCCCTGCGGAACCATGGGCCACACCATTGAGTCAGCACTCACCACGAAGTCAATCACCACGGGGCGATCGTTCGTTTCAAGAGCCAGCTTGATAGCGGCATCAATTTCTTCTTCCTTGGTGACGCGGATGCCGAGAGCACCATAGGCGTCAGCAAGCTTGACGAAGTCAGGAACACGAATGGTGTCGTGACCAGTGTTCAAGTCCGTGTTGGAGTAGCGACCGTCATAGAACAGGGTCTGCCACTGGCGAACCATACCCAGGGACGAGTTATTGATAATCGCCACCTTGATGGGGATGTTGTTGATGGTGCAGGTAGCCAACTCTTGGTTGGTCATCTGGAAGCAGCCATCGCCATCAATAGCCCAGACCACACGGTCAGGCTCGCCCACCTTGGCACCCATTGCTGCAGGCACGGAGTAACCCATGGTTCCTGCACCACCTGAGTTCAGCCAGGAGTTGGGGCGGTTGTACTTGATGAACTGTGCAGCCCACATCTGGTGCTGGCCCACGCCAGAAGCAAAGATGGCCTCTGGACCGGACATCTCACCGATGCGGGTGATGATGTGCTGAGGGGCAAGCAAGCCGTCGGTTGGTGCGCTGTAACCCAAGGGGTATTCCTTGCGCAGCGAGTTGAGGGTGCTCCACCATTCGGAGAAGTCAGCGTGCTTTGCCGCTGGGGTTGCCTTGTAGGTCTCTACGAGATCAGCAATGACATCCTTGAGGTCACCCACGATAGGAACTTCAGCGGCACGAATCTTGCCAATTTCAGCTGGGTCAATGTCAACGTGAATCACCTTGGCGTTCGGTGCGAACAACGACGCCTTTCCGGTCACACGGTCATCGAAACGAGCACCCAAGGTAATGAGCAGATCAGATTCCTGCAGTGCCAACACGGCAGGAACAGTTCCGTGCATTCCGGGCATACCGAGGTTGTTTTCGTGGCTATCGGGGAATGCTCCACGAGCCATCAACGTGGTCACAACGGGTGCACCAACGAGGTCAACGAGCTCCAAGAGCTCCTTGGACGCGCCAGAACGAATAATTCCACCGCCGACATAGAAGACAGGCTTCTTGGCTTCCACGATGAGATCCGCTGCGGCCTGAATCTGCTTGCCGTGGGCCTTTGTTACCGGGCGGTAACCGGGAAGATCCAGCATGGCAGGCCAGATAAATGGTGCTTCTGCTTGCTGAGCATCCTTGGTGATGTCGACGAGAACGGGACCTGGACGGCCTGTCGAGGCAATGTGATACGCCGCAGCAATCGTTGCGGGAATGTCTTCAGCCTTGGTGACCAAGAACGAGTGCTTGGTAATCGGCATTGTGATTCCGACGATGTCAGCTTCCTGGAACGCATCGGTACCCATCAGGTGCGAGAACACCTGACCCGTGATAGCCAGCAGAGGAACTGAGTCCATGTAGGCGTCAGCAATGGCGGTAACAAGGTTGGTTGCACCAGGACCGGAGGTCGCAATGCAGACACCGGTCTTTCCAGTTGCCGAGGCATACCCCTGAGCAGCGTGGCCAGCACCCTGCTCGTGGCGAACCAAGATGTGACGCAACTTCTTAGAGTCCATCAGTGGGTCATAGACCGGGAGGATGGCACCGCCAGGTAAACCGAACACATCGGTAACACCCAAGAGTTCCAAGGTGCGCACGACTGCTTCTGCGCCGGTCATGACAGGTGCATTGGACGCCTTGGCAGGCGTCGTGGTGGGGAGTGATTCCGTAGACATCGTGAATCCCTTAAGTAGGAAGGCGAAAAGTGATTGGGGCGTCGTTACCCAGTAATCGCACCCTCAGATGCGGAGTGCACCAGCTTGGCGTACTTTGCCAGTACACCGCGGGTGTAACGCGGAGGGAGCGGAGCCCAGCCGATTCGGCGGGCTTCGAGCTCTGATTCGTCGACGAGTAGGTCGAGCGTCCGAGCTGCGATATCGACCCGTATGAGATCACCATCGCGCACGAGGGCGACGGGTCCACCGTCAACAGCCTCGGGAGCTATATGTCCGATACACAGTCCGGTTGTGCCGCCTGAGAATCGTCCGTCTGTCAATAGTAGAACATCTTTACCCAGTCCCGCACCCTTGATAGCTGCGGTGATGGCCAACATCTCACGCATACCGGGTCCACCCTTGGGGCCTTCGTAGCGAATGAGGACGATGTCGCCCTTCTTGATGTTGCCTTCGGTGAGGGCATCCATTGCTGAACGTTCGCGCTCAAACACGCGAGCTGGACCTTCAAATACTTCGAGGTCAAAGCCTGCGGTCTTCACCACTGCGCCCTCAGGAGCAAGTGAACCGTGAAGGATCGAGATACCACCGGTTGCGTGAATGGGGTTGTCGAGGGTGCGAATAACTTCACCATCGAGAGGAAGCAGGTTCATCTCAGCGAGGTTCTCAGCCAGAGTCTTACCGGTCACGGTCAGAGCATCACCGTGAAGCAGGCCTGCGTCAAGCAGGGCCTTCATCACAACAGGAACACCACCCACGCGGTCAACGTCGTTCATGACGTACTGACCGAAAGGCTTGAGGTCACCGATGTGAGGAACCTTGTCGGCAATGCGATTGAAGTCTTCGAGGGTGAGGTCAACCTCTGCTTCGCGAGCAATGGCAAGCAGGTGCAGAACAGCGTTGGTGGATCCACCGAAGGCCATGACCACAGCGATAGCGTTCTCGAACGCCTTCTTGGTCATGATGTCGCGAGCGGTGATGCCCTGGCGAATCAGGTTGACAACTGCTTCACCGGAACGGTGTGCGAAGTAGTCACGACGGCGGTCGGCACTTGGTGGCGCTGCCGAGCCGGGAAGGCTCATTCCGAGTGCTTCTGCAACCGAAGCCATGGTGTTCGCGGTGTACATACCGCCACACGCACCTTCACCTGGGCAGATGGCGCGCTCAATGCGGTCGAGGTCTTCCTCGCTCATGGTGCCTGCCTTGCAGGCGCCCACAGCTTCGAAAGCATCAATGATGGTGACGTTCTTTTCGGTGCCGTCGGAGAGACGAACCCAACCGGGAGCAATAGATCCGGCATAGAGGAATACGGAGGCCAAGTCGAGACGAGCTGCAGCCATCAACATGCCAGGAAGCGATTTGTCGCAACCGGCCAGGAGAACTGAACCATCGAGGCGCTCTGCCTGCATGACGGTTTCAACAGAGTCAGCAATTACTTCACGGGAAACCAGGGAGAAGTGCATACCCTCGTGACCCATGGAAATACCGTCAGAAACGGACACGGTTCCAAACTGGAGAGGGTAGCCACCACCAGAGTGGACACCTTCCTTGGATGCCTGTGCCAGGCGGTCAAGACTGAGGTTGCAGGGAGTGATCTCGTTCCAGGAACTCGCCACACCAATCTGGGGCTTACTCCAGTCTTCATCTCCCATGCCGACAGCACGGAGCATGCCGCGCGAGGCAGCTTTCTCGATACCGTCTGTTACGTCGCGACTACGGGGCTTCATGTCGTTTTCTGGCATAGGGATAAGTCTACGACGTTCAAACTCTCGGTTAACTCCCAGCGCGCTGGGGATAAACGCCCATTTCTCACTCAGCGACCCAACTAGGCTGGAACAAATGATTCAAGTTGGTATGAGCGCATCCTGCGTATATCCCCTGGCCTGTGAAGATGGCTTCCGTTTCGCGAACCTTGCCGGCTTCGACGGTGTCGAGGTGATGGTCACTCGTGAGCCCGTCACGCAGAGTGTGGACGGCATCAAAAAGCTCATCGACACCTACGAGATGCCCGTGCTCTCTATCCATGCACCTGTGCTCTTGCTGACTCACTTTGTGTGGGGGCGGGATCCTCAGATCAAACTTGAAAAGTCTGCCGAATTAGCAGCCAACGTCGGTGCGAGCACCGTTGTGGTTCACCCACCCTTCCGCTGGCAATCCACCTATGCCGAGAAATTCCTCGACATCGTGCGCCAAACCAGCGAAAACACGGGCATCACCATCGCCGTGGAGAACATGTTCCCCTGGAAGGTGCGCAACTCACAGATGCAGGCCTATGCGCCAGGCCCTGATCCTCGTGAGCTCGACTGCGATGCCATTACCCTGGATTTCTCTCACGCAGCATTGTCCGGTCATGACAGCCTTGAGCTCGCGCTCGAATATGGTGACCGCCTGCGTCACGTGCACCTCACCGATGGCTCAGCAGCTGCCGACGACAACCGCATCTTCGATGAGCACCTGCTCCCCGGCTATGGCAAACAGCCTGTTGCAGAAGTTCTTCAGCACTTAGCTGCCAAGGACTGGGATGGTCACGTCGTTGCCGAGGTCAATACACGCAAGGCAAAGACCGAAGAAGAGCGCTTAGCTCTGCTGGTGGAAACGTTGGAGTTTGCCCGACTTCACTTGGGGCAAAACGCGCCAGTTTCTAGCTAGTTTCTGCTGACTTTCTCCAGCGAATACCCGCAGCAATAAAGCCGTCGAGGTCACCGTCGAACACGTTCGAGGGGTTATTCACTTCGTATTCCGAACGCAGATCCTTGACCATTTGGTAGGGCGCTAGAACGTAGCTGCGCATCTGGTCTCCCCAGCTGGCTGTGATGTTTCCGGCGAGTTCTTTCTTCTTTGCGTTCTCTTCTTCGCGTTGCAACAACAGCAAACGCGAAGTGAGCACACGCATTGCCGCTGCGCGGTTTTGAATCTGGCTCTTCTCGTTCTGGCAGCTAACCACCAAACCGGTGGGAATGTGAGTGATGCGGACAGCAGAGTCGGTGGTGTTCACCGACTGGCCACCAGGACCACTGGATCGGAACACATCCACACGGATGTCGTTTTCTGGGATCTCAATGGCTGCTGACTCGGGCATGAGTGGCACTACTTCGACCGCAGCAAACGAGGTCTGACGCTTCCCCGCAGAGTTGAAGGGGCTCATGCGCACCAGACGGTGAGTTCCTGCCTCAACCGAAAGCGTTCCAAAAGCGTAGGGAGCATCCACTTCGAAGGTTGCAGACTTGATTCCTGCTTCTTCGGCATAGCTCGTGTCAAGGACGTTGACCTTGTAGTTGTGCTTTTCTGCCCAGCGCAGATACATGCGCAGCAGCATCTCAGCGAAGTCAGCTGCGTCCACGCCACCAGCACCGGAACGGATGGTGATCACGGCGGGATAGGAGTCATATTCACCGTTGAGCAGAGTCTGCACTTCGAGCTCGCCCAAGATGGCGGTGATGCTGAGCAATTCTGCTTCGGCTTCTTTGGCAGAGTCTTCATCGCCAGCTTCATTGGCTAGCTCAATGAGCACTTCGAGGTCGTCGAGACGGGCTTCAATGCTGTTGATTGTGGTGAGTTCTGCCTGGCGGTGGCTCAGTTCACTCGTCACTTTCTGAGCATTCGCGGTGTCATCCCAGAGATCAGGGGCTTCCGCTAATTCACTCAGGCGGGAAATCTCAGCGGTGAGGCGATCAACGTCGACGACAGCACGAATGTCCGCAAACGTGGAGCGCAGAGCACGAATCTGCTCGGAGAGATCAAGGTCAAGCATTGTGAGTCCAGCCTACCGGCGGGAGCTGGGGCGTAGGCTCGTACACGACATGAGCAACTCCAGCGCCCCCTTTCAACTGCGACAAGCGGCGCTTCCGGTCTACCTGCCAACGCTGCTCTTTACGGCTGGCGAAGCAGCCTTCATTCCAATCGTTCCGGTCATTGCCCAGAATGTGGGAGCCAACCTCGCCACAGCAGGTTTGGTAGCAGGAATGCTCACCCTCGGCATCGTCATTGGAGATATTCCCAGCGGGTGGATCATCGCTCGCATCGGCGAGCGGATGGCCATGCTGTGGTCAACCCTCATTGCTCTCATCGGTGGCGGGCTGGCTCTAGCCGCGACAAATCCGTTCATCTTGGGCCTCGGTATTTTCTTCATCGGCCTGGCCACGAGTGCGTTTGCCCTAGCGCGGCATGCCTTTTTGACCACGTTTGTGCCCTTTGAGTACCGAGCTCGGGCCCTGTCCACGCTCGGTGGCATGTTTAGAGCCGGCGCCGTGATGGGGCCTTTCCTCAGTGCCGCAGTGCTTGCTGTGACTCACACTCCCCTGGCTGCGTTCTGGATCATGGTTATCTTCACGCTGGGCACTGGTGCTGTCTTGTTGTTTATGCCAGACCCTGAGAAAACCTTTGGTCGAGCTGAACGCATGCGTGACTCCACAGGTCACCAGGTCACCTCAGGTGAGCTGGAAGTTGAGCAAGAGACCATCGGTCTCTTCTCCACCATCAAGAAGAATTGGCGCGTTCTTGCCCGTTTGGGCGGTGCATCTGCGCTGGTGATGGCGCTGCGCTCTGGCCGAACAGTGATCTTTCCTCTGTGGGCTGTGAGTATCGGAATCAAAGATTCTGACACGGCACTGATTATTGGCTTGGCCACCGCCATTGACTTCTTGCTCTTCTTCTCAAGCGGTCAAATTATGGATAAATGGGGGCGTTTGGCCTCGATTGTGCCGTCCATGATGGTGATGTCCTCTGCTCTTTTCGTTCTGTCCGTCTCGCATGATGTGAGCACGAATGTGTTCTGGTTCGTGGCTACAGCGTTCTTGTTTGCCGTGGGAAATGGCATCGGCTCAGGAATCTTGCTCACCTTGGCGTCAGACCTCGCCGATAAACGAAACCCTGCACCTTTCCTTGGAGCATGGAGATTTATCACCGACTCCGGTGCTGCACTTGCCCCGATGGGAATTGCAGCCATCACTGCTGCGCTCTCTCTGGCTCTTGCATCTGCGATTACTGGAGTTGCTGGCCTCGTGGGAGTCATCATGATGTTGATCTACGTGCCACGCTTCTTGCCTCGAAACAAGTAGCTAATTCAGAGTCAGTTTTGATGTCACTAATGTGTCGGGGACAGGAACGTGAGAAATCACAATGACTGCGCGGTGAGCTGATTTACTTGCCTCTAGCACGTCCCGCATGAGTGCATCGGCTTGACCAGGATCAACATTGGCTGTGGGCTCGTCCAAAATGAGAACCGGGAAATCATGCAGCAGTGCGCGCGCTAAACCTAGACGCTGCGCTTGGCCACCAGATACCAAAGCTCCCTTTTCACCAACCTGTGCGTCTAATCCCCCACGCTGGGTAACCCACTCTGATAAGCCCACACGGTTCAAGGCGCTCATGAGTTCTTGGTCATTCGCAGTGGGGTGTGCAAAGAGCAAATTTTGACGGATGGACTGAGAGAACATGTGAGGTGATTGTTCAACCAATCCCACGTATTGCCGCACTTGTTCTACTGAGAGTGAGCGAACATCAACACCGTTGATCGCATACTGGCCAGAATGATCAAGGAATCGAACCAGCACGTGGGCAAGCGTCGTCTTTCCCGAACCGCTGTGGCCTTCCACCAGCAAGCATTCTCCAGCGCGAAGAGTGAAAGAGAGGGGATGAAGGGCCGGAGAGCCTGCCCCTGGCCAGGACGCCGACACACCAGATAACTCGAGCGAGTCAAAGCTTCCCAGGTTTGCCATCGGCAGTGACATGTGTTCGCGTGGGATTTCTGAAGGAATTGTTTCTGGAGTCACCTCAGCAACTCGTGTTGCACTGGTTTTCACAGCTCGCCAGACGCCCAAAGCTTGAGGCAAAGTTTGGAAAACCTCGAAGACGGCCATCGGAACTAGCACAACGATGGCTAAATAGGGGCCGCTGAAGACACCCCAGCCCAGACCCGGTGTTTCATTGGCATCTGCGGGAAATACAAGATGTGGAACGCTGATCCACAGAGCAATGAGTGTTGCCAGACCCGCAATCAGCGAAAGTAAAGCCGCGACAGCCCCCGATGAGACCGCTCGACGAAGTTGAACATCTCTGAGCTCACGATCTGCTCGAGCAACATCTTTCATGCGACCATCCAAAGCCCCAAATGCTGAAAGCACATCAAGTCGTGACACGACATCCATCACGGTGTCATCCAGCTGAGCTCTCACACCGGCTAATGCCCGGTCTGATCCTGAGGCGAGCATCGATTGAAGCACAGTCCCCACAAGACCGGCGAAGACGAGAGCGATGAGCAGTGCGAACCCAGCTGGTGGCAAAATCATCCAGACCGCAATCACGCTTCCTAGGCTCACCACTAGTGCGATCACAACAGGCTGAATAACTCGAAGCGGGAGATCTTGGAGTTGATCAACATCTGCCACGAGACGTGAAAGAAGATCTCCACGACGAGTTCTCGCTAACCCGTCGGGCGCTAACGGAACTAATCGGCGATACATCGCCACTCGCAATGTTGAGAGTGAGCGGAATGCAGCATCGTGGCTTGATAGCCGTTCTACATATCTGAATGAGGCTCGAGCGAGCGCAAAGAATCGAACCCCCACAATGGCCATATTCAAATACATAATCGGGGGCATATCGCCGGCACGAGTGATCAACCAAGAGGAGACGGCTAGCAAAGAGACAGCTGCTCCTGCAGAGAAAATGCCAAAAATAACTCCTGGCGCAAATTTACTCAACGGAGGTTGAGCTAAACGGAGAACTTCCTTCACCCCACTCATGAGCTCACCTCCTCAGATACAGGATTGAGCTGACAAATCGCGTCTGCGGCAGCAATGACTGCAGGCCGGTGACTGACCACAATTACGGTGTGACCGCTCCCGGCAAAGGTGCGCATTCCTTCAACAACACGCTTTTCTGTTGCTGAATCCAAAGCCGAGGTGGGCTCATCTAATACAAGAATGGGCGTGTTGTGAGTCAATGCTCGGAAATACGCACGTGCTAAAGACACTCGTTGAGCTTGACCTCCAGAAAGCCCAGTCCCTGCCACCCCCAGCACAAGTTCACGGTCTAAGTCTTCGACTGCTGCAAGTTCACAAGCTTGTTGCACCAGGTTTGAGTCGATTTTCCCCTTGGATCCCAAGGTGATGTTCTCGAAGATAGACCCAGCGACAAGACTGGCGGATTGGGGGGCCCAGGCAATTTCTGCCCGGGCAACACCACTACCAGTGAAGAATGTGTCGCCCCACCCGATATCTCCTCGAACAGGTACAAACCCCATGAGGGCATTCACCAACGTGCTCTTGCCTACCCCACTCGGCCCCACCACTGCGGTGATGGCGCCAGGTAAGAACTCTGAAGTCAGGTTGTCCAAAATTTGTCGGTCTCCCAGGCGAACACTGAGTCCCCTCACCGTAAAGGCAGGACCTTGGTTGAGTTGGGTCGCGGTTGTGGGTCCCGAAAGAGTAACCATGAACTCTCGACCGTTTGCACTGAGTTCGCGATCATCACGGCGGATTCCATTATCAACAATGGCCGAATCTAAAGAGCCCTGAGCTCGAGGAGTGTGCACAGATTTTTGATCTGCCGAGTCCAGGATGTCGAAGACATCATCAGCCGCCGCGACACCTTCCGCTGCTGCATGGAATTGAGCACCAACGTTTCGAATGGGCAGATACGCCTCAGGAGTGAGCAAGAGCGCAAATAAACCCACGGAGAGGGCAAGACTTCCATCAATCAATCGAATGCCGATAGAGACGGCAACAAGTGCGACCGATAACGAAGCAATTAATTCCAGGGTGAACCCAGAGAGGAAGGAAATCCTCAGCACTTTCATCGTGCGCTTACGGTAGTCCTCTGTCAGCGACTCAATGTGTTCAGACTGTCGCTGGGCACGACCAAAGATCTTGAGGGTTGAGAGTCCCTCGACAACATCGAGGAATCCTGAAGACAGAGTGGTCAATTGGCGCCATTGTTGGGCCTGAACACTCCTGGTTGCCCAGCCAATCAGAATCATGAAAAGCGGGATAAGTGGCAACGTGATGAGTACAGTCAGCCCCGTACCAAAATCAGAGCTGAACAGAACGACCAACAGAACCGGTGTTGCTAACCCCGTCAGTATCAGCTGGGGCAAATACCTAGAAAAATAAGGGTCCATTGCCTCGAGGCCGCGACCGATGATGGTCGTGAGCTGGGCAGAGTTGTGTGTTGCCATCCACTGAGGCCCAAGTTTGGCTATTGCAGCCACCACACGCAAACGCAGCTGAGATTTGGCCTTCGCCGCTCCGCGGGTGGCGGCAAGATCCATCAACCACAACACCACAGCACGGACAGCCACAGACGCCAAGATGAGTTGAAAAGAGGGAATCAACTCGTGAAGGGACTTTCCAGAGACAGCACCGCTAATTCCCTGTGCGACGCCCCACGCAAATCCAATTGTGGTGGCCACCTGCGCGAGCGCGAGAAAGGCGCCGGCGACGAGGAAGAACCTCGCCGCCGACGCGTATCTCAATAACCGGGGATCTACCGGTCCAGTAGCCATAGGCGAAAGCCTAGTGAGCTGCCGCCAGAACACTCTGACGTGTCACGCGCTTGCGGAAAACCCAGTAGGTCCAGCCTTGGTAAACCAACACGACGGGCATGAAGATTAAGGCGGTCCACGTCATCACCGTGAGCGTGTAATCCGAAGACGACGCATTCTCAATGGTGAGGCTGTAGGCAGGGTTATTTGATGCAGGCATCACGTCAGGGAACAGTGCAAGGAACAAGCTCAACACCGCAGTTGCAACCGTGACTGACATGAATGCGAAGGACCAGCCTTCACGTCCACGCAGGTTAAGCAAGTAGGCAGTAATCAGTGCCAGAGCCGCAATAACAGCGACAGCGCCTGAAAGTACCGATCCAAAGGCAATCGTGGTCCACACCAAGAAGGTGGCAGCAACCACAATCGTGACGAGGCCTGACTTGATGGCCAGCTTGCGTGCTCGCTCTTTGAGCTCACCCTCTGTCTTCAACGTGATGAACACAACTCCGTGGGTAAAGAACAAGACGAGAGTAGTGATTCCGCCCAGGAGGGCATAGGGGTTGAGCAGTGGCAAGAGACCACCGGTGTAAATGTGGTTTTCACTCAGTGCCACACCTTGAACGATGTTGGCAAAAGCAACACCCCACAGCAGTGCGGGCAACGCTGATCCGACGATGATCATTCCGTCGAACCACTTCTTCCACTTGGACTCAGGGTTCTTATGGCGGTATTCGAATGAAACACCACGAACGATGAGCGCAAGGAGAATCAGCAACAGTGCGAGGTAGAAGCCACTGAAGAGTGTTGCGTACCACTCAGGAAAAGCAGCAAACAAGCTGGCACCTGCAACGATGACCCAGGTCTCGTTGAGGTCCCATACGGGACCAATGGTGTTGATGAGGACACGACGATCCGTGTCATCCTTCCCTAAGAAGGGCAGAGACATTCCTACGCCAAAGTCGAAGCCATCTAGTACGAAATACCCAATGAAGAGGAATCCAACGATAAAGAACCAAAGGTATGCGAGATCCATCGTGTCCTCCTAGTAGACAGTTCCGACGAGGACGGGCTGCTCTTCATCAGAGCCATCCACCTTCGTCATCTCAACGGGAGCAGGACCCTTTTGGGCTGCCTTGAGGAAGAGTTTGGCTTCAACAACAGCCAGCACTCCATAGATAGCCGTAAAGGCCACGAGAGAGATCAGTACTTCAAGTCCTGTGACTCCAGGTGAAACGCCGTCTTCGGTCTTGAGAAGTCCAAAGACAATCCAAGGTTGACGACCCATCTCGGTGAAAATCCACCCGACAGTCATTGCGAGAAGTGGCAGTGGCCAGCTCCACGTGGCTGCCTTCCAAGCCCACTTGCCAGGGTTGCGGTTTCCGCGAGTCATCCAGAGGCCAACAACAGCGACAAAAGCAGCAAGTGCTCCGAGGCCAATCATCCAACGGAAGGACCAGTAGGCCACCCAGATCAGTGGTGCATAGTCACCAGGGCCGTAGGCAGCTGTGTATGCAGCCTGGAGGTCGTTGATGCCTTCAACCTCACCGGTGAAGGTGTGGGTGGACAAGAATGACAAGAGTCCGGGAACGCGTACCGACCAGATTTCAGATGAACCGTCTGGAGTTCCGATTGAGAACACCGAGAAGGACGCATTTGCAGAGGTTGTGTAGAGAGCTTCTGCAGCTGCCATCTTCATTGGTTGTGCTTCGACCATGGCAAGGCCGAGCGAGTCACCAGAGATGAACATCATGATGCCTGAACCCAATAATGCCCAGAGTCCAAATTTCAATGCAGGACGCATGGTGTCGATGTTCTGGTTTCGTGAAAGGTGCCAAGCAGAGGTAGAGACAATGATTGCTGCAGCAACCATGATCGATCCCAGAATGGTGTGCGGGAATTGGTTTGTTGCGATGGGGTTAGCCAAGACTGCAACAATGTCGACGAGTTCTGCGCGCCCTTTTTCTGCATTCATTTCAAAGCCAACTGGGTTCTGCATGAAAGCATTAGCGGCCAAGATGAAGTACGCAGATAGAACCGTACCCACCCAGGTGAGCCAAATCGTTGCGAGATGGAGACCTCGTGGAAGTTTGTCCCAACCAAAAATCCACAATCCGATGAAGGTAGCTTCGAAGAAGAAGGCCATCAATCCTTCAAACGCAAGTGGTGCACCAAAAATGTCGCCAACAAATCGTGAGTAATCAGACCAATTCATACCGAACTGGAATTCTTGAACGATTCCCGTTACGACGCCCATAGCGAAGTTGATGAGGAATAAGTTTCCAAAAAAACGGGTCAACTGCAGGTAGTGCACTTTGTTGGTGCGATACCACGCGGTTTGGAACAGAGCTACTGAGAGCGCCATACCAATCGTGATGGGCACGAACAAGAAGTGGTAGACCGTAGTCAAACCAAACTGCCAACGTGCCAAAGCTAACGGGTCAAGCCATTCCATGGCTGCCTCCAAGGCGTCTCATTTACAATTACCGCACCGCGAAGCTGTCGCGATGATGAGTTCTACGCCTTTGTGGGTTTAGAACCCATACTTTGACGCTACGCCTCAAATGGAGCAATTTTGGTATTTTTATTCCATTGAGCGGTATTTGCTCTCAGGAAACTCTCAGATAAGGCTAGCCTTACCTAAACTCGTGATACCTAAATCCTTATAAATAAAGGGATTTACTGGTTTGAGGCGGCGAGGGCTTTGGTCAGAGCTTCCGTCAATGCTGCATCCGCCACGCCGTAGGCAGCCCAGTCACCAGCTATGCGAGCTGCTTCACGGTCGGCGAGCGCTGCCTTAGCTGCTTGGAGCGCCTGGTTTAGCGTGCTGTTGGTCGACGGAGTGTTTCCGCCATTGTCAGCAGCTGGGTCAGGCTCTGGAGCTTCTGCTCCCCCGTTTGTGGGGTCATCCACGCCAGCGTTACCGCCAAAGAGTGCATCCAGCGCCAATGGCAGGGTGTCTTCGAAGGCAATCTTGTCACCGAAGGCAACCAGGATCTTCTTCAGCAGTGGGTAACTGGTATTACCGGTGGATTGCACATACACCGGCTGGACGTAGAGCAGACCGCCACCGACGGGCAGAGTAAGCAAGTTACCCTTCAGCACGTTGGTTGAGCCTTGCGACAGAAGGTTGAGTTCCTTGGAAACGGCAGGGTCAGCGTTGAAGTTGTTCTGAACCTGTCCTGGACCTGGAACGGTGACATCCTTCGGCAGGGTCAACAAACGTAGCTTGCCATAATCGGCAGAGCGCTTGCCCTTCTCAGCACCTGCATCCGCATCGGCTACGAGGTAACCGGTGAGCACGTTACGGCTGGAGGTTCCCGAAGCCTTCGGAATGAAGGTGGAGTAGATGGAGTAGGCAGGCGTCTCTGCTCCGGGCACCTTCATCGTCAGGTAATAGGGCGACTGATACTTGGTGGTGTCTGTCGCAGCGGTGGGATCGTTGGGAGTAACCCACGCGTCATCGCTGGAGTAGAACGAACCAGCATCGGTCACGTGGTACTGGCCCAGGATCGAGCGCTGTGCCTTGAACAAATCGGTGGGGTAACGAACGTGGCTCATCAACTCTGCCGACATCTCGCTCATGGGCTTGATGTTGGATGGGTAAATCTTCTGCCAGGTCTTCAAGACGGCGTCGTTTTCATCCCAGGTGTAGAGGGTGACAGAACCGTCATAGGCATCCACTGTTGCCTTGACCGAGTTACGGATGTAGTTGACGTTATCCAGTGTGAACGCATTCGATGCTTCAGGCTGGTCGCTGATCACCGAGGAGAGTGACTCCACCTTTGAGTAGGGGTAGTTCTCACTGGTTGTGTAGGCATCAATGACCCACAGAACCTTGCCATCCACCACGGTGGGGTATGGGTCCGAGTCGAGGGTCAGGTAGGGAGCTACCTTCTTGACGCGCTCAAGTGGGTTGCGGCTGTAGATGATCTGAGAATCATTGGTGACCGCGTCCGAAAGAAGAATCTCTTCACTTTGGAACTTCAGTGCGTAGACGAGACGGTTGAAGATGTTGTCCAGCTTGGGTCCACCATTACCTGCGAAGGTCGTGTAGACCTGCTCGTTTTGCTCACCCGAGGCGGGGTAGTCCAACTCAACAGGCTTGGTTTTGGTAGTTCCACCGACGATGGAATACACGGGTGATTTCTCACCAAAGTAAATTCGGGGTTCAAATTTACCGAGTTGGCCCGAGGAAGGAATTCCTGCTTCGAGGAAGACAGGCTGACCATCGGCTGAACGCTCAGTTCCATAGGCAGAGACCATGCCGTAACCGTGGGTGTACACCAGTGTGTTGTTGTACCAACTCTGCGAAGAACCAATACCTGCCTGATTGAGTTCACGTACCGCAACGACCGAATCTTGGCTCTTACCGTCGATGTTGTATCGATCCACATCGAGTTCCTCTGGGAAAGAGTAGTACTGCTTGAACTGCTCAAGCTGAGCAAAAGATGCGCTCACGAGAGCAGGGTCAATGATGCGGATGCTGGCAGTGGTCTCAGCATCTGCACGAAGAGCACCTGCAGTGGCATCTGTGGTGGCGTTGTAAGGAATTTCTTCCACATCAGAGATGCCATAAGCCTCACGAGTGAGGTCAATATTGCGGGCAATGTAAGGCTCTTCCAAGCTGCGCTCAGAAGGGTCAACAATGAAACGCTGCATAACCCAGGGGTATCCCATGGTCAGGATGAGACCTGCCACAACGAGCATTGCGGTACCCACCAGAGGAAGGCGCCAACGGCCAGTGAAGGCGGTGACGATAAACAGCAGAGCAACCAAGATCGCAATGACAGAGAGAATCTGGAGACCGGGGATGGTTGCGTTGACATCGGTATAACCGGCGCCCGTGATCAAACCTTTGTCGCTCGTCATCGTGGCAAATTGATCAAGCCAGATGCTGACTGCCTGAAGGGCAATGTAGATAGCTGCGATCACAGCCAGCTGAATTCGTGCGGCCTTCGCCACACGAAGCTCACGCTTAGCTACGGCAATGGAGCCATAGACATAGTTGGTGATCAGTGCGGCAAGACCCGAGAGCAACACAATGGCTGAGAACAATGCAACAGCGGCCTGATAGAAGGGCAAGTTGAACAGATAGAACGAAATGTCCATGTTGAACTGTGGATCGGTTTGACCACTGGACACACTGTTGAAAGAGAGCATGGCCAACTGCCAACGGGTCGCCGTTGACAAACCTGCAAAGACACCGAGCAGTGCGGGTACACCCCAGGTGAGAAGTTTCCGAAGCGGCTCAATTACGTCCTGGTAGCGATCAAGCTGTGAGTTCAGGCGCGCATATACCGGACGGCGACGATACGCGATCTGGATAGAGAGCCAAACTGGAACCGCCATGGCAATGAAGCCGGCCACAAAGAAGCCTGCTGCGGCATACCACTGGGTAGTGAGCACGTTGAGGTAGCCCAGCTGCTTGTACCAGAGCACATCCGCATAGACACTCGCGAAGGCAAAGAATGCGATGAGAAGAACAACCAACACACCAATGGTGATGGCGAGCGGTCTTCTAGTTCCCAGGCGACCAGGGGTAGGTGTTGCATTACTCACAATTGACCTCTATCAATGACGGTTGGTTCGGGACTAATTCTGACACGTTGCGAGCATGCCCATTTTGGCATTCATCGCCTCTGATTTTTCGCCGTGCATTTCCACAAAAGACAACACATTAAGTGCATCGTTGAGGGTTTCCACGGAATACACCTGCAGCCCTGCGGGCACATGTCCCACGACTTCATCACAGTTACCTGCGGGGGCAAGGAAGTAGGTAGCTCCTGCCTTTTTGGCACCATAAAGCTTCTGTTGAATACCACCAATGGGGCCGACGTTGCCCTGTGCATCAATCGTTCCCGTGCCAGCGAAGTGATTGCCGTCGGTGATGTCCTGCGGAGTGAGCTTGTCAATGATGCCAAGAGCAAACATCATTCCTGCACTGGGACCGCCCACATCATCGAGACGGATAGAGACGTCGAAGGGGAAGTCATACTTCGACTTCGCGCCGATACCGAGCACGATGTTGCCATTCACATCCATTGGTGTGACTTGGGCTTCTTGTGCCACACCCTTGCGGGTGAAGCTCACAATTCCTGGGGTGGACGTTCCATTGGCTTTGAGCAGTTCACGCAATTGAGGAACACTCTCCACAGCAGTGCCATTGAAAGCTGTAATGACGTCGCCGAGCGAAAGCACTGACTTGGCAGGTGAATCATCAGTGAATCCCAGTACTTCCACGCCTACAACTACGTCATAGCCCAAATTTGTGAGAGCGGCTGCAATAGCGTCCTGCTGGGAATCAACCATCTGAGCTGTGTTGGCCGCTTCACGCTCTTCTGTTGATTCTTGCTTGGGGAAAATCGCCTCAAGAGGCACGACGGCTTTAGAGGGATCGAACCAGGCAGTTGCAACTTCCAACCAGGATGGAGTCTGCTCGGGATTACCCAGCACAGAAACAGTGAGCAGATCCAATTCACCTGTCGTGGGGAAAGATTCCGTCCCCTCGATAGTGATCAGCGGAATCTTGTCTTTTTTGGTGTCATCCTCGGGGTCTGGAACCGAAACTGTGCCCAAGGTGTCGAACCAGGGACCTGGCTGCTCAATGACGTAGGCAGAAGGAACAGCAGCCAACCCGACTGCCAGAACAAGTGAACCAACTAAGAGTGTCACACCAAGTGTGCGCTTGCGTTGTGCCTTGGTTTGAGGGGCCTTCCGGTGCCCCTCGGGCAGTCCTTGCTCATCTGCACGGAACAGTGTCACGTCAGTGCTCACCTTTCTCACGTGCTCGAGTCTTACGTCTAGATAAGAGTGTCAGGTGTTGCTGGGTATTTCCCGCATGTTCGCGCCCAGCGCACGTGTTTTTCACCGGTATTCAGAGGAAATACATAACCCCAGGGTTTAGCGTTGATGTACCGACACAAAGGAAAGCACATGGCGGACGAGAACGATCGCACTCCCGAGGATGAATTCCGCGACATGATTCGCGACATTCTCTCCGGTAAAGAGGGCGTGGACGCCAGTCAGCTTGCTGCAGCCGCAGGGCTACCTAACGATCCTGCGAGCTTGGCCAACATCATGCGCCAGTTCCAGGCAGCCATGAATGCCAGTACTTCTGGTGAGGGAATCAACTGGAATATGTCGATGGAACAGGCCAAGTCGTTGGCTCTGTCCACCGTGAAGCCGGTCACTGCGATTCAACGTGCCGAAATTGACCAGGCATTCCACGTGGCCAATCTGTGGCTTGCTGAAGCAACCTCTATCTCTGAACTGTCCAGCACCCCTGCCCTGATTTCACGCTTGGAGTGGATTGAGCAGACCATGCCGCTGTGGACTCAATTAGCAGAACCTGTAGCCAACAGCATTTCTGCAGCTCTGACGAGCGTGCTCACCGATCAAGCCCCCGAAGAAATGAAGGGCATGATTGCCGGGGCTTCTCAGCTGATGAAGCAAATTGGTGGAACCCTCTTTGCCATGCAGCTGGGCCAGGTCGTGGGTCAACTCTCCACCGAGGTTGTCTCTGGTGGTGATGTGGGTATTCCCCTCCTCGATGAAGGCCATGCTGCACTGCTCCCCCAGAACATGGATGAATTCGGTGCAGGACTGGATATCCCCATGGACCAAGTTCACCTCTACCTGGCTGTCCGCGAGCTCGCCCATGCACGCCTGTTCCGCCACGCACGCTGGCTTCGCTTGAATCTTATTTCTGCAATTCAGGACTTTGCTCGCGGTATCAGCATCGATCTGTCTCGCGTGGAAGATATTGCCGGAAACTTTGATCCTCAGAACCCCGATGAACTCAAGGAAGCACTCTCCAGCGGTGCACTGATTCCGCCCAAGTCGGAAGAACAGCTTGCAGCTCTGGGCCGTCTCGAGACTCAACTAGCCCTCATCGAGGGCTGGGTGGATGTCGTTACTGGTGCCGCCACAACCAGACTCCCCCGAGCCAGCGCGTTGGCGGAGACCGTGCGTCGACGCCGCGCTTCGGGCGGTCCGGCAGAGTCTGCCTTTGCCACCCTGGTTGGCCTGGAACTGCGCCCACGTCGACTGCGTGAAGCCACCAGCCTGTGGCAGCAAGTTACGGATGCTGTCGGTGCCGATGCTCGCGATGACCTCTGGTCACACCCTGACATGATGCCCACGGCAGAAGACTTGGATAACCCTGCTGCACTCATTGCCAAGCTGGAAGCAACTGCTCGCGGTGAAGTTGCTGAGCAGGACGATATGGACCGTGCTTTGGCTGATTTGTTGGATGGAAACATCCCACCTGTGGATGAATCTGAACAGGATTAGCGTTTATGCAGCATTCTTCGCTGCATGTACAAAATCAGTTCTGACCTTCCCCTTGTTTGGCGCACACCCACCTCACTGCAAATTGGGATAGATCATCCTCGGGTGGTGATCCCGAAAATCTTTCCCGGTGAGGAAAGATTGCTTTCTGCACTACGTGCGGGGATTTCTGACGCGTCGTTGGCTGCCGTGGCAGAGGAATGTGGTCTCACCCCGGCCGAAACGTCAGCATTCATGTCCGCACTTGCCCCAGCCTTCATGACACAACCACCTTCGCAGAGTTGGCGGATTGCCCTTGATGGCACGGGTCCACTTGTGGACACACTCGGCCTATTACTTATCGCTGCGGGTCATCGAGTGATCCGAGCAAGTTCAGCAGTGGCAGGCAAAACAGACCTTGCCATCATCGTCGGTGACTTTGCCCTCGAACCTCACCGCCCAGGTGGCTGGCTTTCCCGAGACATTCCCCATCTCCCCGTTGTGTTCAGTGATGAATCTGTGCGCATCGGACCTCTTCTGGGAAGTCGAGTAAGCAATGATTCCGACCTTGAGCACTACCCCTGCGAGCAGTGCATCGAGCTGACGCATCGAGATCAAGACGAGTGCTGGGTTGCCATGATGAGTCAACTTGTGAGCACTCCGGCACTGAGCCAAACACCACTGGTCAATGCAGAAATCTCGGCACTGATTGCTCGCTGGATTCAATCACCAGCTTCACACCCGATTACCCACAACACAGCAGTCAGAATTGATGCTCTCAGTGGTGGGAAAGAAGAGGTTACTTTCGCCCTGCATCCTGATTGTGCATGCCAAGCTCTGCCACGAAACGTGAGCGTTCTCGGTTCGTCGCACGGCCAGTACCTTGCTGCGCCCACGACAAGGAGAGTTGCTTCCTCGCACGCGTAATGGCGACATAAAGCAGCCTGCGCTCTTCAGCTATTGCTTCCAGATTCTGGGCATAGCTAATCGGGAACAAGCCTTCACTCAGGCCAATGACGTGCACCGAATCCCACTCCAAACCTTTAGCAGAGTGAACTGATGCCAAGGTCACGGCATGCATGGTTGGCTCGTGGCGTGCCGCCTGACGAGCCAACAGTTCATCGGTGAAGGCACGGAAACTTGTTCCTTCGGGAGCTTCATCTGCCATCACCATGAGGGCATTTAATGCTTCCCACTTTGAGCGTGCTGCTCCGGTGGTCTGGGGAGCTTCCTGGCTCCACCCCACCGAGCGCAGCACATCACTCACGGACTTGAACAGGGGTTCACCGGATACGGAAACAGAAGCACCGCGCAGTGCCATGATGGCTTGCTTAACCTCGGGCAGGTCATAGAAGCGCTTTGCCCCATAAATCGTGGTACTCACGCCCACATCAGAGAGCGCCTGTTCAAGAGCAACCGCCTGCACATTGATGCGATAAAGCACGGCAATGTTCTCGGGCAAGGTGCCGGAAGCAATTTCAGCCGCGATCTTGGTTGCCACTGCACGAGCCTCAGCGCCGTCATTGGGATAGGCCGTGACCTGGGGTGCTGGACCTTCTGGCGTTGCCGCCGTCAGGGTTAGCGCACCTGGACGGCCCCGCATTAGCGCGTTCGCGGCAGAAACAATCGGTGCCGTCGAACGATAGTTCGTCTCCAACTTCACCACATGAGCATCGGGAAAGGTCGACCCAAATGAGAGTAGGTAATCACTGGTTGCGCCGGTGAAGGAGTAAATAGTCTGACTCGCATCTCCCACCACACAGAGATCTCGGTGGTCTCCTAACCAGAGGTCAAGCAGGTGGTGTTGTAGCGGCGAAACGTCCTGATATTCGTCAACAACGAAGAAGCGGTAACGCTCACGCACTTCCATCGCTGCAGCGGCTTCTGATTCCAGCAGACCAGCTGTGAGCAGAAGAACATCTTCCATGTCGATCTGTCCACGAGCATCTTTGAGGTCCTCGTAGCCATTCATCACAGCCAACACATCCGCAACGGCAAGGTTTCCAGGCATGGCCCGGGCATAGGCGCGCTTTTCATAGCTCGACAGGCTCAAATTGCTGGTCTTGCGCCATTCCACCTCAGAGGCGAGATCGCGCAGCGTGGCCGTGTCCAGCTTCAAACCCATTTGCGTGGCTACTTCAGCGAGAGGCCTGGACTTGGATTCGAAAATCTTGGGCGTCTCTCCGCCGACAAACATCGGCCAAAAGTGACCTAATTGGCGAAGTGCTGCAGCGTGGAAAGTCTGTGCCTGCACAGGACCTGCACCAAGGTGACGCAGACGCGTGCGCATCTCTCCGGCAGCACGATTAGTGAAGGTCAGCGCAAGAACTCGGTCCGGTGAATATGTTCCCGTGGCAATGCCATAGGCAATGCGGTGGGTAATGGCACGCGTCTTACCCGTTCCAGCGCCAGCTAGAACACAAATGGGGCCACGCAGCTCCTCGGCAACGGTGCGCTGATCGTCATCGAGCCCAGCGAGCAGTTCTTCCGGTGTTGCGGAGATGATCTCGCTCACGCGATTCGCCCATTCCACGCGTCATCTTGATCCAGGCTCTCCCCCAGCCACTCTTCGATGAGAGCGCGAGCAATGGAGACCTTCCCGGGCAGAACAATGTCATTCAAGCTGGCCTTGAGCTCATCACGCGTGAACCACCGCAGTGTGAGGATCTCTTCCCCATCGGCAACATGGTTCTCGGGATCAAACCCAGCAGCAACCGTTGCCCTGAATCCGAGCATGAGGGACTGCGGGAATGGCCAGGGCTGTGATCCCAGATAAACCGGGTTCACCACGACAACACCTGATTCTTCGAAGACTTCACGAATGACCGCGGCTTCGAGTGATTCACCTGGCTCCACATATCCAGCCAAGAGTGAGAAACGATTGCTTTCCCACATCGCATTGTTGCCCAGAAGCAATCGATCCTGATCGTCAGTGACGAGCACAATCACAGCAGGGTCAGTTCGGGGGAACATCTGCGCAGTGTCGTCATCTTCCAGATGACGAACCCATCCGGCTTGCCCGGCAACAGTCTTCTCACCGGAAACGGGAGAGTGCGTGTGGGAACGGTGCCAGTTGGCTAAGGCAAGAGCTTGGGTGAACAAACCCGCATCACGGTCGGAGAGTTCGTGTCCGAGGACTCGAAGGTCACCCCAGTGTGAACCGTCTGGTCCCAGCACAGCTGCAACGTCAGCATTCACTGTCACGGCGAGGAACGGAGTTCCTACTGCTTCGCTGGGGGCATCAGAGGTGCTGATGCCCAGGAAAACGATTTCTTGTGATTCGGGAGTGCATACTGCGTTGAGTTGTTCCCAGGTGAGCGTCACAAGAGAGCGGTTATCAATCAGAGCTTTGCCCTGGTGCAAGACAATGACGCGAGTGCGGGCATCTGCAGCGAGTTCGTCCAGTAATCCTGGACGCGTGCGCAGATCTGCTCGTCGATCGGTGGCATGACGCGACAACGTGAGCCGTTGTGTGAATTCGTCAGTCATTGCACTCGTTCTGGGGTATCAGTAGGGCATTGGATGCGTGGCGTTGAGAGCCACAAGCGCATCCGCGAATTAGCCTGTATTTCATGGCCAGATCTCATATCACTCTAGCGGCGTTGGCTACAGCGGCAGTGCCCGGTTTTGACCCCGTTCAAGCCCAGGCTTTCTCCACCGGAATGCACGGTGACTTCTTTGCTGCCATCGTCACCGACGCTACTGGCCGCGAGCTCATTGTTCGCGTTCCGAACTCTGCAGAGGCAGAAGCACAGCTCGGTGCTGAGAAGTATGCACTCGAGACGATGACCGCAGGTATTCGTTCACGCCTCAGCTTTGACGTTCCCACTTTGGTCGGCCGCGCACCCATTGGTAAAACCTTTGGACTTGTCTTTGAGTTCCTGCACGGTCACCAGCTTTCTCTTGCAGATTTCACCGTTGAGTCTGGACTGGCAACCTCGATCGGAACTTCGATTGCTTCCATCCACTCGCTTCCCACTCACTTCGTCTCTGACGCTGGTCTCCCCTTCTTCAGCGCCCAGGACATTCAGCGCCAAACTCGCGAACTAGTAGCCAAAGCTAAGGGGACAGCTCTGCTTCCCGCTGCGCTCTCAGCTCGCTGGCAAGAAGCCGTCGATGACAACTCGTTGTGGCTGTTTGACCCCACCGTTATTCACGGATCTCTCGGAGCTGACTCATTCATTGCCGGAACCGATTCTGTTTCTGGTGTTCTGGGCTGGGCAGCACTGCGTGTGGGAGACCCTGCTGCAGATATGCACTGGATTATCAATGCACCGCTTGACTCTCAAGATGCAGCATTTGCTGCCTATGGTGACTCTCGCCACTCACTGGTTGATCCCAAGCTGCGTCAACGTGCAACTCTGTATTCCGAGCTAGAAGTGGCTCGTTGGCTTCTTCACGGTGTGGACCAGAAGAGTCCTGAGATTGTTGATGACGCTATCGACATGCTTGATCGCCTGGTCGACAGTGTTCACCAGGAAAACACCAACGCCATTGGCACTGACACTGCACCCGTGTTGACTGTGACGGAAGTTGTTGAGCTCCTGGATGAAACTCCTGGTGATGCAGCAGGCGGTCGTTACCGCGGCATGGAGCCTGTTACGGACGACCAGCGTTCTTCCAACTCACTCTCTGAGTAAATTCGCTCTGGCCTGATCACCTTGTCTTCGGCAACGAAGTAGAAGGCGGCGTCAATGTTCTCTGCAGGAACTCCTGACCAGCGGGCATAGGCCAGTCGATAGAGAGCGAGCTGGAACTGCTTGAGTTCCAGGTCAGCAGCATCCTTGGGCGCTTTGCCTGTCTTCCAGTCCACGATTTCAAATCTCTGCCCGTCGGAACCCTCTACTTCATAGATGGCATCGATCTTGCAGATGATGATGGAGTTTCCGAACGGAACGTTCACCTCTAATTCGACGGCAACAGGTTTGCGTGTTGCCCACTGGCTTCGCTCGAAGGTTTCTTTCAAACTGCGGAGGGTCTGTTCATCAGCGGAGACAAGTGAGTCCGCTTCGACACCATCGAGTTCATCCGGATGAGCATCAACAAGGTCAATGTGACTGGAAACAGTCGAGCGTTCTTCCACCCAGGAGTGGAAGAGGGTTCCTAGTGCTGTGGCACGGAAAGGGCGCTCAGGCAGAGGTCTGCGCAATGATTTCGCTACAGCTTGAGGATCGTCGATGAAGTCTTTGAATCTCGATGCAGGAATACGCTCTGGCAGCGGAATATCAGCATCTGCAATATTCCTCTTGTCACGCTCGGTGAGCAGAAGTTCAATCTCCGAATCCCAGGGTGTGGGGGTGGCAGGGTTCGCCACATAAACCGCCTCGGCAGCGCGAGTCACAACATCACGGCGGGAACCCAGAGGATCCAATGGCCAGGTGACCGTCTCCTCATCGTCCCCCAGAGGATTTGCTTCATTTTCAGGAGCTTCAGGAAGCTCGTGACCAAAGATTCCGGCAGCAGCCAGCTCCTGCACGAAGATGCCAGGAGGTCGTGGGGTGACTTGTGTGGCCCAGAAAGAAGCCGAAAGTAGTAACGAGTGCTTGGCTCTGGTCAGCGCAACATAGGCCAATCTGCGCTGTTCATCGTCATAACGAACTCGAACCTCTTCGACGAAAGCGTCATAGCTCTCTCCCAGCTCAACCTGGGTCGTTGCAGAGCGCCAGTTGAATACCGGAAGGTGCATCGCATCACCACGGAAAGGGAAAGGCAACCGACCAAAACCAACCCAGTTCTCGGCACGAGTGCGATTGCCAGGAAGTTCGTCCTTGACCATGCGTGGAATGGCCACCACGTCCCACTCCAGGCCTTTTGCGCCGTGAATAGTCATGATCTGGACTGTTCCCGGCTCAGCAGGAGCTGATTGCGGACTGAGGCGTTCACGACGTTCTGCTTCTTTGAGCCAGCTGAGGAATCCACCGAGTGTGGCCCTGTCTTCACCGTCGACATAGGCACTCAGCGGTTCCATAAATGCTTCGAGGCTAGAAAGGGCAGTTGCCGCAGACTCGTTCGCTACTGCTTCGATATCGAGGAGTAATTCTTGTTGCACAATGGTGACCAGCTCACGCAAGTCGACACCTACGCGGCGACGCAACCGAGCAATCTGCTCCCCGGCGTGCTTGAGGCGGGTTCGGCCGGTCGCAGAAAGTTTCTCGAGTACGGAGTGTGACTCTGGCGCACTGACGACAAAGTCCAGGGCGTCAACTAGAGAAGCGCCATCTTCGGAAACAACAGAATTACGAAGTGCAGTGCGAACTTCGTCAGTGAGGCGCTGTTGACGGTGATCGCGCTCACTCATCCACTTCGAGATCTCACTCAACCCCACGATGTCTTTAGGTGCTATTGCCCAGCGTGCACCGGTGAGCAAACGAACCAGCTCGGAATCTGCGGTGGCATCGTGAAGCACGCGAAGCGTGCAGACAAGGTCAACGATGACAGGTTCATCGAGTAATCCCCCAAGCCCGACCACGTGATACGGAACCCCGTACTCATCCAGTGCCCGTTTGAATGGCTCGATGCCTTTGAGGGAGCGACAAAGCATCGCAGAGGTGGTCTCCTCATTGATACGTGCCTTCAGCCACTGGGCAACAGCATCAGCTTCGTCGTAGATGGTCTCGGTGACGCTCAGTTCAACCTCACCCTGCGTTGCATCAGGTTTCGCCCGCAACTGTTCAACCGGTACCTGCGTCTTGGCGGTCAGCGGGGTGACCAACACGTTTGCAGCTGCAAGGACGCCCACAGGGTTTCGCCAACTTGTCGACAGTGAATAGGTTCTGGTGTTCTCAACATCTGCACCAAAGGCGGCACCAAACTGTTCGATGTTGTCTGCCGAGGCTCCACGCCAACCATAAATGGACTGGTGCGGGTCGCCCACCGCCATCACGGGAGTCTGCGCAAACAGCATGCTCAGCAGCTTGGTCTGAACAACAGAGGTGTCTTGATATTCATCAAGAAGGACAACTTTGAATTGGCTGCGGAAATCTGCGACAACGCTGTCAAAGCGGTGACAGATTTCCAACGCCAATGCGACCTGGTCACTGTATTCGATCAGGCCTTGGCGGCGTTTGGCCTCTGAAAATTGAATCGCTAGGTCGACCAGAACGGGAAGGGTTGTTCCCACTTCGCGCGCCTTGACCCAGGCATCAACAGCCGCACTCTTGCGGCTACCGGGGACATCCAGAGGCATGTTGACGGTGTGCTCATCGAGAGATCGAGCAAAAGACACAATCTCTGCCGGATCAGCCACATTGTCAGCGATGGCGCGAGATAACCGCAGGATGGCTTCGGTGAGCACATCCAGGCTCTTGTCGAGATCGGAAAGGACCTCCCCGGTTCCTTCCCGGGCAATCGAACGCGCCAACTGCCACGCAGCTGCCTCCCCAAGAACAGTGGCATCAGGGTCGCGGCCAATGAGCACCGCATACTGCGAGTAGATCCGGTTGGCGAAGGAGTTGTAGGTCGTCACGGTCGCTTGATCAAGCTCGTCCATGTCGAGGGGAACGATCTTCTCAGCGACCAGCTTGGCCACACGCTTGCGGATACGTTCTCCAAGTTCACCAGCTGCCTTGCGGGTGAAGGTCATGCCGAGGATCTCGTTGATGTTGACCTTGCCATTGGCGATGAGCCACACCACACGATTCGCCATGGTTTCGGTCTTGCCACTACCAGCACCAGCAATAACTAGGGCTGGCTCGAGTGGCGCCTCGATGATGGCCTGCTGTTCTTCAGTAGGAGGGAGCTGCCCTAAACGCTCGGCCAGCTCGAGAGCACTGATCTGGAATTCACTCATGATGCCGACACCGCCGGTGAGGTGTGAATACGGAATTCGTATCTGGTGTGGGGCTTGCCGCGTTCTTCTTCAATCACGATGGGGGCAGTGAATTCATTCCCCGCCATGCCTTCGGCAGCGTTCTCAATTCGCTCACGGATGGTGTGCAGTTCAGTGTCGTCGTAGGGTTTTTGTTCCATGGCCTTATAGAGCTTGCCCTTGGTGCCGTTGGTGACATAAATCAGCTTGGCTCCGCCATTACGTGCACCTTCAGGGACCTCCTTGAGAGCACCCTCCGTCAACGCGAGCTGATAACAGGCGAGCTGGGCATGCTCGGGCAGGTCTTTCACACGAGGTTCGTATTTGCCAGTCTTCAGGTCCACAATGACGACCTGACCCACAGCATCTTGTTCAATGCGGTCGATATACCCGCGCAGAGTGGCGTTACCGAGTTCCAGGGTGAACCCACCTTCGGTAGCGAGGAGGGTCTTGCCGTCATTTTTGAAGTTCTGCAAGTATTCGGACACGGCTGCCACCATCTTGCGGACACGTCGCTTCTCGCCTGTGCTGAGCCATTCGGCATCAAAGGAAAGTTCATGCCAACGTTCATCCACGGCCGCCCAGAGAGAATCGGCATCGATGGGTTGGCCCTCAGCGCTGGCATCTTCCATCACCTTGTGCACGATGGTGCCAATACCCTGGGCGGAACTCGAGGTTCTTCCTACGACGGATTCAATAAACCATGCCAGTTGGTTCTTTTCCCACGTATCGAGCTTGGAGGGGGAAACAGATACCGAGTTTCCCTCCACGCTCAAATCAACAAGTGGCGCACTGGTGGAAGGCTCTCGCAAACCATACCAATCTGTGGGTGCTGCTCCAGGAATTTCTTCCGCCGAAAGCTTGGCCAGGGCTGTAGCCAACTGAGCACTGCGGTCAGATGACTCACCCCGGCGTAAAGAGAGCGTCAGTGCGCGACGCAGGGAACCGACCAGTCCACGAAGAGTTAATGGATATTCACTGAGTCCATTGCGCTCAGAGTTCTGAGCTTCCTCAGGATCAACACCCAGAACCGATTCAACTCTGCGCAGGAATGGCGAGGGAAGGGTGTCATCGTTTGCCGTTGCGGTCAGAATGACAGATTGTTTCGCCCTGGAGAGAGCCAGCGCAAACATGCGTAGTTCATCATCGAGCACTTCTTTGCGGGACGCTGCAAAGTCAATCTCTACTCCCACAGAGTCCCCTAGGAGATCTTGGGCATGGAGCAAAGAACCTCGTGGGCGAAGGTTAGGCCATAGGTTCTCTTGAACAGCGGCAATAGCCACCACATCAAACTCGGTACCGATCAATGCCGACGGCGTACACACCAAAACAGCATCAGCCTGAGCCTGCGGCGCCAGGGTGTCTTCAGGAACATCAGCTTCGAGAAGTTCAGCAATATATTCAGCAGCGGGGCGGTCGGGATATCGTTCGACGTAGCGTTTTGCTGAGGTGAATAACGCCATCACGCCGTCGAGATTGCGATTGGCATCGTCGGCGATGAGTCCGGCACTGAGTGCTTCAGTGCCCCAGGTTTTGGCCAGACCACTGCGTTCCCACGTGGTCCACAGCAACTCTTCAATGGAGTTTCCTTCAGAAATCTCAGTCCGAAGCATCTGCAGAGTCTCTGCAAAGCGTGCAGCACGGCGAGCGGGGGCGAAGTCGAGAGTAACCAGATCTGCAGGTTGTTCAAGAGCTGCGATGAGGAGTTCTTCACCGGTGCGCACTCCTCCGGCAGCCAGCTCGTCGTGACGCAAGGCCAAACGAAGTCTTCTGAGATCCAACACCGTGAGGCCCACCATGGGCGAAGTGAGCAAATCAGTGGCGACATTGGAGGTGAGTTCCATTCGCCCCATCGCCACTGCAATTGCTGCAATCAAATCAAGTGCCGCAGGGTGTTCCTTTAACGAACGCTCAGACAACAAGGTCCTGGTGGGAACTTCAGCAACAGCTAACGCCCTGGCGACCTGGGGCACGAGTGAGCTGGTACGCACGACAACTGCCATCTGGGACCACGCTATAGAACCCAAGATGTGGTGTTCACGCAATTGGCGAGCAATAGCAGTGGTTTCAGCTACTCGTGAGCTTCGTTCAAGGACTTGCACCGGAGAGGAAACAGCATCTTCAACGACAGAGAGTGCTTTACGCTGTGCACCGGCCTCAGCAGAGCCCATCTCGGTCATCTTGCTCACGGCAGAACGAATCTGAGGACCGTGACGGTAGACACTGTCCAGAACAAAAGACTTCACAAGATCTGTTGAGATACCGAGTTCAACGGCGAATCGTCCCAAGAAGTTGGGCACTGCACCACGGAACGTGGTTGAGGTGATGTCAGGATCACCAAAAACGACGACAGGAACACCACGGCGGGCAAAAGCCTGCAGCATGCGCACAGCACCGTAGGTGAGCTCCTGCGCATCGTCGACGAGAACGAGCTCCACATTCGGCATCACAGCTGAATTGGCGAGCGCGTTGGCTCCAATGGCCAAGATTTCAGAAGAATCAAAGGATTCTGTTCTAAATCCCGCAATAACTTCGCGGTATTCACTCCAGAACTGAGAAGCGGCGACCCATTCAGGATGTTCGCGCGTCTCCCCCTGAGAACGCAGGTCGACAGGAGTCCAGCCCCTCTCCGTGCTGCGAGCAAATAGATCACGTAATTCACTGCGGAATGCACGGCGCTGTCGAACCTCAGCTACAAGTGGGTCTGGCCACGCGGGACCAGTGCCATCTTCAATATGCCCAAGGAGCAATTCAGCAAAAATGCTGTCCTGTTCACTACCGGTCAGCATTCGAGGTGGTGCTTGTCCTGTGGCCAGGGCGTGCTCTTGGGCAAGAGCAAAGGCAAGAGATCCCGGGGTTCGAGCGAGAGCACCATTTGTTGCAATGCCTAACCTCAAGCCAAGAGAGTTCCTCAGGCGGCTAGCAGCAACACGGTTGGGGCTGAGCACAACGATGTTGTCGGGGTTGCTCCCTCCAGCTACGCGCGCAGCAACAAATTGGGTGAGCAGAGCTGTCTTACCAGTGCCCGGAGCCCCCAGTACGACAGCTGAATCACCGACTGGGAGAGCGAGAACCTGAGCCTGAGATGCATCGGGAACAAATGGGCGCACGGGTGCGATTTCACGCTGAACAAACCCCGTTTGAGCCACATCCCTAAGCTACTGGGAACCACGGACACTCCCGGCGTAAACAAGCCGAAGTAGCGCGATTGAGGATCAGTCAGCAGCGTGAAGTGCGGCGTTCTTGTCCCACTCATCCATCAAGTGCTGGATGGCAGCATGGAAGCGCTGGGTGGGAACACCAGGGGTGATATCTCCGAAGTAGTGCTTGCACCATCTTGATAGGCGTGCCTGTGCTTCAGGATCGTGTTCGATTGCGTCTATTTGAGCCACGATTTCGCCAGCCTTGTCTGCATAGAGCCATTCACAGTCACTGAGATAGCCACACTCGTCGATCTCTGCCTCAGGATTGACCGGGCGAGTAATGATCAGGGGCTTCCCTGCAGCGAGACGGTCATAAACCATGGCCGAGATATCCACGATCGCCATATCTGCCACCGAGAGCTGCCAGCCCAACTCTGCACCCTCATCCACGATGTGCTTGGCCGAAGGATCGTGCGCATTTGCTCGGCGTAACAACGCTTTGATTTGGTCATTGGCCTGACCATAATCGAAGTCAACTGCACCACTTCGAGGGTGCGGGCGATAAATCACGCGGTGACGCCCGGTTGCAATGAGTGCTTCAACGAGTGTGAGTCCGTGGGTCTCCACCGAGCCATAGGCCGCTGCTGGTCGGTCTCCCTCCCAGGTGGGGGCATACAGGACCACTTCCCGGTCATCTGGTTCAAAGGGAACTGTTCCGGTGTAGTGGTCCGCCTGGGGGCGACCGATAGGAATTGCCCGCTTCTCAAAGTCGTAATCCCAGAGCACTCGGCCTAGGCGTTCACGAGCCGCGTCTCCGGCAATCAGGCTGTAGTCATACGCCTTGAACTGGTTAGTGGTCATGTACATCTTGTCGGATTCACCGTGGTTGATAAACACGTGCCAACGCTGGCCGTATCTAAACATTTGGAAGTTTCGAGCATTCTGGTTGACATACAGAATGACGTGAAGATCTTGATCAGCGATGAACTCTTCCAAATCCACCACCGTGCGCACATACGCCACGGGAACGGGGGATTCATCGAGCAGTTTGAGAGCACCCAACGTGTTGCGGCTCAGGATGACAACAGGCCAGGTCTTCGAAAGCTCTTCGAGTGGTTTGTACCACTGGCGCACTTGGTAGAGGTTGACTTCACCATCAGCAAAGTAGACGCCTACTTTGAAGTTGTGCCCTGGAAGAGGGTGCTCAGCTAATTTGCGGGCAAGTTCTTTGCGGCGCAGACGACCCTGCAAGGCCTTCGAGAGAAGGCTGGTTGCCGAACGTGCATCTTGAATCAAACCCATGAAATTAGCCTAACTTGCGAAGAATGAGTCGAAGACGACTACAGAATCGGGAAACGACCAGCCTTGGTCATGCGATAAACCGTGAGCCATCTCATGGCCACGCGACCGCCAGGGTTTTCTCGCCAACCCTCTAACCAACCGGAGAACCAGGAGCCAAGTCCTGCACCTCTATTGCGGACGGAGCGCACAAGTTGAACTCCTGTCCACGAGAGCACATAAAACGGAATCAAGATCAGTGGCAGGTTTCGCTTGGCCAACCAGACACGATTGCGTGCATTGAGACGGTAATACGTCGCATGACGTGTGGGCGTCGTAACAGGGTGGTGAACCACCATGTCCCCTGCATACCAGACGGTTTTGCCTGCATTCCAGACGCGCCAAGCCAGCTCAATGCCTTCATGAGCATAGAAGTAGGGATCTCCCCAGCCACCGATGTCTTCAAAAACGCGGGTAGGCATCAAAACAGCGGCTTCTAGCACGGAGAAGACATAGCTCGAAACAGTTGCCTCACCCTTGCGCAGGCGGGGAATCCAGCGACGTGGGGTTTCTTTCCCGCTGGGATCGGTAATGCGGGGCTGTATCAGACCAAGTGAAGAATCAGCTTCGAGCTTCTTGATTCCCTCTGCGAGAAAGAGCGGATCTGCTAGCTCTGCATCGTCATCGAGGAAGAATATGTATTCCCCTGAGACCCTGGCAGCACCAGCATTGCGGCCGGCGGGGATGCCAAGATTCTCTTCCAGGTGAAGACCGCGAACCCCGGCAGGTAAAAACTCGGGACGCCAGCCATTCCCCACGACAACAATGTCGAGAATGACAAGCTGCTGCGCCAGCACACTCCTGATCGCACGAGTCAGTTCTTCAGGTCGCTGTCCCATGGTGAGCACGACGACGCCCACTCGAGGTCGAACGCCGAATTCAGTGGAACTAAGCAGCCCGGACACGTGAGCTCGTCATGATCGCAACAAAGTGACCAATGATGGCTAGGACGGACAACGGCAGCAACACGGCAACAAGGACCTGGCTGATCTGAAGTTCTCCTACTGCCAGACCAATGACTGCCGCGACAAAAGCGATGATGGTCAGCTCCACCGAGTGATAAATACGGTGGAAGGGAACGAAGCGAGCCAAGCGACGCAGTTTGGCAACCATGCCGGGGCGTGGCGCGTTCGCTCCCTTGGCATCTGCCAACTTGGGCAAATCAGACATGGCACGTGCGACACGAACAAGATCGTTGAGAACCTTGTTCAAAATGATCACGATGGCCAGGAATGCACCGAGGGCAACCCACATCCAGTCAATGGGTCGTGAATTGTCGGCAAAACCGGCAGCACGCAGACCCAGAGCAAGAGGAATTAATGCTTCGGTTGTGTAGTGACCTACGGCATCGAGGAAGTGCCCGGCAGGGCTCTTCGTTTTGCGCCAGCGGGCAACTTCTCCATCGCAGCAGTCGATGAGCATTTGCAGCTGCCCCAAAATCAGAGCAAGAACAGGGCCCCAGATGCCGGGGATGAGCAAGGCAGCTGCAGTTGCCCAGCCGGTGAGAATCATGATCCCGGTCACACCATTGGCCGAGATAGGGGTTTTGAGCAATACCCAGGTGACATAGGGAGAAAGATCACGCAGGTAGAGGTGAGCTACCCAGTGTTCTGCGTTGGCGCGGGTGCGCACCTCAGGTGGCTGGGTTACTTCACGCAGTTGAGCGAGAGAGGTGGGTTTCTCCACGTCTTACCTTCCGCTCTTGCCAGCAATGTTTGAGGTGAGTCTGGTGTAACTCATGATGAAACCTACACCCCATGCGAAGTGAATACAGGGAAGGACGAGAGGAAACCACCCGAGTCCCTTGGCGCCCATGCCGCGACCATAAACCACGGTCGACACCAGAACGAATGCCACATACACAGCAGGAACAACCCACCCGAGAGTGAATCCCAGCACACCGGCAAGAATTCCGAGTGCGGTCGCCACCACCATCATGGGCGGCACGAAGTAACGCAGACCACTACCAAAGCGACGAGAGAGTTCTCCTCGCCAAAGACCAGTGGAATACATCTGCTTCACAAGTGCTTTCACTGAGGTGCGTGGACGGTAAACAACCTTGAGCTTGGGAGTGAACCAGACCAGTCCGCCAGCGTCACGAATGCGTCGGTTGAGTTCCCAGTCCTGTCCGCGACGAATCTCTTCGTTGAACATGCCGACCTTGAGAAGGCTCTCACGGTTGAAGACACCGAGATAGACAGTGTCCACAGGGCCTTCCTTGCCTCCCACGTGGAAGGGAGTTCCACCCAAGCCCACCTTGGTGTCATATGCCCGAGCAACGGCGCGCTCAAAAGGTGTGGTTCCTTGGGCATCCATGATGCCACCCACGTTGTCTGCTTGGGTGCGTAGAAGCGTCTCCACAGCAATACTGGCGTAGTCCTTGGGCAGCACAGAGTGGGCATCCACGCGGATGACAATGGGAAAGCTCGATGCCATGATGGCTAAGTTCATTCCCACCGGCGTTGCCGCAGCAGGGTTGTCGACGGAGTGAATCCGAGGATCCTCGGCACACATCTGTGCAACTAAATCATTTGTGCCGTCCGTACTCGGCCCCAGTGCCAGAGTGACTTCCATGGGGCCGGCATAGTCCTGCTCCAGCAAGCTCGCCACCGCAGCACGAATGTGAGTGACCTCGTTGAGGACAGGCATCACATAAGAGACGCCGGGTAAGGGCGTTGCTGGAATTGGCGCAGAGCCGAGAGCAGACATGGGGTCCTTGAGTAGAAGGCCGAGTTCTAGGTTACCAAGAACAGGCCCTTTCCCCCGTTACTTGAGGGTGCCGAGCTGAACCTTGATTGTCTGCTGCTTACCGTCGCGATTGACCACAACTGTTGCTTCAGAACCACCAGCTGCGGTGCGAACCTGAGCGGTGAGGTCATTGGCATCTGTGATGCGAACACCATTGAACCGAACCACGATGTCGCCATCCTTGATACCAGCTTGAGCGGCAGCGCCACCCTCAACAGCCTTCTCGATGTAGGCACCAACTGCAGTGCTGCCATCCTTTGATGCCGCATCAGATACCTGGGCACCCAAGAGACCATGTGAAGCCTTCTGGTTTTCGATCAGCTCAGCCGAGACACGCTTGGCCAGGTTGGAAGGGAGGGCAAAGCCCACACCAATGCTTCCGGACTGTCCGTCGGAGGATCCAGCACTGGCAATCGCCACGTTGATACCGATCAAGCGACCCTTCGAGTCCAGGAGCGCTCCACCAGAGTTACCAGGGTTGATAGCGGCGTCTGTCTGGATGACAGGGATAGAAATCGAGGCGCTCTGAGATTGAGTCTGTGTTTGACCTTGACCAAAGTCGAAGTTGAACGGGTTGGAGCTATCTCCACTGCCAGAGTCTGAGTCAGAGCCCGATGAGTCTGGCACAGCAGAGCTTGCAACCTGAATGGATCGATTGAGTGCTGAAACGATACCGGTGGTGACCGTTCCGGCAAGTCCGAGCGGTGCACCCATCGCGATGGTGAGGTCTCCCACGTTGAGTTTGCTGGAGTCAGCCCATTCGATGGGCGTGAAGACTCCCTCTCCCTCAATCTTGAGCACAGCCATATCTACTGTTGGGTCTGTTCCCACGATGGATGCGGGGTAAATGTTCCCGTCATTGTCCTGGACAGTGATCGTGGCGTTGCTATCTGCACCATCCAGAGTTACGACGTGGTTATTGGTGAGGACATAGCCTTCTTTGTTCAAGATCACACCTGAACCTGAGCCACCTCCGGCAGCACCTGTCACAGAAATGGTGACGACGCTGGGCGAAGCTTTCGCCGCAACCGCAGTTACGGTTGAGACTTCTTCGGTGTTGTTGATGGTGATGCCCTGAACATTGCTGGAAGCAGAGTTGTTTGCGTTCTGTCCACCCATGACGGTGGCAACACCAGCACCTGCGATACCGCCAACCAGTGCGGCAGCAACAGCCACGGCAACCAGTGGGGCAACCTTGTTCTGCTTGCGCTCCTGAACAGCAGCGGGACCAACGAAGGTTTCGGGAACTTCCTGCTCTGCAACGGGAGGTGTTGCAGGTGGTGGAGTGGACTCACCCACGGGTGGGAAGTAGTACTCGGGAATTCCTTTGTCGTTGTTCTCAACCATTCGAGAAGCTCCTTTCAAGCACCTTTAGCTTTCCAAATGAATCTATGTGAATGCTATGAGAAGGCTGAACGTTATCTGAGTGTTTTCTCATAGGGCTAAAAGAGTGCCTGTTCAGGCTAACAGCGACTTCTGCTTCAGATAGTGGTCCCGTTCAGGCTTGTCTAAATGTTCAATCGCGTATCGCAACATAGTGCGGGGCATTGTTGCCGAATACGTATCTAAGAACCCTCGTAGTACAGCGATGTCTTGATCCCCCACCACGCGGAGCATCCAGCCAGTGGCCTTGTGAATGAGGTCATGTGTGTCTGTCATGAGTAGCTCACATAGCTCAAGTGTGGGTTGATAAATACCTGCACGAATCAACGCCGCTGTGAGCATCACAGCTGTCCGGCGTTCCCACAGATCTTCCGACTGAGCAAGAGCAAGAAGGAGATCACTGTAGTCAGGCATCTCCAGGAGATAAGCGCCGATATAGGGAGCAGAAGAATCTACGAGGTCCCAGTTATTGACGTGACCACTGGAGACCAGCATCAACAAGATCTCGAACAGCTCTGCCCGCTGCTGAACTGTCTTGGCGCGTGTGAACTGACTCGTGAGAATCAGCAACGCACTCAAACGGTGTTCATGAACAGTTGATTGAGCCAACTCCACAATCTCGGGAGTACTCAAGTCTTTGAATTGGCGAACAACGGTTCTCGTGACAGGAACACGTATACCGATAAAGACATCGCCCTCGCCGTACTCTCCAGGACCTGTTTTGAAGTAACGCTGAGAATGCGCAGCAATCACTGGATTGCCCAGCGCATTCAATGTGTTCATCACCTCAACAACGCGAGGAGAGGTGGTCTGATTAGTCACCCTCCCACGCTAGCCGAAGTGACTTAGTTGCAGCTCTGACTACTTCGAGATTTATTACAGTCCCTAGCCGCCAACACAGTGTCAGCACCTTCCACAATCACCACCGTCGTGGTCGCAGAACTCGAGACTTCTCCTGAAACTGGGATCCACGCTCCCCCGCCCACGCGGTATTCCACGCCATAGCGAACAGAAACAGAAGTGGTGAAACTTCCTTCACTGGCATAGATGTGACTTGTTGGAGTGGCAGAGAACTCGCGTAATCCAAGAGCATCCCACCGTGCTCCAGAAACAGCAGTTGATTGAGTACCTCCATCACCGTAGTTCCAGTCATATGCATGCGGGGTAAAGCGAACCTCTGCAGATTGGCCAAACAACGAACCGCCCACCACATGGGTTGATGCTCCGGCAATAAAGTTCGTGTTCAAATTCACCACGGTCCAGCCCCGAGGCTGTGAGGTGAGAGATGCCGACCGAGGAACGAAATTGGCCAGATCCGTCAAAGTAACCGGGGCGTAGTTCACTGGTGCTGGGGCTGGCGGAGCGGGCGTTCTGCGGCAACTAGCAATCGTTGATTGCCGAGCCAAACAATTGAATGCAATCGTCCCTGTTGCGTAATAAGGCGTGGGTTTAGTTGAGCGAGTTCCACCACCACTTCGACCTGCAGGCACGACTACAGAAGACGAACCACCAGGAGTAGTTGATCGAGCCCAGACATCTACGGAGTTATTGGAAGTTTGGGCACCAGTGCACAGGCCAATTCGCTGATCAGCTGAACTACATGAGGTTGCAGCAATTGCTTGATTGGGAAATGAAAACACAATTGAAAGTGCTACGAAAGACGTGCCCAAAATACTCAGCAGAAGTTTGTTCCGGTCCACGTTTCACTTCCGGAAATAACTAGAGTGCCATTTTTTGATTCAAAGGTTACAAATAATGGCCACCGGTCTTCCCTCGATGAAGGAGTCACGTCAATTCCTGAGGAATCAAGTACCCGACTTTGTGAACTATCCAGGCAAAGATAGGCGGAAACATTCTCGGAATCAGAACTGGCTATATGTAAAGAATCAAAAGACATCTGGCCGGAGGAATGTATGTCTTTGGTTACATAATTTTGAAATGAAGAAACTTCAGTTTGATATTGATCACTACTCAACAACCCCTTCAATCTCTCTGGATTAGCTCCACCGTCTCTCGCTATCTGGTCTGAGACCTCGAGATAGTTTGCATAGGCGGCTTCTGCTGCAGCTAAGGCCTCTGCATCCGTGGCAAAGAGGGGCTTCTGCTCAGGTGCAGCTGTCGTTTCTTGGGGAGTAGGTGTTTGAGCCGAACAGCCCGCCAGAGCAACGGCTATCAGCGGGATGGCAATGAGAGGTTTCGCACGCATGTGAGGAAACCTACTCAATATGCGTGGAGTGGTTCCTGAGTTATCCACATCCACTTAAACGACAAGCGGGAGAGCCCGAAGGCACTCCCGCTTGTGCGAGTGGTTCTTTACTAGCCGCCGAGAGCAGCAGTAAGAGGTGCTGATACGAAGTAGAGCACGAATCCAGCTGCAACAATCCAGAGGATGGGGTGAATTTCCTTACCCTTACCTGCGAATGCGCGGATGACTACCCAGGTGATGAAGCCGATACCGATACCGTTTGCGATCGAGTAGGTGAAAGGCATCATGATGATGGTCAGGAAGGCAGGGAACGAGATGCTCCAGTCCTTCCAGTCGATGTCAACAACCTGAGACATCATGAGTGCACCCACGATGACCAGTGCCGAAGCACCAACCTCGATGGGGACTACAGAGGTCAAAGGTGCGAAGAACATTGCAACCAGGAACAGAACACCGGTAACGATGTTGGCCAGACCGGTACGTGCACCACCGGCGATACCGGAAGCAGACTCGATGTAGACGGTGTTGGATGAGGTCGAGGTGAAACCACCAACAACAGCACCAGCACCTTCAACAACCAGTGCGGACTTCAGACGTGGGAAGTTACCGTCCTTATCAGCAAGGCCAGCCTGCTTGGACAGACCGGTCATGGTGCCCATTGCGTCGAAGAAGTTCGAGAACACGAGGGTGAACACGAGCATGATTGCTGCGAGAGCACCGATGCGCTCGAAGGAACCGAAGAGGCTTACTTCACCGATGGTGGAGAAGTCAGGCACAGCAAAGATGCTGGTAGGCAGACCAGGAATGGTGGTGTCCCAACCGAAGGGGGTCACGAACTCACCGTTGACGAACTTGCCGCCTACGGGGAAGAGTGCTTCCGCAATGATGGCGATAACGGTGGTCGAGACCAGACCGATCAAGATTGCTGCACGAATGCGCAGCGCCATCAGAACACCGATGGTGAGAACACCAATGATGAAGATGGTGGTGGGGAGACCAATTCCGTGGTCGGTGCCAACACCGAGTCCAACAGGAACAGGACCAACGTCAGTGCGACGAACAAGGCCACCGTCAACAAGACCGATGAATGCAATGAAGAGACCAATACCCACGGTGATCGCGGTCTTCAGCGCAGCAGGAACTGCGGTGAAGATCATGGTGCGAAGACCAGTGACCGCGAGGATGAGGATGATGATTCCGTCGATGACGACGAGGCCCATGGCCTCCTGCCAGGTGACGTCCTTGACCAGTGTTACGGCGAGGAATGAGTTGATACCCAGACCAGCTGCAATTGCGAATGGCAGACGTGCAACGAAACCGAATGCGATGGTCATCAGACCTGCAGCAAGTGCAGTTGCCGAAGCAATTGCCTGTGGTGCAAATTCGAATGCGTCAGCTGCACCGCCGCCGATAACGTTGCCGTTTACGTCGGGGCTGAAAGCCAAGATGATGGGGTTCAAGATGATGATGTAAACCATCGTCATGAAGATGACGAGACCGCCACGGAACTCCGTACCAATGGTGGAACCACGCTTGGTAATTTCGAAGTAGCGATCGAGTGTTGCTGCGAAGCCAGACTTGGGCTTCTCGGTGGTCGACGACGACAAACCGATCTCCTTTTTGAGTAGGGGTAAGGGAACTACGTTGTTGAGACTACCGCGCCTGAGAGTTTGCCTAGAGTTTTTCGTCGGAAAGTCTTAACCACTACTTGAAGTGAATTTTCTGCTATTACACCACCACATATGGGGTTAAGCGACAGAACCCCTCACTTTCGTGAGGGGTTCTGCTGGGGGTTCGTCCTACTTGTGGAAGAACGGAATGATCAAGTAGACCTCATACAGAACCGCAATAGCGCAGAGCGTGAAGCAGATGTAGGCAACACTGCGGAAGAAAGATTCCTTGCGCACAGCAGAACCATCACCCTGTGCTGCCTTGGGGGCAAGCAGCTCTGCATCAGTGACGAAACGAACGCCGAGTGAATACAGCGACACGATGACGGCTGCGCCACCAATCGAGGTGAGAACAACGGATAAGAATGCATCCCAAGCGATAGTCATTAGTTCTTGCCCTTCTTGTTCTTCTTAGCTTGCTTGGCGGCCTTTTCGGCAGCCTTCTTTGCAGCGAGCTTGGCGGCCTTCTCTGCACGGCGACGCTGTGCAGGAGTTTCCACGATTTCGCTCGCACCCTCGACCTCAGAGAGGACGTTGGTGTGGGTAACGGCATTGCGCTTGCTTATCTGGAACAACGCGATGATGACACCGGTAACGAGAACTGCGTCAACCAAGATTCCGAAGGGACCCGTTCCTGCAATCCATGCCGCGAACGCTCCAACGATGGCAGCAGCAGGGAGGGTGAGGAACCATGCGCCAACGACGTGGCTTGCCTTGTTCCAGCGGACAGTTCCACCCTTACGGCCCAGGCCTGCACCAATAACAGATCCTGACGCAACCTGAGTTGTCGAGAGAGCAAAACCAAGGTTGGTCGAGGCCAAGATGGTGACACCGGTTGCGGTTTCGGCGGCAAGACCTTGGGCTGGCTTAATTTCAGAAAGCCCAGTTCCCATGGTCTTGATGATGCGCCATCCACCCATGTAGGTGCCGAGTGCAATAGCAAGAGCTGCTGCAATCATGACCCATAGCGGAACGCCACTGTCTTTCCCGAGCACACCAGCGGTGATAAGAACCAACGTGATCACACCCATGGTCTTCTGAGCATCGTTAGTACCGTGCGAAAGCGCAACCAGCGTGGACGAGAAGATCTGTCCGGTGCGGAAGCGTGAACGTCCTGTACCGATTCCAGTACGAGCACGCTCTGCCTGCGAACGCGCAGTAATGATGTAGGCAAGCTTGGTAGCCAGGTAGGCAGCCACACCAGCAATCACAGGGGCGAAGAGGGAAGGAAGGATGACCTTCTCCACAACCTTGATGAAGTTGACCGCATCGAAACCAGCACTAGCGATAGCCGCACCAATCAGTCCACCAAAGAGTGCGTGTGACGAAGAGGAGGGCAATCCCAAGATCCACGTGGTGAGGTTCCACAAGATCGCACCACACAAACCGGCAAAAATCATTTCCACCTTGATGGTGACGTCTTCATTAATGAGATCAACTGAGATGGTCTTTGCCACCGCAGTGGAAAGGAATGCACCTACAAGGTTCAACACCGCTGCAATGAGAACAGCGGTACGAGGCTTGAGCGCACCAGTTGCAATAGGGGTTGCCATTGCGTTTGCGGTGTCATGGAAACCGTTGGTGAAGTCAAAGAAAAGCGCGAGTGCTACAACGAGCACGACGACGAATAGAGGATCCACATGAACCTTTTCTGGATGAAATGAGAAAAATGTCGTCTTTCCTTATGCTCACTGAAAGCGAGCAGATTGGGCAACTGTATCCACGTAAGAGAAATAAACATAAATGTCTACTACACAGTCGAGAACCCTCGATAACTCGTTGAACCTTCGAACTCTTCTACTCTGTGCATTGAACCACAGCGGTGCATGGACTCCCGTCGTAACATGAAGGTATGAGCGCACAGCTACCACCAAACGGCACAGAACTTGAAGCCAATGGAATTTCTCTCGATTTACAAATCCCTGAACGAGCTGTGCGAGGCCACGTTGAGATTGATGGCTATAAACTCGCGACCATCTCGATTGAACCCGTGGGTGAACACGTGGGAACCGCTCTGCTTATTCCTGGCTACACCAGCTCAGCAGACACCTTCAATGGTTTACTACAGCCCCTCTCTGAGCGTGGCTATAAGGTCGTCACTTTCTCTCAGCGCGGTCAGTGCCTGTCGGAAGGGCCTGACGACACAGCTGGCTACGAACTTCCACGTTTAGGCCAGGACATTCACGAAGTCATCCAGAAACTCGGTCTAGGCACTCACGTACATCTCTTGGGCCACAGCTTCGGTGGTGTTGTGTCCATCGAGGCAGTTCTTCAAGACCACTCCCCCTTTGCCAGCTTGACCATGTGGAACAGCGGTCCGCGCAACATGGGTCGAGACCTCCTGGAGCAACGCGCTGGTCTTATAGAGCACGGGCCCCGTGCCTACTTTGTCGGAAACCAGTTGGCAACCGGAAACGATCCCGAAGCAGATCTCAAGGGTGAGCTCAACGTCATTGAGCAGTACTACTACGACCGCCTGATGAGCACGAACCCTGCCCAGCTAGAAGCTGGTATCAACATTTTGATTGATCAAGTTGACCGCACCCTCGAGCTTTCCCGCACAGGCATACCTGTTCTTGTCTCTCATGGTGCCAATGATGATGCCTGGCCTATCGAGATGCAGCGCGTCATGGCAGAGCAGCTCGGTGCCGACTATTGGGTGATCGCCAACGCGGGTCACTCAGCACATGCAGATCGCACTCATGCCTCAGCACAACTGCTCGCCACATTCTGGGACGAGCACTAACTCCTAGGCCAGCTGGTGAATAACAAAGCTCACCAAGAAACCCAAGGTTGCTAGCAACCCCGTGTAGTTGTGTGCTTTGCGGAAGGCATCGGGAATCATGGTGTCGCAAATCATGGCCAGCATGGCGCCCGCCGCGAGTGACGTGATGAACCCGGTGAGCTCCACGGGAGCATCCGCCAAGATGGTGAAACCCAAGAGGCTGGAGATAGCCGCTGCAAGGGCAATGCCGCCCCACAGCAAGAAGACAAAGCGGGGCTTGCGTCCCGCCGCCTTGAGCTCTGCTGTGCTGGAGAGGCCCTCCGGCAAGTTCGAGATGATGACAGCGGTGAGAATAGGGATACTCACTCCCTGCCCGCCGAGCATGGACAAACCCAACACCATGGATTCAGGCACACCGTCGAGGAGTGCACCCACAGCAATACCGGTTCCTGTTCCTGGGCCTTCGGCAGATCCTCGGCGATTACGGGCATCCCGGGCATCGAGCAAAATGTTGACGCCCACATAGACAATGGCGCCCACGGCAAAGCCTGACACGGTGGGTACTAATCCCGATTCCGCCATGGCTTCGCCAACCAGGTCAAAGGCCAGTGCCGAAATCAGCACACCGGCGCCAAAAGCCATGATGCTGGCCACGACACGTGCAGGAACGTTAACGAACCATGCGATGAGTGCGCCCACAAACAGAGCACCACCGGCAAGCAGGCCTGCGCCTGCAGCGGTGAGCCACTCGTTCATGGTTACAGGCTATGCGTACTGCGTAGAGATTGCACGAGTAAGAATGTGAACCAGAGCATCGAGCTGGATGGAATCCTGCGAGCCTGCTTCAATCTCTTCACCCTCGAGTGCACGGGCTGCAAGACCACGCTTGCTGTCTATGAGCTCAGCGATCTTCGCGTCAATGGTCTGGGCGGCAATAATGCGCCATGCCGTAACTGGCATTTCCTGACCAATACGGTGAACACGGTCAATGGCCTGGGTCTGCTCGGCAGAGGTCCAGGACAGTTCCGCCAACACCACGTTGGAAGATGCTTGCAGGTTCAAACCAACACCAGCTGCGGTGAGCGAACAAACCGCAACCTGAACTGACTCGTCCTTATTGAAGGCGTCAATGGCATCCTGGCGAGCAGAGGTGCTCTGGTCACCACGGATGGAGACGGACTTGATGCCCTGGGCGGCAAAGGCGCGCTCTGCGGCGTCCATGACGTCAATGTGCTTAGCGAAGAAGACAACCTTGCCCACCGAACGAGCAAGCTGTGCTGCGTAGTCGGAAGCAAGTCCCGCTTTTGCCTGACCAATCTTGCGAACCATGGTGAAGACGTTCTCTCCGGTCTTCTGGCCCTTGGACTCATCGAGTTCCTGCTGCGCAACCATGCGGATAAGTTCCGTGGTGGAACCACGGAAATTACCGGATACGGTGAAGCGGTTGTAACGCTCGAGCAGGCGCTTAGCCAGCTCTGCTTCGGCAGCCTTGATGGAGTTACCCAGTTCGTCGTCGAGCTCAACGGGAAGATCCACCACGCGCTTGGCAGGAAGATCCTTGGCCACGTCAATCTTGCGGCGACGAACAATACCCATCGACACCACGGTGTCGCGGGCAGAGGCATAGAAGCCTTGATCTGCAGGGGTGAGACCAATAGCCTCCAGCTTGGCGGTGAGTTCAGCCGAAGGCTTCTCGCCGTCAATCCACCCCAGGAACTTCCAGATAGCGCGGAAGTCATCAATGTCGTTGATCAGCGGTGTACCTGTCAGGGCAATACGAAGTGGGTTGTGACCAGGCGTGCGCGCGACGATGCGGTCTGCCAATGCCAGTACGTGCTTGGAGCGCTGCGAGGTGAGGTTCTTGATGAAGTGCGCTTCATCAACAACCATGCCCTTGAAGCCCATCTGGCCAATCCAGGACAGGTGGCGGTCCAGAACTTCGTAATTGACGATGAACACGTCGGCGAAGGCGTCCACGTCCGTACCGTCACCGTGAATGACGGTTGCCTTGCGGCCAGGAATCCAGCGCTCAACTTCACGAGCCCAGTTCATCTTCACCACGTTGGGAACGATGGCCAGAAGAGGGAACGCGTTGGCAACGGATGCTGCAATGAGAGACTGTGCAGTCTTACCCAGACCAGGCTCATCTGCCAGCAGGAAGGTGCGGTGACCTTCGCGCACGCTCTCAATGAAGCGAATCTGGTGTGGCATGAGCTCGCGACCCTGAGGTGAGTAGCGGTCAAACTTGGGAACAGCGGGCATGTTCATGCATGCCGAGCCACCACCAGCACCGGTTTCAAAGGACTTGAACAAAGGACCCAACAGCTCCCAGTTCGACAGGCGCATCACGGGGATAGAACCGGTCGCTGGCTTGCTGAAGTCTGGTTCTAAGAAGGGAGTCGACTTCAGACGTGCCTTGACTGAAAGAGGCAGAACCTGCTTCTCAGCAAGTTCGGGAGCGAACTCCTGAACAGGCTTTGCCTGTTCGGTAGTGATGATGAGGTCTTCAGGGTTGATCTCAGCACCGGATTCAACCAGCCAGTCACGGCGCATTTTTTGCGCCACAGGACTGGTTGCGTGGTCAACTTCAAGAAGCTGAATCAGTGAAGTGTCACGAGCTGCCGTCTTGGCCAGGATGGTGGCAACACCATCAAGACGCTTGAGCTGTTCAGCACGTGAAGCATCTGTCAGTGACGCGTCACCTTTGACGCGTGCACGCTCTTCACGCACGAGGAATGCGATGACCTGGAACTTGGTGCGGTTGGTAGGACCAACCTTCTTGCCGGTCTGAGCTTTTGCCTCCACCTCGCGCACCTTGCGGGCGAGGATAGGAATGAGCCCCGAGTTATCGAGGGTGTTACGACGAGTGCCGGTACGGGCCACTTGGTCTCCATGACTAAAGAAACGATGACATCACAAACAAGCAGTGCTTGTGTCATGCCCCAAACTGCACCTCCCCCAGAAGGTACCTCGCGCATCACGCGTTAGCGCCGGCGACAGTAGAAACGAAGGTTGTGGTGCGGATTTAGTCTACTACTTCGGAGCAGGGGTCTTAATCAGGAATCCTCCGAGGAAGAATACGGCAGCCGCTCCGGTCTGGAGAAGCATCCACCACTGAATTCCCGGAGTGATGCCGTCTGTCAGTCGAACGATGGGATTCCAAAAAATAGCGATCAACAAGAACAGTGGAAGGAAGACCCACTTCTTAGGATCAGCCCACTGCCACGAGAACACCGAAAGGATGGCGGCCAAGATGCTCACCACGAACAAGATGGTGATGTACCAGTCGGAACCGTAGACACCCATACCAATAAACATCGCTGCGACACCTGCAAGTCCAGGCACGATGCCGGGACGAATGAGCTCAGGTTCTGCTTGCTTTTTTGCCATGTAAAAAGTCTAGCGACGACGCATACGGTCGGCTTCAGGACAATCGAACGGATCGCGCGCTGCCAAGCCGACTTTGTTCAGGTAGGCGATGACGATGCCGTAGGAGCGCATCAGCGTGGTCTCTGTGTAAGGAACACCCTCGGTTGCACAGTGCTGCTTCACAATGAGACGTGCCTTGCGCAGGTGTGGGCGAGCCATGCTGGGGAACAAGTGGTGCTCGATCTGGTAGTTCAACCCACCCATAAACGCGGTAGCGCCTGCACCCTTGATGTTGCGAGAGGTCAGCACCTGCTTGGTCATGAAGTCCACGCGGTTCTCTTTAGGAATCATCGGCATGCCCTTGTGGTTAGGGGCAAATGATGCTCCCATGTAGACACCAAAGACAGCGAGTTGAACACCTAAGAAAGCAAAGGCCATACCGAGAGGCAAGAAGAGGAAGATCACGGCAACGTAGGCACTCAATCGCAGAGCAATGAGAGTCAGTTCGACGGCACGACCCTCAAGACGCTCCTTCTGGAACAGAGTCAGGATCGAACGGAAGTGCAGGTTGATTCCCTCGAGGGTGAGCAGTGGGAAGAAGAGATACCCCTGACGCTGGGTAATCCAACGCAGGAAACCCTTCTGCTTGACCGCATCCACTTCCTGAAACGAGACGGTGTCCCACTCGATATCAGGGTCTTTGCCCACGGTGTTGGGGTTGATGTGGTGCTTGGTGTGCTTATTCATCCACCAGGCATAAGAAATACCGACCACGGCGGTAGCCAGAATGCGACCGCTCCAGTCATTGAGCTTTCCCGAGGCAAACACCTGACGGTGGGAGGCTTCGTGGGTAATGAAAGCAAACTGAGTCAGCAAAATACCCAAACCAGCAGCAATCAACAGCTGGAACCAGGAGTCACCGATCAGCACAAACCCGGTAATCAAACCACCCAGAGCGAGAGAAAGCCCTACAAACAAGGTGATGTAGAACGCGGGACGCTTGCGCATCAAGCCAGCTTGGGTCACAGCTTTCATGAGCGCTGCATATGAGCTGGTCAGAGGCTTACGGTTGGGATCTTTCGGCTCTGTTGAGCGGAGAGGACCAAGGGTAGAGCTGAGTGTCATTGTCGCCAATTCTGGATAAGTCAGGTCGACTTCACAGCCGGCGAGGTAGTGCTTATTGCGCTTAATTCAATCTAGCGTGCGAATCTGCGAAGACGCAGTGAATTGAGCACAACGAACAAACTCGAGAATGCCATGGCAGCTCCCGCCAACATGGGGTTCAAGAAACCTAGTGCAGCAAGGGGTATTGCGGCGACGTTATAGGCAAAAGCCCAGAACAGGTTGCCGTGAATAATGCGCAGTGTTTTGCGCGAAAGCTCCAGGGCATCTACTGCCGCGGAGAGGGTGCCACGAACCAAGGTGAGGTCACTTGCTGCAATGGCCACATCGGTTCCGGTTCCCATCGCAATACCAAGGTTTGCCTGAGCCAAGGCAGCGGCGTCGTTGACGCCATCTCCCACCATTGCAACCTGCTTCCCATCAGCCTGCAGAGCCTTGACGACCTCTACCTTGCTTTCGGGACTTGCTCCGGCAATCACGCGAGAGATGCCGACTTTCTGGGCAATCGCGTGAGCAGCTTCTTCATGATCACCGGTGAGCAAAATGGGTTCAAGACCGAGCTCAACGAGTCTGATTATTGCTTCAGCAGAGTCTTCCTTGATGGTGTCTGCCACCGCAATGATCGCGCGAACCTGAGAATCCCAACCCGCGAGAATTGCAGTGGCTCCCCCGGCTCGAGCGGCAACTAGTTGAGTTTCATTTTCTTCCGAGAGCGAGAAACCGTGAGAGTCCATCCACGCTGTCGTGCCCACAGCAATTCTCACTCCCTCAATAACTCCCTGCACGCCCTGCCCGGCAACTGAGCGAAAGTCAGTAACTACAGGAAGCGAAGCCCCCGCATGGTCTGTGACATAGGAGAGGATTGCTCGGGCTATGGGGTGCTCTGAACCAGCTTCCAGTGCGGCAATGCGCAGCAGTGCCGCATCTTCCTCAGCGCCAGTAATGAACACTTCGCTCACACTCATGTGGCCCGTGGTCACTGTTCCGGTCTTGTCGAGAACAACCGTGCGAATGTGTGAAGAGCTCTCAATGGCATCGGGACCAGAAATAATGATGCCCATCTGTGCGGCACGGCCGGTTCCCACCATGAGAGCTACAGGCGTTGCCAACCCCAAAGCACACGGGCATGCAATAACCAAAACAGCGATTGCTGCCGTGAAACCCACGGCAAGAGGCGCTCCAGCTATTGCCCACCCCATAATCGTGACGACCGCAATGCCGATCACAATGGGCACAAACACAGCAGAGATTCGATCTGCAAGCTTTTGTACCGCTGCCTTGTGAAGTTGGGCATCCTCCACGAGTGCAGCAAGTTGGGCAATGCGAGTGTTCTGCCCCACCTGGGTTGCACGAACAACAAGTCGGCCATCCAGGACAATCGTGGAACCAGTGACGCGTGATTCTGCGACCACTTCAACCGGCAAGCTTTCCCCCGTCAATGCGCTCTCATTAACGGCAGCTTGACCTTCCACCACCACACCATCGGTGGCAATGATTTCACCGGGGCGAACTACAAAAAGCTCCCCCACACGAAGTTCAGAAGCAGGAATTCTCTCTTCCACGCCGTCGACAATCCGCGTTGCCTCGGTTGCCTTGAGCTCACCCAGTGCGCGCAGTGCAGCACCTGCACTGCGTTGAGACTTCTCTTCGAGATAGCGTCCGAGCAGGAGGAATGTGGTCACACCGGCAGCAGCTTCGAAATAAATATTGAGGGTGGGGTCTGCCTGCCACGCAAAAAACTCCATGGTGTGGTGCATGTGGGGATCACCGGCAGCACCAAAGAACAGGGCATAGACCGACCAGCCATAGGCAGCGAACGTGCCCATGGTGATGAGCGTGTCCATGGTGAGGGTGCCGTGGCGAAGATTCAAAAAAGTCGCTCGGTGGAAAGGCAAACCGCACCAGAACACCACAGGAGTGGTCAACAGCAAAGAAATCCACTGCCAGTAGGTGAATTGCCAGGCAGGAACCATGCCCAAAACAATGACGGGAACCGAAAGCACAATGGCAATCACCAAACGCTCGAGCAGAGTGACTTTTCCGGCACGGCCGTCGAGAAGAACCTCGTCTTCAACTACTTCGTGGTGAGGAAGTGTGGCGGTGTAACCGATCTTCTCGACCTGTTGCACCAACTGTTCTTCACTAACCGTCGAGGGGTATTCAACCTTTGCGCTGTGCATCGCGAGGTTCACGGCAGCTGTCACACCGGGGAGTTCATTCAAGCTTTTCTCAACCCGGGCAACGCAGCTTGAGCAGGTCATCCCCTCAACACCCAAGACAATTGTCGATGTGGTCTGGTTTACCATAGCAACCTCATTCCTCACTCGACTTAAACGTTGTTTCACTCCAGTGTATTCCCGCTTAACGCATCAATGCCGCCCCGGTTGGGACGACACTGATGGATAAAGAACTACTTAGTTCGTAGTGGTGCTGGGGGTGGTACTAGGTGTAGTGGTGGGGTAACCCTCAGGAATGATGTCGTTACCGTTGGCATCGTGCTTGTGAGGAACGTTGCCCGGCATAGAACCATCAGCCTCGAGTCCACCCTGTGGCGCGCCAGCCATGCCACCCTTAGGGCCGTGACCTGGCTTGCCGTGAGGACCATCGCCATCGCCATCACCATCACCCATGTGACCTTGAGCAGGACCCTGTCCAGCAAGGCCGAGTGCAGGAGCTCCACCGTGACCGATGACGTTCGCGACTGCCATGCCGCCGCCGAATACACCGGCAAGCAGGGCAACGCTGGCTGCCGAGATGCCGATGATGGCTCCGGTACCGAGGCGACGCTTGGATCGAGCATCGGTGATGGGGGTAACTGTTTCTTCAGTTTCCTCTGCTGCAGCTTCGGGGGTGTACTCAGCAGGAGTCTGAGTTGCCTCTGCGTTGTCGAGGTTGTCGTTGTTGTCGTTCTTTGGCATCTGCATGCCTCCTTACGTTCGTTATGAGCTCTGACCTTGTGGCCGGTAATTACACAATGCAGAACGAAGCTATGAGGACACTATGAACGAGTTATGCACCAGCCCAGAGTTTTAAACACTCTGAGTTCGCTTCAGATAACGCTCGTGGGCTGCCTCAGTGATGCGCTTAGCCATGCCATTAAAGATGATGCCGTGGGCGGGAAGAATCGACAGCCAGTACAGGCGCCCACCCAATCCTCGAGGGAAGAAGATGGCCCGCTGAGTGTAGTGAGAGGTGCCATCAGGCAGGGCATCCGCGGTCAGTTCTAACCAGGCCAAGCCCGGAACCTTCATCTCGGCACGAAGCCGGAGGAAGTTGCCATGGTCAATGCGCTCCACGCGCCACCAGTCCACTGCTTCACCCACACGGAGCTTTTCTGGATTGCTGCGACCGCGTCGAAGACCCACGCCGCCAACGAGCTTGTCCGCGAATCCTCGGGCAGCCCACGCAATGGGAAGTGAATACCAGCCATTGTCACCACCAATGCCCTCGATGATGGCCCAAAGGTCCTCAGCAGGGGCATCACAGTCACGTTCCTTGAGATCGAGATAGACCCGGTGACCAGCCCATTCAGGGTCGCTGGGGAGTGGATCACTGGGAGCACCGTCCACGCTGGAGTTTTGCCAGCTGGTTTCTAGATCTCCTTCTTGCATCTTGCCGAGGGCAAGATGCACTGCCGTGCGATAAGGCAACAGTCCTTCGGCAGGTGGAGGAATGATCTCGTCCACGTCATGTTCATTCATCACACAGTCGTGTTGCAGAGAGGCAATGATGGGCACGGCGAGCGCACGAGGAATCGGGGTGACGAGATTTACCCACTGGCTTGCCAGATAGGGAGTTAGAACGGGCAATCGAAGAATGGCCCGTTCTTTCATGCCCGCTTCAACGGCATAGCCATTCATCATTTCCGAGTACTTGAGAACCTCTGGCCCACCGATGTCGAGTGTTCGGTTCACACTCGCTGGGAGATCTGCCGCTTTGATCAGGTAATACATGACGTCTCGCACAGCAATGGGCTGGATAAGGTTTCCGACCCACTTGGGGGCGGTCATCACCGGAAGGACATCCGTGAGGTGGCGAATCATCTCAAAACTGGTGGAACCTGAACCGATGATCACTCCTGCTTGCAGGGCAACAGTGGGAACGCCCGATTCCAGGAGGATTTCGCCCACCTCGGCTCTGGATCGCAGGTGCTTGGAAAGCTCCCCTGTGGCGGGGTGGAGACCACCCAGATAGACGATGCGGGAAAGCTTGTTGGCCTTGGCAGCGACTGCGACGTTTCGGGCACCAATGAGCTCTTTGGTTTCGAAGTCACCCTTTTGTCCCATCGCATGGACGAGGTAGTACAGCACATCGATATCTGCGCAGGCAGTGTTCACGATGTCGGCATCCAGCAGATCGCCTTCGACGATGTCCACCTTAGAACGCCAGGGCACATCTTTGAGCTTGTCGGCATTGCGAACCAGTACTCGGACAGTGAATCCAGCATCGAGCAAGCGTGGAACTAGTCGACCACCGATATAGCCAGTTGCACCTGTGACGAGGGCTCTGCGATTCGACATGACCTGACTCTACGCCTGGAAGCTTGGTAGCTTCTATAGCAGGGAGGGAATGATGCCGACGAAGAAACGTCTGTGGCTTGGTGGCACGATTGCCGTGCTCATTCTCCTGCCGGTGGTTTCTATCGGCTCTGCCTTCAACGCAGTTCAGTCCATGCAAACGGCCGGGACAGTCGAATCCCTCGAGAAAGCGCTTGGTGGAACTGAGACTCCCGTCGATATTGCTCTCCCCACGGAAACACCTGAACCAAGTACTACTGCACCCGCAACCCAGAGTGCTCAACTTGGTTCAAGTAGCGTCTCCACGTTCTTAAGCATGCTGGAACAGCTGCCTACCGACGATGCTCCTGCTTCACACACCGGCTACAACCGTGACTATTTCAACGCCTGGATCGATGCGGATGGTGACGGATGCAATACCCGAGCTGAAGTTCTCATGATGGAATCACAGGCTGCCGTCACTACTCGTGGCTCCTGCACCGTAAGCACAGGTCAATGGACCTCGGCCTATGACGGCGTCACCCTCACCGATGCCGGCGGACTAGATATTGACCACTTTGTTCCCTTGAACGAAGCCTGGGGCTCGGGAGCGTATGGCTGGGACAGTGCCACACGAGTGAGTTTTGGCAATGACCTGGGCTATGACGCCTCCTTACTTGCTGTGACAGCGAGCTCGAACCGCTCCAAGAGCGATAAAGACCCTGCTCAGTGGATGCCTGCTAGTCACGGCTACTTTTGTGATTATGCCGCTACCTGGGTGGCGGTGAAGTGGCGCTGGTCATTGACCGTGGATTCGCTCGAGCGTCTCACGCTGCAGTCCGTTCTCAACGGCTGTTCAAACGTGAACATTACCGTTCCTGAAAAGGCCGCGGTCACTGCAGGGGCAGTAGCCGAAGCGGTGGCTCCGGTCAGTGACGGGGTCCTCGATCCCAACTATGGAACGTGTTCTGTTGCACAAGCTAACGGCGCTGGCCCCTACTACAAAGGTGTTGATCCGGAATATGCCTGGTATCGGGACCGTGACAAAGATGGCGTTGTCTGCGAATAGGGCTTAACAGAACAAGGGCCCGACCACCGAAGTGGTCGAACCCTTGTGCGCTGTGTTTACGCTTACTTTCCGCCGCAGCACGCGCCGCCGCAGCAGCCGCCCTCTTCGCCGCCACCAATGGTTGCGGAAGGGGTCTCAAGCTTGATGTTTGCGGTTGCCATGTGGTCTCCTTCAGATAAGGGGTGACCGTCGGGGCTTTCGCCTGACCGGTCGAGGTCTATAACCAGTGTGCGCCTGTTTTCTCAGAACGTCAACGTCAGGGCTGGGTATGTCGCCCAGAGCTTAATTAGCCGTGTGAGCTTCCCATTTCTAACAGCACAACCCCGACGATGATCAGCGCAATACCCAGGAATCCCCACACATTGAGATTTTCTTTGAACAGGAAGATACCCATAATCGCAACAAGTGCAGTTCCAGCACCTGCCCAAATCCCATAGGCAACGCCCATGCTCAAGCCTTTAGAAAGGCCCAGCCCCAATGAAGCGAACGCAGACAAATACCCCACGACGACAAAAATGGTGGGAATGACTTTGGTGAAGCCGTCACTCATTTTCAGGGCGAGTGTCCCCACGACTTCAGAGACGATAGCGAGAGCTAGAAGTAAATATGCAACAACCATGGGCTTAGCTTAACCGGCACCATGAATACGACGGCTGAGCTCATGGGCAGTTGCCGTCATTTCCGGCAACAGAGAGTTAATGCGGTCATTGAGAGCTTCTGGAGAGGTCAATCCTGCGGCAGAGAAGGTCACCGCAATGCCTGCTGCAGGCCATCCAATGTGGTCTTTGACTACAACGCCGACTGACGCGAGACCTTCTGTAATCTCACCACGCTCGATGGAATAACCCTGAGATGCAGCTTCGGATACCAACGCTTTGAGCTCGCGATAGGTTCTAGGGCCGGTGTTGGCCACGCCAGCACGCTGAGTGAAGACGATGCTGTCGGGGTAGAGCGCACGCAGTTGTGCTGGTGGCAATGCTGAAAGCAGTGCCCGACCCGAGGCTGTGAGGTGTGCAGGAAGACGCACGCCGACATCGGTGACCAGACTGGGGCGACGTGGAGCACGTTCTTCGACGACGTAGAGAACATCCGTGCCATGCAACACAGCCAAGTGAGCTGACTCGCCAATGTGATCGACCAATTTCGCCAGCAAGGGTGCACCCAATCGAGTCAGTGGTTGCTGGCGCGTGTAGGCGGAAGAGAGTTCGAAGGCAGCAGGGCCCAGACCGTAGCGACGCTCTTCGGGGATGTGTAGGGCAAAGCCACGTTCGGTGAGTACGGTCAGGATTTGATACACCGAGGAGCGGGGAAGCTCTAAGGCAGTGGCAATAGATTGCGCAGGCACGGGACCGCGTTGATGGGCTAGATGCTCAAGAATGCGCAGGGTTGAATCTGCTGCGGGGACTTTACTCACAGCCCCAGTCTGCCATGTCTGTTATCTCAGACACAAGGGTATCTTTCACTGTATTTTCGGACTATTTTTTAGTGTGAAATCAGAGCATGAGTTCAGTAGTTGTCGGCGCAGGCGCCGTATCCATCGAAGACGTTGTTGCCGTTGCCCGCCACAACACCACCATCACCCTCGATCCCGGGGCGCTTGCTGGCGTTACCGCATCACGTGCCGTGATTGATGGCTTGGCATCTGATCCCAACCCTCACTACGGAATCTCCACTGGCTTCGGCGCACTGGCCACCACCTTCATTGAGTCCGACCGCCGAGCACAGCTGCAGGCATCCCTGGTTCGCTCCCACGCAGCAGGTTCTGGCCCTGAAGTGGAACGTGAAGTCATTCGCGCGCTCATGCTGCTTCGGCTCTCCACCCTGATGACCGGTCGCACGGGCGTGCGCCCCGTCGTGGCAGAAACATACGCAGCCGTGATCAATGCCGGTATTACCCCTGTGGTTCGCGAGTACGGATCACTGGGCTGCTCTGGAGATCTGGCTCCACTGTCTCACTGTGCTCTGGCCACACTCGGCGAAGGTGACGTGCGCAACGCTGAAGGCGTGCTGATGCCCGCAGCAGAAGCGCTCGCTTCTGCCGGCATCACTCCCCTCAAACTGGAGGAAAAAGAAGGCCTCGCCCTGATTAATGGCACCGACGGCATGCTCGGCATGCTGGCACTGGCCATCACAGATCTCAAGATGTTGATGACCACGGTGGACATCTCTGCCGCTATGAGCATCGAAGGCCTCATGGGCACCGACAAGGTGTTTGCAGCCGATCTGCACGCTCTGCGTCCCCAGGTTGGTCAGGGACAGTCGGCCACAAACCTGCGCAACATCTTGGCCGACTCCCCCATCGTGCATTCACACTCAGGCCCAGAAGATGGCCGCGTTCAAGATGCCTATTCACTGCGCTGCTCACCCCAGGTTCACGGCGGTGCGCGCGACACTATTGCTCACGCCGAGCTGGTGGCAGGCCGCGAACTCGCCTCCGCTGTCGACAACCCTGTTTTGACCGTTGATGGCCGCGTGGAAAGCAACGGCAACTTCCACGGAGCACCCGTGGCCTATGTGCTCGACTTCCTCGCCATCGTCGCTGCAGACGTTGCTTCCATGAGTGAGCGTCGCACCGACCGCTTCCTCGACCGTGCCCGTAACCAGGGACTTCCTCCCTTCCTTGCACACGAGGTGGGCGTGGACTCCGGACTCATGATTGCCCAATACACCGCAGCTGGCTTGGTCTCGGAGATGAAGCGACTAGCTGTTCCTGCCTCAGCAGACTCGATCCCCTCGAGCGCGATGCAAGAAGACCACGTCTCGATGGGTTGGCATGCAGGTCGCAAGCTGCGTAAGGCAGTAGATGCCTTCTCACGCGTTGTTGCCATCGAACTCATGACCGCAGCTCGTGGTATTGACCTGCGCGAACCCCTCAAGCCCAGCCCCGTTACCGGTGCTGTGATTGCCGAACTGCGCAGCAACGGCGTTGCCGGCCCCGGCGCAGACCGCTTCCTCTCCCCCGAGATCGAAGCTGCAGCCGAGCTCACTCTGAGCGGACGCATTGCTGCAGTCGCTCAGTCTGCATCCACCACCCCATTGATTTAGTCAGCACCAGATTTAGCCAAGGAGAACATCATGACCTCAGGACCTCGCACCGTTCGCGCCGCACGCGGTAACAAGCTGACCGCAAAGAGCTGGCAGACCGAAGCACCCATGCGCATGCTCATGAACAACCTCGACCCCGAGGTTGCCGAGCACCCCGAAAAGCTCGTGGTTTATGGAGGCACCGGTAAAGCTGCCCGCACCTGGGAAGCCTATGACGCCATTGTGCGCACGCTCGAGACCCTCGAGTCTGATGAGACGTTGCTGGTGCAGTCTGGCAAGCCCGTTGGGGTCTTCCGCACGAACGAGTGGGCGCCCCGTGTTCTCATTGCGAACTCGAACCTCGTCGGCGACTGGGCGACGTGGCCTGAGTTCCGCAAGCTCGAGGCAGAAGGTTTGACGATGTATGGCCAGATGACCGCAGGTTCCTGGATCTACATCGGAACCCAGGGCATTCTGCAGGGCACCTACGAAACATTTGGTGCTGTTGCACGCCAACACTTTGGTGGCACGCTCGCCGGCACGCTGACCCTCACTGGTGGTTGTGGCGGTATGGGTGGCGCACAGCCACTGGCTGTGACCATGAACGACGGAGTTGTTCTCATCGTGGATGTCGATGCGTCTCGTCTTGAGCGCCGAGTAGAACACGGCTACCTCGACGAGATGACTCATGACCTCGACGACGCCATTGCTCGCGTACTGGCAGCGAAGGAATCCAAGACGCCGCTTTCCGTGGGCATCGTGGGTAACGCAGCTGATGTCTTCACCGAGTTACTGGAGCGTAAGGTTCCTATCGACATCGTCACCGACCAGACCAGTGCTCACGACCCCCTCTCCTACCTTCCAGAAGGTGTCTCGGTTGAGGAATGGCACGCAAAGGCAGAAGCAGACGCAGTCTGGTTCACCGAGCACTCCCGCGCTGCCATGGCCAAGCAAGTCAAAGCCATGGTCGAGTTCCAGGATGCTGGTGCCATCGTGTTCGACTACGGCAACTCGATTCGTGCAGAAGCCAAGCTCGGCGGCTATGACCGCGCTTTCGAATTCCCCGGATTCGTTCCTGCCTACATCCGTCCATTGTTCTGTGAAGGAAATGGCCCCTTCCGCTGGGCTGCGCTCTCTGGTGACCCCGAAGACATTGCCAAGACCGATAAGGCAATCCTCGAGCTCTTCCCCGAGAACGAACACCTCAAGCGCTGGATCACCAAGGCGGGCGAGAAGGTTCACTTCGAGGGTCTACCTGCTCGAATCTGCTGGTTGGGCTATAAGGAGCGCCACCTTGCCGGTCTGAAGTTCAACGAGATGGTCGCCTCCGGTGAACTCTCGGCACCCATCGTGATTGGCCGTGACCACCTGGACTCTGGTTCGGTAGCTTCCCCCTACCGCGAGACCGAAGCAATGAAGGATGGCTCGGACGCTATCGCCGACTGGCCACTACTCAACGCACTGCTCAACACCGCATCGGGTGCAACCTGGGTTTCCCTCCACCACGGTGGTGGCGTCGGCATCGGCCGCTCAATCCACTCTGGTCAGGTCACCGTTGCCGATGGCACCCCTCTGGCTGCACAGAAGCTGGAGCGCGTTCTCACCAATGACCCCGGCACTGGCGTCATGCGTCACGTGGATGCAGGTTACGAGCGTGCTGAGGAAGTTGCTCGCGAGCGCGGCCTGCGTGTTCCTATGCAAGAAGGCTAAGGCCTAGGCTCACAATCATGACCCGCACACTCTTCACCAATATCGGTTTACTTGTCACGAATAACCCGAGCGAAGCTGTGCGCGCCGGCGGCACTCAGACTCCCACGGGAGAGATCGAGAACGCCGCCATGATCGTGGACAACGGGCTGGTTGCCTGGGTGGGCCGAGCTGCAGATGCCGAAACCGGTGGCGGTTTCGATATCGACGCGGTTGTCAATCTGCACGGAAACACCCTGATTCCAGGCTTTGTGGACTCGCATTCCCACATCGTCTTCGCTGGCGATCGTGCTGGAGAGTTTGCTGCTCGTATGGCAGGCAAACCGTATGCAGCTGGTGGAATACGTTCCACCGTCGCTGCCACGCGGGAAGCCAGCGATGACGAACTCCGCGAGCGCCTGCACGCCCTCCTCACCGAGATGCACGCTCAGGGAACCACCACAGTGGAAATCAAGAGCGGTTACGGTCTTGACGTGGCGACAGAAGAACGCCTGGTTCGTCTTGCTCGTGAAGTCACGGAAGAAGTGACCTTTCTTGGAGCTCACGTCGTTCCTGCAGAGTTCACAGACAACCGCGAAGACTATGTACAACTTGTAATCGGCGAGATGCTGGAGAAGTGTGCACCTCACGCCAAATGGATTGATGTCTTCTGCGAAGAAGGCGCCTTCACGGTCGAGGAATCTCGTCGGATTTTGAATGCGGGCAAAGAATCAGGTCTTCTCCCTCGCGTTCATGCTTCACAACTCGGCCCTGGCGAAGGCATCGCTTTGGCTATTCAGGTGGGCGCAGCATCAGTGGATCACTGCACATATCTCACAGATGCAGACGTTGACGCGCTTGCTGCGTCACAGACGGTGGCAACACTTCTTCCCGGTGTGGAGTTCTCCACCAAGCAGCCCTACCCCTCAGGGCGTCGCCTGATCGACGCTGGGGTGAGCGTTGCACTCTCTACCGACTGCAACCCAGGCTCGAGCTTCACCTCGTCAATGCCATTCTGTATTGCCGTGGCCGTGCGTGAGATGGGTATGACTCCTGCCGAGGCTCTCTGGTCTTCCACTGCAGGTGGTGCCCAGGCACTACAGCGCACTGAGGTGGGAAAGATATCCGTCGGCATGCGGGCTGATCTCGCTGAGATCACAGCACCCAGCTATGTTCACCTGGCCTATCGCCCAGGAGTTCCCCTGATTGGTCGTGTTTGGAAAGACGGCGAACTTATCGCTGGCTAAGGCCAGCAACTGCTTCCAAGACACACAGCGCTGCTAAGCGAATGGTGCGACCATCTGGAGTATCCATCGTGGCATCAATCTCAGCCAGGTCGATGGAGTGAACCTGTGAGTGCTTGCCAGCAGCACGCGCAGCCTGGCGAAGCTCGAAGGCACTGATACCTCCAGGGACACTGGCAGGACAAGCTGGTGCCACAGCGCGGTCACACACGTCCACGTCGAGATCCACGTGAATGGGTCCACCAGCAGAGCCGGCAATCGAGAGTGCTTCAGCCATGACCTCGGCCATGGAGCGACGTTCCAGGTCATCACGGTGAATCACAGTGATGCCGAACTCTTGAGCACGACGGGCATAGCTCGCTGAGTTAGCAAAGTCTTGAATGCCAATCTGGACAATGCGTTCGGGGTTCATGCCCGCTTCGATCAGTCTGCGCACGGGTGAACCGTTACTCACACCATCTCTCAGGTCATAGTGAGCATCGAGGGTAATCAGACCTGCGGTTTCCAGATCACTACCCCACACTCCGAGTGCTGCAGCCACAGTGATGGAGTTATCGCCACCCAAAGCAATCACTAATTCAGAAGCCTTAGCAGCGTCGGCCATCAATGCGATGGTGCGAGCCTCACCGGCGGGTGAGTCAGGGTCAGACACGTTACCAAAATCAGCAACCGTGAGTTCTTCAAGATCGATGATCGCAGGGTCGTTGCGCAGGTTCTTATCGAGCACGCCGCGGTCCTGCATCAGTGCGGGAGAGTAGCGATAGAGCGCTGCACGAATTGCATCAGGGGTTTCGTGAGCGTTGGTAGCACTCAGCGATGTCTGCGACGCAGGAATACCCACCAGAGCGGCATCAATGCGCTTTCCTGGTGCTATCTCGTCTGGAGCGGGCCAACCTCCGGCACGAGGCCACAGAGCATCGTGAGAAAGACCTGCTGGCTTGTTAGACATCGGCTGCCTTTGCCGCCTTCTGGCCCTGTACTCCAGCAAAAATCACTCCTGCAAGCAGCGCACCAGTGGCAACCTGAACGAGATATGCCTGAAATTCACTGGGTAAGAACAACGAAATAATCAACAGCGTTGCATTCGCTAACGCAGTGTCTCGCATGATGGGATAGGCAGCTACGTGGGCTGCAAGCCAGGTCTTGTCATTCTTGCGCGTTGCCTTGGTGCGAATACCAGCCCACGCGTTAGGCCCCACCTTGCCTGAAGCAGCTCGAGCTACAACGTTATACAAAATGATGTCTGCCACGATCGACAACGCAATGATGAGGTAGTGGGTGCCTGAATCCATAGCTCTAGGCTACTTTGTCTCTGGTCTACTGAGGGTGTTGCAGGTCGATGGTTTCACCGTGTTCTGGCGCACGAACATTCCACTTCAATTCAGAAGAAATAAGGAATCGCATGCGATCAGCTGCATCCATTTCACCGTGGGTGACATAGGTCATCTTGGGTGCTCGTGGTGTGCGCTTCATCCATTCCACGATTTCCACCGAGTCAGCATGCCCTGACATGCTTTCCAGCTGAATAACCTCTGCTCGGATGGGAACATCACGGCCAAAGATGCGCAGAGTAGTTGCCCCCTCAGCAAGGAGAGCACCACGTGTGCCTCCTGCTTGATAGCCAGAAATCACGATGGCATTGTTGGGGTCTTCTCCAAAAGCTACCAAGTGGTGGAGAACACGACCACCGGTCATCATGCCTGAAGCGGCGATGATGATCATGGGGCCGTGACGTTCATTAAGCGCTTTCGATTCTTCGACAGTTCCCACCATGTGAGCCACGTCATAGACAGATTCGAATTCCTCAACCGGAATCGTGTGCTCTTCCTGATGCTTGTGATACATCCGAGTGGCACTAGCTGCCATGGGGCTATTCACATAGATCGGAACGCGAGGAATCTCACCCCGATCCATCAATCGCCAGATGTGGAGCATCAATCCTTGGGTGCGACCCACGGCAAAAGCCGGAATGACAACAACTCCCCCGCGCTCCAGCACGGGCTTGAGCGCCGGAGCAAGCTCGCCCTCTGGTTCAATGTTGGGGTGGGTGCGGTTTCCATATGTGGATTCCGTGATCAAAATATCTGCACCCTCAAATTCACGAGGTGGCTTCATCAATGGGTCGTGTTGCCGTCCCATATCCCCCGTGAAGTGCAAGCTGGTTCCAGCCACGTCAATGTGAAGCTGTGCCGCACCAAGGATGTGACCTGCTGGCAGGAAAGTGGCCTTAAGCCCCGGCACGACATCTAAGACCTCGTCGAAGTTGGCTGTGCGGAACTGCGACAGTGCCTGTTCCACATCCTGGATTGTGTAGAGGGGCTTGGGTGGATTGTGCTTGGAATATCCCTTACGCGCAGCGTGAGATGCTTCCTCTTCAAGCAGGTGTGCACTATCTGGCAGCAGGATGGAGCACAGCTCTGCTGTACCTGTGGTCGTGATGATGGGACCACGGAACCCGTCCCGCACTAACGCAGGAACATATCCGGAGTGATCCAGGTGCGCATGGGTGAGCAGCACTGCATCAATGGTGTCGGGTGGAATAGGGAAAGGTTCACGATTACGTTCACGCAGGGCCTTGTATCCCTGGAACAAACCACAGTCCACAAGCACACGCTTGCCGCCGCTCTCAATCAGATACTTACTTCCGGTAACGGTTTCCGTTCCCCCCAGGAAGCGGAGCGTGTGCTCTGGTCTGTTCATATCTTCAGACTACGCCTGCTTTCCGGAGTGGTTAGAGGGCATCATTCCCCGTGGTAAACTGGTACTACCGACGCGGGGTGGAGCAGCTCGGTAGCTCGCTGGGCTCATAACCCAGAGGTCGCAGGTTCAAATCCTGTCCCCGCAACAAAAAGAGAAAGCCCTTCCTTTCGGAAGGGCTTTCTTGTTTGTATTCGCGAGTATCGTGGAAACGTGACCAGAAGCCACTTCACCATTAACGAAGACCTCCAACTTGCCCTTCAGCTTGCTGATGCAGCGGACGAAATTTCCCGCGCCCGATTCCTGGCGATGGATCTTGAGGTGAGCACCAAGCCGGACAAGACTCCCGTGACCGATGCGGACCGTGCGGTGGAGCAGGCCATCATTGACATCCTCAGCCGCGAGCGCGGTGAAGACTTCATGCTTGGTGAAGAGTTTGGCGAACAGGCTGGTTCGGTTTCTGAACACCCCACCGGTACTTCTGACCACCCTCACCGTCAATGGATTATTGACCCCATTGATGGCACGTCTAACTTCCTGCGCGGTGTTCCCGTCTGGGCAACTCTGATTTCCCTTGCCATTGATGGCGTTCCCGTCATCGGCGTGGTGAGTGCTCCCGCACTGGGTAAGCGCTGGTGGGGCTCAAAGGGCAACGGCGCATGGGTGGATGAATCACATGACCCCTTAGCCAATATTCCCCTGCCTGAAGAACTTTCTGAATACCTCGAGCAGCCCATGGTTGCTGTGGCAGAACCTCGCAAGTTGGAAGTTTCTGGCGTGAAGGAACTGGCAGACGCCAGCATCAGCTACAACTCGTTGCAGCAATGGGACCAGGCAGGCTACCTCGACGAACTTGTCGGGCTCAGCCGTAAAGTCTGGCGCACGCGTGCCTATGGTGACATGTGGTCATACATGATGGTGGCCGAAGGCATCTTGGATGTCGCCGGTGAATTCGACCTCAAGCCCTATGACATGGCTGCACTAATGCCCATCGTCACCGAGGCTGGTGGAACCTTTACCTCCATCGACGGTCACGCAGATGTGTGGCACGGCAGTGCCCTAGCCACCAACGGACAGCTTCACGCTGCCGTCTTGAATGAACTAGCTCGCTAGTTTTCCTTCTGCTTTCAAGCGCGCAATACGAACGCGAGCAGCATCTTCTGAGGTCGAGGATGGGCCCAGCAGGGTTCTGAGCATTTTGAGGATGACCCCGGTCATCCAGAATGCAGGCCACCAAGGCTTCTTGAGGCCCAGAATCTTTCGGTATTCCTCAGGAATACTCGCAACTGCCCCGCCAAACATGACGCGATAGAACGGCATCATGCTCTTGCGCAGTGGTGGCTTTTTCAAAAACTCAATGGTCTCTTCGACCCGCTCATCGTGCTTGAGCACGCCGTCCACATTGAACTGGTGCAATGCCGCAATGAGCTCAGCTTCCGAACGTGGTGGGTTGGCCACACCAACTAGCTCACCGGCCTTGGACCATTCATGGACATATTGATCAGCCCCGCCAGGAATGGCGTCTCCCCACGCCTGCTGACAGCCCAGGAAAGCATCTGTGAAGACAACATGAACCCAGTAGAGCAACTCGGGATCATCGGCTCTGTAGGGGCGTTCCACGCCCTGCGCGTCGATATAGGTGCCTTTGACGCGGTCATGGAACTTGGCCACACGAGACGATTCATATTCAGCGAGTTTGGTGTCACCAAAGGTGACGGTAATCAGCCACTGAATAGTTCCTGCCAGGCGTCCTAGCGGGTCTTCTTTATAGCGAGACCAGTCGTGCACCCCTGCCATTGCGCCGGGATGCAATGTCTGCATCAGAAGTGCTCGAATGCCCGCAACCATGGTGGGCATCCCGCCATGGACCGCCCAGGATGCCGAACCGGGGCCAAAGAAACCAATGTCATCACCGGCTTCAATGTTCTTCACCCAATAGGGAGTGCCTGCCGTGTCTCCCGAGAAGGTTTCCAGCAGGTGTGAGCGAATGCTGTCGCTGAAGCGACTCATGCGTCGAGCTTGGAGTTGCTGTCTAGTTTGTGCCAGGTGCGGTTGTGATAAACCAGCGGGTGGGCGGCACTGGCATCCAGTTCACTACTTCCCTCTGCCGGAGTCTTGGCTTCCAGGGCCTCAATCAAAAACACGGTCGAGTTTCCAGCCTTGAGCTTGTTCACGGTGCGACCACGAATCCAGGCGTGGGCCTCGGAATAGACCGTCTCACCGGTGGGCAGCTTCTCCCAGGCAATGTCATCAGGGAAGCGGTTGGCGCCACTTGTTGCTGCAAGCTTGGCCAAGTGAAGCTGATCTGCCCCGAGCAGATGAATCACGACGGTGTCTGCCTCAGCGATCGTGGGAGTGGCAGAAGACTGTGCCGAAGCAGAGAACACCAGCAGAGGTGGCTCTGCACTGACGGAGAACACACTGGTCACCGTCATCGCCACGGGTCCCTTGCCCGCATCTGCCGTCACAATGGCGACACCAGCAGGGTGGTTGCGAAAAGCGAGCTTGAACTCATCAGCTGAGAGCACCTCAACATCGTGAGGTGGGTCGATGATGCCATCGTGGATGATGGGCAAGTTCTCTGACGGCGCATTGTTTGTCATGGTTTCTCCATTGTTTCACCCTGCAAGCCGCGTTAGCCTCAGAAGTATGAGCTTGAATGACATTGAACTGACCACTCTGGATGGAAAACCCACTACCTTCGGCGCTTATTCCGACAAAGTAGTTCTTGTTGTGAACGTGGCAAGTAGGTGTGGACTTTCTCCGCAATACCAGCAGCTCGAAGAATTGCAGAAGAAGTATGGACCACGCGGCTTCACCGTCGTGGGCATTCCTTCAAACCAGTTCCTTCAGGAACTCAAAAACAGCGACGATATTGCGGAATACTGCTCCACCACCTGGGGAGTCACCTTTCCCATGATGGAGAAGGCTAATGTCAATGGTCGTAAACGTCACCCGCTCTATGTTGAGCTGGTCAAGACCAAAGATGCTGGCGGTAAGGCAGGTCCTGTGATGTGGAACTTCGAAAAGTTCTTGGTTCTCCCCAACGGAGAAATCAAGCGCTTCCGCCCCACAACCAAGCCAGACGATCCAGCGATTATCGAAGCAATTGAGGCAGCACTTCCCAACTAGACCACACACAAGTAAACCCCCGGTTTCGATAACCGGGGGTTTACTTCGTTAAGGAAGAGAATTACATTGCTTCCGCTTCAGGATCCTTGACGCCTTCTTCGACGATGCCCTTGGCGAGGAGAGCCAAGCGGCGCTCTTCAAGGCGACGCTCGAACTCAGCCTGACCAGCTGCGATGAATTCATCGGTCAGTGGGTAGTTCACGGCACGAGGGTTACCGTGGTACTTCTCGATGTACGCGTCGAGCTCGGGACCGGACTCCCATGAGGTGATGAGGCAGTAACGAGGCTCGTCGCCCTGGTGCCATACGGCGTGCCAGAAGCGCTGAGTATCCACGATGAGCTGTGCACCTGCGGGCAGAGGAATACGGATCTCGGTGGATGGGTCCAGGCGGTCTTCGCGCAGAATCATCATCGAGTCTGGGTTGTCGGAGAGGTTGAAGAAACCACGAACAATCCACCCGGTGCCATCTGGGTTCAAACGGTTGTTGTCGTCCTGGTGCATGTTGTAAAGAGCGTCAGAGTACTTGTTGGGCTGCAGCTCGATAACGCGGCAGCGACCAATGTTCGCACCGGGCTCCTGAGCACGCTTGGTCAGGATGGGAGCGAGATCTACGTTTTTCTTGACCCAGACGCCGTCCTTGTCGGTGCGAGGAGGGGTGTGGTTCCAGAAACCGTTGCATTCCATCTCGCCGAAGGCAGAAGCCAAAGGAGCGAAGCGGGTAACACCGGAAGACTTCCAGTCGACATACTCAATGTCGAGCCATTCCTTGGGGTCGGCAGCCTGGTCATAGCTGTCCAGGACAACATAGCCAGTTTCTTCAAATGCCTTGAGGCGGTTGTAGCCCATAAGGTGGGTCCCTTTCAACAACGAGCGCACACGTTTTAATACGCTCAACTGTGGGAAACGCTACCACTGCGAGGGGTGTGTAACCGGGATACTCACGGAGTTCTTGGCCAATTCATATCTCGCCCCATCACTTGTCCACCCCCGCATACAGAATCTTCACTGACACCCAGCAGATACCTTTCACAGAAGTTATAAAAGAGTGTGCACAACACAACTCGTGATGTCTCCCGCAGCACAACTGCCCAGAGTCATTCACTTCTTGACGACATTGTTGGAATTACAGCCTCATCCCTGCTGGCTGCCATCGGTATTTTCCTGATGGATAGCGGGCATGTAGTGACCGGCGGAATTGCCGGCCTCGCCCTCCTCATCAGCTATGCCACACCTTTCTCTTTCAGCGTGGTGTGGATTGTGGCAAGCCTTCCCTTCCTGCCTTTGGCAGTGTGGAAAAAGGGGTGGAACTTCACGTTGCGCAGCTTGGTTGCCATTGTGATGGTGTCTCTTTTTGCCCAGCTCACCACCGCGAAGCTTGGCCATCTGAGTATTGATCCACTCTTCGGTGCAGTTGCTGGCAACGTGGTCGCCAGCATCGGCGTTCTGGGCCTGTTTAGGCACCGCTCTTCGCTCGGTGGCTTCAACGTGGTTGCCCTGATAGCCCAGGAGCAGTATCACTGGCGGGCAGGTTATGTGCAGCTAGTTATTGACCTCGCGATTGTGGCCGGGGCATTCTTTGTTGCCTCCCCTGTGATTGTTCTTTACTCAGCGGTGGGAGCTTTTGTGTTCAACTTCATCCTCGCTTTGAACCACCGCGAAGGCCGCTACAACGGCTAGAAACACAACATCCCACCCAAGCAATACCTGGGTGGGATGTTTACTCTCAAGCGCATGATGTGAACAACTCACGAAGTGGTGGAGATGGGGGGAATTGAACCCCCGTCCACTGCTGAAATTGTGAGTCTTCTACGGGTGTAGCTGATTAGAGGCGTTCTACTTGGCTCCGACCTTTGTTACCAGCATCTAAGTCGACAAGCCCAGTCTGAGTTAAAGTCCCGCAGTGCCCTCAGGCATAACACTGCAGCAAGTCCCCTTCATGACGCCAGAACACGGAGCGGGGACGCCTCCGGTCTGACGGACTTCAGGCTCGCTTAGGCAGCGAGGGCGAAGTCGGCGCGGTTAGATTTTGCACCTATTTTTTGCAGAGGTCGTTAACGAGATATCCCTGCATCCTCGACCCGCTTCTCTCCCGCTTGCAGGCAATGTCGAATCCGATCATCCCCATGAGAGTGCGTTGTCACATCATGCGCTGTTGAGTTGTGTGTGCGAGATTGCTCTCGCTCTGGCGCGTATTTCAGCGCAGTTGAAGTGTATAACGCTCAGCTGACAATAAACATTCCCAGCACTGAGGAGTTATTCACCCATGTGTTTGCGGGCAGAGATGGCGCGATCTGCTTCGCGCTTATCCTGACGTTCACGTAAGGTCTGACGCTTGTCGTATTCCTTCTTACCCTTGGCAAGTGCGAGCTCAACCTTGGCTCGACCGTCCTTGAAATACAGCGACAACGGAACAAGGGTGTAACCACCCTCTTTGACTTTGTTGTGAAGCTTGAGGATCTCCTGCTTGTGCATCAGGAGTTTGCGCTTGCGACGAGGTGCGTGGTTGTTCCACGTGCCCTGGGTGTATTCAGGGATGTGTACGGCGTCTAGCCATGCTTCGCCACCCTCGATGAAGGCGTAGCCGTCTGTCAGGGATGCACGGCCTTGGCGCAGAGATTTGACCTCTGTGCCCCACAACACCACACCACATTCATAGGTGTCGATGATGTTGTAGTCATGACGAGCTTTACGGTTGGTGGCAACAACCTTTTGACCTTGTTCTTTAGGCATTGCACACCTCCTTCAGCTTGTTGTGCGCAAACCCTTAGTTTACGCGCCTGAGGGAGCGACTAAATCTTGAGGTAACGCGTGATGGCGAAGTTGGCAGAGATAGCTGCCAGCAATGAACCCACAACAACCAAGACCGGAACAACAATCAGGGCTTCTGAAATACCCACGAACGACGTCAATGGAATGTTGACGGCGAGGTAACCCTGAACGAAGAAGTGCACGATTCCCACAATGGCTCCGCCGGCCAGTACTGAACCGACCAGTGCAGCAAACACACCTTCAAGAATGAAGGGGGTTTGAATGAAGCGGTTAGACGCACCCACCAAGCGCATGATGCCCAGCTCGCGACGACGCGAGAAGGCAGAGAGTCGAATGGTGGTGGCAATCAACAGCACCGCAGCAATCAACATGAGACCGGCAACACCAATGGCGGTGTAACTTGCGGAGTTGAGGATAGAGAAGATCTGATCCAGATAACTGCGCTGATCAGTAACCGACTCAACTCCCTTTTGAGCTGAGAGTGCCTCTACCAGGACGGCGGACTGCGAAGGATCCTTAAGGTTGACCCAGAAAGTCTCATTTAGCTGATCAGCTGTGACGTATTCAGCAACAGGGTTTCCCTTGAACTGTTCTTGGAAGTTCTTGAAGGCAGCTTCGTGGTCTTCGAAGTAGAACTTGTCAATGAACGGAGCTAGCGTCGCACCTGAGAGTGCAGATTTCACTGCTTCAACCTCGGTGGCAGATGCAGCACCGTCGAGACAGTTTTCACCAGCGGAGACATCGGTACAGAGGTAGACAGCAACCTGTGCCTTGTCATACCAATAGTTCTTCATCTGACCGATCTGCATCTGAAGAAGGATTGCAGTGCCGACAAAGGTCAGCGAGATGAAGGTCACCAAAATGACCGAAACAACCATGGAGAAGTTACGACGCAGACCGTTCGCAACCTCTGACCAAATCAGAGAGAACCTCATCGAACAGGCCCCACATTCTGGTCATCGTTGCCGGTGTTCTTCGCGCGCTGCTGTGCCTGAATGCGTAGGCGTTCCGTCAACGGCAAGGAGCTCAGGTCAACCTGTGGCTTAGTCAGTGGCTCAGGCTCGCCAGAAGCTGCGGGAGCATCCTGGAAGGCAGGCTTATCGAGGCGCTGAACTGGACGTGAATCGTTCATGCCAAAGAGTTCACTGAGGTCGCCCAGATCATCGATTTCACCGGTGTCATAGGCACTAGGGATCTCAGGTACAGCATCCATCGTGATTTCATCAACCTGTTCAAATACAGGGGTGGGAACCACGATGTCTGTTGTTTCAATGATCTGAGGCTGCTCGGAAGCAGTCACGATGCCCTGTGGGCGCGTTGTTGCTGCCATCGCAGCTGCCGCTGCGGCCGTGTGGTCACCAGTGGAGTTGATGGTCGCATCTGCACCAACAATGGGCAGTGCTGCGGTGTTGCCATAGCCAGATTCACGTTCGTCACGAACAATCTGACCTGCAACAAGCTCAATCACGCGCTTTTGCATGCGGTCCACGAAGTCAGCAGCGTGGGTCGCCATCACAATGGTGGTTCCACCGGCGTTAATTCGCTCAAGCAACGCCATGATGCCGGCGCTAGTGGCGGGGTCGAGGTTACCGGTGGGCTCATCGGCGAGGAGAAGAGCGGGCTTGTTCACAATCGCGCGCGCAATAGCCACACGCTGCTGCTCACCACCAGAAAGTTCGTGCGGGTAACGCTGTGCCTTACCGGCTAGACCCACCATCTTGAGGACATCAGGAACAGCTTCCTGAATGAAACCACGAGACTTACCAATCACCTGCAGGGTGAAGGCAACGTTGTCGAAGACGGTCTTGTTAGGAAGAAGACGGAAGTCCTGGAACACAACACCAAGGTTGCGACGGAAATAGGGGATCTTGCGGTTCGAGATCGAACCCAAGTCCTGGCCAAGTACGTGGATAGAACCAGCGTTGGGCTTATCTTCCTTGATCATCAAACGCAGGCAGGAAGACTTACCAGAACCGGACGCTCCCACCAGGAAGACGAATTCTCCGCGCAGAATCTCGAAGTCAACGCCGTTAAGGGCGGGACGCGAGGAACCAGCGTACTTTTTGGTGACCGTACTAAAGCGAATCATGACTCATTGAGCCTATGCGGGGAGTTTCCCAAAAAGCTGAAAGGCGCGGGCGTGCCGACGAACCGATAACCTTGAAACATGCGCAAGTTCTTATTCAACGCCAGTGTCCTCGGAGCGCTCTTCGGTGGCTTTTCTGCGCTGCGTGCAACCGCGCGCGGTCCTCGCGATTGGCGTTTGATTCTGGTCTGGTTGGGCTGGGGAATTTCAGTCGCACTTGCAGTCGCTGATGTCGTTGCCGAAAGCAAAGAAGAAGAGCTCGAAAACGAGCAGTACGACTTCTAACGGAGCCGACACACATGATCTCCACCACACTCAAGGGCGCTGATCCGCACGAATACGATCACTCCCACCCCGACCTCGCAGGCGGATGGCTTCGTGCATCCGTCTTCGGTGCGATGGATGGTCTTGTGTCGAACATTGCCCTCATTGCAGGTATTGGAGCAGCAGGTGCAAACGCGCAGACAGTTGTGCTCACCGGCGCTGCTGGGCTTGTAGCTGGTGCATTCTCCATGGCCCTCGGTGAATATGCTTCGGTCAAGACCGCCAATGAGCAGGTAGATTCCGAACTTGAGATTGAGCGTCAAGCTCACGCCCGCAACCCTGAGGGTGAAGAGAACGAACTCGTTCTCAACTTCATCGAGATGGGCATGGCAGAAAAAACTGCCCGTTTTGCCGCTGCAGAGGTTCACCAAAACAAAGAACAAGCAGCTCGCATCCACATTGCCCAAGAACTCGGTGTGGATCCAGATTCCAAGCCTTCGCCTTGGGTTGCGGCGTCGTCCTCGTTCGCCATGTTTGCAAGCGGTGCATTCATTCCACTTATCCCTTACGCGCTTGGTTTCGAATCTCTCGCGCTGGGGCTTGGCGTGGGCGGCGTTGGACTCTTGGTAGCTGGTGGCCTTGCAGCACGCTTCACGCGCAAGTCATGGTGGAAGAGTGCCCTCCGCCAGCTGTTCTTCGGCGCTATCGCAGTGACCGCGACATACCTAGTTGGTTCCCTGTTAGGCGTTGGCGGAGCGTAATTTCGGTCGTAGAGTGAGACAACTTCACTTCAGCCTCCGGGAGAGCACATGTCGAACTCCACTGCACCAAAAACCTCAGTAGGTTTGTGGCTGCTTCTTGCCGTATCTTTTGCAGCAGCTTTCGTCCCTGCAGGAACTCCTGGAAGCATCACTCTGGTCATCGGGCTGATGCCGGTCACGTTCTCCATGTGGCATTTCATTCGCTGGGCTGGGGCCCGGACCGCGTGGCTCTCATTTCTTGCTGTTGTGGTGATTAGTTTCTCGGGTGAAGCTTTCGGTGTTGCCACAGGCCTCGTTTTTGGAAACTATTACTACCCCGATGGCCCACTGGGACCACTTCTTTTGGGTGTTCCTCCTCTGATTCAGCTGCAGTACTTCGCCATGGCCTATGCGTCGTTGATGGTTGCACGCTCCATCGGAGGAGTGTTGACCACTGCTGCCAGAGGTTGGTGGCTCGTTTCCGTATCCGCCATGGCGGCATTTGGTATGACACTGCTGGACCTGGCAAGTGATCCTTGGCATGCCACGGTGCTGCAGCAGTGGATCTGGCGTGATGGTGGCCCCTACTTCGGTATTCCCCTGCACAACTTCTTTGGCTGGTTCTTCGAAACCCTCGCTTTCCTCCTGGTAGTTCAGGCACTGCTGAACTCAAAGAAAGCCTTGGCAAAAATGGCCGAGGTTAAACCACGAGGTTTCTGGCTTCAAGGCGTCTTGCTTTATGGCACGTTCCCCTTCACCATCGCGTTGACTCCCCTGATTCAGGGAGCTGCTTTCTCCCAAGCAAACGTGGATATTGCCGTGGCCATGGTCTGTGTTGCGCTGTTTGCCGTGGTTCCACTGTGGCTCGCGGCCCTGATGTCACTCAAAAAGGTGAGTTCAACCTCATAACCCTTTACGCTGGAGCGCGTGCAGCAGGAGATTATTGACTGGTTTGAAACCGGCGGTAGAGATCTACCTTGGCGCCAGCCTGGCTTCACCCCGTGGGGTTCTCTTGTTTCTGAGTTCATGCTGCAGCAAACCCCAGTGGCACGTGTTATTCCCAAACTGGACGAGTTCCTGACCCGCTGGCCCACCCCGGCCGCGCTGGCGGCATCACCGTCCGGTGATGCCGTGAGAGCGTGGGCAAACCTGGGTTATCCCCGCAGGGCACTCTGGTTACACGCCTGCGCAGTCACCATTACGGAGAAGTTCAACGGTCAAGTCCCGAGCAATGTGGATGACCTACTTTCTCTGCCCGGTGTTGGCCCCTATACAGCCCGAGCAATTGCGGTCTTTGCTTTCGGCGGGCATGAACCTGTGGTGGATACCAACATTCGTCGGGTCATTGCCCGACACAACCAAGGCAATGCCGATCAAGGACCGCCGTCAACAAAGCGTGACCTTGAAGCAATGGCCGCCTTGTTACCAACTCCAGATCTCTCCCCCGCTTTCAACGCCGGCATTATGGAACTTGGTGCACTCATCTGCACCGCTCGGAATCCTCAGTGTGAGATATGCCCCATTGCCCGGACCTGTGCCTGGAAAAACGCCGGTTACCCCGAACACGTGGGACCCAAGAAAACGGTTCAAAAGAAATACGAAGGCAGCGACCGACAAGCTCGCGGAGCTGTGATGAAAATTCTTCGCGAAGCTCACCGAACCGTGTCAACTTCAGAACTGAACGATTGCTGGCCAGACAAGGCCCAGCTTGGACGAGCAATTTCCGGGCTTCTCAAAGACGGCTTGATTGAGCTTGTCGCTGATGACAGCTACCAACTCCCGGCGTAAGGTGAAAACATGAACGAAACAGAGATGCGTGAATTCGCTAAAAAGCGCCTCAAGAAACAAGCTGATTTCAAGCAATACCTCTGGGTGTGGGCTGGGGTCTCAGCACTTCTGACTGTCATTTGGTTTATGACGACCCCCGGAACATACTTTTGGCCAGCCTGGGCAATCTTCGGTATGGGGATCGGTGCATTCTTTGCCGGGCTGGACGCCTATGGCAAAGATCCCAAGTTCATTACTGACGAAGCCATCGATGCTGAAGTTGCACGCATCAAATCCAAGAACAACAAATAACTTCATTACAAACAACAGTGAAGGCCTGGGAATGTGATCATTCCCAGGCCTTCACTGTTGAAGTACTTAGTCTTCGTCAGAAACTTCACGAGGCTTCACATAGGGGTCTTCATCCCCTGCGTATTTCGCCTTCTTTGCGAGGGCTTCTACCTCTTCGTCCTGAGCGTGAGCCTTAGCCAGCAAGTCATCAATTGACTTGGCGCTGTCGGGCAAAGCGTCCAGGATGAATTCGATGGTGGGCGTCAGGCGCACGGTCAGACCGCGACCCACTTCACCACGAATACGTCCCGTGTTGGCCTTGAGCGCAGCAGCTGTTTCTTCACGCTCTTCATCGGTGCCATAGACGGTGTAGAAGATGGAGGCGTGCTGGAGGTCACCAGTCATGCGCACGTCAGTGATCGTGACGAAGCCCAGACGAGTGTCCTTGATAACGCCGCGCTCTAGTGCCTGCGCGACGATGACCTTAATGAGTTCACCGAGCTTACGAGCTCTCGCGTGATCAACCATGATGTTCCCTTACCTGATAAGTAAAGAGGGGCCCTGTTGAGACAACCTGACCCCTCTTCTCGCACTTAAACGCGGGGCTTTTCCTTGAGTTCGATGGTCTCGATCTCATCGCCGATTTGGATGTCGTTGTACTTACCCAGACCGATACCACATTCGAAGTCAGTCTTGACCTCAGTGGCGTCGTCCTTGAAGCGACGCAGAGACTCGATGGCTAGGCCATCGGCGATAACGATACCCTCGCGGATAACGCGTGCCTTCGAGTTACGAGTAATCGTTCCGCTGCGGACAATACATCCGGCGATGTTGCCGAACTTGCTCGAGCGGAAGATCTCGCGGATCTCTGCAACACCGGACTGAACCTCTTCGAACTCAGGCTTGAGCATGCCCTTGAGGGAGTTCTCAATGTCCTCGAGTGCCGAGTAGATGACCGAGTAGAAGCGGATGTCGACACCTTCACGCATGGCACGCTCACGTGCCTTGGTGTCGGGACGAACGTTGAAGCCGATGATGACAGCGTTATCAACGGTTGCGAGGTTAACATCGCTCTCGGTAACAGCACCAACACCACGGTGGATGATGCGTAGCTGAACGCTGTCATCAACCTCGATCTTGAGCAAGGACTCTTCCAGTGCTTCAACAGCACCGGAAACGTCACCCTTGATGATGAGGTTGAGGGACTCAACCTTGCCATCTTCAAGTGCCTTGGTGAAGTCTTCAAGTGAGATGCGCTTGCGAGCCTTAGCCAGCTGAGCGTTGCGCTCTGCAGCTTCACGCTTTTCAGCGATCTGACGAGCAGTACGGTCATCCTCGGTAACAAGGAAGGTGTCACCGGCACGAGGCACGGAAGACAGACCCTGAACCTGGACGGGGCGAGAAGGAGTTGCAGCCTCAACAGCAACACCGTTCTCGTCGACCATGGCACGAACACGACCATAAGCAGTACCCGCAACAATGGCGTCACCGACGCGAAGAGTTCCAGACTCGATGAGCACGGTAGCAACAGCACCGCGTCCCTTGTCCAGACGAGCTTCAATCGCAATACCGCGAGCGTCCTTGTTGGGGTTCGCACGCAGGTCAAGACCGGCGTCTGCGGTGAGGAGAACAGCGTCAAGCAGTTCTGTCACACCCATGCCCGAGAGTGCAGATACGTCAACGAACATGACGTCTCCACCGTATTCTTCGGCAACCAGGTTGTATTCGGTCAGCTGCTGACGAACCTTTGCAGGGTTCGCATCTGGCTTGTCCACCTTGTTGACAGCAACAACGATGGGAACGCCAGCTGCCTGAGCGTGGTTTAGTGCCTCAATGGTCTGAGGCATGATGCCGTCATCTGCTGCGACCACGAGGATCGCGATGTCGGTAACCTGAGCACCACGTGCACGCATGGCGGTGAACGCCTCGTGACCGGGGGTATCAATGAAGGTAATGAGACGGTCGACGCCTTCGTGGTTGGCGTGGACTTGGTATGCACCGATGTGCTGGGTGATTCCACCAGCTTCACCCGCAATGACGTTGGTCTTACGGATGGCATCGAGCAAACGAGTCTTACCGTGGTCAACGTGACCCATCACGGTGACGACTGGAGGACGAATCTCGAGGTCTTCATCTGTTTCGTCTTCGAGCTCCTGCTCGAGGTCGATGTTGAAGGCGTCGAGGAGTTCCTTGTCTTCTTCCTCAGGCGAGACGATCTGGATCTTGAAGCCCAGTTCTTCACCAAGGATTTCGAATGTGGCCTCGTCGATGGACTCAGTAGCGGTTGCCATTTCACCCAGGTGGAACAGAACGGTCACCAAGTTACCGGGGGTTGCATTGATCTTGTCTGCGAAGTCAGCAATCGATGCACCGCGGCGTAGACGAATGACAGTGTTACCGTCACCACGAGGAACGCTTACGCCACCAAGCGAGGGTGCCTCGCGGAGTTCAAACTCTGCTCTTTTTGTTCTCTTCGACTTACGTGCCTTAGACTTTCCGCCGCCACGACCGAAAGCACCAGCGGTTCCACCGCCGGGACCACGGCCACGGCCGCCACCGCCACCTGCGGGGGGACGGTTAGGGCCAAAACCGGGACGTGCGGGAGCGCCTGCTCCAGCACCTGCACCAGCTCCACCAGCACCACCGGGACGGAATCCGCCGCCAGCACCACCTGGACGCTGGAAACCAGTTCCTGCACCACCTGGACGACCTGGACCACCGGGACGACCTGCGCCACCGGCACCGCCGGGACGTGGCATGCCGCCGGGACGAGGAGCCATGGGGCGGGGAATGCTGCCTGGGTTAGGGCCCGCGGGGCGGGTTCCCATGCCCTGTGCAGATGCAAAGGGGTTGTTACCGGGACGTGGAGCACCCGCGGGGCGAGTACCCATGCCCTGAGCAGAAGCAAAGGGGTTGTTACCGGGGCGTGCGCCACCAGCAGCCTTAGGTGCAGCCTCGCCACCCTCAGCAGGAGCTGCGGGAGCTTCTGCGGCAGGCGCAGGCGCTTCAGCAGGTGCCTCAGCTACTGGCTTGGGGCCAGGAGTGGGGGCAGCAGGTGCTGCGGGAGCTTCAGCAGCGGGAGCTGCCTTCGCAGGAGCCTTTGGAGCAGGTGCTGCAGCTTCTCCAGCAGGAACAGGCTTCATGCCTTCTGCTTCAAGAGCGTTACGCAGCTTGCGCGCTACGGGAGGCTCAATGGTTGACGATGGTCCCTTAACGAACTCACCGAGATCTTTAAGCTTGGCTAGAGCAAGCTTGCTGTCGATGCCGTATTCGGCAGCAACTTCGTGTACGCGTGGTTTGGCAGCCACAATTCTCCTGTCTTAGGGCCTGAGCCCTGTTAAAACAGGACCAGACCATTACTTACGGACGGAACTCATTTCGAGCCGCTCATTAGTTGTCCATTAGCCGTTCAGCCTTTGTGTGATGGTTTCAGTGTCAGTAATTTCTGCGCGAAGTGCTCTGCCGAAAGCTCGGCGCTTCACTGCTTCATTGCAACACTCTGGTGTGGGGTGTAGCCACGCACCGCGACCTGGCGCTGAACCGGAAATATCCGCTTCAACACGGCCGTCAACGTTGATAACCCGCAACAAAGCGGACTTATCTGAGCGCTGACGGCAGCCGATGCACGTCCTTACAGGTTCCATGATACCCCAGCAACGCTGTGGCGGGGGTTCCCGCCGTGCGGTGCTGCCTAGTCTTCGTCCATGACGGAGTCAGGCTGGATGTCGATCTTGGCACCAGTAAGCTTCGCCGCCAGGCGAGCGTTCTGGCCTTCCTTACCGATTGCCAGCGAGAGCTGGTAGTCGGGAACGAGGGCACGAACAGCCTTGGTAGCTGCATCGAGAACGAATGCGTCCGACACCTTGGCTGGTGAGAGAGCGTTCGACACGAAGGTGGGAAGGTCGGTGGAGAAGTCGACGATGTCGATCTTTTCCTCGTTGAGCTCTTCGGTGACGGCACGAACACGACGTCCGAGCTCACCGATGCACGCACCCTTAGCGTTGATCGCAGGATCCGTTGCCTTCACCGCAATCTTGGTGCGGTGGCCTGCTTCGCGGGCCAAGGCAACGATTTCAACCAGGCCGCTCTGAATTTCAGGAACTTCCATTGTGAAGAGCTTGCGCACGAGCTGAGGGTGGGTGCGAGAAACAGTGACCTGTGGACCCTTGGTTCCGCGGGTGACCGAGGTGACGTAGACACGAATACGGTTACCGTGTGAGTAATCCTCGCCAGGAACCTGCTCTTCTGGAGGCATCACTGCCTCAACGGTGCCGAGGTCGATGAAGACCATCTTGGGGTTCTGACCCTGCTGGATCACACCGGAAACGATGTCGCCCTCACGGCCCTTGAACTCGCCAATTACGGCCTCGTCTGCGATGTCGCGCAGACGCTGGTTGATGACCTGCTTGGCTGCAAATGCGGCAATTCGGCCGAAGTCGTCGGGGGTTGCTACTGCTTCACCGATGACGACGCCTTCATCGTCCTTCTCAGGAACAAAGATGGTCACGATTCCGGTCTTGCGGTCGAGTTCAACGCGAGCTTCAGGAAGCTCAGGAGCAACACGAGGCGCACGAGGAGTATCGGTGTCTGCAGAACCTGCACCACCACCGAGTCCAGTTGCGCTCTTAGGGTTCTTCACCGGCGCAACACGAGGCTCAGCCTGAACCATGTGCTTTTGGTAGGCGGTGAGGATGGCCTGTTCGATGATCTCTACCAACTCATCGAAGGGAATACCTTTTTCGGTTTCCATGAGCTTGAGAACTCTGAGATCGATGTCCACTGTGGGCCTCCTCTATTCGCACCTGTAATCCCACGCCTCCCGGCGCAGCACTCTAAGGCTACCCGACCTGCGGGCATGATGGAACCGCGCTCCCCCAGCGGGAACGTGGCACTAAGAACGTGTAATTACTTGATGTGCTTGAGCACGTCAGCAACGGGAACGCTGGTGCGTTCGTTACTGCGACGATCCCACAGCTCAACAACGCCGTCGGCAAGACCCTTACCCACGATGACAATCGTAGGAACACCGATGAGTTCAGCGTCACCGAACTTCACACCGGGAGAGACCTTGGGACGGTCGTCATAGAGAACTTCGTAGCGAGCATCTTCCAGCTCAGCCACGATCTTCTCTGCTGCTTCGAACACTTCATCGTCCTTGCCGGTGGCAATGACGTGAATATCAAAGGGTGAGACATTGGCAGGCCAGATCAGGCCCTTCTCGTCGTTGTTGGTCTCCGCGATAACCGCGAGGATACGGGTCACACCAATTCCGTAGGAACCCATGGTGACGGTGACGAGCTTGCCGTTTTCATCCAGAACCTTGAGCCCCAGCGCCTCGGCGTATTTGCGTCCCAGTTGGAACACGTGACCGATTTCCATACCGCGAGCAATCTCGACAGGCCCCGAACCATCTGGTGCTGGGTCACCCGCGCGCACATCAGAAGCTTCAACAACACCGTCAGCATTGAAGTCACGACCGGCAACAACGTTCAATACGTGCTTCTGGTCCACGTTCGCACCGGTCACCCACGCGCTGCCATCGACAACACGAGGATCAACGAAGTAGCGAATCTTGGAGGTGCCTTCGGAGCCCAGAACAGCACCCTTTTCGGACCAGGGGCCGATGTAGCCCTTGACCAGATTCTTGTTCTTGGCGAAGTCCTCTTCGGTTGCTGCTTCAACAGCAGCAGGAGCGAAGGCAACCTCAACACGAGCCAGCTCAACATCACGGTCACCAGGAAGACCGATCGAAATCAGCTCACGAGTGCCGTCGAGGTGAGTCAGGGCCAGTACAACGTTCTTGAGCGTGTCAGCAGCAGTCCACTGTCGGCCATCTTCACGAGGCTCGGTGGCGTTGAGGTGATCAACAAGAGTGTCAATCGTGGGAGTGTTGGGGGAATCAAACACACGTGCCGCAGGCTGACCTTCGATAGGAATCGAAGGTGGAACAACCGTAGTGAAGGCTTCAATGTTGGCGGTGTATCCACCTGCAGAGCGCACGAAGGAGTCTTCGCCCACCTCAGTGGGGTGAAGGAACTCTTCTGAGCGAGAGCCACCCATGGCGCCGGCATCAGCCTTCACAATGACGTAGTCGAGACCGAGACGAGTGAAGATGCGCTCATACGCGTCACGCTGAGCTTGGTAGCTCTCGGCGAGACCCTCGTCAGAGACATCGAAGGAGTATGCGTCCTTCATGGTGAATTCACGTCCACGCAGGAGGCCTGCGCGAGGACGTGCCTCATCGCGGTACTTGTCCTGGATTTGATACAGGCACACCGGCAAGTCTTTGTAGGAGTTGTAGAGATCCTTCACCAGAAGAGTGAAGACCTCTTCGTGGGTGGGAGCAAGCAGATAGTCCGCGTCCTTGCGGTCCTTCAGGCGGAAGATGCCGTCGCCGTATTCGGTCCAACGACCGGTAACTTCGTAAGGCTCCTTGGGCAGCAGTGCAGGGAAGTGAACTTCCTGAGCACCGGCAGCAGTCATCTCTTCACGGATGATCTTCTCAACCTTGGCCTTTACGCGCAGACCCAGCGGCAACCAGGCGAAAACTCCAGGGGCCTGGCGGCGAATGTAACCGGCGCGAAGCAACAGCTTGTGACTGGTTACTTCTGCTTCAGCAGGATCTTCGCGCAGCGTACGGAGGAATAGGTGTGAAAGACGTGTAGGCACGTCTCAATCTTAAGCCGTGGCAGATGCCTTGGTGCGCCAGCCGAGCGAGAGCACGGCAATCACCACGAAGAGGACCAGGGTAATTACCCAGATATTGAGAAGCCCATAGCCCACGGCAGCAAGAACGAGTCCCGCCAAAGCCCCGCCGCCTGCACCTGCCAAGCTCATCACGGTGTCAGAGAACCCTTGAACGGTGGTGCGGTCCTGGGCAGCAACGGACTCGGTCAACAGTGCACTGGAGGCCACTGTTGCTGCCGACCACCCCAGTCCCAACAAAATCAGGGCAATGGTCACCGCGAGGACAGAATCTGGTGCAGAGAAGTTCACCAGCAACGACAACAACAGGATTGCTTGTCCAATCAGAATGACGGGTGTTCGACCAATGCGGTCTGCCAACCAACCAAACACTGGTGAGAACGCATACATCCCCGCGGTGTGCAAACTGATGGTCAACCCAATCAGGGGAATAATCACACCATGCAAGGCCAGGTGAACTGGCGTCATCGCCATTACCGCCACCATGGTGGCGTGGCTCATGGCTAAAGCAAAGACAGCAACAGCTGCTGCCGGCGATTCAGCAAGAATGCGAATGGCCACGCCAAAACCTCGACGAGGAGGTGTCTGGACTCCACCTTCAGAAGACGCTCTCGCTCTGGCAATAAGAAGGGGATCTGGACGCAGTGCAGAAAGATACAAAATCGCGGAAAGTAACTGGGCAACCGCCGCAATGGCGAATGCTCCGGTGAGGGCAGGTAGTCCCAGCTTCTCCCCCAGAAGGTCACCCGGACCAACCAGGTTGGGCCCGGCAACAACACCAATCGTTGTTGCCCACACCACCAAAGACAGATCGCGTGCTCGGGTTTCTGGCTTTGCCAGATCAGCTGCAGCGAAGCGGGTTTGCAAGTTCACAGCGCCACCAGCACCGAGGGTGAGCATGCTGGCAAGTAGAAGCGGGAGGTTGTTCAGCGAAGCTGAAACGATGACCATGATTGCGCCAACGAGGCCGATTGCACCTCCGGTTGCCAAGGCAAAACGTCGTCCAACCCGACCAGCTAGACGCGCAAGGGGAATAGCAAAGAGTGCTGTACCCAACGTGGACATGGTGGCGGAAAGTCCGGCAAATGCAGGTGAACCGCCGACAGAAGCCGTCAGCAGCGACCCAAGGGAGAACGCGGCACCCATTCCGAGACCACCGAGAACCTGACCGGTGGCAAGTACGCGCAACGAGCGTCGTTGTATTGCCCCGTAGTCCATTGTGGTCACGTTTAGAGGCTATACCCCAGGGGGTTTATTTGAAGCGACTGAAAATTACGATTCCGATGCCAATAAGCACCAAGAAGAAAATGGCCGAAAAGATGAAAGGCCCAGTAAAGATAGCGTCCATTAGGGCGTAATGACCTGAACGGTGCCCACTTCGCTAGCAGGCATTTCAGCAGCCAAACGGTTAGCTTCCTCGATCAGGGTTGCCACAATTTCGCTCTCAGGAACAGTCTTGACGACTTCACCCTTGACGAAAATCTGGCCCTTACCGTTACCTGAAGCGACACCCAGGTCAGCATCTCGTGCTTCACCCGGACCGTTGACAACACATCCCATGACGGCAACACGAAGTGGAACAGTCATTCCTTCAAGACCAGCAGTGACATCGTTCGCAAGTTTGTAAACATCAACCTGTGCACGACCACAGCTGGGGCAGGACACAATTTCAAGCTTGCGTTCGCGCAGGTTCAGTGATTGCAGGATTTGCAGACCAACCTTGACCTCTTCAGCAGGAGGAGCAGAAAGTGAAACACGGATAGTGTCACCAATTCCCTCACCCAGGAGGATGCCGAAAGCGGTAGAGGACTTGATGGTTCCCTGGAAAGCAGGACCGGCTTCGGTCACGCCCAGGTGGAGTGGCCAGTCACCGCGTTCAGCGAGCTGGCGGTATGCCTTGACCATCACGATGGGGTCGTTGTGCTTGACCGAAATCTTGAAATCGTGGAAATCATGCTCTTCAAACAGGCTGGCTTCCCAGACAGCACTCTCCACAAGGGCCTCAGGGGTTGCCTTGCCGTACTTTTCCAGAAGGCGAGGGTCCAAAGAACCTGCATTCACACCAATGCGGATGCTGACGCCTGCTTCTTTAGCACGGCGAGCGATCTCACCGACCTGGTCGTCAAACTTACGTATGTTTCCGGGGTTCACACGAACCGCAGCACAGCCCGCATCAATAGCTGCGTAAACATAGTTGGGCTGGAAGTGGATGTCCGCGATAACGGGAATCTGGCTCTTCTTCGCGATGATGGGCAACGCTTCTGCGTCATCACGGCTGGGCACGGCAACACGCACAATGTCACAACCAGAAGCGGTCAGCTCAGCAATCTGCTGCAAGGTTGCGTTGATGTTGGTCGTGGGGGTGGTGCACATGGACTGCACGCTGACGGGGGCATCGCCACCGACCAGCACCTTACCCACCTTAATCTGGCGCGATTTACGGCGAGGAGCAAGGACTTCAGGGGTCTTGGGCATTCCCAAATTCACGGCTGGCACGGCTTTAGCTTACGCGTCTCAGTTGAAGTTGTTTAGCCAAAAATGCGGACAGGCTTGAAGATATCTGCATAAAGAAGCAACGCACTCATAGAACCCAGCAACACGATGACCAGCAAAGTCAAAGGCATCAACTTTGCAGTATCGAAGGGACCAGGGTCTGGGCGCTTACGCCACTTAGCAACCTGGCGACGAGCTGCCTCATAGAGCGCACCAGCAATATGGCCACCGTCCAGAGGCAGTAGTGGCACCATATTGAACACGAACAAAGCAATGTTCAGCGACGCAAGGATGCCAATCAGAGTCGCACCCTTTGCATCAGGCGCAACTAAGTCGGTACTTGCCACTTCACCGGCTACTCGTCCTACTCCAAGAACACCAATCGGGCCATTGGGGTCACGTTCGGCATCACCGAAAGCCGCTTCACCGATGTCGACCATTCGTTGGGGCAAGTTCAGAATCATGTGGGTGACACTGGAGAGGTTCTGTCCCATCATGGGGAACACAGCTGTGATCGGCTGTGTTTGCATGGTTGTCGTGGGCGCTATGCCAACAAATCCCACTTCTTGAATTATTGGATTTCCGGCACCATCAAGCACGGGGTTTCCTTGGGCATCATAAAGGGGGCGTTGTGCCGCTACTGGGGTAATGGTGAGGTTCTTCTCTACCCCGTCACGAAGCACGGTGACCGTAAGTGGCTGACCTGCCGAGTCACGAATAATGTCAGTTCCAGAAGTCCAATCGTTAACCTCAGCGCCATTGATCGCCACGATTGTGTCACCTGCGAGCAACCCTGCTGCCGCGCCAGGTGCAGGAACGGTATCTGTTCCACATTCCTGAGGCACACCGTCGGTTGTAATACATTCGGTGACACCGGCAACCGTGGTGGTGGAGGTGGGCTGGCCGTAACCCATCACCAAAATGGCAAAAAGCACAAAAGCCAGCACCAAGTTCATGAATGGTCCGCCGACCATAATGATGATGCGCTTCCAGACTGGTAGGTGATAGAAAGCTCTCGAAGAATCGAGATCCACCATGGATTCGTCGCTGGCCTGGCGGGCATCTTGCACAAGCTTGCCGAAAAGACGACGAACTTTATTGTTTGATTCCGAGGGCTCATCTCCAGGTGGGAACATTCCTGCCATTGAGATGTAGCCGCCGAGCGGAATGGCCTTCACGCCATATTCGGTTTCGCCGACCTTCTTCGAGAAGAGGGTCGGGCCAAAGCCGATCATGTACTGCGCAACCCGCACGCCGAAGATCTTCGCGGGCACCAAGTGACCGATTTCGTGCAGGCCGATAGAGATCGCCAGACCCACCACAAAGATGACGACGCCGAGTACGTAAAGCCAGAAAGTATCCATTAGAAAAAGATTAACCTGACCGTCTGACAATCAACCGAGAAACGGCTAGCCACCAATGACTTCATCGGCTCGGCGACGTGCCCAGCTCTCTGCTTCCAGCACTGCTTCTCGCGTTAACGCACCCGATTCAGGGGTGTGTTCGTCCACCACGCGTTGAATCGTAGTGAGGATGTCGAGGTAGCCAATTTTTCCGGCGTGGAAAGCGATCACGGCCTGCTCGTTTGCAGCATTGAAGACAGCAGGGAAGGTTGATCCAGAAGTTCCCACTTGCTTCGCTAGCCACACTGCAGGGAATGCTTCCTCATCGAGGGGTTCAAATGTCCAACTCTGGGCCTTGGTCCAGTCCAAAGGCTCCCCCACACCCGCAACACGGTGGGGCCAATCAAGGCCAAGCGAGATGGGGAGTCGCATATCTGGCGGAGATGCCTGCGCGATGGTGGACCCGTCCACGAACTCGACCATGGAGTGCACGATCGACTGGGGGTGAACGGTGACATCAATTCGGTCGAATGGAATATCAAACAAGAGATGAGCTTCGATAACTTCGAGACCCTTGTTCACCAGCGTGGATGAGTTGGTGGTCACGACGAGGCCCATATCCCACGTAGGGTGCGCCAGCGCTTCCTGCGGAGTGACATTGACAAGGGATTCACGACTACGGCCACGGAATGGTCCACCAGATGCTGTCAAAACTAGCCTGCGCACCTCAGCATGGGTGCCTGAAACCAATGCCTGCGCGAGCGCAGAGTGTTCGGAGTCAACCGGCACAATCTGACCAGGCTTGGCCAGATCAGTAACCAACGTGCCACCAACAATGAGGCTTTCCTTGTTGGCCAGGGCAAGCGTTTTGCCTGTTTCAAGTGCTGCCAGTGTGGGGCCAAGACCCACCGAACCCGTAATTCCGTTGAGCACGACGTCAGCGTCAACTGAGCGAACAAGCTCTTCTGCTTCCACGTGGCCAATCGCAATATTGCTCACACCGAATTCGGTGGCCTGTTGGTGCAGAACCTCACGGTTACTGCCCACAGACAGACCCACGACCTCAAAACGGTCACGGTTTGCGCGAATGACGTCCAGTGCCTGAGTTCCGATGGAACCAGACGAGCCAAGGATCAATACGCGACGCATAACAGCCATCTTTCCACTCTTCCCCTCTAGCCATGTCATTCGGGTGCGAACTATCATTGTTGAAGATTGTTAACTCTGCGAAAAATCACGAATTTTTCCATGCCGACACCCACTCCCCTCACAGCCCGGGAAGTTAGGATTGCACTATGTCAAACACCTCTGCCCCCGCATCCGTTGCAGTAACTCAGGAACGTAAGGTTGTCACCGCGATTCCTGGTCCCAAGTCTCAGGAAATGCACAAACGACGCGCAGAGGTTGTTCCTCCTGGCGTGGGTGCTGCACTTCCCGTCTACATCGAGAACGCCTACGGATCCATCGTTCAGGACGTTGACGGCAACCAGTTCATTGACTTCGCAACCGGCATCGGCGTGACCACCATCGGTCACGCAAACGATGCTGTGGTTGCAGCGGTTGCAGAGGCAGCCGCTCACTTCACTCACGTGTGCTTCACCGTGACCCCCTACGAGGGCTACGTCAAGGTTGCAGAACTTCTGGCCAAGCACACCCCCGGCAATCACGCCAAGCGCACCATGCTATGTAACTCAGGTGCTGAGGCAGTAGAGAACGCGGTCAAGATTGCCCGCAAGTACACCCGCAAGAACGGTGTTGCTGTTCTGGATCACGCTTACCACGGTCGCACCAACCTGACCATGAGTATGAACTTCAAGAACGCTCCCTACGCGACTGGCTTCGGCCCCACCGCACCCTCGATCTTCCGTGCACCCAGCTCTTACCCCTTCCGCGACGGGCTCTCCGGCGCAGAGGCAGCCAAGCGCACCATCACCTACCTCGAGAAGATTGTTGGCGCAGAAGACCTCGCTGTCGTCTTTGCAGAGCCCATCCAGGGTGAAGGTGGCTTCATTGTTCCTGCAGATGGTTACCTTCCCGCAATTCAGGAATGGTGCACAAAGAACAACGTTGTCTTCGTAGCTGACGAGGTTCAGGCAGGTATGGCTCGTACCGGTGCCTACTTCGCATCTGAAGGCTTTGGCTTCGTTCCTGACCTCGTCACCATTGCGAAGGGTGTCGGTGGCGGTATGCCTATCGCAGCCGTAACCGGCCGCGCCGAAATCATGGATGCTTCTCACCCCGGTGGCCTTGGTGGCACCTTCGGTGGTAACCCCGTTTCCTGTGCCGCAGCAATCGCGATCTTCAGCGAAATCGAAAAGGACAACCTGCTCGATGAAGCTAAGCGCGTAGAGAAGACCCTTGGTGGCGGCCTCAAGAAGCTGCAGGAGAAGTACCCCGTCATTGGCGAGGTTCGCGGTAAGGGTGCCATGCTCGCTATCGAGCTGGTCCACCCTGGCACCAAGGACCCCAACGCAGAAGCAGTGACCAAGATTGTGGCCTTCGGTGCCCAGCACGGCCTGCTCTTGCTCTCGGCTGGAACCTACGGAAACGTTCTGCGCTTCCTGCCTTCGGTCAAGACCAGCGATGCACTGCTCGAAGACGCCCTCGGTGTCCTCGATGAGGCACTCGCTTCTCTCTAAAACAACTAGATTATGAGGGGTCACCGCGTCTAGCGCAGTGACCCCTCTTTTCTTTTTCACCTAAGGAATGAACATGGCTGGAACCGGCACCGTCGCCACATCAGAAGAACTAGCCGTCTTGGTGCGCAACGACTTCATCGAGTCCCGCCACGCCGGAAGCTTAGTTGTTGTGGACCCTGCAGGACAGGTGCTCTTCAGCAAGGGTGATCCCAACGCGCTGGTCTTCCCTCGTTCGGCAATGAAGCTTTTCCAAGCCATGGGTATTTTCTCCACGGGCATTGAGCTCTCCCCCGAATTCACCGCGCTGGCAACTTCTAGTCACACCGGCTCCGCAGCACACGTTGAGTTAGTGAAAGAACTACTGGCAACCGGCGGTTTCACTGAAGCAGACCTTAAGTGCGCTACAGAATGGCCTGTGAACAAGGACATGCTCAAGCAGGTTTACCAAGCAGATGGTGGAGCTATGCCCATCTACCACTGCTGCTCTGGGAAGCACGCAGCAATGCTCTTGGCCTGCAAGCACGAGGGCTGGCCAACCGAGAACTATCTCGACCGCGACCATCCACTTCAAGTTCGCATCCTGGAAGCCGTGGAATACCTCACCGGTGAAACTATTACTTCAACAGCGGTTGATGGCTGTGGTGCTCCCGTTCACGCCATGCCGCTAGTGAAGTTGGCATCTGGTGTTGCCAAGATGCTCACAGCCGATGATTCTGCTCCCATGGGAATCAAGGATTCTGCGCAGAAACTGGCCTCCTCGATGCTCGCTCACCCTTGGATCGTGGGAGACCACGGGGAGCCCGATGTCATCATCATGGAAGAGCTCGGCTTCACAGCCAAGTCTGGCTATGAGGGCGTCTTCATTGTCTCCACCCCCGATGGCACCACCGTTGCCACGAAGATCCTGGACGGCAACCTCCGCACGGCCCCCATTGTTGCTTTGCAAGCCCTGGTCCGCGCCGGTGCACTCGAACAAAGCAAGGTTGATGCACTCATTCCTCGCCTCCACACCGATGTTTATGGTGGCGGCAAGGTTGTTGGCCAGCTACAGACCACGTTCTAGTTTCTAGCCCAGCACTGTTCGTGCTGTGGAGGTCACATCGATGACCATGCCTTCGGGCATGAATATCGAGACAACTGGTGGATGCCAGGTTTTCTGCAAACTCACCGTTGCGCTCCTGCCGTCGTTGGTGACCGCCGAGACCACAGAAACACCCCTGCTTTCAGTCGCCGGGATGAGTTGTAAGTAGTGATCAGTTTCTGAGCGCACCGCAGAGCTGGTGAGAGTAATGGACGCATGCCCGTTTACTACCTGAACGTCATCCAAGTTGAAGGCTTCAGCCGCGGCGAGAGCAGCGCCGTCTGCCACGGTGAAGAGTCTTTTCCGCTCGATATAGAGGCTGGTGGCAGCCACCGTGCCCAAAATGACAGCGAGCCCAATGAGCCCAGCAAAGATGATGAGGATCAGGCTAGATCCCTCTTCCTCTGAATGAATACGTTTTCCGAACATTAACGGACTCTGTGGAAGCGAGAGACAACTTGGCTAGCTTGAGAGGAGACTGGAACAACGGCTGCTTGATCGAGGTTGAGCACAGCTGGAACTAGTGGCATCACCACTTTGACACCCACACCAATACTCACGAGCGACTCTGGTTCTAAACAGCTTGATGTGCATGTGATGGTGACGTCTGCTTGCTTCGAGTCCAGGCCGTAGTCGGCGAGCGCGAAGTCAATGGCCTGTTGAGCTCTCTTGATGGCAGTGTCTTGATCTGGAGACTCCACATAAACTCGTGCTGCCTGTCTAGCGGCACCTTCAGTAGCCAACGTGGCGCCTTGCACAGCCCCCACTGCCACTACCAGATACACCAAAGGAATCAGAAGCAGCATTCCTGCAGTGATGAATTCAAGCGAAGCAGACCCTTCGTCATTAGTTAAGAACTTCGGTAGCTGCATGCCCGCTCACCTCCATGGAAGAGGCAGGACCCCACAGCCCAATCATGGGCAGAGGAGCTTTGACAGTGATTACGGTGGCAGGTGCACCCATCCACTGCTGGCTTGCGATAGAAATGTCCTTGGCATATTGCTCCCCTACTGCCGTAGTGATGAGCTCTTTCGTTCTTTGCACACCATCTGCAGGGGTGGAGTCGATCAGTGCTCCCCACCTCGCCCCTTCAGATGCCGCATCTTGAATCGTGTTGCGCACATGCAGTGCAAGCCCCAATTGCAGAACACCCAGGGTGAGGAAGGTCAGCAGAATGCCCACAAAGACAAACTCGACCACAGCCGAGCCGCTCTCTTCATGGCGCACTCTTTCGAGCACGCGTCCCAACACTGCCTTCATGATGTGTCCTAGAAGCTCACAACGCGTGAAATGGCTTGATCAAAGACAGTGCCCAAGGCAGGTGCCGCAATGGCCCAGATAGCAACGACGAGCCCGGCCGTCATCAGCGTGATGAGGACCCATCCGGGCACATCTCCACGCTCATCTGTGACTTTGGAGCTGATCTTGGCGCTCATACGAGCAATGATGTTGTTCATTTCTTTCTTCTTTCGTTGTGGGCTAAAAGCCCGATTGAATAACGAGTAATCCAGGGAATACGGCAAAAACGATGGTGACGGGGAGAATCAAGAACACCAGCGGCACCAGCATGGCTACTTCTTTTTGGCCTGCACTCTCCAGCAACCTGCGCTTGGAGTCTTCCCGGGCATCCAGAGCATGAGCCTGAAGAACAGCAGACACCGGTGTTCCACGATTCAGCGCACCCAGGATCTGCTCTATGCCTCGGGAAAGAGCTGAAATCTTGAGCTTGCGTTCTAATGTCTGCAGCGCTGTTGCCATCGGGATACCCATCTGGACATCCAGCACAACCACCCGGAATTCATCGGTGATGTCACCGTGACCGATGGTTGCCATGCGACGCAAAGCATCAGGCAGACCTTCTCCTGCGGAAAGGCTCAAGGACAAGAATTCCCACACCGCAGGCAACTGGGCCTCGATGCGTTTCACGCGAGACTTCGCTGCGTAGCCGAGGAAGTAGAGCACACTGAGGTATCCCACGAGTGAACCAATGACAGGTACTACGACATAAGCAATAAAGCTGGGCTGAGTGACAAACGCAACCGCGCCATCCACAACAAGACCTGCAGCCGCACCCCACAATCCCCATGTAACCTGACGGGCACGGAACTCTGAAACACTCAGCGCAGACCCCGCCCGAGCAAGATCTAGCTGGAGAACATCTGCTGGGCCAGCAAACTTCTCACTCATCACAACCAGACTTGCCTTGAGGCTCCTCACCCCAAAATCAAACTGTGGCAGTGGCGCTGAACTCTTCTCTGTCACATCGGCATAGGCCTGAGGAGAGATGTCGGCAACCATGTGTGCCACGCGCCTCTGCAATGAGGCACTGCGGAATCTGGGCAGCGTGGTGAGAATGATCCACACACCCAGCCCAAAGAGGGCACCCAGTCCAATACCCCACGCACCGAGCGAACTCATGCGAGCCACCTCTTCTCATCTGGGAGGTAGCCCACTGCAGACATGATGCGATACGCCAGCATGCTCACACCCAGCCCAATCAGAATGAGCACAATTCCGGCCCCTGAGTTATAGGCCTGGGCTGCCTCTGGACGAGTTGAGAGGAGCACCAGAACAATCCACGGTGCCATCACGCCAATGCGAGCTGCCAGACGAATCCATCCTTGGCGCGCTTCCACTTCTTGGCGCAGAGCAGATTCTGCTCGCAGGTGAGAACCGAGAGAGCCCAGGACAGTGGTGATTTCTGTTCCACCGAGTTCACGACCCAGGCGCAGAGTTTCAATAATGCGATCCCCGTTGGGGTTCGCCCAACGAGCTTTGAGATCCTTCGCAGCAAGCTCAAAGTTGCCAGAAACCTTGTAATCCTGGGCAAAAAGAGCAACGGGTGTGCTGACGGCCTTCGAAGAGAAACCCGCCAGGGAAACCACAGCATCAGGAATATTGGCACCTGAACGAATGGCGGATATCAGGGCATCCACTACATCTGGCCACTGGTTTCGCAATGCTTTGCGCGCTACAGCCCGCCGGCTGGCGGCAAACATCACCGGCAGCATTGCTGCAGTTCCAGCCAGCACCACACTCAACACAGCAACACCGGTGATCGCCCACGCTATAGCACCACCAATAACTGCCAACACTGTGCACAAAACAACCAAAACAGAGGGTTTCATCCCCAACTGCAAAGCCGTCTCGTTGAGTCCGCGAGTGAGACGGGAGGGAGATGACACTTTTTCTACTTGTACTTTCCTGGGCCACAACCTGCTGGAAACAATGAGAAAAATGCCCAGCCCAGCACTGGCACCTAGGAAGATGCCAAGTATTTCTAGAGATGACAGTCTCATGCTGCATCCAACACGATTCGTGGGTTCAAGTTCGTAAGCTCAAACTTGTCTAGGCGCACAGGAGCATCACCGGTTGCAACCAAAACATCATCAACAAGGTGGAAGATAACTGTCGCCTCAATCTCCCCATCAACAACGCGACCTGTGGGTGAAATGATTTCGCTCACGCGACGACGGCCAAAACGATCGAGCTCACAGTGAACGACCACATCAATACAGCTCGCCACGGTGGGAACAACGAAGCTGGAGTCAATGTTGCGACCGGCAAGTAAAGGCAGTGTGCAGAGCTTAGTGAGGGCATCCTGAGCGCTATTGGCGTGGAGTGAACACGCCCCAGGGAGTCCGCTGTTCAAAGCAATGAGCAGATCCAAGCTCTCAGCCTCGCGAACTTCTCCCACGACCAATCTGTCTGGGCGCATACGCAAGGCTTCTTTGATCAAGCGACGAAGAGTGATTTCACCGGTGCCCTCGAGGCTTGCCTGGCGACACTGCATTGCTACGCAATCACGTGCGTCAAAGTTCAATTCAAAAGTTTCTTCTACTGTGATGATGCGGTCGTTTTCACGTGAAGAACGAAGCAGCGCATTGAGCATGGTGGTCTTACCTGCCTGCGTTGCACCACACACCAAGATGTTCTGCCTGGCTAAAACACTCATGCGGAGGAACTCTGCCGCTTGACGCGTGAGGGAACCACTCTCGACGAGATGTGCCAAATCACGCACGTTCTTCGAGAACTTCCGAATGTTCACAGCCCAATACTTGGATGTGATGTCAGGAATAGTCACGTGAAGACGAGAGCCATCGGGCAAAGAAGCGTCCACAAAGGGTGACGTCATATCAACGCGGCGCCCAGAAGCCTGCAGCATGCGCTCAACCAGGTCGCGAACCTGAGTTTCAGAAAACGAAAGCTCTGTGAGCTCGGAAACACCATTTCGTGCAACAAAGATCTCAGTGGGGCTATTAATCCAAATTTCCTCGATAGAGGGGTCTTCCAGCAGGGGCTGAAGGGCACCGAATCCATTGAGTTCCGCCATAGCGAGAGAACGAAGTTCCTCATCGTTGAGGGGAGCGCCTGAGTTGTGGGTTCCATCCCGAAGAATCTCATCTCGCAACAACTGCTCAAGATCTGGAGACAGAGTAGACGTCGCGGTAACACTGTCATGTGCCTTGGCGCGCACAGCACCAACGATGCGGGAGATGGAATCGGACATGAAGAAATCATGCCCGTTCCCTCACAACCGCCTCAGGAGTTATCCACACCCGCTCCGCTTAAGCCAGATGCTCGAGAGAAATATCGAAGAATTCAGAGGGTTGGTGTTCAGAAGACGGGATTTACCAATGTTTCAAGGGGAAACAACACATTGTGTTCAAGAAATGCAGGTGGCACCTCATCATGTGAAGGGACCCGCTCCCCTAAATGAGCTGGAAAAGGAAGAGTCAAGGAATCTTCATGTACCCATGTGGGCGCTGGTAGCGAATCGTGTGAAAGCCAGTGCTGAATGAGTGCAGCGATTGCTGCGTCATAGACAGGGTCGCCGGTTGACTCAGGCCGATTAAGCGTCAACGCCAACCGCACCACAGGATCTAAGCGCAACAAAGTAATGCTGTACGCGATGAATGCTCGATACGCACGCACAGGATTCTCAGCAACTAAAGCGTCACGGATGAACTCTGCAACTTCGCCAGGCGTTTTAGCTTTTGTGGGAATGGTCACCAGGCGATGTTCAGTCAGATTAAGCAAACTTTGTAATCTCTCAAAGCTCACTCCTCTTTTTCCAGTCTCAATCTGGCTGATTGCTGCCGAGGAAGTACCGGCAAAAGCTGCGAGCTTGCGCAACGTAAGCCCTCTTTCCAGGCGGGCTCGATTTAATTCTTTGCCTGCGTACACCCATGCCTCCTTTTGCTATCAAATATGATAGCAAAAGTGTTGGCTCACTGCTCAGATCAGCAGAGCTTCTGAACTACTCCAGAAACCACGAGGTTGAGCTCTGCAGGCCACTCAGCAGTTGCTTCAGTTCCGCGCTCCATCATCATGTTCTTGGAAGCTGCCCAGGTAATGAGCTCCTCAACGGTGGTGATGGTGCTTGTGTGTGCGGAATCTTTAGCCAGGGCACGAACAAACTCGCCCTTGCCCTTCTTGTTGAAGTGATTCAGTGCTCGCAGCTGGCCATTCTCGCCTTTTGTCACCACGCGGAGATAGACGGTGTTTTCAGCTGGAACGAGAGGAGCAAGGGCTGAGTACCCCTCAGAGCGAAGATCAAGAACCAGCTGAGGTTCTGCCTTGAGTTTCTTGGCAATCGCTTTGCGCCCAGCCTCAGCCCATGCCTTCTTGAGGCTTCCAGCAGCCAATGCAGGCAATTTGGAGTCGAAGGAAAGCCGATATGCCGGGATGGGTTCTAACGCTCCCACGGGGCCCAGGAGCGCTGACTGGATCATGACGTTCTCTGCCAAGAATTTCCGAGCATTTTCGTCAAGGTTCATCGCAGCCAGGCCGTCATAGAGCACGCCGGTGTAGCGATCAATGGCAGGCATGGTCGTTGAAGTCTTGACCGCTTTGTTGCGGTCAACCTCCCCCATTTGCTTGGGGCTGAGTTTCAACACCTCAGCACACACCTTGGGTTTGCGAGCCAATGACACTGTTGCGGCCACCACACGCTTGCGAATGGGGTTGAGTTCGGGGAAAGACAGGGCTGATTCAGCAAGTAGCTGCTCCAACGGAGCACCTTCTCCCCCATCACGCTTCGTTTCCGAAGGTGGCAACAGAATCAACACTGCGTTTCCATAAGTGCGTAGTCCTTAAGTGCAAACACCCACGGGAAGAGCAAGTCTTCAACCGCGGGCATCAGCGTTTGTGTGGTTGAGCGTTAGCCAACCAATTCTGCGGCAGAGGCAACAACAGAAACGTTGTTGTTTTCAACCGAAAGGAAACCACCAGCTGCGTTAGCAGTGATCTTCGAGCCGTCCTCAGCAGTGACGCGAACTTCACCGCCGGCGAGAATCGCCAGCATAGGTTCGTGTCCGGGAAGGATACCGATCTCGCCCTCGCTGGTCTTGGCAACAACCATAGTGGCTGCGCCAGACCAGACTTCCTGGTCGGCAGCTACGACGCTGACCTGAAGGAGAGAAGAAGCCATGATTAGCCGTTTTCCTTCTGGATCTTTGCCCACTGCTCTTCAACGTCGGAGATTGCACCCACGTTGAAGAAGGCCTGCTCAGCTACGTGGTCGAATTCACCCTTAGCAATCGCGTCGAAGGATTCGATGGTGTCCTTGAGAGGAACGGTCGAACCTTCAACACCGGTGAACTTCTTCGCCATGTAGGTGTTCTGCGAGAGGAACTGCTGAATACGACGTGCGCGCGAAACGGTGATCTTGTCTTCTTCAGAGAGCTCGTCAACACCAAGAATCGCGATGATTTCCTGGAGTTCCTTGTTCTTCTGGAGGATCGCCTTGACGGTGGTCGCAACGCGGTAGTGGTCTTCACCTAAGTAGCGAGGGTCCATGATGCGCGAGGTCGAGGTCAGTGGGTCCACAGCAGGGTAGAGACCCTTCGATGCGATTTCACGAGAAAGCTCGGTGGTTGCATCGAGGTGGGCGAAGGTAGTCGCTGGAGCAGGGTCGGTGTAGTCATCCGCAGGAACGTAAATAGCCTGCAGCGAGGTAATCGAGTGACCACGAGTCGAGGTAATGCGCTCCTGGAGGATACCCATTTCGTCAGCCAGGTTGGGCTGGTAACCCACAGCAGAAGGCATACGACCGAGAAGTGTCGAAACTTCAGAACCTGCCTGGGTGAAACGGAAGATGTTGTCAATGAAGAGCAGAACGTCCTGCTTCTGAACGTCACGGAAGTATTCCGCCATGGTCAGAGCAGACAGTGCTACACGAAGACGAGTTCCTGGTGGCTCATCCATCTGGCCGAAGACGAGGGCGGTCTTGTCGAAGACGCCTGCTTCTTCCATTTCGTGGATAAGGTCGTTACCTTCACGGGTACGCTCACCAACACCGGCGAATACCGATACACCACCGTGGTCCTGAGCTACACGCTGAATCATTTCCTGAATCAGAACGGTCTTACCCACACCGGCACCACCGAACAGACCAATCTTTCCACCCTGAACGTAGGGGGTCAGAAGGTCGATGACCTTGATACCAGTTTCGAAGAGCTGAGTCTTGGACTCGAGCTGGTCGAATGCTGGAGGTGTGCGGTGGATGGGCCAGCGCTCCTTGATTTCAACCTTGTCGCCGGGCTTACCGTTGAGGATGTCGCCGGTGACGTTGAAAACCTTACCCTTGGTGACGTCACCAACGGGCACGGAGATAGGAGCACCAGTGTCGGTGACTTCCTGGCCGCGCACGAGACCGTCGGTGGGCTTGAGGGCAATGGCACGCACGAGGTCATCGCCGAGGTGCTGAGCAACCTCGAGGACGAGCTTGGTGCTCTCGGTGCCGATGACGACCGTGGTCTCCAGGGCGTTGTAGATGCCGGGGATCGAGTCGTGTGGGAACTCGATGTCGACGACGGGACCGTTCACGCGGGCGATGCGACCGGTTGCGGTTGCTGCCTTCTTAGGAGCCGCTGCTTTCTTAGCAGGTGCTGCCTTTGCGGGGGTCTTAGCCTTAGTAGCTGGTGCTGCTGCCATTGCTCTTCTTCTCTCTTACCGGGTTTGGAAAGTCTGTGTTACTTGGCGGACGACAGGGCGTCGGCGCCACCAACGATTTCGGAAATTTGCTGGGTGATCTCGGACTGACGAGCGTTGTTCGCCAGACGGGTGTAGTCGCGGATCAACTTGTCGGCGTTGTCGCTTGCCGACTTCATTGCGCGCTGACGGCTCGCGTGCTCGGACGCAGCCGACTGCAACATCGCGTTGTAGATGCGGCTTTCGATGTAGACCGGAAGCAGTGCGTCCAGTACCTTGTCAGCCTCGGGTTCGAACTCGTAGAGAGGAAGAACCTCGTCATCACCAGGCTCGTCCACGCCTTCGACAACTTCCAAAGGAAGCATGCGAACGACGTGAGGAACCTGAGAAACCATGGAGACGAAACGGTTGTACACAACGTGGATTTCGTCCACACCACCGTCTGCGTAGTCGCGCAGGAAGCTTTCGAGAACTGCACCAGCGATTTCCTGGGCGGTTTCGAATACGGGCTGGTCTGTGCCACCGGTCCATACACGCTCAGCGGGACGCTGGCGGAAGGAGAAGTAAGCGTTTGCCTTGCGGCCAACCAGGAAGTAGACAACTTCCTTGCCCTGCTCACGAAGAAGCTCTGCGAGCTGCTCCGATTCGCGCAGAACCTGCGAGCTGAAAGCACCAGCAAGACCGCGGTCTGAAGCCAGAATCACAATCGCCGCGCGCTGAATCTTTTCAGGCTCAGTGGTGAGGATGTGTGACACGTTGGAATACGTGGCAACGGCCGACACGGCGCGAGTAATCGCACGCGAGTAGGGCGTGGACTGCAGAACACGTGCCTGCGCTTTTTGAATGCGCGAGGCAGAGATCAGCTCCATTGCACGCGTGATCTTCTTGGTCGTCTGGGCAGAACGAATTTTCTGCCTATAGACCCGAAGTTGCGCTCCCATGTCTCTCCTGTGGTTTCTCTAAATGTGGTTGATGTCAGTGAAGAAGGCGCTTAGCGCTTCTTCTTGACGATCTTTTCCTGCTTGACGTCGTCAGCATCGATAGCGGTGAATTCTTCCTTACCAACCGAAGCCAGTGAAGAACCGTCGCCCGCCTGGAATTCCTTCTTGAAGGCAACAACGGCCTTCTCGAGGTCTTCCACAGTCTTGTCATCGAGCACGTTGGTGTCGCGCAGAGTGGTCAGAACCTTGGTCTTGCGACCGAGGTAGTCCAGGAACTCACGCTCAAAGCGCAGGATGTCCTCAACAGGAACCTCATCGAGCTTGCCGGTGGTACCTGCCCAGATGGAGACAACCTGGTCTTCAACGGGGTAAGGAGTGTACTGAGGCTGCTTGAGCAGTTCGGTCAGACGAGCACCACGTGCCAGCTGACGACGGCTTGCGGCGTCGAGGTCAGATGCGAACATTGCGAATGCCTCGAGTGAACGGTACTGAGCCAGTTCGAGCTTCAAGGTACCGGAGACCTTCTTGATCGACTTGACCTGAGCGTCACCACCCACACGAGAAACCGAGATACCTACGTCAACTGCCGGACGCTGGTTCGCGTTGAACAGGTCGGACTGCAGGAAGATCTGGCCGTCGGTGATCGAGATCACGTTGGTGGGGATGTATGCCGAGACGTCGTTTGCCTTGGTCTCAATGATGGGAAGACCGGTCATCGAACCTGCACCAAGCTCGTCAGAGAGCTTTGCACAACGCTCCAGCAGACGGGAGTGTAAGTAGAAGACGTCACCGGGGTATGCCTCACGTCCTGGTGGACGGCGAAGCAGCAGCGATACGGCACGGTAAGCCTCTGCCTGCTTGGAGAGGTCATCGAAAATGATGAGAACGTGCTTGCCGCCGTACATCCAGTGCTGACCAATGGCAGAACCTGTGTAAGGGGCAAGGTACTTGAAACCTGCGGGGTCAGATGCAGGAGCAGCCACGATGGTGGTGTACTCCATTGCGCCAGCGTCCTCGAGTGCGCCCTTTACAGCAGCAATCGTGGAACCCTTCTGGCCGATAGCAACGTAGATGCAGCGAACCTGCTTGTTGGTGTCGCCGGACTCCCAGTTAGCCTTCTGGTTGATGATGGTGTCGATCGCGATAGCGGTCTTACCGGTCTGACGGTCACCAATGATGAGCTGACGCTGTCCACGACCAACGGGGATCATGGCGTCAATAGCCTTGATACCGGTCTGCATGGGCTCGTGTACCGACTTACGCTGCATAACGCCAGGAGCCTGGAGCTCGAGAGCACGACGGCCCTCAATCTTCTTGATGTCACCGAGACCATCGATGGGGTTACCGAGTGGGTCAACCACGCGACCGAGGTAGCCTTCGCCAACGGGAACGGAGAGAACCTCGCCAGTGCGGGTTACTTCCATACCTTCCACGATGCCGGTGAACTCACCGAGGACAACAACACCGATCTCGTTCTCGTCGAGGTTCAGGGCGAGACCAAGAGTGCCATCTGCGAAGCGGATGAGCTCGTTAGCCATCACACCGGGCAGGCCCTCAACGTGTGCGATACCGTCGGCTGCGTCGATGACGTGGCCAACTTCGTTCTTCGAAGCCTTGGTGGGCTTGTAGGAAGAAACGAAGTCCTTGAGAGCGTCGCGGATCTCGTTGGGGCTGATCGTAAGTTCTGCCATTGTGTTTTCCTTGTCTGATTCAGTCGGTTGACTGAGAGGTTTTGGTAAGTGTTACCGGCTATCCAGCGAGCTGGAGTCGCAGTTCTTGAATACGGGACGAAACTGAACCATCAATCACGTCATCGCCAACCTGCACGCGCAGGCCACCGATAATCGCAGGATCAATGATGAGGTTGATGTTGAGCTCGCGTCCGTAGACCTTCGCCAGGGACTTGCCCAGGCTGGTGAGCTGCGCTGCAGCAATAGGCTGCGCACTGGTCACGGTTGCAATGGATGCGCCTGCCTGGTCCGCAACAATGTCTGCTGCGTAAGAGAGCAGGGCGCCAATGCGGCGACCACGAGGCTGCTGAACAAGCGCAGACACGATGGCAATAGTTGCCGCCGATGCCTTGCCCTTGAGCAGCTTTACTACGAGAGCGGCTTTAGCGTCGGGGTTACCAAGCTTGGAACCAAGGCTGAGCTCGAGTTCTGCGTCGCTCGACACGGCACGAGAGAACGCGAACAGCTCAGCGTCTACAGCTTCATTCTTCTTGGAACCCGACACAGCAGCGCGGATAGCGATTTCTTCGACACCGGCGAGCAGGTCATCCTGGCTCGACCAGCGATCAGAGACGATCTGTCCCAGCAGCTTGGATGCGGTGGCATCCAGTCCCTTGCCGAAAACCTTGCCCAGAAGGGAAGACTTGTCGGCTGCAGGAACAGCAGGGTCAGCTAGTACAGCGCGCAATTGGGCAGACTCAGCGAAGGCACGACCAGCAGCAAAGAGCTGTTCGCCCAATGCCAGGTTTGCCTTTGCTCCCAAGCCAGCAAGTGCTGCCTTGGAGCTAGTGATTGCGTGTCTGCTTGCGCTACCCATTACTTAGCTGCCTTCTCCGAAGCTGCGAGGTCAGCGAGGAAGCGGTCAACGAGAGCCTTGGACTTCTTGTCATCGGTGAGAGCCTCACCGATAACGCCCGAAGCTAGGTCGATGGCCAGCGAGCCAACCTCACTCTTGAGCGAAACGAGTGCCGACTGGCGCTCTGCTTCGATCTGAGTTTTTGCAGTCGCAGTGATGCGAGCTGCCTCGGTTGACGCGAGATCCTTTGCCTCAGTCACGATCTTGGCGCCGTCTGCACGAGCAGCGTCGCGGATCTTGCCTGCCTCAGCACGTGCGTCAGCGAGCTGCGCGGTGTACTTAGCAAGGGCTTCCTCAGCTTCACGCTGAGCAGCATCTGCCTTCTCGATGTTTCCCTCGATAGCTGCTCCGCGCGCTTCCAGCATGGCTGAAACGTTGGGGAGCACCTTCTTCCAGAAGAAGATGAGGATGATCGCGAAGACGACCGCCGACCAAACCATGTCGTACGGTGCTGGCAACAGAGGGTTTGGTGTTTCCTCTGTTGAAGCCACGATTAGTGCCTGAAGCATGATGCCTCCGTGTCGAACGGGTAGATGACTAGTTGGTGAAGATGAAGTAGGTCGCGATACCGATGAAGGCAAGTGCCTCGGTGAAAGCGATACCCAGGTACATCAGAACCTGAAGACGACCAGCAAGTTCAGGCTGGCGTGCAACCGACTCGATGGTCTTGCCGACGACGATACCTACGCCGATAGCGGGGCCAATGGCTGCGAGACCGTAGCCGACGGTGGCAATGTTGCCGTTGATTTCGGCGAGAACCGATGTTGCGTCCACGATTGTTTCCTTCCGTGTGGTCGAGACTGGCGGATGCCAGACCCGTTAGTGTTCCTCAGCCAGCGCGAGCTGGATGTAGACCGTTGTAAGCAGGGTGAAGACGTATGCCTGGAGCACAGCAACAAGAATCTCGAAGACCGAGAAAACGAAGCCGAAGGCAAACGTGCCGAGACCGAAGAAACGAGCCCAGCCCGCGTCGTCGAGAGCGACAGAGAAGAAGAAGAAGTCTGTAGCTGAGAAGCAGAGCACCAGAAGAAGGTGACCGGCAACCATGTTCATCAGAAGACGAAGAGCCAGAGTAATCGGACGCAGGATGAAGATCGAGAAGAACTCAATCGGAGTCACGATGATGTAGATAGGCCAGGGAACTCCTGGGGGGAAGAACGAGTTCTTCAAGAACGCACCAGGGTGCTTCTTCAGACCGGCATAGATAAAGGTGACGTATGCCACGATGGCCAAGGTCAAAGGAAGACCAACAAGTGACGAACCGGCTACGTTCATACCGGGGAAAATACCCGGGATGTTCATAGCCAGAACAGTAAAGAAGATGGCGGTGAGCAGGGGAAGGAAGCGCTTGCCGTCCTTCTTACCCAAGAGGTCTTCGGCAATGTTGACGCGGACAACGTCCAGTGCCATTTCAGCCAGCGACTGTCCCTTGCCAGGAACAAGCTTCATGTTGCGCGTAGCAAGCCAGAACAGCAGGATGACCAGCGCTGCCATGACGAAGCGGATCAGGATGATGCGGTTGATCTCGAAAGGAGTACCAGCAAAGAAGATCGCGTCAGGGAAGAACTCGTTGATCGACGGCCCGTGAAAGCTCGAGTCGCCCTCTGTCGAGGTGACGAGCTTGGTTACAGCGTTTACTAGCAGCGCTATCTCCTGTTTCGGGGCGTGGAGCTTCTGCTCTCGCGTCGACGAACATGCGGGATCCCCCAGCAGTTCAATCTCGTTTGGCTTCGTTGTCGAAACGTGGGTGATTGATCCGCAGATGGTGCGAGGGATTACTCAAGACTTTACAGGGAAAAAGTGCGGCTGACCCAATCTAAAAAAGACTTACCGGTCAGCGGAATGTTCTGTCTGCGTTGGCCTACTGCTCCCGTGCGGGAGCCGGCGGTCCGAGACGAATTTTCTTTCCTTGCGTATCGACGCCGCCCACGCGATTGCTGCGTTCTGTCAACGCCACGAGAGAGAGGTACCGATCAGCAGTCCAACAGAGCAACTTACCCTTGTGATCCTTGGTGCGGGAGAGTATTTTCGCCGCTTCAAGCTCTCCCAGTGCCCGGTGTGCAGATGCCAGCGAAACACCAAATCTGCTTGTGACAGACTCCGCAGTCAACACCGGTTCCGCTGCAAGAGAGTCAAGTATTTTGACCGTCACCGCATCACGACGCGGTGCATTGGGGACAACACCACTTTCACGCCGAAAAGAAACGAATTGCTCGGCTAGTTCTTCATCTAGTTCAGAAACGAGCTGAGCTAACTTCACAGCATTTGCGGCGGCACGTTCCGTCGCTTCAGCAAATGCAATGACCCAGTCGTCTAACAAAGCAGGTTCTTGGCGGAATCCCGTCAACCCAGAAATATATGCGTCCACATTTCCGGCAAAAACTGTACTGATGGGAATGAGAGAGTTCCTCACCGCATCTGCTCTTTTGAGCACTGAGTGAATGAGCGCTCGACCTGTTCGACCGTTGCCATCAACGAAAGGGTGAATGGTTTCAAACTGAGCGTGAGCAATGGCTGCCCGCACAACCGGATTCCCCTCGGTGGCGGTGATGAATTGTGCCAAGTTGTCAACGAGGCGTGGCACATCACTCTCTGGCGGCGGCACAAACTGGGCCCTCAGCGGGCTCCAACCAGATCCCCCCACCCAGTTCTGTTCTGTGCGGAGCCCATATTCAAGTCGTGGCTCAATCACATGCTGAAGCGCACACAGGTCAGCCGTTGTGATCTCGCGGGTGTGTTCCGAGAGTTCAGCTATTGCTTGTTCAGTTGCGCGAACATTTGCCACAACATCAAGTGCGGCTTGAGTCCCCTGTCTCAACGATTCTGCGATAGCAAGTTTTTTGGGGGTGACTCGGTTACCTTCAATCCAGGATGAGGAGATGCTTTCGGAGCGGATAAGTAAATGGCTCAAATAGCCACCACGGCTGCCCACTCTCTCATCAGCGCGGGCCAACACCACCAATGCATCTTCTGCTGCAGATTGTGCGCGTTCACCCAGTTGAGGCAACCGCAGGCTGAGCTCGTCTGGAACATAAGCCAGATAGCGCCCCGCTGCTCGATCTTTGCGGCTGAGTCCACCAGTGTCTTCTGGTTGCCAGAGCCTCTCTACGTAAGTACCCATGGTGACTCCTGACGTAGAAAAAGGAAGCTTATATTTCTACTTTAGAGCATCTAACCGAGAAATAGGAACACGAACCGACAGGATATTTCAAGAGCAGCGAGGCCGCTGACTGAAGCTAACGACTGAGGTCTGAAACGTAGGGCATGCGGGTCTTCATCACGACCATCACGTCCACCACCAGCGAGGCAATGACGCCGGCGATGAGAGACAAGAACAGGGCAGTCGGGTTGATCCAGGGCTGGTCGCGCAGCGCAAGCGCTGCCACGATGAACGCCACAAACTTCAACAACCAGGCGCCCAGCACGATGCCGAAGAACGCCACGATGTCATAGCGAACCGCAACCAGAATGCTCAGCGCTGTGATCCCAAGAAACACACCGGCCATTGCTGCACCAATAACCGCAGACCAGGCAGCGGTCGGACCGGCAACGAGCAGGCCAATGACTCCGCCCACCACAGCAATAGCTGCGGCGAAAGCGAAGCCATAGGCCAACGTGCGACGCAGCACAGGAACAGAGCTGGGAACACCGGGAGGAAGAACGCGTGAGGTTTCAGGATTAGTCATGACTACTTGTCTTTATCTTTCTCATCTGCGAACTTGGGTTTAGAAACGGAGGCTGGTTTCTTGGAAGACCCGCGCTTCACGGTTCCGCCCAAGTCAATCTGGCCGGTAGCACCGGCAATGATTTCTTCGGCAGGAACAGGAACGTCGTCTTCGAACTTGTTGCTGGCTGCATCCAGAGGGTCATATTCCGCTAGTACAGCGTCGTCCTTGAGCGACTGGATTGTCTTCTCCACACGCTGGCGACGAGTCAAAGGCAGGATGGTCAACACAGCGCTGACAATCGTTCCCACAATCAAGAACACCACGGCAATGGCATAGGGCTTCACAATGAAGAACAGCAAGAAGCCGATGGAAACAACAGCAGTCCAGCTATAGAGGATCAGCACTGCTTGCAGGTGAGAGTGCCCCATGTCGAGCAGCCGGTGGTGCAAGTGTTTGCGGTCAGCTGTAAACGGAGACTTGCCCGCGCTCACGCGGCGCAAAACGGCGAGTGAGAAGTCAGCCAAAGGCAACAGCAAAATGGCAAACGGCAACATGATGGGCAGGAATGCAGGTAGCAACTGAGACTTACCTAGGCCCGTCTCCGTGAACCCACCGGGATCAATCTGGCCCGTCACCGCAATACCGGCCACTGCCATGAGCAGACCCACCAGCATGGAGCCGGCATCTCCCATGAACAAACGAGCTCGGTGCCAGTTGAAGGGTAAGAATCCAGCACACGCACCCACCAACACGGCAGCAATCAGCGAAGCAAGGTTGAAGTAGTTGGATGGGCTGGTCTCTCGCGCAAGCAGGTAGCTATAGATCAAGAAGACACCGTTGGAAATCAACGAGACACCGGCAACAAGCCCATCGAGGCCGTCAATGAAGTTGACGGCATTCATCACCAGAACAATGACAAAGATGGTCAGCAAGAACGACATGGTGGGTGAACCCACTGTGATGCCACCGATGGGCAGAGACAGAATCTGAACACCCTGCCATGCAACGAGAGCAGCAACACCCAACTGCGCAGCAAGCTTGATGGTCCAGTCCAAATCCCAGAGGTCGTCGAGAACACCGACCACCACAATGAGGAACGCAGCCCCCATGATTGCGAGGGCAGGCCCGGGGTCAGCGAAGACGACACGGAAGAAAGGAATCTGGCTTGCGATGGCAAACGTCAGCACGATTCCGAGGAACATTGCCACGCCACCCAAACGAGGGGTGGGGCGGGTGTGAACGTCACGTTCACGAATCTTGGGATAGAGCTTGTACTTCAGACTCAGGCGACGAATCACATATGAGAACCCAAAGGTGACCACTGCCGAAGCGCAGGCCATCAAAGCCAGCATGAACACGGAGTTAGCCCACCGCTTCAGTTGCTGGCTCGAGGGTGTCTCCGATGACTTCTCTTAGCTGCGCAGCACTAATGACACCGTCGCGAAGAATACGGATTCCGCCTTCACCACGAGACAAGCTTGTGGCATCCACGATGGTGGATGCCTGGCCGGCAGTTGCTTCTCCCCCATCGAGATAAACCTCAACACGAGCACCTAGCTGGTCATGTGCGCCAGCTGCAGTCGTGGCCGCAGGCTGGCCAGTCAGGTTTGCTGAAGAAACAGCAAGTGGTCCGGTCTCGGCAAGGAGTTCCAATGCGACTGGGTGGGCGGGAACACGAACAGCAACTGTGCCGTTGGTATCTCCCAAGTCCCAGGCCAGTGAAGGCTGTGCCTCGAGCACGATAGTGAGTCCGCCAGGCCAGAAGACTGCAGCAAGAGCGCGAACTTCGTCAGGAATGTTCTGCGCAAGCCCATCCATGGTTGCTGCTGAAGGCATCAACACGGGAGGAGGCGACTGGCGCCCGCGACCTTTGGCCTCCAGAAGCAGTTGCACTGCTTCTGGACTGAATGCATTAGCTCCTACGCCATAGACAGTGTCCGTAGGGATTACGACAAGCTGACCCTTCGCCACGGCTTGGCGAGCAAGCCGCATGCCGGTGAGGAGTTCGGAATTATCCGAGCAGTCGTAGATGCGAGACATAACTCTGACAGTTTACGCGTCGAAGTTTAAAGCGAAGTTGGAACAGCGCCTTAGAGCGGCTGAACCAAATCACGCAGTACATCACGGGGTCCATTACTCACTCGGAAATAACGACCTGTGATGACTTGCCCCAGCACAGGAACCCAGCGAATAGCTCTACTACGCGGGTAGGCAGAACGCGCTTGTTGTAACTTCAGCGAAGACGAAATCAGCGATTGTGCAGTAGCAGAAGCTCCGAGGACATTAGAGCGTTCTGAAAGAGACGTGATTCGAGTCAACAGGCGAGCATTACGTTCTGCCCCTTCAGCGCGTAGCTTGGCCATGCGGGTGGAGAGTGTGTTCTTCTTCACACCAATCTGGTTGGAATCATGTTGGCGATAGCCAATCAATGATTCCGTCACAGCGAACTTCTCATCTGACAGTGCAGCAACCATGGCTAGCCACTCATCATGAACCCAGCCGGAGGGAAAAGGTGCGGCTTTGTCGAAGACTGAACGTGAGAAGGCAGCAGTAGCACCGGTCACAATGTTCCGCTTGATCAGAACATCTACGGGGTGTGAAACAATCCCCGCTCGTTCTGATGCAGAGAGAGATAGAGCTTCGAAAAGTGAGTGACCTAGTGGCTCACCACTGGAGTTAACCAACTGGGCATCGCCAAAGACGAAACCTGCACCAGCTTTCAGCCTGGAAGTTTCGACTTCCAAGCGCTGCGGGAACCACAGGTCATCTTGATCTGCCAAGAAGATATAGGGCTTGGTAGTTGCAGAAATCGCCTGCTCGAAGTTCTTGGTGACGCCCAAAGATGACTTGTTTGAGATCACAGTCAATTCCACTTTGCGCAGTTCAGAACTTTGCTCAGAAAGGCGTTCCCAGGTTTGCTTGAGAAGAGCAATCGTGCCGTCTGCTGAGCCGTCATCTGAGACCACGATTTCAGCAGGCAAGAGCGTCTGAGCAGCCATGCTCTCTAGCTGTTCCACGATGTACTGCGCACCGTTGTAAGTGCACATTGCCACCGCGATGTCCGGCGAAATAGCCACAGGTCAACTCCCCTTAGGTCAGGGTTCAGTCTACGGGCGGGTCGCTGTTGTGTAGCGGTCGCGACCGGTCAGGTCGCGATGTGTTGCTGGAGCCCGCCACCCGTCAGCCGAGAGAATTTCTCGAATGTCAGCGCCTTGCAATTCACCATGCTCCAACATGAGAGCGGCACCAGGGCGCCCGAGTACTAAAGCCACCTGGGACACCTGGCGCACCACGTCAAGACCGTCCTGGCCGCCATAGAGAGCCAGTTCGGGGTCAAAGAGCTGAACCTCTGGGTCGCGTGGAATGGCATCCACGGGGATGTAGGGAGGGTTGGACGCAATCACTGCGACAGAGCCTTCAAGATGAGGGAAGGTCGCTAGTAACTCATCGCCTGCAAGGTCGCCCGGAACCAGGTGAGCATTATTGCCACCGAGTGCAGAAAAGTTCTTCGACGTCCAAGGGAGCGCTTCAGGGCTCTTCTCGACGGCATAGATGGAGGCATGAGGAACTTCGGTTGCCATGGCGAGTGCAATCGCGCCCGAACCTGTTCCCAGATCAACACCGATTGGCGAAGGTTCCGCCAGAGAACGTAGAGCGTCAATAGCCATGCCCGCAAGCTGCTCAGTTTCTGGGCGCGGGACAAAGACTCCTGGGCCCACCTGAAGTGTCATTGACCTAAACCAGGCGACCCCCAAGATGTGTTGAAGCGGTTCGCGGCCAGCCCGACGCTCCACCAATTGACGAATAGCAAGTGCGGATTCACCTGGCACGGTGAAGCCCGTGACCAGCTTGGAGGCGAGTTCACCGCGGCTCCAGCCCAGAATGTGACCGATCAAGAGCTCGGCGTCCACATCAGCATCGAGAATGCCCGCAGCACTCAGAACCTGCATTGCCCACTGACGGAGATCAGCGAGGGCAATGTCGTCGGCGTGCGGTGTGGAATTCATAATGTCTTTGAACGTAACAGAACTATGCGGGGGTGCGTGTGTGCCACATAATCAAAGAACGCTTTAGTACCACCCACTTAGTAGAGAAACAGGTTCATCGTGGCTCGTCTGTATGACAACATCACAGAGCTCACTGGCAACACCCCGCTGGTGCGCATCAACAGCTTGACCAAGGGCGCTGGCGCCACGGTTTACGCCAAGCTTGAGTTCTACAACCCCGGCAACTCCGTCAAGGACCGCCTGGGTAAGGCGATCATCGACGCTGCAGAGAAGTCTGGTGAGCTCAAGCCAGGTGGAACCATCGTTGAGGGAACCTCCGGTAACACCGGTATCGCTCTCGCCCTCGTAGGTGCAGCTCGTGGCTACAAGGTCATCTTGACCATGCCCGAGACCATGAGCATCGAGCGCCGCGTTCTTGTGCGTGCATACGGTGCTGAAGTTGTCCTCACCCCCGGTTCTGAGGGAATGCGCGGTGCTGTTTCTCGCGCAGAAGAGATCGTGGCAAACACTCCTGGTGCAATCCTGGCTCGTCAGTTTGAGAACGCTGCTAATCCAGCTATCCACCGCGCAACTACTGCCGAAGAGGTCTGGGCTGACACTGACGGCAAGGTAGACATCTTCATAGCAGGCGTGGGAACTGGTGGAACCATCACCGGAACCGGTCAGCGCCTCAAGGAACTCAACCCCAACATTCAGATCATTGCTGTTGAGCCTGAAGAGTCCCCCATCCTCAACGGTGGCGCTCCTGGCCCTCACAAGATCCAGGGCATTGGCGCGAACTTCGTGCCCCCCATCCTCGACACCACCGTCTATGACGAGGTATTCGACGTCAACTTCGACCAGTCGATCGAGTTTGCTCGCCGTCTGGCTGCAGAAGAAGGCATCTTGGCTGGAATCTCCACCGGAGCTATCTTCTACGCAGCAACCGAGGTTGCTAAGCGTCCCGAAAACGAGGGCAAGACCATCGTTGCCATCGTCTGCGACTATGGCGAGCGCTATGTCTCCACCGCACTGTGGGAGCCTTTTAAGGACTAGCCCCTCTATTCAGAACCCCCGTTTGACGAAGTCTTACGGGGGTTCTTGGGTTAATAGTGATTACGCATGAACCCGTTTATAACAATTTATAAGCATTTATAGTTTTTTCTTATAAGTACTTATAAAATGTTACATATGGAACATGGAACGAACCCTTACTCCCCTGGCGCTGGTCGAAAGCCGACTGAACTTGTTGGAAGAGACCAAACTCTGGACAGATGGAAATCTAGTCTGCAGCGAATCGAAAATGGTCGGGACGCAAGATCTTTTTGCCTATACGGTTTACGAGGTGTCGGCAAAACCGTTCTGCTTGCTGAATTTTCCAGAGAAGCAAAGAAACACGAATGGATAGTAGTTAAATTTGAAGCCGGGGCTGGACAAACTCTTCGGGAAAGACTGAGCCTGGAGCTACATCAAGTTCTTGCAGATTTCGCAAGGCCAGGCGCAAAAGAACGAATGCTAAAAGCTTTCAAAACACTCGCGAGTTTCAAAACAACGTTCGATCCTAATTCTGGAAACTTCAGCTTTGGTATCGACCTAAGTGATCAACCAGGCGGAGGTGCGGATTCAGGAAACTTAGAATCTGACATGTTTAAACTCGTCCACGACGTCTCCAGCGCAGCGCAAGATCTCGGCTTGGGCTTCACACTATTGGTCGATGAAGCTCAAGACCTGGAGGAAGAAGAACTCGCTGTTCTAGCTGCAGTTACTCATCGCGCTGGGCAAGAAGGTTGGGCATTTCTAGCTGCCGTTGCCGGACTTCCAAGCCTCCCAAGATTGTTTTCTGAAGCGAAGTCTTATACAGAACGGCTTTTTGATTATCATGAAATTCGAGAATTACCCCTTGAAGATGCGCGGTTAGCGCTCACCTCACCTGCTGCTAGTGAAGGAATCGGGTGGGAAGACAGTGCTCGAGATTATGTGATTAACGCAGCAAGCGGATATCCCTATTACATCCAGCAATTTGGACATGATTCATGGATCGCCGCGGATTCCGACCCGATTTCTCTCCAAGATGCTCAACAAGGAGTTGAGTTTGGACAACGGGAATTAGACGGTGGGTTCTTCCGGTCCCGCTGGGATCGCGCCACTACCAAAGAAAAAGAATATCTCCGTGCCGTTGCTGCAGAGGGAAACAATTCAGCTATGTCTAGTGAAGTCGCCTCTCGCATGGGGCGAAAGATTGAAAGCCTTGGGCCCGCTAGGGCAAATTTGATTTCAAAAGGCATAATCTACGCCCCCGAACATGGGGTCGTAGCATTTACCGTTCCTGGAATGGTTGAGTTCATCAATCGACAAACTGACGAATAGTTTTTTAGAACTTAGATAGCCTTGTAAGTCTTATGCTCAATATCCGTGAAGACATCGCCAATGCGCGCTCACACGACCCAGCTGCTCGCTCGTCGTTTGAGACCTGGGTTGTTGCCTCTGGTCTTCACGCTGTCTGGGCTCACCGCTGGCACCACTGGCTCTGGACTCATGGGTTCAAGTTCATTGCTCGCGTGGGGTCTCAATGGATCAGGTTCTGGACCGGTATTGAGATTCACCCTGGAGCGACCATCGGCCGCCGATTCTTTATTGACCACGGCATGGGTGTTGTCATCGGTGAAACTGCAGAAATCGGTGACGACGTGATGATCTATCACGGCGTCACACTTGGTGGGCGTTCGCTCGAGCACGGAAAGCGCCATCCCACCATCGAGAACAATGTCACTATTGGCGCAGGCGCCAAGGTACTTGGCCCCCTCATCGTTGGTCACAACAGCGCAATTGGCGCCAATGCAGTTGTGGTGAAGGACGTTCCTGCAGACTCACAGGTCGTAGGCATTCCAGGTATTGCCCGCCCACGTAACGGCAAGGTAGCGGTGCCAGGTGACGTAGTAGAGGACAACGGTCGTGCGTGGGTAGATCCCGCCATGTTTATTTAAAAAGTTCTAAAAGCTCTACATGCAGGTAAAATAATAAACAGCAAGAGTTTGATTCTCTGAGAAATCCGACAGTCGACTTGGTCCCTCACGAATATGCTGCGGCAGTGAGGGATTGCTCATTTAAGCTTCCGTGGATTATTTCGCTCGTGAAACTTCCAATGAATACTTCGCAATCTTCTTACCGTCATCCAGCGAGACATTGAGTGCTCGGTGAATGTTGACCCACTTTGTCCATGCATAGGCGGGGTTCACAAACATCCAAAGCGTCTTGGCCCAGATGCTGTAGTCGCCATCTCGCAGAATCTTGCCCCAGCAGACAAGTACATCTCGCACGGCGCGAAGCTTGGCTTGGGCCCACGACAAAGACTGTCGACCTTCGCCCACACGACGCATACCTAGGTTCTCATCAAAGATACGTTTGCCGTATTCACTTAAGGTGACGTCGTTGGAATGCTCCACCACAGCCGTGGCTACATAAGCTTTGCGGTAGCCAGCTTCTAAGAGATCTCTCGCGAAAGCCATGTCTTCGCTGTAGTTCACGTCACGGTAGGCAATTGTGTTGAGTAAGAAGTCGCGTCTGGTTGCGGAGTTCACATCAGAGTAGAACAACTCTCCCGGAGAAAGTTCATGCGTCTTCGAGAGTGCGCCATCAATGACGGTGGTTTCTCCGTCAGGTCCGCAGGCTCTGAATACGCCATCTATTTCATACTTCAATAGTGGTGAGCAGTTAGCCCGGGCAATGTGCTTTCCCACAACCCCCACACAGTTCAGACCTGCAGAGTCCAGTGGTGCTGTGATGTTAGTGAGCCAGTTGGAATCTGTAGGAATAGCGTCGTGGCTGAGATAGGCGATGTAGGTGCCACGAGCAAGCCTCGCAGCTAGGTTACGTGTCTTCCCGTGGCCAAACTCTGAACCTGGAATCTCCACCAAGCGCACGGCTGGGTGGGTGCCGATAATGTCGAGGGTGGCATCGCTTGAACCAGAGTCAATGATGAGAATTTCAAAGTTGCCTGCGAAGTCTTGAGATTCGACAGCATGAAGCAAACGGTCTAGATACTTCTCACCATTGAAAGTAGGAATGAAGACGGTTGCATCAACCGTCTTCTTACTCTCTGGAGTAACGAGGGGCATTACTTCTTCTTGCGCTTGATGATCTTGTCAAAGGTGGCCACGACGTGTGCGCCTGCATTGTTCCAGGAACCACCTTCAGCAGACTTAGCCAAGGAACGCGAATACTCAACCTGATCTGGGCGATCCAAAGCCGCAATGATGCGATCAGCCATGAGTGCGGGAGACATAGGCACGAACTCAATACGTGGATCATCACGCAAGGTCATGCGTGTGTTTTCACCATCGTTGACCACCGGAACAACACCACAAGCCATGACTTCCAAAGGAAGCAAAGACATGCAGGTCAGCGAAAGAACAAGCGCAGCACCACAGCGGTTATAGAGCTCTGGGAGCTGAGAAACCTGAAGAGTTCCGTGGTTCACAAACGGGAATTCAATTCCCGCTTTGGACATGTCCCACCCTGCGATGTTGATGGAGATGTCAGGACGTCTGCGGTGGACTTCTTCAAGAACAAGGAGTCCAAACTCGGTGCCACGACGAGGTGTCGTAGGGCGGGCATAGAACAAGATTTCATTGCGAGCAGCGTCGTTGGTCCGGGTGTAGCGAGATGCATCTACGGAGTATTCGTAGAAGTCTGTGGGCATGCCGTAATCACGCTTGAGCTTCGCGGCAAGCCACGAACCGATCGTGATTCCGTGGTACCCGAGACGGTATGAGTTCTCTGCCACAACGTAGTCAGGACCTGCAGGAAAGAAATAGGGTTCAAAGTCGAGAACCCAGTAGATCCTGGGGATATTGCGCTCGTAGCGCCATGCCGCATATGCAGTTGCCCAGTCTGTCGCAACAATGACATCAAAATCACCGGTCAGACCCGTTTCAGGGTCATACATCTGGTATTCAGCATTGAGCTGGGGGTAACCCGAGTTGGTGGAAAGCATGTGCTTCACACCCTCAACACTCACCTTGGGATAGGCGCCTGCCGAATAGAGAAAGATGGTGATTTCATAGCCGGCTTTTTCCAGGAATTCCATAAACAAGTATGCGTTCTGGTGACCACCACTGGATCTTCCCGGAGGTGAGATAACCCACGCAATCTGAGGCTTCCCGCCAGGCTTGACAGGCTTTTCCGCTTTGAAGTCTCGGTCTTGTGTCCAGTCAACAGCCAAGACATCTTGCTTGAACACTGTTGCTAGGGGTACTTCTTCGAAAGGGTTTGACCGTGAGGTCAACCACTTTGCTCCGCGCCACGCAGTGGACTTCACGCCCTCATATTTGAGCATGTCAGAGGCACGTTTGAGAACGGACATTACTTCTGGAAAGCCTTCACGGTGTCAATGACGTAGGCAATCTGAGCATCCGTCATTCCTGGCCAGAGAGGCAACCGAGCAAGACGCCCTGCAAAGGAGTCTGTCTTAGCGAGAGAACCTACAGTTCGACCATACTTGTTGCCAGCGGGGCTGGAATGAAGTGGCACGTAGTGGAAGGTACCAATAACTCCATTGCTTCGGAGGTATTCAAGAAGTGCATCTCTGGTGTCTTGATCAGGCATCAAGACATAGAACACGTGAGCAGCATGTTCCCCATTTATGGGAGACATGACTGCACCGCCTAAAGACTTTGCCCAATCGGTCAAAGCTTCGGAATAGGTGTTCCAAATCTCAAAACGTCGTTCCTGAATGCCTTCAAAAGCATCTAGTTGAGCATCTAACACTGCTGCGTTCAGCTCTGAAGGAAGATAGCTAGATCCCCAATCCACCCAGGTGTATTTGTCGACTTGACCACGCAAAAACTTAGAACGGTTGGTTCCCTTTTCTCGCATGATTTCAGCAGCTTCAACGAGTGCTGGATCATTGATCAGAACCGCTCCACCTTCACCACAGTGAATGTTCTTGGTGTCGTGGAAACTCTGTATAGCAACAGAACCAATGGTTCCGAGAGCACCGTATCGAGAATTCACAGCTAGTCCGTGAGCATTGTCTTCAATCACGGGGATGTTGTGCTTGCGAGAGATCGCCATGATGGCGTCCATATCCACAGGCGCTCCGCCGTAGTGCATGACGGAGATGGCTTTTGTCTTAGACGTAATTGCCTTTTCAACCTCGACGGGGTCAACGTTTCCACTGTCGCCTTCGATATCGACGAAGACGGGCACTCCCCCGGCAGCAACGATAGATGCCGCGCCCGAAGAGAAGGTAAAGCTGGGGACGATTACCTCGTCACCTTCACCGATACCCAATAGACGAACTGCCATCTCAAGCGCAGCTGTTCCAGAAGTGGTGAGCAGGACAGTTGGAGAACCCGTAAGTTCCACCAACTTTGCTGACGCAGACTTCGTGAAGGGGCCGTCACCATGGACATGGTCTGACGCAATTACTGCGGCCAAATTGTCTGGTGCAGCAGGCGCACGAAAGGGCACCGAGAAAAGAATCGGTGCCAATGCATCGTTTGCAGACATGCTTTGAGTCTAGTTCTGAACTAGTTTTGGTCGCCCAAAGCTGCCAAACGTGATTCTTCGTCAGCACTAATGCAGGACTGAACCACTGGCTCGAGAGCGCCATCCATCACGCGGTCTAAGTCATAAGACTTGTAACCCGTGCGGTGGTCAGCAATGCGGTTCTCAGGGAAGTTGTAAGTACGAATACGCTCTGAACGGTCCACGGTGCGGATCTGTTCTTTACGTGCCGCACTGGCTTCCGCCATTGCTTCTTCCTGCTGGCGAGCAAGGATGCGCGCGCGGAGCACGCGCATACCGGCTTCACGGTTCTGAAGCTGGCTCTTCTCGTTCTGCATCGAAACCACAATTCCCGTGGGAAGGTGGGTAATACGTACGGCAGAGTCAGTAGTGTTCACAGACTGTCCACCAGGACCACTCGAGCGATAGACATCGATCTTGAGGTCGTTCTGATTAATCTGTACTTCTTCAGGCTCATCCACTTCCGGGAAAACGAGGACACCGGCAGCAGAGGTGTGAATACGGCCCTGAGACTCGGTTGCGGGAACGCGCTGAACGCGGTGCACACCACCTTCATATTTCAGGTGAGCCCAGACACCCTGTGCTGGGTCGTTCGAGTTGCCCTTGATGGCAACTTGAACGTCCTTGTAGCCACCAAGGTCGGACTCGGTCTTATCCAGAACTTCTGTCTTCCAGCCCTTGGACTCGGCGTAGTGGAGATACATACGCAGAAGGTCAGCTACGAAGAGCTGGCTTTCAGCGCCACCTTCACCACCCTTGATTTCCATGATCACGTCACGGCCATCATCGGGGTCACGAGGAATGAGTAAACGGCGCAGCTTCTCCTGAGCTCCTGGAATTGCTTCCTCGAGTGCGGGAATCTCAGCAGCGAATGCTTCGTCTTCCTTAGCAAGTTCCTTAGCTGCAGCCAAGTCCTCTTCCAGAGCGTTCAACTGCTCATATGCAGTCTTGATCTGGCTGAGTTCGGCATAACGGCGGTTGAGCTTCTTCGAGCGTGCAGCGTCAGCGTGCACGGCCGGGTCGGAGAGCTGAACCTGCAGCTCTTCGTACTCGGCGAGAAGGCCTTGTACAGAAGAAAGCACGGGTTAGTCCTCCTTGGAAGCGTTGGACTTCTGCATCAACATGAGGAACTCAACGTTGGTTGCAGTCTCCTTGAGCTTGCCCACAACACTTTCCAGCGCCTGCTGCTGGTCAAGACCAGCAAGAGCGCGGCGAAGCTTCCAAGTGACCTTGACTTCGTCAGGCCCCATCAACATTTCTTCGCGGCGAGTACCCGACGCGTTGACGTCAACAGCAGGGAAGATGCGCTTGTCTGCGAGTGAACGCGACAGGCGAAGCTCCATGTTTCCGGTCCCCTTGAACTCTTCGAAGATGACTTCATCCATCTTCGAACCGGTCTCAACCAGTGCCGAAGCGATGATGGTCAGTGAGCCACCGTTCTCAATGTTGCGAGCGGCACCAAAGAACTTCTTGGGTGGGTAAAGCGCAGCTGCATCAACACCACCGGAGAGAATACGACCGGAAGCAGGCGCTGCCAGGTTGTATGCGCGTCCGAGGCGAGTGATGGAGTCGAGGAGAACAACAACATCCTGGCCGAGCTCGACGAGGCGCTTTGCGCGCTCGATAGCGAGCTCTGCCACCATGGTGTGATCTTCTGCAGGGCGGTCAAATGTGGAAGCAATAACTTCACCCTTGACGGTGCGCTCCATGTCGGTCACTTCTTCGGGACGCTCGTCGACGAGAACAACCATGAGGTGAACCTCAGGGTTGTTCTGGGCAATGGCGTTCGCAATCTGCTGCATGACGATGGTCTTGCCAGCCTTGGGCGGTGCAACAATCAGACCACGCTGACCCTTACCAATGGGCGAAACCAGGTCAATGATGCGACCAGTGATCTTGGAGGACTCGGTCTCTAGACGCAGACGCTCCTGTGGGTAGAGAGGAGTCAAGGACTGGAAGTCGACGCGGGTTGCTGCTTCTTCAATGGTCTGACCATTGATGGAGTCAATCTTGACCAGTGCGTTGTACTTCTGACGGCCGAAGCCCTCACCATCGCGTGGCTGCTTGATAGAACCAATGACAGCGTCACCCTTGCGCAGGTTGTACTTCTTAACTTGGCCGAGCGAGACATAGACGTCGTTGTTTCCGGGAAGGTAGCCGGAAGTGCGCACGAAGGCGTAGTTGTCGAGAACGTCCAAGATACCTGCGATAGGAATCAGGACGTCGTCTTCAAGAATTTCTGGTTCAACTTCGTCACCCATCCGGCCACCGCGACGGCGGTCACGCTGACGGTTGTTGCGGTTGTTGCGGTCATTACGGTCGAAGCGCTCTTCGCCTTCGGACTCGGGGCCGTTGTTACGGCTTCCATTGTCGCCTTCGGTGCGATCGTTACGGTCGCGACGGTTGCGGTTGCGGTTGCGGTTACGGCTGGGGCGATCACCTTCGGCGTTGTCGCCCTCAGCTGCACCCTCAGAAGAGTTGTTGTTCTCTGCGTCGCCGTTACTTTCAGCGGCTTCGGCGTTGCGACCGCGGCCACGTCCACGACGTGGACCTGCTTCGCCAGCTTCTGCTGGTGCAGCAGATTCGGTTGCGGGAGCTTCAGCAGTAGCGTCGACAGTCTTCTTGGCTGGGCGTCCACGTCCACGACGTGGTGCTTCCTCAGCGCTGGCCTGGAGAGCAGGTGCCAGCGCAGGAACGCCAGCGTCACTTGAGTTCACGTGGTTTGAAGCACTTACTGAGACTGCACCGGACACTGCGTCAGCAGATGCCACGGGAGCGGTCACGGTTGCGCGACGAGAAGTGCGCTTGCGGGGTGCTGCTTCTGCAGCGGGGGTTTCATTGATCGAGTTCTCAGACATGAGTTCTCCTTATAGATATTTAGTGCACTAGAGCTTTTCCAAGCCGCTGCATTCGAAAATGTGGGCTGTGTGGAGGTAGTGCGAAATGAGGTGTTACAGAAGTTCGATATCGAACTGGTGAATGCTCCGGGAGGCTTTCGCGAGATTTCGCGACTTCAACCGGTGCACTTACATAGTAGCAGTTTGCTGTACTTAAACCTGGGAACCCTCCGGTTCAAGCCAGTGATGGACTGTGCTTGTAGTCTGGGGAAGGAAAATTCTCATGACTCAAAAGACAACTGCCCCCAGCGATGTAGCCATCATTACCGTGAGCTACAACTCCAGCGCGCAGTTTGCTGACTTCCTCACCAGTGCAGTGAAGTCAGTCGCCTCCCCCAGCCAGATCACAGTAGTGGACAACAACTCTGCAGACGTTGAAGTTACTGAGAAGCTCACCAAGAAGCTTGGTGTCAACCTACTCAAGCTTGACGCAAACGTCGGTTACGGTTCAGCGGTGAACAAAGCAGTTCCTGGCCTCCATAAGGAACTCACGACTCTGTTGGTGTGCAATCCAGATAGTGAACTGAACCCGGAGACGGTTGCGTCACTCAGAAATGCAGTTCAGGACTCAAAGGTTGGCGTGGCTGGACCTCGAATTTACAACGAAGACGGCTCTGTTTACCCCTCAGCACGTTCTATCCCTTCCATTCGTAACGGAGTGGGGCACGCATTTTTTGCCAATATTTGGCTCACTAACCCGTGGACCAAGAACTATCTTTCGGAAGCACATCTTCAGAACAAGACAGTTTCTACCGGCTGGGTTTCAGGCGCCTGCCTTGCCGTCCGCAGGGACTTGTTCACACAAGTAGGAGGCTTCGATGACCACTACTTCATGTATTTCGAAGACGTGGATCTGGGATACCGACTAGGCAAGCTCGGTTACACCAACCTCTATGTTCCTGAAGTTTCGATTACCCATATCGGTGGCGAATCCACCAAGGCCATCAAGAAGACCATGCTTCGTATTCACCATGAAAGCGCCATGCGCTTTATCCATGTGAAATACAAGGGCATCCTCTGGGCGCCAGTGCGCGGAGTAATCCGCTTAGGTCTGGCCCTGCGCTTCTGGCTTCAGGCCAGAAAAGCAACTACGTAGCAGTGGTTATTCAGCAGGTGCGTAGGAAGCGCCTGCGAAGTCCACAGCAAGCATGAGAGCTCGCCACGGGCTCTCTTCGTGCTGAGCAACAAGCTTTGCTGCTTCGACGCGCTGTGCAGGATCTGAGCACAGCACCAATATGGATGGACCAGCACCAGAAACAACAGCTGCGAAGCCGTGCTCACGAAGAAGCTTGATCAAGGTACTGGTCTGAGGCATTGCCTCAGCACGATAATCCTGGTGGAGCTTGTCTTCTGTTGATTCAAACAACAGCTCGGGGCTCTGCGTGAGCGCAGCGACAAGCAGAGAAGAGCGTGACACGTTGAAGATCGCGTCTTCGTGAGGAACACTCTCTGGCTGCAAAGCACGAGCCTGCTTTGTCGACATGGTGAAGGAGGGCACCAACACAAGAGGTGAAACACCTCGGTGAACGAGCAAACGCTTGCAGCGGGGACCATCTTCAGTGGTCCACGCAATTGTCAGGCCACCGAAAAGCGCAGGCGCGACATTGTCGGGGTGGCCTTCAAGATCAGTAGCAAGACGCAGCAGGGTATCTGCGTCGAAGTCAAAGATTCCCTCGAGCAAACCTTGAGCCGCAACCAAACCAGAAACAATCGCCGCACTAGAGGAACCCATGCCGCGGCTGTGAGGAATCTGGTTGTGTGCACGAAGGTTCAGTCCAGGCATTGCCACGCCCGCATGCGCGAAAGCGTGAGCAATGGACTGAACAACCAAGTTGGAAGAGTCGGTGGATACCGGAGCAGCACTATCTGCTGCACCTTCACCGATGACATCGACAGTTGCACCTGGTTCAGATCGAGTGGAAACCTCGAGCTCGTCGTAGAAACCTAAAGCAAGTCCAAGGGTGTCAAAGCCGGGGCCCAAGTTTGCCGAAGTAGCCGGTACGCGAACGGTAACCGCTCTGCCTACCGGCACCTGCATGGACCCTGAAGACATTAGTGAGAAGCGCCCTTGACCAAGCCAAGTACGCCAGCAACCTCTTCGGTGCTGACTGGAACAACAGTAGGAGCTACTTCGGTGCCGTCAGCCTTCTTGAGAGCCCAGAGGGGGTCCTTGAGGCCGTGACCGGTCACGGTCAACACAACGGTGGAACCTGCTGGAATGTGGCCGTTCTCAGCACGCTCCAGAAGACCAGCAACAGAGATTGCAGAAGCTGGCTCTACGAAGATGCCGACCTCAGCAGAAAGGATCCGCTGTGCAGCAAGGATGCCTGCGTCATCAATGGCACCAAAGTAGCCATTGCTGGTGTCGCGTGCACCGAGTGCAAACTCCCAAGAAGCAGGGTTACCAATACGGATAGCACTTGCAATAGTTTCGGGGTTCTTGACGGGGTGGCCGAGCACGATAGGTGCTGAACCAGCTGCCTGGAAACCGAACATACGAGGAAGCTTGGTTGCAGCACCACGTTCGAGTTCTTCACTGTACCCACGGAAGTATGCGGTGTAGTTACCCGCGTTACCTACGGGAACAAAGTGGAAGTCAGGAGCGTCCTGGAGAACTTCAACTACTTCATATGCAGCAGTCTTCTGGCCTTCGATGCGGTCTGGGTTCACCGAGTTCACGAGGTGAACAGGGTAGTTAGCTGCGAGGTCACGCGCGATGTCGAGGCAGTCATCGAAGTTTCCTTCGATCTGAATAATTTCAGCGTTGTGAGCAACAGCCTGGCTGAGCTTTCCCATGGAGATCTTGCCCTCAGGAATAAGTACAGCGGCAGAAATACCTGCGTGAGTTGCATAGGCCGCAGCAGAAGCACTGGTGTTACCGGTGGAAGCACAGATAACTGCCTTGGCACCGTGCTCCACAGCCTTCGAGATGGCCATGGTCATACCGCGGTCCTTGAATGAACCCGTAGGGTTCATTCCTTCGTACTTCACGAAGACACGTGCACCAGTGCGTGCCGAGAGAGCCTTAGCTTCAATCAGTGGCGTGCCACCTTCACCCAAGGTGATGATGGGGGTTGCATCAGAAATGTTCAGACGGTCTGCATACTCGGGCAGAACGCCACGCCACTGGTGTGCCAATTTAGGCTCCTTCAACTCGTAGAACCGAAACCACTGAGCTCACGGCATCCAGCTGCGCGAGAGCGGAAACGGTGGCCGCCAGATCAGACTCAAGAGCTGCGTGCGTGCCAATAACTAGCGTAGCCGTCGGAGCAGCCTCTCCAGACACCGCCTCACTACCAAATGTGCCTTGCTCAACCAATTCGACCGAAACACCGTGCTTGGCAAACTCTTCAGCAACCGAGGCCAGAACACCAGGACGGTCAAAGACCAGCAGGGTCACGTGGTAGCGGGTTGTGATCGCGCTAATGGGCAACACAGGCAGGTTCGCGTGAGTAGAAGCACCCAAACCAGGACCGCCGATTACGTGACGTCGTGCAGCAGAGACGAGATCACCCAGAACTGCAGAAGCAGTCTCGGGGCCCCCAGCACCTGCGCCATAGAACATCAGCGAGCCAGCTGCTTCTGCCTCAACGAAGACTGCGTTGTTGGCCTTGTGAACCGCGGCAAGTGGGTGCTCACGGGAAATCAATGCAGGGTAAACACGCGCAGAGACGCCTTCTTCACCAGTGGCTGGGTCGGTCAAGCGCTCGCAAACTGCGAGGAGCTTGACCACGTAACCAGCCTTCTTTGCTAGTTCAACGGTCTTACCCGAGATCGCGCGGATACCTTCACGGTGAACACTTTCCAAAGGAATCGTGGTGTGGAAGGCGAGGCTGGCCAGAATGGAAGCTTTTTGAGCTGCATCAAAAGCATCAACGTCTGCGGTGGGATCTGCTTCGGCATATCCCAGCTCAGTGGCCACGGCAAGCGCGTCATCGAATGACGCGCCTTCGGTGTCCATCTTGTCCAAGATGTAGTTGGTGGTTCCGTTCACAATGCCCATGATGCGCTTGACGCGGTCACCGGCAAGGCTTTCACGCAGTGGGCGAATGATCGGGATTGCACCCGCAACAGCAGCTTCGAAGTAGAGCTGAGCGCCTACGCGCTCGGCTGCCTCGAATAATTCTGTTCCGTGAGTAGCAAGAAGTGCCTTGTTTGCGGTGACAACATCAGCACCCGAGTTAATGGCCTGCAGAATGTAGCTCCGAGCTGGCTCCAGACCACCCATGACCTCGATGACAATGTCGGCTCCCAGAATCAAAGATTCTGCGTCAGTTGTGAAGAGCTCCTTGGGCAGATCTGCAGAACGCGCTGCGTCCAAGTTGCGCACGGCAATGCCGGTGAGCTCCAAGCTAGCCCCCACGCGAGAAGCAAACTCTTCTTTGTGTTCCAGAAGCAATCGCGCTACCTGCGCTCCGACGGTTCCACCACCCAGCAAAGCTACGCGGACGTTACGGTACTCAATCATTACTGTGCCTTTCGGATAACGCCCATGTCGCGCGCTAAGAGGTCTTCTTCGGTTTCGCCGCGCACAATCACGCGTGCGGCGCCGTCTTTCACGGCCACGACCGGAGGTCGTGTTAAGTAGTTGTAATTACTGGCAAGCGACCAGCAGTATGCGCCGGTAGCAGGAATGGCGAGTAGGTCACCTGGGTGGACATCCCCCGGAAGGTAATCCGCATAGACAAGAATGTCTCCGGATTCACAGTGCTTACCTGCAATACGCACCAGCGCGGGCTCAGAATCAGAAACTCGGTTTGCTATGCGAACTGAATAATCAGCCCCATAAAGCGCAGGGCGTGCGTTGTCGCTCATGCCGCCGTCAACGCTGACGTACTTGCGTACTGCAGATTCGCCAGTGGGGACACCGTTTACATCAACGACTTCAACGGTGACATCTTTGGTGGTTCCCACTTCATAGAGAGTGAAGGTGGACGTGCCAATCACCGCACGACCAGGTTCAACACAGATAACTGGAATTTCAATACCAAGACGAGCGCACTCTGCAGCAACGACAGAAGCAATCTCCTGAGCGATTTCTTCAATAGGAGTCGGCTCATCTGCAGGTGTGTAGGCAATTCCGAAGCCTCCACCGAGGTTCAGCTCGGGAACTGGACCACCCCTAAGGAGTTCTGCGTGCAGAGTCAGCAATCGTGCAGCCGATTCAGCAAAACCATCTGTTCCGAAGATCTGGGAACCGATGTGGCAGTGAAGACCAACAAACTCCAGAGAATCATGTGAGCGAATCTCAGTAACAAGCGCAGGAGCGTCAGAAATGGTGACGCCGAACTTCTGATCTTCATGCGCGGTAGCAAGAAAGCTGTGAGTGTGTGCGTGAACACCACTGTTCACGCGAAGACGAACGCGTTGAGTTTTGCCGGCACGACGAGCAGCATCAGCAACTCGTCCGATCTCAACAAACGAATCGATAACGATGGTGCCGATACCGAGATCAACAGCACGCTCGATTTCAGCCTGCGACTTGTTGTTTCCGTGCAGGCCGATGCGGGCTGGATCGAGTCCGGCGGCGAGCGCCACAGCAAGCTCTCCCCCACTAGCAACGTCAACATTGAGTCCTGCTTCGGAAACCCAACGAACTACTTCAGTACAAAGGAAAGCTTTACCTGCGTAGTAAACCTTTGCTGTGGTCCCGACAGCGCCAAGTGCAGCATCAAAAGCTGATCTGACCTGTTCAGCACGATGACGTGCGTGAGCTTCATCCACAACAAATACTGGGGTGCCGAATTGAGCCGCCAGAGAAGAAACAGGAACTCCAGCAACTTCAAGCTCACCCGAGGGATTACGTAAGGTATTTGATGACCAAATGTCACCAATCAACGCGTTGTCATCCACACTGGCGTCGAGCCAGTGTGGAGCAAGCGGGTTAGCAACCACAGGAATACCTCTTGAGATAAATATCAGAGTAAAAGTGTGGGCGAGCGGACCCGGCTTGGTCCCTGAAGCCTTTCACCAAGCACTATTTGCGGTGAACCTCAATTCTAGGCGAGTGAAAACACCCACGCGAACTGGTTACATGCGCTCCGGAGCGGAAACACCTAACAAGCCAAGACCATTACGAATAACATGACCGGTCGCATCATTGAGCCATAGACGTGTGCGTTGAAGATCTGTTACTTCTTCATCTGCCTGTGGAATAACACGGCACTTGTCATACCAGCGGTGGTAGTAGCCGGCTACTTCTTCGATATAGCGAGCAACGCGGTGGGGCTCTCGAAGCTCCGCTGCCTGCGCCACAATGCGAGGGAACTCTTGCAGGACACCTAGTAGTTGAGACTCTGCCTCGTGGTCCAGCAGCTCGGGCGCAAAACCATCTTCACGGCGCACACCAGAAGCTTTTGCGTTGCGCGCGACAGCACAGGTTCGGGCATGGGCATATTGCACATAAAAGACAGGGTTGTCATTGGTCTTTTTGCCTAGAAGGTCAAGATCAATATCGAGCTGAGAGTCGCTAGAGCTGCGCACAAGGGCATAACGACCGGCATCTACACCGACTGCTTCAACCAGATCTTCGAGAGTGACAATTGTTCCTGCACGCTTACTCATGCGCATGGGCTGTCCGTCACGAACAAGATTGACCATCTGGCCAATCATGATTTCGAGGTTTACACCTGGTTCGTCACCAAACGCAGCACACATCGCCATCATTCGGGCAACATAACCGTGGTGATCTGCACCTAACATGATGATGTTGCGATCAAAGCCACGCTCACGCTTATCTAAGTAATACGCAAGGTCTCCGGCGATATAGGCAGCCTGACCATCGCTCTTGATAATTACGCGGTCTTTGTCGTCTCCGAGATCAGTTGTGCGCAGCCAGGTTGCCCCATCTTGTTCGAAGATGTGGCCTTGCTGGCGAAGACGCTCAACTGCGCGTTCAACTGCTCGAGACTCATGGAGTGAGTCCTCGTGGAAGTAGACATCAAAGTCCACACCGAATTCATGCAGGCTAGCTTTGATTTCACCGAACATGAGTTCCACACCAATAGAGCGGAATACTTCCTGCATTTCATCTCGAGGAAGTACTGAGAGGTCTTGTGCATAGGCAGCTGCAACACGTTCTGCGATGTCATGGATATATGCACCGCCATAGCCATCCTCTGGAGCTGGCTCACCCAAATGAGCGGCAATGAGGCTTCGTGAGAAGCGATCAATCTGTGCACCATGGTCATTGAAGTAGTACTCGCGGGTAACTTCACCACCAGCAGCTTGAAGAATACGCGCTAAAGAGTCACCAACAGCAGCCCAACGGGTACCGCCCATATGGATAGGGCCTGTGGGGTTCGCTGAGACAAACTCAAGATTGAGCTTCACCCCGCGGTAAACGTCTCCATTGCCATATTCAGAAGCAACGTCAACGATGGTTTTGGCAAGAGCACCTGCTGAAGCTGCATCTAGGCGAATGTTGATGAAGCCAGGACCTGCGACTTCAACAGAAGCGATTCCTTGAACTGATTCAAGTTCCAGGGCCAGTTGGGTTGCAAGTTCGCGAGGGTTCAACCCCCATGGCTTTGCCAATTTGAGAGAAATACTGGATGCCCAATCTCCATGGTCGCGATTCTTGGGACGTTCTAGTACTACTTCGTCTGCCACCAGATTGGAAGTCTCGAAGCTTCCACGCTGGGCAACGACGAGAATGCGTTCAAATAGTTCGCGTGCAAGGTCTTGTGGGGTCACAATGGACAATTCTATCGGGGGACTCGTATTCAACCCGACTGATAGCCTTGTTCAATCCCGCCCTCGTAGCTCAGGGGATAGAGCATTGGTTTCCGGTACCAAAGGTCGGAGGTTCGAATCCTCTCGAGGGCACTTGTGTGAAGTCTCGAGACATAGTTGATATATGTCTCGAGACTTCGTTGTTATTGCAACGAGTTGTCGCATCATGCCTGTTGGATTATTTCCTTGATGCCCCGTTGATTTAGAGCACCGCACTAGCGCTGCTTGGCGGGCAAGAAGCCGATGAAGTGAATCTGCCATCTTGTCTTGCACCAGCGCGGATGTAGGTTTCTTAGCTTGAAGTGAACGAATCGATTCGTCTCAAGCAGAACAGATATCAAATTCCTTGATCAATGTTGCAAGACATCGAAATGTGAACCCCCGAGGGGTTCAGCGCGGTCAGGGTTGGAGTATCAACGATGTTGTGGGACAGATATCAACGATGTCGTGAACCTAGACACTCTCGAGGGCACTTGTGTGATGAGTCGGGACCTTGTTGACAGATGAGTCCCGACCTTGTTGACAAAATTATGAAAGTCCAGGCCATCGGCCTGGACTTTTTAGTTGGTCTCGCCAGTAGTTTCTTTCTGGTTCTATGTGATGTTGACTGAGGACTTCTCCACTGTGTTGCAGTGTCACGATGACGGTTGTTTGGTCGATCAACATAAGAACTTCTTCTCCGGCATGTGCCGCGCCGACGCTCATGTGGTGAAGTTTTCCTGCGCGTCTGAGGGTGAGTTTTCCTCCTTTGTCGACTTTGTCATAGCGGGTGCGCCAGTCGTGTGAAACGGATTCTTTGACGGGGTGTGCTTTCACTCCAGCTTGATAAACCTCTTCGGGTGTTCTTTTGCCCAATGCGCGGTGTGGTCTGTGGTGGTTATAGATTTCTTGGAACTCATCGAGTTGTTGTTGGAGTTCTGCGAGAGTGTGTGCTGGTTCTCTGCTGCGCAGTCATTTTTTCAGTGTTTGGTGGAAGCGTTCGATTTTGCCTTGGGTTTGAGGATGGTAGGGCTTGCCGTTCTTTTGAACGATTCCAAGCTCTGCCAAGAAGTATTCAAACGCGTTTTTGCCTTTGGTGAAGCGAGCAGTGTAAACAACCCCGTTGTCGGTGAGTGTGGACTGGGGAGGCCCGTATTTGTTGATGTTTGCCGTGAATGTTTCAACAACTATGGGGCCGGTGATGCGGTCATAGGCCGTGATGGAAAGTAGCTTTCTGGAATGGTCATCGAGCCAGTTAATGATTTCAATATCGCGCCCGTCAGCTAATGACCAGTGGGTGAAATCCGACTGCCAGGTTTCGTTGGGTTGGTCTGCTTCGAAACTGAGGAAAGAAGATTTAGGTCTTTTCTTCGGCTCCGGGGTGATGAGTCCTGCCTGGTGGAGAACACGTCTGATTGTGGATGTGGACGGCGCGGTGAAGCCTTCAGTAGTGAGGAAGGGTTGAATGCTTTCAGGTCCATGATCGAGTCCTTCTGCATCGAGATGGATGCGCAATTGAATAATGCGCAAACGCAGTTCATCGCTGAGGGCATGTGGTGAGGACTTCGGCCTGGACGATTGAGGTTCGACAGCGTCAAGGCCACCTTCTTGATAACGCTTGAGGAGGGTGTAGATATGGGCTCTGGAGAAGCCATGAGTTCTGGCTGCTTCAGTGACTGTTAGGCCTTGGTGGACGATAGAGAGGACGACGACGCGTTGTTTCGACATTGCTCCAGAGTGTCAACAAGGACGCGACTCATCTAGTGTTAATAAGGACGCGACTCATGTGTCAACAAGGTCGTGAACCTAGACACTCTCGAGGGCACTTGTGTGAAGTCTCGAGACATAGTTGATATATGCCTCGAGACTTCGTTGTTATTGCAACGAGTTGTCGCATCATGCCTGTTGGATTATTTCCTTGATGCCCCGTTGATTTAGAGCACCGCACTAGCGCTGCTTGGCGGGCAAGAAGCCGATGAAGTGAATCTGCCATCTTGTCTTGCACCAGCGCGGATGTAGGTTTCTTAGCTTGAAGTGAACGAATCGATTCGTCTCAAGCAGAACAGATATCAAATTCCTTGATCAATGTTGCAAGACATCGAAATGTGAACCCCCGAGGGGTTCAGCGCGGTCAGGGTTGGAGTATCAACGATGTTGTGGGAGAGATATCAACGATGTCGTGAACCTAGACACTCTCGAGGGCACTTGTTGTCTAATCGACGTGAATTAGTTTTTTGAATTTTCTCAGTGTTTTCCCAAAGAGATTTTTCAAGAACAAATCAGTTGAATACTTGAAGCCATTCAACTTGACACTTAGCGAATACATGAAGATCCTCTGCCTCAGTGTTCGTCTCCCAACATGTGCGAGTTTGGTGATGCCTAGAGAGAATCCGCTGTTGTAATCTGCTGCATGTTGGGAGGCAATTACAAATTCAATCAGTGGCTGAAGTACTAAATTCCATTTTAAATTTCTTGAGTAGTGATTCACGTTTACTCGAACTGCCTGTGAAAGCTTCTGGTCGTAGAGCAGTTCTGTGATTGCAGAAGCAAGGTGCTCTACATCACCTGGCGGAACTGTTTTTCCAAGAATGTTTGATTCAATAATCGCTTCAAAAGTGTCTCCACTCGTCGCGACAATCGGCAAGCCTGCCCAGAGATAATCCAAGATACGAGTTCGGAAACTAAATGCGGTTTCCAAATGATCAAGGTGGGTACTTACGCCAAGATCAGCATCTAAGAGAAAATCAGCTCTTTCGTTATAAGGCACCCAACCCTCATTGAAGAAAACATGTTTACCCTCCAGACCAAGTTCTTTCGAGAGCTCTCGTGCTTCAAAAGACATCTTCATTTCGGGGACATGTGGATTGGGATGTTGAGTTCCCATAAATACAAGTTTGATGTCTGGGTGACTTTGGGAGACCTTCGCAATTGCAAGGATTAATGTGAGTGGGTCAAACCAGTTGTAGATTCCCCCACCCCATAGAACGACTTTGTCATCCATTCCAATTCCAGGAATGACCCCACGAATCCCATGCTTGTGTTGCTGAGGTGGTGCTTCTTGAATTCCAAAAGGAACGACATCGATTAAAGTTCTTAGACTTGTGTCGCGGTCGTAGGTGAGTGGGTTTAAGCGACCTACAGAAGCAAGTTGGCCGATCCAGAGATCTCTTTGTTTTTCTGAAGCACAAAGCAAAAAATCTGCTCGTACGAGTTGCTCATTGAAGATGGCAACAATATCCAAGGTTTCAACGAAACGTATTCCTGCTGGAATGTGTTTTTGTTGCTCTAAGGTCTCTAAATGCATCGGGTCATAGACATCGGCAACAATAATTTTGTCCGTCTTAGCGATCCACGGATGTGTTGACAGCAGAGCGCCTTGGAACACAATGATGTCCGACCATCTCACAAGTCCACGAAGGTTGCTGTCCGTTGCATCGACTACGTCAAAACCGTCGTGCACAAAAGTTGTTGGCACGGTTGCGGCAAGAATGACAGTGGAAACTTGAGAAAGAGCTTTTGCCATCTCAAGGGCTCGGATTGCTGGACCTGCCATTGCAGCGCCCAAAGTATCTCCTGTGACAATGAGAACATTCGGCATTATTTCTTTTCCCCTGAGTTTTTGAGGTAGGCATGCGTGACCGAACGGGCAGGACCTAGTTGCTGCAGTTTTCCTTTGTTAACCCAAGCGACTTGATCACACAAACCATTAACTGCATCCATGTCGTGGCTCACCAAAATTATCGTCGTTCCCTGGCGCTTGAGTTCACGAAATCTTTCAAAGCATTGTTCTTGGAATGCGGCATCTCCAACTGCAAGAACCTCATCAACCACGAGAATGTCCGGCTCAACGTGGATTGCAACAGAAAATCCTAGACGAACATACATTCCTGAGGAATAGTTTTTAACGGGTTGGTCAATGAATTCTCTGACGCCTGAAAATTCAACTATTTGCTCATAACGCTTTTCAATTTCCTTACGTTTCATGCCCAAAATAGAACCATTAAGGAAAATGTTTTCCCGCCCCGTTAATTCAGGGTGGAACCCAGAGCCCACTTCAAGTAACGCTGACATGCGGCCGAAGTATTCAATGTCACCTTCGTCTGGCCAGTAAATCTTGGCCAAAGTTTTCAGAAGAGTTGATTTCCCTGAACCATTTCCGCCGACTAGACCGAGCGTTGTTCCCTTTTCAACTTCTAGCGAGAAGTCACGGAGTGCCCAAAATTGGTCATATTTTGATACACGACCACGCATGAGTGCAGACTTGAGGCTTTGGTTGCGCTCCGAATAAATCCGAAATTTCTTTCCAAGATGGTCGACACGAACTGCAACTTCATTCACAGTAATTCCGCCAATCTTTTCTCATATCGAGCAAACAATGCGAGCCCAAATCCGAGCGCCAAAATACTCCAGCCAATGCAGCCCAACCAAATTTCCGCGGAAGGCATGCGGTTGTCATAGAGCAAATTGCGGAAGGCTGAGATATAACTGACCAGAGGATTGACTTCATAAAGTCCCAAGAGTGTTATGTTTGTGCCGAAAAGGCCACCTAAACGCTGGGACTGTGTCTCTACCAAAGAAATCGGATAAATGACCGGGGTGAGATAGAGCCAAATCTGAGTGAACACAGTTACAGCGTGTTCCACATCCCGAAAGTTCACATTTGTAATTGAAAAAATCAGTGCAATGCCAGCAGCAAAAAGGCCCAGTAGAGCCATAACTACTAGAACCAGAGGCAGCCATGGCAAAACAAAAGCCCCTGCAATGAGCAATGCAACAACCAGGACTCCCATTTCAAAGAGCCAGTTGAAACCAACAACTCCAACGAGTGAGAGTGGCATGATTGCCCGTGGGAAATAAACCTTTTGAATCAGGGGTGCATTAACTACAAGAACGCCTGTACCCATGTTCATGACTCTAGAAAAAAACATCCAAGGTAGAAGGCCGACCAAAAGCCACAAAGCATAGGACTTGAGACCACTTGGTTCGCCCTCTTGTAAAGGGAGTCTGAACAAAAATGAAAAAATAAATGTGTAAATCAGCATCGCTGCCAAAGGATTCGCAAGGGACCACAATTGGCCTAAAGCGGTTCGCTTATATTGGCCACGAATTTCACGAAGTGTCAGGTTATATAGGACTTCTCTAGCAGCCCAAATTGATGAAATATATTTGAAAGGCCCGATACGGGAATTACGAGCGTTATCGGACTTCACGATAATTTTCTATCAGTAAACCCTGAAGATACTCTCCGTAGCCGCTCTTCTTTAGAGGTTCTGCAAGTGAGGCCAGCTCGTTATCACTTACCCAACCATTACGCCAAGCGATTTCTTCAATACAGCCAATTTTGAAGCCCTGCCGTTGTTCAATTACTCGAACATATTCAGAAGCTTGAATCATGGAGTCAACTGTTCCGGTATCTAACCAGGCAACCGCGCGATCAAGAACTTGAACATTAAGTGAGCCTTGCTTCAAATAATTCTCATTGACAGATGAGATTTCTAACTCACCCCGGTCGCTGGGTTTAATCGATTTGGAAACATCAATTACTGAATTGTCATAAAAATAGAGCCCCGGCACGGCGTAGTTACTCTTTGGATCGGCAGGCTTTTCTTCAATTGAGATAGCACGATTTTCTGAATCAAACTCCACAACTCCGTATGCAGAGGGTTCTGCAACATGCGCAGCAAAAATAAGTGCGCCTTTAATATCGTGGTTGTTTGCAAGTGCAGTTCCAAGCCCTGCACCATGGAAAATGTTGTCACCCAGTACCAACGCTACTGAATCCTCACCAATGAATTGTTCTCCAATGATGAATGCTTGAGCGAGGCCATCTGGGCTTGGTTGAACTTCGAAAGAAAAGCTCATGCCGAGTTGAGAACCATCGCCTAATAGTCCTCTGAATTGCTCTAAGTACTCTGGGGTTGTGATGATGAGGATGTCTTTAATCCCAGCCATCATCAAGGTAGACAAGGGATAGTAGATCATCGGCTTGTCGTAAATGGGCATTAGTTGCTTAGAAATACCTTTGGTTATCGGCCACAAACGCGTACCAGAACCGCCTGCGAGAATAATGCCTTTCATTATGAATCGAGTCCCATCGATAGGTGAGAACCACTTCTTGAAGCAAGATTCTTGTGCACGGTTTCCCCTACTGCGGATTCTGATGTGGCAATAATGATAAAAGTCTACCCGAGCAGGAAAGTTACGAAGCCTAGACTGAATACACGATCTAACAGTTGGGGATAGAAATGCAACGAAGCAAGATTTGGGTTCTAACATTCGCTGGAATAATTGCTGTCTCATTAACTTCCTGCTATCAAGAGGTGCCTACCACCACTTCATCGGAATCGGTGAAGGCAACGAAGCCTACAAATGCTTCAAAGATTGAAACGCCCACTTCAACGAACAGCAACATAGATGGAAAGTTGCAGCCAGATCCTTCAGGAAACATCAACTGCGAAGCTGTCCTAACTCCTCAAGCGCTGTATGAACTTAATCCAAACCTTGCCCTTATTCCAGATGTCCGCCTTGGTCTGACCCCAGCAACAAAAGAAATCGAGTCTTTAGGTGGGATAGCCTGCCAAATCAGCAACCTTAGTTCAACAAGTGAAACTGAGATAGCTATTGTCAAACTCACCACAAATAGTGCTGCCTTTAAATCCGCAGCGCTTTCGTCGGCAGGGATATATACACCTCAGGAAATTGGAGAAGACTTAGTCAGTTATTTCAATTTCTCAGAAGGTATTGGGCAATTGCAATTTGTCTACAAGAATTATTGGGTGGCAATTGCATCTTTGAGTATTAGCGATGGGTTACAAGCCTCGGCACTAGCCGGAATAGTCAAGGCAAACGTTCCAAATTAGCCAAGCCATGCAATGGTATTCCAACCGACACCAATAGGCGTCTGGGAAAGCCAGCCAGCTCTTCCATTTCCCGCATAAAGGCGAAGTGTGCCGTTGGGATCACGGGTAAGTAGGTCTGTTTTTCCATCTCCGGAGAAATCACCTGGACTCATCAAGAATGAATAACCCTGCCATCCCCAGCCAATTTGTGAAGGTGTTCCCCAACCGCTTGCACCATTGCTTGGGTATAGCCATAATTTCCCTGCATTGTCGCAAGAGATGATGTCAGGAAGTCCGTCACCACTGAAGTCTCCGGCATACAAGATTGAGCTCATCGTATTCCAACCAGAACCAACCTGAATCCGAGTCAACCAGCCCCCGCTTCCATTGCCGGGATATAACCAAAGTGAACCGGAATTATCTCTCGAAAGTAGGTCAGAATGTCCATCTCCCGACATGTCCCCAACTCCGATAATGAGGTTCATAATGTTCCAACCAGAACCTATAGAGGACAAAGCTGAGACGTTGGACTGGGAGTCAATACTAAAAATGCTCAAAGTGCCGTTGGCATCTTTGATCATAAAATCTCTCGTGCCATCTTCATTAAAGTCACCCACACTGGTCATGCCCTGTCCCATGGACCAATTCGAAGCTAGCTTCCGAGGAGCAAGCCAGGCACCCGCTTTGTTCCCAGGGTAAAGCCAGAGCTCTTGTGAAGTATTGACTGCTAGAACATCTCTCGTTCCATCTCCATTGAGGTCACCTGCACCAGCTGGTTCAACAAAAGGGCCAGTGCTTGCTGTTCCTACACCAAAAATGGTGTCCATTCCTTGCCAGCCAACACCAATTTGTTTCCCTGATTTAAAACCTGCGAGTCCGTTTCCGCTGTAGAGGTAGAGTCCGCCATTGTTGTGGCGCCCCATTACATCTGGAATTCCATCCCCATCAAAATCTCCAGGTCCGCTAATTGAGGTCATACCCTGCCAACCCCAACCCATTTGTATGGGCATCTTCCAGAGTCCACCTCCTGCAGAGGGGTATAACCAGAGCTCTCCTGAGGCATTTCTTCCGATGAGATCTACAAGTCCGTCAGAGTTCATATCTCCCGCGCCGAAAATAGCGGTAAATCCTGTCCAGCCGTTACCAATTTTCTTTGGAGGAGCAATCCTTCCGTGACCTAGTCCAGAATAAAGCCAGAGATCACCTGCTTGATCCCGAGCAATAAAGTCAGGAACACCATTGCCGTCAAAATCCCCAGGACTAATCAGGAAAGTTTGAGGGGAAAGTCCATTGGCTACCTGAACACGTGACGACCACCCCATTAAGCCATTTGACGGGTAAAGCCAAACTGTTCCTGCAGAATCGATGCCGACCACATCACGATTACCATCACCGCTGATGTCGCCGGTGCCAATGAGTGAGTTCAGTCCTTGCCACCCGACTCCTACTTTGGTTGGGGGGAACCAACTCCCGTTTCCCGTACCGGGATATATCCAAAGATCTCCCGCTGAATCTCTCGCGAAAACACCAGAGCTAAACGATGAAGGTATTTGAGTGGATCCAAACCAAGAAGTGAAGATTCTCCAGAAATTTCTATTTCCGTATGCCGAGCATGAATCACCAAATCCGCTTATGTTCGCAAGCGCTGCTGCATTGGGCTGATATGGCGTGTAGTAATACAGAGCAGCCGTCGCACGGTTTTGAATTAATACTGGGGTGGAGCCACAAGCGGCGTTGGGGTGAAACCTGACGTTTGTATAAGCGCCGACAGGGTACCAATTGAATTCTTGAGTGCCATAAACCTGTAATTGTCGAGCTGCTGAATAAACTTGTCGGAAGAATCCAGCGCTAGTTGCAGAGCATGGGGCAGTGTCGGGGCAATTGAAGCCAGTTGCACTTGAAATTTGTGAAGCAGCCGGGAAAGAATCTGAAATAAGCTGTTGTTCTTTTTCAAGCAAAACAAGCAAAGCTTTCTGGCTGACGTTACAGGACACACCTACCCGGTAAATGATTTCAGCTGCAGAAAGAGTTCCCCCAGTTAGGGCGGCGCAATAAGCATCTCCTGTGAGATTGGGAACCGACTCGACGTAGTCTTTGATGCAGCTGTTTGCAAGAAGAACTTGGCCGCCTCCGGGGAAAGTGTAAATTCCACCGGCAGGCTTTCCTGGGTCGTTAAGAGTGCACCTCGGCACTTGTGAATTCAAAAAATTCTGTATGTCAGCAGGGGCTAGTGACAGGCCGTTAAACATAACTGCATCACTAATGATATTTCCGGGATTGAAATCACTTGGAGAAAGTGCTTGTGCCTTAGAGCTAGGTCCCAAGAAAACAATGAAAGCGGCAGCCAAAGTGGCAACACTCGATAGCGCGATCGACCTAAGGAAGCCGCGGACCTGATTTCGTGTCCCCTTCACAGAACCAGAATAGTCTCAAGTTTCACTTGAAGCTTGGATTTGACTGTGAAACACACCCAATTTGTTTTCGAAAAGTGTTAGCCCCCTGGTTTGTAATGCATTTCTCACCATTAATTTATTGAATGCCAAGGTGCGTTTCAAAGGTTTAAATCACGGCGAGGTAAGTCAATCAAAAACCCAAATCGGATACGATAGAGACTCGTTACTTCAACAAGTAACATCCTTGACTTGGAGAAATATGGCTACCCCAGAGGGCTATACGCACCCCACTGCAGATGTTGCAGAAAATGCCTCAATCGAATCTGGTGCAAAGGTTTGGCACTACGCACAAGTTCGCGAAAACGCGGTAATCGGCGCGAACTCAATTGTGGGGCGAGGAGCTTATGTCGGCACAGGTGTGCAAGTTGGAGAGAATTGTAAAATTCAGAATTACGCTCTCGTGTACGAACCAGCAAAATTAGCAAAGGGTGTATTCATTGGACCTGCGGTAGTTCTAACTAATGATCATTTTCCCCGGGCAATAAATGCTGATGGATCTCAGAAATCAGCAGCTGACTGGAAGCCAGTCGGTGTAGAAATTTTAGAGGGGGCATCAATTGGAGCAAATAGTACCTGTATTGCACCTATTGTTATCGGCAGATGGGCACTTGTGGGTGCTGGCTCTGTAGTGGTTAAAGATGTTCCTGATTTTGCCCTCGTTGTAGGTAGCCCTGCAAAGAGAATTGGCTGGGTTGGTACCGCAGGACATCCTCTGCGCTCAGTTGATAACAATGAATGGATTTGTCCAGTAACACATGCTCGTTACCGTGAGGTCGAGCCAAACAAACTAGTTGAGATTGAGGCGTAATGATTCCTGCAGCTAACCCAATTATTGGAAAAGAAGAGCGACGAGCTGTAGATCGTGTTCTCCGCAGCGGTGGACTTGCTCAAGGTCCTGAAGTAGCAGCTTTCGAAAAAGAATTTTCTCACCATGTCGACGGTCGCCACTCAGTAGCGCTTAATTCAGGTACTTCAGCACTTCACATGGCCTTCATCGCTGCGGGAATCAAGGCTGGTGACGAAGTTATTGTCCCGTCATTTAGCTTCGCAGCAACTGCAAATTCAGTAGCTCTCACTGGTGCAACTCCGGTTTTTGTTGATATCGAAGAGAATCACTTCAATCTTGACCCGAGCAAAATTGAAGCAGCAATTACCAAGCGAACTCGCGCAATTATGCCTGTTCACCTTTATGGTCATCCTGCGAACATGGTTGCAGTCAATGAGATTGCGGAAAAGCACGGGTTGCTAGTTTTCGAGGACGCCGCACAGGCCCATGGGGCAAAGATTAATGGAATCCCTGTTGGCGCTTGGGGACTTGCAGCAAGTTTCTCCTTTTACCCCACCAAGAACATGACAAGCGGCGAAGGTGGAATGGTAACTACTCCTTCAGATGAATTAGCCAGAATGGTTAAGGTTCTTCGCAACCAGGGAATGGAAATTCGCTATCAGAACGAAGTCGTCGGTTTCAACACTCGAATGACTGACATTCACGCGGCAATTGGCCGTGAGCAGCTGAAGAAATTGCCAAAATGGACGGAACAGCGTCAATCCAACGCCGCGTTCCTCAACGCAAACTTGGAAGGTGTAGTCACTCCATCTACTGCTCCCGGAATGGAACATGTTTTCCACCAGTACACAATAAAGGTCGTCGACACAGATCGTGATGCATTTGCTGCTGAACTAACTAAGCGCGGAGTGGGAAATGGTGTTTACTACCCCACACCAATTCACCGCCTTCCTTCTTTCCAGTTGGAGCTAGATCTTCCTGCAACGGAGCGAATTGCGCAGCAAGTTCTTTCGCTGCCTGTGCATCCAGCTCTCAAAAAACGCGACTTGGAAACAATCGTTAAGGTTGTTAACTCAGTTGCTAAGGCAGGAAGCTAATGACACTTCGCGCTGGAGTTCTCGGTCTTGGAGTAATGGGTCGCCACCACAGCAGAATTCTAAACAATCTTGAGGGAGTCGATTTCCTTGGAGTTTACGATCCTGCGGATTCAGTAGGACCAACTGTTGAGGGCAAGCCTGTCTACAAAAACCTTGATGAGTTTTTAGATCTTGGCTTCGACTACTGCGTTGTAGCAGCTCCAACCATCTATCACCTAGATATCGGAAAAGCACTGGCAGAGCGTGGTATCCACGCACTCATTGAGAAGCCAGTAGCCTCAACAACTGTTGCCGCGGGAGAACTTCGTGATTTGTTCGCCAGCAAAGATTTAATTGGTGGAGTAGGACACATCGAGCGCTATAACCCAGCTGTCCAATCTGCCCGCAAGCGCCTCGAGGATGGAATCCTCGGTGAGATATATCAAATTAGCACTCGTCGCCAAGGACCCTTCCCCGGAAGAATTGCTGATGTTGGGGTTATTAAGGATTTAGCCTCCCACGATATAGATCTCACAGCCTGGGTGAGCCAGCAAAAGTTTGTCAGCGTCAACGCGCGAACAGCCCACCAAAGTGGCCGAGACCACGAAGATATGTTGGTGGCTGTCGGGACGTTGAGCGGGGGAACCATAACCTCACACACAGTCAACTGGCTCACCCCTTTCAAGGAGCGGACCACTGTCATTACTGGAGAAAAGGGGGGTCTTGTTATCGACACTCTGACAGCTGACCTCACTCATTTCCAGAACGGAACCTTCGGTGAATCTTGGTCTGGAGTAGCGGCCTTCCGAGGCGTTGCCGAAGGCGATGTCACACGATTCGCATTAGATAAAAAAGAGCCACTTGCTGCAGAGCATGAAGCATTTAGGGATGCGGTACTGACAGGGGACGTCTCCCACATCGTTACCCTCGCTGAAGGAACAGATGTTGTGCGAATTGCCGAAGAAATGGCTCAGGATGGGCTCAATAGCCGTCTTTCCTAAACGAAATAGCCACCAATATAGGTCCTCAAGGGAGCTTGGCTATGAAAAATTCGTAGAGGATTTTTTGTCACTAAAACATCAACTGAACGGTAATTCCATCTTTTCGAGATGAGTTCCATCATTTTTTCGGTTGAGAGGCTGTTTTGCAGAATCCCAGTAAACACCTGGTGGTCAAGAATTGAAAGATATTTCTCGGCACCTCCCGACCAACTACTGATGTAGTTTGCTACGTGCGCCAAGGCTTCACGTTCAGAAGCGATGAAACCTGACTTCGCTCTGTTCACTACAGCATCGAACAAATGGCCTCTAATCATCTTTATGCCAACCGCAGAGCGTTCACCTTCTGTCGCAGTCTTCCCCCACGTTGATTCAAAAATAAGTTCAAGAAATGCGAAGTCTTCTGAAATCGGTCGGGGGGCAGAAGTCACTCGGTCATCTGCATCCGCATGCACGAGGTATGCCGGACCGGTTCGGTCAAATGCAATATTTTTCCCTGTAAACCAGAGTTCAGTTACGTAGGGTAGGTCCTCACCAGAGGCTAAATTTGCCGCAAACCTTAATTGTGGAAACTTTTCCCTCGAAAGAAGTCCAAGGGGAGCACTTCTGTATGACAACCGATCTTTAACTGGATCTAGATTGAATCTGCGTCGAGGTCTGGCAGGCGGAGATGGAACTAGCCCTCCGCCAACGTTTCGAATCTGGGCAATAACAAAGTCAGCGCGACCTTCTGACTGAACATGTAGCCAGGAATCAATCGCACCGGCTTGAAATTCATCATCACTACCCATCACCGCAACAAACTTTGCAGTGCAGTGATCTAGGCCAAAGTTCATCGGGCCAGCAGGGCTCGCAATTCCGTCTTCTAAATGGAGCAATCGAACCCGAGGGTCATTGACCAATGCGCCAAGGTTATCCGAAATGACTTTCTCACTGATGTTGTGAGCGACTACATTGACACGAACCGCTGCATCGGTGTGGTCGAGAACAGACGACACTGCACGCGAAATTGGGCGTGTTTGTGAATGAACTGGGATAACCACATCAACTAATGGAGTGCTCATCATTTTTCAATCGTCTTTCGCTAAAGGTTGTTCTTGGCTATCTGCAATCCAGTGTGTCTCCAACACCTTCGAACTGTATTTACCACTGTGTATCGCGCGAGCAAACTCGTAGCCATCACGAGCAATTTGTTGGAAAGAATCTCTGTTCAAGCAAATTTCTCTGAGGACTTTGGCCAGGGTAGAGGGAGTTGCTTCTACTATAGGAAGTTTGCGTCCCGTCTGAGACATCACAATTGATCGCACTTCTTGAGCGACATGTCCAACGACAACTCTTCCTGTCGACATTGCTTCTACAGCTGCGACTCCGTATGAACCGATTCTGAATTGATCCAAAACGATATCCGCCGCGGCAATAACCTTCGGCATTTCGAAGGCTGGTACACCGTGAAGAGCCTGGTAATCAATTAATCCTTCACTATCAAGACTCATGAGTGTGTCATGGATTAAATGCGTTCCTTTGATATTCCCCATACTCGGAATGTGCGCAACGACAGGTCTGGTTTTCTTCAACGGCTCTTGAGTGGGAAGCCAAACCCCGGTATCTACAACAACAGGGCACCAATGCGCTTCAGGTAGGTCGAGAAGTAGGTCTGGAGTGGAGACAAAAGTCGGAACTTGAAGGTCTGCAATGAGTTTGAGGTTGGCATCAACCTCTTTTTGATGTTGGGTCGCTAGTCGAACCTCATCAACATAGGGAGACCATTCAGTCAATGAAACATGCTTCATTGGAGATCGCACATCTGTTCCATGGCAAATCAAAGCAACTGAAACTTCAGCGCTAATGAGTGCGTTCACTTCTTTTTTGACATTGCGATGAAACAAGCTTCCGAATAATGGCCGCTCTGCCTCATAGAGCACATGTGTAAAAGATTGGACTGCCTCAAGTTCTTTTCTCTGCCACTTACCTGAACGGTTATAGGCTGAAATTGAAGCTTTAGAATCTGTAGGAAACTGAAAGCTCCCGGGAAGTTCAATTTCAAGATTGCATGCTTTGAGATTCGGATTTGATGCTTCTAAAGCCCTAGACCAGGCGTATCCCTGCCCCGCATAGTTTGTAGGTCCGATAAACAGCCTGATTGACGATTTTGGAACTTGAGTAACGACAGGAGCTGCTTGAGTAGCCAACAAAAGTGAGTCGACAATTCTCGCAAGAATTCCATCTGGCCTTTTTGCAACATCGTCAATAAGTACATTGACAAATTTGGGAATCTTGCTTCGATTGCTCATCAACTGAGCTGCGATACTTGATAATTTTGTCGAGAATGAGGTCATGATTTAGTCGCCCGGTGAATAGAACTCACAATGTTTCTGGCAATGACGTCAATGGAGAAATGTCCTCTCGACCAATGGCTTAAAGTTTTTCGACCCTTAGGAGAAAGAGGTGACTGTGCGACAAGAGTCATCGCTTCGAGTACTTGCAGAGAATCAAAATCAACAGAAACCCCCGATGAAAGGCTCGCATCGATTCTCCTCATGAACTGATGAGTTGGTCCAGCCCCCGAAAAAATGACAGGACAGCCAGCAGCTAATGATGCATAAATCTTGGTTGTAAATGCATATTCATAGCCTGTTCCTGGCTTCAAACTTGCGAGTGAAGCAACTGCTCCGTTGAGGATGTCGTTGAGCTCTTCCGGAGGTACAGGATTTCTGAACTCTATAGCGTCAAGTGCGAGATCAGATGCCAGCTGTTCAAGAACATTTCGTTCCGAACCATTTCCCACAAATATGAGCTTGAATGAGGGATTCAGGCGAGAAAATTCTGAAAATGCCTGAATGAAAACTGATGCCCCGTGAGGTTCTGAATAAGTGCCCGCATAGACAAAGTATTTTTGAGCGTCAGATTCTTTTTGGTCAAAATGAAAAATTTCTGTGTCAACACCGAAACCTACAACTGTGACATCAGTATTGACACCTAGCTCCTTTAGCCTTTTTTCTACACCCGTCGAAATTGTGAATATCTCACGGGCACCCTGTAACGAAAAAAGTTCTATTTTGCGCAAAATAGAAAGTACGAATCGATTACTCGTAGCCAAGGCTGCGGCATCTGACCAAATATCTGCAGCGTCATAAAAATATGGTTTTCGCTTTAGCCAAGCCACGAGCCTCATCACAGCCCCAGAAGTAGGAGGCGGTTCAATGAAATAAAGATCCGGACGTTGGCGAAACAACAGTCTAAAAAACAAAGGAATATCAAAAGACATATATGGGAGGTACCCACGGAGATATCCGCTTCGGTCGCGGAGAACCGGAGCGCGCGAAATGGAGAAACCTTCAGGGGTAATTTCTTTCTGCCCTCGAGGTAGCGAGGAAGTTATGACTTCGACTTCATCACCTGCGGCAACAAATGCCCGTGCCACAGCTTCAAGCATGAAAGATGCAGCGGCAGGTTCTGGAGAGAAAATTCTGCTGGCAATGATTACCTTCACGAGTTCTCCTGATTTGCGTGTGAGAACTTATTTTCAGCGAAAAGGAAGTTTCGTTCTAGAACTCTTCTGGAAAAAGCTCCATCATGAACGTAATTGATGAATGAGGGGCCCTGTGCTGCAATTTCAGAATAATGTTCAGAGTTCAAGGCAATATTCCTCAATACCTGCTCAATGTTGTCAATATTTGCCTCAACGATTGGGAGGGATAGCCCAGTCTCTTGGACAATGAGTTCTCGTGCTTGCTTGCTGACGTGAGAAACAACCAATCGGCCTGCCGCCATGGCTTCACACGCAGCAACTCCGTAATCGCCCAATCTGAACTGATCCAGAACTATGTCACAGTTTCCAAAAATCTTTGGCATCTCTTCATGCGTAACTCCTGATACCTGGATGTACTCGATGATTTCTTCGTTGTGTAAACGAGTGAGTGCCTCAGAAATTTCTGCTGTTCCCTTAACTAAAGGATTAGAAGGGATATGCACAACTTTTAGTCGCGTTCTCTTTAATACTGGTTGAGATGTTGCCCAACGCGATGGATCAATAACCACTGGAAGCAAATGAGCATAAGGAACATCCAGCAACAAGCCAGGAGTTGAAACAAATGTTGGGGCATCAATCTCATCAAGTAACTGGCGGTTTTTCACCATGACTTTTTCAAGTTTTTCAACGGGGACCCAGTCATCGTTAACAAACGGAGACCATGGCTCCAATTCTTTATGGCGACTAGGGAGTCGAATGTCAGAGCCGTGGCAGACCATTGCGACGTTTACTCCCCCGGCGCGTAATGCTTCAACCTGTTTGAGAACGTTCTCGCCAAACATTCCGCCGAGGGGTGGGAACTCAGCTTCGATAATCACGTGCGTGAAATTGCTTGTGAGCGTCTCTAATTGTTCACGTTGCCACTTCCGAGAATGGGTTACTGTCCTCCACCTAACGGGGAAATCGACGTCATACCCAAAGGGGTTTATCTCTGCATAAACCATGTTTCTCGCTGAGATATTTTCATTTTGTTCCAAAGCTCTAGCCCAGCGATAACCTTGTCCCGCGTAATTTGCGGGTGCAATAAATACGCGAAAAGCTTTACTCTGATCACAACTAGCAGGTGCAGGAATTTCATTTCCGCTAACTCGGTCAACCGTGGATGCGATGAAATCTTGAGCAAATTTGGGAATTAACTTCCATATTTTTTCAAGTGTGGGGTTCACTGAGAGATACCCCCAACTATGGATTCTTTCTGGACCGGCCTTATCCAATTATTCATCAATATCTCAGCGCTCAAAGCACCGTCATGTAACCGTGAAGCATATTTGCCGCCAGCAGACTTAAGCTCATCCATTTTCAATGGATGAGCAACCAAATTAATTAAAACTGATTCCAGGTTGTCTGGTGTTGCTTCGATAATGGGAAGCTCCAGTCCGGTGTGACCCTGAATCAGTTCACGGACTTCCGGAATAATGTGTCCGATGACGACTTTATGAGCCGCCATGGCTTCTACTGCCGCGACACCATAGGATCCCAACCGGAACTGATCCAAAACAACATCAGCCCAAGAAATTTCTTCTGGCATCAGCCGGGATGGAATACCTCGAAGTTCTCGATATTCAATGATTCCTTGTTGATGAAGTTTGTTCAGAGCCGGTTCGATGAGATGTGTCCCCTTTATTGTCTGCACACTTGGTGCATGGACAACACGAATTGGGCCTGGTCTCCTGGTAGTTTCCCTGAGTGTCGACCATTTTTCTATTTCGACTACTACTGGGCACCATTTCGCGTTGGGCAAATCAAGAAGTAAATCTGGCGTCGACACAAACACAGGGCTGCCGATTGAGTTCAAGAAATCTACATTTTTTGTCGCGAGTGCATTCAGGCGATTGATGTACAAAGTTGGGTCTAGATATGGAGACCATTTCGTTCTCTTCGCATGTTTATCTGGGATACGAACATCTGTTCCGTGCGCTATGTATGCCACGCTCACACCGCGATTATTGAGAAAAACTGACTCTTTTTCAACAGATCGTTGGAACAGACGTCCAACAAGAGGCTCTTCCGCCTCGACTAATACGTGACTGAACTTAGACAATGCCTCAATCTGAGCTTTTTGCCAACGTGAGGAGCGCTGATAGAAATCCATTGGGATTATCACATCAGAAGGAAAGTTGAAGCCACCAGGGACCTCAATTGCGAAAGTGGAAGTTGAAACTTCTGGATATTTTTTGGAGAGGGATTTAGCCCACAAAGTGCCCTGGTTTGAATAGTTCACAGGACCTATTGCAACGGTAAACAGATTCTTACCGCTCTTCGACACATCCGGGAGTGGCCCACGCGGCCTGTATCTCAAGGATGCAAGCCTTCCAATTAATCCTGATGGGTTATCAGCGACTGAATCTATGGCAGTGTTCAACCACTTAGGCCATGAATTCCTCGCTTGAAGGAGTCTGTCTAACCGACCGTAGCTCACGCTAATCGCCTTGAATGCGTAACTTCTGTGACAAACCAGCAAGGGCAACTTGTTCACCAAAAGCGGGCAGCTGGCGCGCTAAATCTGTGAAAGTTCCTTTACCTACAATTAGACCGTCCTCTAGGTAGCAAACTTGGTCATAATCTTTGATTGTTGAGAGTCGGTGAGCAACCGAAATGAGTGTTACTTCACCTCGAAGAGCTCGGATAGCTTGAGTAACATCGTCTTCGGTTTTTGTATCTAATGAGCTTGTCGCTTCATCCAGAACTAGCACTAAAGGATCTGAATACAGAGCCCTGGCAATCCCAAGGCGTTGTTGCTGACCTCCAGAAAGGGAGAAACCTCGTTCACCAATTTTGGCGTCGATTCCACCTTCTCGAGAATTCACGAGTGCTCCAAGCTGTGCTCGCTCAAGGGCTTCAATAACCTTGTCCCTGTTGAAATCTGCGTCCCAGGTCAGCGCAACATTTTGAGCGATGCTTCCATCAAAGAGAGCAACACGCTGAGGAACGTAACCTACTCGATCTCTCCAAGCGTGAATCACATTTGTCAGGGCAACACCGTCGATTTCAATCGACCCTCCCGTAGGTACGCTCAATCCGAGTAGAAGGTCAATAAGTGTTGATTTTCCTGCACCTGAGGGACCCACAATCCCCAATGAGCTACCAAGAGGGATATCAAGATTTAGACCTCGTAAAACTTGATTTGTCGAGGAGTGATAGGTAAAAGTGACATTCTTCAGATTGATGTGGTGAGGTTGAGGTGGAAGGATCTCAGAGTCAACCCTCTGGAAATCATCCTGTTCCGTTTTACTTAATCTATTCAGGTCGTCGATTACGTCCCGTGCCGCTGGACTACTCGCATTTCCCTGAACAATGCTGCTTTGCAATCCATTAATTGCGGGGATAAGCCGAAATCCGGTCGCCGCAAAAAGTGCGACTGAGGCGAGTGCCCCACTGGCCCCTCCGGTGAAGAATCCCGCAATACCTACAAGAATGAACCCGCCTACAAGGGCCGCTTCAAAGGCATACAGTGGGATGATCCCAAGGAACGAGATATTTGCCCGAGCCCTCACAGCGATTTGTCGGTTCCGGGTGACAACATCAGCTACTTGACCAAGTTTGCCTCGAAGGCTCAATTCCTTGAGTGCATCCACCATCTCGGTCATCAGGATCGCAACTCGGTAACTGTAATTGAGATTAACTTGCCCCGCGTTGAGTGCTCGCTTGGTCACTACCTTATTCACGATGAATGCAACCAAAGCTAAGTAAACCAGAGCAACCAACGCAGTAATGGGGTCAGCAATCAAAAGAACGAGAAGAATCAATCCAAATGTGAGGAACAGACTCGGGACTTTAGCAAGCGGGAGCAAAAAACCCATAACTGTGTTTGCAATACCCGCATCAGCGATTCGTGTGATTTCGGCCACCGTTCGCTTGGAACGTTCCTCCCATGAGGAATGGATGTAACTGGTGAACATCCGCTCACCAATCTGAAGTTCATACGTAGCAAATCGTCTAGTTGCAACCCACTGAAGAAAGACAGAAAGTGCGCTTTTTAGAATGATGAGGCCACATGCAATGAGGACAAGCACAGGAGCAGCTGAGAGACTTATTTGACCGATGATGGGCATCTCAATTGGCTTGGAGTTGACTATTGGTGTGATGAGTAGTGCAAGTAACGCCATCGCTGCGACATCGAGCAAAGTAATAAAGCTCGTGGCGCCTATATAAATCCCAAAAAATCTTCTTGCACCTGCTGGTAACAGAGGAAGTAAATCTCGAAGTGTTTGGATGATCAACTTCACGAGGTGCTCGAAGTCTCATTGTCGGAATATTGATTCTTGAGTAGTGCTAATTCCCGAGCCACTGTTGTCAGTGAAGTCTCAAGCTGACGAAAACGTCTGTAGGTGTTTGCCACGAAACCGATAAAGATTAACACCAAGAGGTAAAGCAAAAGATCGGCGCCTCTGCCGATTCCGAAAAGATTAGCCACCCAAGTCCAAGCTTGTGGGAAGAATACCGACGACGCAGCCGCAAGGATGAAAAGAAACATAAAGACTCTGCGAAGTGCTTGATGACGTGCCCCCCCGCCTCGAAAGAGGAATACACCCGCAAAAACAATCGCAATGACTGCACAGATTTGAAAAACTATTGTCATTGTGACCTCACTTGAAAAGTAACTCTACGAGAATATTGACTGAATTGAGCAAGGACTGACCCTTAGCTTTGGAGTATTCGGAGTAAACAATATGCGTGGGGTATTCAGCCCACTCCAATTTGAGTTCACTAAAAATGTCAACAATTTCCGAGGCATGAGCCATTCTGTTTTGTCTCAACCTAAATCTCTTCAAGGTGTCCCTATTGATGACTCGCAACCCGTTGTGAGCGTCTGTCAGTGACATTCCCGAAGTGAGACGGGTAAAAAGCGCTGCCATTTTTAGCACTAGTCGTTTTGCAAACCCCAGCTGCGTTCGGGAATCAAGGAACCGGGAGCCAATAACCACATCGAGCTTTCGAGCGCGTAAAAGTTCTAACATGCCAAATGCATCATCAAGGCTGTGCTGACCGTCTGCATCAAAAGTGATGACCTCCGTCATCATTGAGTCGCTAAGAGCAAAATCAAATCCAGTCTGAAGAGCCGCACCCTGTCCCAAATTGATGGGGTGCTGGATGACTACCGCTCCGGCACGTTTTGCCTCAGAAACAGAGTTATCGCTGCTGCCGTCGTCAATACAGACCACAAAAGGAAAGACAGTCCGCACATGCGAGACGACGTCTGCAATAACTGTTTCCTCATTAAAAAGTGGGATAACTACCCAGGTATTACCCATGATCGAGTGCCACCTGCCTCTTCAATGATGGGGAGGTAGTTGACCCATCAAGATTAATTTCACGGGCAACAATGACGGCAACGGCTGCAAAGCCAATCGATCCAATCAGTAGAACTGCCATGGGAGGAATAAATCCTGACCACCACCATTCGACTGATTGGTTAAGGTTCCATCCCATCGAATCAATTCCTGTGATGTACCTTCGCATGTTGAAGTGAAGAGATACAAAATTTGCAATTGAGAGAGCGATCGCTACCAGATATGCCTGGCCTCTGGTGAGTCTGAGTTCCTTCTCACGCACCTTGACTAGGAGAATTCCGGCAAAAAGAATGATGAGCGGGAGGAGATACCGAGGTTGTACCTCAGTTCCAATATGCGATCCGCCTTTGGTGAGAACATAAACAGGTAAAACCCACAGTGCCAAACCTATTCCTGCGAGTACAAGCATTTTTCGCTTGTTCAAGTTTCCAAAACCGATAAAAGCGATTGCAACGAATGCGGCCAGGCTCCCCAGATAGACGATGCTGGGCAGATCAGTATCCAACCAACCCAGGCCCCAAGAGCCAAAGGTTCCTTCCCACAGCATGGGGGCATTCAACACATTGAATGCAAGGAGGGCAAATGTAGAAGGTGTGTCTTTCGATACATTTTCGATTTCCCCGCCGAAGCCGCCAACGGCTGTAACAGGATTCCCAAAGCCATTAATCGCTGACGTTCCTTGAGTGGAGTTGAGATAGAAGAGTCCACAGACAATTAATGCCGCAGCAAAGATTGAAAAAATTCTCCAATTCAGGATTGATTTTCTGAATTTCAGGAGAATTACTGCCCCCAGACCGATGACGGAGTAAACAGCTCCATCAGCCCGGGAACCTGCAGCAATAAGAATTGTAAAGAGCGTTATTACACCAAGCAAAACCCTTTGCTTCCCGGATGTTTCTATAAAACCTAGGAATGCAATCCAAGAAATTCCAACACCAATCATTGCCCACGCACTCGGGTTATTGGATGCAAGCAGAAAGGCCCCGAGGGGAATTGAAGTCAACATCCAACTCCAGAGGAGCACACCGCGACGATTCTTGGGTAAAGCTAGGAATGTAAGTGTCATCAACCCGGTAAATAGAAAGATATTTACAAATCGCATGATGAGAGCTGAAAGTTGGACGTCGTCACCGGCGAAAAGATTCATAACGGTGTAGAAAACTGGTGGATAGCCACCGGCAAAATTCCCTCTGTCAGTGAGGACAGTTGGTTCTGTTGAATAACCAATTTTGTCGAGACAAGCAGCACTGAGCTCAGGCTTGTATGCGTAACAGGGAGCTTGAAGAAGTATTTCAGGAACCGTACGGGTTGCTGCAGTGGTTCCAGGCCCACATATCTGATCAGTAGTTGGTTGAGCGCACCAAATACTCGTTAGATGGAAGTCATCATCTGGGCTGGAACCTATCGGTGAAGCATAGGCCCAAGCCCCAAGAGCAACTATCAAAAAAAATGGGACAAATTTGAGAAATTTGACCGATTTGAGTCTGCTCAAGGAATTAGATAACACCAGCCAATTCTAGCCCGGACAGGCTTAAAAACCCTGACAAGAAAACATGGCATGAATCGAAACTGGGCGCTGGGGTGTGCTGCTTACTGTGAGAGCTTAATTCTGTCTGAGAATCGTCTGATCTTCTTTTCGAAGGGTTTTTCTACCCAAGCGTGGAGCGCAAAAGCAATAACCAACCCTGCCACTAAAACTATCGGGTACCACGTCAAGTTTTTCCAGCTCACATCCAACTGTCCAAAGATGTCCACAAAGACATACATCACTGTCGCGTGAACCAAATAGAACGCAAACGATACTTCTCCCAGTTTTACTAACCATGAAGACTTAAATCCGGTTCTCATTCCAGAAATATCTCTCTGAGCAACACTTGCTATTGTCAGGGCCATCAAAAGAAGTGTCATTTCATTAGCGAAATAGAGAGACAGCTGGATAAACGATTCGGGGATTGCGAGCGCTGAACCGAAGGATAAATAGACAAAAAGCACACCTAGCGCTGCAATGGGCATCCAGGGCGACAACCTCAGGAGTTTCCCTCTCTTCGCTAGGACACCTATTCCCATTCCAATAACGAATTCGGGTAAACGCTCAATTGGGAGTGGTAAAGGAACACATCCTTGTCCCCCGCTAGCAAAGCAAGCCGACTTCACAATGAGGATGCCCACAAATATGGCAACTAATGCAATCAAGACTGCTTGTGAACTAATTCGTATGTATGCGCGCTGGAAAAGGGGGTGCAGGGAATAAAAGAAAAATTCGCAGGTGAGTGTCCACGCTGCTGGGTTGCCTGAGAAAAGAATGGCTGGTGCAAGCCACCATCCCTGAATAAGTGGGACTGAGAGCAACAAAATCCCGAGATCAAAAGGCTTAACCCACCAGTGCGCTGGATCAGGATTAAAGCTATAAAAAATAGGAATAGCGAGGAGAAGTGCAACGAACGCGGAAGGCCAAATACGACCAAACCGCCTCATGTAGAAAGCTCGGACGGGTAGGTCTGCTTTCCATGACCACGAAAGAACAAATCCCGAAAGTATGAAGAAAAACATGACGCCATAATTTCCGTATTCAAAAAGCGGAAAAATAGGAATAGGCGCAAAGGCGGTCATGTGGAAGAAGAAAACAGCAAATGCTGCCCACCATCTCAATCCAGTCAGGGAATCCAACGCTGCATTTCTTGCAGACATTTTTCTCCTGTCGGATAAATCGAAATAAGGTCTTTTGCTTCCAGAACCATCTTCAAGCATAACGATTTAGGTTTAGGGTTAAAGACGGACATCTTTGTGTTTGTATTCAAAAATTACAAACCAATTTAATCAACGGAGAGTGGGCGACTTTAGCTGTGTCGAACCAGACGGAGAATGGCGGAGCTGCCGAGGAATTCGGCGCTAACGAGTGGATGGTTGAAGAGCTCTACGAGCGCTTCGTCGTAGACAAGAACTCGGTTGATCCCAACTGGTGGCCAACTCTCGAAAAATACGCAGCTAAGTCAGGCTTTACCGCACCAGCTGCTCCTGTTCAAGCAAGTCCAGCCCCAGTGACAACTGCCCCTGTTACAGCAACAGCAGGCACGGAAACGCAACCCGTAGCCACTACTACCTCACGCCCAGCACAGACAGCACCCATTCCTGCTGATGCACCTGTTATTGCACAAGATTTCTCTGCTGCTGAATCAGCAGAACAAGACGTGGTCACCATCCTTAAAGGCATGCCAAAGGCTCTTGCCACCAACATGGACCAGTCTCTGACGGTTCCCACAGCTACAAGTGTCCGTGCCATTCCTGCAAAGCTTCTCATTGATAACCGCATCGTTATCAATAACCACCTCAAGCGCACACGTGGTGGCAAAGTTTCCTTCACCCACATCATTGGCTGGGCGCTTGTCCAGGCTCTCAAGGCATTCCCCAGCCAGAACGTCTACTACGAAGAGGTTGATGGCAAGCCTGCACTTGTTTCCCCAGCACACGTCACTCTTGGTCTCGCTGTTGACGTGCCAAAGCCTGACGGCTCTCGTGCGCTCATGGTTCCTGGCATCAAGCGCGCAGACACCATGACTTTTGGTGAATTCCTTGCTGCCTACGAAGACCTCGTAGTCAAGGCACGCACCAACAAGCTAGCTGCTGAAGACTTCCAGGGAATCACTGTTTCTCTGACAAACCCAGGTGGAATCGGAACAGTTCACTCGGTACCTCGCCTCATGCGTGGACAGGGCTGCATCATTGGTGCAGGTGCCCTTGACTACCCCGCTGAGTTCCAGGGTGCGAGTGAAGAAACTCTCATCGAGATGGCCATCAGCAAGGTTCTGACCTTGACAAGCACTTACGACCACAGAGTCATCCAGGGTGCAGGTTCCGGAGAGTTCCTCAAGATCGTGCACGAGTTGCTTATCGGTCAACGGAATTTCTACGAAGACATCTTTGCTGCACTTCGTATTCCATATGTCCCCATTCACTGGGGCGTTGACGTCAGTGTCAACCGTGGTTCTGCCATCGACAAAACCGCCCGTGTTCAGGAGCTCATCAACGCCTACCGCGTTCGCGGCCACCTCATGGCAGACATCGATCCACTTGAGTACAAGCAGCGCACTCACCCCGACCTCGAAATTGAAAACCACGGTCTGACCTTCTGGGATCTCGACCGTGAATTCGTTACGGGTGGCATCGGTGGAACCCGCACTGCTCCTTTGCGCAAGGTTCTTGGAATCCTTCGTGACTCCTACTGCCGCACTGTGGGCCTGGAATACATGCACATCCAGGACCCTGAACAGCGCAAGTGGATCCAAGAAAAGGTCGAACGCCCCTACGAAAAGCCTGGCCACGATGAGCAGATGCGCATCTTGGGCAAGCTCAACGAAGCCGAAGCTTTCGAAACTTTCCTGCAGACCAAGTACGTAGGACAGAAGCGCTTCAGCCTCGAAGGTGGAGAGTCTGTTATCCCTTTGCTGGATGAAATCCTGCAGGATGCAGCTACCGCTGAACTCGATGGTGTTGGCATTGGAATGGCTCACCGTGGTCGTCTCAATGTTCTGACCAACATTGCCGGCAAGACATACGGCCAGATCTTCCGTGAGTTCGAGGGAACCCAAGACCCCAAGAGTGTTCAGGGCTCGGGTGACGTGAAGTACCACCTCGGAACTGAGGGTGTCTTCACTTCGGCCGAGGGCAAGACCATTCCGGTCTCCCTCGCAGCGAACCCTTCGCACCTTGAGACCGTGAACTCGGTACTTCAGGGAATCGTCCGCGCCAAGCAGGACCTCAAACCCATTGGCACCTTCACCACTCTCCCCGTGTTGATTCACGGTGACGCCGCTATGGCTGGTCAGGGTGTTGTACTTGAAGGTCTTCAGATGTCGCAGCTGCGCGGTTACCGCATTGGTGGAACCGTTCACATCGTGATCAACAACCAGGTTGGTTTCACCACCCTGCCAGAAGCATCACGAACTTCCGTTTACGCAACGGACGTTGCTAAGACCATCCAGGCTCCTATCTGGCACGTCAACGGTGACGACCCCGAGGCAGTTGTCCGCGTCGCACGCTTGGCATTCGAATTCCGTCAGCGCTTCAACAAAGACGTTGTCATTGACCTCGTCTGCTACCGTCGCCGCGGTCACAACGAGGGCGACGACCCCTCGATGACTCAGCCACTGATGTACAACTTGATTGAGGCAAAGCGTTCCGTACGTCGCCTCTACACCGAAGCCCTCGTTGGCCGCGGTGACATCACTCAGGAAGAGTTCGACAAGGCACAAGGCGACTTCCAAGGCCAGCTCGAGACAGCATTTGCTGAAACTCACGCTGCCCAGACCGGAACCATGTCCACTGTCGGCGCAAATGACACCGTTACTGGTGGCAACCTGCTCGACAACGAAGTGCTTGCTCCCACCACCACTGGTGTGGACGTTTCAGTCATTCACCGCATTGGTGACGCTTTCAACAACGTTCCTGCAGGCTTCACTGTTCACAACAAGCTCCAGCAGCTCCTTGCCAAGCGCCTTGAGATGAGCCGTAACGGTGACATCGACTGGGGCTTTGGTGAACTCCTTGCCTTTGGATCGCTCCTTCTCGAAGGAAAGCCTGTTCGACTCACAGGTCAGGATGTGCGCCGCGGAACCTTCGTTCAGCGTCACGCTGTCTTCCACGACCGTGAAAACGGTCAGGAATGGTTGCCACTGCTTAACCTCAGCGAAGACCAGGGTCGTTTCTGGATCTATGACTCACTCCTGAGCGAGTACGCAGTTCTCGGCTACGAATACGGCTACTCCGTGCAGCGTGAAGACGCTTTGGTTATGTGGGAAGCACAGTTCGGTGACTTCGCCGACGGTGCCCAAACAGTGATTGACGAATACATCTCTGCTTCCGAGCAAAAGTGGGGACAGCGTTCCTCCGTTGTCATGCTTCTGCCCCACGGATATGAAGGACAGGGTCCTGACCACTCCTCCGCACGAATTGAGCGTTTCCTGCAGCTCTGCGCTGAAGACAACATGGTTGTGGCACGTCCTTCAACACCTGCGTCTTACTTCCACTTGCTCCGCCGTCAGGCATACAGCAAGCCACGTAAGCCACTGATCGTCTTCACCCCCAAAGCCATGCTCCGCCTCCGCGGCGCATCCAGCAATGTTGAAGACTTCACCAACGGTGTTTTCGAGCCAGTGCTGGATGACCCACGCCAGCTTGACCGCAACGCAGTCAAGCGCGTGATTCTCACCGCGGGTAAGCCTTACCACGACCTCGTTGCTGAGTTGGAGAAGACTCCAAACCCAGCAATAGCTATCGTGCGCCTCGAGCAGTACTTCCCAGCTCCTATGCAGCAGCTCAACGAAGTTCTTGCGACCTACCCCAACGCTGAGTTGGTCTGGTACCAAGACGAGCCTGCTAACCAGGGTGCATGGCCCTTCATGTTGCTTGAAGTGTCACCCAAACTTGAAGGTCGTGTTCTGCGCAACGTTTCACGCCCCGCTTCAGCATCACCTGCTGTGGGATCTGCGAAGCGTCACGCTGTTGAAGCCGCTGAGATTCTCGAACGAGCACTCAACCTCGGCTAACACAAGCACACAACAATGCCCGCGAGATAAGGCGAATTCAATTGATCGTTGCAACACTGACGTGATTTAGTTCGACACTAGTAGGTCTCTTAAACACTCGGCTGGATTTTTCCAGCCGAGTGTTTTTCTTGGCCGCCCGTTGAGTTGCAGGGCGACTCGTTCAAGGTCTTCAGGCCCAAACACTGACAAGTCTGTTCCCTTGGGAAAATACTGTCTGAGGAGTCCGTTGGTGTTCTCGTTGGAACCGCGTTGCCAAGGGCTTGCTGGATCACAGAAATAGACAGGCATGTCTGTGGCGATACTAAATTCTTTATGCCTTGCCATCTCAATTCCTTGATCCCACGTCAGTGACCCTCGCAAATGCTCTGGCAGGGTCTGCATGGTTTTGATTAGTGCGTCACGAACTGTTTCTGCAGTGTGATCACCGGAGAGATGGGCAAGCATCACATATCGTGTGCTGCGCTCAACCAACGTCGCAATCGCTGACCTGTTTTGCGTTCCAACTATGAGATCACCTTCCCAATGCCCTGGAACGGCCCTGTCTTCAACTTCGGCAGGACGTTCAGAAATCATCACCATCGGATCAGCAAAACGAGGCCGGCGTTCAAGCCCCGTGTTGTGGGGTTTGCGCCTGGTGCGTCCCGTGCGAAGAGCTGATTGGATCTCTTTCTTCAAACCACCACGAGCCTGCAAATACAAGGTTTGATAGATCGTCTCCGGTGACACTCGCATCTCCTGACTGTCGGGAAACTCTTCCACCAACTTGTGAGAAATCTGCTCCGGAGACCACTGATTATCTAATCCCTCTTGAACAAACGCCTTTAACATCGGCTGTGTCAAAAGCTTACGAGTTTTCGGTCTTTGTCTGCGTGTGACAGAAACCCGATGGGCTGTGTAGGGCTCATAAACATCCTCGACCCTATTGCGTCGCAGTTCCCTGCTGATGCTTGAAGCAGCCCTGCCCAACACCTGAGCCATGGAGCGAATACTCATGCCCTGGACGTGGAAACTGCGAATCTTCTCCCGCTCAACAAGTGAGAGAAACCTCGGATCAAGCACCTTCTCCAACACAGAAATACGAACACCATCAACAAGTCGTTCCTGAACATTCACACTCTTGTTGTAGTGGACAACATGGCCATCAGGATAGATGCGTGAATGAATTTTCTTCACTATCCCTCTGTCCCAATCTTGGGCAGTGCGAATATGAACACCTGCCTGCTTCGCCGCATCTACTCGATGAACGCCCGAATCTCGCAGACGGAAATAGTGCTCACGGACAAGATTGTGGCGCTGCCGACGAGGCGCACCAACATCAACCCCTGCAGCAACAAGCCACTGATAACACGTGAGCATAGGAAAACCCAGCTCTCTGGCAGCGGCATTGGCATTGCCTAAACGCTCGAAAGCCTCAAAAAGAGCAGCCTTCTCAGCCAGGGAATAACGCCTCCGAGTGCGTTTGGGCGGCGGGGTAAAAGACATGGTCGTTGCAACCTCCAAAAAGATGGAGTGTTGCAACGACCATTAGAACCCAAGTAATTTCGCGGGCATTGTTCGTTAAACCAATTAAGAATTAATGCTGCTGCATACTGCGCAGTTTCTCTAGGACCTCAGACTTCAGCTCTTCTGGTGCCGTCTCTTCGCATGCGCGTTTCACAGCTTCGGTCAGCACGACACCGACGCGGTGTTCATCTGAGCAATCAACACAGTTCTCCATGTGTGCACGAATATCTGCAGCCTCTTCGCTACATAATTCGTTGTGGAGATACTCTTCAAGGTCCTTCTTGGCCTTGTCGCAACCGCAGTCACCCATTACTTGCCCTTTCCAATGCCTTGCTCGCGTGCATAGTCAGCTAATTGTTCACGGAGTAGCTTTCTTCCGCGGTGAAGTCTGCTCATGACTGTCCCCGTGGGAGTGTCCATGATGTCGGCTACCTCCTGGTAACTGTACCCCTCAACATCTACTAAGTAGACAGCAGCTCTGAAGTCTTCAGGAATCGCCTGCAGTGCGTCTTTGACAGCACTTGCAGGCAAGTGATCAATCGCCTCTGCCTCTGCAGAACGGCTGGAAGTAGCCGTTCTGCTCTCTGCATCTCCGAGTTGCCAGTCTTCTAATTCCTCAAGTGGTGAATAAAAGGGCTGGTTCTGGAGCTTGCGGTATTGGTTGATGTAGGTATTCTCAAGAATGCGGTGCAGCCAGGCTTTGATGTTTGTTCCCTGTTGGAACTGATCAAAGGCAGCAAAGGCTTTGAGATAGGTTTCTTGCACCAAATCATTGGCGTCTACGCGGTTGCCGGTCTTGCGCATGGCATGGGCATAGAGCTTGTCAATATGCTCCATGGCCTGTTCTTCAAACAGTGCGCTTTTGGCAGAGGGTGCGGTAGTCATCTGTTGTAAGCCTACGCCTGCCCTGTCCAACGTGAGTGAACCAGCCATAAGCGCCCACTCCTCTGCTAAATCCTCGATAACCTAGAACAAATGTTGACCTCTCCTTATTCCCGGCCTGAATTTGACCCTTACGGGTCAAACGACGTCCCAGGTGTCGTATCAGGCCACTGGAAGGCCCCTCAGGCTAGCCAACCTGTTACTGGAGAGCTTCAAATCCCAGGTTCCAAGTCGTTGACTAACCGTGAACTCGTTCTTGCTGCTCTGGCGGATGGTCCTTCGACAATCAAGAGACCCCTTCATTCACGAGACAGTCGACTCATGATCGAGGCGCTGAGGTCCCTAGGCGCAGAAATCGTTGAAGTTCCAGGAGAAGGTGCTTTCGGTCCTGATTGGAAAATCACCCCTGGTGAACTGATTGGATCAACCACCATTGATTGTGGTCTAGCTGGCACGGTCATGCGTTTCATTCCTCCCGTGGCATCTTTAGCTCTGGGACCCACCACTTTTGATGGCGATGAAGGTGCGCGTCGTCGCCCTATGGCTACCACTATCTCCTCGCTCCGCGCTTTAGGCGTGGATGTGGCAGATGAAGGTCGTGGCAGCCTGCCATTCACTGTTCATGGAACTGGAAACGTAGCCGGTGGTGCACTCACCATTGATGCATCGAGTTCTAGTCAGTTTGTCTCTGGTTTGTTGCTTTCTGCCGCTCGCTTTGAAAACGGGCTTGATCTCACCCACTCCGGCGAGCGACTCCCTAGCCTCCCCCACATAGAGATGACCATCGAGGTGCTCCGTGCTCGTGGAGTAAAGGTCGAAAGCCCCGAAGTTGGCCGTTGGATAGTCAAGCCAGGCCACATTTCTGCCGTTAATGTTCAGATCGAGCCAGATCTTTCCAACGCAGCGCCATTCTTGGCTGCTGCAGTTGTGACTGGCGGATCTGTCACCATTTCAGGTTGGCCTATTGAAACCACTCAGGTGGGCAACGACTTACTTGAGATCTTGCCTCTCTTTGGTGCAACTGTCTCTCGTGATGGTGACAAGGTGACCGTCACAGGAAAGAGTGACGAAGCAGGAAACCCTGTGGTGCACGGCATCACACTTGACCTCACCACCGGAGGCGAACTTGCCCCTGCAATCGTGGCAATTGCTGCTCTGGCAACAACTCCCAGCACGATCACAGGCATTGGCCACATTCGCCACCATGAAACAGACCGCTTGGCAGCACTCGCCAATGAATTAAACAAACTTGGCGGCAAGGTTACTGAGCTCGAGGATGGGCTCCAGATTGAACCCGCCGAACTCCATGGCGGAGTGTGGTTGAGCTACGAAGACCACCGCATGGCCACATCTGGAGCCATTATTGGCCTTGTCGTGCCTGGTGTTGAGATAGAAAACATTGGTACAACGTCAAAGACCCTGCCTGAATTCCCTGAACTGTGGTCATCACTTGTGGAGTCTTCTCACTCATGAGTTGGTGGTCTGCAAACTCTGACGAGAACTCACTCGGTGAGCAATACGACGAGTCAGACATTCGGATTCGTCCGAACCCCAAAGCAAATAAGCCCCGCACCAAAACCCGTCCCGACCACGCTGACGCCGTTACCGGAATGGTGACAGGAGTTGACCGTGGTCGATACACCGTTCTCATCAATGAGATACCCGTCACGTGTTCACGTGCCCGCGAACTCAGTAAGAACGCCATCGTTATTGGTGATTTCGTCAACGTGGTTGGCGATGTCACGGGGGAACCTGGCAGCCTGGGACGAATTGTTCGCGTCGACCCAAGGTCTACAGTTCTCCGTCGTAGTGCAGATGACACTGACGAAGTGGAACGCGTTATTGTTGCCAACGCTGACCAGCTGTTGATTGTGATTGCTGCAGCAAACCCTGAACCACGGGTTCGTTTGGTAGACCGCTATCTGGTCGCTGCTTTTGATGCAGGAATTAAGCCACTCATTGTCATCACGAAGTGTGACACCCATGATCCTTCTGAATTCCTGGCAAACTTTGCCGGGCTTGATGTTCCCATCTTCCGAAGTGGTACTGATCAAGTTCCTCTTGAGGAGCTCCAGCAGGCCCTTGCAGGACACACAACTGTGGCTGTGGGCCACTCCGGCGTGGGGAAATCCACTCTGGTCAACGTTCTAGTTCCGGGAGCACACCGCGCTACTGGCCATGTCAACGAAGTGACCGGCCGTGGCCGTCACACCTCAAGCTCAAGTATCTGTTTCAAGTTGGAGTCTTCTTTCGGGAACGGCTGGATTATTGACACCCCCGGTATTCGTTCATTCGGCCTCGGGCACGTGAACCCTGACAACATCTTGGGCTCATTCAGCGACTTAACTGAACTAGCTGAGAAATGTCCTCGTGGATGCTCGCACCTCTCTGACGCTCCAGATTGCGCACTCAATGAAGCTCTTGCAGATGGGATACTGGGAGCTAATGGCGCTCACAGAATTGATTCTTTACAGCGCTTGCTTTTGACGTTTAAATCTCTTTAGGGTTCGGGGGAATTGTGAGAGTTTTAGTAACAGGTGGGGCCGGGTACATCGGCTCTCACACGGTGCTAGCTTTGCTAGAACAAGGACACATCCCTGTCGTCGTTGACAACCTAAGCAACAGTTCAGTTGAGTCCCTGAACAGAGTCTCTGAGATCACAGGCAAACCAATTGAGTTCCACAACATTGATTTATGTGATGAGCACGAGTTCCATTCATTTTTGCGCGAGCAATCTTTTGATGCCATCTTGCATTTTGCAGGATTTAAGGCAGTCGGTGAATCAGTTGCCAACCCGTTGAAGTATTACGAAAACAACATCGGATCCACGGTTTCGCTGCTCAAAGCAATCAATGCCTCAACGAGCTCAGCTCCCCCAAAAGTCATTTTCAGCTCTTCAGCCACGGTATATGGAAGCTCAACAGAACTCCCTCTGACCGAATCGTCTAAGACAGGTGAGGGAATTACCAACCCCTACGGCTATACAAAATTTGTGTGTGAACGCATTCTCACAGACACCGTTGCAGCGAATTCAGCTTTCCAAGCGATTGCTTTGCGCTACTTCAACCCCATTGGCGCCCACAAAAGCGGCAGGATTGGTGAAGATCCCGCAGGGATTCCCAACAATCTGGCGCCATACATCACCCAGGTGGCATCCGGGAAGCTCTCTGAGCTCTCCGTATTCGGTGATGACTATGACACTGCAGACGGCACGGGTATTCGCGACTATATCCACGTGATGGACGTTGCCGAAGGTCACGTAGCTGCACTGGGTCTTTCAGAACCAGGGTTCCACGCCGTCAACCTTGGAACTGGACAAGGAACATCTGTATTTGAACTCCTCACGGCCTTTGAAGCTGTAGTTGGAAGCCCAATTCCCTACGCAGTCACTCCACGTCGTCCTGGCGACATTGCTGCGTGTTATGCAGATACTTCACTGGCTAAGAAGCTCTTGGGATGGTCTTCAACTCGCGATATCTCAGAAGCATGCGCGGATGCCTGGAGATGGCAGTCCCAAAACCCCCAAGGATACTAATCAGCTAGAGAGATACTGCTGAAGTCTCTCTTGCCATGAAGCCGGAGACAATCCCGTGCTAATGATCTTTGACAGATCAAGCATGCTGTTGAGTGGACGAGGAGCAATTCCCTCTTTGCCCGCAAAATATTCTGCGGTAGTAACTCCGGTGACATCACCAGAATGATGACCTAACAATTCATAGACCTGTGAGGCGATATCTGCCCAGCTGGAAGCAGGTCCCTCATTGCTGAGGTTGTAGACCCCATAGGCAGGCCTAGTCGCCAGTAAGTGCTGAATAGCAGCTGCAAGATCTTGGGTGAAGGTCAATCTGCCAACTTGATCGTTCACTACAGAAGGTTTGATCCCTCGTTCTGCGAGTGAGGCCATGGTGCGAACGAAATTGTCCCCTTCTCCAATGACCCAGCTTGTGCGGAGAACGAAATGCTGTGGGACGGTTTCAACGAGTGCATCTGCAGCAGCTTTTGTCTGGCCGTAGACACCGAGAGGACTCAATGGCTCGTCTTCACGGTATGGCAATGTAGCGGAGCCATCAAAGACGTAGTCACTGGAGATATGCACCAATGTAATTCGGTTTTCAGTGCAGGCTTTGGCCAGCCAACCAACTGCCGTGACATTTGTTTTCCATGCAGAAGCTCGGCCTTCAGGAGTTTCAGCAGCATCTACTGCAGTAAATGCTGAGGCATTAATAACAGTGTCGTATTGTCTCCAGGGGAATGACACGTAGGCAGAGTGGGTTGTAACATCAAACTCTTCACGAGTGGCAAAATCAGCCTCCGGCATTACTTTGCGAAGTGCTAATCCCAATTGTCCGTTTGCCCCTAGAACCAAGGTCTTCTTGGGCCTCATGGGTACTACGGCATCTAGACGAGGGTGTGCTTGGTCTTTCTCAGAAAGAAGCGCGTTCTCTAGTGGAATAGGCCATTGAATACCAATGGTTTCATCTGCCAAATTCACAAAAGTGTATTCGGCGTCTGGACTCCAGTGGTCGTTGACGAGATAGACATATGCAGTGTCCGCCTCGAGAGTTTGGTAAGAGTTCGCAACACCTCGTGGCACGAATACTGCTGTCGAAGCATCAATTTCTGCTGTGAAGACGGAGCCAAATGACTCCCCTTCACGCAGATCAACCCATGCACCGAATATTTTGCCGCTGGCGACTGATACAAACTTGTCCCAGGGTTCAGCATGAATACCGCGGGTCACACCTATTTCGTCATTGAAAGAAATGTTGTTTTGTACAGGCCCAAAATCTGGAAGTCCAGCAGCACGCATCTTCTCTCTCTGCCAGTTCTCTTTGAACCAACCTCGCGAGTCTCCGTGAACGGGGAGGTCAAGAATCAGGAGACCAGGGATGCTGGTCTCCTGGATTCCCAGAGATTTACCAAACTCAGTCATTACTGGCCTTTAGAAGCGTAGAAAGCCTCAGTGGCGTCCTTAGTTGGAGCCCACCATGATTCGTTTGCCTTGTACCAGTCGATAGTTGCCGCAATACCTGACTCAAAGTCTGCATGAGTGGGCTTCCAACCAAGCTCGGTGCGCAGCTTGGTGGAATCAATAGCGTAACGCAGGTCGTGACCTGGACGATCTGTCACATGATCATAGGCGTCAGCTGGCTGTCCCATTGTGGTGAGGATCAGTTCAACGACGTCTTTGTTGTTCTTTTCTCCGTCAGCACCAATGAGGTAAGTCTCACCGAGGACACCCTTATCCACGATGGTCATCACTGCGCTTGAGTGGTCATCAGCGTGGATCCAGTCACGGACGTTCTCCCCAGCTCCGTAGAGCTTGGGTCGAACGCCACGGATCACGTTCGTGATCTGGCGAGGGATGAACTTCTCAACGTGCTGGTAAGGACCATAGTTGTTGGAGCAGTTCGAGATTGTTGCTCGAACACCGAATGAACGAACCCACGCACGAACCAGCAGGTCGCTTCCGGCCTTAGTCGAGGAGTATGGGCTCGAAGGGTTATAGGGGGTGGATTCACTAAAACGCTCAGGGTCGTCTAACTCCAGATCGCCATAAACCTCATCTGTAGAGATGTGGTGAAGTCTGGTGTCATATTTCCGCGCTGCTTCCAGGAGAGTGTAAGTACCAATGATGTTGGTCTCCAAGAATGGACGTGGGTTATCCAACGAGTTGTCATTGTGAGACTCTGCTGCGTAGTGAACAACAGTGTCACTCTTACTGAATAGCTCGTCTACGAGCTCAGCGTCACGGATGTCCCCGTGGACAAACGTAAATCGGTTCGAAGGTAGATCTAAAAGAGATGCCTTGTTACCTGCATAGGTCAGAGAATCAAGAACTGTAACTTCATGATCAGTGTTGTCCATGAGATAGTGCACAAAGTTAGAACCGATGAAGCCTGCTCCACCAGTAACGAGAATCTTGCTCACTTAACACACCTCAAACTAGCCATTTCGAATGAATGTCCAGTTTATCTGGCAGAGACCAAGTAGCAGGGTTTGCTCTGCAGGAATAACCTGTACATATGAGTACACGCCTTGAAGCTGGAAACACAGCACCCGCATTTACCCTTCCTGACCAGAACGGTAACCCCGTCAGTCTTTCTGACTACGCAGGCAAGAAAGTCATCCTGTACTTCTACCCAGCAGCCTCGACCCCTGGCTGCACTAAGCAGGCTTGTGACTTCCGCGACAGCCTGACTTCACTCGCAGCTTCCGGCTACGTTGTTCTCGGTGTTTCCAAAGATGCTCCAGCCAAGCTTAAGAAGTTTGAAACCAACGAAAGCCTCACCTTTCCGCTTCTGAGTGACCCAGAGCTTGCCGTCCACAACGCTTACGCTACTTATGGTGAGAAGTCGATGTACGGGAAGACTGTGATGGGTGTTATTCGTTCAACCTTCGTCATTGACGAGGCCGGACAGATTGAGCTTCCCCTCTACAACGTCAAGGCAACCGGTCACGTGGCTAGCCTTCGCAATAAATTAGGACTCTAACCCAGCTCAACCTCTACTATTAGGATACGTACAAATCCAAATCAAAGGTTTGATAAAGATGTCTGAAGACATCACCAACTACGAGCACAAGTTCGCACTTGCCATCAAGCACTTCAGAAAGAGTCGTGGACTCTCCCAAGAAGCGCTTGCTCACAAAGCTGGACTGGATAGAAAAACCATCAATCGCATTGAGCAGGGCCATTACACCCCGACAATGACTAACTTCTTCAGCATTTCTGCTGCTCTAGAAGTAGAACCTCAAGAACTTCTCACCGCTCATGTCGGTGGGTAAAGTTACTCTCCCCTAAAACTACAAATCATCGTTTTCTTGAGAAAACGGGGTAAGTTAAAGGGGCAGTCATGGTACATCTTTTGGGGGATTTCTTGGTTTTACAATCCGTACTGGAAACTTTAGACCAAGCAGGTTGCGGCTACACTATTGATTCATTCAAATTCGGCCCCCGCGGAGAACGTGCGGTTCAGTGGGTGGTAGCCCGACCTCTCAATCTCGATGAGCCTCAGAGTTGGCCTCCACTACAGGGAGTTCTTGAAGAACTTCCCCGTGAGCACAATCTAGAACTTGGACTTTCCAACTCCTCTGCCGAATTGCCAGCATGCCCGTTCCAGCCCGCGTTGTGCAGTGGCGCACACCACGTGGCTAGTGGTGTCGGAGTAATTGCCTAATTTATGTTCAGTCGGTTGGTTTCAACATCTGCTTTACGACTAGAAAACAAGTTGCAAAAGATAGAGCGATGAGCGTCCATCCCACAGGCTGCCATTCAATAATTCCTTGTATGAAAGATGTAGCAATTGCGAACTGAAGTATTTGCCATGTCAGGATCGCCCCACGGGTCCACGGCTGTGCCCTAAATGTCCCTATGGATGTAGCAATAAGTCCAACAGCCATGACTAGTGTGATTCCAAAGATCACAATTGCACCCGTGAGATTATCCGGGGTTTCCAGGAAGATTCTGCTCAGAAAATAGAGTGCACCGGCGGAGACCAACATTGCTTCGATGCTCACCAGCACACCTAGGAAGATAGCCAAAGGACTACGACGTTTTTGTCCGCGTCCATTTGAGCCCGGATTATTGGGTTTTTCAGGTGTAATTTCGGTCATTTCCTGCATTTCTTTGAAAAAAGTCTTGACCTTAACTTGAAGGCGTGTAACCATTATCTAAGTTGATAAGCCCCTACGTCGTTGTGGGCAAGCAAATATTCGCTCTGAATATTGCTTGGGACTGGCTCTCGACACGCATTCGTTTATTAGTCCGAATGCATCTTCACTTGGTTTTTCCCATGCCCGCAAACAAGGAGTATCCCCATGGATTGGCGTAATGACGCAGCTTGTCTCACAGTAGACCCAGAGCTGTTCTTCCCAGTAGGTAACACCGGCCCCGCTGTCGACCAGATCGACAAGGCAAAGGTTGTCTGCTCTCGCTGCACCGTCACCGAGATGTGCCTTCAGTACGCTCTCGAGACCGGTCAGGACTCTGGCGTATGGGGTGGCCTCAGTGAAGACGAGCGTCGCGCTCTCAAGCGTCGCGCTGCACGTGCACGTCGCGCTAGCTAATTAGCTTCACCAAATAAGGCCGTGAGTAATTCTCACTGCCTTATTTCATTTAAGCGTCTTTTGGAGAAGCACTGTCCCCAGCCATCGGTCGAACTTGAACCCCACTCGACCCATGCGGCCAATTTCTTTGAAACCAAAGTCTTCATGAAGTTTGAGCGAGGACTCAGCTCCCCCATCAGCGATGACAGCAATGATCTCTTTCAATCCCGCAGCTTCTGAGCGTTCCATGAGTTCCTTCATGAGTGCTTTACCCAAGCCTTTGCCGGTTGACGCAGCACGAAGGTAGATGGAGTTCTCCACGGTGTAGCGATAAGCACGTTTTTGCTTCCATGGAGTTACTAAGGCATATCCAAGAACCTGCTGGCCAGGAGAAACAGCAACGATGAAAGGCATCTTGAGTTTCTCAAGATAGGCGAACTTCTGCTTCCATTCCTTAAGCGTCATTTGGTCTTCGTCAAACGTGACCACGCTGTTGAGGACGTAGTAGTTATAGATTTCTCGGATATCCGGAAGGTCAGCAGCTGTTGCCTCACGAATAGTGAAAGAGAATGGGGCTTCTGGCTCTGGCCGTTTCTGCAGGTGTAACGGGAGCTGACGTGGTTTGAGATATTCCTCGGGAAGCACGAGCACAAGCCTACCTACTAGAACAAGGCAGATTGAGTTGGTAATGGCCAATTAATTGCTGTTTGCCCAGCTTCAACAAGAGCAGTATTTACCTTGCTGAACGGACGCGAGCCAAAGAATCCTCGTGAAGCAGACATCGGGCTCGGATGGGCAGACTCAATCACCACTGAATTGCTTAGGAATTCAGTGGCAGACTTGGCGTCATTGCCCCAGAGCACAGCAGCCAGGGGTTTGTTCACTCTGTCATTGAGTGCCCTCAAGGCCTGTTCTGTTACCTGTTCCCATCCGATTCCTCGGTGGGAACCGGCCTCGCCAGAACGGACGGTGAGTACCCGGTTGAGCAACATGACTCCTTGCTCCGCCCAAGGAGATAAGTCCCCCGTTGCAGGTAAATCGCAACCTAAGTCTGCATGGAGTTCAGAGAAGATGTTCTTCAAGCTACGAGGAAGATCATGTCTGTCGGGAGAAACAGAAAAAGACAATCCGACCGCGTCTCCTGGGGTGGGATATGGATCCTGCCCCACAATGACAACTTTGACCAGGTCATATGGAATTGTGAACGCCCTCAAAATGTTCGATGAGGAGGGGAGTATTTGCTCACCTGCGTCAATCTCCTGATTGAGCCTCTGAGCAATCTGATCCAAAACACTTTGTACTGGGAGAAGTTGATTGACCCAGCTCGAATCAATCAAGCCCTTGTTAGCTAAATCCTCAAGAGTGAGGTTGATTGTCATCGTGTTTGTGGGTGTCGTTGAGGTGAGCTGCGTGCTCTTGAGACTTCTTGTGAACTGTCTGGACTTTTTCGCTCAAGTAAGAAATGACTGTAGCTGTCGTTGCACCAACAATCACCACACCGCCCAACATTAACAAGGACGCATACACACGGCCTGCGATCGTAACCGGGATCATGTCGCCATAACCCACGGTGGTGATGGTTTCGATGGCCCACCACACTGAGTCACCGTAATTGAGGATGGTGGCACCGGCTGCATTTCTTTCTGCCGCATAAACAGCCAAAGAAAGTACGTAGATATACATCAAGGCAAACGAAGCTGCATAAGCCACAAGCCGAGCTCGCACAGAAGAGCCCTGGCGGCCACGGAACCAACGCAGTCTTGATAAATACATCAAGAGCAAGAATGGGCGCGTGAATGGAATTGCCATTGAGATGAGGTCTATGACGTTGCGCTTGAAAAAGATGCGCTTATTCGTGGAAAGTGTGAGTCGAACAAAGTAATCAATGATGAACATGATCCAGATGACACCTAGTGTCAGGAGGATGTACTTATCTATGCCCTGGGTAAATACCTCATCGTTGAGGATCAGAACCGAGTAGCCCAGTAGGAATATGAAAGACAAGAAGATAAAGGGAAGTGTGGTGAATTTCTCCCACTTGATCTCTTTGGGGCTTCTTGTATCTTCCACGAGAACGCCTGCAGCGTTCATAATGACTGGCTTTGGAGTCGATTCCATAGTTCTAGGCTAGTTAATATGAGCACACAGCGGGTCGCGTTATGGGATAACGCCCGTTTTGGAGCCATCGCGCTCATGGTTGCCGGCCACACTTTGACCAAGATGGTCGGCGAAAACGACGCGGCTTTCACTCTCTATGTGTTTATCTACGCGTTCCACGTTCCCGTCTTTGTAGCTGTGTCTGGCTACTTCACCAAGGGAACTGCGCCGGATGACCGGCGTATTCGCTCTGTGTACACTGACATTCTGGTTCCGTACATCATCTTTGAAGTGATTTGGTCCGTAGTTCTCTTCTTCTACACCGGCAACTTCCGTCTTGACCTCACCAGAGCATCATGGACTCTCTGGTTCCTTCTAGCTCTCGCTATTTGGCGAATTGTGCTGCCCTATTTGGTCGCACTGAAATATCCACTTCTCATCAGCATTATTATTTCCATAGCATCTGGCTACTTCCCCATCGATCAAACTTTCTCAGCAGCACGAGTACTTGGGTTCCTACCCTTCTTCGTATTCGGCTGGCAGTTGCGTGAATGGAACCTCGGCGAGCGCTGGATGGCGCTGTGCTCACAATCCGTCATTCGATGGCGAGTGATTGCAACTGTTTTCATGGTACTTGTTGCCGTGGGCATAGCTGTCAGTGTTCCCTTCCTCCGTGAAGCTCAGATCCGCAGTTTCATTACATATGACTCTGGCTACGCCACCTTTGGATATGACCAGTGGTCGGGTGGCCTGGGCCGTCTCGCCACCATGCTGGTGGCGGCGGCCATGATTATGGCCTTCTTGATTCTGATTCCTCGTGAACAAACCTGGTTTACCCAGTTTGGCCAAGCAACAATGTATGTCTACTTACTGCACACGTTTGTGCTCTATCCCCTGCGTGAGAACGGTGTCCTCGACGGGGAGCGTCCGCTCTGGTACATCCTCCTAGCCGTTATTGGCTCATTTGGATTGACCGTTCTACTCTCCACAAAACCAGTGGTGAAACTGTTCAAACCGATTGTTCAACCCAACCTCAATTGGCTCTTTGTTACACCGCGTGACTTGCGCAATTGAGTACTACTCCTGGCGGGCGTAACGTCAAAGCAAGTTTTCACCACCCGCCTAAGGAGCACACCATGAGCAACGACCAAGCAAACTGGAAGTTTGAAACCAAGCAGATCCACTCAGGCGCGCAGCCAGACCCCGTCACTAACGCTCGTGCGACTCCGATCTACCAAACCACCTCCTACGTCTTCAACAACGCAGAGCACGCCAAGAACCTCTTCGCTCTTGCCGAGTTTGGAAACATCTACACCCGTATCCAGAACCCCACTCAAGACGTCGTTGAGCAGCGTGTTGCAGCACTTGAGGGTGGAACTGCAGCACTCCTGGTTTCTTCCGGTCAAGCAGCTGAAACTTTTGCTGTTCTGAACATTGCTGAAGCTGGTGACCACATTGTGTCTTCCAGCTCGATCTACGGTGGTACCTACAACCTGTTCAAGTACACCCTGGCGAAGCTTGGTATCGAAGTGACATTCGTCGAGAACCAAGATGACGCAGATGAATGGCGTGCAGCTGTTCGCCACAACACCAAGCTCTTCTTCGGTGAGACCATTGGTAACCCACGTATCAACATCTTGGACATCGGTCTGGTTTCTAAGGTTGCCCACGAAGCTGGTGTGCCTCTCATCGTGGACAACACCATTGCTACGCCCTACCTGATTCGCCCTCTCGAGCACGGTGCTGACATCGTTGTTCACTCAGCTACCAAGTTCCTCGGTGGTCACGGAACCGTTATCGGTGGTGTCATCGTGGACGGTGGCAAGTTCGAATGGTCTAAGAATGTAGAGAAGTTCCCAGGTCTCACCGAACCAGACCCCTCGTACCATGGCGCGAGCTACACCACCGTTCTTGGTGACGCTATTGCCTACATCATCAAGGCACGTGTTCAGCTTCTTCGTGACCTCGGTTCTTCCATCGCTCCTGCGAGCGCATGGCAAATCATTCAGGGCATCGAAACCTTAAGCCTGCGTATCGAGCGCCACGTGGAAAATGCAACTGCTGTTGCAGAGTGGCTGGAAGCACACCCTCAGGTTGCTTCTGTCAACTACGCAGCACTTCCCTCCAGCCCCTGGTACACCGCAGCTAACCGCTACGCACCTAAGGGTGTTGGTGCAGTGCTGTCCTTCGAACTCAAGGGTGGCGTTGAAGCAGGTAAGGCATTCGTGGACAACCTTGACCTGTTTAGTCACTTGGCAAACATTGGTGACGTTCGTTCATTGGTTATCCACCCAGCGTCCACCACTCACTCGCAGCTCACTCCTGAACAGCAGCTGACCAGTGGTGTGACTCCTGGATTGGTTCGTCTTTCTGTTGGTCTCGAGAACATCGAAGACATCAAGGCAGACCTCGCGAAGGGTCTTGCTGCAGCTGCAGCAATCTAGGACTAAACGCACTAGTAACTAGTCGAGGGGCTTTGCTTTGAAGCAGAAGCTGCTCTAAGGCAAAGCCCCCTTAGTTTTTTGAAAAACTTCACCCGCCAAATTGTTTTCTTGATATCTCTGAAGATTAAGTAGAATTTGGAATATGTCTGCTGCAAATAATGAACTGCCATTCGAGCTGCAAATTCGTCTTGATAATCAACAAGAAACTGGAGTTTTTGCAGATTTTGCAAGTATCTGGCATACACCTTCTTCCTTTGTCTTAGATTTCATCTCTGTAGTACAACCAGCAATGTTGCGAAAAACTGAGGATGGCAGTGAAGCGCCGCCGCTAATGAACGGAACCGTCTGTTCCAGAGTTCGTATTCCACCTGAACAAATTTTTCAAATTATTAAGGCACTTGAAATTCAAAGCCAACAATGGCTCTCAGAATCTGGAAGATCGGAACCACCTCCCCCCTGGAACCCAGATTTTTCACGAGAAACCAATTAAAGTTGAGAATTTGAAATGAGCAATTTACGCATCCCCCAATTCATTTATTCAATGCCCACGGTCCAGTCAGTCGATGATAAGAGTTGGAACGTTCTTGTTGGTCCAGGAACTATTTCAATAAATAAATATCAATCAACTTTCATTGATCTCCGAATTGTTAAAGAAATTGAACCAGCATACGTAAATCACCACTGGGTGAATGATTGGTCTTCTGCTGAAGACGCTCTATACGACGAACTATGAAACCTGGTGATATCTACTTAGTTTGGTTCCCCTTTAGCAATGAAGAACTCAGTTCTTTCAAAAAAAGGCCAATCGTCGTATTGTCTGAACACAAAAGTTTCAACCCTCATGATGAATCAGCACTTGTAGCGATGGTCACTGGGAGTGAATCAAGAGTAAATAATCCGGCATCCGGCGATGTATTAGTAGAAGACTGGCAGAATTGCGGTCTCGTCAAAACAAGTGTCATTAGAACATCTCGTCTTTGGACATTAGAAACCCGAGATATTGACAAAAAACTCGGTAATTTAAAGCCCACACAATTAAGTGAAATTCAATCTAAAATTCTGACTACTTTTCCAGAACTCAAGAAATGTTGTTAGGCATTATTTGATGACAAGGCATAACGCTATTCTGCTGGTATCAACAGTAGGTCACATTCGCCACCTGCAACTCAATCGCGCGGAGAAGATGAATGCTGCCAATAGGCAGATGCTCTCTGAACTCTCCCTTGAATATGCTGAGGCAGACCGCGACGATAACGTCCGCGTTGTCGTCGTATCTGCCGCAGGCGACCACTTCACTGCCGGTCTAGACCTCGGCGATGTTTTGGGAACAGCCTCCCAATCTGGACTTGATCTCACTCCTCAAGGCGGTATAGACCCCTGGGGAATTACAACAGCTCCTATTTCCAAGCCTGTCATTGTGGCAGTTCAGGGAACATGCCTGACTTTGGGCGTGGAATTGATCCTTGCCTCTGAACTGGCTGTGGCAGATGAAACCACTGTATTCGGACAACTCGAGGTCACTCGCGGAATTATGCCGTTTGGCGGGGCAACAACGCGCTTTGCTCAGCGCGTGGGCTGGGCACATGCTTCTCGTTATCTCCTCACCGGAGAAACCTTCTCCGCTGCAGAAGCACTTCGTATTGGACTTATCAATGAAGTTGTTCCAGCTGGTACCCAAGTGGAACGAGCAATGGAGCTTGCCGGGCTTATTGCAGAACAAGCTCCACTGGCAGTTCAGGCCACGTTACGCAATGCCCGTGTAGCTCGAGCAGTCGTTGAGAAAGAAGCACTCAGCCAGCTTCCGAAGGAACTGTCCGCGCTTCTTTCCAGCCAAGACTTCCACGCAGGCGTTGCTGCATTTACTACTAGGTCAAAGCCAGAGTTCACAGGCAAGTAGGCTTAATCCACTATGGATTGGCAAGATTCGGCCGACAACCTGCCCTCAGGCTTTATTACTGATGAGCAGGTTCGTTCTGTTGCCGGAAAGCCCCCCGTTACAGGCGCATGGCGTGATGGTGATGCCCCCGGCAACCGTCAGTTTGCCAACTTAGGCCCCTTTGACTTTGAATGTGGTGGATCACTCCCCCACGTGCGCATTGCCTATGAAACCTGGGGCACGCTCAACGAAGCCAAAGACAATGCCGTGCTTGTTCTACACGCCCTCACTGGCGACAGCCATGTTGTGGGGCCAGCTGGTGGCGGTCACACCACAGCTGGCTGGTGGAACGAAGTAGTTGGCTCAGGTCTCGCTATCGACACTGACAAGTGGTTTGTCGTTGCACCAAACGTTCTAGGTGGCTGCCAAGGTTCTTCTGGACCTGCTTCTCTTGCTCCAGATGGATACGAGTGGGGTTCACGCTTCCCCTACACAACCATTCGTGACCAAGCACGTGCTCAGGCTCAGTTCTCTGACGTTATTGGTATTGATAAGTGGGCGGCTGTCATAGGTGGCTCCATGGGTGGCATGCATGCACTCGAATGGGGAGCCATGTTCCCTGAGCGAGTGGAACGCTTGGCTGTTCTCGCGGCCCCACCTGCAACGAGTGCGGATGAAATCGCTCTGAACACAGTTCAGATCGAAGCAATCATGCTCGACCCTGCATTCCGCGCTGGTCACTATTACGAAGCTCGTGATGGCGAAGGCCCCTTCCGCGGCCTTGCACTTGCGCGCCGAATTTCATTCCAGAATTTCCGCACGCCCTCAGAACTCAACGAACGCTTTGACCGCTCTTCACAGAGTGACATTAGCCCTCTGGGCAAGGGCGGCCGCTTCGCAGTTGCCAGCTATCTCGACTTCCACGGCAATAAGTTCACTCGTCGCTTTGACGCCAACAGCTATGTGACGCTCGTAGAAGCCATGAACTCTCACGACTTGGGACGCAACAGAGAAAGCATCGAATCGGTGCTAGAGTCCATCACGATTCCCACACTGATTATCGGCATTGATAGTGACCGCTTCTTCCCACTTGCAGGTCAGAAGCGTCTGGCTGCTCACATTCCAGGAAACATCAATGGTGACGAGCCTGCTCTCCTAGAGTCAGACTTTGGTCACGACGCATTCTTGATTGAATCAGAGTTTGTCGGAGCTCAGATCTCTCGCCTCTTGGCTTCATAGAGCACCGAAGCAGAGACGGCCAGCAAGACGAGCTCACCTATATTGCGCAAGGTGAGAATGCTGAGTTCAAGTGGCTGAACATTGAGCACACCGTTGTAGAGATACGGGTAGAAGCCCTGCGTGAGTGCACCAAGCACAAGGGCAATCACTGCCGGCGCAACGAACCTTTTTTGCTCAAGGATTAACCCAGCAATAATCGGTGCTGCAAGCCAGCCAATGTATTGCGGGGAACCCACCTTGTTGAACACAATCAACACCATGGTCAAGGTCAATGCCACAGCAGGTAGAACATGGCTGGGGCTTGAACCCTTGCGGTGAAGCCAGATACCCCAGCCCAAAGTTCCGAGGAAACCAACGCCGAGGAGGACTGAGGAGAGTTCGGCAACTGTTCCTGTGCCATCTCCCATGACCTGGAAGGTAAGAATGACACTGTCGTAGTAAACGGCATATCCCTGTTCATGGAACGAAGCCAACCAGAGGAAAGGAGTGGCAAGCGGAGCTTCAATTTGGAGCCCGCGATCTGTCTGCTCCCCCAGGAAGCTGAAGATATTTGCTGCGCCGCCTATGATGATCGCGATTGCAACAATCATCACGGAAGTAATCACAACCGAAAGCAACACAGTTTTGCGCTTGTTGACTGCAACCAGCACTGCTGCAATCAATGCAGCAGGCCACACCTTGATCCATGTTGCGAGTGCAAGGAGAGCCCCTGCTATTGCCGGGCGCTGCACGGCAGTGAGCAATCCAACAATTGCTAACGGTGTGACGATGCTGTCGAGCCTTGCCACGGAGATCGGTCCAAGTAAAAGCAGGAATGCAAGCCACCACCATGCAGCGGTGCGCTGAAGATCGTTTCGCTTCGTTCCACGGGCCGAGTACAACAAATATGCGAACGCCCCCGCATTGAGGGCGGTGACCAAAACAATCCAGCCAATGGGATAGAGTCCCGGCCCGGCAAGTAGCGGCAAGAGAATCGGGATCAAAGCGGCAGCTGGGTATACCCATTGTGAATCCAGCCCAACTATTCCAGCCCCACCTGCTGCCTGGCCTGCCCAGAACTCATAGACAAAGCTCACATCACCATAGGGAACGGCCTCAGCAACATATCCCTGCCATCCCAGCCACAAGCTGAGCACTGCAAATGCAGACCACATCAGCACAGGGTTGAGCCAGTAGGTTTTCCTAAACATTTTTAGTGCTTGCCTTCAGAAAGAACCCACGCGACTGCACGACCAACAGACTCTGCAACATCAAGTGCAGGAAATGGCCCATCTTCACCAGCTAGTTCTGCAGCTTTACCATGCAGAAAGACTCCAGTTGCAGCCAACTCAGCTAATTCATGAAGTGATGGAACTCTCTTCACCGAATGAGTGGCAACAACTGCCGCAATAATTCCTGCAAGAACATCTCCCGTTCCCGCGGTCGCAAGCCATGCTGTGGGAGAAGTGACTTTCACCAGGAACCTGCCACCAGTAGCTTCTTCAGGAGTTGCGACAAGTGTTTCATGCCCTTTGAGTACAACGACAACACCTAATTGGTCAGCTGCTGAAGCAACCCATTCTTCTCTCGTTGAACCATTTCGCGGAACGAGTCGTTCCAGCTCACCCTCATGCGGAGTAATGATGGCTGGCGCAGAGACATGGCCGAGGAAACCTAATCCGCCAGCATCAACGACGACTGGTTGAAGTCCTAATGCTGCGTGAGCGAGCGCTGGAAGTTCAGGATTGAGACCTGGCGTTGATTCCATTCCAGAACCCACGATCCATGCATCGACGGCCCCAGAAACGGTGACCGTTTCAGGCCGACGTGCCAAGGCGAGGCCTGCAGGGGCCTTTTCTCCTAAGAATCTGACCATGCCGATGCCTGTACGGTGTGCTGCTTCGACGCCGAGTACAGCAGCTCCTGGATATTTCTCGGAGCCTGTAACGACTCCCAAAACCCCGTGGCTGTATTTGTTGTCTTGTGGACCAGGGACACGAATGTGGCGTGCTGCGTCAGCAGCTCCCCATTCTCGTATCTGTTCCGTCACGGCAAATCCCTCGATTACCTGCGCCTGGTGGCGTCTTGGACTTCACCGACGAGTTCTTCAATGATGTCCTCCAAGAACAACACACCAGTGGTGTTCCCTTGAAGATCAACAACTCGAGCAATATGAATACCGCTGCGCTGCAGTTCTGCCAAAGCGTCTTCGAGGTCTGTGGTTTCGGTCAACGTGGCCAGCTGGCGAATGCGCTTGGCTTTAATGGGTCCAGTGTGGGTTCCAGCTTCAGAGATGTCGTCATCGAAGGTCAGGACATCTTTGAGGTGGACATAGCCAATGGGTTCGTTATCAGCGTCGCTGATGACGTAACGAGAGAAGCCATACTTGGCCACAGCTTGTTCAAGGTCGCTCACGCTTGCCGACTCGGGCAAGGTGACGAGGTTCGCAAGCTCAACCTTGATATCCCCCGCCTTTTTGGTGGTGAATTCAAACGCCGCAGACAAAGTTCCTGAGAAGTCTTCAATCATTCCCTCTCGAGTGGAATGAGAAACAATGGTGGCCACTTCGTTGAGAGAGAAAACACTATTGGCTTCTTCACGGGGTTCAACCTTAACAAGTCTCAATACAGCGTTGGCCACACCGTTCATGGCCCAGATAACAGGCTTTACAACCCGAGCAATAAAGACAAGAGGTGGCGCCAGCAAAAGTATGGCCTTTTCAGGAACGGAGAACGATGCATTCTTTGGCACCATTTCCCCAAAGATGACGTGCAGGAAGGTGACCAAGATTAAGGCAACAGCGAAGCTGATGCCACTTATCCACCCGTCATCCAAACCAGTTCCAGAAAGTCCCAACTCAACCAAGTGGTGAATTGAGGGTTCTGAGACGTTCAGAATCAGCAAGGACGCTACCGTGATTCCCAGCTGACTGGTGGCCAGCATCAGACTCACGCGTTCCATGGCATAAAGCGCAGTTTTGGCTGCAGCGCTGCCCTTTTGGGCAAGCGGCTCAATTTGGGAGCGACGTGCAGAAATAACTGCGAATTCAGCTGCCACAAAGAAGGCGTTCACGGCAAGGAGAACAACCAGCCAGATCAGACCAGCCCAATCACTCATTACTCTCACCCACTTCAACAACAACGGGCGTGAAACGAAGACGGTCAATACGACGGCCGTCCATGCGGACCACCTTGAATTCACCTTCGGGAACAGTGACGATGTCACCTTGTTCCGGAATGCGTCCCAGTTGACTCATAACAAAACCGGCCACGGTTTCGTAATTGTCATCTTCCGGAACGGTAATTCCGGCACGCTCCTCCAGCTCGTCTGGTCGAAGTGATCCTGGGAAGGTGAGGTAGTCGGCAGAGCTGACAACACCAGCACGGGTGCGGTCATGCTCGTCTGCGACCTCACCAACAAGTTCTTCAACGAGGTCTTCAAGAGTGGCGATACCTGCCGTGCCACCGTATTCATCAACGACGATAGCCATCTGGAGACCCTTGCCACGAAGTTCTGCAAGCAAAGCATCAAGGGACATGGTGTCTGGGACGCGTAAGGGTTCAATCATCAGCGCCGAGACAGGAACGTCGTTGCGACGTTCCCTCGGCACTGAAATCGCGTTCTTGACGTGAACAATACCCACGACGTCGTCGAGGCCATCCTCAGTGACGGGGAATCTAGAGAAACCGGTCTTACGGGCCAACTCAAGTACGGCACGTGCAGAATCTCCTGGTTCCAGTGATTCAATGCGCAAACGTGGCGTCATCACATCACTGGCAGAAAGTTCACTAAACGCAAGTGTCTTGCCCAACAGTGTTGCGGTGTCTTCCTCGAGGGCGCCCTCGCTTGCGGAGCGCCGCAAGAGAGACGAGAGTTCCTCTGCCGATCGAGCTCCTGAAAGCTCTTCCTTGGGCTCAAGACCGAAGCTTCGAAGTACCGCATTTGAGAGACCGTTGAGAACTGCGATGAGTGGCTTGAACACCGTGGTGAAAAGTGTCTGGAAAGGGATTACAACCTTCGCTGTTGCCTGCGGTAATGCCAAGGCAAAGTTCTTGGGAACGAGTTCTCCCACAATCATGGAAAGCACGGTGGCAATGACAACGGCGCTCACTCCGGCGACGGTGCGAATAACTGCTTCGTTCCACCCCAAAGCCGAAAGTGGCTGGAAAAGCAGCGCTGAAAGCGCAGGTTCCATCAAGAAACCTGTCAAGAGCGTCGTCAACGTGATACCCAGCTGTGCACTGGAGAGGTGGGTTGACGTAATGGTCAATGCCTTGATGGTGAGGCCTAAGCCTCGAACGCCACGATCACGTTGGGCTTCAAGTTCTGGCCGGTCAAGATTGACCAGAGCAAACTCCGCGGCGACGAAGAAACCCGTCCCAACCGTAAGAACTAAACCGGCTGCGAAAGCTACCCACTCAGCAAACATGAGATTCACCACGCTCGAAAATCATCAGTGACGAAGAATTGTCACTGGTTCGGGCAGGCGGGGGGTCGTCCATTTCCCTTTTATTCTAGCCAGATGGCTCGGAATTGACTGTGAAGGCTAGTCAATGACGTTAGCGAAACGGAGAGGAATTTCAATAAAGACATCGGTTCCGCCTTCGGCAGCAGCATTCCACTCAATAGATCCACTGAGCTCACCTTGAATGAGTGTCTTCACAATCTGTGTTCCTAGACCATCTCCAATAGCTCCTTCAGGCAAACCGGTTCCGTTGTCCACGATGTGGACGGTAAGAAGTTCTTCGGAACGATTCGCTTCAATAACAACAGTGCCCTCACGGCCTGCCAGGCCGTGTTCTACCGCGTTGGTAACCAGTTCTGTGAGTGCCAGAGCTAGAGGTGTGGCATAGCCGCTAGGAAGCACCCCAAAACTTCCGGTGAGTCGTGGGTGAACGGTGGTGCCGTGGATAGCAGCCACTTCAGCGCTCAGCATCAGTACGCGGTTGAAAACGTCATCGAAGTCCACATTTTGGGTGAGACCTTCAGAAAGGGTGTCGTGAACAACGGCAATGGAGGCAACACGGCGCATTGCTTGTGTGAGTGCTTCACGTGCTTCGTCTGATTGGGTTCTGCGTGCCTGAATACGCAGAAGCGAAGCAACTGTCTGGAGATTGTTTTTCACACGGTGGTGAATCTCACGGATGGTGGCGTCCTTAGTAATGAGCTCCATCTCTTGGTGACGCAGCTCTGTGACGTCTCGGCAAAGCACAATCGCACCGGTTCGCTCACCGAGGTGGCGAATAGGGATTGTGCGCAAGGAAACAGTCACACCACGGGCTTCAATGTCAGCGCGCCAGGGTGCACGGCCCGTGACAACAACAGGAAGTGATTCATCGACATTGATCTTGCCTGTGAGCACACGAGTGGTGACCTCGGCCAGCGACTCGCCTTCCAGCTCATCGGCGAAGCCGATGCGGTTGAAGGCAGAGAGAGCGTTGGGGCTGGCAAAGGTGACAACACCGTCAACATCCAGGCGAATAAGACCGTCTGTTGCACGAGGCGCTCCACGGCGTGGTGAAGGTGCTGCGTCGAGGTCTGGGAAGTCACCGGAGGCAATCATGTCAAAGAGGTCATTGGCGCAGGAATTGAAGGTCATTTCCTGACGACTGGGTGAACGGCTCTCAGAGAGATTGGTGTGAAGGGAGATGACAGCAATGGGGCTACTCGGTGCGGAGTCAGTCGAGCCCTGACGCACGCGGCGGATAACAGGCACCGCACGAACGCGAGTAGGGGTCTCTTCATACCAAGCTGGGGAAGAGGACTCGATGATGCTCGCGGTTTCGTAAGCTTCGCCTACCTGTGCGCGCCATTCAGCTTTGATTTTTTGGCCGACGAAGTCGCGATAGAACAATGTTGCTGAGCTGGAGGGACGAGCATGGGAAACCGCAACGAAGGAACCATCTTGGGTGGGCGCCCAGAGAACAATGTCCGCAAATGCGAGGTCAGCAATGAGCTGCCAGTCCCCAATGAGCATGTGGAGCCATTCAATATCGGCTGCGGAGCCAATTCCTTGGGATTCCATGATGTTACTGAGGGTCGACATACCTCTAGCCTAGAGTCATGCGTAAGAAGTGGTTGTGGCGGACATTAGCTGTCCTTGCCGGATTAGTGGTGGTGACTGTTCTCGTGTTTACCGTGAGCCCTTGGCCTAGTGCCTTGATTATTCGCCAGGTATTCCAAGATGGCGCAAAGAAGACCGCTGCCATCATGGCCCCCTACGCCCCCACTAGCGGTGTGGACTCCGTCTTGGACGTCCAGTACGCAACTGATTCAACCCAGCCTCACGTCAAAGCCAGTGACTTTACGCAGCTAGATGTGTTTTATCCCACGGGCACTACAACCCAATTGGGCACGGTTATCTGGACTCACGGAGGCGCGTGGATCTCTGGCAACAAATCCAATGACCGCAGCTACTTCGAGATCCTGGCCTCTAAGGGATACACCGTGGTGGGACTGAACTACACCTACGGTCCCGAAGCGACCTACCCCACTGCGGTTTTTGAACTCAACCAAGCACACCAGTTCTTGCTGGATAACGCTGAGAAGTTCCATATCGACCCCAGCAAGATTGTTCTCGCAGGGGACTCAGCCGGAGCACAGCTTTCAAGCCAACTTGCTGCACTGATTACCAACCCTGATTTCGCCAAGGAAATGGATTTCACTCCTACTCTTTCTCCTGAGCAGCTGCAAGGTGTTGTGCTCAACTGTGGCGTGTATCAACTCACGTCGTTGATTGGTGCCAAGGGAATCCTGGGCTGGGGAGATGATGTGTCCTTGTGGGCATACACCGGAGACCGTGACATCACCACCTCACCAGCAATGGCTCAAATGTCGACGATTAACCACGTGACCGGCAACTTCCCTGCCACGTACATCTCTGGCGGAAACGCAGACCCTCTCACGGCCGAGAACTCCAAGCCTTTTGCAGCGAAGCTGCAATCTCTTGGCGTGAATGTCACAGAACTCTTCTGGCCTGCTGACTACACCCCACCTTTGCCCCACGAATATCAGTTCAAGCTGAACCTTGATGCAGCTCAGACTGCTCTGAATGAGACACTCTCGTTCCTGAACGAGAGAATTGGTTCCTCCACAGATTAATTTCCCTTGGCGAAAATGTCCGTGGTACCTGCAATTGTTATGAAATGCAGGCCAAACCGAGCGCAATTGTCTATGTAGACGCGTTCAATCTTTATTACGGCTCACTTTTGGGCACGGAATACAAATGGGTTGATTTAGAAGCGCTATTTGACAGGCTTCTTCCTGACTATAAGGTCAAAGAAATTTACTACTTCACTGCCCAATTACAAGCGAAAGCAAACCCGCGCGATCCCGGCGCACCTCTGAGGCAAAAAACGTATTTGAATGCATTGACAACACTCAAGAGAGTGAAGGTCGTTTTCGGAAATTTCATGGTCCACCCCTCATCTGCGCCAAAAAGAAGGAAATCACGTATTTGGGGAATCAAAATGCCCAAAACTTGGTCTTTCGGTCGCGGGGTCAAGATTTGGAAAGTGGAAGAAAAGGGTTCTGACGTTTCTCTCGGCACCCGCATGACCCTCGACGCTGCCAGAAGCGAAGCTGACCTCTACGTCATGGTTTCAAGTGATTCTGACCTTGCGCCCACGGTGGAAATGATCCGCTTAGAGACACAAGCAAAACTTGCGCACATTCCGCCACATCCAAAACTGAGTAAACGTCTCAATGCATGTGATTTTGAATTTACTGTCAGGATTTCCCGTGGCGCATTGCGCGAGTCTCAACTACCCAGCAATGTGATTCTTCCAAAAACCGGCGCAGTTATTTCAAAACCATCCGGCTGGTAAAAAATAACGCCCCGAGTATGCTTCGGGGCGTTAGGCCCAACGACGAAACGTTGGGGGATGTAAGAAAAATATAACAGACTGGACTGACATTTCGGTGAGTTGCCAAAAATAGTGGAAAACTAAGCGCTCAAACGCTTTCTGTGAAATCTGCCTTGCTTCACAGCAGTAACCCCTGTTTCTTGGCTGAATAGTCCAGCTAGCTTCTGAAACTGCTTTCTCAGCTTGCTGTTCTTTGCCGAACTACTGAGTGGTCTCCCCGCCGCATAAGACGACGTCATTGCCTTGTCATCTGCGACTAGTTCGTGAACCTCATGCAATCCAGCAAATCGACTCAGCGTGGAAGCTGCTTGGGCAGAACCCCTGGCATCTAGCCCCGAACGAACTTTGTTGAGCACAATCACGCGTAGTGATTCAGGGAATTCCTCCACCAGCACATCATGTGCTCGAATAAACCGAGCTATGCCCAGTGCATCTGCAGAAGCCACTTCCACGATGCAGTCGGCATGCTTCAGCACGGTCAACGTGGACGCATTACGCCGTGGCGCAAAGAGATCACTTGTGATCTCTTCATCTGTCTCGAGATTAAATCCCACGTCCACCACGATGGCGTCAAAATTCTCCCGAACCACCCCGATTACTTTTCTGACACGTTCGGCAGAAAGCTCAGGCCAGCGATCTGGTCTCACAATCCCTGAGAGCAGGGACATGTTGTGAACTCCGGTGTTCATCTGGTGACTCAGGCGTTCGATCTCAGCGATGGTGAGCTGGTCAGACTCTGCCAATCGACACACAGCAGCAAAGCCTGCTGCTTCATCGACCAGCCCCAGCATGGGAGCTATGGCTCCGCCATAGCTATCAGCATCGATAAGAAGCACTCTCTGGCCTTGTTCTGCCAGTTCTGCTGCCAAATTGATGGCCACAGTTGTGCGACCAGGCGCACCAGTGGGACCCCAGACGGCAATCAGCCGAGACATTAGGCCTTACCCCGACTTGGAACGAGAGAAATGGCATCGCCATTGGCTTGGGATTCAAGAAGTGCTGCAACTTTGGACTGTGGAACCACGATCTCGACGCGCACTCCCCCGTTTGAGGAAGCAAGTCCAGTGGCTTCTGTGATGTGAGCAATCTGAGCACCAGAAATGATCACTGCAGGAGGGCCGAAGACTCCCTGACCTGCCGCCATGGATGCCCACACATCAACATTGGAGCCAACCACTGCATCTGACGAGAGGGGAACGTCAAGCTGGACCACCACGTTCGTGGTGGCGACCTGCTTGGCCGTTCCCACTGCACTGATTGGCACAAGTTCTCCAGCACTTACAGCCTTTGTAACCACAGCGCCATGTGTGAGCCCGGAGGCATCCAGATAGGCCGAGCTGGACTTTCCGAGCTTCACATCTGTAAGAACTAGATCAGTCTTCTGCAGCACATGGCCAGGGGTGAGAGATTTCGCTGCGGCATACACACTGGTGGTGTTTTCCGCTGAGGTCACCAGTGCAAAACCGGCTAGGGCAGTAATGACGACAATGGCAATGCCGATAATGAGCCGCAGGTCGAGGCGGCGAGAGGTTGAGTGAGTCATGACAAGCATCTTCTCTAAAGTGCTGTGAACTCTGCTGTAGTTATCCACAGATTGCTCTTTGGCAGGTTTTGAGGGCTCAACGTTTCATATTGTGTGGATATGAATGATTTTGACTCTACTGATGTGAATATGGACCGTTTTCTCACCGTTGCTGAAGCAGCAGAACTTCTCAAAGTTTCTGCCTCTGATGTGCACGAACTCATCGACTCTGGTGAGCTTCACGGCTTTCGAGTGGGAAAGCGAGGTCCCTGGCGCATACAGCATGACGTGTTGGATCAATTCGTCGTGGATCAACATGAACTGGCACGCAGAAGTGCACTCTGGAACAGCTCTCTTTCTTCCGCCTCCAATATCATTGAGCTCTAGCTCAGTGACATGTGTTCTTTCAGTTCGCGCACCACAACTTCGGCAAGGATTGAACTAGCCAATGCCACTTGAGCGGGGTTTCCCACGAGTGTTTCTGCCCGCCCAGCCATGACGCTCCCCAATGATTGCGGGCCCTGGGCAAACAATCGATCCAAGAGCTCAAGTGCTTCAAACGAAACTTGTTTGGCGAGTTCGTCGATGAATAAATTTTTGAATTTCTGAACTAACTCAGACGTCGGAACTGCCCTTAACAATCGATAAATGTCATGCGCGTCTTTGTCGTCCAGGCGACTGTCATGATCCTCTCGATCTGCAATTTTATGAAGTTTAGCTACGAGTAATCCGGCAGGCCCCGCCACTTTGACGCTGAAAGATCTCGTGTCAGATGCATGAAGAGAGTGAATGAGTTGATAGTCAAAATCAACAAGAGTTGCTTCAATCCCACGTGTTTTCCTCATTGATTTATCGCCGTGAGGTGGCAATCTCACCCCACGCCTTCCATTCCCGGCTAATAAGGACGGGACCATGAGGTCCACAGGTATTCCAGCTGGACTAACCCACGTTCCAGGCGAATCAACGAGGCCGGGCATGAACCCTGCCGAACGCATTGCATTTTCAATCAAAGGCTCATTGGAAAGTTCGCGAGGATCTACAGCAAGATCTCCATCTGTTGTCATTTCAGCAAGAGCCACATCGGTCAATGCGCCTGTATGTAAGTACACAGCTTGTGCGCCAATCACAATTATCGAATCCCGATGGTCACCCAGGGCTTCCAGCGCATCTAGTAACGCCAATCGCGCAGTTACGACCAGAGAATCAGGACTTTCGCCAAAGCTGTTCATGAGCCGCCATCCAATCCATGAGTGCTTCTGCTTCGGTAGGGCCTCGTCCTGGACTTCCCAAGAGATCAGCCACCACCTGCGTGGGAGCAGCCACTCTTAACCCATCATTGTTGTTGCTAGCACCCTCCACTAAGACTTTGAAGGCAGGCTTCACCAGCACCACATTCGCACCCTCGGGTGCTGGTCTCAAGTTATATTTCTGGGCAAAATACTCTGGATCGGAGACATAAAAAGTTGCTAAACGCGTGGGCGAAACTGTCTCCCAGGATGAGGTGGCACAAGATCCGGTAGCAACGTAATCTTTCTGATCTTCTTGCCCCAACATCTCAAGTAGTCCATCAATACCTCGTGGAGCAATCCACGTCGACGTTTTGTTTGTAGATAGAAACCCATAATCTTGACTCCATCGCAGGAGTAACTTCTGCCAATCACGAACGGCATATCTTGAAGCTTCATCCTTGGTAATGAGGTTTTCCCTTTCAAGAAATTCAACAACTCGATACACCGAGCCTGTTGCTGATTCAGAAAGTTCAACTAGCTCACGAATTTTCCATGGTCCTGCGTAGTCAAGAAGTGCTCTCACTACCTTTGCGGCAGGCTCTCCACGAAGTGTCCCCATGGGGCGTCCTGGTTTTTTCCAGGGGTTGTTATTTGATCCACGATCACATATGTACATGTCGGGAGAACGAGTCTCTATTCTGAGATTTCCTGTGAAATCTAAATAGGAAATATTTCGCGAAGAGAATGCCTCGCGGACGCTTGCGGGTAAGTATCGAGAAACAACCAGAATGTTTTCAATACTGGAAAGAGACGTCATTTTGGTGGCATCTTCAACCAGCCGTGGAACATCTCTCAGTTCAACTATGTGCTTGGCCAATAGGCCCAGTGTGCATTTCTGGCCACCCGGGCTTAATACTTCCAATACCTCATTTGATTCGGATCGTATTCCTTGAAGTCCCTCTGAAAAATATGCCTTCCACCCAATTGGCAAACGACTTTGCAGCTGAGAGACAGTCCCTCGCAGCATTTCAGATTCTGTAGCCGGTGCTTCTCCGATATTTCCGCTCATGTTCAGATAATAGCATTATTCAGCCGTCGGTTGAAACAATTAATTATCTGAACATTTACTATTCAATTCTGACGAAGAACAGATCTCGAAGTGGCAGCAGGTGCCTCGAGCCGTCACTACTGACATCAAGATGATCTGCTCCAACCTGGTCGAGAGTTCCTTGAAACTTTCCCAGCGCCGTGTAGAGCATGACTCTTTTTCTCCGTCTACTCACATCTCGCAGCACGAAGGCAAAGTTCACCTTCTCTGCCAACCGAGAACTCCGTGAGAGTTCTCTCAAGTCGTGATCAGAGACTTCGCCTACAGGTGTACCGAGGCTTTCCTTCACGTACTCCTGTGGGATTCCCACACTGCTGAGTGCGTGAAGAGCGAGAATCAATGGCCCGCGAATATCTGACGGCTCCAGCACCTCAATTGCCGCCCAGTCCTTGCCCACGTTCTTGATCTGAAGCGTTAATGCTCTGCCATCCTTGGTCAGCGCCGTCAGAACTGACGCGGGGTTGGCCTGATGAAGTGCCCGCAGGCGCTCTCGAAGCGTCAGCTTCGCGCGCCGCTCACGCTCTTCATCATCGAGGCGGTTAATGATCTCTGCATCGAGTTCACGTTCGAGTTGATTTTCTAAATCTTGGAAGAGGGTGTCGAAGTCCATAGCTAGCGAAGGTAAGGAGCGAACCTGTGAATCTGCTGGAGTTATCCACATGTTTCCTGAGAAATAGACTTTCAGTCTAGTTTCCATGTCACAGTGTTGACATGAATACCGCACCCGCATTCCCCGCAACTCGCACCAGCTTCGTCAACGATGACTTCTTTGGCCACCAGCACACCGCAACTTCGGCACTTCCCGATCCCCAGCCGATGGTGGAAAACTTGGCGCGCAGCGTGATGGAAATTCTTGCTGGGTGTCGTGACCTCGAGCAAATCTCTCGCTGGGTCACCGATGACGTCTATCGAAACCTGCTCCAGCGCGTCCACATCTCGCGTCGAGCACGTGCCGTGAAGAAGCAGCCCTCGGTCCTGCCCACCTTTGGTCTGGGGCGCACGATCATTACCCACCCCGTGGATGGCGTGATTGAGTCGGTGGTCATTGTGCACGGCAAAGCTCGCACTCGTTCCATCGCTATTCGCTTGGAAGGTATGGATGGCCGCTGGCGAGCGACCGCGATTCACGTTCTCTAAGCCCTTACTGCAGGCATTTCATTGTTGTATCGCTTAAACAAGATGGCGACACGTATCGCAGACTCGCTCACGATGGTGAGCAAACCAACGGTGATCAAGAGGCTTGCAAAGTAATTGGAAAAATTGCTGTTTTCGGAAACCGTTTTGACGATGACCAAGAAAACAAGGGCGATGTATTCCGCACCGCTGTTTCGAAGAATCACGGCCTTCTTTTCACGCAGAGGTCGAACCCACATGATCCGTGTGCGATAACGGGCGAAGAAGTAACCCAGCACAACCCCGACACCCCCGGCAACCCAGTGCCAGACATCACGGGAAAGGTCATCCCAAAGAACTACACCAATGAAGAGAACTTCAAATACGGGATCAAGGATGGCGAGCCACAATAAACTCACGTATTCCTTCTTGGGTAAATGAAGGACTTTCTTGCCGTAATTTCTCGCTTTGAGGTCAAAAATGACCATCACAAGTATTAATGGAGAAAGCCAAGCTAGCAGCAGCCAGTCATTCTCCATGAAGTGATTCTAAGTTGAATCCCTGGTGGGAGATAGCAATCCGAAAGAGAATTACTTCTTCTTTCGGCGTTCTGCGCGGTTACCTGCAGGAGCACCACCGGTCGATTGACCGAATGCGCCACGTCCGCCACCTGTTGGGCCAACTGGACGGTTGTCCTCAGGAACAATCTGGCGGCCGTTGTCTGCAGCCTGCTGAGCACGAGCAGTCTCTGCCTGCTCAACACGACCCTTGTCGTCTCGAACCTCGACATGACCGTCCTCTGAAGGTGCAGTGTAGCTCAGGTGGGCATTGGCGTCTTCAGACTGTCCCAGGCCCTTAGCAGCGATGCTGGGGTGCTGTGGGTCGCCCTCAGCGGCGTTGACCTGGACTTCGAGGTTGAACAAGAAGCCAACAGATTCAGCCTTGATAGCAGCCATCATGCCCTGGTAGAGAGCAAAGCCTTCACGCTGGTATTCAACGAGTGGGTCACGCTGTGCCATGGCACGCAGACCAATACCGTCCTTGAGGTAGTCCATCTCGTAGAGGTGGTCACGCCAACGGCGGTCCACCACGGAGAGAACAACGCGACGTTCGAGTTCACGCATAGCAGTTTCGCCGAGTGATTCCTCACGGCGAGCGTAAGCAACGACAGCGTCAGACTGGATCTCGCGACGCATGAACTCCTTGTTCACGCGGCCCTTGTTTCCAGCTTCCTGGATAACCTCGTCGATGGTGATGCCCACAGGATAGATTGTCTTGAGCTCTGCCCAGAGAGCGTCGAAGTCCCAGTCATCTCCATTGCCCTCAGAAGTGTGAACGGCAAGAACTTCGTCAATGACGTCTTCGAGGAATGCGAGTACGCGATCCTTGAGGTCATCACCTTCAAGGATGTGTGCACGGTCAGAGTAGATTGCTTCACGCTGACGGTTGAGAACGTCGTCATACTTCAGAACGTTCTTACGCATTTCAGCGTTACGAGCTTCAACCTGAGACTGTGCAGAGCGAATAGCGCGTGACACAATGGCTGACTCGATCGCAGTGTCATCAGGAATGTTGCTGCGCGTCATGATGGCTTCTGCCGCACCCGAGTTGAACATTCGCATGAGGTCATCAGTGAGCGAGAGGTAGAAACGGCTCTCACCGGGGTCACCCTGACGTCCGGAACGACCACGCAGCTGGTTATCGATACGACGAGACTCGTGACGTTCGGTACCAAGGACGTAGAGTCCACCAGCTTCAACGACCTTGTCAGCTTCGGCTTGGACGCCTTCCTTCACCTTGGTGAAGGTGGCTTCCCATGCTGCTTCGTACTCTTCTGGAGTCTCAGCTGGGTTCAGGCCCTGAGATGCAAGTGCGGTTACCGTGAGGTGCTCTGCGTTACCACCGAGCATGATGTCGGTACCACGACCGGCCATGTTGGTGGCCACGGTGACAGCACCCAAGCGACCAGCCTGAGCAACGATCGCTGCTTCACGGGCGTGGTTCTTGGCGTTGAGGACTTCGTGCTTGATGCCCTTCTTGGCCAGAAGCTTGGAGAGGTATTCGCTCTTCTCAACCGAGGTGGTACCAACCAGAACAGGCTGGCCCTTGGCGTGACGCTCAGCAATGTCGATGGCGACCTGCTCAAACTTGATCACTTCGTTCTTGTAAACAAGGTCAGGCTGATCGACACGTGCCATGGGCTTGTTGGTGGGGATAGGAACCACACCAATCTTGTAAGTGCTCATGAATTCGCCGGCTTCTGTTTCAGCCGTACCGGTCATACCGGAGATCTTCTCGTAGAGACGGAAGTAGTTCTGCAAGGTGACAGTAGCCAAGGTCTGGTTCTCAGCCTTAACCTCAACACCTTCCTTGGCTTCAATAGCCTGGTGAATACCTTCGTTGTAGCGACGACCAGCCAAGATACGGCCAGTGTGCTCATCCACGATGAGTACTTCACCGTTCATCACGACGTAGTCTTTGTCGCGCTTAAACAGTGCGATGGCCTTGAGGGAGTTGTTCAGGAACGAGATCAGCGGGGTGTTTGCTGATTCGTAGAGGTTGTCGATACCGAGGTAGTCCTCAACCTTTTCAATACCTGGCTCAAGGACACCGACGGTGCGCTTCTTCTCGTCGACTTCGTAGTCAACGCCAGCTTCCAGAGTGGTGGCGATCTTGGCAAACTCGGTGAACCAACGGTTTGCTTCACCCGAAGCAGGACCAGAAATAATCAGAGGCGTACGAGCCTCATCGATGAGAATCGAGTCGACCTCATCGACGATGGCGAAGAAGTGCCCGCGCTGAACCTTGTCAGCAGCACTCCACGCCATGTTGTCGCGGAGGTAGTCGAAACCAAACTCGTTGTTGGTTCCATAGGTAATGTCACACAGGTACTGTTCACGACGAACAGCAGGAACCTGACCTGCGGTGATCACACCGGTTGTCATACCCAGGGCGCGGAAGACGCGACCCATGAGTTCTGACTGGTAGCTAGCCAGGTAGTCGTTCACGGTTACGACGTGAACGCCACGACCCGCAATGGCGTTGAGGTAGGCGGGAAGGGTAGCGACCAGGGTCTTACCTTCACCAGTCTTCATTTCGGCGATGTTGCCAAGGTGCAGGGCAGCACCACCCATGAGCTGAACGTCGAAGTGACGCAGGCCGATAGTGCGGCGTGCTGCTTCGCGCACGGCAGCAAAAGCTTCAGGGAGCATGTGGTCGAGGGATTCTCCCTCGATGTAACGCTTGCGGAAATCAGTGGTCTCAGCACGAAGCTCTTCATCGGTGAGGTTAATGAAGCCCTCTTCGAGTTCGTTGACGGCCTTAGCCAGGTTCTCGAGCTTACGAAGGGTTCGACCTTCGCCCATGCGCAGGACCTTGTCAAGAATGTTAGCCACGTATATCTCCGGAAGTTGTGTGCGCAGTAAGCGCTAAGGGCGGTCCACACGCATGCGTGTAAGACCGCCCTCAATGCTACCGGGAATGAGCTTTCCCCGTCTGTACGAAGCCTGTAGACGAGGTGAGCATTCTCCGTTAAGCCGCTGGTGACGGAATGATGGCGTGCTCTCCCGTGTTCACGCGTTCCAGGTCTTCAGGTGTGGCAGGAACAATGTCCAGCTGAGCAAAGGCGTCAGCGCTTGCTTCGTGGATAGAGAGGGGCTTCTGGTGGCCGTTGTGGTGAATCTTCTTCTTATCGCGAGCGCGACGAAGCTGTTCCATCATGCGACCCATGGCCAGATCAAAGGCGGCATATTTGTCTTCGCCATCTGATTCGGCACGGAGAACGGGACCGGCTTCAACGAGCTTCAGTTCGACGTGATCGCCGCCGACAAGTCCCTTACCGCCGTGGTGCTTGCTGACGGTGACATCCAGTTCGAGTGGACGGTCTGCGAGCTTTTCTATTTTGTCGGCCTTCTCGGTGACGTAATTACGGAATCGGTCAGTGATTTCAATGTGACGAGTGATGAAGTTGAGTTCCATGACGACCTCCCGTAGTTGGCGTTTACGCCCAACTTTTGGGCGATCCTTTCACGCCAATCGATGTTGTTTGAAAATGTAGTCCTGTTTGATCGGTTATGTCACGCATTTTTATCTGCGAGTGTCCTGAAAGTTTTTGGGAGTGTAGGCAAGCACTGCCGCTCCCAGGACTTCTGCGCCCCCGGCACGCAGTGCCCGGGCGCATTCCAGCAGGGTTGCACCTGTCGTCAGTACGTCATCAACCAAGATGACTCTCGTGCCTTTCGCAGCTGGCTTGGCTGTGTAAACGCCCTTCATGTTGCGAAAGCGCTCCATGCGACCGAGCTGGGACTGATCTGCTCTCCTTCTGCTGATGGTGAGGAGTTTCTGCGGACGCACACCGGCTGCCGTTGCCAACATGCCAATGGGCGAATACCCGCGCTGACGAAAACTTGCCCTGCTTGAGGGCGGAACTACCCACGTAACCGGATAAGAACTTTCTAAAGTCACTTGGTGGTAAATGGCCTTCATGGCGTCTCGAAGAGGCATGGCCAGATGTTTGGCCACCGAAGTTCGTCCCTTTTCTTTGAAGTGATGCAGCACGCCACTCAGTGGCTCCCCCAGTTCCATAGCAAACCACAGTGGCAGCCTCTGCAGAGATTCCTCATCAAAGAGCTCGCGGTATTGGAGATTTGCAACTAAGGCTGCTCTGCATTCCTTACAGAGGTTACGATCTGGAAGATCGCAGCCAGCACAGGAAATGGGAAGCGCCAATGCCAGAGCATCTGCACAGTGCTCTTTGAACTCGTCGAATGTCCACATCCCTGCAGTGTGACTGTGAGGATTTCACGCTTCAGCTCATAGATCTAAAGTGGTGGAAAACTTCCTCGGAACTTATTGCTGTACGGCGAGTGTTTTCACACCCGTGACAGCACTGAGCCACTGAGCACTACTGCGCTGAGTGAGCACATTGCCTTCTGCGGTGAGGATTCGAATACCTGCGACCGTATTTGCCCCCACGATCGAAATAGGGGTGCCTGTGGTGACCTTGGCCAAATCTTCGCTTTGCCCACCAATGACTTGCGTGCGGACGTGAGAAGAGGCGCCGTCCGAGGACACACTCACCACCGTGGTGGAGTCCACCCACGCAGAAGCAACGGGAGTCCCCGCTGCGAGCGAGAGAGTAACTGGAGCACCCAACTGAATGGGAACTGACTTCTCTCCACGAACAAGAGCACTCACCACCAACTGGTAGCTGCCGTTGGTTTCCAGCAGCGCCAAAACGCGGGTGCCATCTCGGGAAATCGAGAGCGACAGAATCGAATCAGCGGTTGCCCAGGGCGCTTCGAGTGGGATTTGTTTGCCGTCCGTGGGGATGACCATGAGCTTGTTGGGTTGCGCGGCAGGAACCGACCACACATATCCGAAACTATCCAGAGCAGGTGCTATCAATCCGGAACGTGTGTCCACCAACTCTGCATTTCCATTCCTCACAAAAGAAACACCCTGCGCTGTGAGGATTGCTGCCAGAACATTCCCGTTTGAAATCGTAATGGCAGTAGGTTGTTGAGCAAGCATGGTTGGTGCTAATTGTGTGGCGGTGTCCACGGTAGTGCCGGTCCAATATCCGAAGGTTTTATCGGTCAAGACAAGTGGCCTGGAATCGACCGGCTTGGGCAGAACAGAATCAACAGTGCTGGAGATGGCGTTGTTCAACGTTGCCCCGTCCACCAACATGGTGACGGCTGTGATGTTGTCGACTGATTGCAAGCTGGCAGAAAGCTGCTGCTTCATCTGTCGAATGACGGTGGGATCTGCAGAGAGCGCAGCCGAGTTCAAGTCAACCGTTGCGGTCCCCCTGGACACGGGCACGGTGTCTGCAACTAGTGCTGTGCCGGCAGGGAATGCGGTGTGAGTGGCGCCATTGGCTGACAGCCATTCAGATGGCCCAGCCAAAAGCGCCTTGGTGATGCGAGTGCTGGCTGATGCACCAGCGGGGAAGAAGCGAACATCAGGGACCAACACAGAGTTCGTGGAGTCAAAGAAATAGAGCGGGTGCGCCTGGTAAACCTGATCAAAAGTGAAACGGTCCATCACCACGCCATTGGGAGCAGAGCTAATGCGCCATTGGCCATCTACCTGCTCAAAGGTGTAGCTATTGGTCACCGACTGGGTGGGGGTCACATCTGAATAGTTGCCCTGGGCATCAACCAGTGCGTTCTGGGTATAAACCAACTCGCCCGTGTTGTCACCGGTTTGCGTGACGGTGCGCAAGCCAGCATCCACATTTACTGCCGTGGTGGCATCCCACTCTGTGGCGAATTCGGGGGTGAGGAACTGGCGAGCAATGGCGTAGTCACTGACGGGCGACGAAGACGCTTCAACAAAGCCTCGGAGGATTTCCTCGATAGAACCGTTGCGCACAGGCCCCAAAGGTAAGAACTCAATGGCATCATCTTCAACCGGAACAACGGCGGAGCCTTGATTCACTCCACTTGAGCGTGGAATGCCGGAGCAGGCCGTCAAGGCCAACAGCGAAAGTATTGCTACCGCCAAAGTGATTCCTTTGATCACACTCTTCCCGATCGCCATCACGACTCCTCAGTGGGGTCGAGAGGCAAGGGTGAAGAAGCAATAGGAATCTCAAGATCACGAGGCAGGGTCAAGCGGAACAATGCGCCCTTCCCTGGTGCTGCCCAGACATCCAGAAGGCCGTTGTGAACACGGGCATCCTCAAGAGAGATAGCCAGACCGAGACCCGTGCCGCCCAGGGTGCGCTTTCGAGAAGGATCTGCACGCCAGAAACGACTAAAGACTTGCTCCAGTTGTTCAGCATCCATGCCCACACCGTGGTCACGAACACTAATCGCCACTGCGGTGGCATTACTGTCCACCGCAATGTCGATGGGCTTGTTCTCTCCATGCTCAATGGCGTTGCCAATGAGGTTCATCAAGATACGGCGCACGCGTCGAGGATCAATATCAGCGTCAAAGTGACCACCAGGGGCAGACAATGACAGGTCGCAGCCGTGCTGCTCGGCCAAGGTTGTCATGGTTCCGACAACATCTTGAACAAGACCAGCCACGTTGGTGGGTTCTGGCTCGAGGTTTACACTTCCGGCGTCATAGCGGCTGATTTCAAGAAGATCACCCAGAAGCTTCTCGAAGCGCAGAACTTGCGCATTCAAGAGCTCGGTACTGCGACGTGTCTTCGCGTCAAAGTTCTCACGTTCTTGGAACAGCACATCACCCGCGAGTTTGATGGTGGTGAGCGGTGTGCGCAGCTCATGGGACACGTCCGAGACGAAGCGCTGTTGCATGACGGAGAGATCAGCCAGCTCGGTGAGCTGGCGCTGCATACTGCCGGCCATGTCGTTGAAGGACCTGGCAAGTGTGGCCACGACGTCTTCGCCCTTTTCAGGGATGCGCACAGCCAGGTCACCAGCAGCCAACTTCTGTGATGTCTCTGCTGCGTTTTTGAGCGGTGAGACCACCATGCGCGAGACCACCCAGGCCACGCCGCCAACCAAAATCAATAGGCCAAAGCCGGAGAACCACAACACCTGCTGAACAAACAACAGGGTTTGTTCTGATTGCTCAAAGTCATAACCAATAAACAGCTCGTACAAACCAGCACCAGGGATATCCAGCTGGGAGCCCACAACCACACCTGGAACCGTGGTGCCATTGATGGGAAGTTCAACAGATTGCCAGAACTGCTGATCCGCAGTGGTCATCACTTGAGCCTTGAGCTCGGGAGTAATGACGCCACCGGTGAGTTCAGAACTGGAGAAGTTCTGGGGAGCGAGCGGATTGGGTTCTTGATCCGGGACGCGATAGACCGCAATCAGTCCACTCGAAGAAGAATCACGAATAGCGGTTCGAGCAGCATTCATGACCGACTGCATCGATGCTTGGTCGCTGGCATCAGAAGAGTCGAAGATGCGCTGGGCAGCGACCTGGGCACGTTGTGATTCAGAGAGGACCTGGTTCAATCGGGAGGCAAAGAGGTCGTTGCTGATCGAGAAGGACATGTAGAGGCCGACCAAGATGATGGCGACACCCGAAAGTGCCATCGAGGCCACGACTGTTCGGAACTGTAGCGAACGACGCCACACACGCGTGATGCGCGCAGGAAGCCCAAGTAAGTCGAAGCGTCGAACCTTCATTGCGACGTTAGATCACAGCTCCGGCACGGTACCCAACACCGCGCACGGTGGTGACAATGGTGGGGTTATCGGCATCGAACTCCACCTTGCTGCGCAAGCGCTGCACGTGAACATTCACCAGACGAGTATCTGCCTTGTATTGGTAGCCCCACACCTTCTCCAGCAGCATTTCACGAGTGAACACCTGCTGAGGCTTGGATGCCAACGCAACGAGAAGATCAAACTCAAGTGGGGTGAGGTTGATGCAGACATCCCCGCGCTTGACCTCGTGGCCATCCACGTCAATACTCAGATCACCAATACGCAGGGTCTGCGCTGTGGCACCACTGGGTGCCATGGAGCGCAGACGCGTCCGAATACGTGCCACCAGCTCGCCCGGGTTGAAGGGCTTGACCATATAGTCATCTGCGCCGGCTTCTAAACCAGCAACAACATCTGTGGCGTCACCCTTTGCTGTGAGCATGATGATGGGCACGCCCGATTCCTGACGAATCTGACCACAGACTTCAATGCCGTCAAAGCCGGGAAGCATGAGATCCAGCAGCACGAGGTCGGGCTTGTTCTCCCGGAATGCTGCAAGAGCTTCTGCGCCATCGGCGCAGAACGAAGGCGTAAAGCCTTCGCCTTCCAGGACGATACCGACCATCTCCGCCAATGCGGCGTCGTCGTCTACAACCAGAATGCGTGCACTCATGCGTTAGAGCCTAGTCTCCAGAGACTAGTAGCGGTAATGGTCAACCTTGTAGGGGCCTTCCACAGGAACACCAATGTAGGCAGCCTGCTCAGGAGTCAGAGTTGTCATTTTCACGCCGAGAGCGTCCAAGTGCAGGCGAGCAACCTTTTCATCCAGGTGCTTGGGAAGCACAAAGACACCAACGGGGTAGTTCTCGCGGCGAACAAAGAGTTCGATCTGCGCAAGCACCTGGTTGGCAAACGAGTTACTCATCACGAAGGAAGGGTGACCGGTTGCATTGCCCAGGTTCATCAGTCGGCCTTCGGAAAGAACCAAGATGCTACGACCGTTGGGCATACGCCATTCATGCACCTGAGGCTTGATTTCGATCTTTTCGGTGCCGGCCAGGTTTTCCAGCGACGCCATATCAATTTCGTTGTCGAAGTGACCAACGTTCGCCACAATGGCCTGGTGCTTCATCGCGAGCAAATGCTCGAGACGAATCACGTCCTTGTTGCCGGTCGTGGTGACAAAGATGTCAACCTGATCCACGACATTCTCCAGAGTGTCCACCTGGTAGCCATCCATGGCTGCCTGCAGAGCACAAATGGGGTCAATCTCGCTGACAATCACACGAGCACCCTGACCACGCAGAGCCTCTGCAGATCCCTTACCGACATCGCCATAACCAGCGACAAAGGCAACCTTGCCGCCGATGAGAACATCGGTGGCACGGTTCAAACCGTCAGGAAGAGAGTGGCGAATGCCGTACTTGTTATCAAACTTGCTCTTGGTGACAGAGTCGTTGACATTGATGGCAGGGAACAAAAGTTCCTGCTTGGCAAAGAGTTCATAGAGGCGGTGAACACCCGTGGTGGTTTCTTCGGTGACACCAATGAGCTCAGATGCCACGGTCTGCCAACGGGAAGGGGTCGCAGCCAGAGTCTTGCGCAGCAGTTCCAGGATCACGCCATATTCGTGGCTGTCAGAAGCAGTAGTAGAAGGAACTGCACCAGCAAGTTCAAACTCACGGCCCTTGTGGACGAGAAGGGTAGCGTCGCCACCATCATCGAGGATGAGGTTGGGTCCGATCCAGTCAGCGCCGGCAGCGGAAGCTTCAGCGGACCAGTCAAAGATGCGCTCGGTGCACCACCAGTACTCTTCGAGGGTTTCACCCTTCCACGCGAACACAGGAGCGCCGGCAGGGGCTTCCACGGTTCCGGTTGGGCCCACTGCAATGGCAGCGGCTGCTTCGTCTTGAGTTGAGAAGATGTTGCAGCTGGCCCAACGAACCTGAGCACCAAGCGCAACAAGAGTCTCAATGAGAACTGCGGTCTGCACAGTCATGTGTAGGCTGCCCGCAATACGGGCACCCTTCAAGGGCTGTGTGGGACCGAATTCTTCGCGCAGTGCCATCAGGCCTGGCATTTCGTTCTCGGCCAGACGGATCTGGTGGCGGCCTGCTTCAGCCAAGCTCAGGTCAGCGACCTTGTATTCCAAGCCGGATTGAGCATCAAAGGTTGCAGTAGGCATCAGCACAGTCATGCTTCAAGTTTAGAGCCGGATCTGCGGCTCAATAACGATGCAGTCAGCTATGCGCGGATGAGGGCGAGGACTTCGTCTCGGATGGCAGACATGGTCTGCTCATCCGCGGCTTCCACGTTTAAGCGCAGTAGAGGCTCAGTGTTGGAAGGACGAACCGAGAACCACCAGAAAGCTTCTTCTTCTGCGGTGTTCCCGGTGATGGTCATGCCATCCAGGCCATCTTCCGTGCCGCGCGAAGCGAATGCCTCGCGCACGCGCTGCGTGGCTGCCTTCACGTCGCTCACGGTGGAGTTGATCTCTCCGCTGCTGGCGTAGGGCATGAACTCTGCCGCAAAGGCAGAGAGCGACTTGGGCTGGTGGCCAAACTCTGCAAGTACGTGCATGGCGGCCAACATGCCGTTGTCAGCACCCCAAAAGTTGCTGAAGTAGTAGTGAGCGGAGTGCTCACCACCGAACACCGCACCGGTCGCAGCCATCTGGTCCTTGATCAGAGAGTGACCCACGCGGGTGCGGACTGGCGTAGCCCCCGCACCGGCGATGGTCTCTTTCACAATGTTGGAAGAGATGAGGTTGTGAATGACGAAAATCTCTTTGTCAGGGGTTGCAGCCTTTGCGCGTGCAATCTCGCGCAGAGCCACAATCGCAGAAACGGCAGAAGGAGTGACAGGTGCACCCTTCTCGTCGATGACGAAGCAGCGGTCAGCGTCACCGTCGAATGCGAGACCAAGGTCAGCTCCGTGCTCAACAACAGCCTTTTGCAGGTCCACCAAGTTCTTGGGCTCAAGTGGGTTTGCTTCGTGGTTGGGGAAATTACCATCCAGTTCGAAATACATCGGAATGATCTCGATGGGCAAAGCAGAAAGCCCTGCTGCTGTTCCGAGAACCGCAGGCACGGTCATGCCGCCCATGCCGTTACCCGCATCGACCACAACGCGGATGGGCTTAATGCCCGAAAGATCAACCAGCGAGCGAAGGTAACCGGCGTAGTCAGCCAAGACATCCACCTCGCGGTAAGAACCGGGGGTGGCCACTGTTTCGAGGCCGTTCTCGAGGTAGTCACAAGCGCGGTCACGAATGGCAGCGAGGCCGGTGTCCAGGCTGATTCCTTGAGCACCAGCTCGAGAGAACTTGATGCCGTTATAGGCAGCTGGGTTGTGGCTTGCCGTGAACATAGCGGCGGGTGCATTCCACGAACCCGAAGCGAAGTAGGTCTCATCTGTAGAACACAGACCCAGGTTCACCACATTTGCACCACGTGCCTGCGCACCACGAGCAAATGCAGCAGCAAAGCCAGGAGAGGAGTCACGCATGTCGTGGCCAACAACGACCTCAGAACCAGCACCATCGATCTCATCAATGAAGCCGGCAGCTAGTGCTTCGACCATCTCTTCGGTGAGCTGTTCACCCACGAGGCCACGAACGTCATATGCCTTAACGATGGAACGCAGGCTGTCTACAGCAGAATTACTCATTAGATAAGTCTAAATGGCGCATCTCGTTCCAGCCCTGAGGCGCAGTGAAACCCAGTGCATGCTTTCGGCATAAATCATGTGCTGCTGATTCAGGTTCTGGAGACAGGGGCCCAATCACCGCGAGCTTGTCGTCGTAGTCATAGGTGAGCGTGAACAGCGCTGGCTGCTTGCAGCGACCTTTGGTGCAGACACGTTCCATGCTTTTCAGGTTAGCGCGGAGGTAGCATGGGCGCATGGACAGCACATTCCCCAGCACGGTTCCCAACCGTGGTCTTAGCCGTGATCGTCACGGCCGGGGAATGCGTGGACCGGTCACCGGTCCACACCTGCCTCAGCTTCGTGGCCGCTATGAAACCTTCATGCTCACCATTGCTCACACGGTGGACTACTTGCGCAGCATGTGGGCAGAAGAGCTCGCTGACGTGCACTTCGACGTGGCACCAACTCCCCCACGAGTGGAGGTCAACGGCGTAGTGGAACGCTGGAAAGTTGATCACGAACGCAGACGCATAGTTCTGTATCGCGTGCCCATTCAGCGCATGAGCAAACTCCACAAAGACGACCCACTTCATCGCCAGATGATGATTGAAAGCGTTGTCTTTAGAGCAGTTGCAGAACTGCTCGGTAAAGACCCCTGGGATCTAGGACCTGAGCGTTTACGCCCCTAAAGGCTTCTAGCGAGGGTAGACAGTGATGCTGGAGCCCAGCACATTGGCAGGATTCAAGGCGATAGCCGAACCAATGCCTGAACCGCTGAAGGTCAGTCCGCCCACAAGACCCTCGACGCCCTTGACGTTGTATTTGGTATCTGCACTCAGTGGTGAGGTCACCATCTCACCTGCTTTCACCTTCAAAGTGATGTCCTTCTGACCCTGAGCAGACAATGTGATGTCAGCGGTTCTGTTGGCGGGGTTATAGAACGTCACCGTCGGTGCAGGTCCGGCTGGCACGGGAACCAGGATCTGGTCAGTGAGGAAACTGCTTGAGCTCAACCAGGTGAAGTCACCACCGGTTTCGGCAGCTGCCGGAACAACGGGTGCCGCAGGGTCCACGGGTGCTGCCGGAGTGGTCGTTCCCGTGTCAGCTCCTTGGACGGTGCGAATGCCTGCAACAAGTGGCTCTTGCGAAGTCAAGATCACGGTGTAGGTACCATCCTTGATGCCTGCCAGTGGAAGCTGGGTGACCTTCTTTGCTGGAAGGTTGGCGGAATACTCAATCTTCTTTCCTGTGCTGGAGAGCAGCGTCACGTTGACTTTGCTGTCCTTCTCACCCGGGATAAGGACACGAATGGTGGGCTCGAGGTCACTGACAACGTTGCCCACTTCGGAGCGATCGTGTTCAGCCTGACCCGCAACAAAAACACCAGGAATGATCTGCTGGGTTGCCAAGCCTGAACCGGGTGCAACCCACTCCACACCCGAGGGTGCCAGGGTGCGGGTGACGGATTGCTGCAGGTTGGCAAGAACCTGACCACCATTGCTCATCACACGAACGACGGGTGCAATTGCATCGGGGGCATAGCCAGCGAGAGAGACGATGCGCTGTTCACCGGGCATCACAATGATGCCCTCGGTGGTCACCGCATCGATGTATCCCTTTTCGGAGAAGACTTCGAGCGTCACCGTCGCGGTCACATCTGTCGGGTTGGAGAGTGTGACGAGCGTTGTGCGACCAATTTCAGTCGAGCCGCCCACAAGCCACAAATCGTTCGCAGGCTCGGTGCACGCCGCTGCTGCTAAACCAGAGAGTGCCTCTGTTGCAGCTACTTCCGTTTGGTTTCCAGCCAACAATGGTGCAGATTCTGCATCTACTCCGGGTGGAACGGTAATGATCTTGGGCGCAGCCGACAGTGCGTCATTCTGGTTATCAGGTGATTCGAGCCAGAAGTTATCAAAGTTCTTTTCGCTGGATTCTTCTGAATACTGTGCTTGCCCCGTTGAGTAGAACGAGATGTCTTCAGCGCCCTGAGAGATCACTTCAACCAGTGGTCCTGGGCATACGCGCTGTTGAATAGCGGGAACCGGAGCGATGCTCAGTGAGGGTGCCGTGCCCACAAACTCAGGAAGCGGCAGCGTCACCAATGCAGCAATACCGAGAGCAACAGCACCAGCACTGACAAGGCCGGTGACGCCTGTCACGCCGGCGCGGATGACCTTAGTTGTTTTCGACATCTTGATCACCTGCCAGTGGGTCAATATTGGCCAGTTCGTCATCGCTTTCGATGAGTCCGGGGAGGTAACGCTTGGGGCGCGCATCAGGCATCACAGCACCGGTGGGAATAGCGAGGAGCAAAGTCAAGATAATGACCAGTGCCTGCACGGATGCGATCAAGATGCGCCAGGGTTCAATCGGCAGAGCCGATTGAAGTGGCGTCATCGCAGCTGGGTCATATCCGGGGAAACGCCAGAGCAAACCGGCATCTGTCTTTCCCACAATCTCAACACCAGCGTTGGCATCCAGGGTTGCCTTGACACGAGCTGACATGGACTGAGCCTGAGGTGACACCTTCTCGCCAACCTCGGCAAGGGAGGGGGTCAGCACCACGAAGGAAATACCCAAAGACTTAAGTTCTTCAGTGGAGTCATTACCGCTGACCGAGGCCAAGTTACTCACAGTATTAGCCAGGATCTGTTCCTGCGGAGCAAAGCCAGCGCCAGTGGTGACGAACGAGGAAGTGCCTTCCAGCGTCATGCCGGTTCCGCGCACGAGCACGGCACCGAGACCTCCATCTGGCTGTGGTGTGAGCACGAGGGTGCCAACCTGAGGATCAATAGCTGCCTGCGCAACAACATAGGCGGGGAGGGTTTCACCGTTACCGGCAACAACTTTGGAGTTACCCAGGCTTGAAGCAGCAAGTGCAGGAAGAGCAAGCAGAGTCACGGCAGCAATACCTGCCACGGCTGGATAAAACGAGAAGCGTCGCAGGATGGATGCTCCTGTACCGGCGGCAACCATGAGACCCAGCCAGGCCAAGCTCAGGCCATTGCCTGGCCACACCGCAACAGGTTCCCCACCGTTGAAGGACACGTAGAAACCTGACGCGAATACAGCGGTGACAATACCGAGGACCATCACCAACACAGCGAGCTGTGCACGGATGGGGTACTGCGAGAACAAACCAACGAAGGCCAGGGCCACCAGGACACCGACCAGGATGGCAACCCACACACTGGCGACGGGATTAGCCCAGGGTAGGAAGCCTGCTGCCTCCAACCAACCACCGAGACCCTCGGTGGGGAAGCCCAGCGCCAACTGCCAGTGCGGTGCCGTTGCACTCGCAATGGCAGGACCTGGATCTGCCGCCAAGCCAAAGAGATTCAGCCCGAAGACCTGAATCACCACAATCGGAGCCACCAGTGCAGCGGCAGGAATAGGGATAGCCAAGAAGCGTGGGACGTAGCGGCCGGTGAGAAGCAGCGTGCCAATCCAGACCACAAGAAGTGCGGGTGTCAGTGACGGAGCACAGGACACGATCGCTGCGAAGAGCAGCGCGGTTGTGGCCGAGGCAGACCAGGAACGAGCTGCACGGATACCTGCGAAAAAGAGGAAGGGAAGGAGGATATGGGCGATGACCGCTGCTGGGCGACCTTCGGTCAGGCCGCTCAAGAGTGCTGGGCTGAGACCATAACCCAAACCGATGAAGGCACGAATACCTGCACGCTGCGTCAATCGGGCTGCAAGTAGCCATGCTCCTAAGCCAGCCAGCGGCATAGCCATGAACCACAACAAGACGAGTGAGAAGCTGGGCTGCCAGAAGGTCAACGTTCCAAGCAACGCGACAACGCCGGCAAAGCCGTCTGCAGGTCCCACCACGCTGAAGGCACCATCACGCCAACCCCAGAGAGTCTGCGCCCACATATCGGACACAGAAGATCCCAGGGGCAGCAGTGCTCCGCCCGAGAGTGCATTGGCACCCACCAACGTGGAGAACCCTCCGACGGATAAGAATGCCAAAATCAAAACAACCCACGCGCCACCACTAGAGAAGAAATGTAGGGGCTTCTTCTCGCCGTGAACGCGCAATTGAATGGCTTCACGGGCAAGAGATTCGCGGCGGCGAACATCCGCGCGCGAGACTCGAAGAGACGCAATCGAGCTCCACGATGCCACACGGGTTGACTTGAGGAGTTTGCGTGCGCGGCCAACCGAACCACCTGAGAAGGCAGCTGAGAGTGCAGCACGGAATTCACCCGAAACAGCACCCGGGCGCTTGGCCAACAGTTGACCCAGTGAACGAAGAACAGCTGAAGGCAGCAAGCCCAACCAATGCCAGAACAAGGCACCACTGTTGGAATACACCAGACGGCGATACAGCTCTGCTGAGCGGTACTGACGTGCACGCTTCTTGCGCGCGCGGTAGCTATCAGTTCCAACCGGTCCAATGACACCGTCACCGGCGTTCATGACGCGAGCGGTGGGAACGACCGAAACACGGTGGCCGGCGAGACGTGCACGGACACAGAAATCGAGAGAGTCGTCCACGACGCGGAGATGGTGATCAAAACCAGCTAGTTCTTCCCAGACCTGCTGGCGCACGAGCATGCCGTTCGCACCCACACCCATCACATCAGAGACGAGATCGTGCTGTGCCTGGTCGAGTTCGTCCACGACGAGAGAAATAGTGCGACCACCCTGGGCCATGGTCAAGCCATATTCGCGAATGTAGTCGGGACGGTCCCAGTCCATCTGCTTGGGGCCCACAACAGCAACCGAAGGAGATACTTCCAGGGCACCGATAAGCTCTGCCAATGCGGTGGGTTCAGGAGCACTGTCTTGAGCTAAGAACCACAGGTACTCATCGGGTCCTGAAACAGCAGGGAATGCCCGGGCGGCCACGTCGAGAGCTTCTCCGAAGCTGAGACGACCGCCCCCGGTCAAAACCTGGGCTGCACCGAAAGCTTGCAGCTGTGCAGCAGCGTTGTTCTTGGTTGAATTGTCGACTGCCAGAACGATGTCTGGTCGTCTGGTTTGCTTCGACAGGGCGTCGAGGGTTCGCGCGAGGTGCTCGCCACCCTGACGGGCAACGATGATCGCAGTGACTCTCGTTTTCATCCTTGCCAGCCTAGGCAGGAGAAGCCAAAAACCCGCCCAATTGGGCGGGCGTGGCTAGGAAACTACTGGATTAGGCAGCTTAGGCGCGACGGCGGAGCTTGCGACGTTCGCGCTCGCTCAAGCCACCCCAGATGCCGAAACGCTCGTCGTTAGAGAGGGCGTATTCGAGGCATTCGCTGCGAACTTCGCAGGAGGTGCAAATCTTCTTAGCGTCGCGAGTGGAGCCACCCTTTTCAGGGAAGAAGGACTCAGGGTCAGTCTGTGCACAGAGTGCATCTGCCTGCCATGCGAGGGGGTTGTCGTCAACATCAATGTTGCGAGAAGAAGGGGTTCCTGGAACTCCCAATCGAACTGGATCTACAAACCAATTCTCTGGAACGCTTGCGCGATATTCCGGTGCCATAAAGAACTCCCACCCCGGTGTCTTACGCACGCCACCATGGCGTGCTCTAAGTAATTACACCGTTGTCATTCGTTTACGTCAAGTCGAGATTTGAAAACTTTGAAGACGCGCTGGAGACTTTGCGAACAAATAGGTGTTTATCCCCTAGAGGGCGATGAAGAGTTCACCCGCACCTGAGAACGAAATAGCCTGTTCTTCCGCGGAAATAAAGGCATTTTCCCCCTGGGAAAGCTTTAGCGAGGATTCTGCGCCTCGTAACGTCACATTTCCTGATGTGCACGTAACAATTGCGTGACGAGTGAGAGAAAGGGTGTCTGAATCACTCGTTTTCGAAGAAACCTCAACATGCGCCAGGACAAAGTCCGGAACATCAGGGACGAACAGGTCGATGCCTGGAGCCACATTTCTTGGTTCCAAAATGGGCACCGGAACAACTTTGTCGCTTACGACGGAAAGCAGTTCGGGAACATCCACGTGCTTCGAGGTGAGTCCTCCACGCAACACATTGTCGCTCGCTGCCATGAGTTCAATACCGAGACCACGGATATAGGCGTGCATATTGCCCGCTGGCAAATACAGCGCCTGTCCTTTGGTCAGGGTCACTCTATTCAGAAGCAGAGCAACAACGATGCCTGGATCACCGGGGTAATCCTCAGCCAACTCGATCAGAAGTGAATCTTTCACGAGCTTGCCGGCTTGCGAGATCTCTGCAACCAGTGCTGACGCGTTGTCACCGGTCAGCGCCCAATCCAGCGCCCAGCGAATGGAACCTTCACCACGCTGGGCTAGTTGGGCAGTGAATTCGGCGAGCGCCGACGTGGGAGCACAAGCCTGGGCGTTAGCTGCAGCCAAGCTCTCTAGCTTTGAAATAGTCTGCTCAACTTCTCTGAAACCACAGAGAGCTTCGAAGGTGTCGCTGAGGGCATAGATCAGTTCGGGCTTGTGAGCGTCGTCTCGGTAGTTCCGGTTCGGCGCATCTAGAGCAATGCCCGCCGCGTTCTCGCGGGCAAAACCTTCACGCGCCTGCTCAGGTGAGGGATGCGCCTGGATAGACAGCGGGTGTGCTGCGGCAAGTACCTTGAGCAAATACGGCAAAGGCTGTTCGCCTCGTGCTGCAAGGTAGTCAGCAATCGTGGCAGATCCACCCGCGTCTGCTGGGTCCACAACTTGTGTAGGTGAACCTGGATGTGTACCTAACCAGAGTTCTGCTTCGGGCTTCCCCGTGGGGGCCTTGCCGCGCAGTTCTGCGATGTCGGTCAGCGAACCCCAGGCATAATCTCGCGGGGAGTTATCGACACGAATCATCACGAGGATTAGCCTAGCCACATGACCTTTGAGAGCCTGCCAAGCGACTTCTTCCATCTTGAGGCGAGTCTGTCTCCTGTTGAACTCGACAAGTTGATGGAATTGCGCACCTACCTCGAGACCGAAATCAAGCCCGTGATCAATGATCACTGGGACCGTGCTGAATTCCCGAAGGCTCTGGTCAAGGGTCTCGCCGACACCAAGCTGATTGGAATGGCCTGGCCAGAAACTGAACCCTTCCCCACCACAGCGGTCTTCCGCGGATGGGTCGCCCTCGAGCTGGCACGCATCGATGCCAGCGTTGCAACCTACGTGGGTGTGCAGAACGGTCTGGCAATGGGTTCGCTCGGCGTATGCGGTTCTGATGAACAACGTACCTACTGGCTTCCCAAAATGCACACCGGTGAAATCGTTGGCTCCTTCGGACTGACCGAACCACTCTCGGGTTCTGACTCGGCACAGGGCCTGCGCACCACCGCCACCCGTGATGGGGACGAGTGGATCCTCAACGGCTCTAAGCGGTGGATTGGTAATGCGACCTGGTCCGATATCTGCGTGGTGTGGGCAAAGGACACAGCAGACGGTCAAGTAAAGGGCTTTATTGTTCCCACGAATACTCCTGGTTATGTCGCCACCAAGATTGAACGCAAACAGTCATTGCGTATTGTCCAAAACGCAGATATCACCTTGACGGATGTGCGCGTCCCCGAAGCGAACCGTCTCCAGAAAGCCAACAGCTTTGCCGACACCGCAACCGTGTTGCGTCTGACGCGTGCTGAGGTTGCCTGGGCAGCTGTCGGTATCGCCGTGGGCGCCTACGAAGCCGCACTGGCATATGCCAAGGAACGTATCCAGTTCGGTAAACCCATTGCATCCCACCAGATGGTGCAGGACTTGCTTGTGAAGAGCCTGGGCAATATCACCTCGAGCCTCTCCCTCGTTCTAGAAACCTCCCGCATGCAAGACGCCGGAAAGATGAAAGACGAGCACGCAGCACTCGCCAAGGCTGTTGCTACAGCACGTATGCGTGAGTCTGTTGCGTGGTGCCGCGAGATATTGGGCGGTAACGGAATCGTGCTCGATTACGACGTGGCACGCTTCTTTGCCGATGCTGAAGCGATCTACAGCTACGAGGGGACCAGAGAGATGAACACCCTCATTGTGGGCAGGGCCATCACAGGTCACGCCGCATTCGTCTAGCCTTGATACATGCCCGCCAAAGAATATAGAAAAGCGAAGACCGGCCTTGCCGTAGTCACGCTGTTCATGCTCTTTGCCGGTGAGGCAATTCGCAACCTGCTCGGTTGGGAAATCTTCATGGGTATGGGCGTGCTCATCACCGCGATTTACATCGTGGTCATCATTCGTGCACGCCATCTGATTCATTGGCGCAGCATTCCTTTCTGGCTTGCCTTCTTTGGGCTTTTTGCAGTGGCTTCGGTCACGTGGGCATACTCCCCCGCCAACACGGCACTCACGCTGTGGCCATTTATTGAAGTCACCATCGGCGGTGTGGGTATTGCCCTGACTTTGCCCTGGAATGACTTCATTCGTGCATTGGGAACAACACTGCGCTGGATCCTTGCAGCGTCATTGTTGTTTGAACTGTGGGTCAGTGTCTTCGTTGGGCACGCCATCTACCCGGTCTTTATCGACACCTCAGGCGAGAAGGTCCCAGCCGTTTATCAGTGGAGTCGCAACCTCCTCCTCGAGGGCGGCCCCATTCAAGGCGTCGTGGGAAACCGCAACCAACTTGGTTTCATCGCTGTCATTGCCCTGATTGTGTTCAGCATCCAGCTAGCCCAGAAAACGGTCTGGCGTAATTGGGGAACAGTCTGGATTCTAATTGCACTGCTGACAATCGGACTCACCCGTTCCGCAACAGACATCATCGCGTTGGCTGCAGTGGTTGCCGTCGCTTCACTTGTGTTGTGGATGCGTTCCGTCCCTGCCACCAAACGTCGACCTGTTTATCTCACCGCTTTCGCCGTGATTATTGCTCTGACCGTTCTGGTCAATGTTGCAAGCTCTGCCATTTTGGCCGTGTTTGGCAAAGGGTCAGACCTCACCGGTCGCACCGACATTTGGGCTGCTGTCACCGCCATGGCCGAGCAGCGTCCTGTCTTCGGTTGGGGCTGGCTGAGCCCCTGGGTTCCCTGGCTTGAGCCGTTCAACAACCTTGCTGTGCGCTCAGGCGTCCATTACCTCCAGGCCCACAACGTGTGGCTCGATGTCTGGATGCAACTGGGCTATGTGGGTGTGATTGCGTTAGCAATCGCCATGTTTGCTCTGTTGTCTCGTTCGTGGTTCATCGCCATTGACCGCCCTCAGTGGGACCTGGTTGAAACCCGTCCTTACAGTGCAAGCTCCTTGCTTCCGCTCTTGGTGACGGTTGCCCTGCTTGCCCAGAGCTTTGCCGAAAGCCAGCTCGTGGTTCAATCTGGCTGGGCACTTGTTGTGATCTTGTCGCTGACCGTCATGGTTCCCACGCGCATTACTAAAGCACTGAATTAGGTCTTGCTATGAGCCCTACTACTGCCACTATCGCTGAAGCTGCCTACGCCTTCTTCTCCCATGCCCGCTTCGCGCGCGCGATGAGCATTCTGGTCATCGCCACCGCGCTGGGCACACACCTCCTGCGTTCCGTGGTGGGTGTTGCCGGCCTCACCGCCATTGTGGTGAGCGAACTGGTTCTCTGTGGGTTGATGCTGATAGCTCGGCGTCGCGTGGTGCGTTGGAATGCCTTCCTGCCCATCTCCTTGGCAGTTTTTATTGCCTGGTGCGCAGTCAGTTACTTTTGGTCCTACTACCCCAAAGCAAGCCTGGTTGGCATAGCGTCTCAGCTCAGCTTTGCTGTGCTGGCGCTAGCCATCTCCTCAACGCGTGACACCATCCAGCTCATTCGGGCCATCGGTGATGTTTTGCGAGTGTTCTTGGCCACGTCACTCACTCTCGAAATCTTTGCCGGTGTCCTTATTGATGGCCCAATCGAATTCCTTGGCATTCGCGGAAACCTCGTCAACGGTGAGGGCATTCAAGGAGTATTTGGCTCACGTAATGCATTCATGCTGGTCTCGCTGATTGCATTAGTAACCTTCATCATCGAGTGGCGCACCAAGAGCGTGACGAGAGAAGTTGCAGGCTGGTCTGTGCTTGGAGCTGCCCTGTGCGTTCTGCTGGCAGCCTCGCCGGTGGGTTACGTCACGGCACTGGTTGTCGTTGTCGTTGCTGCACTTCTCTTTGCCCTGCGCAAGATGGAGCCCTCGGTACGGCGCGGAACAGAGATCGCGGCTGCCAGTGCAGCAGGACTTGGCCTCATCGTTGCGTGGGCGCTCCGTGGCAGCATCCTAGAAGCACTCAGCAGCTCTGAGGTGTTGCAGTATCGACTCTTGCTGTGGAGTGAAGAGCTTCGCTTGGCTGCAATGAAACCCCTCGAAGGTTGGGGATGGGTGGGTCTCTGGCCACGGAAGACTCAACCATTCACAGTGATGAATTCCGGCAGTGGCGATATTCACAACTCTGGACTCAACATCTACCTCGACGCTTGGCTTCAGGTCGGCATCGTGGGCTTAGCGTTGTTACTTATTCTTCTGGGGTTTGCGTTTGCCCGAAGCTGGAGCTTGGCCACCTCAAAGAAGAGCGAGATCTATCTCTGGTCACCCCTTGTGCTGAGTCTTCTGCTCGTATCTGGCCTCGCCGAAAGCACAGCATTGACTGAGTGGGGTTGGTTCTTTGTGGTTTTGATTGTGGCTCGCAGCTCAGCAGAGCTGAGCTGGCGCCGCACCAAAGACTAACTCGTTCTGCTCTCTATGGAGCTGGAGTTTCCGTGGGCTCGGGTGGGTGAATCACCGAGTAAACGTAGCCGTGGATACCTGCATAGTCGGGGTATTCCGTGTCAACCGGGAAGGGCTCATAGTAGGGCGTGAGCTCAATGTGGTTGATGGGCAGTTCTTTCGTCTTGAGCCCCAGATCTACGAAGTAGCCGAGCATGGACTGTGGGATATCGGTCTTCACAACCTGCGTTCCTGCAGCGGCAATTTCCTGGAACTTGGTCAGGACGTTGGCAGGGTTCATCTGACGAAGCAGGGCTTCTTGAACCTGCTGCTGACGTGCCATGCGGTCATAGTCACCTGTGCCAGACCAGCGCGAACGCATGTACATCATGGCGTGGTAGCCGTCCATATGCTGAGGACCAATCTCGATCCATTCGCCGACTTCTTCTTCAGGGGTCTCAGGCTCAGCGATGGCAATACGCTCTTCGACGTTGATATCTACTCCACCAAGAGAGTCAATCAAGTTCTGCAGACCCTGCATATCAATCAGGACGTAGTACTGAATGTCCAACCCGGTAATCGCTTCCGCCGCATCACGCATAGCTTCGATACCAGGTGAGCTACCTTCAGCCGCAGCGTTGGGGTAAAGATCAGGATGATCATTTTCAGCCGCAACATAAACAGTGTTCAAGCAGGCCCAGCGGGTGCAGTATTCACCGGTTTCCTGGGTGTATCCGTTGGGATACACCGAATACATGGGCGAATCTTCATTGAACGGAATGGCCTGCAAGTCACGAGGCATACCGATGATTGTCGCCTGACCAGTCTCTGCATTGACGCTGACAACCTGAGCGGTATCGGGGCGCAAACCATCACGGTCTTCGCCAGCGTCTCCACCAAGAAGCAAGAAGTTGTATTGGCCATCGATCGGTGGCTGGCTTGGTCCCGCTACGAAAATCTTTCCCAATGCACTGTTGAGACTTCCGGTCAGGGTTCCCGCATAGGCTGCCCCGCCAGAAATAAAGAGCATCAAAATGACCGTGACGCCTGAAATCCACCAGCGTGCACGAGGCCCTGTCTTCACGACACGAATTAAACGCAGGGTGTCCAGCGTGAGCACAGCCCACAGAATCGCATAGAAGAAAAAAGCAAGCTGTCCAACGAAAAGGGTAGGTCCCCACGTTGCGAGGAAGAAGACAGCAGTAGGCCACAGCAACCCGATAAGGAATGTGAGCAGAAGAAAGCCCACGAGAACAAGAGTTGCGCCTAGGCCAATCTTGCCCAAGCGTTTGTTACCCGCTAACGCCTGCACCGATCCCGGCAGCACGAAGTTGAGTACAACCAACCACCAGGCGCGGGTGGTCATGACCTTCTGCGAACTGGTGTCGGGATACCTCAGTGGGCTGGTCTGGCTCATAACTGAGACTTGAGAGCCTTGTTCTTCTCTTCAACCAGATCGGCCAGGCCGGAAGCATACGCTTCGACAGCCTTGAGCAGGTCTGGGTTACTGGTGGCAAGAATCTTGACGGCCAGCAGCGCCGCATTGGTGGCGCCACCGATAGACACGGTGGCAACAGGAACACCCGCAGGCATCTGCACAATCGACAGCAAAGAGTCCATGCCATCGAGCTTGGCCAAAGGTACAGGTACTCCCACAACAGGAAGGGGGGTCACGCTGGCGAGCATGCCGGGCAGGTGCGCAGCACCACCGGCACCGGCGATGATGACCTTCAGGCCGCGGCCTGCAGCTGCCTTACCAAAGGCAATCATTTTCTCAGGTGTGCGGTGCGCAGAGAGCACCTCAACCTCGAAGGGGATGCCAAAGTCGTTGAGCACGTTGGCGGCAGAACTCATGACAGTCCAGTCAGAGTCAGATCCCATAACAACGGCGACGAGTGGTTGCGTTTCAGCCATTGTTCAAGGCTAGGGCTCAGACCTGAAAGAATCCTGCTGCGCCACGCGCCTGATAGGCAACCTCGGGCAGATCATCTCCGGAGGCATTGACGTGGCCAACCTTGCGACCCGGACGTGGTTCCTTGCCATAAGTGTGGATTTTCACGGTGGGGTGCTCTGCCATCGCGTGAGGGAACGGAGAGAGCATGTCACCAGATGCGGGGCCTCCCAAAATGTTCACCATCACGGTGAACGGTGCCGTCAGGCCGGTTGCACCCAGTGGCAGGTCGAGCACAGCTCGCAAGTGCTGCTCGAATTGGCTGGTGGTGCTGCCGTCCTGGGTCCAGTGACCTGAGTTGTGAGGACGCATCGCGAGTTCGTTCACCAAGATACGGTCGTCGGTGGTCTCAAAAAGTTCCACGGCCATCACACCGGTGACATCAAGTTCTGCCGCAATCTGGGTGGCAATCGAGCCAGCCATATCGGCAATCTTGCCCTGTGAGTGTGGTGCGGGGGCAATTACTTCGCTGCAGACACCATCTGCCTGGATGCTCTCCACCACAGGCCACAGTGCCATTTCGCCGCTGGGGCGTCGGGCAATCAGCTGGGAGAGTTCACGGCGGAACTCGACGAATTCTTCAAGAAGAAGCGATTCACCTGGCTGAAGAAGTTCTAGCCAGTCGGCAACCTCTGCAGCGCTCGTAATAACGCGAACACCCTTACCGTCATAGCCACCACGAGCCGTCTTGGCCACAGCACGGCCACCCCACTCTGCGAGGAAGCCTGTGACGTGTTCTGTGGTTGACGCCTGCGTCCACCCCGGAACAGGAATACCGAGATCACCCAAACGCTGACGCATGCGCAGCTTGTCTTGAGCAAACTCGAGAGCGTGAGGACCTGGCTGCACGGAATAGCCACGCTTAATCAGCTCTGCCAACACATGGGCAGGAACGTGTTCGTGATCGAAAGTAATGACGTCGCAATCCGCTGCGAAAGCGAGCACCGTTTCGACGTCGGTGTAGTCGCCAACCTGTGATGCGGCGATCTGCGCCGAAGAGCCTTCGTTCTCAGCAAGCACTCGGATATCTAGGCCTAGATTAATTGCAGGGGGCACCATCATGCGGGCCAATTGGCCGCCACCTATAACGCCAACTACAGTTGTCAACGGCTCATCTTTCACGTGATTGAACGGGTTTGAGAGTGCACTTACGGGGAGAAACATGACCACATCGGAGCGAGTGATCGCAACCGAGCCCTCCCCGAGCCTGTTTACTCGCTTGCGAAGAGGCCTGTTGGGCTACTTCGTCAAGTTCGGACTGGTCGGATTAGTCGGACTTGTCGTCGACGTTTCACTCTTTAATCTACTCTCCCTGTCTGGCCCCGGCTGGTGGGCCGAGCCTCTGACGGCCAAGTTCATGAGCACTTCGGTGGCCATCGTGGTCAACTGGCTGGGCAACCGCTACTGGACTTTCCGCCGCGATAAGCGCTCAGATGTTGTCCGCGAACTCTTCGAGTTCGTCCTCGCATCTGTTGCCGGCATGCTCGTGACCTTGGCCACCTTGTGGTTCACCCACTATGTATGGGGCTTTGATTCTTTGCTGGCAGATAACGTCTCTGCCAACATCATTGGCTTAGGTCTGGGAACCCTGGTTCGCTTTGCGCTCTATCGCTGGTGGGTGTGGAGCGCGAAGCGATGAGCACCGTCGTCATCATTCCCACCTATAACGAACTCGAGACCCTGCCCGAGGCAGTGAAGGCCGTTCGCATCGCTGTTCCCGACGCAAACATCCTCATCGTGGATGACAACAGCCCCGATGGCACGGGAGCCAAGGCGGATGCTTTGGCCAGTGCTGATCCCTTCGTGCACGTTCTTCACCGCACCGAAAAAACAGGACTCGGCGATGCCTACCTCGCTGGCTTTGCCTGGGCACTTGAACACGGATTTGAGATCATCGTCGAGATGGATGCCGATGGCTCCCACCCAGCTAGCCGTCTCGGTGCACTCATCGGTGCTGTCTCTGCACCCACCGTTCCTGGTGCGCACTACCCCGGCTTGGCTATTGGTTCACGCTGGGTCACAGGTGGCTCTGTCGTGAACTGGCCTGCGCACCGCTTGTTCCTCAGCCGTGGCGCAAATGCCTATGCTCGCATTGCACTGGGAATCAATGTGAAAGATTCCACCGCAGGGTTCCGCGCCTTCCGCGCGGAGGTCCTGCGGGGAATCCACCTCGAAGAAGTGAACTCGCACGGCTACTGCTTCCAGATTGATCTCACCCTGCGCGTGCTCGATGCCGGTTACACCGTGGTGGAGCTCCCCATCGAGTTCAAGGAACGTGAAACCGGTGAATCCAAGATGAGTAAGAACATCGTGGTTGAGGCGATGAAGTCAGTCACCGCGTGGGGATGGCAGCGCCGTTTCGGCAAGAAGAACTCCACGAGCTCTTCGTAATCAGCTCAAGTACTCGGTTCTAATACTCGTTCGTCCAGCGCTGGTCATCACGACGCAGCTGAGCAGACAGCGGAGCTTGTGAATCAACCAACTCCGAGAGGGCGGAAAGAACCAGGTTTGCCTTGGGTAAATCAAAGAGACGAATTGGTGCTTCTGCGCCGGTGTTGAGAAGAAGGTCTCCAGCACCAAAAACTGCCTGCACAGCGTTCTGACGCACCGTCACATCATGGATGCGACCATAGAGCACTTCTTGCTTCGTGCGAGTCAAGATGCCCCGATAAATAATCACGCGTCGGGTGGTGATGATGACGCGGTTACCCAACCAGGTCACCAGGGGGAAAACCCACAGCACAATCAAGAGCAGTGCACTGAGCAGCCAGAACACGAGGTTCATCCACAGCTCGGGGAAGCCTTCAGAAAAGAAACCCCACGCGGTTGCCACACCAATCAGCGCCAGGGTGGGCATGAACAGAACGCGACCGTGGCGACGAAGTCGCACAACGACGGGTTCTGCTGCTTCCGTGGGCGCAGGCTCATAAGCAACGGTGGGGTTAGACATTAGGTCAATTATTGTCGGCGGGAGAACCCCAACCAGGGTGACGCGCTGGGATAGTGGGCTAGATCACGCGCAAGTGAGTGACATCTCCGGCAGAGACCACCAGAGGCTCAGCACAGTTACTCATCTCCACGATGAGGGAGCCGTTTTCACTCAGGCCTATCGCGGTTCCGACGGGACTCTCACCAGAGGGAAGTTCCACGCGGACGGATTTCCCAATCGTGTTACACAGCTCGGTGACCTGATCGAGCAATCCTGAGCTGCGCACATTGCCCGCAGCAGAGGTGAACACTCGGGTGATGCGTGCGAATTCAGTCAAGTACGCCGCCAGCACCTCATCGAGTGCGGTCTGTGCTCCTTCCAGCACAAGCGAGGTGGCAGTGGGAACAGGCAGGTCAACCTCGGCGAGCGCGATGTTGACGCCCGTGCCGACAACGAGTGCCAGACCTTGGGGTGTGACAACAAGTTCACTGAGAACACCGCAGACTTTCTTCTCTCCGATGAGCACGTCGTTGGGCCACTTGATTGTGGCCTTCTTTCCCTCCGGCAGGACGCTGTTGCAGGCCCTGGCCATGGCGAGCCCTGCTAACAGCCCCATCCAGCTGAGGGACTCTGGAGGAAGGGGGCGTCCTGCAGGAGTTTCTGGGCGCAGCAAGACAGACACGGCCAAGGATGCTCCGGCAGGTGCGCTCCAGTCGCGGCCAAGTCGCCCCTTACCCGCCACTTGGTTATCGGTGGCAACCACCGAGAAATCAGGCCATTCGGCTCCGTCGCTCGAGTTCACAGCAACAACTAAATGCGTATTGGTGGAACCCACTTCATCCAGCCAGAGCAGGCGTGATGCATGAGGTGTGCTGAGCGAAAGGTCCATAAGAACAGTTTGGCAGGTGTTTTTTGTAGGGAAGCTCTAACCCTTTTTCGATACCTATGGCAAGTAGAGTGAAAAGCGTGACTGAAAACGCGAAATCTATCGACCCCTTCACTACTGCTGGAAAGCTTGCCGATCTGAAGGCACGCTACAACGAAGCAGTTATTGAGAACGGTGCCAAGGCAGCTGAGAAGCAGCACGCCAAGGGCAAGATGACTGCCCGTGAGCGCATCGAAGAACTTCTCGACCCCGGTTCCTTTGTAGAGCTGGACGAATACGTGCGTCACCGCACTACCGCTTTTGGCATGGACAAGAACCGTCCCTACGGTGACGCTGTCGTCACCGGTACCGGAACAATTCACGGCCGCCAGGTTGCTGTTTACTCGCAGGACTTCACCGTGTTCGGTGGATCCTTGGGTGAAGTAGCCGGTGAAAAGATCATCAAGGTCATGGACCTCGCCATCAAGACGGGCGTTCCTATCCTCGGCATCTTGGACTCCGGTGGAGCTCGTATCCAAGAGGGTGTTGTTGCCCTGGGTAAGTACGGAGAAATCTTCCGTCGCAACACTGCAGCTTCAGGTGTGATTCCTCAGATCTCCATCATCATGGGCCCTGCGGCCGGTGGTGCTGTGTACTCCCCCGCACTGACCGACTTCGTCATCATGGTGGACAAGACCAGCCACATGTTCGTGACCGGTCCTGACGTGATCAAGACCGTGACCGGTGAAGAGGTGGGCTTCGAAGAGCTCGGTGGCGCACTGACCCACAACACCGTTTCTGGTGTTTCCCACTACCTCGCAGCAGACGAGAGCGACGCTCTCGATTACGCTCGCACGTTGGTCGGCTTCCTGCCGGATAACAACATGGCAGAGCTTCCCGTTTATGAGTCCGAGGTTGAACTCGAGATCACGGATGAGGACAAGAAACTCAACACGCTCATTCCCGACAGCACCAACCAGCCTTACGACGTGCACGAAGTCATTCGCGGCATCGCAGACAACGGTGACTTCCTCGAAGTCCAGGCACTGTTTGCTCCCAACATCGTGATCGGCTTCTCCCGCGTGGAGGGTCGCACCGTCGGTGTCGTGGCAAACCAGCCTTCTCAGATGGCCGGAACCCTCAACATTGAAGCCGGTGAAAAGGCGTCCCGTTTCGTTCGCTTCTGCGACGCTTTCTCGATCCCCATCCTGACCCTGGTGGACGTTCCCGGATACCTTCCCGGAACCGACCAAGAATGGGCTGGCGTGATTCGTCGTGGCGCCAAGCTGCTCTACGCCTACTCGGAAGCAACCGTTCCTCTCGTGACCGTCATCACCCGCAAGGCGTATGGTGGCGCCTACATCGTGATGGGTTCCAAGCAACTCGGTGCTGACATCAACCTGGCTTGGCCCACCGCAGAGATCGCGGTTATGGGTGGTCAGGGTGCCGTCAACATTCTTTACCGCGGTGAAATCAAGAAGGCTGAAGAGGAAGGCGCAGACGTCAATGCCGTCCGCACCAAGCTCGCCAACGAATACACCTACAACGTGGCAAGCCCCTTCCTCGCCGCAGAGCGTGGAGAGCTCGACGGTGTGATTGAGCCAGCACAGACCCGTGTTGCCGTGACAAAGGCACTGCGTGCCTTACGCGGTAAGCGTGCGAGCCTGCCTCCCAAGAAGCACGGAAACATCCCACTGTGACGCTCGAGAACGTGCGCTTCCTCACTCAGGGCGTCAGCCCTGAGGAGAAGGCTGCTGTGCTTGCCGTCCTCGATGCACAGATCGAAGAAGAATCAGCGATTGAGCACGAGGTTCAAGGCGCTGGCATGAGTGCCTGGCAGAAGTCTCAGCGTGGCATCCGCGAAGACATCAAGGGTGGCTCACGCCGCTTTGGCTGGGACTTCGGGAAGTAAGTTCTAGTTCTTCACGAAGCGGGCAACCGCTTCAACGTGGTGAGTGTTCGGGAACAGATCGAACGCACGCAATTCTTCGAGCTGGTAGCCACGCTCGGCGAACAGTGCCACGTCGCGCGCAAGCGCGACAGGGTCGCACGCCACATACACCAGCTGCGCTGGTGAGAGCTCAGCAAGAGAGTTCACAACCTCTTTGCCGGCACCTGCACGTGGTGGGTCAAGCACAATCGTGGCTGCGGCATAGCGAGCCTTCTCCACGGCGTTGAGATCACGGCGGACGCTGTCGAGGTAGCGGTCAACTCGTGCAGTTACTGCACGTGCACCAACCCATTCGGCCAAGTTGTCGAGTGCATACTCGGTGGCCATCTCATCGGACTCGACAGAAGTCATGCGGGTAGTTGAACCGAAACGGTCACCTACGGCGGCTGCGAACAAACCGACGCCACCATAGAGGTCATGGTTTGCAGCACGAGGGTCAAAAAGGGCCTCGTCAATGACGGAGCTCACGGCTTCGGACAGCGTGGCGGCAGCATGGCGGTGTACCTGCCAGAAGCCGCGCACATCCACCTTGAACGCACGCTTGCCCACGATCTCCGTGATGGGTTCGGGAGCAGGTCGCTTCTTGTTTTTACCTGTGTCGATGTTTCCAGCAATGGCACGCGCTGAGTCGCCGGTGGGGCCAACCAGATCAATGAAATCAATACCCGGAATGCGCTGACCGAACGGAGCGAGCTCGGCAATGCGCGAGGCAGCGAGGGGAAGATCTTCCACCTCGATGATGTTATGGCTGCGGGCGGCATAGGGGCCAACCTTGCCATCGGCGTCGACGTGCAGGCGCACGCGCGTGCGCCAACCGGTGCCCTGGGATTCGTCGTCACCCTCGAGCGCTTCAACCTCGACCCGGCGCTCGATCTTGCCCATGCGAGAAAGGGAGTCTTCAAGAACAAAAGCTTTGAGGTCGCGCTGAGTAGCCAACTTGATGTGGCCAAACTCAGCACCACCTGCTCGCTGTGCAGGGTCGCGGTTCACACTCGCTGCCGACCAGATGTGTTCTTGGCGGTCAGCAGAAGTTGTCAACACTTCAACTGTGTCAGCACGCCAGAAGCTTTTCTGTGACGCATCGGTGATGCGGGCGAGCACACGCTCACCTGGGAGAGTGTCTGCGACGAAAATGACACGGCCCTCGTGACGGGCGACAAAAACACCACCGTGAGCGACATTGGTAATGTCGAGCTCACAGACTGTGCCCACGAACTCGGAACCTCGAGAGGTGGAAACATTTCTCTGTGTTTTACTGTGTGCCATAGTTCGAGCTTTCCATATTTGAAAGGCGTGTACGTGCGCTTCTATCTCGCATCCACCTCTCCTGCACGATTAGCGACTCTACGCAGCTCCGGAATTGAGCCGATCGTGGTCCCCAGCGAGGTCGATGAAGACGCCGCTGTTGCCGCTGCCGAGGCAGCTGCAGGCGGCTCACTTGCTCCAGCAGAGATGGTTCAACTCCTTGCTCAAGCCAAAGCTGAAGCGGTATTGAATCCCGATATAGATGGTTTGGTTCTCGGCGGCGACTCAGCATTTGTGCTCGATGGTGTGACCTATGGCAAACCCCACACTCCCGAAGTTGCATTGGAGCGCTGGCAGAAGCAACGCGGTCGCACCGGGCAGTTGTTTTCAGGCCACTGGATGATTGATCACCGTGGTGGTCGGCTGAACTCTGCGGTCGGAGAGGTCACTGTTGCCGAGGTGACATTCTCTTCAGATATCTCTGATGCCGAGCTGGAAGCCTATATTTCCTCGGGAGAACCGCTGAAAGTGGCTGGTGCGTTCACGATTGATTCTCTGGGGGCTGCCTTTATTGACCGCATCGACGGTGACCCCTCGACTGTGGTCGGAGTCTCCGTTCCCGCACTTCGCCGGATGGCGAGCAAGCTGGACGTGTTCTGGCCTGAACTCTGGATCAAATAGGCGTTGTAGGCATCGTTCACGACTCGCGGACTTTTTTGTCGTAGATGCCCAACTGAAGAGGCCTCTGTCTTACTAGGCTGGGGACTATGTCCCGCATTACAAAGGTCCTCATTGCGAACCGTGGCGAGATCGCCGTTCGCATCATTCGTGCAGCCAGAGACTACGGAATTGGTTCCGTCGCCGTCTATGCCGACCAAGACATTAACGCCCTGCATGCCAAGCTCGCAGACGAGGCGTATGCACTGAACGGCACCACCAGTGCCGAGACCTACCTGGTCATCGACAAGATCTTGGCAGTTGCCCGCAAGTCCGGTGCGAATGCGGTTCACCCCGGCTATGGCTTCCTGGCTGAGAACGCTGACTTTGCCCGCAAGGTGCAGGCAGCTGGCCTGATTTGGATTGGCCCCAGCCCCGAAGCAATCGAACAGCTCGGTGACAAGGTTTCTGCTCGTCACGTAGCAGAGAAGGTGGGGGCTCCTCTTGCTCCTGGAACCATCAACCCCGTCTCGGGTGCTGAAGAAGTTCTCGACTTCGTCGACATCCACGGTCTGCCCGTTGCCATCAAGGCGGCATTCGGTGGTGGTGGCCGTGGCCTCAAGGTTGCTCGCAATCGTGAAGAAGTAGCAGAGCTCTTCGAGTCCGCAACTCGTGAAGCCATCGCTGCTTTCGGTCGCGGTGAATGTTTCGTGGAGAAGTACCTCGACGAGCCTCGTCACGTAGAGACCCAGTGTCTTGCTGATGCGCACGGAAACGTCGTCGTTGTCTCGACCCGTGACTGCTCACTGCAGCGTCGTCACCAGAAGCTCGTTGAAGAAGCCCCTGCTCCCTTCCTCACTGAAGCACAGACCACTGAGCTCTACCGGGCATCTAAGGCCATCCTCAAAGAGGTGGGTTACCTCGGTGCTGGCACGTGTGAATTCCTCATTGGTAAGGACGGAACTGTTTCTTTCCTCGAGGTGAACACCCGCCTCCAGGTTGAGCACCCTGTGTCTGAAGAAGTCACCGGTATTGACCTGGTTCGTGAACAGTTCCGCATCGCCGAAGGTGGCGTGCTGGATTACCCAGACCCCGTAGTCACCGGCCACTCCTTTGAGTTCCGTATCAACGGTGAAGATGGTGGACGCAACTTCCTTCCTGCACCAGGTCCTGTGCACGTTTTCCGTGCACCCGGCGGTCCAGGCGTTCGCGTGGACTCCGGTGTCACCGCAGGTGACGTCATCTCCGGATCGTTCGACTCTCTTTTGGCCAAGCTGATCGTCACCGGAGCTACTCGTGAAGAAGCTCTCGAGCGTTCACGTCGCGCTTTGGATGAGTTTGAGGTTGCTGGTCTTCCCACCGTGCTTCCCTTCCACCGCAAGATCGTGCGCGACCCTGCGTTCGCTCCCGAAGGTGACAAGCCGTTCTCCGTTTATACCCGCTGGATCGAAACAGAGTTCGTTAACGACATCGAGCCCTGGAGTGGTGAAGCTGAGGAGACCCCTTCTCTGGCTAAGCGTCAGCATGTCACCATCGAGGTGGACGACCGTCGCATCGAAGTTTCTTTGCCCGCCAAGCTTCTCCGTGCAAACAACGCAGACCTCGCAACACAGGGACCTGCTCCTGTGCGCAAGATGGCTTCCCACGCAGTCGGTGGCGCCGGCGGCGCAACCGTGAAGGCTCCCATGCAGGCAACTGTCGTGAAGATCGCAGTTGAAGAAGGCCAAAAGGTCGTCAAGGGTGATCTCATTCTTGTCCTTGAAGCGATGAAGATGGAACAACCCGTCGAAGCACACAAGGACGGTGTTATCTCCGGTATCAATGCAGAGATTGGTCAGACTGTGTCTAACGGTCACGTTCTGCTCAACATTGACGACGCCGAATAATTATTGAAACAACGATGAAGGCCCGCTGAATTCTCAGCGGGCCTTCATCGTTTTCGAATCTTGACTGTTACTTGTGCTCCACGGCGTGCAGGGCACGAGCTGCATCCACAATGCTTCCTGCGATGGAGGGGTAGATAGCGAAGCTCTTGGCCACGTCATCGACGGTCAGGCGGTGCTCCACGGCGAGCGCAAGCGGGAAGATGAGTTCTGATGCGCGCGGTGCCACGATGACTCCACCGATCACGGTGCGAGAGGTGGTCGTGGTGATGAGCTTGACGAATCCATCTCGAATACCCTGCATTTTGGCGCGGGGGTTTGCGGTCAAGGGAAGTTTGAAAACAGTACCTCGAATGATGCCCGCTTCGATTTCTGCTTGACTCCAACCCACCGAGGCAACCTCAGGCTGAGTAAAGATGTTCGCAGCCACGTTGCGCTCATCAAACGGGGTCACAGCGTCACCGAGGGCGTGGAAGGCCGCCGTGCGACCTTGCATCATCGCCACAGAAGCCAGGGGCAAAGCAGCTGAGCAGTCCCCCACACCATAAATGTTGGGAACAGAAGAACGGGCAACACGGTTGACCACGATGCGGCCGGCACTATCCAGTTCAACGCCTGCTTCTTCTAAGCCAAGACCTGCCGTGTTGGGAATGGATCCCACAGCGATCAAACAGTGACTTCCGTCAATGGTCTGACCATCAGCAAGCGTCACCTTCACACCGGTGTCGGTGCGCTCGACCTTTTCCATGCGTGCTTTCGACATGAGCGTCATGCCTCGCCGAATAAAGACTTCTTCCAATACGGCAGCTGCATCCGCATCTTCGCCAGGAAGCACGGTGTCGCGGCTGGAGACCAAGGTCACTTTGGAACCCAAAGATGAATAAGCAGAAGCAAACTCCGCACCGGTCACACCAGAGCCGACCACAATCATGTGCTCAGGTAGTTCGGTCAAGTTATAGAGCTGTGTCCAGGTGAGGATGCGCTCACCATCAGGCTTGGCGGTGTCGAGAACACGAGGGCTTGCCCCGACGGAGACAATGATGGTGTCTGCTTCAATGCGGTCAAAATCAGTGCCACCAGGACCGGTGGCAGCAATCACGGCGTGAGTGCCATCGAGGCGACCGTGGCCTGGAATGAAGTTCACACCAGCCTTCTTGAGAGCCTTTTGCATGTCTTCAGATGTGTCGTGAGCTAGCCCTAAGAGACGCTTGTTCACTGTGGCGAGGTTGATAGAGACTTCAGGCTTGCGTGCTTTACCGTCGTCACCTTTGACGTAGTACTGCACACCCAGCTCATCCGAGCGTTCCAGTGTGGAGGTGAACTCAGCGGTGGCGATGAGAGTCTTGGAAGGAACAACATCGGTGAGAACGGCTGAGCCACCGACACCCGAGCGTTCAATGAGGGTTACTTCTGCTCCGAGCTGGGCTGCTGCCAGTGCTGCTTCGTAGCCACCGGGGCCACCCCCCAAAATTGCAATGCGCTGCTTGCGTTCAAACTCAAAAGCCATGCCCTTATTCTCGCACTACGAGAGCAATAGGCTGGGCGTATGTCGAACGCAGGTGAGTGGGGTTTCAACCCACTGGAAGACCCTTCCCAAGATCCTGCTGAAATAGCCAAGCAGGCCGCCTTTGAGATTGCCGTTGCCACCGGCATCGGCCACCATGACATCGCCTTGACTCTGGGTTCTGGCTGGGGCGCCGTCGTAGACGTGATTGGCAAGACCACCGAGGAAATCCCCGCCGAAGAGATCACGGGCTTCAGTGCCTCAGGCATTGCTGGACACCTGGGCACCATTCGCAGTGTGATTCTTCCCAGCAATAAGCGCCTGTTGGTGATTGGTGCCAGAACACACCTTTATGAAGGCGGTGGGACCCCAGGTTTTGTGCGCCGTGTGGTGCACAGTGTCAGAACCGCTGCGGCAGCGGGTGCCAAGACAATGGTGCTCACCAATGGGGCAGGGGGCATCCGTCCCGCTTGGCAGCCAGGCACCCCGGTGCTCATCAAGGACCACCTCAACCTCACCGGCACTACTCCCATCGAGGGTGCAACCTTCATCGACATGACGAATATCTACACACCCGCACTTCGTGAACTAGCTCAGAGCGTCGACCCTTCACTCGGCGAAGGAGTGCTCGCTCAAGTCCCAGGGCCGCAATATGAGACGGCAGCAGAAATCCAGATGTTGCGTGGCTATGGAGCAGACTTGGTCGGAGCATCGGTTGCCTTGGAGGCAATGGCGGCTAAACAAGCTGGAATGGAAGTCCTAGGCCTTACCTTGATTACGAACCAAGCAGCAGGAATCTCGCCCACTCCCCTATCGCACCGCGAAGTCGTCGAGGCAGGCACGAAAGCAGAACCTCGCGTCAGCGATTTACTGGCAAAGATACTCGAACGTATTTAGCGCGCGAGCTGAACGGCTTCAACGAAGCCATCCGAGATGGCATCGGCGAGCACTTCGCGGTCTTCCAGCGGAAGGAAAGCGGAAGCTGCGGCATTGTGCTGGAAGGTTTCGAGATCTGCCAAGCCATAGGCGAACACATCAGCAACGAGCCACAGTTCTCTCGACAGTGATGTTCCGCTTTGCAAGCGGTTATCAGTGTTGACCGTGACAGTCATTCCCAGTTGATACAGCAGATCGAAGGGGTGGTCCATGATGTCCTCACCCCAGGCAGCAATCGCTCCGGTTTGCAGGTTTGAAGAAGGAGAAAGTTCCAAAGTGATGCCTCGGTCTTTCACCCACTGCGAAAGCAAGCCCAGGGAGACAAAAGTGGCGTTCTCATCAGAGCCATCAATACTGATGTCTTCTGCCAGCCGAACACCATGACCTAATCGCAATGCATGTCCGTCGTTGATTGCACTCTCGATGCTCGGCCGACCGTCTGCTTCGCCGGCGTGGATGGTGACAGGGAAGTATTCGCTTGCGAGATAGTCAAAGGCTTCCTTGTGAAGAGATGCGGGGAAGCCCAGTTCTGCACCAGCAATATCGAATCCCACCACACCGTTATCGCGGTGGCGCACGGCGAGCTGGGCAATCTCAAGACTACGGTCTGCGTGACGCATCGCGGTGATCAGCTGACCGATGCGGATGGACTTGCCATCGGCAGCAGCATCTTCGATGCCCTGCTCAATTCCTTCTTGAACGTATTCCACGACCTGGTCCAGCGTGAGCCCTTTGGTGAGGTGCTGTTCTGGCGCCCAGCGCAGCTCGCCATAGATCACGCCATCGTTGGCGAGGTCAATCACGGACTCGCGGGCAACGCGGGTCAGACCTTCACGAGTCTGCATCACAGCACAGGTCAGATCAAAGGTCTTGAGATATTCCACGAGGGAGCCTGAGTTGGACTGGTCAGCAAACCACTGACCTAAACCTTCAGCATCCAGAACAGGCAGTTCAATACCTTCTGCCTCCGCCAACTCAATGATGGTGGCGGGGCGCAGACTGCCATCGAGGTGATCGTGCAGAGAGATCTTGGGCAGGGTACGCACGTCGACGCCATCAATTACGTATTCAGTAGACATTGGTTTCTTTCAAGGGAGGTTGGGTAAGTGTTAAAGAACGTCGTCGCGACCGGAGATGCGCAGGGCATCCACCACAGACTTCACCTTCTGCGCATTGGCAGTGGTGGTGACCAGCAGAGCATCAGGAGTGTCAACAACAACAATGTCCTTTACGCCGACAAGTGCGATGGTGCGACCGGTGTCGGTGATGAGGATTCCCGAGGAAGCATCGGAGAGAACACGAGCACCTTCACCCAAGATGGCAAGGTCCTTCTTGTAACCAGAGGAGTGCAGCTTGGCAATCGAGGCAAAGTCACCCACGTCATCCCAGTCGAACTCACCCGGAATGACGACGAGCTTGCCGGCGGCAGCCGCAGGTTCTGCCACGGCGTAGTCGATGGCAATCTTCTTGAGGGTCGGCCAAATCTTGTCCACGGCAGGTCCACGCTTGGCGTGGTCATCCCAGACCTCAGCCAGCGCGACAACACCGGCGTGAAGTTCTGGTTGGGTCTTGGCTAGTTCTTCGAGAAGTACGGCTGCCTTGGTGATGAACATGCCTGCGTTCCACAGGTAGTCGCCACTTTCGACATATTCCTCAGCAGTGTGAGCGTTGGGCTTTTCCACGAAGGAGTCGACCTTGAGCGCTGAAGGAGCACCTTCCAGCTCAGTTTCTTCCGTTGCGTGGATATAGCCAAATCCGATGGCGGGCTCGGTGGGAACGATTCCGATGGTGGCAATGAAGCCGGCGCGGGCTGCTTCGACAGCCTCAGCGACGGCCATGTTGAAGAATCGGGTGCCCTTGATCACGTGGTCAGCTGCGAAGGAACCGATGATGACTCCAGGCTCGCGCTTTTCCAAAATGGCCGCTGCCAGACCAATGGCGGCTGAGGAGTCGCGTGGCTCGCTTTCCAGCACCACGTTGAGATCTGCGAGCTCGGGGAGCTGTTCTTCTACTGCTGCGCGGTGTGCACGGCCGGTGACAACCATGACGCGCTGCTCACCAGCAAGCGGTGCCAAACGGTCCCAGGTGTCCTTGAGCAGGGAACTACCCGAACCAGTGAGATCGTGCAGGAACTTCGGGGCATCCGCACGCGATAAAGGCCAGAGCCGGGAACCTATTCCACCGGCCGGAATAACCGCGTAGAAGTCGGTCAGGGGCGTCGTTAGTCGTGCCATAACACCAGACTACTGGGCGTAAAGTTAGGACAAGTTATTGCCCACAACCAAGGAGGGTTGTTCGTGTCAGCTGTCACGGCACCACGCTCAGAAAAGAAGCCCCGTCCGGGCGGCACGCTTTACCGCGGCTACACCGGTATGTGGTCTTGGGTTCTGCACCGTATTACCGGTGTGGCCATCTTCTTCTTCCTACTCGTCCACATTCTCGACACCGCTTTGGTGCGTGTCAGCCCTGAGGCGTATAACGCCGTCATCGGCACCTACAAGACCCCCATCATGGGTCTGGGTGAAATCGGACTGGTCGGAGCAATCCTGTTCCATGCCCTCAACGGTCTGCGCATCATCCTGGTCGACTTCTGGAGCAAGGGCGTGAAGTACCAGCGCACCATGTTCTGGGTTGTCATCGGCCTGTGGGTAGTACTGATGGCAGGATTCCTGCCTCGTCAGATTGCCAACATCATCCTGGAGGTGAACGGACAGTGAGCACCGTAGACGCACCCCGTAGCCCCTATGCCCGCACCCAGCGCTCCGGCACCAACTGGGAAAAGTGGGGATGGATGTACATGCGCGCCTCAGGCGTCGTGCTCGTCGTCCTCATCTTCGGTCACCTGTTTGTGAACATGGTCTCCGGTGAAGGTGTCCGCGCTATCGACTTCGCATTCGTTGCCGGCAAGTGGGCTTCCCCCTTCTGGCAGGTATGGGATCTGCTCATGCTCTGGCTTGCCCTCATTCACGGCGCCAACGGTATGCGCACCATCATCAACGACTACTCGAGCTCACCAGTACTGGGCAAGGTGCTCCGCGGAGCAGTCTTCGCCTCTGCTGCTGTGCTCATCATCCTGGGCACCCTGGTGATCTTCACTTTCGATCCCTGCCCTTCGGTCAGTCCAGATCAGCTCGGCATGCTGCCCTCGTTCTGCCCACCCCAGTAATTCTTTAGATCACCTTTAACTACGGAGTATCCCTCGTGGCAACCAAGAGCAACGACACGTACGAAGAAACCAAGCTCGTCGACGGCGTTTACTACCACCAGCACGATGTTGTCATCGTGGGTGCTGGTGGCGCAGGTATGCGTGCAGCGATTGAGGCTGGCCCCAACGCCCGCACCGCTGTGATCAGCAAGCTCTACCCCACTCGCTCGCACACCGGTGCAGCACAGGGCGGTATGGCTGCAGCGCTGGCCAACGTGGAAGAGGACAGCTGGGAATGGCACACCTTCGACACCGTCAAGGGTGGCGACTACCTGGTTGACCAGGATGCTGCTGAGATCCTGGCCAAGGAAGCTATCGACGCGGTTATCGACCTCGAGAACATGGGTCTTCCCTTCAACCGCACACCCGACGGCAAGATTGACCAGCGTCGTTTCGGTGGCCACACTCGTGACCACGGTAAGGCACCTGTTCGTCGCTCCTGCTACGCAGCTGACCGTACCGGTCACATGATTCTTCAGACCCTGTTCCAGAACTGCGTGAAGCTCGGTATCGAGTTCTACAACGAGTTCTATGTTCTTGATCTCGTCATGGTTGACGTCAAGGGCAAGCAGGTTCCTGCTGGTGTTGTGGCTTACGAACTCGCAACCGGAGACCTGCACGTCTTCCAGGGCAAGTCGATCGTCTTCGCTACTGGTGGTTTCGGCAAGATCTACAAGACCACCTCCAACGCACACACCCTCACCGGTGATGGCGTCGGCATCATCTGGCGTAAGGGTATTCCTCTCGAGGACATGGAGTTCTTCCAGTTCCACCCCACCGGCCTTGCCGGCCTCGGCATTCTCTTGACTGAGGGTGCTCGTGGTGAAGGTGCCATCTTGCGTAATGCTTCCGGTGAGCGCTTCATGGAGCGCTACGCCCCCACCATCAAGGACCTCGCTCCTCGTGACATCGTCTCGCGCTGCATGGTTCAGGAAGTGGCTGAAGGCCGCGGCGCGGGCCCCAACAAGGACTACGTTCTCCTGGACTGCACCCACTTGGGTGCTGAGGTTCTGGAAACCAAGCTTCCTGACATCACCGAGTTCGCTCGCACCTACCTGGGTGTTGACCCCGTGGTTGAGCCTGTTCCCGTGATGCCAACTGCTCACTATGCCATGGGTGGTATTCCTACCAACATCAAGGCTGAGGTTCTCTCCGACAACGACACCGTCATCCCTGGCCTCTACGCCGCGGGTGAATGTGCGTGTGTCTCTGTTCACGGTTCCAACCGTCTCGGCACCAACTCGCTGCTGGACATCAACGTGTTCGGTAAGCGTGCTGGTCGCTACGCCGTGGAATACGCGAAGACCGCCAAGTTCGTGCCACTGCCCAAGGACCCTGCAGGTCCCATCCGCGACATGATCGAATCCATCCGCAACGCTTCGGGCACCGAGCGTGTTCCTGCACTCCGTAAGGAACTGCAAGAAGAGATGGATAAGAACGCACAGGTTTTCCGCACCGAAGATTCTCTCAAGTCGGTCACCAAGACCATTGAGAAGCTCCGCGAGGAATACAAGAACATCTCAATCCACGACAAGGGAAAGCGTTACAACACTGACCTTCTCGAGGCTGTCGAGCTGGGCTTCCTGCTCGACCTTGCAGAGGTTGTTGTCTACTCAGCCCGTAACCGTAAGGAAAGCCGTGGTGGTCACATGCGCGACGACTTCCCCAACCGCGATGACAAGAAGTACATGAAGCACACCATGGCGTACCTCTCAGGTGACGCTAAGAGTGATGACGCTGGTGACCACATCAAGCTTGATTGGAAGCCTGTTGTTATTACCAACTACCAGCCCATGGAGAGGAAGTACTAAGAATGGCTACCGACGTCGCTACTCAGGCAGCCGTACCCGAGGTACAGGCTTTCAACATCACGCTGATTATTCGTCGCTTCCTTCCTGAAATCGATGAAGAAGCTCGTTGGGAATCCTTCGATGTTGAGGTCTACTCAACTGACCGTATTCTCGATGCACTGCACCGCATCAAGTGGGACCAGGACGGATCACTCTCCTTCCGTCGCTCGTGTGCTCACGGTATTTGTGGTTCCGACGCCATGCGTATCAACGGTCGCAACCGTCTAGCCTGCAAGACCTTGATCAAGGACTTGGACATTACCCAGCCCATCTACGTTGAAGCCATCAAGGGTCTGCCCCTCGAGAAGGACCTCATCGTCGACATGGAGCCTTTCTTCGCTGCCTACCGCGAAGTCAAGCCCTTCCTCATTGCCAACTCGTCACCTGAGCCTGGCAAGGAACGTCGCCAGAGTATTGAAGACCGCGAGCGCTTCGACGACACCACCAAGTGCATCTTGTGTGCAGCCTGCACCACCAGCTGCCCCGTGTTCTGGACTGATGGACAGTACTTCGGTCCTGCCGCCATCGTCAACGCCCACCGCTTCATCTTTGACTCTCGTGATGACGCAGGCGATGTTCGCCTCGACATCCTCAACGACAAAGAGGGCGTGTGGCGCTGCCGCACCACCTTCAACTGCACCGACGCATGCCCTCGTGGCATCCAGGTCACGCAGGCTATTGCCGACGTGAAGCAGGCTGTTCTGCGTGGACGAGCATAAGCACTAGTTCTTACTAAAAAGACCCGGCCCTTTGAGGAAGGCCGGGTCTTTTTGTAGTTCCACAGGTCGTCTCCCCTGCAGAAGTTTTACTCGCTGCCGAGCTTGCGTGCTTCGGCTGCGGTGCGACCATTCAGTGCACGAGCAGCACGAGCTTTGGCTTCGTCGAGAGTGACAGTAAGAAGTGCGGCACGAACTTCTGCCAGAGCGGCAGGAGTCATGCTCAAGGTGGTGACACCGAGACCAACGAGAACAATGGCCAGGTTGGGGTCAGCTGCTGCTTCACCACAGACGCCCACAGGCTTACCCGAGGCTATGCCCGCGTCACCAAGCTGCTTGATCAAGCGCAGCACAGCAGGGTGCCACGGGTCTTGGTAGGAACCGACGGTGCCGAGCATGCGGTCCGCTGCCATCGTGTATTGGGTGAGGTCGTTGGTTCCGATGCTGACGAAGTCAGCGGTTTCGAGAACCTGGTCTGCAACAAGAGCCAGTGAAGGAACTTCTGCCATGACGCCCGGAACGCGCAGACCTAATTCGCGGCACAGTCCCACGAAGTAGTCGGTCTCTTCTGCGTCAGCAACCATGGGTGCCATGACCCACAGGTCTGCTTCGGTCTTGTTCTGGGCGTTGACCAGTGCGGTGAGCTGATCGCGCAGGATGTTTTCCTTCACGCGCAGTGCACGAATACCGCGAAGACCCAGAGCGGGGTTTTCTTCGTGAGCTTCGTTCAAGAATGAGAGGGGCTTGTCAGCGCCGGCATCGAGTGCGCGAACGACAACCTTCTTGCCAGGGAATGCTTCGAGCAGTTCGGTGTATTGAACTTCCTGCTCAGCAACAGTAGGTGCCGTGGCGGAGTCAAGGAAGAGGAACTCGGTGCGGAACAGGCCCACACCTTCAGCGCCGAGCGCAATAGCGCCGGCTGCTTCTTTAGGAGATCCGAGGTTAGCCAGCAGGGGAACCTTGTGGCCGTCTTTCAAAGCACCATCAGTAATAGGTGCATTAGATGCTTCAAGCCATTCCGCACGCTTGACCAAGGCTGCCTCAACATCAGCAGCAGAAACACCTGCGGTGACGGTGGAGGTGGCAGCGTTGACAACCACGAGGGTGTCATCGGTCAGTGACTCCGCACCAGCCCCCACACCCACGATCGCAGGGATGGACTTAGCTCTTGCCAAGATGGCGGTGTGAGAAGTGGGACCACCATCACGGGTGACGAGGGCGAACACCTTGGTGAAGTCAAGAAGTGCCGTGTCTGCAGGAGCGAGATCGTGAGCCACAAGAATGAAAGGCTCGTCTGACTCAGGGACACCGGGAGCAGGAACTCCACGCAGGTGAGCAATCACACGCTGGGCAACATCGGCGAGGTCAGCAGCACGCTCACCCATGTAGCCGCCCATGCCTTCGAGCATCTTCTGGAACGAAGCGAACGCATCGAAGACGGCGCGCTCAGCGGTCTTACCAGCCTCAATACGCTTAGCAATGTCTTTCGCCAGTGCTGGGTCGCCAGCCATCAGGGCCTGTGCGTCGAGAACATCTTTAGCTTCGCCACCAGCCTTAACACCGCGTTCGCGCAGCCATTCACCCACAGCAGCGAGAGATACGTTGGCAGCAGCAATCTCAGACTCTGCATCAGCAGTGCGTTCGATGTCCGCTGGTTCAGCCAGGGGCTCGGGCATGCGCTTGACGGGGCCAGCTGCGATTCCGCGGCCTACGCCGATTCCGGTGAGCTCCATTGCTGCTCCTTGAGGGGTAAAGACCTACTCAATTCTTCATCAAGGAGGGCTTGTCTATGTTGGTTAAGTTCTGGGTTGCCGTTTGCAAACGGACACAAACATTAACTTTACCCCCCTTTTATGTTGACAAACAAGTGGAATCGGGAGTAAAAAAAGACAAACAAACATTTTGCTGGCATAATGTTTGAAGCAACGTCCGCTAGACAATGGAGTCCCATGTACGCACCTGAACGCCACCAGGCCATTTTGGCCAAGGCGCGTCATCAGGGACGCGTGGAAGTTCGCTCCCTCGCCGAAGAACTCGATGTCACTCCCGAGACCATTCGTCGCGATCTCACCGCTTTAGAGCGTCGTGGTTTGCTGCACCGTGCACACGGTGGCGCTATTCCTATTGACCGCCTCAGCGTTGAACCAGATGTGTCTTACCGTGAAGGCATGCTCTCGGATGAGAAAGAGCGCATTGCACGCATGGCTCTCTCCGAAGTTCCCCAGGGTGGCTCGATCATCATCGATGCTGGTACCACCACTGCTCGCCTAGCTGCTCTCCTTCCTCAGGACATCGACCTCACCGTGGTAACCAACTCGATTCCTATCGCAGCTGTTCTGGCAACGCGTCCCAACATTCAGCTGCACCTGCTTGGTGGCCACGTACGCCCCCTCACCTTGGCCATGGTTGGCTCCTGGCCAGAGGATGCTCTGCGCTCGCTCTCGGTCGATGTTGCATTCCTCGGCATCAACGGCTTGACCCCTGAGCGCGGTCTCACCACTCCTGACCTCGAAGAAGCTCGTATCAAGAGCGCCTTCGTGGATGCAGCTCGTCGCACCGTCGTCCTGGCTGACCACACCAAGTTTGGTCGTGAAGACTTCGGTCACGTGGCACCACTCAGCCGCATCGACACCGTCATCACCGACAGCTCAATTGATAATGAGCACCTGCTCGAAATCGAAATGGCCGGCCCTGATGTGGTGGTCGCATGATCATCACTCTGACCGCGAACCCCAGCGTTGATCTGACTCTCGAGTTAGAGTCCTTCACCACAGGTGAAGTTAATCGCGCAACGGGCAAGCACAAGGATCCTGCGGGCAAGGGAATTAACGTTGCACGTGCTCTGCACAAGAACAACATCACCACCGCAGCTGTATTCCCCGCAGATGTAACCGTGGGTGGCTGGATTGAGTCAGCACTCAGCGATACGGGCATTCAGACCATGACCACCCGCATTGCCGATGAGGTTCGTCAGAACATCACCATCGTGGATGCACACGGCGACACGACCAAAATTAATGAAGCTGGTCCATTTCTCACTGAAGCAGAGAGTGCGTCTCTACTCGCACAGATTTCTGGGGTGCTCGAAACTTCTCCACGCTGGTTGGTTGCCGCTGGAAGTCTTCCACGCGGACTCGATGGCTCCTTCTATGTTGCTCTCGGCAAGCTTGCACACCAGCACGGTGTTCGCTTTGCTGTGGATACCTCCGGTGGTGCGTTTGCTTCGGTGGCTCACGCCGGCGTCGCCGATTTGATGAAGCCCAACCACGAAGAGTTGGAAGAACTTGCGGGCCGCGAACTCCCCACCGTCGGTGACGTTGTTGGGTTCGCTCAGAGCCTGCTCGGCAACGACGATGCTGCCATCGTGGTGAGCCTGGGAGAGAACGGTGCCTTGCTTGTGAACAAGCGTGGCAGCGTCTGGGCCGGTCACGAGCCTGTCACTCCCGACAGCACCGTCGGTGCCGGTGACAGCACTTTGGCTGGATATCTCAGTGCCGACGTGACAATTTCTGAAGAACTTTTTGGGCACGTAGATGGCGACATTACGCGGATTTCGACCGCTGTTGCCTGGGGCTCGGCAGCTGTGCAGCTGCCTGCAACCACTGTGCCAGGACCAAAAGACATTACTATTACGGCAGTTCACACTGTCATCAATCCCAGTCTCACCACCGCCATTAAGGAGCTCCACGTATGACTGACGCAACCGCAGCACTGACTACCGAAGACATCGTCATCGTTGGTTTGGTTGCTGAAACCAAGGAAGACGCAACCCGCCAGCTAGCTGTCAAGCTCGCTAACGATGGTCGCGTTACTGACCTCGACGGCTTCCTTGCCGACGTTCGTGCTCGAGAGGAGCAGATGGCAACCGGCCTCCCCGGTGGTATCGGTATCCCCCACGCACGTTCCGCCCACGTCACCGTACCTTCGGTAGCTGTGGCAACCAGCGTTGATGGTGTGAACTTCGGAGCCGCTGATGGCCCCGCACACCTCATCTTCTTGATCGCTGCACCAGATGGTGCAGACGACAAGCACCTTCACATCCTCGCTGCACTTGCCCGCAAGCTCGTGCACGAAGACTTCCGCCAGTCACTGCGCGACGCCAACACCGGTGCCGAGATCGCAGCCATCATCACACGAGAGGTACAGTCCTAATGACCAAGATCGTCGCCGTAACATCCTGCATCACCGGTATTGCCCACACCTACATGGCAGCTGAAGCTCTCGAGCAGGCAGCCAAGAAGGCTGGCTACGAAATCACCGTAGAGACCCAGGGCTCCGCAGGTTCTTCCCCCATGAAGCAGTCGACCATCGACGCTGCTGACGTGGTAATTTTCGCAACCGACCTCGAGGTCAAGGATCGCGCTCGCTTCGCTGGCAAGCCTTTCCTTCAGATCGGCGTAAGCAAGGCACTTGCTGACGCAGAGAACGTTGTTGCAAAAGCTGTGAGCTCCATCGACACCCTTCCAAAGGATGCCGGTAGCGCTCCCAAGGCTGCAGCACCCGCCGCAGCTTCAAAGCCCGCCAGCGACACGGGTGAAAAGAAGGGCTTCTTTGCCCGCCTTTTCAGCTAGTCAAGGCGTAGCTTTTTCATAGAGTTCTTGCTGAGACGGCAAGATCTGTAACACCAAACAAAATGCAATGAGGCATTGGAGGCCACAATTGTCTAACAACTCAGGAACAGGAACACGCATCCGCCAATGGCTGATGACCGGTGTTTCCTACATGATCCCCTTCGTGGCGGCCGGCGGTATCCTTATCGCTCTGTCGTTCATGATCGGTGGTTATGACATCGTTTACCAGGACCAGGCTGAGTTCCTGGCTAAGGGTTTCAACCCTCTAGCCGCTCACGACTGGGCTTATGTCATGTTCGCCGTTGGTGCTGCTACCTTCGGTTTCCTCGTACCAGTCCTTTCGGGCTTCATCGCTTACGCGATTGCTGACCGTCCCGGTCTGGCTCCAGGTTTCGTTGGTGGTGCCATCGCTGGTACCGTCGGCGCTGGATTCCTCGGTGGTCTTATCACCGGTTTCCTCGGTGGTTTCGTAGCTCTGTGGCTTAGCCGCATCAAGCTCCCCAACTGGCTGCGTCCGCTCATGCCAGTTGTTGTGATCCCACTGGTTGCAACCTTCATCACCGCTGGTCTGATGCTCGTCATCCTCGGAGGTCCTCTCAAGGCCCTCATGACCGCTCTGAACGACTGGCTGACCGGACTCTCCGGTGGAAGCCTCATTGGTCTGGGTATCATCCTCGGCCTCATGATGGCATTCGACATGGGTGGTCCTGTCAACAAGGTTGCTTACACCTTCGCAGCTGCTGGTCTTACTGAGGCTGGCGCTTCGGCAGACGCAAACGACCCTCGTTTCGTCATCATGGCAATCGTCATGGCTGCAGGTATGACTCCTCCTCTGGGTCTCGCACTCGCGACTGTTCTGCGTAAGAACAAGTTCTCGAACGCTGAGCGTCAGAACGGTAAGGCTGCCTGGCTGCTCGGTGCATCCTTCATCACTGAAGGTGCTATCCCCTTCGCCGCTGCTGACCCACTGCGCGTGATCCCTTCGATCATGATCGGTTCGGGTGTATCTGGTGCTCTCGTTGCAGCCTTCGGCTGCACCCTGCGCGCACCTCACGGTGGTCTGTGGGTATTCGGCCTCGTGGGCAACTGGCCCATGTACCTCATTGCAGTTGCAATCGGTACGGTCGTAACCGCTCTCCTCGTTATCGTCGCAAAGAACATCAAGCCTGGTGTCTCCGACGAAGCACTGGAGGAAGCAGTTGCCTAAAGCTCAGAGAACCGTCACTGTTGGTTCGCGCGTTGGACTTCACGCTCGTCCAGCCAGCACTTTTGTGCAGGCTGTAGGAGCTACCGGTCACGACGTCACGATTACTAAGCCAAACGGTGACAACGCAGATGGTGCCAGCATCCTCTCGGTGCTCGCTCTCGCTGTCGGACACGGAGAAGAACTCGTACTCGACGTCGAAGGTGACAACGCTGAGGCTGTTGCCGATGAGCTGGCTAGCCTGCTCACATCTGACCTCGACGCTGACTAATAGTTAGCGGGGCTCTTTGGCCCGTGGGTTCTTCAAAGGAATCCACGGGCCTTTCCCTTTAAGCTGGCAGGTATGAAGAAGATGCTGACCTGGGCAAAGGCACAACTGCCCTACCGCGTCTACAAGTCTTATTCAGCAGCCGGAGGTAACCTCCTGGCTGCCGGCATGTCCTTCCAAGCGGTCTTTGCCACCTTCGCAGCTATCTGGGTTGGCTTTAGCCTCACCGGCATCTTCCTCGCGGATCGACCAGATATTCGCAGAGCAGTGATCGCGTTCATCAACGCCCAGGTGCCCGACCTCATTCGCACCGGTGGACCTATTGATCCCAAGGTGCTTGAGTCCATGACCAGCTTCGGCTGGACCGGCGGCTTGGCGGTCGTTGTCGTTCTCTACACCGCCATCAACTGGTTGAATTATGTCCGCACTGCTGTGCGAACAATTTTCTCTCTTCCCCAGTCCACGGTGAACTACATTCTGCTCAAGGTCTATGACCTTGTCCTCGCATTGATTTATGTCATCTTCGTTTTGCTAAGTGCCACGGCAACGGTGGGACTCACCAAACTCTCTGGGCTCGTCTTTCCCGAGCTGGGGATCGCCGACAAAAGCGGAATTGGCAAGATTGTCTTTCAGGTCATCGGCCTGTTTGTCGTCTTCCTCTTTGACACCGCGGTGCTGGCCGCCATTATTCGCATCTTGAGCGGGGTGCCCATCCCCTGGCGCATTTTGCGCAACGGAACACTACTTGGTGGTTTTGCCCTCATGGCATTGAAGGTGTTGGGGTCATATGTGCTCACCCGCCCTGAAAGTAACCCACTGCTAGCCAGCTTCACCGTGTTTATTGGTCTTTTGATTTACTTCAACTTTGCGTCGCGGATTTATCTCCTGGCAACCAGTTGGGTGGCCGTGAGTATGAGAGAATCTGGCACCGCCATGCAAGACCTCGGTTGGGTCGTGCCCCACCGTCACCACGTGAACTAGCCCAATAGAATTAGGGCATGTCAGTCCGCATTGCCACCGTCAACGTCAACGGTGTTCGCGCCGCCTTCCGCAAAGGAATGGGTGACTGGCTGAACACTCGTGGCATCGACATTCTTGCCCTGCAAGAGGTGCGTGCATCGACCGAAGACCTCGAAGAACTCCTCGGTCCTGACTGGAACATCCTGCACGATGCTGCCACCGCCAAGGGCCGTGCTGGTGTTGCACTAGCTAGCCGCAGCACGGCTGAGATTCACCGCGTGAGTCTCGGTGCTGACGACTTTGACACCGCAGGACGCTGGCTCGAAGCCGACTACAAGATCGGCGACAAGATCCTGACCGTCGTGAGCACCTACGTTCACTCCGGTGAAGTGGATACTCCCAAGCAGGTGGAGAAGTTCAAGTTCCTTGAAGCCATGCAGGAGCGTTTGCCTGAACTGGCCAAGCACACCGACTACGCACTTGTTGTGGGTGACCTCAACGTTGGCCACACCGAGCTGGACATCAAAAACTGGAAGGGCAACGTTAAGCGTGCTGGCTTCCTGCCCCAGGAGCGCGCCTACTTTGACCGCTTCATGGGTCCAGCAGGAGAAAACGTAACTGGACCTGACGGTTCCACCGGCACTGGCCTGGGCTGGGTTGATGTGGGCCGCGAAGCAGCCGGCCAAGTTCCTGGCCCCTACACCTGGTGGTCGTGGCGTGGTCAGGCATTCGATACCGATGCTGGTTGGCGCATTGATTACCACCTCGCCACCCCTGCCCTCGCTGCCCTTGCTTCCAACTACACCGTCGACCGCGCTGAGTCCTATGACACTCGCTGGTCAGACCACACCCCCGTCGTCGTCGACTACAACCTCTAGGACTTCTCATGACTAAGCCCGTCATTCTTTCCGGAATGCAGCCCTCGAGCGACTCCCTCCACCTCGGAAACTACATCGGTGCTCTGGGTAACTGGGTCACCATGCAGGACGAGTTCGATGCGTTCTATTGCGTTGTTGACCTCCACGCCATCACGGTTCCCCAGGACCCGAAAGAACTGCGTGAGCGCACCCGCTCCACCGCAGCGCAATACATCGCTGCCGGTATCGACACCGACAAGTCGACCCTGTTCATTCAGTCCCACGTCCAGGCCCACACCCAGATTGCGTGGGTGCTCAACACCATCACCGGTTTCGGTGAAGCCAGCCGCATGACTCAGTTCAAGGACAAGTCGGCCAAGCAGGGTGCTGACGCAGCATCTGTGGGTCTGTTCACCTACCCGATCCTCATGGCTGCAGACATCCTGGCGTATCAAGCAAATGTTGTTCCCGTCGGTGAGGACCAGCGTCAGCACCTCGAGCTCACCCGCGATCTCGCGATGCGTTTCAACTCACGCTTTGGCGAGACCTTCACCATCCCTGAGGGCCACATCCTTAAGGAGACCGCCAAGATCTATGACCTGCAGACCCCGACAGCGAAGATGTCGAAGTCGGCAGAGACTGAAGCCGGGCTCCTCAAGATCATGGATGACCCTGCCGTGACCGCCAAGAAGGTCATGCGTGCGGTAACCGACGCAGATGGTGAGATCCGCTTCGACCGCGAGAACAAGCCTGGTGTGGCAAACCTGCTCACCATCTTCTCGGTGCTCTCTGGTCGCTCCATCGATGACCTGGTCAACGAATATGCCGGTGGTGGCTATGGCGGGCTGAAGAAAGATTTGGCTGAGCAGGTCACCGCTAGCTTCACCCCCATCCGCGAGCGCACCAACGAGCTCCTCTCAGACCCAGCAGAGCTTGACCGCATCTTGGGCAAGGCAGCTGACCGTGCATCAGAGGTCGCAGATGCGACTCTGGCGAAGGTATATGACGCTATTGGCCTTCTTCCACGCCACCACGGCTAAGCACGCTCTCAGCGAATCCGCAGGTACTCGCCTCGCGAGGAATAAACCCACCGGCTAGACTGTTTTCTAGAGCAACGCGCTTCGGGGTCAGTGAAAATCTGAGCCGGCGGTTATAGTCCGCGACCCTCATGAACAGGCCACCAGGCCCGAGGATGAGGTTGATCTGGTGAAATTCCAGGACCGACGGTTAAAGTCCGGATGGGAGAACGCGCGCGGCAGGTTACTTTTTGTACCCTGTCGAGTTCGGTTGTCGCCATGGCACCCGTCTACCCGAAGCACGCCTCACCTGAATGAGAGCACCGGTAGATGGACCACACAACACCTTCGACTGCCTACGAGGCACCGATGCGTCGCGCCATCGCACTGGCTGGCAATGGCCCTAGCAACGGGGTTAACCCGCAAGTGGGTTGTGTTGTACTGAACTCTGCCGGCACCATCATCGCCGAGGGTTGGCACCGTGGAGCAGGCACCGCCCACGCAGAAGTTGATGCCCTCAGCCAGCTCACCCCTGAACAAGCTCAGGGCTCGACATTCGTTGTCACCTTGGAACCCTGCAACCACACCGGTCGCACCGGTCCCTGCGCGCAGGCACTGATTGAAGCCGGCGTCGGAACGGTTGTCTATGCCGCTACTGACCCCGGTTACGCCTCTTCTGGTGGTGCGCAGCGTCTGCGTGACGCCGGCATTGAGGTTATTGGTGGCGTGCTCGAGAATGACGTAGAAGAACTCCTGGAAGAGTGGATGTTGGCAGCCCGCCTGCACCGACCCCACGTCACCGTCAAGTGGGCAGCAAGCCTGGACGGCCGTGCAGCAGCGCACGATGGCACCAGCCAGTGGATCTCTGGTCCTGAGTCTCGTGCCCGCGTGCACGAACAGCGTGCGGCAGCAGATGCCATTGTGGTCGGGACAGGTACTGTCCTTGCAGACAACCCTTCGCTGACTGCCCGCACTCCCGAAGGTGGTCTGCATGATCACCAGCCTGTGCCAGTGATTATTGGAAAGCGCAACGTTCCTGGCGATGCACTCGTCCACGAGCACCCCCTAGAGCCACTCATCATTGGTCACAATGATCTCCACGCTGCCCTGAGTGAAATGTTCGACAACGGCATTCGCTCCGTCTTCGTCGAAGGTGGTCCCACCCTGGCCAGCGCTTTCATCGCTGCTGGTTTAGCCGATCGCCTGTACATCTATCTCGCACCTGTGCTGCTCGGTGGAGACAAGGTTGCCCTGGGAGACCTGGGCGTGGGCACACTTGCTGACCGGATAGACCTCAACATCTCCTCTGTCGAACGCCTCGGTGCAGACATTTTCATCACTGCAACACCAAACCGGAAGGACGCGTAATGTTTACCGGCCTCATTGAAGAACGCGGCACCATTACCGCAATTGAACAGCTTCCAGATGCTGTGCGCCTGACCGTGTCTGGCAACACTGCGTTGCAGGGCGTCCAGCAGGGCGACTCCATTGCCGTCAGTGGCGTGTGCCTGACCGTGGTGGAGCACGATGCCACTTCTTTCACGGCAGACGTGATGGAACAGACTCTGGCCATGACCACGATGCGCAATGCTTCCGTGGGACTACCCGTCAACCTGGAGCGCGCTGCAGAACTGGGCAGTCGCCTTGGCGGCCACATCGTGCAGGGCCATGTCGATGGCACTGCCGAAGTTCTGTCCATCACTCCGAGCGAAGACTGGACCGTGATTCGCTTTGGTCTCAGCCGTGAGCTAGCTCCCCTGCTCGTGGACAAGGGCTCGATCACCGTGGACGGTGTCTCCCTCACCGTGAGCAACATCAGTGCTCCTTCGGAAAGCTCCCAGTGGTTTGAAGTCTCTCTCATTCCGGAAACCCTCGCAGTGACTACCCTCGGGCTTCGTTCCGTCGGTGATTCCGTCAACCTCGAAACCGACATTATTGCCCGCCAGGTCGCACGCATGCTGGCCTTCCTTCCCCAACAGAATGCAGGTGCCTAACATGGCTCTCACTCCTATCCCCGAAGTCCTTGAGGCACTCAAGGCTGGACGCATCGTGCTCGTGGCCGATGACGAAGGCCGCGAGAACGAAGGCGACGCCATCATGGCGGCCGAATTCGCCACCAAGGAATCCATTGCCTGGATTGTGAAGCACTCCTCTGGTTTGCTGTGTGCTCCGATGTCTCGCGACGTGGCTGACCGCCTGAACTTGCCCATCATGATTGAGCGCAACCAGGACACCCGCAAGACCGCGTACACCATCACGGTGGACGCTGCCGAGGGCATCACCACTGGTATTAGCGCCTCTGACCGTGCTCTCACTATGCAGGTGTTGGCTAACCCTGATGCTGTTCCCCACGACCTCATCCGCCCAGGTCATGTGCTTCCTCTGCGTGCAGTGGATGGTGGTGTTCACGAACGCCCTGGCCACACCGAGGCAGCCGTGGATCTCATGCGCCTTGCTGGTCTGCAGCCTGTCGGTGTCATTGCTGAGGTTGTTGACGAAGACGGCGACATGATGCGCATGCCAGGCCTTGAGAAGCTCGCTGAACGCGAAAACATGCCCTTGACGACCGTGGCAGCACTCATTGACTACCTGGAAGCACACCCGCTTCCCGCACGCGTTGAGGGCGAGCTAGACGCCCACCGTGTGGCCTTTGAAGTGGAGACCAACGTCCCCACCGAAAACGGCACCTTCCGCATGCGCGGATACCGCGACCAGGCCACCGGCACGGACCACGTGGCAATTGTTGCGGGAAACCCTGATGGTGAAAATGTGTTGGTTCGCGTTCACTCTGAGTGCCTCACTGGTGAAGCACTGCACTCGCTCAAGTGCGAGTGTGGCCCACAGCTGGATGAAGCTCTGCGCATGATCGAGGCAGATCCTGCTGGCGGCGTTGTTCTCTACATGCGCGGTCAAGAAGGCCGTGGCATTGGCTTGGTCAACAAGTTCAAGGCATACAAGCTCCAAGAACAAGGCCTCGACACCCTCGATGCCAACCTGGCTCTGGGGTTCCCTGCCGATGCGCGTGACTACACTGCCGCAGCACGCATGCTCGATGAGATGGGCATCAGCTCAGTTCGACTACTCAGCAACAACCCTGAGAAGAAGCGTCAGCTCGAGCAGTTCGGTATCAAGATCAACGACCTCGTTCCCTTGGTCGTGGGTCTGGGTGAATTCAACACCGGCTACCTCAACGTGAAGCGTGACCGCATGGGTCACCAGCTTCCCGGAACGCTTCCCGCAATTGATCCAGCCCCGAAAACTAAGGAAGTCACCGCATGAGTGGCGCAGGCTCCCCCGAAATTACCGTTGATGGCACAGGACTGAACGTCGTCATCGTCGCAGGTCAATGGCACGACGTCATTACCAACGCCATGATTGCTTCTGCTCAGCGCACCATCGAAGCTAGTGGTGCAACGCACTCCCTGGTTCGGGTGGCAGGAAGTTTTGAGCTTCCCGTCGTGAGCAAGGCTGTCCTCGAGGCAGGCGCTGATGCCGTGGTCGCTCTTGGTGTCATTATTCGTGGTGGCACACCCCACTTCGAGTTTGTCTCTGACGCGGCCACCAGTGGTTTGACCCGTGTTTCTCTCGACACCGGAAAGCCTGTTGGCTTTGGTGTGCTCACGCTCGATGACGAGCAGCAGGGCCTGGACCGTTCCGGCCTGCCCGGGTCTAAAGAAGACAAGGGTGCTGAAGCAGCACTTGCTGCCTTAGAAACCGCTGTGACCCTTCGCGCCATTCGGGGCTAGTGGTTAGGCTGGGGCTATGGAACTTTTAGTCACAATCCTCGTCATCCTGCACTTCGTTGGTCTGTCCTACCTTCTGGGTGCTTTCCTGCTCCAGATTAAAGACATCATCAAGGGCAAGGGTCGCGTTGTTCGCGGCATGCTCGACGGTGCTTACACTCAGCTCGTCACCGGCTTGGCCCTAACCGGCATCTACTCAGCAGGTCTCGTTGAGGATGAAGAAGTCAACAACACCAAGATTGCCGTGAAGCTTTCAGTGCTCATCGTGATCACGGTTCTAGCGATCGTCTTCCGCAAGCGTGAGGTTGCACCCTCCTGGGTTCTCTGGACCATCGGTGGCCTGACTCTGCTCAACGTTGTTCTCGCTGTCGCCTGGTAACTAGGACCTCATGAGTTCACCCCGCATGGGTCGTCGTTCACCGACCCCGGAAAATTCTTCCACTGCGCCCAAAGCTAGTTTCGGGCAGCTCATGCCCTATTTGCTTGAACACAAGAAGGTTCTCTCCTTCGTCATTGTGCTCAGCGTGATTGGTGCTGCCGCGTCCCTGGCACAGCCGCTTCTTGTCGGGCAGGTGATTAACCGCGTCAGCGCGGGAGAACTCATGGGCAACTTGGTCTGGTTGCTGATTGGGTTGGTGGTTGCTACCGCGCTCATCAATGGTTTCCAGCACTACTTGCTCCAGCGCACCGGTGAAGGTGTTGTGCTCTCATCCCGGCGTCGCCTGGTCGGACGCATTCTGCGCCTGCCGATCAGTGAATTCGACACTCGTCGCACCGGTGACCTGGTCTCTCGCGTGGGCTCAGACACCACCTTGCTGCGTGCTGTGTTGACCCAGGGATTGGTGGAGGCAATTGGTGGCTCACTCACCTTTGTCGGAGCCATCATTGCCATGGCGATTATTGACCCTGTTTTGCTCGGGCTCACTGTCCTGGTTGTGTTCAGCGCCATCACCATCGTGACGCTGCTCTCCAGGCGCATTCGCGTGGCCAGCCGCAAGGCTCAGGCCAAGGTGGGTGAACTTGCTGCATCGGTGGAGCGCGCTATTTCAGCCGTCCGCACTGTGCGCGCAGCAAATGCCACTGACCGTGAAATTAAGGTCGTGGAAGAAGAGGCCGAAGGCGCCTGGCGCATGGGCATCAAGGTTGCCAAGATCTCGGCACTCGTTGTTCCTGTTGCCGGTATTGCCATGCAGGTAGCCTTCCTCACCGTGCTCGGTGTCGGTGGTTACCGCGTTGCTTCCGGTGCCATTACCGTGGCCAACCTGGTGACCTTCATCCTGTTCTTGTTCATGATGATCATGCCGTTGGGTCAAGCCTTCGGTGCGATTACTTCGGTGAATTCTGCTCTGGGTGCACTGGGACGCATTCAAGAAATCATTGCTCTGCCCAGTGAAGGTGAATTCGACCGCGACCTGGCTCCCCTGGCCGTGGTTGATGGTGGTGCTCGTGGCGCCGTGAAGAACTCCCCCGTGGCCGTCGAGTTCCTTGACGTTAGGTTCTCTTATCCGAAACTGGTTCTTCCCGTGGAAGAGGATGAGAGCACAACAGACCCCACCGCCAGGATGTCTCGAGCCGAGAAAGCTCGCATCAAGGCAGGCGGTGCGGCTGGTGAAGCTCTCGCTGAAGAAGCAAAGCCCGAGATTGACGCCCCTGAAATCCTCAAGGGTGTTTCCTTCTCCGTAGCTCACGGAACCCGTGCAGCACTTGTTGGACCTTCGGGCGCAGGTAAATCCACCATTTTGGGGCTCATTGAACGTTTCTATGACCCAGGCTCCGGTGAGATCCGTCTCGGTGGCGTGGACATCAAGGCACTGCCTCGTGAAGACCTGCGTGCCCAGATTGGCTATGTGGAACAGGATGCTCCTGTACTTGCAGGGTCGTTGCGTGACAACCTCTTGCTGGGCTCCCCCGATGCCACCGATGAGCAGTGCATTGCCGTGCTGGCAGATGTGAACCTCTCCACCGTGCTGGAGCGCAGTGGACTGGGCTTGGATGCTCCCGTCGGCGAAGAGGGCGTCATGCTCTCCGGTGGTGAACGTCAACGTCTGGCAATCGCGCGTGCACTGCTGGCAGCACCTCCGGTGCTGCTGCTCGATGAGTCCACCTCAAGCCTGGATGGCGCCAACGAGCAACTCATGCGTGAAGCCATTGATCGTGTTGCCCAGGACCGAACGCTCATCATTATTGCTCACCGACTCTCCACCGTGGTCGATAGCGATCAAATCATCGTGTTGGAGAACGGCGCAGTGGTGGGAACCGGAACGCACTCCGACCTGGTCAAGACCACCCCGCTCTATAAGGAACTGGCTAAGCACCAACTTCTGGTTTAGAGCATCGCAGTCAATGAAGAAGGCCCCTCCATCTGAACTGAACCCCAAAAGTGGGACTCGTAATTAAGAGTCTCTACTTGAAAGGGAAGAAAGTTCATGGATCTCAGGGTCAAACATTCACTCGAAACCCGCATCGAAGTCGCAAGACTTTTTGATGCGGGTTTTGGTTTTCATGCCATTGCTACACAACTCGGTCTCAAGCGGGAATCTGTGCGTAATTGGCACGACCAATATATGCAGGGTCGTCTTTTAGACTCAGCTGTTATGGGCAATAAAAAGTATTCGCCTCAGTTGAAAATTGCAGCTGTTGAGAAGTTCCTCTCTGGAACGCCGAAGCAGGATGTTCTTGTCGAGTTCGATATCTCAACTCGCGCCGTGTTCGATAAATGGGTTGTTCTTTATCGCAACGAGGGACCTGAGGGTTTGTCGAAAACTGCGGGACGCAAAGCTCGTGGTGATGGGCCGATGACGCCTGAAGAAGAACTTGCGTTTCTTCGAATGGAGAACGAGATTCTAAAAAAATGGGTAGCTCTAGCCCAGGAGGAAGATCGACGGCTTTCCGGTCTTTGATCGTCACTGAGCTGGAGCACAAATACCCCACACGGGCTGTTTTGAAGGCGGTGGGGTTATCTGTCTCCACCTACTATCGCCACCGCTCCAAAACTCCACACGACCGTTATGAGCAGCTTCGACCGCTACTTCGTGAGGTCTTTGATGGTTCTTATCGTTCTTATGGTTATCGGCGCATTCGCGCCGTTCTTGCCACCAAGCATGGTCTCCGGCTCAGTGGGAAGACGGTGTTGAAGTTGATGCGTCAAGAAGGCCGCACATGCCAAGTTCGACGACGGAAGAGATACAAGTCCTACCGGGGCGAGATTGGCAAGGCAGCGCCAAACGTGTTGGCGAGAAACTTTGACGCCACGCAGCCGTCGAAGAAATGGGTCACGGACGTTACTGAGTTTTATGTCCTGGGGCAGAAGCAATATCTCTCACCGGTGATTGATTTATTCAACCGTGAAGTGATCTCCTATGAACTAGCACCATCACCGGTGATGGGTTTAGTCACAGGAATGTTGGAGAAAGCCTTCACGCAGCTCAAGCCAGGCACTGGGTTGGTGATGCATTCAGATCAGGGATGGCATTACCGTCATGCTGGCTATCAACTCGCGTTGAAACAACGAGGGATTACCCAATCAATGTCACGCAAAGGCAACTGTCTCGACAACGCAGTTGCAGAGAACTTCTTTGGACACTTCAAAGAAGAATTCCTACGTCAACACACCTTCACCAGCATGCCCCAGTTCAAGCGAGAACTAGAGAAATACATTCACTGGTTCAACCACGAACGCATCCAAGAAAAGTTAAAGGGACTGAGCCCGGTTGACTACCGGACACAGTCCCTTGCAAACTTAGAAACGACTCCCAATTAGAACTCCCACTTAAGGGGTTCAGTTCACATCGGAGGGGCCTTCTTCATTTGTTGTTGAGGCGAAGGGGTTATGCGAATGGGTTCGGCGTCATGGTGTACTTCGTGGAGAGGTACTCATTGATTCCTTCGAAACCACCTTCACGACCGAGACCTGACATCTTCACGCCACCGAATGGGGCAGATGCGTTCGAGATGACGCCAGCGTTGAGACCCATCATGCCGGTCTGCAGCTTCTCAATCAGACGCTGACCACGCTTGAAGTCTTCGGTGTAGACATAGCCAATAAGACCGTATTCGGTGTCATTGGCAATGGCGATGCCTTCTTCTTCGGTTGAGAACGTGGTGATGGAAAGCACAGGGCCAAAGATCTCTTCGGTCATGATGTCTGCAGCTGCGGTGACTCCGGTGAGAACGGTGGGCTCATAGAAGGTGCCAGCACCGTCAATTGCCTTTCCACCAGTGAGAACGGAAGCGCCCTTCGAAACGGCATCCTGAACCAGCTGGTCAGCCTTGGCAACTGCCTTGCTGTCGATGAGGGGGCCAATGCTGACGCCGTCTTCGGTTCCACGGCCAATCTTCATTGCCTTCACGCGCTCGGTGACTTTCTGAGCGAAAGCGTCGGCAACGCTTTCGTGCACAATCACGCGGTTAGCAGCAGTGCAGGCCTGACCGATGTTGCGGAACTTCGCGATCATCACGCCGTCAACAGCCTTGTCGAGATCTGCATCTTCGAAAACGAGGAATGGTGCGTTTCCACCGAGCTCCATCGAGGTGCGGAGCATGTTTTCGGTGGCAAGCTTCATCAGCGACTGACCAACACCGGTGGAACCGGTGAAGGAGAGCTTGCGCAGACGCTTGTCGGTGACGATGGGGTCAGAAACCTCAGCGGTAGTGGAGGTGGTGAACACGTTCACGACACCAGCTGGGACTCCGCACTCTTCCAGAATCTTGACGAAGTAGAGGGTGGTGAGTGGAGTCAGGGTTGCAGGCTTGACCACGACGGTGCAGCCGGCAGCCAATGCAGGGGCAATCTTGCGAGTGGCCATGGCCAGCGGGAAGTTCCAGGGGGTGATCAGGTAGCAGGGACCGACAGGCATCTGGGTCACAATGGTGCGACCGGTTCCTTCTGGGTTGGTGCCGTAGCGACCGGTAATGCGTACGGCTTCTTCACTGAACCAGCGCAGGAACTCGGAACCGTAGTTGACCTCACCAATAGCCTCGGAGAGGGGCTTACCCATCTCGAGGGTCATCAGCAGTGCAAACTCATCCTTGAGCTCCTGAACGCGGTCAAACGCCTTGCGCAGGATCTCGCCACGGACACGTGGAGCAGTGGCTGCCCAGGCGTCCTGCGCCGCCACAGCGGCGTCCAGGGCCTTCATACCGTCTGCAGGGGAAGCGTCAGCGATGCTCTTGATGACCAGACCCGTTGCGGGGTCGTGCACATCTACTGTCTTGCCACCAGCGGCATCTACCCACTGGCCGTTGATATACAGCTGAGATGGGACCTTTGCAAGCAGTTCTGATTCGGAAATCGTTGACATTCTTCACCTTTTCTACGGATTCCTCATTCTAATCCCAAAATCGGTGCGGAATAAAGAGGTCGTTCGTACTCAAACGATATTACAAGAACTCAGCCCCCTATCTCTAGGGGGCTGAGGATGGTTTTACTTGCTTGCGCGACCGAGTTTGCTGGGCCACCAAATCTTGGGCCCGATGTCATAGGCCATCGCAGGAACCAGCAAGGTGCGCACCAGCACGGTGTCAATGATGACACCCACCGAGACGATAAAGGCCAGCTGGACCAAGAACAGCAGTGGGATAACACCCAATGCAGCAAAGGTTGCTGCCAACACAATACCCGCGGAGGTAATGACACCACCGGTGACGGTGAGGCCCTTCAAAATACCGGGACGAGTGCCAATCTTGAGACTTTCTTCGCGCACACGCGTCATCAAGAAGATGTTGTAGTCAATACCCAGGGCTACCAGGAAGACGAATCCAAACAGTGGAACGCTCGCATCAGCACCGGGGAAACCAAACACGTTGTTGAAGAAGATCGCCGAGAGACCCATGGTTGCCGCAAAGCTCACCACAACGGTGAAGATCAGCAACAGCGGAGCCACAATCGAACGAAGCAGCAACATCAGGATGACGAAGATCACAACCAGCACGATCGGGATGATCTTGGCGAGGTCTGCTTCAGCTGTCTTGTTGGTGTCAAGAGCAATAGCGGTCTCTCCACCGACCAGAACCGAAGGATCCACAGAAACCAAGTCGGTTCGCATCTGCTCAACGACGTTCTCGGCGTCCTTGGAGTCAGCCTGGTAGGTCAAGTTCGCATTGATGAGAACCTTGCCATCAACAACCTGAGGAATGGTTTCAATCTCAGGCATCACAAACGCCGAAGGGGCACCGGCAGCAGGTGGGCCGCTGGCATAGGCAGCTGCGGCAGCAGCTGCAGCGTCTTCAGCTGCCTTTTTGTAGGCAGCAGACATGGCTTCCGCATCTGCCTGAACACTGACCTTGGAAATACCCTCGGTTGCTTCCGCAGCAGACATCACGGCGTCCATCTTGGACTCGTCCGCGATGATGATCACAGGCGAACCGTCACCCGCATCGAAGTGCTGAGCGAGGACTTCCTGACCATCAACGGACTCGATGTTGTCGCCCAGGAGGAAGTCAGTTTGTGGAATACCACTGGCCTTGAGCCCGGGCAGACCAGCAACGGCGGCAAGAAGCACAACCAGAGTAATAATCCAGGTGGCACGAGGCTTCTTGCCTACGAGGTTACCCACGCCCTTCCAGAGACCACGAACACCTTCGAGACCAGGAAGAGTGTTGGGCTCAACCGGAGCCACCTTCTTCTTGCCTGGCTTGGGCATGAAAGGCCAGAACGCAGCACGGCCGAAGATGGCCAGCAAAGCTGGCAGGAAGCTAATGGCTGCCAGGAACGCAAAACCAATACCGAACGCGGCGATGGGACCGAGTGCCTTGTTGGAGTTGAGGTCAGAGAACAGCAGACACAGCAGCGCCGCAATCACTGTGGCCGCAGAGGCGAAGATGGGCTCAAAAGCACCCTTGAATGCGCGACCCAATGCCGACCACTTGTTCTGAACTTCGAACAGGGCCTCGCGATATCGGGCGACAAACAGCAGGGCGTAGTCGGTGGCAGCACCAATAACCAGAATCGAAAGGATTCCCTGACTTTGACCAGAAACCTTGATCAGGTCATTGAGGGCAAGGTAGTAGATACCGAGGATGGAACCAGACAGGGCGAACACTGACGTCAGCAACACCAAGACAGGCAACAGCAGTGCGCGGTAGACAACCAGCAGAATGATGAACACAGCCAGCAGGGCCACGATCAGCAGAATGCCGTCAATGCCGGCGAAGCCACTGACGAAGTCAGCGAGCAGACCACCAGGACCGGTCACATACGCAGTGAAGCCAGCTGGAGTCACATCAGCGAGTTCTGCACGCAGACCCTCGATGCTACTGAGGAGTTCTTCACCACTTGCGGAGTAGAACACCAAGTACTCAACGGCTTGGCCGTCTTCAGAGTAGGTGGGGCCCAGCACAGAAGGAACCTGTCCCTCAACAGTGGGTGCAACACCCTCTGCCTCTTCGAGCGTGGTGGTCAGTTCATCAAACTTGACCTTGTCCGCGTCTGTGACGTCTCCAGAATCCTTCTGGAAGACAACAATGGCAGGGATGTTCTCCGAGTCGTTGAACTTCGTCTGCCACTCGTTGACCTCGGTGCTTTGAGCACTGGCGGGAAGGAAGCCGGCCTGATCGTTGGTGGAAACCTCAGAGATCTTGCCGAAGGTTGGACCGCCGAGACCAGCAATCGCAAACCAGACAACTACAAGAACTGTGGGCAGCAAGATGCGCAGCCAGAGTTTCGGAGTCCAGTCCTTCATGTGTTTCCCCTAACAAATACGTGTGACGCAACAGAAAGAACGAGCTATGGGGCCGCCTAGGGTGTCTAGGTTCACGACCTTGTTGACACATGAGTCGCGTCCTTATTAACACTAGATGAGTCGCGTCCTTGTTGACACTCTGGAGCAATGTCGAAACAACGCGTCGTCGTCCTCTCTATCGTCCACCAAGGCCTAACAGTCACTGAAGCAGCCAGAACTCATGGCTTCTCCAGAGCCCATATCTACACCCTCCTCAAGCGTTATCAAGAAGGTGGCCTTGACGCTGTCGAACCTCAATCGTCCAGGCCGAAGTCCTCACCACATGCCCTCAGCGATGAACTGCGTTTGCGCATTATTCAATTGCGCATCCATCTCGATGCAGAAGGACTCGATCATGGACCTGAAAGCATTCAACCGTTCCTCACTACTGAAGGCTTCACCGCGCCGTCCACATCCACAATCAGACGTGTTCTCCACCAGGCAGGACTCATCACCCCGGAGCCGAAGAAAAGACCTAAATCTTCTTTCCTCAGTTTCGAAGCAGACCAACCCAACGAAACCTGGCAGTCGGATTTCACCCACTGGTCATTAGCTGACGGGCGCGATATTGAAATCATTAACTGGCTCGATGACCATTCCAGAAAGCTACTTTCCATCACGGCCTATGACCGCATCACCGGCCCCATAGTTGTTGAAACATTCACGGCAAACATCAACAAATACGGGCCTCCCCAGTCCACACTCACCGACAACGGGGTTGTTTACACTGCTCGCTTCACCAAAGGCAAAAACGCGTTTGAATACTTCTTGGCAGAGCTTGGAATCGTTCAAAAGAACGGCAAGCCCTACCATCCTCAAACCCAAGGCAAAATCGAACGCTTCCACCAAACACTGAAAAAACGACTGCGCAGCAGAGAACCAGCACACACTCTCGCAGAACTCCAACAACAACTCGATGAGTTCCAAGCAATCTACAACCACCACAGACCACACCGCGCATTGGGCAAAAGAACACCCGAAGAGGTTTATCAAGCTGGAGTGAAAGCACACCCCGTCAAAGAATCCGTTTCACACGACTGGCGCACCCGCTATGACAAAGTCGACAAAGGAGGAAAACTCACCCTCAGACGCGCAGGAAAACTTCACCACATGAGCGTCGGCGCAGCACATGCCGGAGAAGAAGTTCTTATGTTGATCGACCAAACAACCGTCATCGTGACACTGCAACACAGTGGAGAAGTCCTCAGTCAACATCACATAGAACCAGAAAGAAACTACTGGCGAGACCAACTAAAAAGTCCAGGCCGATGGCCTGGACTTTCATAATTTTGTCAACAAGGTCGGGACTCATCTGTCAACAAGGTCCCGACTCATCACAATGGGGCCGCCTAGGGGAATTGAACCCCTGACCTATTCTTTACGAGGGAATCGCTCTACCAACTGAGCTAAGGCGGCGCGAACCGCACGAAGCGGAACAGTTTTCAAGCTTAGTAGCTTGATTTCTCCAGTTGAAACTGGAGAAAACTACTTTGCAGAGGAATTGCGACGACGGCGCAGTGCCACAATCACAATCACGGCGGCCAGCGCAACGGCACCAGCAGCACCAAGACCCAATGCCAACTGAAGCTGACCATTACCTGCGTCTGTTCCCGACGAGGTAACCATGAGCTCTTCATCTGCTTCAGTGACAACAGCTTCTTCCTCAACAGGAACAGCTTCACCCAGTGGGTCAGCGTCAGAGCCCTCGACAGTGAAGGAGAAAGAACCTGAGGCAGGGTGTCCGTCTTGAGAGACGATGCGGTAGCTCGCGGTGTACACGCCATTGGGCAGAGCGCCGGTCACGATGGGAACCGTCATCGTTGCACCCGTGACGTCAAAGGTGGGGGTGCCCAGCTCTGCAGCAGCACCCTCAGCGTTGACGAGGGAAACTTCGGGTGCAAACTCTTGCGCCACAGCTTCAACGAAGGTGAACTGCAGTTCAACTACGGGGGTCGAGACGACGGATTCATTAGCTGGCACCGACTGGAAAGTGTCAGAGTGAGCGTGGGCCACCGAGGTGGTTCCCATAACGACAAAGAGCGCCATCAGTGCGGTGGCAATGATGGAAGCAATACGACGGATCATCCGAGGAGCCCTTCTCCGATATAGCCTCCTGGCTGACTGCCAGGAGGAAGTGCAAACACTGCCGACCCAATTGGGGTCGTCCACGTGTTCATGAGGTCTAAGTCTGCCAAACGTTGCTGTACGGGAACGAATTGTTTCTGAACATTGGCCATGTATGCGGCAAAGATGAGACCCGCATTGGGCTGCCCCGAAGGCAACAGACCATCTTCATAGTTCAACGGGCGGCGAAGGAACTTTTCTTCGGCGTTGTTTGTCCTCGCCCGACGAACATGTGCAAAAGAAGCAATAACAGGCATGCCATTGTCGTGCTTAGCGGCAAGGTCAGGCGCGTCAAACTCTTTCGTGCCCGTCAGCGGTGCACCGTTGTGCAGGTTGCGACCCATGGCCGTTTCCTTCTTGGTGTCATCAAGTTTGTCCCAGCCCTCAAAGTCCATCTGAATGCGGCGGACAACCAGGCATGTGCCATCACGGAACCATTGAGGCCCAGAGGTTGCCCACACCTGGGCATCAAATTCTTGAGTAGTGCGAGGGTTGATTGTTCCATCTACTTGGCCAAAGAGGTTACGCCCAGTTTGATCCGAGGGAACACCGTATTGCGGACGGTTGAATCCGGTTTGAGACCACAGCGGCTCAGCAAAGGTGTGGGCTGTCCGGCTGAGTTGGCGAGCAGCGTGGGCAACCGTCAAGGGGTTATCTGCGCCCACGTGAATGACAAGATCACCACCACTGAACTCAGGCTGCAGTTGGTCGATGGAGAAGGCAGGAAGTTCACCAAAACCAGAAGGCATTGCTCCCTGCAGTCCCAGCTTGCTGAAGAAGCCTGGACCAAAACCAAACGTTGATGTGAGGCGAGCAGGCTCTGTGGCGAGATAGGGCTCGCCATCGGGGAGGGTGGGCTTTCCCTTGGCTAACCGTGCGGCATCGTCCGTGAGGAGTTGCATCATGGACCGAGCCTGATCGACGGTAATTCCGGGCTTCAGGGTGAAGGCGGCATAAGTTCCATAGGCCTGCAGCGGGGTCATAATCCCGGCTTGGTATTCGCCATAGAAGGGAATCGTTGCTGACTGCTGCTGAGCTCGAAGCTGCGCTTCTTTCTCGGGAGTGGATGCTTGTGCTGCATTGAGCGTCAGGGCACCGCCAGCAAATCCGGCCACTCCAGCAGCCACATAACTTGAGACAACGCCAGCGGAAGCCAGGAACCCTCTGCGGGATACTCCCTGAGTTTCGCTGTCTTCCACTGGCATGTGAGTCATTGTGTTTTCCTAGCCTGCGTAGGTGGAGATGTCGCGGGCTACGGCGTCAACATCACGAGTAGTTCCGTTGGAGAATTCGAGGGTCAAGGTGACGTGGCTACCAACGGGGATGGGCTTGAGAAGATTCCAATACATCACGTGGTATCCACCGGGCTTGAGGGTGACGGATCCCTTGGCGGGGATAACAATGCCGCCTTCAACCATTTGCATCTTCATTTCGCCGTCATCACCCTTGACCACTTCGTGGATCTCCAGGGGGGTCTCAGAAAGTCCTTCAGTGGTGTTGGTTGCACCGACGAGTTCAATATCTTCGTCAGAAGGGTTCTCGAGGGTCATGAAGACACCAGTCATCGCCATGCCGTCCATGAGCTCAGGAACAGCCTTAATCCACACATCGGAAGCGGTGGGGGTGACGGGCTCAGGGGTTGCTGGTGCACAGCCGACGAGTGCGAGTGCAGCGATGACCACAGCTACCAGAGAGAATCCGCGCTTGGTTGCGGAAGTTGAGTTCTTCACATCAATTCCTTTGTTCAGGTATATTCTACGTAACGTAGAACACTGATGTTATTCTACAAGTCGTAGAAAAAACAACTCAGGAGAAGTCATGGCACCCCAGCGCAACCGAGGTGAACTCGAAGCAGACATCATGACCATCCTCTGGCACGAAAACGAGCCGATGACCGCCAAAGAGGTCCAGGCCAAGTTCACTGAAAACATTCCCGCCATCACAACGCTCATCACTGTGCTCGACCGGATGTGTGCCAAAGGCCAGGTTGTGAAGAATTCCACCGGTGGCCGCAGCCAAACATTCGCGGCAGCCCAAAGCCGCATTGATCACGTCACCAGCACGATGACGTCGGCCCTCAATAGTGCTGACGATCAAGCCGCAGCCCTGCTTCACTTCGCGGGGACCCTGTCTGAGGAAGACCGCGCATTCCTGCGTAAAGCCATCGACAACAGCAACTAACAGCTGGCTTCACGCTATGGAACTTCGAACAATAGTGATACTTATTGCGGTCTATGCCGCAATATCTTTGTTCGTTCCACGAGTACTCGCCGACCCGCAACTTGTGAGTAAACGGCCTGGTTTTGTTTTGTATGCCTGGTTCCTCTCACTCGGCATCGCTGCACTCTCACTCCTCACCGCACTGGGTGGTCTCGTTGTTCTGGCACTGGCTCAGCATGGCGAGGAAAGCTACTCCGCGCGGATCATTGTGCCCATCCTGATCAATGTTTTTGGCTGGGTAGCGTTAGCTGTATTGGGTGTCTTGATTTTTCGCTTCGGGGCAGCACTGGGAGAACTCAGAACATCGCGACGCACTCTCAACGAGCAATTCGCGCTGCTGATTCCACGCGGGCAGATTACGGAACTATCCGGTCACCGCGTGATGATCTTCGAATCCAGCGAAACGATCTTGATGGCGGTGCCCAGCTCTCAGTGCATCATGGTCAGCTCCCAGGTGATTTCAACCTTGAGCCCAGAACTCCTGCAGGCTGCACTTGCGCACGAACAAGCACACCTCGATCAGCACCATGGGGTCATCCGCGCTGCTGGGGTTCTCGCGATGGCCGTAGCCCCAGGATTCTCTGCCAGTGAACGTATGGCTCAGGCCACAAGGATTACCACCGAGCTTTTGGCAGATGACGCCGCAGCGAAACAATTCTCCAAGCACACCGTCGCCCAATCACTTCGTGCGTGTTTTGGTTCAAGCCCGCTAGTGGATGAGCGCATTGCTCGGTTAGAGAACTAGCACTTCGGATCTGTTGCAGGCACTTTGCCGCTTAACAAGAATCCATCCACGGCATCATTCACACACGAGTTGGACTTGTTATAGGCCGTGTGGCCTTCACCGGTGTAACTGATGAGATGACCGCCCTCGAGCTGGGCAGCCAAAGCTTTCGCCCAACGATAGGGAGTTGCGGGATCACCCGTGGTGCCAATGACAAGGATGTCACCGGCGCCTTGGGCTGAAATTTTATGTGGAGTCATCACCGCTGGGTAGGCCCATTGAGAGCAGAGCTCATCGCCATAGGCCATATAGGGACCGATAACCGGTGCCTTTCGCGCTAGCTCCTGTGCTTCCTTTTCCCACTGTTCAGGGTCTTTCGTCACGGGATAGTCAAGGCAATTGATGGCAAGGAAAGCTTCCGTGGAATTATCCAGATACTCTCCGTCATCACCACGGCTGTAATACCAATCCACTGAGGAATAAGCAGTCTGAGCATCACCGTCAGCAACCGCAGAAAACACATCAGTAAGAAAGCTCCACGCATCAGGGTTGTAGAGAGGAGCAATGATCGCCGTGAGCATGGCATCAGCACCGAGAACCCGGCCATCACTTGCGTATAGGGGAGATTCATCGAGTTGCGCCAGGAGATCTCCCACCTGAGTCATTGCCTCATCAACACTGCCACTGAAGGGGCACCCCTCAGTTTCAATGCAATCAGCCAGATACGCGCGTAATGCTTTTTCGAACCCGATGGATTGATTGAGATTGACCTCGAAACTCGACGATGCCGGATCAAGTGCACCATCAAGAACCAAGCGACCAACGTTCCCGGGGAAATTCTCGGCATAGACCGCACCCAACAAGGTGCCATAGGAGTAGCCCAAGTAGTTGAGCTCACGATCGCCAACCGTCGCACGCAACATGTCCAAGTCATGCGCAGCACTGACTGTGTCCACATGAGCAAGGAGGTCACCAGTTCGCTCAAGGCAACCTTGAGCGAACTCTGCGCTCGCCCTCTCTCGTTCAGCGAACCATTCTGGGCTGGCTCGAACTGTGTCTGTAGCGCCGAAGAGGAACTCATCCATTTCAGCAGCAGAGTCGACACACACCACAGGTGTGGAGGCTCCCACTCCTCGAGGATCAAAACCGATGACGTCATAGTTCTTCTGAACAGCCCCGCTGACGGCATAGTCCAAAGAATCTGCAATGAAACTCACGCCCGAAGCACCCGGACCACCTGGGTTCACAAACAGTGACCCAAGCTTCTTGGACGACGTCGCGGAGTGACGAACAAGAGCAAGCTCAATAGTCTCCCCCGCAGGCTCGTTCCAATCCAGGGGTGCTACCGCCGTTGCACACTGCATGCCATCGTGACAGTCAGTCCACTCCAGAGTTTGGGAATAGTAGGGCTGGTATTCGGCTGGAATGGCCCCTGGGGTCTTGGTGGGTTCTGGAACCACTCCACCCGAGCAGGCCGTGAGAGTCACTGCAGCAACAGTGAGAATCAGCCCTTTCAGGGCAACTTTCATTTTCATGCAGGAACTTCAGAGCGCGAAGCGCGGATCAACAGTGCTTCCATTGCCAGGGCAGGTGCAACGTTGGCATCAATGCGTTCACGAGCTTCGCCAATGGCTTCCATGGTGGCGAGGGTGTCTTCGCTTGTGCGTGCAGCGGCGGCGGCTCGCAGTTCATTCTCAAACTCCACGTTGATGAGCTCGTCACTGACGCCGAGCTGCAAGCGCAACACGTCGCGATAGACCGAAAGCAGATCAACCAGGATGCGGTCGAGACCATCACGCAGGCTTCGCGTGGCACGACGCTTCTGCTGCTCCTCGAGACCCTTGACTTGGCTGCGCAGGTTGGCGGGGATGGCATCGCCTTCGGCGATACCCATGGACCGGCGAAGCTGGTCGAGCTCAACACCATCACGCTCTTCCGTGATGGCTTTGGCATCGTCGGTGGCAATCTCAATCATGCGGGCAGCGGCAAGAACTGCCTCCCGCACGGTCATGATGTTCAACACCAGGCGCACTGTTTCTTCACGGCGCGCGGCAGCTTCAGGGTTAGTCGCCAGGCGGTGAGCCATGCCGATGTGAGACTGGGCATGACGAGCAGCACGCTCTGCCGTCACCTCATCCACGCCATCTCGGGCCACGATGAGCTTGGCCACGTCAGGAACGCTCGGCACACGCAAGCGCACAGAACGCACGCGAGAGCGAATGGTGGGAATCAAGTCAGCTTCACTCGGTGCACACAGAATCCACACCGTGCGCTCAGGAGGTTCTTCCAATGCCTTCAACAGCACGTTGGAGGTGCGCTCAGCCATGCGGTCAGCATCCTCGATCACAATCACGCGATAGCGCGAGACCGCAGGGGAATATTGTGAGCTCTGCACAAGAGCACGAACTTCATCGATGGAAATGATCACGCGCTCAGTGGTGAGCGTGGCGAGGTCGGGGTGAGTTCGGGCAGCAACCTGCGTGCAGTCGGAACACTTTCCGCAGCCCCCATCTCGACACAGCAACGACGCGGCGAATGCATAGGCCAAGTTGGAACGGCCAGAACCCGGAGGGCCCGTCACGAGCCACGAATGCGTCATGGCCGAATCGTGAGAGGTTGCTGAAGCTAGCTCGGACTCGGATGCCGCACGGAAGACATCTATGGCCTCCTGCTGGCCAACGAGTTCATCCCACACGCTCATAGCTCAAGGCTACCGGGAGTAACTGACAAGAAACTTCTAAGACAACTCAGCTTCGACGCGGGCACGAATAGCGGCAGCAAGCTCGTCGATGGGGCGCGTGGCATCGAGAACGAGGAAGCGCTCCGGCTCTGCCTCGGCGAGCGCGAGGAAACCTGCACGAACACGGCCATGGAACTCTGCCTTTTCGTTTTCGAGTCGATCAAAAGGCTTGTCCGCAGCGTCAAGACGCGTGCGAGCCAGGTTCTCATCGAGATCCAAAAGAACGGTCACATCAGGCAGCAAGCTGTCTGTTGCCCAGAGAGACAAGTCGCGTACTTCTTTAGCATCCAGAACGCGACCAGCGCCTTGATAGGCAACGGAGGAGTCGAAGTAGCGGTCCTGGATGACGACCTCGTCACGCTCCAGTGCGGGACGCACCAGCGTGGCCACATGGTGGGCACGGTCTGCGGCATAGAGCAGTGCTTCTGCGCGGGGATCAATATCCCCGCGGTGATGAAGAACGAGGTTGCGCACCTCAACACCCACATCAGTACCACCGGGTTCGCGGGTGCGCACAACTGTACGACCTTGCTCAGTGAGCCACTCGGCTAATAGACCAGCCTGTGTGGACTTTCCCGAACCGTCTCCACCTTCAAAGGTGATGAACAACCCGGACATGCGTTACTCGCTAGCCTTGGAAGAGACGCCTGACTTGCCTAGGGTGGTGGCAGCCTTCTTTGCGCCGGCCTTCTTCACCACGATGGTGTCGCCGACCTTCTTGGTTGCCTTCTTGGCAGCTGGCTTCTTTGCAGCGGCCTTCTTGGCAGGAGCCTTCTTGCGAACAACGGGTCCCTTGGCTCGCTTGATGGCCAGAAGTTCAACCGCACGGTCGAAGTCGATCTCTTCAGGCACCTCACCGCGAGGGATCGTGGCGTTGGTGGTGCCATCGGTGACGTAGGGACCGAAACGACCATCCTTGATCTTGATGGGCTTGCCGCTTTCGGGGTCAGCGTCGAATTCCTTAATCGCACTGGCTGCCTTGCGAGCTCCATACTTGGGCTGCGCAAACAGCTCGAGAGCACCAGCGAGGTCGATCGCGAAGATCTGATCTTCGTTCTCGAGCGAGCGAGTGTCGGTGCCCTTCTTGAGGTAGGCGCCGTAGCGACCATTTTGCGAGGTGATCATTTCGCCGGTCTCAGGATCCGCACCCACTTCACGAGGAAGGTTGAGAAGCTTGAGAGCAGTCTCCAAATCCACAGTTCCAGGATCCATGCTCTTGAAGAGGGAAGCGGTGCGAGGCTTGATGACCTCAGCCTTGGCCACGCGCTTCTTCTTTTTGACTTCAACGACCTCGCCAGTGGCAGGGTCAATCTCTGCCTCGTCAAGAGCAACTTCAGGCTCTGGCTCGAGCTCGGTCACATAGGGTCCAAAACGACCGTCCTTGGACACAACGGTCTTGCCGTTCTCCGGGTTCACACCCAGCACACGGTCGGTGACAATGGGCGCATCGATGAGTTCTTGAACCTTCTCAGGGGTGAGCTCGTCGGGTGCCATATCCAGGGGAATGTTGACGATGCGGGGCTTCTCATCTTCGGCAGCATCGGGGTTGGTCACCTCGATGTAGGGACCATACTTGCCCACGCGAATAGCTGCACCATTCTCGCCAATGCGGAAGGTATTGAGCTCACGGGGATCGATATCGCCGATGTTGTCGAGGATTTCGCGCAGTCCGTGGTGGCCAGGCTCTCCGAAGTAGAACTTCTTCAGCCACTGTGAACCGGTCCCTTCGCCACCAGCAATCTTGTCGAGATCTTCTTCCATCTCGGCAGTGAAGGCGTAGTCAACCAGGTCGGTGTAGTGCTCCTGCATGAGGCGAACGATGGAGAACGCAACCCACGCTGGAACGAATGCTGAACCCTTAGGAGTGACATAGCCGCGGTCCACGATCAGACCCAGAATGGATGCGTAGGTGGAGGGGCGGCCAATGCCCAGCTCTTCCAACTTCTTCACCAGAGTTGCTTCGGTGTAACGAGGAGGTGGTGTGGTGTCGTGGCCCTTGGCCTCAACATCAGCAAGTACGAGTTTCTGACCTTCGGTCATCACTGGGAGCTTGGCTTCTGCTTGAGCGTCCTGAGCGTTGCGCTCTTCGTCAGTGCTTTCTTCATAGGCGTTGAGGAAGCCGCGGAAGGTGATGACGGTGCCGCTGGCGGTGAACTCCACAGCATCTCCGGATGCAGGGGTTGCCTTTGCGGTGACGGTTGCGGTCTGACCCTTGGCATCTGCCATCTGGGAAGCAACAGTGCGCTTCCAAATCAGGTCATAGAGCTTCCACTCGTTGCCACGGAGAACATTCTGAAGTTCTGCGGGAGTCTTGAAGGTTTCACCAGCAGGGCGAATAGCTTCGTGAGCTTCTTGAGCGTTCTTGCTCTTGCCCGAATACTGACGGGGAGCATCTGCAACCTGGTCTGCTCCATAGAGCGTGGTGGCTTGAGCACGAGCTGCCGCAATCGCCTGTCCCGAGAGGGAAGGCGAGTCCGTACGCATGTAGGTGATGTAACCGTTTTCGTAAAGGCCCTGTGCCACGCTCATGGTCTGCTTCGAAGAGAACTTGAGCTTGCGCGAAGCTTCCTGCTGCAGGGTCGAAGTGGTGAAGGGAGCGGAAGGACGACGGGTGTAGGGCTTGGTCTCCAGACCTGCCACGACGATCTCGGTGCTTGCTTCACGCAGTGCTGCGGCGAGCGCAGTCGCGGCTTCTTCGCTGAGCAGAGTGGCCTTGGTGGTCAGCTGACCGTTGTCATCAAAGTCTTTACCCGAGGCAATGGTGTTGCCGCCGACACGAACGAGTTTGGCTTCGAACTGCGTGGACACCTCTGTTGAGGTCCCCAGAGTTGCAAGCAGATCCCAGTAGTTGGCGGAGTTGAACGCCATACGCTCACGCTCACGGTCTACAACCAAACGCAATGCAACGGTCTGGACACGACCAGCTGAGGTTCCAGGACCAACGCGGCGACGCATCACATCCGACATCTCCCAGCCATAGAGGCGGTCGAGAATACGGCGGGTTTCCTGAGCATCTACCAGAGCTGTGTCGAGCTCACGAGTGTTCTCCTGGGCAGCCTGAATAGCTTCCTTGGTGATTTCGTGGAACACCATGCGGTGAACGGGAACCTTGGGCTTGAGCACCTGGAGCAGGTGCCAGGAGATCGCTTCACCTTCGCGGTCCTCATCAGTTGCGAGGTAAAGCTCGTCGGCATCCTTGAGAGCCTTCTTGAGTTCCGCCACCGTCTTCTTAGAGTTCTCAGAGACAACGTAATAGGGCTCGAAGTTGTCTTCGACGTTCACAGCGAACTTGCCGAAGGGTCCCTTTTTCATGTCCGCAGGAAGCTCGCTGGGCTTGGGCAAGTCACGGATGTGACCGACCGATGCGAGCACCTCGTAGTTGTCGCCCAGGTACTTACCAATGGTCTTGGCTTTGGCTGGTGACTCGACGATGACGAGCTTTCTAGAGCTGGACAAACATTCCTCCGAATTAAGTGGCGTTCCAAAAGGTCAAGATACACGGCAATTTGGGTTCGTCAATCACTCCAGCTCATTTTGGGGTCCTGCTTTGGCTCGAGTGTGGGTAGAAATTCCCAACACGGTGACCTGCAAGGTCACCCGCACAATCAAACCCTGAACCTCACAATTTTCTATCTGGAAAGAATTCTTCTCGGCGAGTCTTTCCGCGCGATTACAGGGATATCCGGGGATGCGCCCCGATGCTGCATCCGCTGCTTCGAGTGCTGCCTGGTCGGTGACGGATTGTGCTCGGTCGAGGGTGATCAGAGCTGCTCCGAAAAAAAGTAGAAGAGATGTCACCGAAATGACCCCTCCGACCAGAATGAGGGTCGCCGCAGCACCCGAACCTCGTTCACTGTGCATTGATCACACACTCCCGAACCTGGACCTCTGCAAGCAGCCATGACAACGGCCCCACACCCGTGGACTGGCTCAGGGAAACACACACCAGATCACCCTCGGTCGAGTGCCGAAGTGAGGCGTGGGAATTGGCCTGTGACAGCGAGCTGGCCACCACGCTGACATCGACACCACGAGATAGCTCCCGGGCAGCTTGTCTGGCCAGGGCAGAGTTCGTCAACTGAATCCCCAGAGCACCCACCGCTTGGAGACACACACCAAGCACCAAGATGATGGCCGGCAGCACCATGGCCAGTTCAGCGGTGACACTACCCTCCGAACGTGAGAGCACGGCGCACCATGTCCGTCAGGATTTGCTTCACTTCATCTCCGCGCAAAATGGTCACGAGTAGTCCGGCAAAGCCAACCGCTGCCATCGTGGCAATGGCGTATTCCGCTGTTGCGGCACCGGCTTCAGAGCGGAAGTGCTTCAGGGCTTGAATGAGTTTGTTGAGTTTGTGAGTTGTCATATTCACCACACCTTTCGCCCCCATCACAGCGCAGAAAGAATGCGCGAATTCACACCTCTATATAAGAGGTGGAATTCTTTTATGAATTCAGTGCTGTGGAGGAAATCACACTGGCAACCAGCGGCAGCACCCCGACGGCAATAAATGCCGGTAAAACGCACATTCCCAGCGGGATCATCAATCGCACGGCAAGCTTTTCTACACGCATCTGCGCTTCTTCACGGGCTGCGTTGCGCTCCCGTTGGGCTTGGCTTCGAAGAAGCCCGGATAAACCCACTCCCGTCTTGCTTGCCAACGCCATGAATTCATCGCACCGAGCAAGCTCCTGTTGAACCATCTCGTGATCCAACGTGAATGAGGTAGCGACCTCACTTGCCCACCGCCTGGCCTGGGCAAGGGAGTGGCCCGCCGACAGCGACATCGACATTGCCTCTGCTGCCATTCCCCGCGACCATTCCCACTGTTGTGCATGTCTCACCATTCGCCGTGACCACCGGGAGGAAAGAAACAATAAGAATGCAGCACCAACAAGAAGGAGCCAGCCGAATAACGAACCGAGCAGGAAAGCCAGCGGGTTATATCCAGCGAGGTACCCTCCCGCCACCGCAACCAATGGCAATCCCATGACGAGATGCGTTGCCGCTTGAGGTCCAGCAAGCTGAACACGAGCATGACGTGCATTTTCAGCTGCGTGCGCAAAAGCCTCAGCGCACACCTTCAACACCGCAGACGGTGCCGCTCCTGACTCCAACGCAAAGTTCCACACAACACTCAAGAAGGCTTTTGGGGTCCTCTCCTGAATGTTCACGGCGGCCTGAAGATCAAGTTCCGCAGAGTGTGCTGCTTCTCTCGGCGAGAGTCCGGCCATGAGTAATGAGGCAACGCGTTCTGTTTTCTGCGCCAGTTCTCTGAGTGAGCGTTCAACCTCAGAGGGCGAACTCGCGGACAGTGAGTGGAGCTTCCCCCGGAGTGAATTCACCCAGCGCTGCAATACGCCTGCCATGTTCACCTCGCTCCACATGAACAATGACGTCGAGTCCTCCCCGGGCCAGTGCGGAAACTAGTTCTGTGCTCATTCCGGCGAGATAGCCCAGGGCAGTCAGACGTGCCGGAACATCTGCCAAAGAATTGGCGTGGAGGGTGAGGCCGCCACCACTGTGGCCTGTGTTGAGGGCAGACAACACGGCTCCCACTTCAGCACCGCGACATTCCCCCAGCACCAAGCGGTCTGCCCTCATCCGCAAAGCCTGAGGAACAAGTTGTTCCACGCTCACGCCACCAGCGCCCTCAATATTTGCTTGCTGGGCTTCGAGCGCAATCACATGAGGATGATCTATCTGAAGTTCGGTGACATCTTCGAGAACCACAATGCGCTCATGATGAGGGACTGAAGAGAGTAGGTGCCCCAATAATGAGGTCTTGCCGGAGCCAGCTCCTCCGGTGATCAGTACTGTGCGCTTGCGCTCCACACACTCGAGCAAGAAATGCTTTTCTCTCTCCGTCATGAAGTCTGACGCCACTCGGTCTTCCCAGGTAAGGGCAGTGGTGCGAGGGATGCGCAGGGCAATCGTGGTGCCAGAGCTTGCAACCGGTGACAGCACAGCGTGCACGCGAATGTTTCCCGGCAATCGCACATCCACACAGGGATGTGCTTGGTCGATATGTCGACCACCACGGCCAATGAGCTCAACAGCGAGGGCTCTGACCTCGGGTTCTGTATACGACCAGCTGGCGTCGAGCAGCAGTCCCTCGCCCTGATCTATCCACAATCCAGCGTTGCTGGAGATGAGAACGTCCGTAATTCGCGGATTTCTCAGGTGGGTATCCAGATGGGCAAGCATCGGCCCAAAATATGGAGAAAAATCCATTTCACGGGAATTTTTACCCTGATTTGGGGCTATTTGTACCCCTTTTGCCCCTGTGGAGGACTAGGGCGTACGTATCCGTACGAACCACTTAACGGTGGAAGGCGACACCAGTTGGGGGGAACGGTGTCGCCTTCGTGGCGCCAGATTGGGGGAATCGGCGGCGCCACCAGTCAGATACGAAGCTCTGAACTATTCGAGTGTAAGGCATAAAACTGAAATTTATCTTGTACCCCGAGTATAAAAAGTAACTTTGTATACAAAGTGTGGAATTGGGGGTAATCTCAATACAGACTTTGTTCGACCTTTAGTCACCGCCCAATGAAGTGAGGTGCTCGAAATGAGCAACAATATTGACAACCTTCTGCACGAAGAACGTCGCTTTCCGCCCAGCGCCGAATTCACTGCCCAAGCAGTCGGACAGGCCAGCCTGTATGCAGATTCCAAGAAAGACCGCCTCGGCTTCTGGGATAAGCAGGCAAAGGAACTCCTTCACTGGCACAAGCCCTTCACACGTGTGCTCGACTGGAGCGATGCTCCCGTAGCCAAGTGGTTCGATGACGGCGAGCTCAACGTGGCATACAACTGCCTCGATCGCCACGTACTCGAAGGCCGTGGAGACCGTGTCGCCATTTATGGCGAAGGCGAGCCCGGAGACCAGCGTGTATACACATACAGCGAATTGACAGCTGAAGTTAAGCGCGTCGCAAACGTATTTCTTTCACTAGGCGTAAATGCGGGCGACCGTATTGCGATCTACATGCCCATGATTCCCGAGGCAGTCATCACCATGTTGGCCTCAGCACGTATTGGCGCAGTCCACACCGTGGTCTTCGGTGGATTTAGTGCAGACAGCCTGCGCAGCCGCATTGACGACGCTGAAGCAAAGCTCGTCGTCACCGCTGATGGTGGATGGCGTAAGGGCAAGGTCTTCCCACTCAAGCCAACCGTGGATGCTGCTCTCGAGGCGAACGGTGGCGGAAGCTCCGTGACCAACGTTCTCGTGGTCAAGCGCGGCGAGAACGAGGTTGCCTGGACCGAAGGTCGCGACCTCTGGTGGGATGACGCCAAGGCTGGTGTGGACGCAGAGCACGTGGCTCAGGGCTTCCCTGCAGAGCACCCACTCTTCATTCTCTACACCTCGGGCACCACTGGTAAGCCCAAGGGTATTTTGCACACCACCGGTGGCTACCTCACCCAGGCTGCCTTCACCCACAAGAACATCTTCGACCTGCACGCAGACTCGGATGTCTACTGGTGCACCGCAGACGTGGGCTGGATCACCGGTCACTCCTACGTGGTTTATGGACCACTCGCGAACGGTGCAACCCAGGTTGTCTACGAAGGCACCCCTGACGCACCTCACCCCGGTCGCTGGTGGGAAATCATCGAGAAGTACAAGGTCTCGATTCTCTACACCGCACCTACTGCTATTCGCTCTTTCATGAAGCTGGGCCGCGAGATCCCTGGAAAGTTTGACCTCTCCAGCATCCGTGTTCTCGGTTCCGTGGGTGAGCCCATCAACCCTGAAGCGTGGATTTGGTACCACGACATCATCGGTGGCGGCAAGGCACCGATTGTGGACACCTGGTGGCAGACCGAGACCGGCGGCATCATGATTGCTGCTCTTCCTGGTGTGACCACCTTGAAGCCCGGTTCAGCACAGGTACCCATCCCCGGTGTCGTCATCGACATCGTGGACGAGCAGGGTGTTCCTCAGGACAAGAACTCCGGCGGCCTCCTGGTCATCTCTGAGCCATGGCCTGCCATGCTCCGCGGTATCTGGGGAGACCCCGTCCGCTTCCAGGAAACCTACTGGGACAAGTTCGGTGACAAGTACTTCGCCGGCGACGGCGCTCGTTACGACCGCGACGGCGACATCTGGCTCCTGGGCCGTGTGGACGACGTCATGAACGTCTCTGGTCACCGTCTCTCCACTGCAGAAATCGAATCCGCACTGGTCGGCAACAACATCGTTGCTGAAGCAGCTGTGGTGGGCGCAGCCGATGAGACCACCGGTCAGGCCGTTGTTGCCTTCGTGATCTTGAAGAAGAGCCACGTGGATGACCAGACCCCCGAGGAAGCGAGCGCCTTGCTGCGCAAGCACGTCTCCGACCAGATTGGTGCGATTGCTCGCCCCTCGAAGGTCTACATCGTGGAAGAACTTCCCAAGACTCGCTCTGGCAAGATCATGCGTCGTCTCCTTCAGGATGTCGCAGAAGGCCGCGAGATTGGGGACACCACCACCCTGACCGACACTGGTGTGCTCAGCATCATCAGCGCTCAGGTTCACTAAACAACTACGAAGCTCATACTGAAACACCCCCAGGCCATCGGCCTGGGGGTGTTTCGTTGTTACTCAAGAATTACTTGAAGGAGACGATGATCTCTACCTCAACCGGGGCATCTAAGGGAAGAACCGCAACACCCACGGCAGAGCGCGAGTGAATTCCTGCGTCACCGAAGATCTCACCGAGAACTTCAGATGCGCCGTTGATCACGCCAGGCTGGCCGGTGAAGGCAGGGTCACTGGAAACGAAACCCACAACCTTAACCACGCGGGTGACACGGTTGAGGTCACCCAGCACCGACTTCACCGCTGCGAGCGCGTTGAGTGCACAGATGCGTGCATACTCCTTGGCATCCGAGGCAGGGATCAGGCCGTGGCCTTCTCCGACCTTGCCGGTGGCAGGAAGTGCACCGGAAACCATGGGGAGCTGACCAGAGGTGAAGACGAGATCTCCATGGATCACCGCAGGGGTGTAGGCGGCTACGGGAGGAACGAGATCAGGGATATCGATGCCGAGTTCGGCAAGACGAGCTTCGATGTTTGACATGATTTTCCTTCGATTCTTGAGCTATTCAGCCAGTGGTCGTTTGAGGTACGCAACAAGGCCACCTTCGGGGCCCGTGACAATTTGAACGAGCTCCCACCCTTCTGAACCCCACGTGTTCAAAATGGCGGTGGTGTTGTGAATAAGCAGCGGAGTGGTGATGTATTCCCACTTGATGGCGGCCATGAGTCTCCGTTCGGTCTTTTCTCAGCAATTCCGGCTAAATTAGAGTCTATGTTTGCCAAGAAGCCTACGCGTTCAGGAATCATTGGGGGATTGCTCGCTTTTGTCGGCATGAGTGCCGTTGCAGCAGTCTTGATTGCCGCCGCAGTGACCCCCGCTATTGCCGTTACGGGAGTAACCACGAACAGCGCCCTAGGTGTTTTTGACGAACTCCCCGCCTACCTCAAGATCAACGACTTGGCTGAAAAGTCGAGCATGTATGCCAAGCGTGAAGACGGCTCAGAAGTTCTCCTCGCCTCGTTCTATGCACAGAACCGTATTACGGTTCCTCTCGAAGAAATTTCTCCCTTCGTTGTTGACGCAGCTATCGCAACAGAAGACCCTCGTTTTTATGAGCACGGTGGTGTGGACCTCATCGGTACTGCACGCGCCATCATTTCCAACGCCACCGGTGGTGACGTTCAGGGTGGTTCGTCGATCAGCCAGCAGTATGTGAAAAACATCCTGGTGATGCGTGCGGAAGAGATTGCAGATCCTGAAGCACGTAAGGCTGCCTACTACGCAGCCACCCAGACCACCATTGAGCGCAAGCTCAAGGAAATGAAGCTGGCGATCAGCATCGAGTCCAAGTACACCAAGGACGAGATCCTCAACGGTTACCTCAACATCGCTTCCTTCGGTGGTCGCGTCTACGGCATCGAATCTGCCTCTGAGTATTACTTTGGCGTCAAGGCCAAGGACCTCACCCTTGCTCAGGCAGCAAGCCTGATCGCCACCGTGAACAACCCCAACAACTTGCGTATCGATATTCCTGAGAACGTGGAATACAACGAACAGCGTCGTAACTACGTACTGGGCCGCATGCTTGCTGAAGGCAAGATCACCAACAAGGAATACAAGGCCGCTGTAGCCGAGCCTGTCACTCCGGTGATCACTCCGTCCAGCACTGGTTGCCAAACAGCTGGTGGTGCTGCCTTCTTCTGTGACTACGTCACCTGGATCATCAAGAACGACCCCGCCTTCGGTGCAACCGAGGACGAGCGCTGGGCAGCCTTCCAGCGCGGTGGGTGGAAGATCATGACCACACTTGATGTGGAACTGCAGGCAGCTTCTGAAACAGCAATCTACGAGCGTGTTCCCAAGATCGTTCCCGAAGGTGACATCGCAGGTGCGTCCGTTTCGGTTCAAGTCGGTACTGGTCGAGTTCTCGCAATGGCTCAGAGCAAGGATTACTCTGCTGATCCTGAGGTTGTGGCATCAGGCGCCAACTACACCTCGGTGAATTACAACACCGACAGCAAGTACGGAAGCTCCACCGGTTTCCCCGTGGGTTCGACCTACAAGATCTTCACCCTGATCGAGTGGCTCAAGCAGGGCCACGGTCTCAACGAAGTTGTCTCCGGCAAGGTCAAGGACTGGAAGATGTCCGAGTTCAAGAACAGCTGTGAGCCAACAGGTGGCCCTAACTGGAAGCCCGTCAACTACGCGGGTGCATTCGACTCCACCACAACCGTGATGAACGCGTTGAAGAACTCCTACAACCTCAACTTCATCACCATGGCTTCCAAGATGGACCTCTGCAACATCCGTAAGGTTGCTGAATCATTTGGCGTTCACCGTGCTGACCAAAAGACGTTGAAGTCAAACCCTTCAACCATCATCGGTACCGAGGAAATTGCACCGCTTGCAATGGCCGTTGCCACAGCAGGTATTGCCAATGATGGAAAGACCTGTACTGCAATCGCGATCGATGAAATCATCGACTACAAGGGCAAGAAAATCACTCCGCCCAAGTCCAAGTGCACCCAGTCGGTAACCCCAGCAGTGGCTCGCACCACCGCCTATGCCATGGAAAACGTCCACTCTGCTGGTGGTACGGCAGCTCGTGCTGATGTCGGTGACGGTATCCCCTGGATTGCCAAGACCGGAACCTCAGATAACGCTGAGCAGAACTGGATCATGGGCTCCACCTCCAAGGTGGCCACCGTTGTGTGGCTCGGTAACGTCTCTGGTCACGTCGCGCTTTCCAATGTGGACTTCACGAATGGTCGTCAATACAACACCAAGCAAGACATCTACCGAGACATCATGACGGTTGCGAACCGTCAATTTGGTGGCGATCCCTTCGGTGCCCCTGACCCCAACCTGGTCAAGGGTAAGTCCGTTAGTGTTCCCGCTATCCAAGGCCTCACCAAGGAACAGGCACAAGCCCTCATCGAAAGCGTGGGCTTGACCTTCACCGATGGTGGCGAGATGGACTCTGAACTCCCCCTCAACACGGTGGCCAAGTCTGAGCCCGCCTCAGGTGAGCCCACGGCAGTCGGTGGCGAAGTCAAGGTCTACTTCTCAAACCAGACCCTCGTTGCAGGTCCTCCCAGCACCGTGGGCATGACCGAAACTCTCGCTCGCAGCACGCTTGTGGCTGCTGGTTGGACTGTTGGCGCAACCATTGAGCTGCCTATCCCTGATGCGCAGTGCCCGGTTCCCACACCAACCCCCATGCCAACCCCTGCACCATCACCGTCCACCACGGCTTGTCCTGGAACAGCTAACCCACTTCCTGTGGGCCAGCGCCTCGTGACGGTGCAGTCGCCTGTGGGTGGATTCATCAAGCCCACAACCCCGATTCTGATCACCGTTCAGAAGTAATGAGCTCTTCCTCAGCAATTGGCCGCGATGTCCTGGTGGGCATCGGGCTGGTTGCTGTGGGTGCTCTTGCGTGGGGAACACTCGTCGAACGCAATGCGTTCACCCTGAGAAATGTTGAAGCGAAAGTGTTGGAACCTGGTTCCGCACCTCTTCGAATCCTGCACATCTCTGACCTGCATCTTGCACCCTGGCAAAAGGGAAAGATGGAGTGGATTTCCTCACTTGCTGAGCTAGCACCTGATCTTGTCGTCAACACCGGTGACAACTTGGGCCATGAACATGCCTTGCCTGCTTTGCAAGAAACCCTGGCTGCATTCAAGGGGATTCCAGGGGTTTTCGTCAATGGATCAAACGATTACTTCGCCCCTGAGTTCAAGAACCCCTTTGCTTACTTCGCAGGTCCCTCCAAGGCCACCAAGGTCGCTCAGCGACTCGACACCGCCTCCTTGATGGAATTCTTTACTGACGAACTCGGCTGGGCTAACCTCAACAACTCTGCAGCCTCGTTGACATTGGGTAGTCGCCGCATTGACTTCATGGGAGTGGATGACCCTCACCGCTCTTTTGATTCGCTCTCGCGCATGGAGCGTGCCCTCGAATCTATACAGTCAGATGATTTCCTCGATGAGGTCACGCCCGAGATCACCATTGGTGTTGCCCACGCTCCCTACCAGCGCATCTTGAATGACTTTGTTACTCAAGGGGCTGAGATGATCTTCGCCGGCCACACTCACGGCGGTCAGGTCTGTGTTCCTGGCTTTGGTGCACTCGTCACCAACTGTGACATCCCCCGCGACAAGGTCAAGGGTTTGAGCACGTGGACGCGTGGCAGTCGCACAGCAGCGCTGAATGTCTCAGCAGGTGTTGGCACATCTATCTTTGCTCCGGTGCGCTTTGCGTGTGCCCCAGAGGCGTCTCTGGTCACCCTCAGCGCGCGTGAGGGCTAACGCTTAGAAGTACACCTCTTTGCGGAACATTCTGTTCAGCTTGCCGGCAATGCGATAGCCGAAGGTGTTCCATTTCTGAGTCTTCTTGGCATCAATGACGAGGTCATAGGTTCCGACACGATCAATGACAATGGGGCTCAGGCTCGTTTTGAACATGCCAATGCCGTGCAGGTGGTGTGAGGGGTCTTTGAGCTGATCTGCTGGCGGGCAGCCCATCATGTCGTAGCTCACAGCCTGGCCACGAGCTTTGTGCCATTCGATGATGTGCCACTGCAGCGCATGGCTGGCGCCATAGGCCTTGCGATCACGAATAGAGGCGCCGTCTTTGTACCAGGCCTTGAAGCCCATCCAGCCGGTATACGCACCGGCCACAACTTCGCCATCGACATAGGCAAAGAACATCTTGCCCTGGTCACGGTTGGCGTATTCGTTCCAGAAGGAGACGTAGTAGTCGTAGGTGCGAATCATGAAGCCTGCGTCATCACCGGTAGCACCCAAGAGTGTGTACATGGTGCGCATGTTCTCTTCGGTCAGCGGCGCTTCTGCCACGGTCACACCATCACGCGCTGCCCGGCGGATGGCGTAGCGACCCTTCTGCGGCATCTCAGCCAAGATGGTGTCGATATCTGGGGTGAGGTCAATCATCACCGTCGAGGAGATGGGCTGGACATTGTCCACCTTGACCAGACCTGCGGAGCGCAATGTCTGATCTGCTTGCTCGGAATAGATCAGCTCAGATTCGAGCTTGACCAAAAAAACACCATTGTTAGCAGCGAATTCTTTCAGGGCAGGAATGACCGCAGCGACCTGTTCAGCAGAGCCGAAACCTGGCCCGGTGGGTGAATACCAGAGCTTGCCCAGGGTGGGAATTGTGCGCTCAATGAACAATCCGGCAACACGAGGCGCTGCCTCGGTGTTGTCCTCATTGAAGATGAGGTGACGAGGAGTCCAGCCGCCAATTGCCTTCGCAATAGCGAAACTTTCCGCTTGATACATCGACCCGTGGTCAGGGTTAGCAATAACCAGATTGTCCCAATTGGCAATCTCTGCGTCGGTCGCGAAGCGCACTGGAAGAGTCATCGAACTAAGCTTAGAGCACGGACTATGGCCCTCCCCTGAGGCTTGAGCAAAGGATGGAAACCCGATTATGGCTTCTTCCACTATCGCTCGCGCCAGCACGTTAATGGCCGTGGGAACCACCGCTTCGCGTGTGCTGGGATTCGTTAAGGCCATGGTGTTGGCCACTGCCATTGGTGTGACCGCATCCGTTGGTGCAGACTCCTTTGCCGTGGGAAACATGCTTCCCAACAGCGTCTATATGGTGCTGATTGGTGGCGTGCTCAGTGCTGTGCTGGTGCCCCAGATTGTGCAGGCCATGGCTGGCCACGATGGTGGCAGTGCCTATGTGAACAAGCTGGTCACCATTGCGATGGTGTTCCTTTTGGCCATCACTGCACTGGCAATGGCGTTAGCTCCCTTCCTCGTGCGCTTGTATGCGATGGCGTGGTCGCCTGAACAACTGGCTCTCGCTGTCGGCTTTGCCTACTGGTGCTTGCCGCAGATTTTCTTCTACGGCCTGTTCAACATCTTGGGCGAAGTGCTCAACGCCAAGAAGGTTTTTGGCCCTTCCTCCTGGGCTCCTGTTCTCAACAACATCGTGGCCATCTCTGGCCTTGCCGTCTACATTGCCCTCTTCGGCGCAGACCCCGATGGCAATCGTGGTCTGGACGACTGGAGTTCAGGCCAGATTGCTCTGCTTGCTGGCAGTGCCACACTCGGCGTCATTGCACAGTCGATCATCTTGTCTCTGGCCTGGCGCAAAGCAGGCATCCGCTACCGTCCTGATTTCCTCTGGCGCGGTGTCGGCTTTGGCACCCTGGGCAAGATTGCCGGCTGGTCGTTGGCCACCGTCATCGTGATGCAGCTTGGTGGCATTGTCACCACCAACGTGGCGAGCACCGCCTCAGGTAAGGGTGCATCCGTTGCAGCTCTGCAATACGCCTGGCTGATCTTCATGCTCCCCTACTCGATCCTCGCGTTCTCCATCGGCACCGCCTACTTCACGCGTCTTGCAGAACACGCCCGGAACAACAAGCCCGAAGACATGCGTGCGGATGTGTCCTCTGCGTTGCGCGTCATTGGGCTGGTGATGACGGGATCCGCGGCCATCGTCTTCGTCACGGCACCTTTTATTGCACTGGTGTTGATGGATGGAGCTAAACCAGCAGATATTGCCGCCCTGGCCGTTGTCATCATGATGTATATCTTGAGCTTGACCCCGTATGGCATGCTCTTTGTGATTCAGCGCACCTACTTTGCCTTCAATGACACTCGCACCCCGTTCTTCTTCACGGTGCTGCAGATTCTGTTGTTCGTGGGCGGATCTTTGCTCGTGCTGGCATTCTCGCCGGTGGAACTCGTTGCTGCCATGTTGGCCCTGTCCTTCACATTCGCCACCATGATCCAAGTGGCTGTGGGAATGTTCTTCCTCAGGAAGAAGATTGGTGGCATCGATGGCAAGCGAGTGTTTGTCAGTCACCTCAAGTTTGGAATCGCTGTCATCCCTACCGTGATTGCGGGCTACTTCATGCTGCAGTTCAGTGCTGCCTATATCGATACCGATAACTTGGCTGTGGCCATCATCGAGAGCATCATCTACGCCGCCATTTTGGGCAGCATCTATTTCGCAGTGTTGTGGCTCATGCGCTCAGAAGAAATCACTGAGCTTGTCTCCCAGGTCAAGGGCAAACTCACCCGACGCTGATGGAACGCCGAACATTCCTTGAGCTGCTGGCAGCAGGTGTCATCACCGCTGCAACAGGAGCGGCAGCGGGAATATTTCTCCCCAAACTGATTGAGGAGAAATCTGAGTTTGGCTTCGGCAAAATGGGGGCAGCCCTTCCCCCCATCGCTGAAGATGTGAACGTCTATCCTTCTGCCATCCCCATCATTTTTGAACCTCCTCGAGTCACGCAGGTTCCTGTTCCCTTTGGCACAATCAGTTCCATTCCTCATCACCCCGGAATGTTTGCCCTGACTGTTGATGATGGAATTTCCTCTCACGTGGTGAGGGAATACACACGCTTTGCCCAGGAAACGGGAATGAGGCTCACCTTCTTCGTCACTGGCCAATACCCCTCGTGGTCGGAGAATATTCCTGAGCTACGACCCTTAGTGGAGAGCGGTCAAATCCAGATGGCCAACCACACCTGGACACACCCCTCCTTACTCAAAGTCAGTAATGGACAGGTATCTTCCGAGCTCGGCCAAACCCATGACTTCCTTCTCAAGAACTATGGCGTCGACGCCACACCATATTTCCGGCCGCCCTTTGGCAACCACGATGAACGAATTGACTCAGTTGCCGCCTCATTGGGTTACACCACTGCCGTGATGTGGCACGGTTCTCTCTCTGATGCTGGGCAGATAACCCCGGATCAATTGCGCGAGTTTGCCGGCAAATGGATTGGTGAAAAACGCATCGTCATTGGCCATGCCAACTTCCCTGCAGTAACCGAATGCTTTGGCTATATCAAAGACCTGATTTTGGAGCGCAAGCTTCAACCGGTCACGCTCAATGACCTCTATCTCAAGAGGTAATTAGGGTCGACCCAGGCTGCTGAAGTGGAAGCCGGCGGCGCGCCAGGCAGCTGGATCGAGAACGTTTCTGGCATCCACAATGCGCTTGTGTGCCATGAGATCACCAGCGGTGCGGGGATCAAGCTGGACAAACTCTGGCCATTCAGTTACCAACACAGCAATGTCAGCATCCAGAAGTGCCTGCTGAAGGGTGCTCGCGACCTTCAGCTCAGGAAAACGCTTCTGCGCAGGACCCATGGCCTCGGGGTCATAAGCCGTGACGAGTGCACCTGCTTCGGCTAATCCGCGGGCAACATCCAAAGCAGGCGAGTCCCGCACATCATCTGACTGAGGCTTGAATGCGAGTCCGAGGACTGCAACCTTGAGATCAACGGGGTCACCGCCGCCGTCAGAGATCACACGGTCAATCACGCGCTGACGCTGGCGCAGGTTGATGGCATCTACTTCGCCCAGGAAGGCAACCGAGGAACCTAGACCCAATTCTTCGGCACGGGCAGAGAAGGCCCGGATGTCCTTAGGTAAACATCCCCCGCCGAAACCCACACCAGCATTTAAGAAGCGACGGCCAATACGAGTGTCATAGCCAATGGCATCCGCCAGCTCGGTGACGTTCGCACCGGTTGCTTCGGCGATCTCGCTCATCGCGTTAATGAAGCTGATCTTGGTGGCCAAGAATGCATTCGCAGCCGTTTTCACAAGCTCTGCCGTTGCACGGTCTGTTTCCACGACGGGTGTGCCGGCATCGATGGCGGCGGCATAGACCTCGCGCACAGCTGCCAGTGCCCGGTCCTGGCCGACACCGTCAGCAACACCGAAAACAAGACGGTCAGGGCTCAGGGTGTCCTTGACGGCAAAGCCTTCACGGAGGAACTCAGGGTTCCATACCAGAGTTGCTGAGGATCCCGCAGACAGAAGCTTTTCTGCCAAGCGCTGTGCTGTTCCAACTGGAACGGTGCTCTTGCCCACTACAACGTCTTCTGGCCCTAAATTGGGCAACAGCGCATCAACCGCTGCATCCACAAAGCGAATGTCGGCAGCTCCGCTGTCGTCGCTTTGGGGCGTGCCCACGGCGATGAAGTGCAGCTCACACCCTGCCACCTCAGCAATATCGGTAGTGAACCGCAAACGCCCAGAGGCAAGTGAAGAGGAAAGGATCTCCGGCAGTCCTGGCTCAAAGAACGGAGGGGTGCCAGTGCTGAGCGCGGCTACCTTCTCGGCATCCACATCAACGGCAATAACCTCATGTCCGAGGTCGGCCATCGCCGCTGCATGAACAGCGCCGAGGTAGCCGCAGCCAATGACAGAGACGCGCATGGCCTGAGCTAGCTGAAGTCGGGGTCAGGCTCGAAGGAGTAAGCCACAGGCCACTGGCGACGACCAGCGTTGAGAACACCGTTGCTTTCCATGAGGTAGCAGTTACCACAGAGAGGCTCGTAGCTCACCGCGATGCCGTCAATAGCGAGCTGGTCTCCATCGAAGATGAAGCGATCGTTGAACTTACGAGCGTTGAAGATTGCCTTCTTGCCACAACGGCAGATTGTCTTAAGCTCTTCGATTTCGTGTGCAATTTCAAGCAAACGGCGAGAGCCAGGGAATGCAACAGTCTGGAAGTCGGTGCGAATACCAAACGCTAAAACGGGCACGTCCTCCAGAAGAGCAATGCGCAGAAGGTCATCAACCTGCGCTTCTGACAAGAACTGTGCCTCGTCTACCAGCAGGCAACGAACATCAGCACCAGTTTTGCGAATGACCGCTTCACGTTCGTGCTGGAATAACCCGTAGAGGTCACTGTCACCAGCAATTAAGAAATCTGTGCGGCGGTTAATACCAAGTCGAGAAAGAATTCCCTTGTCACCCTTGATGTCAATCTCGGGCTTACACAACACGACATTGTGACCGCGTTCTTCGTAGTTATACGCAGCTTGGAGCATCAATGTGCTCTTGCCGCTGTTCATTGCGCCATAACGGAAATAAAGCTTGGCCATTAGGTCAAATATCCATCCTCGGCTGCACGCCGAACCAAATCTGCCCGCCGGGACGCGGGTCTTCCTGCTCTAGCGTACTTCTCACGCACGCGTCTGAGGTACGTTTTGGCCGTCTCAAACTGAACATTCATGGCCTCGGCAACCTCTTTGGTCGCTAACCCCCGGCAATACAGGACAAACGCCTGCTCTTCACCGGCACTCAGGCGTGGTTTGACCAGCTCTTCGGCGTGTTGAGAGGCTCCAGAATCCCCCGAATCACTGCCCTGCGGGTTGATCTGGGCCATGCCCAGAAGTGTGCGCATGCGGGCAGCAACCACATTCATCGAGGTGGACTTATCAAAGAAGGCATCAGCACCAGCAGCGAGTGCTCGGTCATGGAGTTCAGGGCTTGCCAGCGCACTCATCACGACCACCATGGACCCGGCCGCTTTACAGGTCAAAACACGTGCCTCAATCGAGACCGGCTCGGCCAATTGGTAGTCCATCAACACCACATCGGAAGGGAAAGCACCATTGGCCAGACACCCTGCCCAGGACGTTTCAGCCACGGCAACACTGAAGTCGGGGGCATTGCCGGTGAACCAGCTGCTCAAACTATCGACCAAGAGCCCGTGGTCATCAAGGATGGTGAGGGAGACTGCGGGCTTATTTTGCATAGTAGAACATCACATTCACGTGTCCATCGTTATTGATGAAGCGGACATCTTCAAACACGACATACATCACCCTCAAGAACGAAGCTAGGTGTGTGCGCAATTTTCCCCCGGTTAATGCGTGCAGAGATTCTGTTCCCTGAATAACGCAAGACAAACGTTCACTGGAAGGATCGACCCGGAGAGATACCTGAAGGTTGACTACCCCTGCTTCGAGCAATCCAGAAATCAACGCTGAAATTGCTGACTGAGCTGAAAGATCAAACTTACTCAACACCTTTTCAGGGTCATGCAATGTGCATCCAGATCGTTCCACCCAGGTTTGTTCGGCAAGTAAGAGGAGCTCTGAACGAATCTCTGCAGAAAGCTGACGGGCTCGCTGAGTGTCTGCTTCTGTGATGCGACCACGAGCCAACAGTTCAACAAGGAGCTCACGTGCCTCCCGGCTGAGCGGACCAGCGATGTCGGTTTCAGCGACGATCCCCGGTTCAACCGCCGTTTCATTCACGGTCTTTTGCCACGCCAACAAAATCCGGCTGGCTTTATGGGTGTAACTGCCCTGGCCCAACACCACGATAGAGACCAAGGCAACACCAGAGACGCAGAAATACAACATGCCAAATGGCAGGGGATGATGCAAACTATCCAGCCCCAACGCAGCAAAGAGCGCCACAACCGCGGCAAGACCACCGTAGTAGAGATCAGGTAACGATCGGTATCCGCTCGCGGAAGCAAAGACGAGCGCAACAGCAATGGGTCCCCACTCGGTCAACATCGAGATGGATCCCGTGCCATCCGAGGCAATCTGGAACACAGCTGCGCTGATGGTGAGGGTCACAACGAAGATGTAATTCCGGCGGGGGTAGGGAGCATGCTGAGGTGCGGCCGACCAAAGATGGTAGCAAATAGAAATGGTGAGGATCACCAGGGCCACGATCAAGAACACTGGATTGTCGGTGTAACCAAAACTGGAAATCGACACAATGACGGCGTAGGCCCAGGTCAACAAACTGAAGGTGACGGCAACATCCCAGCTGGTCCCCGCAGCAAGAGGGTCAAGCTGTTGCATGGTGCGTTCTTGTCTACGCATCGATACCCTCCCGTTCGAGAGGAAGCTGGAGCATGACCGCTGTTCCTTGGCCGTGATTTGACCACAATCGCACACGACCACCGGATTGCTCGATGCGGTCCTTCACGGACAGTTTGAGGCCCATCCGGTCCTCCGGCACTGATTCCACATCGAAACCTTGACCACCATCGATGACGGTGACAGCAAGGTTTTCCCCGGCAGGCAAGATGACCACTTCAACAGCATTCTGTCCTGAGTGGAGATGAACATTTGTCAGGCACTGTGCCAATGCGGACGTGAGGGCATCGACCCTTTCCTCAGAAAGGAGAGCGACCGCCGACGGGTCGCCACCCAGATTGACGGTGAGCCCTCGGGACTCAGCCTGAGTAATCACTGCCATTAAGCGCTCGAGTTCCGTCGAGGACTTAATGCCCGTGCTTGTCTGCACAGTGCGAATGGAGAAGTCACTCGTTTCAAATAGGGCTAGCTGAGTTTCAATAGCTTCACGGACCGGGTCCTGCAACATTCCGGGCTTGGTAGCACCAATAACGGCAAGATTCGCCAGCAATGTATCGTGCAGTCGCGCAGCGACAGCACGAGTGTTTTCCAGTCTCTCGGCATCTGTTGCGACCGACTCTGCGCTTTGGTCAAAGGTGATCTGGAAACGTTTGTTCGAGATGAGGAGTCTGGGGGTTGCGATGACTGCAGCCAACACAACAACAAATCCCAGCATCAGCCGCAGGTCAAATTCAAACGGTTTCCCAGCTAGAGCCGCTCCGATGAAAAGCGACAGGTTGGCAGCAAGAAATCCCAGAGTTGCCCACACCACACGATCTTGAGCGCGAGCAGCAACACCACATGCGGTGACGAGGGCAAACCCGAGAAGAGAGAAGGGGAGGAACAGGGTGCTCTCAACGTCGGGCATGGTTGCTAAAACTGCCCACGTGGCGAGAACGAGCGTGGCGGAAAGAAAGAGAATATAGAGCGAAGCTGACAGGGGGGAAAGTGGCGTGAACATGAGTCGCCACAGCACAAAGCCCGGGAATCCCACTAGGAACCCTGCCCACATCACCCAGGCATTGTTCTCATGCCATCCGGCCAGGAGCAAAAGAATCTCAGCAAAGATGACGGAGTAGGCCGAGTAGACCAAGAACAGGCGTGAGAGTGCCTGGGCAAACAGAACTGGTGCCAGCTGTGCTGGAATTCCTAACTGCATCTCACCGCCCCCGTTGAAGAATGTGGTCTTTCTACAGACCAGTCTTCCCTATGTAGAGAGCTTGAGCGTCTTAGCCGAGGCGGCAAATGACTTCTTTGCCACGTCAGGAGTATCTGACAGGCGTGTGCCAAAACTTGGAATCATCTTCTTGATTTCGGGCTCCCAGCCTGCAAACTCGGTGGGGAAGCAGCGCTTGAGAACATCGAGCATGACAGGGACAGACACAGATGCACCCGGGGAAGCACCGAGCAAACCTGCGATGGACCCATCCGCAGCAGCGATGACCTCAGTACCGAACTGAAGAACTCCGACCTTCTTGGGATCCTTCTTCATGACCTGAACGCGCTGACCTGCAGTGATGAGTTCCCAGTCCTCGTGCTGAGCATCGGGGAAGAACTCGCGCAGAGCATCGAGTTTCTTCTGGGGGCTCGCCATGAGCTCACCGATCAAGTACTTGAGCAGGTCAAGGTTGGTTGCTCCCACAGCCAGCATCGGGAAGATGTTGTTGAAGCGAATGGAACCGGGAAGGTCAAACCACGAACCTTCCTTGAGGAACTTCGGGGTGAAGCCTGCGAAAGGACCAAAGAGGAGCGACTTCTCGCCATCGACCACACGAGTGTCGAGGTGAGGAACAGACATGGGGGGTGCTCCCACAGACGCCTTGCCATAGACCTTGGCTTGGTGGCGAGCCACGAGGGCAGGGTTCGACGTGCGAAGGAACTGACCTGAGATGGGGAATCCACCGAAGCCCTTAGCTTCCTTGATTCCTGCGCTCTGCAGCAGTGCCAGCGCACCACCACCAGCACCCACAAAGACGAACTTCGCGGTGATGGAGTGAGGAGTGTTTCCGACAGAGTCTCGCAAGGACAGCTTCCAGTGACCGTTGTGCAGCTTCTTGAGTCCCGTGACCTGCGTCTCGGTGCGCAGCTTCGCACCGTTGGTAGTGATGTAGTTCAAGAGCTGCTTGGTCAGCGATCCATAGTCCACGTCAGTACCAGCAGTGATGCGGGTTGCGGCGATGGGTTCATTGCCGGTGCGGCCATCCATGAGCAGAGGAGTCCACTTAGCAATGACCTTGGGGTCTTCGGAGTACTCCATGCCCGCAAACAGTGGCTCATCCTTGAGCACGGCGTAACGCTTGCGCAGGTATTCCACGTTGGCCTCGCCCCAGACGAAGGTCATGTGGGGGGTGGAGTTAATAAAGCTGGTGGGTGCATCGAGCATCTTGGCCGCGACCATGTGTGCCCAGAACTGCAGGGAAACCTGGAACTGCTCGTTGATGGCAACAGCCTTGGAAGCTTCAACCGAACCATCGGCAGCCTCAGGCATGTAGTTCAGTTCACACAGACCGGCGTGACCAGTACCAGCGTTGTTCCAGGGGTTGGAGCTTTCCTGAGCAACCTCACCGAGGCGCTCATAAACCTGGATGCTCCAGTCGGGTTGCAATTGCTTAATCAGAGCGCCGAGGGTGGCACTCATGATTCCGCCACCAATTAGGGCAACATCAACCGTCTTTGCATTCACATCCGCCAGTTTACGCGTGAAGTGCCTCCACCACCGCTGTCCTCATTCCCACCTACCGGGAGCAACGCCGAAGGCCACCAGGAGAGAATCCTGATGGCCTTCGGCTGAAGTACTGAATACTTAGGCGCGGTCAGCTGCAATCAGCTCTGCGATCTGCACGGCGTTGAGCGCTGCACCCTTGCGCAGGTTGTCATTGCTGACAAACAGCGCCAGTCCGCGGCCACCATCAACGGTCTCATCGGCGCGAATACGGCCAACGAAACTGGGGTCAGCACCTGCCGCCTGGAGAGGCGTGGGAACGTCTTCCAGCTGAACGCCGGGAGCATTCGCGAGCAATTCGCGAGCACGCTCAGGCGAGATTGCCTTACCGAATTCTGCATTGATAGACAGCGAGTGACCGGTGAATACGGGAACGCGAACACACAAACCCGACACAAGAAGCTCTGGGATCTCGAGAATCTTGCGGCTCTCGTTACGCAGCTTCTTCTCTTCGTCGGTTTCGTTGAGTCCGTCTTCGAGGATGGAACCTGCGAGCGGAACAACATCGAAGGCGATGGTCTTCACATACTTCACAGGTGCAGGGAAAGTGATGGCAGAACCGTCGTGCACGAGGTCTTCCAGGTTGCCCTGGTCAACAGCGGCACGAATCTGGTTCGCGAGCTCTTCAGCACCAGCCAGACCAGAACCAGACACCGCCTGGAAAGTGGTCACGTTCATGCGCTCGAGGCCAGCCTCAGCGTGGAGAACCTTGAGCACGGGCATTGCTGCCATGGTGGTGCAGTTGGGGTTTGCAATGATGCCCTTGACGGCCTGCTTAATGGCGTGAGGGTTGACCTCAGAAACCACGAGAGGAACCTCGGGGTCCATGCGCCAGCCGGACGAGTTGTCGACAACGATGACACCAGCAGCGGCAAAGCGAGGTGCCTGTGCCTTGGATGCGGTGGCACCTGCCGAGAAGAGAGCCACGTCGATGCCCGAAGGATCAGCAGTTTCCACGTCTTCGACAACAACGTCATGTCCTGCATAGGGAAGTACGCTTCCTGCCGAACGCGCAGAAGCGAAGAAGCGGATGGACTTCACGGGGAAGTTACGCTCTTCGAGCAGACGACGCATGACCTTGCCGACCTGGCCGGTTGCACCGACGACGGCAACATTGAGCCCCTCGGGGGCGATGACGGTCATCGGCCGGTTCCTGCGTAGACAACAGCCTCAACATCAGAGTCGAGACCGAAAGCGGTGTGCACCTTACGCAGTGCCTCGTTGAGCTGGTCAGCGCGCATGATGACCGAGATGCGAATCTCAGAAGTGGAGATCATGTCAATGTTGACGCCTGCTTCAAAGAGTGCGGTGAACAGCTGAGCAGAAACACCCGAGCTGGTGCGCATACCGGCACCGACCACAGAAAGCTTGCCAATGTTCTCATCCAGTGCCAGGTCAGAGAATCCGATGTCGGACTGTGCTGCCTTCAAGGCAGCCAGTGCGTCATCTGCTTCTGCGGTGGGCAGGGTGAAGGAGATATCGGTCTGACCAGAGCCGCCTGAGGAGACGTTCTGCACGATCATGTCGATGTTGATGTCCGCAGCTGCGACAACGGTGAAAATCTGTGCAGCCTTACCTGGAACGTCTGGAACACCGGCAACGGTGATCTTTGCCTCGCTCAGGTCCCCGGCAACACCGGTGATGATGGGCTCTTCCACTGTTTCTCCCTCCGTGGGGTTGTAGACAATTGTTCCCTCGTTGGGTACGAACGAGGAGCGCACGTGCAAGGTCACGCCGTGACGGCGTGCATACTCGGTTGCGCGAATGTTGAGAACCTTGGCACCGCTGGCAGCCAGCTCGAGCATTTCTTCGCTGGAGATGCGGTGAATCTTGGACGCGTTGGGAACAACGCGAGGGTCAGCGGTGAAAACACCGTCGACGTCGGTGTAAATCTCACAGACATCTGCATCGAGTGCAGCAGCCAGTGCCACGGCAGAGGTGTCTGAACCACCGCGACCGAGGGTGGTGATGTCACCGGTAGAGCGGTTGAAGCCCTGGAAACCAGCAACAATGACAATGTTGCCTTCAGCAACTGCTTCACGCAGACGACCGGGGGTCACCTCCACGATGCGGGCAGTACCGTGCTGTGCATCGGTGATCATGCCGGCCTGTGAACCGGTGAAAGATTTAGCGTCGTGACCGAGGGAACGAACGGCCATGGCAACTAGTGCCATCGAGATGCGCTCACCTGCGGTGAGGAGCATGTCGAGCTCACGCGGCGCGTGATTACTAGAAACCTCGTTGGCCAGATCCATCAGCTCATCGGTGGTGTCACCCATGGCAGAAACAACGACAACAACGTCGTTTCCAGCCTCTTTGGTCTCGACAATGCGCTTGGCGACGCGCTTGATGCTCTCAGCATCTGCAACGGAAGATCCGCCAAACTTCTGCACAATCAAGCTCACGGTTGATAACTCCTGAAGGAATATGCTCGCGGCTACGGTTCTCACGAGCTGGAAACTCTATTCTACGGGCAGTTCGAAGCTCACTTTTTACGCAAGCAGTTTTATCAAAGCCGAGCAAAGCGAGCGTACTTGCCGCAGATCCACCCATTCATCGATGGCATGAAGGCCCCCACCGGTTGGTCCGCAGATCAGAGTGGGGCAGACTTCTTCCCACAAGGGGGCTTCCATCCAGTACGGTGCTACAAAATTCAATTTGGTTCCCAATTCCAGGGCTAGGGCCTGGGAAAGATGTGCAGCGGGGCCTTCGGCTTGTAATTGCCACGCTTCACGAGAGGCAACCAGCTCAAGATCCCAGGTCCATGTTGAATCCCCAAGCGAACGAACCACCTCTAGAACCTGGTCTGACCGCTGTCCGGGGACTGTGCGTAATTCAATAATGCACTCTGCCTCATCAGGTATTACAAAGGAGGACTCTCCTCCCCTCACCATCGTGACCATGAGGTCGCCACCAGTCTCGCGAATCTCCTGCGCCTTGTTTTCAATAGCAGAAAGTAGATGCCCTAACTGTGTCACTGCATTGATACCCAGTTCAGGCTGTGAGCTGTGTGCAGCACGACCACTGATGCGCGCTCGAACAACGGCGAAGCCACGTAAGGACACAGCTAGATCCAAACCAGTTGGCTCAGCTATGAGGCACAGGTCGGGGTGAATGCCTAAACCAGGAAGAGCTGCAATGACTGCTTCCGACCCCATGCTGGCGTCTTCTTCGTCTGCGACTAGTGCCAAGAGTGGTCGGTAGGAGGAAGAACTACGAGAGAGATGTTCAGCAGCCACCACCAATGCTGCAACTCCCCCCTTCATATCTGCAGCACCGCGAGCAAAGAGCTTGTCGCCTTCCACTTGTGCAGTGAAGGGATTTTCCATGCCCTTAACCCCGACGGTATCGAGATGGCCATTGAGCACCACCGTCGGACCCTCTCCGGGGCCAACGGCAACGAGGCTCGGTCTGTTTGTCTCATCTTGTGAAGGCACAATATGAATGGTGAAACCGTTCGCTTCAAGTCGAGTTGCAAGAAAGCGCACGATATCTGCTTCTCCCGCAGCTCCATTAACCAAGCCAGGATTGACACTGTCGATTCCGACGAGCTGCGTCAGAAGCTCTACGGCTTCGTGCTCCGGTGACATAGGAACCTCTCCCACTGGAAGTTAGTTGACGGTACGACGACCTTCAAAAGCACGACCCAGCGTGACCTCATCTGCATATTCCAAATCTCCACCCACGGGCAGACCTGAAGCCAGGCGGGACACCTTGATTTCGAGGGTCTTGAGTAAACGTGAGAGATAAGTCGCCGTTGCTTCACCTTCAAGGTTGGGGTCGGTCGCAATGATGACCTCGGTCACGGTGCCATCAGCTAGACGAGTCATGAGTTGGCGAATGCGCAGGTCATCCGGACCGATGCCATCGATAGGGCTAATGGCGCCGCCAAGCACGTGATAAAGCCCGCGGAATTCACGGGTGCGCTCGATAGCAACCACGTCTTTGGCTTCTTCCACGACGCAGATGAAGGTGGGGTCACGGCGAGGATCACGGCAAATACCGCAGGTGACTTCTTCACTGACGTTTCCGCAGATCTCGCAGAACTTGACCTTCTCGCGCACCTCAATCAGCACCGAGGACAGGCGCGTCACATCAAAAGACTCGGTCTGCAGAATGTGGAACGCGATGCGCTGGGCAGACTTAGGCCCAATACCGGGAAGGCGCCCCAGCTCATCAATGAGCTCCTGAACGATGCCGTCATACATGACTAGGCCTGGTCCTCGGGCTCGGGTGCAACAACAGCTACAGGAGCAGTCACTTCTTCAGCAATGAACTTGGCATCGAGAAGTTCGCGCACAACAGCTTCGCCATAGCGAGCTTCTTCGTGTGCTGCCTGTTCAGGAGTGAGCTTCTTGGCCGCAGGTGCAGCAGGAGCTGCAACCTCTGCAACAACAACGACTTCGTCAACGACAGGCTCGTCTTCGAGAACAGCAGGTGCTCCCCCGCCAGGGATAGCGACAACGTCCCAGCCGTCATCAACGGCGGGAGGATCTGTTTCCTCGAAAGGGGGTTCTTCTTCCAGATCAGCAGGTGGCTCTTCAGGAAGTGGTGGTTCTTCTGCCTGGGCAGCGGGTGCTGGGGTGGCAAACTCACGTGGAGCGTTGACGGGGGCAGCTGGAGCAGCAACAGAACCTGTATCCGTCATGCGATCAATCGGAGCTGTCGCACTGGAATCACTGGACACCTTGAAGCCCACACGAACACCGACAGTGTCGAGGATGGCTTGGCGAAGAATCTCGTGCACACCGCCAGGCACGCCCTTCTGAGGGCGGAACGACGCAGCATCTGCTTCGTTGCTGAAGACCAGAGTCAGCACCTCATCTTCAAGAGAGCGAACCTGGGCAGAGACAACTACCAACCACGCAGCACGGCTTGTGGTTTGGATCTTCTCCAGAACTGCAGGCCACGCTTCAAGAAGTTCACGGGTGCCGACAGGTCCGGTTGGAACAACAACCTTGGGCTCTTCCACAACAGGAGCTTGTGCAACAGGAGCTTCCTTGACCGACTCAGGCTTGGCAACGGGAGCCTCAACCTTAGGTGCGGGTGCAGGGGCAGGTGCTACTGCAGGCTTTGCAGGAGCTGTGGGTGCTGAAGCAGCTGGTGCGACAGCTACAGCTGGAGCTCCACCTGTTGCACGAACCAGTAGACGAGCAATCATGAGTTCGAGGTGAAGACGTGGAGAAGTGGCACCGGTCATCTCAGTGAGGGACGAGTTCACCACGTCTGCAGCACGAGAAAGCTCAGCAGAGCCAAAGTTCTTGGCCTGAGCCTGCATGCGCTCGAGTTCATCGGCAGGGATACCGCGGAGTACAGCGTTGGCATTGGCGCCGGTGGCGGCAACAAGAATGAGGTCACGCAAACGTTCAAGCAGATCCTCAACAAAGCGGCGAGGGTCCTGACCGGTCTGAATGACACGGTCAACCGCAGCGAAAGCACCTGCCGAGTCTGCTGCGGCGAGCGCATCTACTGCTTCATCCAGCAGTGCGCTGTGGGTGTAACCCAGGAGAGAAACTGCACGCTCATAGGTCACGGCATCGTTCTCAGAACCAGCAATGAGCTGATCCAGGAGAGACAGAGTGTCACGAGCTGAACCGCCACCTGCGCGCACAACAAGTGCGAGCACACCAGGCTCAACGGCAATCTTCTCGGAAACACACAGGCTCTCGCAGTACTCAAGCATCTGTGCGGGAGGAATCAAACGGAAGGGGTAGTGGTGGGTGCGCGAGCGAATCGTGCCGATGACCTTTTCAGGTTCGGTCGTGGCGAAGATGAACTTCACGTGCTCGGGGGGTTCTTCCACCAACTTGAGCAGAGCGTTGAAGCCCTGAGGGGTGACCATGTGAGCCTCATCGAGGATGAAGATCTTGTAACGGTCACGGGCCGGAGCAAACACGGCACGCTCACGCAGATCACGGGCGTCATCAACACCGTTGTGGCTGGCGGCGTCAATTTCGACGACGTCGAGAGAGCCGCCACCGTCACGTGAGAGTTCAATACAGCTGGGGCACTTGCCACAGGGAGTATCGGTAGGTCCCTCAGCACAGTTGAGGCAGCGAGCCAGGATGCGAGCAGAAGTTGTCTTACCGCACCCACGGGGGCCGCTGAAGAGATAGGCGTGGTTGACCCGGTTTGTGCGCAGTGCCGTCATCAGAGGATCGGTGACGTGGGATTGTCCAATTACGTCAGCGAATGATTCTGGCCGGTAACGGCGATACAGTGCGGTAGCCACAACTCAATCGTATCGGCGAAAAGGGACATTGCTTCCTTCGCAAGTTCTGCACAATTCTCGGAGCATGACGATTATTGGAGAGCTAGATCGATAAAAAACAATGACAAAAGTATGCCATTTTGGTATACTTTTGGCATGAACGAAGTGCTCACTTATCTTGAACAATTACGAGAACTTGCACTCGATCAACATGGTTTTGTTTCAAGCGCACAAGCTGTAGCTGCCGGGATTCCTAAGACTGAACTTCCTCGTCTTGCATCCCGAGGCAGGATTTCCCGAGTGGGGCACGGAATTTATCGCATCTCCCAAGTGCCCTCCACTCAATATGAAAACCTGGCACTGGCGCTGTTAGAGACCGGTGTTGAGGATGCATGCATCTCTCATGACACGGCCTTGGCGGTATGGGAAATCTGCGATATTAACCCAGCGACTTTACACATCAGTGTGCCGCAGGGCAGGCGAATTAGGCGTTCACTAAAACCACATTACGAAATCCATCGTCAAAACGTTCAGCCCTCAGATGCGACCTGGTGGCAAGAGATTCCATTAACCAGCATCGCAAAAACCATCGGTGACTGCATAGTTGATGGCACACCCACCTACCTCTTGCGTCAAGCCATTGTCAATGGTGCGGCCTCTGGGATGCTCAGTTCTCTCGACCAACAAGAACTCACCCAGAAACTTGATCAACGTGGATGATGTGACTTCTCCTTTAGATCTATCTGCATTTCTGAAGACCTTGCAACGAAGAGACAAGGAGCCAAATTCTGCCCGTGTGCTCAATTCCTGGATTGCTCAGGCAGAGCGGAAAGCGGGCTCGGAGTCTGGGCGTCTTGGCTGGCTCATCGCCTCGACTGTCGTGACAGCAAAATTACAAAAGGTATCCCAGGCAGATCAGACTCCCTATTTCCTCCTCAAAGGAGGAACACTGCTCCAACATCGCCTGACCCACTTTTCTCGCGCTACAAGGGACCTCGACGGAATGGTCCGGGCAGACCTCGACACCTTTATTGCCTTACTGGATTCCGAACTCGCATATGACTGGGGGCCATTTAGCTTCACTAGAGGAAGCGTCTCTCTCATTAACGTGCCCTACCTAGAAGTAAAACCTCGTCGATTCACCGTTTCCCTTTTTCTCAATGGAGTTATTTGGAGAACTATCAACGTAGAAATTTCTCCCTCCGAAGGCGGCGTAGGGGAAGATATTGAATCATTCCTCGCCCCAGACATAGCGGGGTTTGGGATTATCGGTCCAGAACAGCTCTCTGGTATCCCCCTCAGCTACCAAATTGCCCAGAAAGTCCATGCTGTTACCGACCCCCATAATCCGCCAGCAAGTCGAAACGATCGAGTCAGAGATGTGATTGATCTTGTGCTGCTCAAAGAACTCATAGAAATGTTAGGAGCTCCACATTTAGGTGATGTTGCAGATTCCATTCAAGAGACATTCATCTTTCGCGCAATGGGTTCCAGAAAAGCCGGAATGACGGCTCGCACCTGGCCGGCAACAATTCAGGCTTACCCCCATTGGGAGGTTGAGTTTGAACGTACAGCGCGCGAGATTAACTTTCCCTATTCGCTAAGCGAATCAATCCAACTACTAAATAGTTGGCTTCTGGGCATCCAGCGAAAGAAATGAAAAAGGACCCCTCGCGCACCCGCCAGAGCCCGGTTACCCTTGCTACGTTTCCGTCCTGGGGGAGTTGGCCTGGGTGGCGCCACGCGAGGAGCCAGTATCAAGTGTAAAGCACACAGCTGAGTGCTCTCCACGCGAGTTCGTCTGCACCCAAAAGTGCGGTTAGAATAATGAAGTTGTCCTCTCACGCAAGTGAGTAGGTTCACCAGGAGGATTCGCCTAGTGGCCTATGGCGCACGCTTGGAAAGCGTGTTGGGTTAACGCCCTCGGGGGTTCGAATCCCCCATCTTCCGCCAATGTGATCTCTCGAGACATCGTTCATATATGTCTCGAGAGATCGTTCATATTTATGGACGTGTTGCGCATCATGCCTGTTGGTTTGTGGGCCATCTTCAGCCTTGAATATGAGGCATTTGTAAGTAATCCTGTCCAACCGCCTGTAGAGGCACGGACTGTGTTCAATCGCAAGGGCGAGAGCTCTTTGTTTGACTGACTTCTATACTCGTTTTCAACAAAACTTAATTGTTGTTAAATGTGGCCAAACCTAAGGTAACAAACCAGGCTGCTGAGGAACCCCGCAGCACCCTTACTTGCTGGATTTTCTCAATTGTGAACCCTTGATGATGTGAACGATGTCTCGAGAGATATGTGAACTATGTCGTGAACCTAGACACCCCATTCTCCGCAAACAAAATGACCGCCCCTGAGGCGGTCATTTTGTTTGCTGGTTTTGTTTTGCCTAACTACTGGGCTTCGCCGCGGCGAACATTTTGATTGCCGCACTTACCATTTGCTTCACACACCATCGAGCGTAGGGCGCACCACCCAAGAGCCCCAGGAAGGTGGTATTGGACGGAAGATTGTAGGAAATGTGAACTAACAGCTTGCTAGTGTCCGTATCGACCGGCTCAATGTCAAAGCCAAGTCTGTAGTGACCGATTACAAGCAAGTCAGCAACGACTGTTTCCCAGACCTTACGGCGAAACGGCGTCCGTTCGGTGACCACTTCGTCCAAATGGAGAGGAATGCCTAGAACTTTGCCGTCCATTTTGATGTGAGAACCGACCACTTGCCCTCGATTTTCATCGAGAATGAGGTGCATCGAACCACCGAGCATCATGAGCGATTTCTTTGACTCCATGTGTCCAGACAAGTTTTCGTGATTGTCAAGATACTCAAACAGGCGCTTTGCCCCTGCAGGCAGAATGACCGAGGCCTGTGAATGCCTGCGATACTTTCGCTCGGAATCGCCAGGCGTTTTCATGATTTGGGCAACCTCAAGCCCTTGAGTAACAGAGCATTTGCCGCAACTATGATGCTCGATCCAGACATGCTAATCGCTGCAATCTCTGGCGACAGCATGAGTCCGAATGCTGGATAGAAGACTCCTGCCGCAATCGGTAGTGCTATTGCGTTATATCCAATGGCCCAACCGAGGTTTTGGCGCATTTTCCTCAGGGTCCCTTTTCCGATTGCAAGAGCCACTGCGACATCCAGCGGGTCGGATCTCATCAGGACTACATCTGCCGTCTCGATAGCGACATCAGTGCCTGCTCCGATTGCGATACCAACGTCTGCTTGCGCCAGTGCTGGGGCATCGTTGACGCCATCTCCCACCATGGCTACACGCTTTCCGCTCGCTTGCAGCTCTGCAATCTTGGCAGCCTTATCTTCTGGTCGAACTTCAGCCATCACATTGTCTATGCCGAGCGAGTTGGCGATTCGTGTCGCTGTTTGCAGGTTGTCGCCAGTCAACATAGCAACTTCTACGTTTTGTCGATGGAGTGCCTCAATCGTTGGTATTGCGGTTGGACGCGGAGCGTCAGCGATGGCAAGCACACACGAGATTCGACCGTCAACTGCGGCCAAGATGGATGTCCGCCCTGACTCAACAAAGGATGCGTGAGAATCTCGGGCAGGCCCAAGGTCTATGGATTCAGACTCCAAAAGACTGGCATTGCCGAGAACGACTCTGTGACCATCAACCGTCGCGATAGCACCTTGTCCTGTAACGTTGCGGAACTCTGTAACTGAACCCAGGACGATTGATTTCGACTCAGCATAAGAAACAACGGCCCGAGCTAGAGGATGTTCTGATTGAGTTTCGGCTGCTGCTACTAGCCCCATTACCCGGTCTGATTCACCCTCCAAAACGACATAGTCAGTAACTTCAGGTGCACCCCTTGTGAGCGTGCCCGTTTTGTCAAATACAACAACATCAATGCGAGCTGATGCTTCGATTCCGGCAGCATTCTTGAATAGCACGCCTCGTTTCGCACCTAGGCTGGTCCCCACCATGATTGCAGTGGGTGTAGCAAGACCTAGAGCGTCAGGGCAGGTGATGACCACGACAGTGATCGCAAAGAGCATCGCCGTGGGAACATCTGCACCAGCCAGTAGCCACCCTGCGAAGGTGGCTGTTCCGCCAATAAGTGCCACTAACACCAACCAAAAGGCCGCTCTATCTGCCAGCCGTTGCCCTGGTGCTTTGGAGTTCTGGGCTGTTTGTACAAGCTGAACTATCTGTGCCAATGCGGATTCGGAGCCTACCTTGGTAGCTCGGACCTTCATAGCTCCGAAAGTGTTGACCGTGGCGCCAATAACCTCGAAACCGACAGCCTTGTGCACCGGCATGCTCTCGCCGGTGACCATGGATTCGTCAACCTCTGATTCGCCGTCGATGACAATGCCATCAGTGGGGATCTTTGCTCCCGGGCGGATGACCATAACATCGCCCTCAACTACGTCTGCAGTGGCGAGCTCAACTTCGTGACCGTCTCGAATGACAATGGCTGATGGGGGTGACAACTCCAGCAAAGTTCGGATCGCATCATTTGCGCCTCCACGGGCGCGCATCTCAACCCAGTGTCCAAGTAAGACGAAAGTCGCCAAGACTGAAGCGGCCTCATAGAAGACTTCGCCTCCTCCAGTCAGAGTTACCACGACGCTGTAGAGCCAGCCGGTTCCAATACCCACGGCAACCAGAACCATCATGTCCAGCGTGCGACGTCGAAGTGCTCGCCATGCCCCATCAAAGAAGATCCACGAGGAGTAGAAGATAACGGGAATGGAGAGCATGAGCGCGAAATACGCGTCTGAGAGGCCAAAAGGTGCAGGAAGCGTGAAGCCAAATACCTGGCGACCAATCGGCGACCAGAGCGTTATTGGAATCGAAAGAATGGCAGCGACAAGGAAACGGTTTCGCATGTCACGTGACATCTCTGCGAATGACATGTGGCTATGGTGACCACCATGCCCCATCGCGTCCTGCATCGAAAGCGAGGGACTTTGAGCTGCTGCGGACGATGCGCCGTTGTGATTTGCCTGGTGCTCATGCATCTCATGGTGTTCATGGATGCTGTGATGATCCGGCATTGATGAATGGACGTGGTCGTGGTCGTGGTCGTGGTTTTCCATCAGAATCCTTTGATTGGGGGCTGGGCTGTGCCGTGAAATGAAGTTCTTTCACGGCACAGCGCATTTGAGCCGAAACTAATCGACCTTGATGATCGCCATCATTCCGGTGTCTTCATGGTCCAGAATGTGGCAGTGCAGAACTGTTGTACCGGCAAAATCATCGAATGCGATTCGAATCACTTTCTTTGAGTTAGGTGCAACGGTGACAACGTCTTGCCAACCTTCTTCACCTTGCACCTGGAAGCCCCAGGTGTGAAGGTGTATCGGGTGATACATCGGGGTGGTGTTGTCAATCACCCACTCTTCGACTGTGCCTTTCTTGGCAGTGAAGTTGACGACGTTCGGGTCGAACAACTTGCCATCGATCGTCGGTGTCATGTGGCCAGAGAGCGTCACAACGCGTTGGTTAGCAACTTTGACGTCCGAGGCGAACAAGTCCCGAGTGTTGGCCATCATGAATGAGATAGGAAGGGAGCTGATGTCAGAACCTGCGTCCGCCGCGATGCTGGCGATCTTCTCAGGACTTCCCATTGCAGCACCATTTCCCTCATTGCTGAGGCGCTGTGCTGTCAGGGTGCCGCCGTTGGTTCCGGGTATGAGTACGATTTCGGTTCGTTCGGAGTTTGCGAGCGTTACCTCTTTGACTTCCTTAGGTGCTGGAAGTCGTCCCCCTTCAGACGAGAGCACAAACATCTTCGCTCCCGAGTAGATCAGTTTGAGGCTGGTCGATGCCGTGGCGTTGACTATGTGGAGTCGCTCGAGCTTCCCGCCGCTGCCGGTCAGGTCGACGCCCTCAAAACCGTTGGTCAAGAGTTTTGGTCCGGTGCGCCCCATCATGGCGGTCATCATGTCGACGCCCGATGAGTTGTTCCCCATTCCGCCCATACCGTCCATGCCGCTCATGCCGTCCATCCCACTCATGCCGCTCATGTCGTGGTTCATACCACCCATGCTGGAATCGTTAGATTTTGCGGAATCACTGGCGTCAGCCCAAGGGTTCTTGTCAGTTAGGGGTGGGTCATTGATAACAAGAACGCGGTTGGTTGAGATCGTGTTCAGTTGGTCATCGTCCATGTCCTCGACGATGATTGCGCCTGATAGACCAGATGCGACTTGCTCAGCGGTAATGCCGTGCATGTGAGGGTGATACCAGAAAGTTCCCGCTGTGTGGTTTGCCGGTATGTCATAGGTGTAGGTGTACGACTTGCCTGGTTCCACCATGATGAACGGGTTGTCCTGTTCAGGTGAAACATGCAATCCATGAGTGTGAAGGCTTGTGGCTTGCTTGAGGTTGTTCACCAGCTTGACAGTGACATGGTCGCCGGGGTGAACGCGCAGAGTTGGGCCTGTAACTTTGCCGTTGTAAGTCATAGCCCAGCGGGTCGAGTTGCCGAACGGAACCATGGTCTCAGCGGCTGTGAGGGTCACCAATGATGTCGCAAGAATCGACTTGCGAATGGTTTTGAGTTGCAATGAACTGCCTTTCAGTTTGGACGCGAGAAATAGATGACTGGGACCGGCCCCGTCATCAGATTCGCCAAACTGAAAGCATTGCCCTTTCTGGTGGCCCGCGATCGTGCCTTGCGTCGGCAAAGCGGGTTGACAGCTGGATTAGTTGCGGCGCGGGAAACGCAGATGTTTGCCCCACGATTGGCATAGCGAAGTCTTGTGTAGCGATTGCTTGACAGGAATCATGGCTGCTGACGCAGGATGCTGGATGCTCTGAGTGGCCGTTGTAATCGGCGGGAGTCGTTTGGAACCCGGCATCCATCATGTCGACCTCGTGGCTCATGTGGGCCACATGTGATTCGTGTGACGCTGCGGAAAACGAATGTCCGCCACCAGATAGTTGGTGCATTGCGACGAGCGCTATCGCAGAGAGCAATGCGATAACTACGCCCAGCTTTCTCCACGATGCAGTTGATGTCACGCATTCAGTCTACGACTCGAATGTTGGCTCAACCTGTGACGTTTGGAGCCGTAGCGGATGCTCTCAGCTAACAGCGAGTAACAGGTGCCTCGCATTACCAACTAGTGACCACACAAGTGACCAAGCCAACCCTGAAAATCCTGTTTCTCATGTATCTATTGGTCAAGAAGCCTGTTTGTTTGGCGTAGATTCCAAGTCCTACATCTTCCGCCAAAGAAAATGACCGCCCAACGTGGCGGTCATTTTGTTTGTAATCGGTTACCAGGGCTTAGGTCGGTCCCAGTCCACGGTGGCATCCGTGGGCTTGACGCCCAGTTCACTGCCACCTGCACGCACACAGATAAACCTCAATTGATCTGGGCTCTCCGGTAAGCAGCGGTAGGTGCGCATGGTGTGCTGTCCCACCTTGACCACTGTGCCAGGGCCGACCTCGATGACATCGTCGTCGAGCCCCATCTGTCCCCTGCCGGTGAGGAAGATATAAACCTCTTCCACTTCGGCATGGTCATGCCAGTAGGCATCTTCTTGACCAGGAATCAAAGCATTGACGGTGAGGCCGATGTATTGATTGGTGAACTCGTGATCAACAACGCGGCGACCTTCGCGGGTGTTGTGATCACTCCAGCCACCGGTGTGGTCTCGCCATTGTTCGAGAGCGCCCACATTGACGACTTCATACATTCCGACTGCCCTCTTTCGTGATCTGAACAGGCTTCCACCTAGAAATGTAGTCACATCAATCGAGTTACATCCATAGAGAGTTTTCAATTGACGGGATAAGTTTGCTCCATGTCGAAATCCCTCTTCGTGAATCTCCCCATTGCCAATTTGAAGAAGTCAGTTGCGTTCTTCACTGAGCTGGGGTTCACTTTCAACCCACAATTCACGGATGAGCAGTCCACCTGCATGATCATCAGCGACAACATCTTTGTCATGCTGCTGGAGCACGCCAAGTTTGAAGGATTCATTGACAAGAAGATTGCTCCCCGCGACACTGCTGAGGCAATCCTTGCTTTGTCCTGTGATTCACAAGAAGAAGTGAGGACTCTGACGGAGAAAGCATTCGCCATGGGCGCCAGACGCCTGAACGATCCTGAAGACATGGGCTTCATGTTCAGCTGGGGTTTTGAAGACCTGGACGGTCACCTCTGGGACGTGTTCTGGATGAACCCAGACCACGTGATGTAGAGAAAGACAAGGTGTAACACTTCTACACAAGTGTTACACTTGGGTTATGCCCACCGCTAGACAGCGTCACATGATTACTGAGACCGAAGAGCTCTCCCGTGCACTGGATGCTGCCGCGACTATCTGGCCCTCCGAGAAAGACAAACGAGCAGAACTCCTTCGCCACATTATTGATGAAGGTGTAGTTGCAATAACTTCTGTTGCAGATAAAAAAGCTCAGAGACGACTGAGCGCAATCTCAAATGTAGCCGGATCAATGAACGGTGTTTGGCCAGCAAACTGGCGTGAGCAACTTCGTGATGAGTGGCCCGAGTGATTGTCCTCGACGCCAATGTGTTGATTGCTGCCTTCGCTAGTGATGACTCACACCATCAGTGGGCAATTACTTTCCTGCGTGACACCGTGAGCGAAGAGCTCGTCATTTCTGCACTTTCCTATGCAGAGATTCTTGTTGCCCCTATTCACGCAAACAGACTGAACGAATTTAGGAAGGGCATCGATTCACTCGGGTTCAACATTGATGACTTATCTGCTGATGATTCGATTGAGATCGCACAGCTGAGAGCAGACACAGGGCTCAAAATGCCCGATGTGATTGTCTTACACACAGCGCTGAAGCATGGAGCTTCACTCGCCACTGCAGACGCCACTCTGAAGCGCAAAGCATCTTCACTGGGAGTAACTGTCTACTCTCCTTCTCCCTAGCTCGGATGCACCTCAGCGCAATCCGTGAGAGGGTAACTACATGCCCACTCCCGTAGATTTCGTCAACGTCTCCACCGCAGGACTTGAGTCCTCCCCCTGGGCGGATGCACTTGCTGGTCTTCGTGCCAACGAGGCTCGTTACTTCAAGAACAAGTACGACCTGGTGTTTGAAACCACGCCTGCCAGCGAAGCTCCAGAGCTCGTGGACTACGTGGCCAAGGTTCTTCTTGAGCGCGACATTGTGGTCTCCTCCAAACCCCTCGAGGTCACCGAGATGATGATCGACACCGCAGACGGTCTGACGCGCTGGACCTACGTGTTCTATGAAAGTGGCCTGGCCATCAACGTTCTCTACACCGTCAGCGACAACAAGAAGCGTGCGGTGGGCTTCAAACTCTCTGACGGCATGGAAATCCCTGAAGAACTAGGGAAGTTCAAGTTCGCACGCATGAAGTCCAAGCTGGCCGGAACTATCCGTGGCAGCTTCTTCGTGGTCAAGGGCGAGTACTAAACCGGAGCACAGCCATGCCCAAGTTTGATAACTTCACAGATTTCTACGCATCACTTGCTCCAGAGCAGCTCGAGCACATCACGTCCTTGGTGGAGTGGGTGAGCACGAACTATCCAGAACTGGAACCTGTTATCGCCTGGAATCAACCCATGTTCAAGAGTGGGACGAAATACATCCTTGGCTTCATGCCGACAAAGAAGCACACCAACTTGTTAACAGTGACCGACACTGCCGTGACCGAGTTGATGCCACAGCTCACTCACTACAAACATGGCACGCGCTCTATTCAGCTGCCCTTTGACTGGTCAATCGACCCCGAACTTTTCGCGCAGGTCATCTCCCTGCGCATGAAAGAAGAAGGTTTGTCCTAATCCTGAAGGGTTAAGAACAGTAGGGCACTGGATTTCTCCAGTGCCCTACTTCTTTGTTCTGTCGACTATGCAGTCAGGTCGAAACGATCTGCGTTCATGACCTTGGTCCAGGCAGCGACGAAGTCGTTGACGAACTTCTCGCTGGCGTCGTCCTGAGCATAAAGCTCAGAGTAGGCGCGGAGGATGGAGTTTGAACCGAATACGAGGTCAACTCGTGATGCGGTGAACTTCACCTGACCGTTGTTGCGGTCACGCACGTTGTAGAGGTTACTTCCGGCAGGCTCCCAGGCATAGGTCATGTCGGTGAGGTTGACGAAGAAGTCGTTCGTCAGCTGACCTTCACGCTCGGTGAGAACACCGACCTTGGATCCTCCGTGGTTGGTTCCCAGCACGCGCATGCCACCAACCAGCACAGTCATCTCAGGAGCGGTGAGGCCCATGAGCTGAGTGCGGTCGAGCATGAGCTCTTCAGCACTGACGGTGTAATCCTTTTTGAGCCAGTTACGGTAACCATCGTGGATGGGCTCGAGAGGCTCAAAGGATTCAACATCAGTCTGTTCCTGGGTTGCGTCACCGCGACCAGGAGCAAAGGGAACAACAACGTTGTGACCGGCAGCCTTGGCTGCCTGCTCAACACCGAGGTTTCCAGCAAGAACAATGACGTCAGCAATGCTGGCGCCGGTCTCGGCAGCGATGGGCTCCAGAACAGAAAGAACGCGAGCCAAACGCTCAGGCTCGTTGCCTTCCCAGTTCTTCTGAGGCTCCAGACGAATGCGAGCACCATTAGCACCACCACGAAGGTCGGAGCCACGGAAGGTGCGCGCAGAATCCCATGCGGTTGACACCATGTCCGAGATGGACAGGCCAGCTGCAGCAATCTTTGCCTTCACTGCGTCAACGTCATACTGAGCGTTGCCAGCAGGTACAGGGTCCTGCCAGATGAGGTCCTCTGCGGGAACTTCTGGACCGATGTAACGAACCTTGGGTCCCATGTCACGGTGAGTGAGCTTGAACCACGCACGAGCGAATACTTCAGAGAAGTAGGCAGGGTCGTTGTAGAAGCGCTCCGAGATCGCACGGTAGGCAGGGTCCTTGACCATGGCCATGTCTGCGTCGGTCATCATGGGCATGAGGCGGATCGAAGGATCCTCAACATCGACAGGCTTGTCTTCTTCCTTGATGTTGATGGGGTGGTAGATCTGCGCCCCTGCAGGAGAGTGAGTCAGCTCCCAGTCGTAGTTGAACAGCAGGTAGAAGTAGCCGTTGTCCCACTGGGTGGGGTTGGTGGTCCAGGCGCCTTCAATACCGGAGCTGACGGTGTCGCGTCCCACACCACGAGTGGTGTGGTTCATCCAACCGAGGCCCTGCTCCTGAATGTCAGCACCTTCAGGGGATGGGCCGAGGTTACCGGCGTCACCATTACCGTGAGCCTTACCCACGGTGTGACCACCGGCGGTGAGAGCAACCGTCTCTTCGTCATTCATTGCCATGCGGGCAAAGGTTTCACGAATCTGCTGAGCAGTCTTGAGGGGGTCAGGGTTACCGTTGACACCTTCAGGGTTCACATAGATCAGACCCATCTGGACTGCAGCCAGAGGGTTCTCCATGGTGGAAGGGTCTTCCAGGTTGCCATAGCGAGAGTCAGAAGGCGCAAGCCATTCCTTCTCAGAACCCCAGTAGACGTCGAGCTCGGGGTGCCAGATGTCTTCACGGCCGAAACCAAAGCCGAAGGTCTTCAGACCCATGGATTCGTAGGCCACGTTTCCAGCGAGGATGAACAGGTCAGCCCAGCTGAGCTTGTTTCCATACTTGCGCTTGATAGGCCAGAGCAGACGGCGTGCCTTGTCCAGGTTCACGTTGTCAGGCCAGGAGTTCAATGGTGCGAAACGGAAGTTTCCGTTTCCAGCACCACCGCGACCATCGGCGGTGCGGTAAGAACCAGCCGAGTGCCACGCCATGCGGATCATGAGACCGCCGTAGTGACCCCAGTCAGCGGGCCACCATGACTGGCTATCAGTCATGAGGTTGGTGAGGTCCTTCTTCAGCGCTGCAACGTCAAGCTGCCTGACCTGTGCGCGGTAATCGAAGCCTTCACCCAAAGGGTTGGTCTTGGTGTCTTGCTGGTGCAAGATGTCCAGGTTGAGGGCGTTAGGCCACCAGTCCATGTTGGACTTTCCAGTGGTTGTTTGCGCTCCGTGAATAACGGGGCATTTTCCTGCGGTTTCCACAATTTCTCCTTTGACGTGATTCCCATGCAGTCAGCTCAACTGCATCACGCACCTAGAGCCAAACTACCAAAGGAAAATGCCCACACTCCAGAGAATTCACAGATACCTCCCAGTGAAAAGGGAATAGTTCCGCATTCATGCAGAGTTACACGCACAGCAACGTTGAAGAAACGTTCACTGAGTGAAAGTTCGATTCGTTCGAAAGCGAACGAAACAGTACAGGCCTGGTTTAGTCAGCCTGAATAAACAGCATGTATTGCCCGCCACCGGAGGTGATCTGGGTAGACACTGCCAGGTCAGGCGCATAGCGAGAGAGGCGATCTAACAACCACTCTGATGCCTGTTCGGCATCTTCCTGGCTGGGGCAGCGAGCAATGACCTCACGGCCACCCTTGCGCTCCAAACGGTCAACAGTTGCCACAATCGGAGAAGGGTCCACCACCAAAAGCTCTGGAGACCACGCAACAACCGGAGGCTTCTTGCCCTTCATGGTGTTGCAATCACGGTGAGCTAAACGCTCCACGGTGACCACGTTCTTCTTTGACTTCGCAACGGAGTAGCTGTCCACACTCGGACCACGGTCTGAGTTCACCGAGGCATCAGCATCAACAGGGGTGTCACACAACCAGCAGATCCAGTTGTCGCGGTCGCCTACTTCGTTTAAATCGCTCATAACTTCAGGCTACGCGATGCCGAGGACCTCAGCATTCCAAGAATGTGAACATGAACATTGTTGTCATTGCCGCACTGATCCAAGCCGTCATCGCCTTAGGCGTGGCCATCTTCCAGATTGCCTTGGTTGCCGGAGCTCCCTTAGGCGAATACACCATGGGTGGTCAGCACCCCGGAAAGCTGCCTGGGCAGTTCCGCGTGACAGCAACGGTCTCCGCCATCATCATGGTTGCCCAGTCCGGTCACTACCTGGCCCAGGCAGGAATCTTGAACCCCGCACTGAGCCCAGGACAAAACGCCATAGTGAACTGGTTCTGGTTTGGCTTTGCCGTGCTGGGTCTCATTGTGAACAGCATCAGCAGAAGCAAGAAAGAAAGGAACACCTGGGTTCCTGTCTTGCTGGTTAGTGCCATCTGCACACTGCTGGTGGCACTGAACTAGAAAGCTACACAGCTAAATCCACTTCATGAAGCTAGTTGAAACCACGTGGGCAATTCTGCGAACTGTTCAGAGAGAACTTCGCGATCCTCTTCATTCCAACCAGGCAATTGCTGGATTCGTTCAATAAAAATGGGTGGAATTGCCACAGAAAAATGTTGAGCGATTCCCAACGAAGTTGAGATGGCTGAATAAGGTTCGCCCGCATTCATTGACATATCAATGAATTGCATTTCGGACAGGCCGATTGAAGGCCTGAGGAAATCCCTCAGAGCATGTGCCACAAGTGTGCATTCGTCCATACGCTGCATTTTACGCCTCCAAGATGTAATTATTGAGAGGTATTTCCCTGGGAACTCCTCTGTCATTGCGCACTACCCCGGGTCCTGAGTCTGGAAATGCAGAATCGATAAACAAGTGGTTTCTCCTCATCTTGAGTTTGACCACCACCATGATCCCTCTGAAGTTGCTCCCGAGAACGATGTCGTTGCCGTAATGACCAACGAACTGAGGTTTCTCTAGAATCGTGCGAATTGCGTTTTCCACGATGTCTGGTGTCCAATGGGCTGGGAATTCAGTCTTTCCCTCACGTCCCAGGCCAGAACGATGTCCGCCTTGGTGGCCATTCGGCTCTCCTTCCCACACGTGCCGAAGGAGTTCCTCGGTAACAGGAACATGCGCAAAGGATTCAAACACCATGCGCGCAAGATTAGAAAGACAGGTCTTCTCCTCACTCATCATTTGTGACATCAGTGGAGAAACCTCCACAGCTGCATGCTGTGGAGGAAAAACACAGAATTCCTAATCGGAGAACATGAGCATTGTTGTCATTGGCGCACTGAGCCCAGGACAGAACGCCATAGTGAACTGGTTCTGGTTTGGCTTTGCCGTGCTGGGTCTCATTGTGAACAGCAACAGCAAAAGCAAGAAAGAGCGGAACACCTGGGTTCCTGTCTTGCTGGTCAGTGCCGTCTGCACATTGCTGGTTGCACTGAACGTATAACCCCAATGTCCGTACCTCCCTTTACAGTCACTCACTGGAGGGAACAACAATGGATATTTTCTTTGGACTACTGCTCTTCGGAGGACTAGTACTCATCATCTGGGGGTTCTTTGCCTTTCTCTTTGCCATCGGCAAAGCCTTGTCAGGCACAGCGTCACCAGTCACACGAAGCACAACAAACACCACCGCCTCTGACGAGATCGATGGCATGAACAATGGGGACTACTACAACGGCCCCCATGGCTACTCCCCTATGACGGGTTATCCCGAGACCCAATACGGGTCAGGGTTCGACCCCGATGCGGAGTGGAACCATGAAGAGCACGACTAGCTACTTGAAAACAACCCCATAGGGCAGAGATCTAGTTAACGAAGTGTGGGCGAAGCTACTGCTTCGCCCACACCCTGAAACAACCGTTAGGAAGCTAACTGATACCAAGTAGGGATCTTGCTCAGCTCTTCGGTGAACATCTCAACAAGATCATCACTCAGCCATTCGAGGCCGAGAATTTTCTCTCCGAAAATAGGCGGAAGAGCTATGGAGTGCTCAATAGCGAGACAGAGACCGGAATCTAGGGCGCACACCGATTCACCAGCTTGGATAGGAAGATCCATCATGAGGATGTCATCTTTGCTCAACTGTGGTCTGAGGTAGTCCCTCAGAGCATGTGCTAACAGTGTGCTTTCATCCATAAACATCATTCTATGACTCCCATTTCGGTAACTCGAGGGGTAATAACACTTTGATACCTAGCTGATTTCTATACACGCCCACACCATTCATGGGATATGCCGTGACAAAGAAGTGTTCTTTCTCTTTGGTTCTGAGCTCTACAGCAATCAACACTTGTGCAAACTGTCGAAGCATTGTGATCTTGTGCTCAGCCCTCTTGACCCATTGGGGTTGAGCCAACGTCAACTCGATACCCAGTTGAACAAGTTCAAGAGTCCAATCTTCAGGAAATTCCGTCTTCCCCTCCCGTCCCAAGCCATAGCGATGGCCGCCTTGGCGGCCATTCGGCTCTCCCTCCCACACGTGCCGAAGGAGTTCTTCAGTAACCGGAACATGCGCAAAGGATTCGAAGGCCATGCGCCACAGAGTAGAAACGCTCAGTGAGCAAAAACCCGGCTAACTCATTACTGTGCGCATGGACCTCACAGCTCTTCCTGTGGAGGAGCTGGCACAGCCAGCATCACGGGTAATGCAACTGTGGACGGAGCATCAACTCCGCCCACACCTCAGAAAACGCTTTAGGAAGCTAGTTCCCACCAGGCTGGGAGGTTAGCTAATCTTTCAACGATAAATTCACGTTCCATATCGCGAAGATCTTCAATTCCCTCAATTTTCTGAACAAAAAGCGGCGGCAGAGAAAGTGAATATTGATCTGCGATGGCTAGTCCTTCGCAGACAGCGGAGACAGGTTCTCCCGCTTCGAGGTCCCAATCCATTGAGCGAATGACTTTCTGGTCCACTCGCGAACGAAGATAGTCACGCAGTGCACGTGCAATGAATTCGCTTTCATCCATAACTAACATGTTATGCCTCCAATGTTGACAAATCGAGGGGCCGTTGAATTCTCTGACCGTTGAGATTTTGAAAAACTCCCACGCCACACAGTGGAAACGCCTTCTGCACATAGATATGTTTATTGGAACGAAATAAACGAACTACGACAACAACCATTCCCACTTGACGTAGGCAAATAATGAATCCTTTGTTTTCGCGGATTACTTGAGGTTTATGCAACACCTCTTCAATCGACTGACGAACTTTTTCGCGGTCCCACTCTTCAGGGAATTCAGTTTTACCTTCACGGCCCAAACCATAACGATGCCCGCCGTCTCGACCGTTCTTTTCTCCATCCCAGACATGCCAAATGAGTTCCTCAGTAACAGGAACGTGCGCGAAGGATTCGAAGGCCATGCGCCACAGAGTAGGAACGCCCAGCGAGCAAAAACCCTGCTAACTCATTACTGTGCGCATGGACCTCACAGCTCCTCCTGTGGAGGAGCTGGCACAGCAAGCATTACGGGTGAAATAACTGTGGGTGGAGCGTCAGCTCCACCCACACCTCAGAACACGCATCTAGGAAGCCAGCTCCCACCATGCAGGTAATGACTCAAGTTGACGCTCTAGATTTGTTCTTTCAGAACTGGTCCAGCTACTGAGCGCTGTGATGTGATCAACAAAAACCGGGGGCATAGGTATCGAGAAGTGTTGGGCAATACTCAACGCAGATGTAATTGCGGAATACGGCTCACCTGCGTCTAACGGGGAATCAATGAAACCCAGCTCAGATTCCTCCACGTTCTTGCGCATATAGTCGCGAAGCGCGTGGGCAAGCAAAGTGGATTCGTCCATGAGCGTCTTAGGAAACCATCTTCAACCACACAGGGATGTGCGTGAAGTCAGTAGTGAAGTCTGCGATTTCATCAGCCGAGAGGCTCTCCAGGTGGAGAATCTTTTCAGCGAATATGGGCGGCAGAGCAACAGAGTTGTGGGCAGCAATACTCAACCCAGCGCCTAGAGCGCTGACAGGCTCTCCTGCTTGCAGGGCGTTATCCATCAGGCGGACCTGCGAATCCGTGAGTTGGACACGAAGGTAGTCACGCAGTGCGTGAGCTAAAAGCGTTGATTCGTCCATAGTGAACATTTTATGACTCCATAACTGAGATATCGAGGGGGAGTAATTGTCGACGACCTTTTTGATTACGAAATACCCCTTCGCCGCACACCGGGAAAACACTTTTGATTGTGAATCCTCCTGCAAGTTTCCGCATTTCAATTTGGAGAATCACTTGCTTTACCTCGCGAAGGAGAAAAGTTCTTTCTTCGTAGACGTGGATCGACTGAGGATGAGCAAGAGTGGCAAGTATTACCTCTGTGACAGTCACCAGAGTCCACTCTTCGGGGAATTCAGTCTTCCCTTCCCTTCCAAGTCCATGGCGATGCCCGCCCTTGGCGGGATCCGCCTCCCCTTCCCACACGTGCCGAAGGAGTTCCTCAGTAACCGGAACATGCGCAAAGGATTCGAAGGCCATGCGCCACAGAGTAGAAACGCTCAGCGAGCAAAAACCCGGCTAAATCATTACTGTGCGCAAGGACCTCACAGCTCCTGCTGTGGAGGAGCTGGCACAGCCAGCATCACGGGTTAAGTAGATGTGGGCGGAGCTGATGCTCCGCCCACACTGACGATTCACTTATGCCGCTTTGAGCGGAATGTGTTCGAGTAGGTCCATGACATCTTTGAGTTCTGCTTCTGGCCAAGCAAATTCATGAATGATGAGTTGGCGAATGTTCTCTGCAATGGGCGCCTCTGCTTGGAGCGCTGCTGCAACACCGCAATAAACCGCGCTCCGAGGATAGCCATAATCGAGTGATTCATGAGCAAGAGTCAAGTCTTCCTCGTCAACTGTTTGGCTGATGAGAGTAAGAATTCCTCGTGCAGCAATCATGGGGTCGGTCATGACAGTCATATTATCTTCCGTTCCTAAGATTGTGGAAGGGCTTCGGCACCTGAACGCCCATCACATTTTGGATAACTCCTGGTCCGCGGAGCGGGTAGGCAGCAAAAGGATTAAGTGCTGACTTATATGGAGCAAGTTCAACTCTGATCTCAACGCCTGCGACGATGCGCTTCAAGAAAACTCTGGCGCCTACCAGCTCAACGAAGTCCGGCTGTTTCAGCACGCTCTGGAGAGCAGTCACAATGTGTTCTTGTGACCAATCTGGCGGGAACTCCGTCTTATTTTCATGTTTCATCCCAGAGAGGTGTCCTCCCTTTCCTGGGTCTCCCTCTTCACCGAACAAAACATGAGCAATGAACTCGTCTGTGAGTGTCACATGGGAGTAATCGAGAAAGGTCATCCCGCGATTGTTGCTGTTGTGCTGACCACACCTCATTGAGTAATTCAGAGTGTGGAGAGGGAAGAACATCCTCTGGTTGTGGAGGGAATGTCCGTACCCCCTTCTACAGTCACAACTGGAGGGAACAACTATGGAATTTATTGCAGGCTTTCTGCTTATTGCTGGCATTGGTGCCGCTGCATGGGGAGTGATCTACTTCTTCGTTGCGATTGTGAAAGCAATGTTTACACCGCCCCCACCGGGCAGTAACCAGGTGACGCCGTCGAATGACGGCGACACCATTGACGGCATGAACAATGGCGACTACTACAGCGGTCCCCATGGCTACTCAGCTATGACCGGATATCCCGAGACCCAATACGGGTCAGGATTTGATCCAGATGCTGAGTGGAACCACGAAGAAGAGTACTAACTTCACACATTCATTGAGGGGAAAGAACAACACCATGAATACATCAGTCAAGAAAACACAACGAACCACAGCACGCTTACGTTCAGTAACGGGAGGGCGCGCATCGCGCGCCGAGGTATACGGCCTCTTTATCGCAGCCGTCGTGCTCGTTGGCGGCGGTGTCACCGGGGCTATTGCCTATAGCAGTGGGGACATCACTCTGCCCACAGTGGCGGCAACAGAAACAACACCGCCCAGCAACCTCAACACAGCAGGACCTGCAGAACTCTCACCCGAAACTGCAACAGGCGCTGAAGGCGGAACCACTGAACCGGGGAGCACCACTCCTGTCACCCCGCGCTCAGCTCTAAGCGTGGAAACCTGCGCCTACACCCCAGCAGAACTTGCCTACTACGACAGTATTCGTGCAACGAAACAGCAAGCAGTTGACTATGCCCAGACGGAGGTCAACGGAACACATGCAGCAATCGCAAGTAACACCGCCCACCTCGAAGAACTCTTGGCAGCTCCTTATCGCCCCATAGAGGTATTCCAGTGGCACCCAGACGGAACACCTGCCGCTTACCGCGTTGACTCGAACGAGGAGATAGCGTTCGAACGTCAACGCATTCTGGACAACCAGTCACAACTCGTTAGAGCAGAAGAGAACCTTCGCAGAGCAATCGCAGATCGGGATCTCATCCCCGGTTGCTAAACACACAGGCCTCTGATGTCAGAGGCCTGTGTCATACTCAATCCAACGTTCCAGAGCGATAGCGCCAAGTACCTAGCTAGCTATCCGGCAACCCCCAACCATTGAGTGGGGTGCCCTAGGGGAAGAACGGATCCGAACTGCATCTGCAGTTCGGATAAGTCAATGGAGTGCAGCTACCACTGCCTCCACAACAACAAGGAGGCAACAATGTCCGCGCCCCAAAACCGCCTAGGCAGAGGACCAGGAGAGAAAGAACCCCTCTCCAGGGATCTCCGCCACCAAAGAGAACAACTCTGGGGACCAATCCCCCCACATGAGCGCAGGCTGTGGAGCAATGCCCTGTTGGATAACCCGCCCACAGACTTGAACACCATTGGCAAGCAACAAAACATGCAGCTCTATGGTCGTGACGGCATTGTCATGAACAGGCTCTGGGTTGCTGTGGCAAGGCACTGGGATGACCTGGGGCTCAGCGCCTATGAGTGGTTACTACAGCGCAACACCTTGGTGGACATTGTCGAATACAAGAGAAACCTTGAACGTGACAGCGAGGCCACTAAGGATCACTGGGGTGACTGCGCCGAACAAGAACGCAGAGAATGGACCTCAGCCACGCTGCGGTTCCCTCCTATGTTCTTGGGAGCAACCATCATGGCTCTGCATGACAACCACGCCAGGAAGACCGGCATCACCAACAGCAAGACTTGGATCGAGTTAGCACTTGAGTTCAGAGCTGCCGGGTTCACCCCTGAAGAGTTTGTTGTGCTCAACACTCAGGTGAGGAAGTTCCACAAACGTGGACAGGCGAACAGTCTCATCACCACAACTTGGGGCCTCAACAATATCCAGTTCGTCCGGCTGGATGCCCAGCAGTGGACGAACTGGCTAGAGCGTTACCGGGCTGGTGAAGATGCTGTGGAGCTGACAAAGGAGCTGCTCGGCTCCAATGGGTTAAAACGAGAATAAGGAGTGCTGGAACTCAATGACTATTGTTATTTTATTCAACCCAAAAGATGGCATCTTCAAGTTGAGGAAAGTTGAGCATTGAATAGAAACAAACGCTCAACATTAATCTCTAAATCCCAAGAAATCCCACAATTTCGTTTCTACCAATCAGTGTGGCCCTATCAAGTGCATGGTTGAACCACTCACAACTTGTTTCAGGTAGGAAACAACATTGGTGGCATGCTCCTGGAGTGTTCTCGATGTCGTGGTCCAGAGGGGATATACAAATTGGGTCCAGACCGCACCAACGACCATTTACAAGGGCTTTCTCAAGCACGTGTTCAAGTTTGCCTGGTCGGGCAAGTTCAACTAACCCACCCATGGTTCCAACGCTGTCACCAGCTGCTGTATAGATGAGTAGACCTAGCACCCCTTCTTCATCATAAATTCGGTCACGAATTGATGCGGTTGGGTATCCGCATTCCAAGGAGACCACGTTGATAAGCAAATGCGCCAAGGTGTGCGCAAGTAGAAATTTTTGACTCAGTATGTGGTCGCGTAGTACTTCGGGTGGGTATGCACCAATAGTTTTGCTTAACCATTCATTGACCGAACTTTGATTTAGCTCGATGTAAATACCCTCGCCATAAACTCGATGAGCGGGTAACCAAGAGCGGGTGAGAGAGTCCTTTTCAGGGACGGACCCCCACATTTGTGCAAGCCCATCTCGAATGTCTCGGTTACTGCCTGGTGGGGTGTCTCTTGTGAATCCAGCCAGTACTCGTGTTTCAGCAAGGCGGTGGACCGCAACAACCTTGCTTATTAATCCGTCAACACCAAAGCGGCTGCTGCTGAATCTTTCGGTTGGAATCAATTCTGGGTCAAGGACTGGAGGACCATCTTGGGTAGTTCTTCCCCGTTTCCCTGCAGTCAGTGCTTTTACTTCGCCAGCTCTGCCAGCTTCACCTCCGACAAAACTGCCTGTTCGAACATGTTTTATATGCTTGCTCAGTTCTTCTTTGTCTAAGTCAGGGAAGACGACAGTAGCTCTTTGATGAATCATGGATTGAATTTCATCCTGGTCTCCACCTTGAATTCGGACGTAAGCATTAGCAACAGAGTCTTCTTGGAGCCAGCGGACCAGAGAATCTCGTAACCCTTCTGGTGCTGGCAAGTGCAGTGATGAGCGAACATCTGGAAAGTAAACTTGCGTCGCAGTACGCAAGAGCAATTTCATCTCCTGGTCGCAATTTTCGTTCGCTGACTCTGGAAGCCAGGCCCGCCTTCCGCTGCATTTTGTGGTCCAAATGGATTGACCTCGGCCTAAAGGCCCGAAGTACTTAGAGGCCCCACAAGACCTACATTTGACCAACGGGCGAGCGCCATCACTTGTTTCTTTGTACTCAAGTTCTGAGTAGGGGCAATCAGCCCCATCGTGGACTTCAGCGAACCAATCAACTTCGTCAAGATGTCCCTTAGGGCAACAAAGGACCACGGGTACTTGCTGAGTTTTCCAGGCGAATTTTCTAGTTTTCTGACATTCAGGTTTAGTGCACGAACCCACTGAGGGGTCGTCAGGGGTTCTTGCGAGAGTAATTGTGCTGCACCAGGGGCTAGTGCAATATTCGGCAAGAGGGAACCTTGTGGAGGGAATAAACCAAGTATTGAAGTCCGCTTCCCCACCTTCGATGATGGGAGGTTGAATAAACCTTTGGACTCCGAGCGTATTTTCTAAAGCGAAATCGTGAAGCTCATAGGCATTCATTCTTTCTGCACGAATCTTGTTCTGACTCGTGACATCAGGTCCATCAGTTTTGATGCCCCTAACCCAATCGTCTAGGCCCGTCATCAGAACAGTGACTCCCGAGCGTGAGACAACGATTGAGCCCACTCCTAGAGGTCCGACAATGTGATTTCGTCGAATTGGAGTATAGAAAGGTCTGCGCATTAGAAAAGGTCTTCTTCCAGGTCTCCAAGGCCACTAGCGTTAGCTTTTGCTGGCCCAAGGTTTGCATTTGACGGACTTCTTCGAGAAAGCTGCATGCCACATTCCAGGTCCACCGACCTCATTGAATTTGGGACAATCCAATGGTCAAATTCTTCGACTGCGGGAGTTGTATCTCCAGCTTTGAGTAAGAGTCCCTCCGCACCATCCCAGCCAGGGTGCAATGAGCGGCGGGCAGCATCTGCCGATTGAATCAAACGAGACAGCTCGATTTCTAGAGCTTCCACTGCGTGTTCATCGCCAAACGTTCGGGCACGTTCCCTTGCGCTTTCTATAAGTTGTGTTGCTTCGGGGCTCTTCAACGCTTCTACAGGTTGCTGCTCAGACGTCGCTCTAAGTACCGTCGTCAACATGCCAGAAGCGGCCCTAGAGAGTGACTGAGAGGTAAATGGAGTAACACTCACTGATTCAACCGCTGCATAAAGCCGTTCGTGGTTTTGGCGAAAGTTTTCAAAGTGTGAGCGGTCACGAACGTTGTACGGAGAAAGAACAACAACAACAAGTCCAGGTGCGTCGTCATCACGACCAACTCGACCAGTCACCTGGATATATTGGCTTGCACTCTTTGGCTGTCCCATGACTGTCATAAGTCCTAGTCGAGGCACGTCAACACCGACCTCAATCATCGAGGTTGCGAAGCAGATATCAACTGAGCCTTTATCTTCTTTCGGCACGAGAAGGGAGTTCATGAGGCGTGAGATGTTTTCGCCCGAAGTTGCAGTTAGCTCTCTAACGTTGGAGACATTTCTAACCGAGCTACGTGAACCGTCTTCTTTGAGATATCCAGTTCTAATGCCTGACCTTTGGGTCAAACTCCAAGTGTGAATTCTCAAGGATGCTTGTGTAGCAGCACGTTGAAGCCCGAGGCTCCTGCGACTGCTGAAGAAAGCAAGATTCGTCCACCAAGCATCCGAAGATTCGGATTCCTCTTGTTCGAGTGATGCTGCCCCGTGAGCCATTGCTGCAATGACTCGTAGCTGAGATTCAACAACTGTTCCGAGGCCCGATGCACAGACGGCCACATATGTTTTACCAGGCTTATTTGAATTATCAGGAGGGCTTTTTGCAAAGAAATTATCTTCTATCTCTATGCCAGATGGAGGAAGAAGCCTTGATTCACTTCGACCGTAAAGTCGTTTTACCTGAGAATCAAAGTTTTTGGTCGTAGCGGTAGCTGCAACAATCCGTGGCTTAGAACCACCCATTGCTAAGCAAAGATTTTCAAGTGCAATCTCATAAAGGGCATTCATACTGCCCAGGGGGCCAGCAATCAGGTGGAGTTCGTCCTGAATCATCAAATCGGGTGGTGGCGCAAAACGTTCAATCTCACCTGCGTCTGATTTTCTAAGACCAAACAAACGCCTGGAGCGTTCTTTCCATGCGAGCTGAGCAAACTTATCGATTGTCCCAACAATGAAGCTGGGAGGCATTTTGTAGATTTCTTCATCAACCTCGAGGACGGGCAATCTTTTGAAAGGTCCCTCAGCACTTGAAAATGGACAAGTTGCATCTGGGCAAAAAATGCTTATGTAGTTGGAGTTTCCATCTTTGTAAGACTTCTTTGCATACCCCGAAAGATGGCCGTCTTTTGCGACCCCCATTTCGGCACTGCACCACGGGCACTTTGCAAGTAGAAAAGTTCTTTCAGAACTTCGACCGTTTGCAAGTTTGGTGAAGTCACCCACCGCCTCTTTCGAAGTGTTAGCGGTGGTTTTTCCTCCTAACCAAGCTCCAATTCGGAAAGGAATTTTGGTCGGGCCATCGAGTAACTTGCTGTTAGAGACACGGATTATTTCGAGCGCACAAATTAGTGCAGCGGCGCGAAGCACCTGCTGGGTAGTTAGTAGCTTTAGTGTGTATCGCATCATCACCGAAACACGGAAGTTCGGCTGCCCCCCATTAGCTACTTCTTGCCCCCGTTCCCAAAGAATCGTGAATGCAGCAAGGGCAAGGTAAGCCTCTGTCTTTCCACCACCAGTTGGCATCCAAATAATGTCAACTAGTTCGCGCTTCGGATGGTTTTTATCAACAAGCGGAGCGATGGAGGCCAATAGAAATGCAAGTTGGAAAGGTCGCCAGTAGCCTTGAGATTCAAAATCGAGCTTTCCGAAGCCCAGGGAATTCGAGTTCGCGTCAAAATTCGGAGTGCTTTGCGGTGATTCTTCGTCATAGACGTAATTGAAGCCTGCACTTTGAGACTCATTCGGTTTACGAATTTTGGCGCTCGCCGAAACCCTCTGTGCATTCATTGCCAAACTCGTCCATTTGAAGACACGATTGATTTCCGAGTCAGTTTGAATAAGTTTCCAACCAGCCTCAGCGTCACTGAGGAAGTCTTTGGCCAGGTTTAAATGCTTGTTTGCAGTTGATTTATATTCCTCAACAACCAGAAGGTCTGCTTCAAACTCTTTTGAGGAAATCCATTCTTTGTAGTCGTTGAGTAGGCTCTCGACTTTTTCGCCTGAAGAGTTGGAATCAGTGGCAAGGTCTAGCATCCCTAAGGCATATTTTTGCCCTGAAGAATCAAGGATGTCAGGACTTGGGCTTTGGACTGTGACAACTGGCATTACATCGGTTGAAACGCTCCAACCATTTGTGTTTTGCGCGCTTTTTGTATCGCAACCATGCCCAATGCTCATTATTGGGTGATGGCGGTAGAGCAGCGAAAAACTTTCTTCAGTTTCATCTGTATTGAGCTCAACCCTTGGATAAGCAAGGAGCTCTTGAGACGTAATTGTGAGCTTGGACTGAAAGAGGCAGTTTTGTGAGACTTCGTCATTTGCCAGTGTTTCGTTTACAGCAAACACGGTGCAGAGCGCGTTGCTCTCTTTGCCAGCCTGCCTCGAAAGGCCCAGTCGGAGCTTTAGCCCAGATTCTTCAACCGTTATCTCATTGTTTTTCGTCGTATCCAGAGACAAGGAGAGCTTGAATGGATTCCGTTTCCAGAGGGTCTTCTTTTTGCTACCCACCGTAATGTTGATGGGCTCGTAGGTTGCTCCCTCAATTGCCACCTCAAATGTCTTCACTGAGACTGGAACATTAACTGACAGAGCGAGAGTTCGCGGTCTCCCCTTCGGCTCTTCAGTTGGTATTGGCGCTTCGTCATCTGCTTTATCTGCAGTGGAGTCGCTGAGAGAATCATCCGAATCCAATTGCATTGGAGCCCTGACTTCTGTGGGCGCTTCCTCAATCTCATCCTCATCAAGCGTTTGCTGCTTAAGAGTGAGCTCAGTGCTTTGCTGTGCCGTCATCTTTGGATAGAGAATTCCTATTCCGTAGAGGAAGGCTGGAGGGCGGGCAACAATCTCGTTACCAAGGCCATCGTGCATAGGAACGTTTAGTCGAAAATCGCTGGCAAATTCCTGGTCGGGTGAAATGACGCGAACATCATCCTGAAATCCTGGCCATCGCTCAAGTTGGTCACTCTCAGGCCCGTGTAAAGCAAGCTTCAGGTTCTTCACCATCAACTCTCGCGATTCAGCAGCAGACAATTTGCTCATTCTGAAATCCTCCGTATGAATTCAGTCTGGTCGGCTTCAGGTAGAAGTACTACTAACTCCTCCGTCGCTCGGGTCGCAGCAGTGACGAATTCATCTGTTGGGCCGCCGAGGCTTCCTTCAAGAATTACAACGGGCGACTCTAGGCCTTTGAACGTCCTAAATGTTGCAACGCAAGTATCTTTGGTTCCGTTGAAATACGCCTTAACACCTAGGCGTGCGGTGATTTGTTTGAGCCGAGCAACATCTGAAACCAGGATTACGATGTCTTCTGGTTTATGAGTCTTATTCGCAGAATTGACTGCATTTCGTATGGCCTCATCTGAATTGTCACCCACAAAAATGACAAACGGCGCTTCAGCTTTTTCCTCGCGAAGGAATGAACGAAACAGAGTTGGACGCATACTCACAGACTCAACCCATTTGCCATGTGCTTCTAGATTCCTGCAGTTATCTACCAAAGAGAGTTTGGTTGGGTTGCCAGGAAGGTCGACATCAGATGTAACGCGACTGTAGAGGTCTTGGTTTTTGGAATCCCCCGTCATCAGCCATCGGCCATTGCTAAGCCCACCTCGCACTAGTTTGTCCAACACCAACAGATAACTGGGTTCCATTAGGTCTTGCATTTCATCAACTACAAGCAGGTCAACTTGGTCATCCTCAGAAATTCGTTCTGCACTTCGTTTTGCGAATTCCGCCCACCAATTTGAATTCGCACCTGGGGGAGGAGTTTCACGGAACCGTTCAACCAAGAACTGGAAAAAACTACTCGCTGGGAAATCGTCGCCTGATTCCTGGCCTAATTTCTTCCCCAGCAAAGTGTTGAAGCAAATAATTCTTGTTTTGTCTCCCGCGAGCGCAGCTCGGCGAGCAGCTTCTATCGCTATGACGGTTTTACCCGAGCCAGGGGGACCCTCTAAAACAATCCTTTTGTTTCCCTGGATTGCATCGAGTATTCGTTGTTGGTCAAGCGTCGCGCGTTGAAGGTCTTTGTTGAGGCGTTCTCTTCGCACCGACGGGCTTGCTAGCACTTCGAAATCTGGCCGAAGCATCTTGCGGAGTTTCTCGAACGATTGCTCTGAAAGTAGATTTCCTTGTTCTTTTCGAACGGCTGTCTGAAGTTTTTCTACCAATCGTTCGACTACAGAACCGTCTCTTGGCGAAAGCTGGCATTCAGGGTCGAGGTCAGGAAGAAGTGGAACTTCTGCGTCTGTGAAGAGCAAGAACGGAGCGACCTTTACATTTTCAGGTGTCCAACTTTCTATGTGACGTTTGAATGCATAACAAGTGTTTAGGACTTGTTGGACGGGGTTTCGGGAAGGAAAACTATCGCTCCCAAGTCGCCATTGTCCCTTCTCGTTTACAGTGGCGCTTCGATGACCTTTAACTTCAAGCGTGGCAATTCCTAAATCTGGAATCATCACAATGAAGTCGACTTCATGTCTGCGACTGTTGATGCCTTTGGGGAGGTCGTAGGAGTGGAACACCACCCAATTTTCGGTTCCTTCTGCGTATTGGAGCCATTCGAAAACTTGAATCTCTCCAGGGCTTGTATTCCCAGGGGGCATAGTTGGGGGAATCATTTGAGCCATAGTGAGCCTCCTTTGTCGACTGGTCTTCCGAGCTTAGAAAGCGGGACAAGCGCCTTTTCGGCGGACAAGTGAGCGATTGTTGAAATGAATAACTCGCCAAGTACATCGTCATGAATTTTGGCGAAGCCCAATTCAGTTAGTTCATCTAACTCACCTGCTTCTGCAGCAGCCTGTAATTTGAAAATAAGTTCCTGCACCATTCCAAGACCAGCTTGTTGGCGTGCGGTACGAAGTTTGCTCAACAAGTTAAAACTTCCTGTAGGTGCTCGATAGTCAACAGCCCTACAAACGGCTTCATAGTTTTCTGAACTGAGTGGAGCAACATAATCTGGTGCGACGATACGTGAATGCAGCTGGATGCTGTATTCCTTTGATAGGCCAGCAATTCCAAACCTTCTTTTCAGCTCATCCAAACCATTGAGGTCAAGGAAGGTTTGAACCTTCTGCTTGAGAGCGTTTTTGAATTCCTCTGCCTTAGTGAAGCTATGTTCCGAATACTTTTCAGACCACCAAAGCTCTGAGGCATTAAGCAGGTGTTGCCTTTCCACCTCATGTGAGCGAAATACAAGGTGTGTGCCAGGTTTAAGCTCTTGCTTGGTCGCTGGTGTGAAAGTTTGGCTGAAATCACTTCTAAGGATTCTTGGCCTAGGGCCTAAGTTGTCGTCAAAGAACACCCAGAGACCGTCTTCATCACCAAGTAGTTCGTACTGGCGGGCAGAAACCGCGTCTATTTCGTTTGCGAAGTCGAACGCACTCAGATGTTCTCGTGGCTTTTCTATGAATTCAAATGCTGGGAGTGGAGAAACGTCACCCATGTCGTCCATCGGGCTTATTTTCGGGGCCTCAAAGCCCTGCCAGGGACCGACAAAGTCAAGATTCAGCCGCGGATGTGAGGGCCATGACAGGAGCACAACTTTTGTAGCAGGCGGCGCAGTTAATAACCATTGAGCTTTGAAATCTGAATCAGGTGAGCCAACCCACCTCGAGCTTTCATATCTATTGGGAGGACCAAAAAGCACGATGGTCTCGAAAGCGGAGGAACGCCTAAGGCGTGAATATGTTTCCACGGAAGCAAAGAGATTTTCAGAAGCCACCCATTGCTGGATTGAATCCTTGCTGTTGGTCATTTTACATATCAACGCAATTGCTGGCTCTCCAGCTCGCGGGCTGTTTTCACTACATTCAAGAACATCTTGAGTAGTAATCCAATCCTCAAGGAACAAGGCTGCAGGATGCGGTAATCGGCCAATGGCCAATACGCATTGCAGGATTTGTTCAAAATGGGTTGTCTTCGCCCCGTTAACCTGGATGGCTTCTTCTAGCCACTCGACAAGTTGTTCATAGCCAGTTCTTTCGTCCGAAGTGACTACAGGCCCGTCCCAAAGTTTAAATATCCATGATTTAGTTGCAGAAATACAAAGCTCTTCTTTGATTGAAAGTGAAGAGGTCTCATCACGCGAGAGCAGCCCTATTTGCTTCAGTAGGGCTGTCATTTCCGGCCATTGAAGCGTCGCTGTTTCGATTCGAGCGTTCGCAGAGTTCTGGAAAGCATCGATTGCTTCGTCGAGTGTTTTCTTATTCGAAGTCTGCACCGTAAGAATCCCAATCTGAGTCTGAGAATTGCTCTGGGGCTAGGAATGGTTCGGTAAAGAATTTAACGGGAAGACCAGGAATTCCTTTGAGTTTCGCGAACTCAGAATGAATAGTTGGAAACAGTTGACCGTCGTGCCAGGTTCGGAACCTAAGGACATCATCACTTCGGTTGTCCAAGAACAAAGTGTGAGGGAGGTCAGGCCACACCCATCTTGCTGGGGTCGCCCAAGCCGAGAAGCCGACGACAATCACCGCAGAGGGTTTAAGTTCGCCCATCCACTGTCGATTTTGTATCGAACGAGGATTGATGCAAATTATTGGCCGCCTGAACCAGTCTTCAGGGCTAGTCCCTGCATCAAAGGTGGCGGCGATTTGTTCAGGAGTCCACCACTCATTTTCAATTGCTAAGTCAACCAATTCAGTGGCGACTTTGCTGGGCTGCTGGCAGATGATGATTACTGGGTTCTCGCAAAGCCTGAAGTAATCCCAGCATGCTTCACGCGCAGTTTCATGAATTTGTTTCTTGGAGCCTGTGGTTAGAAGAAGGTCTACTACGCCTTCGGGTATGACCCCATCACTTCGTTCTGGAAAATCTTCAGGAAGCTTATGCAGCGGGGGAAAGGTTCCTGGGATGAAGCGAGTTTGGTCTAGGAACTCTTCTCCCACTGTGCCATCTGCGATGTGTTGAAATGAATGAACCACGTCCTTCAGTTGCGTTGAAATTAGTGTGGCTACTCGGCCGAGTTCTAAGGAACGGTCAACATCGAGGCCAAGCTTTCGTTTAACGTTGGCCAATGCCAACAATCCTGGGAAGTACTCAATTGTTGGTGGGGCAACTACGGTACAAAAGTGTCCGTCCACTTTGATGGTCGGAGCGCGGTTTGCAACCAATCGCATTAGTTGAATTGCTTTTTGAAACCCTGGGTTTGACTCAGGTTTATCAAACGTATTGTTCAAGATGACTATTCCTCCCCCCTAGAAAGTAGAAGCCACTTATTCAATCTAGTCAGGACTACGGACACTTGTTCTTAATGCGTCGAAAATTCAATATAAATCAATAGAACTTTGAATAAATAACAATTAATTTGTTGATTTCTTCCGGCGCGGATCCCGGCTTCTCTCTATCGATCAAGTACGTTTGAAGAACACATCAAAGGATTAAATCTTGAGCAACTACACCGAGCCACAGAACCCGATTGGGACTGTTTGCGAACTGTTTGCGGGAGTTGGCGGTTTTCGTATCGGTCTTTCACGCAGCGGATGGAAAACGTCTTTCTCGAACCAATGGGAACCTTCGACAAAGGCGCAACACGCTTCTTCTGTTTACTCGGCTCGGTTTGGCGATGAAGGCCACACAAACGAAGACATAGCTGTTGTCCTCGATGAATACATTTCAGGCAAACGAGAAATCCCCAAGACAACAATGGTCGTTGGTGGATTTCCCTGCCAGGACTATTCGGTAGCGAAAACACTTTCAAGTTCTGCCGGACTCAAAGGCAAAAAGGGCGTCCTTTGGTGGGAAATTCTAAGACTTGTTGAAGCTAATCGACCCCCCATCGTTTTTCTTGAAAACGTAGATCGACTTCTCAAGTCCCCTGCAAGTCAAAGAGGCCGTGACTTCGCAATCATGCTCGCATCAATGAGCGACGCTGGTTATTTCGTTGAATGGCGCGTAGTCAATGCTGCTGAGTACGGCTTCCCACAGCGTCGTAAGCGTGTTTTCATCGTCGCAAAAGACCTCTCGGTATTCGGGGTTCCTCAAAATGCGGAGCCTGCTTCTTTCCTTGATAGCGAAAGCACCATAGCTAAAGCTCTCCCCGTGGAGGCCATTCCTACTGGGTCACTGGTTTCCGAATTCCGACTCGAAGGCGACCTTGCAGATTTAACAGAGAACTTTGACATAGGCGGAAAACTAAGCCCCTTCAAGAAGTCCGGCTACATGGTTAACCGACATGTTTTCACAGCCGATGTGATTGCTAGAGAACAAGGACTCGGCAATCTTGGCAGTGTTCTGCTTCCCGAAGAAGATGTTCCTTCTGAATACTTTGTTCCAGAAGACCAACTTGCTAACTGGAAGTATCTCAAGGGCGCGAAACGTGAAGAGCGCACTCACACTGCCAGTGGAACTAAATACTTCTATGCAGAAGGCTCTATGGCATTCCCAGACTTGCAGAGCAATCCGTCACGGACGATTCTCACTGGCGAAGGTGGCTCGTCAGCTTCTCGTTTCAAGCACATCATTCAAACAAATGATGGAAGATACCGTCGCCTAGTTCCCGTTGAGCTAGAACGCCTCAACGGATTCCCGGATAACTGGACATCGACCGGATTGAATGGTGAAGCGATTTCTGACGTAAAGCGAGCATTCTTTATGGGCAATGCTCTTGTTGTAGGAATAGTAGAAAAAATTGGCTTTCAACTATCAAAAGACTGGATTGAAGTAAAAGGGGAAAAAAATGTACTTTGATGTCCACTCTCATAGAAACGCTCTGGTTATTGCAGAAAACGAGCCTGGCTACCTAGAACTTTGGGAGAGTTTTAAGCAAGCGATACTCTCAATTTCCGAAGAAGAAGTTTCTGAACATTTCAAAACAAATCACGAGGGAAAAGCGAAAAGCGTCTCAAAATCAATCAATGCATTGATAAAAAAACGACTCACTGAAAATGATTGGATTTCTGAGCCACGCATTTTTGGTGAGCCTGGATATAGCGATACCAAGAGAGATAAAAAGTGGAGACTTGATTTTGCTAAATCTCTTGGAAGTCATGATCATTTTGAGTTAGAACAAAACTTAGAACCGACACCAGGGATTTCCGTTGAGGTTGCTTTTAATAATGATGGATCAACTGCATGGAATCTAATCAAACCTGTTTTGGCAGGTGAATTAAATCACGTGCGAAAAGAAACCCAAACTGGCATGGGAATCATCGTCACTGCAACGGAAACGTTAAAACGCGAGGGCGGTTTCGACAATACCGTTGGAACATATGATGATTTCAAAATGCATCTTCGTCCCCTCAGGAACTTATTGACAATCCCGATGATTGTCATAGGCCTAAAACCATTTGACACATTTGAGATTGAAGTAAGAAAAATTGAAAACAATCTTCGTGGCTTTTTAAAATACAAGTGATTTTTAGAAATATTCCCCGCAAGTGAACAGTGAACCGTTGCCTAATTAGTTGCGGGAACTAATTTAGTACTTACTATTTTGACTTCAATTGATTGCGGAATTTGTTAGAAAGTCTAATTTTCATATCTACATTGCCTGTACTCAGCTATTTGAATTCAAACAAGATGTTGCCTGCCACGCTTCAGGCTTTCTGCAAAAGAATCTTTGATTATGGGTCATATGAAAGTACTCCCGCTTATCGCAGTAATCAAAAATCCTATTTGTTAGAAAATAAACCAGGTTGGCAAAACTGCCTCAGGTAATTCTGAAGTGCCGGATCGCACACATACACAAACGTCCCTTTGATCCCTCGGGTAAGCAACACTCGATAGATATTCACCACGTAGTTGAGTAGATCTTCATCTGTGTACTCGATACCGAGCCTGGGGTTGTTTTCTTTGCCCTTCTTGTCGTGATAATTCTCACGATGAAAGACGATCTTCTTTGCAACTGGGTCATACCCGAGGTCTGGCCCAATGATTACACCGGCGTAGTTCAAGTCATAGCCCTGAACAGTGTGTATAGACCCGACCTCTTCGAGTGAAGTGGGTGAGTTGATCCAGTCTGTGGCTGTCCGGTTCCATGTGAGACCAACGTTACCGATCTGAATATCCACAGCAGTTGGGTCGTTCTTACTAGCCCATGGCCAGGCATAGCCTGCAATCATTCGAGAAAGCCCTACTACTTTCTCTTTCTCGAAGATTGACTCACGCATCTCAGCAATGTCATCAAAGAATCGGAGTTCGTAGTTCCCGAAGGTTTCAGGTCCTTGCTGTGTTCCAGCAAAAATTCGGCCAACAAACTCGATGTAGTCGGTTCCACCTCCCACACGCATCTGGGAAACCAGTCGGAAGAAGCTATTTGCCTGGCGTGCTTGTTCAACAAGCGCAGCAGTGACTTCTGCCGGAAGGTCTGCTGGCTTCACGCTCTGTGCCGAGTCCAACAAGTAGAGCTGGTGAGTACTCTTAGCCTTGATCCAGTCCAATTGCGTCCATGACAAGTCATCATTGCCAAACAACGCGGTGTTGATCTCCGTGAACTTCTTGTTCTGAGCTGCAGAGGGCTGGTTAGAACGCTGACCCAGTCGATGTGATTCGTCCACGATAAGGAGGTCGTAATGTTCTTTCGACGCACCTGCATCGAAGGGACTCAAAACCATGGACTTTGAGAGCCCAGGTGTCTTTGCAAACACCTTCTCAATGGACTTCCGCAAGGACTGTTGCGGAATGACCAACCCGATGGTGAAGTCTGTGAGCTGCTCTCGGTAACCCTGTTGGAAGAAGTCAGAGAACATTGAGTCGCTATCGAGCTGTTCGTCTGGCTGACTCTTCGCGATGTCGACCAGGAGCTTCATGAGATAGACGGCAACGATTGTCTTACCCGTGCCAGGGTCTCCCTGGATAACGATGGGTGTATCTGTCTTGTTCTCGAGGTCTTCAAAGAGTTTCTCAAGAACACCCTCAATAGCCACAGATTGATCTGTATTCAGTGCTTTGAATGGTGAGAACTTGAATAGGTCGCTGTTAACAATGTCTGGGATGCTTCGCGTGAAGACACCTTCTTTGAGGAGCTCCTCAAAGAGTTCATTGAAAGTCTCGCGATAGCGATCACGTTCGAAGTAATCGGCATCTGTGATGCCGTGGTTTCCGTTGAGGACTTTGTATTTGCTGTCAGCCGCGAGGTAACGAATTAGCTGTGACTCGAGGTCCAGGCAAACGGACTTATTGAAGCGGTCATCAAGGATGACCTTGATCTTCTTGAGGTGCTGGCGTTGTTCCACAGCCAGGTGCTGAAACATACGGTTTGCCACGTTGGTGGATTCACCAACGTAAATCTCATCAGAGCCTTCAATTGTGTAAACAACAGGCCAGTTCTTGTGGCGAGGGTTTGTTTCAGCCCAAGTTGTTACTGCGCCTTTGTCGAAAGGAAGTCGCTCGATATTAAAGCTGGTCATATTTATCGCTGCGCCCCCGCGCTTTCTCAACAGGGTATTTCTGTTGAGTTTTAGCCAGCTTTTCTAGAACTATTTCGTTCGGGTCCATCCCCAACTTATCCGCCAAGAGAAGGCAGTAGGTCAGCACATCAGCCAACTCATCTTGGACGTTTTCAAGATTGGCTGGGCTTCCCCATTGGTAGTTTTCCAGAAGTTCAGCAGCTTCAATGCTCACGCTCTTGGCGAGGTTCTCTGGAGTGTGGAACTGACCCCAATCACGCTCTCGAACAAACTCTCTGAGAGCTTGAATTACCTCGCGTTGTTCCATAGTTTCAACTTATCGCAGAACGCTCAAATCGGGCTTGGCATTAGAGCTAGACGCATCTACCCCGAAACCTTAAACGGCGCCTTCGGCACCTGCCAAGAGATCAGCTCGCTTCTCAGCAGCCTCTGCAGGAGTGAGTGTGAGGGCATCTTGTTCGCTCACCCCGAGCCGCATGAGTTCTCTGAGCAGGAAGAGCGGCAGGCTTTGTGGAGGTGCAGTAAGTGGCTCAAACCCGCGGTCAGGAAGCTGTCCCTCTCTTACGCAATTCCAGAATTCCTCCTGAGTGACTTCGAGCTGTTGCTTGAGTATGTGTGACCACATGTGTGGGCCATACTCCGAAGAATTGATGGGCCTGGAAATACGCGTCCGGAGTACTCGACCGTCCCACAGTGTTATTTCATAGGTCCTGTGATGTGAGACGGGTTTTCCCGTGGCACCGCGAACAAGGGTCCACCCTTCGGTCCGACAGAAAGCATCGTGGCTTTCTCGATCTGCGGGTGGGTAGGTGTTACTCGCCACCTGTCTCGAACCATTCACGTAGCTGTTCGTCTGTTGAGTACTTCACGAGTTGAACGAGCGCCCAGTATTGCTGGTGGTTGGGTGCATCTTTCAATCGGGTATCCCAGTCAGCTGCATACTCCCGTAGTACCAGGGCGAGATCAGTCAATGCACTGTCTAGGTCAACTCCTTCAGCAGCGAAGGGACTATCTACCATCAGGGCGACGGTGAGAGTGTTCTCCGTGAAGATGGAAATGCGTGGGCTGACTGTTCGGAAGAAATAGTCACGTAAACGGTCCAAAGGCAGCACCACAGAGACGTTGCCCTGCCTGGAAACAGAGACGGAAACCCCGTGCTCGGTCGCATCAAGAACTTCTTTGAGGTTTTCTCGAGCGCTACTGAAGCTGGGGTAGTCGGCAATGATCGACATTGGCAATCTCCACGTTTCTCTAATTTACGTACGTGACGTACATCAAGTACGTAACTAACTCATTTTATGTCTATGACTACTGGGAGTCAATGACAACTATCAGCGTTACAGTTTCCCAACTAAAGCTTCTAGTGCTTCCTTCGCCAGAGATTGAACGAGTTGAGTGTGGTTTGTCCAAGGCAATGTGCTCTGGTTCAACACCGTTGCAATTGCTTTGACCCGCTTGCGACTCTCGCTACTCAACCCACTCAGAACGTGATCTGTATCTGTGAGGCATGCCAGTAACAACACTGCGTCCTCAGCATGACGCATCTTGTCACGTGAGTCTTCCAGGTATGCGGCACCCTTGAGGACTAGCGCTCCTCTCACGCTGGGAATGACAAGTGAAACAGTCCCGTCTCCCGTCTCGAGCTCAACATTGATTGTCTCTTGAAGCGCCCGAGTTCCCCCAGCAACCCCGAATAGGGGCCTGCCCAGATAAGCAGGCTTGTTCTTCGCTACATACCTATCAGCACAAAGAACATCAACTTTGTCCGGCTGTAGTTCATCTCCGATGTTTCGTTCAAATTGGTACGCGAATTTAGTTTCTTCATTCAGGGTGAATCCTGCGCTCTGCAGCAACGCTGCAGTCTGAGCAAATGAAACAACTCCTGTTTCAAGATGCAATGCACTGTCGACATCTGTCGTTGTTCGTGGTTGAGGCAACCCTGCCAGCTGTGCGTGGAGAGAAACCATGAGACCACCGACAAGTGTCCACGACCTCTGTGGAAGAAGACGTGCAAGTTCAAACGCAACAGGCCAGGGTGGTTCTAGCCATTCACTCCCCGTTGCATCAAGATGCACAGTCTCACGTTCCGTCACAGTTTTCCCCGAAGCTCCTCTAACCAGGTTTGCGCTGCAGAATGCTCTCTCACATCTCCGAAGATATAGAGGGCACATGCTTCGAGTACTTTACGGTGTGCTTGAGTTCCTTCGACAACAACAATGTCACCTGTGGAGTCTTGTGCCAGTCGTAGCTCACGTGCACGACTAGATGCGTTTTCAGCAATGAGGACAGCGTTTCCCCCTTTGGCTGAAAGTCCCAGCTCAGGAAGTACAGCCATATCAAGATTATTGAGAGTAGTTGAGGTAGCCGATCTCCTCAGCGCATATCGCCCTCTCATGATCTGACCAATAAGCGCGTGTAGCGCCATGGTCGCTACCCGCTTCTTCAGCCTGCTCTTCTCTGTGCTGTCAAGGCCTTCCACATTGGTTCCAGAAAGGAGAGATAGTGCTGCATTCTGAGTTTCTGCACTCCAGTTGCGTCCTCGGTGATTGATCCTAGAGAACGCCTGTAACTGTCGGGATTGAATAATGTAGCTCGCGCCTACTCGATCAGCCGAGAGAATGCCTTCTTCAATTGCTCTGCGCACTTGCCTAGCTGAGATGCCCGCTTGTTGGGCAGCTTGTGAAACAGTGAGAGACATACATATATTGTCTGATATCGGACTATATATGTCAATTATTTTCTCGGCGTTAAACAACTCGCCCTCTGCACGTGTGCAGAGGGCGAGTAATGAGTTTCTTTGTGACTACTTCGCGTCAACATCCTTTGCCAGGGTGCCGAGGTAGAGCTCGATGACCTTAGGGTCATCGGCCAGCTCGCGGCCGGTGCCGGTATAGGCATCGCGTCCCTGGTCGAGAACATATCCACGGTCAGCAATCTGGAGGCAACGACGAGCGTTCTGCTCCACCATGATGACCGAGACGCCAGCCTTGTTAATGCGGCGTGTGCGAATGAAGGTCTCATCCTGACGAACTGGAGACAGACCAGCAGATGGCTCGTCCAGAAGAAGGACCTTAGGGTCCATCATCAGGGCGCGTGCCATAGCGACGGACTGACGCTCACCACCGGACAGCGAACCTGCGCTCTGCTGACGACGGTCAGCGAGCACGGGGAAGATGTCAAAGATGGCTTCGAGACGCTCGTTCAGACGCTTGGGCTGCAGGAACAGACCCATCTGGAGGTTCTCCTGGATGGTCAGGCTGGGGAAGACGTTGTTGGTCTGAGGCACGAAGCCCACACCCATCTGAACCAGCTTGTTGGTCTTGAAGCCTGTGATGTCTTCACCGTTGAGGGTGACAGAACCTTCACGGATCTTGACCAGACCGAAGAGTGCCTTGAGGAGGGTCGACTTGCCGGCACCGTTAGGGCCGATGATGCCGATGAGCTCACCAGGGTAAGCCTCGATGGAACAACCGTTAAGGATGTTCACACCGGGGAGGTAACCAGCAACAAGGTTGTCGGCGCGCAGTACTGGCTCGACGCCAGTCTTCTTTGCTTCAGCCATTACTTCTTCTCCTTCTTGGGAGCGTCCATTGCGCCTTCTTCGAGCAATGAGTCATCGCCGAGGTCGGTGTCGTGGTGGGCTCCGAGGTAAGCATCGATAACAGCCTGGTCGCTCATCACGGTGTCCGCAGGACCTTCCGCAACGACGCGACCTTCAGCCATCACAACAACCCAGTCTGAGATGTGGCGAACCATGTGCATGTCGTGCTCAACGAAGAGAACGGTGGTTCCTTCGTCGCGGAGCGACTGGATGTGGCCCAGCAGTGACTGAGTCAGTGCAGGGTTCACGCCAGCCATAGGCTCGTCGAGCATGATCATGACGGGGTCGCTCATGAGAGCGCGTGCCATTTCGAGGAGCTTCTTCTGACCACCAGAGAGGCTACCGGCAAGGTCTTCCTTCTTCTCATAGAGCTTGAAGCGCTTGAGGAGATCTTCGGCCTTGGCGATGTTTGCCTTCTCTTGTGCTGCCCAGAGAGGCTTCACAAAAGCAGCAAGGAATGATTCTCCACGCTGATCCTTGGCACCGAGAAGCATGTTCTGCATCACGGTGAGGCGCGAGAGCGCCTTGGTCAGCTGGAAGGTGCGAACCATTCCGCTCTTGGCAACGGAAGCAGCTGCGGTGTTACCGAGCAGCTTGCCGTTGAAGGACCACTTAGCAGCCTTGTCAGCGGAGGGTCCACCAAACGCCTTCTTTGCAGAAGAGGGCTGGTCGAATCCGGTGATGAGGTTGAAGAAGGTTGTCTTACCGGCACCGTTAGGGCCGATCAGTGCGGTGATGACACCGCGCTGGACTTCCAAGTGATCGACGTCAACAGCACGGTTACCACCGAAGTCACGGACGACGTTGTCGACCACGAGGATGGCATCGGGCTTTGCTGCGCCAGGAGTCTGTGCGACAGTCTTCAGCTCTGCACGAGCTTCAGCAGCAGTCTTCTTTGTTGCATTAGACATTGAAGTTCAGCTCCTTCTTGTCGCCCAAGATTCCTTGAGGTCTGAAGATCACCAGCAGCATCAGTGCGACACCAACCATGATCCATGAGAACTGCTCGGTCTGCTGCGTGTTCAAGATGGCGTCGGGGACAAGGATGTCCACGGTGCCCTGGATGAAGATACGCAGTGCAAAGAACAGGATGGAACCCAGTACGGGACCCCAAATGGTGGCAGCGCCACCGAGGAGCATCGCGGTCCAGATGAGGAAGGTCATGTTACGACCCATGGCATCTGCCTGGAGTGAGGTGGGAAGGATGTAGAACATACCTCCGATAGCACCGAGCACACCACCGATAATGAGGGCCTGCATCTTGAAGGCGAAGACGTTCTTGCCGAGGCTGCGAACAGCATCTTCGTCCTCACGGATGCCCTTGATAACGCGACCCCAGGGGGAGCGCATGAGCAGCCAGACGAGAACAGCGAAGATAACAACCAGGCTCCATGCGACGATGCGGATGAACCAACCGTTCACACCGGTGTTGTCGAAGGTGAACCACAGGATGGTGGTCTGACCGTCAGGCATCGGTGAGAGAACAGCGAAGGTGTTGCGGAAGCGCTCACCAGCAAGACCGTTAGATCCACCGGTGATGTCGTTGAGGACCGAAGCACGACCCACCATGCGGACGATTTCAGCCGCGGCAATCGTCACGATGGCCAGATAGTCCCCTCGCAGTTTCAGGGTTGGAATACCCAGAAGGAGCGCAAAGATCACGCCGGCAGCGATGGTGACCAAGGTGGCTGCCCAGAAAGGGAAGCCCGCAATGGTGGAGATGGCGAAGCCATACGCACCAATAAGCATGAAGCCCGCTTGACCCATGTTCAACAGACCGGTGAAACCGAAGTGAACGTTCAGACCAATTGCTGCGATAGCAAAGGCAGCGGTGGTCGGCAGAATCATGTTCGCCGACATGTCATAGAAGACTTTAATCCACATATCCATGACTGTCCTCCTTAACCAATCCGCTCTTTGCGACCGAAGATACCCTGCGGACGAACCAGCAGGATAACGATCAGAAGCACAAGGGCTGTTGCGTACTTGAAGTCACCAGGTACCACGAAGTTGGCGAGCTCTACGGTCATACCGATGATGAGCGAACCGACCAGTGCACCGAAGGCGGTACCGAGACCACCGAGGGTAACTGCGGCAAACATAAGCAGCAGCAGCTGCATACCTGTCTGCCAGTTAATGCCGTTGAGGACCAGGCCGAGCATGACACCGGAAAGACCAGCGAGTGCGGTGGCGATGACCCAGACCAGACGGATGATGCGGTCTACGTCGATACCGGAAGCCACAGCAAGTGCTGGGTTGTCCGATACGGCGCGGGTTGCGCGTCCCGTGCGGGTCTTGAGCAGGAAGAGACCTACCAGGATGAGAACGATAACCGACAAGCCCATTGCCCAGATTGACTCGAAGGTCAGCGTGACAGGGCCGATGGTAAAGGTATCAGGGTTGTTCTTGATTATTCGAATGGTCTTCGCACCCCAGAACATCTGGAAGGTGTACTGCATTGCGAGTGCCAGACCGATGGTCACAATGATCATCTGGGTCAGGGACAGGCCCTTCTTACGCAGCGGCTTCCAGATCACCGCATCTTGGATGTAACCGGTAGCACCGGTCAAGATAACCACGATGATGATGGTGACGAAGATGTTCAAGCCCAGTACGTTCGCGAAGGTGTAACCCAGCAAACCACCGAGCGTTACCTGCTCAGCGTGAGAGAAGCTGGAAAGACCAGTGGTTCCGTAGATGAGCGAGAGACCAATAGAGGCCAGTGCAAGGAGGAGACCAAGTCGAAGACCGGAGACTACCTGCTGTGCAAGGCGGTCCCAGTTGAATCCCTCTGCGGCAATTTGCTCCTGTGATTGGCCGTTGTCAGCACCTTCACCAGTTGCACCATCCACTGCGAAGATCGCACCCTTGGTGAAACCAAGGGTGATGTCTCGCTCCTGAACAGCGTCGCCCTTGAGGGTGACACCTGCAGGGAGGGTCTTCTCGTCGAGGGTAATGGTGTACACGCCAGCAGTTGTAACTGCTGCGTTCCACTTACCGTCTTTGTCGGTCTCGGCGACAACGTTAAGTCCGTTACCGTCGATGGTTAGTTTGACACCAGCACCAACACCCTTGATGGTTCCGTTAAAACACGCAGTTTCTGCATTAGCGACGCAGACGTCACTTGCAGCGTGAGCAGCGGGAGCACCCGTACCCAGCGTGAATGAGAGAACCAACAGGCCCAGGAGTACACCGAAGATGACTCGCAGGCTAACGGGGCTGGAGCGGCGCGCTAAAGCTGTGTTTACCACTGCACCTCCATAGGGAGAGCAACCGAACTGTTGGTCACGCGTTACCCTCCATTTGCTTACATCGTTTGTCGACTTTGACAGACGATACGTGTCGATTATGTCGCACTTGTTAACAACGCGCGATATTGACGACCGGATAAGACTTTAGTAGGGGAATGACAGCTCGCGCCAACACGTTAAGCTTGAAGAGCGTTGCATTACTGTAACGGCGCGGAAAATTGCCCGGAATTTCAGACAAAAAGATTAAGAACGAGGAATCAATGGCCCAGAACGATCCCTTCGGATTTGTTGGACTTACCTACGACGACGTATTGCTGCTTCCCGGCCACACGGACGTTATTCCGAGCGAGGCAAATACCGCCAGCCGCTTCACCCGCCGCATCACGCTGAACAAGCCATTGATCTCCAGCGCTATGGACACCGTGACCGAAGCCCGCATGGCTATCGCCATGGCCCGCCAGGGCGGTATTGGCATTTTGCACCGCAACCTCTCTATTGAAGATCAGGCTGACCAGGTAGATAAGGTCAAGCGTTCTGAGTCCGGCATGATCACCAACCCCGTCACCACCAGTGCCGACGCTACTGTTGCTGAGGTTGACCGCATGTGTGGTCAGTTCCGCGTGAGTGGCCTTCCTGTCGTGGACGCCGACGGAGTACTCGTTGGCATTATTACCAACCGCGATATGCGCTTTGTCTCTGAAGCTGACAAGCAGAAACTCACCGTGCGCGAGGTGATGACCCCCATGCCGTTGGTGACTGCGCCTGTGGGTGTCTCAGCTGATGACGCTATTGCCCTGCTGGGTAAGCACAAGATTGAGAAGCTGCCCATTGTTGATGGTGCGGGCAAGCTCACCGGTTTGATCACCACGAAAGACTTTGACAAGTCCGAGAAGTATCCCGACGCCACCAAAGACGACGCAGGACGCTTGCGCGTCGGTGCCGCAATTGGTTTCTTCGGTGACGCCTGGCAGCGTGCGGAGGCACTCCGCGATGCCGGCGTGGACGTTCTTGTTGTCGATACCGCTAACGGTGACTCCGCTGGTGTGCTGGAGATCATTAAGAAGCTCAAGTCTGACCCTTCCTTTGCACACATCGATGTGATCGGTGGCAACGTGGCAACACGTTCCGGTGCACAGGCACTGGTGGACGCGGGTGTTGACGGTATCAAGGTCGGTGTGGGTCCCGGTTCTATCTGCACCACCCGTGTGGTTGCTGGAGTTGGTGTTCCTCAGGTCACCGCCATCTGGGAGGCCTACCAAGCAGCTGGCCCCGCTGGCGTTCCAGTTATTGCTGATGGTGGTCTGCAGTACTCCGGTGACATTGCCAAGGCACTTGTTGCAGGTGCTGAGTCTGTGATGCTGGGGTCATTGTTTGCTGGCTGTGACGAAAGCCCCGGCGACCTCGTCTTCGACAACGGCAAGCAGTACAAGAGCTACCGCGGTATGGGTTCCTTGGGTGCCCTGCAGACCCGCGGCGAGCGCACCTCCTATTCAAAGGACCGCTACTTCCAGTCTGACGTTCCTAGCGATGACAAGCTCATTGCTGAAGGTATTGAAGGCCGCGTGGCCTACCGTGGACCTCTCTCTGCCGTGGCACACCAACTGGTGGGTGGTTTGCGCCAGTCCATGTTCTATGTGGGTGCCCGCACTATTGCGGAGCTACGCTCGAACGGCAAGTTCGTGCGCATTACCGCTGCTGGTTTGAAAGAGTCCCACCCACACGACATCCAGATGGTTGTCGAAGCACCGAACTACCGTAAGTAACGAACAAACGAGTCTGGGGAACTACCGTGACTGAAATTGAGATCGGGCGCTCAAAGCGTGCTCGCCGCGCTTTTGCCTTCGATGACATCGCTGTTGTCCCGAGTCGTCGCACCCGTGACCCTCAGGATGTCTCGGTCAGCTGGGGTATTGATGCCTACCAGTTCGAGATTCCAATCCTCGCTGCCCCCATGGACTCGGTGGTCTCCCCCGAGACCGCTATTGCCATGGGCAAGCTCGGTGGTGTGGGTGTTCTGAACCTCGAGGGTTTGTGGACTCGCTATGAGAACCCGCTTCCTGTTCTTTCTGAGATTCGTTCTCTCCCTGCAGCAACCGCAACCAAGCGCATGCAGGAGCTCTATGCCGAGCCCATCAAGGCTGAGCTCATCACAGCGCGTCTGGCCGAGGTTCGCGCCTCTGGCGTGACCGTGGCCGCTGCGCTGTCTCCACAGCGCACCCAGGAGTTCTACCAGACCGTAGTCAGCGCTGGTGTTGACCTCTTTGTGATCCGTGGCACCACGGTTTCAGCTGAGCACGTCTCCAAGGAGACCGAAGCTCTGAACCTCAAGAAGTTCATTTATGAACTCGACGTTCCTGTCATTGTTGGTGGCGCAGCCACCTACACCGCAGCCCTGCACTTGATGCGCACCGGTGCTGCCGGTGTTCTGGTCGGCTTCGGTGGCGGTGCTGCCTCGACCACACGTGCTTCTTTGGGTATTCACGCACCGATGGCAACCGCAATTGCGGATATTGCCGGTGCACGTCGCGACTACATGGACGAGTCCGGTGGACGCTATGTCCACGTCATCGCAGATGGTGGCCTCGGCACCTCTGGTGACGTGGTGAAAGCCATTGCCTGTGGTGCTGACGCCGTCATGCTCGGTTCTGCGCTTGCTCGTGCCACCGATGCTCCTGGTGGTGGCTGGCACTGGGGCCACGAAGCACACCACGGTGAGCTTCCTCGCGGTAACCGCGTGCACGTGGGCCAGGTTGCCCCGCTCGAACAGCTTCTCTACGGTCCTGCTGCTGTGGCAGATGGCACCGCCAACATTGTCGGCGCCCTGCGCCGCTCGATGGCGACTACCGGTTACTCCGACCTCAAGGAGTTCCAGCGCGTGGAGGTTGTTGTTGCCCCTTACAGCGCAGCAGGCAGTGCTGCTACCACTGCTCCTTCTGCTGACGTGTCACTCTAGTCATGACGGACACCGCTTCATCTCAGGCCTCAGGCCAAGGAGTGCTCAATGCGCAGTCCCGTGCTGAAGCGCTGGCTGCCATGGCAGCAGAAGAGCTCGACATTCTCATCATTGGTGGCGGCATTGTGGGCGCTGGCTGTGCTCTGGATGCGGCTACCCGTGGACTGAACGTCGGTGTGGTCGAAGCACAGGACTGGGCTGCCGGAACCTCGAGCCGTTCCTCCAAGCTGGTTCACGGCGGTATTCGCTACCTCGAGCAGCTCGACTTCCACTTGGTGCAGGAAGCGCTCACCGAGCGTGGGTTGCTGCTGCAGCAGTTGGCTCCCCACTTGGTCAAGCCAATTCGTTTTCTCTACCCCGTGGAGCACCCCATCTGGGAACGTGCCTATGTGGGTGCAGGCATGCTGCTCTATGACATCTTTTCTTATGCCGGTGGCCGTCGCCCCGGCGTCGGACACCACCGTCACCTGAGTAAGCGCCAGATTGGTCTGGCAGCCCCCAGCCTCAAGTCCTCCGGGATCATCGGTGGCATGAGCTACTACGACGGTCGCGTCGATGATGCCCGCTATGTCGTGAATCTGGTTCGCACGGCGGTCGCCAACGGCGCTCACGCGGCGAACCGCACCGAGGTCATTGGCTTCCTGCAGAAGAAGGGTCAGGTCGTCGGGGTTACCGTGCGCGATCTGGAGACTGGCGCCGAATTCCCTATCCGCGCCAAACAGGTCATTAACTCCACCGGCGTGTGGACCGGAACCACCCAAGAGCTTGTCCACGATGGCGGCACGCTGCGCGTGCGGGCATCGAAGGGAATCCACATTGTGGTTCCGCGTGATCGCTTCAAGTCGGTCATGGGACTCCTGCTGCGCACCGAGAAGTCTGTGCTGTTTGTTATTCCCTGGGGCCGCCACTGGATCATTGGCACTACCGACACGGACTGGCACTACGACAAGGCACATCCTTCTGCCACCGCCACAGATATTCAATACGTGCTCGATCACGTGAACGCAGTACTCGATGACCCCATTACGCACGACGATATCGAGGGCGTGTATGTGGGTCTGCGTCCCTTGCTGGCCGGTGACTCTGAATCCACCACGAAGCTCAGCCGTGAACACGTCGTGGTTAAGCCCAAGCCTGGGCTGGTACTCATTGCCGGCGGTAAGTGGACCACCTACCGCGTGATGGCCAACGACGCCGTGGATGCGGCCGTGGAAGAACTCAACACCCTGGCTGGTGAAGGTTCTATCCCTGCCAGTGTGACCGCATCGGTTCCCCTGCTGGGTGCTGCGGGTTACAAGGCCTCCTGGAATCGTCGCACGCGCACCGCTGCGCGTGCGGGTCTGCCGAAGTCTGTGGTGGAGCACCTGCTCAACCGCTACGGCTCTATGGCAGAAGATCTGCTCGCTATCATTGCGTCTGATCCCACGCAGGCTGAGTCACTGCCTGGCAACCCTGACTACCTTTTGGCTGAGGTCACCTATGCCGTGACTCACGAGGGTGCTCTGCACATCGAAGACGTGCTGTCCCGTCGCACGCGTTTCACCATTGAAACGCGGGATCGGGGCATTGAAGCTGCTGTCGTGGTGGGCAAGATCATGGGCACACTGCTCGGGTGGAGCGCAGCTCACGAAAAGAAGGAAGTAAAGAACTTCCGTCTCGGCATCGAAGCAGAGTTTGCTGCCGAGCAGCAAACTACTGATGAAGCAGCCAACGCTATTCGCACGGCCGTGCCCTCGATTACCGAGATGCCTGCCTGATGCTGCGTACTGCTCTGAAAGTTCGCTGGATTGCGTTCCTGCTCCTGGTGATGGGAGCTGCTGCCGCTTTTGCGTGGCTGGGTCAATGGCAGCTCGAACGAGCCATCATTGCCTCGCAGCCCATTGATGCTGAATCCGAGACCATCATTCCCTTGGTGGAGTTACAGGTGCCCGGAATCGCACCCTCCGAGGTTGCCAGTGGTCATATGACTGAAGTCACCGGTGTGCTCGTTCCTGATTCCTACACCGTGCTCACTGGCCGACTCAACTACGGTGAGGCAGGGTATTGGCTCGTGGGTCGCTTCCTCGCTGAAGAAGGCTCGCTGCCCATTGCTCTGGGCTGGGCTGCGGACGAAGTTACGGTGCTGGCCGTGGAAGACGAGCTCAATGCCGCTGCTGAGGTTGAACCTGCCGTGGTGACGGGACGTTTCATGCCCACCGAGGCACCAGTGGTCCCCGAAGGTGACCAAGGGCCTTTTGTGGAGAGCACGCTCTCCGTGGCGTCGCTGGTGAACCTCTGGCCCGACTTCACCGGCCCGGTCTATGAGGGTTATCTCGTGGCCGATGTTGCCCCTTCGGGTTTGGACGTTATTGAATCCATTCCGCCCATGAATGAGGGCTCCGTGAACTGGCTGAACATCTTCTATGCCGTGGAGTGGATTGTTTTCGCTGGCTTCGCATTCTTCATCTGGTGGCGCCTGGTCAAGGACGCCTATGAGCGTGAACTCGAAGAAAAAGCTCAGCTCGAGGCGAAGTAAACTAGAGCCATGCCTTTAGCCCCGCGCACCGTTGATATCCCTCGGATTCCGAAGGCACTGAAGTTCTACAAGGTGATGTCTTACATCACCGGTACGTTCCTTCTTCTTCTCGTTGCCGAGATGATTCTGAAGTACTGCATCGACTACCGCACGAATGCTTTCGTTGCCCCCAACGGCATGGTTGATCCTGCTACTGGTGACTTCATCTTCCTTGAGCCTGGCTATGAGATTGAACTCTTTGGCCCTCAGGGTTTCCTGGCTCTTGTTCCCAACGACACCGTTGAAGCTATCAACCTCTCTATTGGCATCTTGGTCATCCACGGCTGGCTCTATGTGGTTTATCTCTTTGCCGGTTTCCGTATCTGGTCCATGATGCGCTGGAGCTTTGGCAAGCTGCTCATCATTGCCCTCGGTGGCATCATCCCTGGTTTGTCCTTCGTTGTTGAGCACTTCTATGCCAAGAAGGTTGTGGCATTCCTGGCAACCCAAGACCCCTCTGTTCTCCAATCCCCCACCCCAGCAAAAGGAGAGGCCGCGTGACGCAGCCCCAGCCCGTACTCGTCGTTGACTTCGGCGCCCAGTACGCACAACTCATTGCCCGTCGCGTTCGCGAAGCGGGCGTGTATTCCGAGATTGTTCCCCACTCGATTACCGCTGCTGAGGTCTCAGCCAAGAACCCCGTGGGTATTGTGCTCTCCGGTGGCCCCTCCAGCGTCTATGAGCCAGGCTCTCCTTCACTCGACCCTGCCATCCTCGAACTCGGCATTCCCGTCTTTGGTATTTGCTACGGCTTCCAGGTGATGGCTCAGGCCCTTGGCGGAGCCGTTGCCCAGACGGGGGGACGCGAATACGGCGCAACCGACATGGCTGTTAAGGCAGACCACGCTCTCGTGGGCGGACAGCCCACGACTCAGACAGTGTGGATGAGCCACGGTGACCAGGTCGCCACCGCACCGGCAGGATTCACCGTCGTTGCCTCGACGGACGCAACTCCTGTTGCGGCCTTCGCCAACGACGAACGCCGTCTCTACGGCGTTCAGTGGCACCCTGAGGTCAAGCACTCTGAGTGTGGTCAGGATCTACTGGAGAACTTCCTGCACAAGTGTGCTGGGCTTCCTGCGGACTGGAACAGCGAGAACGTCATTGAGACGCAGGTTGCTGCTATCCGCGCTCAGGTGGGCACCAGCCGCGTGATCTGCGGTCTATCTGGCGGTGTTGACTCCGCTGTGGCAGCGGCCATTGTTCACAAGGCTGTGGGCGACCAGCTGGTCTGTGTCTTTGTGGACCACGGTCTGCTCCGTCAGGACGAGCGCCGCCAGGTTGAAGAAGACTACGTCAAGGCCACCGGCATTCGCCTGGTGACTGTGGACGTGCGCGAGCAGTTCTTGAACGCCCTCGCAGGTGTCAGCGACCCTGAGACTAAGCGCAAGATTATTGGCCGCGAATTCATTCGCACCTTCGAGCAGGCAGAACGCGACCTCATGGCCGAAGCTGCTGCCGATGGCGAACCCATCAAGTTCTTGGTTCAAGGAACCCTCTACCCCGACGTGGTGGAATCTGGTGGTGGCAGTGGAACTGCCAACATCAAGAGCCACCACAACGTGGGTGGTCTTCCTGATGACCTGCAGTTCGAGCTGGTGGAGCCACTTCGTGCCCTGTTCAAGGACGAAGTCCGCGCCATTGGTCGCGAACTCGGTCTTCCCCACGAAATCGTGGGGCGCCAGCCTTTCCCTGGTCCCGGCCTCGGTATTCGCATCGTCGGTGAGATCACTCAGGAGCGTCTGGACCTACTCCGCGAAGCAGACGCCATCGTGCGTCACGAGCTGACCGCTGCAGGTCTCGACGACCAGATCTGGCAGTGCCCTGTTGTTCTTCTGGCTGATGTGCGTTCCGTGGGCGTCATGGGAGATGGCCGCACCTATGGTCACCCCATCGTCTTGCGTCCCGTGTCTTCAGAAGACGCGATGACTGCAGACTGGACTCGTCTTCCCTACGACCTCCTGGCCAAGATCTCGAACCGCATTACCAACGAGGTTGCTGGCGTGAACCGCGTCGTGCTGGATGTCACCAGCAAGCCACCAGGAACTATTGAGTGGGAGTAATTCAACCCCTAAGGGTTGATGACTTTCCTCTGGCTTGAGGTGATCGCTGGTTTTCTGCGTTCACGGGTTAGTTCAGGACTAGTGCGTTCCACAGGTGTGACGTTGAACGTGACGGCGTAACCCAAAGCTCTCATGTATCTGGCAAAGGTAGTGAGTTTGAGATTGCCATCACCATTCACAACTTGGGAAACACGACTTTCGCCAATGCCCAATATTTCTGCCAGTTGTTTCTGAGTGACACCTGTACTCGACAACGCTGTCTGAAGAAGAACAAGCGCATCATTTGTAAGTTGAGACGCGGCAAGTTCACGAGCACCCAGAGGAGAGGTGCCAAGGTCATCAAACACCGTAAGTGCTGCCTTAGCTTGCTTTGTCATAATCAATGTCCTCTTTTCTAGTAAGGAGTGCCAGATTAATATCTTCCTGAGACGTTTTCGCTGATTGTTTGACGAAACTGTGCCCTAATCTCAAAATCGGATAGAACTGATCTTCAAGGAAACTCTTGCGTTGGTGACCGTGGAAATTCCCCGCTCCATCAGTGTCATAAAAGGTGATGCGAATCGTTTCTCTTTTTAGTTCCCATACGCCCTCTGTGAGGTAATTCAGAGCACCTGACCGAGGCAGGTACCCATCTGCGATTTCCTTGATGAAAATCATCAGATCGGTTAGAAACAATGGTTGAGCAGTATCCGGTGGTGGAAAATCTGGAATCTCCACCCGGGCCTGCGCAAGCTGATTCAGCATCCTCATGGCAGGCGAAGTGCCATCCTTTCGAATGGCACATTCAATTGCAAAATGTGTTCCCACATAAATCAGCGTACGGGAAACTTTACTTAAATGTAAAGTTGTTTTTTCACTCATCTGCGCAGATTAACTGTCAGCAGGATCTGTAAATGCTGCGCCGATCTAGATGTGGACAAATTCAGAGATGGCAAGATCTGGTGGAACAAGTACAAACCGAGTTAAAAGAGGTCACCCCCTGGGCCAAGGCCCAGGGGGTGACAACTTCAGTGCATTTACTGTTTAGGACTTACCCTCAACAGCGGATGCCCATACTGGAACGTTTACATCGTTGTACTTGTAGATACCGATGAACGCGGAGGATGGGTCATTCTTAGCGTTGAAAGGACCAACCGAAGATGGACCCTGGTACTGAATGTCCTTACCATCCTTGATGAGAGCTACACAGTCAGCGTAAGTAGTGCACTTTTCGCCACCGTTAGCACCCGATACAGCAGCCAGGTTTTCCTGGATTGCTGCAGGAGTGGTTGCGCCACCCTTGGTTGCAGCAAGTGCTGCAAGAACGGTTGCGTCGTAGAACTCGGCAGCGTAGCTGAAGTCAGTGAGCTCTTCGCCCTGAACGTCAGACCAGTACTTGCCGAGGAGTGCCTTCAGCTCGTCCGAAGGAGCTGCACCAGGAATGGTTCCCTGAGCACCTTCGAGGGTACCTGCTTCAAAGTCCTTCTCGAAGGATCCGGTGTTTCCATCGGTGAAGTAGGTGTTAGCCATGTCCCAACCCTGAGCTACGAGCTCGGGGATGATTGCCTTGGTCTCGTCGAATGCGATAACTACGAGTGCGTCAGGCTGAGTAGCCAGAGCAGCAGTTACCTCAGAAGAGAAGGTGGTCTGAGCAGGAGGGAACTCCTGGCCAGCGCCCTTGGCACCGTATACAACGGAGCCACCAGCTTCAACGATGGAAGCCTCGGTCGAGTCACGAAGACCGGTTCCGTAGGAGTCGTTGAATACGAGGAATGCAATCTTCGAGTTTCCGTCACCGGTGATCAGCTGACCGAGAGCAGAGCCCTGTACGGTGTCTGGTGGTGCGGTGCGGAAGTAGAAGGGGCTGTAGCCGGAAAGGGCTGCAGAGGTGTCAGCAGAGATCTCCACGATGCCAGCCTCGGTGAACGAGTCAACAACGTTGAGAGATACGGAGGAAGAAGCTGCACCAAGTACAACCGATACCTTCTGCTTGATGAGGTCTTCTGCCGAAGCGGTAGAAACAGACATATCGCTCGAGTCACCGGAGTCGGTGCTGTAGAGGCAAGCGTCGGTTCCGTTAACGCCACCAGCTGCGTTGATGTCTGCTACTGCAAGACCAACACCAGCGATTTCGGGTGGGCCGAGGAAGGCAAGGTTACCGGTGATGGGCAGGAGGGTTCCTACCTTGAAGGTGTTGTCGCTAGTGCTGTCAGCTGCACAGTCAGCTGCCTTGTAGGCAGAGTCTGATGAGCCACCGTCGGTTGATCCGCTTGCACAGCTAGCCAGCACGAGTGCTGAGGTTACTGCGAGAGCAAGACCACCGAGTGCACGAGTGCGGAGAGAAATTTCTCGCATGGTACTCCTTGGTGATTTATGTAATCAGAGCGCAACGATGCGCACTGTTGTATTACCAAAATAGGCGAGAGATGTTTCCCCAGACAACATTTGCGGGTTACAACTAGGTAACAAACTGTTTGATACCGAAAGAAAGCGTCACAAAAGCAGGCGAAAACGCCTATCTGGTGCTTAAAACGGAGAAATTGTGCGTGTGACTACTTCTTGGCCACGTCGATGGTCTTGCCGAAGTAGGCAACACCGGTGGTGGGGTCGTAGTTGATCTGGCCTGCAGGGCCGGTGTAGTTGATGGCTTGCTTGTCGCCGACAGCCGAGACACACATGCCGTAGCTGGTGCAGGGGAAGCCGGTCTGCAGGGTAACGGCGATCAGGCCCTGAGTAATGGATGCGCCGCCGTCATCCTTGCTGACGGTGGCAGCCAGGATGGATGCAATGGCAAGGTCATACGCTTCAGCGCCGTAACCGAGCTCCGACAGGCTGGGGTCTGACGCCTTGAGGCGCTTGCTCAGTGTCTCATCTGGAGTGATCGCGGCAACGGTTGCTCCCTTAGGAGCAGTCTTTTTGTTGGCAATGGAGACGATGGCCACATTGCTGTCGTTCTTCGCTACGAGTTCTTCCAGAGTGGCAACCACTGTTGCCGAAGCAGGAGCAATAATGACGTCCACGCCACGCGAGACGAGATCGTTGAAGCTAGCTTCGGTAGCAGCAGGGTCACCATCGCCTGCGTTGCGGTGGAGCACCTCAACGGGAACCTTGTTGTAACCACCCTGCTCATTGACTTCCTGAGCAGCGAGGTCAACACCGGCAGCCTGTGCTGCCGAATACGCAGCAAGGTCACCCGAGACCGGGGTCATGTCACCGATGCGCAAGATGCCATCACCGGAAGGCTTTACAGCAGTCGGGGTCACGGTGGGAGTAACGGCGGAACCGCCCGAGCAGGCAGCCATTCCGAGAACTACTGCACCAGCAACGAACACGGTGGCAATTTTGTTGAAACCCACGGTAACCCTTTTCATCAAAGCGAACTTACCGCTCAACAGTACCGACCAGATTCCCAGTTCGTGCTGATGGCACGCGCTCTATTCGATAGTGAGCTCTTCTGCTGCGCGAGCGAGTCTGTTTGCTTTGCCATTGCGCAGCATGTCTGTGGTGAGCACGATCAGTGCCACCCAAATGATGAAGAAGCCCACCCAGCGAACCGGTGGCATGGGTTCGTGCAAGACGAAGACAGCCATACAGAACGAGAAGACGGGTGTGGAGTACTGGATCAAACCGATGGCGGTCAACGGTAGACGCCTGGCTCCAGCACCAAACATGATTAAGGGCACTGCCGTGGCAACACCGGCAGAAGCTAAAAGCAAGGTGTGGGGAATGCCATAGCCAAAGAAGGTCAGGCCCACCAGGTTGGACACAATGATCAACTGGATGATCGCCACCGGCGTCATCCAGATGGTCTCAATGGTGAGGCCGCTAATGGCGTCGACGACGCCACCGGTGCGCTTCTTGATTAAGCCATAGAGACCAAAGGACGCCGCCAAGGTCAGCGAGATCCAGGGGATGGTGCCATAGCTCACAGTGAGAACAATGACGGCGACAAAGCTGATACCGACGGCAACCCACTGCAGGGGACGAAGCTTCTCGCGCAGCACCAACACACCCAACACCACCGTGACGATGGGGTTGATGAAGTAGCCCAGTGAGGACTCCACAATATGGTTACTCAACACCGCGATGATGAAGACCTGCCAGTTGATATAGATCAGAACCGCTGCAACACCGAGAGTAAGCATGAGCTTGCGCTGCGCCATGATGGCGAACAGCTTCTTCCAGTTCCTGGTGACCGCAATCAAGAAGGCACAGAAGATCAGAGAGAACAGGATGCGGTAGCCAACAACTTCAAAGGGGGTAGCCGGCTCCAACATGAGGAAGTACAGCGGGAACAATCCCCATAGGCCATAAGCGCCAAAAGCGTAGAGCAAGCCGGAACGAGAGAGCTTCTCGGGCACAGCAGATGCACCGGGAGAAGACATGGTTCGAGCCTACTCCTGAGCAACCTCTGACTATCCTTTGCAACCAATGAAGTGCTAACAGTGACTAGAAATTTTCATCCAGCTCGCGTATCATTAGAGCAGTGGCGGGCAGTAGCCCTTAGAGCTTGGCAGTGTTCCGGACGGTTCGCGAGCCAGGCTCACACTTTTTAAGTGAGATAAATTACTTCGTCCACAATGGGGCTACTCCTTCTGAGCCAGTCACCACCGCTGTTGAATGACCACGCAACAGCATCGCTCACCCACAGCAGTGGATGTTCGTGAGGACCAACAAGCGAATATTGCAGTGAGGTTTCCTGCGCTAGGAGTATTCCGGCAATCACTCGCCGATCAGCTTGCACGATGGACTCATCACGCTCAATGACTAACGAGAAGATTTCCGAATCTACCGCCATACCAATTAGAGCCTTAAGGCATAAGGCTCGAGCCTCTTTTTCAGAAAGCCCCTGGCAAACAAATACGGTCACACTCAAATCCAATCTGGACATTACAGACAGAATTTCGCGTCTACGGCTGTCGCTCTCACTTTTGAAGTGAAGGCGTCGTTGGCCAGTTTTTAGCAGTTTCCTCAGAGCCTTATCTGAATCTCGGAGTGTGTTGATTTCTGAACTTGTAGCTACCAGAAAATAGCCACGTTCTTTCGATTCATCTACAAAAACTTTGTCTGCCCGCTTGAATGCCATGGCCAGAATTTAGCTCCAACCACTGACACCCATAAGAGTCGTTAAGGGCCTTGTGGATAGTTCAGAAGGTCGCTTAAACAACTGTGGCTCCGGATAAACCGGAGCCACAGTGAGTGCTAAACGAATTTAGCGAACAACAATTGCGAGAACGTCGCGAGCCGAGAGAACGAGGAATTCCTCGCCTGCGTACTTCACTTCGGTTCCGCCGTACTTGGAGTAGATAACCTTGTCACCTTCGGCGATGTCCAGAGGAACACGGTTACCGTTGTCGTCAATGCGGCCGGGGCCTACTGCAACGACAACGCCCTCCTGGGGCTTTTCCTTGGCAGTGTCAGGAATAACGAGACCGGAAGCAGTGGTCTGCTCGGCTTCTACCTGCTTGATAACAATGCGATCTTCGAGCGGCTTGATGGCGACCGACACGGTTGACCTCTTTCTTGAACTAAGTATGGGATTAGCACCCGAACGTATCGAGTGCTAACTACGAGTGTACGGCGTGAACTAGCACTCGCGCAATGTGAGTGCCAGCTCAAGGATTGGTAGGTTTACAACCATGGAGAGCGCTGAACTACGCGAATTACTCACCCCCGAAGGGGTAGCGTTGCTGGACTCTCTGCCTCCCTACACTTCCAGCACAGACGTGCTGAAGATTGTTGCCGGCTTACGCAAAGACGGATATTCCGCGTCATTAGTGGCCACTGTGCTCACCCAAGCCAAGCTGCGCGGCAAAGCTGTGGCCAAGTTCGGGGACTTTGCCCAGCGCATGCTCTTTACCGAAGCAGGGCTCGAGCAGGCCACACGCTTGCCCGTTGCTGCCCTGCATGCCGGCCGTTATGTTCGCGCAGGGCTCACAAGCGTGGCCGACCTTGGCTGTGGAATTGGGGCAGATGCCCTGGCCTTCGCCGGGGCAGGTCTGCAGGTTCATGCCGTGGATGCAGACGAGGTCACCGCCGCCATCACCACCTACAACCTCTCCCCCTTTCCCGAAGCCAGGGTTAGTCATGGCAAAGCAGAAGACACAGATCTCTCTGACGTGAAGTCGGTCTATCTCGACCCCGCCCGTCGTACCTCCGGCCACACCAACACCAACCGCCTAGCCAACGCAGAGGATTACTCCCCCTCGCTCGACTTCGCATTCGGCCTGGCAGAGAAACTCCCCACCGGCATCAAGCTCGGCCCCGGCTTTGACCGCGACCTTATTCCTGACACCTGCGAAGCGCAGTGGATCTCAGTTAACGGTGACGTGGTTGAGGTGGGCCTCTGGTTTGGCCCGTTGAAGCGCGACGGCATTACCCGAGCTGCCCTGGTGATGAATGCGGAGGGACTCCACGAACTCACCGCTGCTACCGACTCGACAGATGCCGAAGTGGGCGAACTGGGACTGTTTCTTTATGAGCCAGACGGTGCTGTTATTCGTGCACGTCTCATTGGCGACCTCGCCAGAAGTATTGGTGCTCACATGCTGGACGAGCACATCGCCTATATGAGCAGTGACGTGGCTGTGAGCACACCCTTTGCTTCCACCTTTGAAGTGGTGCACGAGTTTGCACTGGATGTAAAGGTGCTGGCTAAGGAACTCAAGTCACGAGGCATTGGCACACTCGAGATCAAGAAGCGCGGTGTGGATATCGACCCTGCCGAGTTCCGCAAACGCCTGAGCCTCTCAGGTAAGAACAGCGCAACGCTGTTCTTGACCCGCCTTGGCGAGCGCCGCGTGGCAATTCTTGCTCAGCGCCTCTAATACGTAATTGCCAAGATGGCGGTGAGCACAATCACGCCCGAGACAATCTCGACATAGCCCAGCACAACCGCCCACTGAGCGAGCTTCAATCCCCGCTGGTTGCTCTTCTTGATTTCATTGAGTGCCTTGTTTCCGAAGAACACGGCAAGCACTCCCACAAGAAGCAGCAGCACGCAGGCCATTGCGACTATGGCCCAGGGATTCCAGCTGGCTAAACGTTCCTGGCGTGGTGTGGTCATAGTTCTAATTTAGTAGCCGGTCTTCAGGACATGCTCCAGCATGTCCACGAAGTAGTCGGCAGACTCTTGAGTAATCACCAGTGGCGGTTTGATCTTGAGCACGTTTTGGTAATCCCCCGTGGGTTGCATGATCACACCGAGCTCAAGCAGGCGATTACAAATAGCTTCCGTTTCTTCGGTTGCTGGCTCGAGGGTCTCCGTGTCCCTAATGAACTCCAGACCGAGGTAGAGACCAGAGCCGTGAACCCTGCCCACGATGGGGTAGTTCTCCGACAGTGCCTGCAGGCGCTGCTTGAGATGGCTGCCCACCTTCAATGCGTTTTCTTGGAGGCCTTCATCTTTGATGATGCCCAAGATGGCTTTGCCAATCTCGCTGGAGACGGGTGATCCGCCCGTAGAAGAGAAGAAGTAGCCCTGAGTGCGATAGCGGTTCGCAATCTCACGGCTGGTGATCACGGCCCCAATGGGGTGACCGCCACCAATGGACTTTGCCACGGCCACGATGTCAGGGATCACACCTTGCTGGTGGAATCCCCAGAACCATTCACCCAGGCGGCCGAAGCCAACCTGGACTTCGTCCGCAATGGCGAGGCCGCCCTGGGCACGCACAGCGGCATAGACCTGCTTGAGATACCCATCGGGGAGAGCAACACCGCCAGCGTTGCCGAAGTAGGACTCACTGATGAAACCGGCAAGGGGCTTGCCAATACCCTCAATCACCTTGACGGCCTCGGGGCCATACTTCACTGCATCCACGCCGCGGTGAATACCGCGGTAGGAGTTGGCCGCATCCACGGTGTGGATCCAGTCAGGGCGAGTACTCAACGCATTGGGATTATCTGCAATCGAGGTGGACACCGCATCGCTGGCATAGGTCCAGCCGTGATACGACTCCCGCATGCAGACAATGTCGGGTCGGCTTGTGTAGGCCATGGCCAGGCGCAGGGCGAGGTCTACTGCTTCCGAACCCGAGTTCACGAAGAAGACGGTGTCCAGCTCAGGTGGCAGGGTCTCTGTAATCATCTCGGCGTATTCGGTAATCGCGTGGTAGTTGAAACGTGAGTTTGTGTTGAGCAGGCGCATTTGGTTCGCCGCTGCCTTCACCACGCGAGGGTGAGCGTGACCCACTGAAGAGACGTTGTTCACCATGTCGAGATAAACCCGACCGTTGGTGTCCATGAGGTACTCGCGCCAACCGCGTTCCATCTGTGGTGGGTGCTGGTAGTAGTGCTCCTGCACTTCAGCCAGAACATGTTCGCGGCGCTCGAGAAGTAGCTCAGGGTCTGCCACATGACCCATCTCGATACCGAGTGCCTCGGTGGGATCTCCCAGCAGGCTGCGCCAACCAATAGCCAGTTCTGCCGTAACCCTGTCTGGAACGTCGAGGCTCTCGTGGACAGTCGAAACGGTAATCGCTTGACGAGCAGGAAGAGTGGATCCGCTGATTCCCTCAGCGGAGAAAGAAACACTGTGGCCATCCACCGTCACGGTGAGAACACCAGGCTGTGATTCAACTGCACCCGGTGAAGAAACCTCTGTGGCCTGTGCCAGCCAGATCGTGGCGTGGGTGGGGATGACATCGGGTGAGCTCTGTGTGCGAGAAGGTGCACCGGTGAGAACCGGTAACCACGCAGGCAGCACAGCAAGCTCTGATCCGTTGTCGAGAGCAGCAAGTGCTGCCTTCTCCAGAGTGTCTGCAGAAAGCCAGGCACCTTCATCGTTGAGTGTGGAAGTGGTGCTCGCATCCAGGATCTCGGCCTTGGTCACCGAAGAAAGCACATTGCCTCCGGTCCACTGAGCTGAGGAAATGCTGAGCCCCAGGCTGTGGCGAATGGTGGCGGCCATGACGGCAGGTGGAACAGAGAGTGCCTGCACCAGAATGCGCATCTCCCGATCGAGCGCACTCGTGGCGTAGTCATTGTGTTCGTCGATGCGACTTTGTTGACGTCCACTCAAGACCAAGACAGCACCACGTTGAATGACCAATGGCCACAACGCCTCAATCTCGTCCACGCTCAAGGGACGAAGTGAATGGAACGCTTTGATCGCCGGAAGAACACTGACCGGTGAAACACCGTCATGGTGAAGCATGCAGGACACCGTGGTGGCAATCTCGCCCACAGCCCATGACTTCGCCACGTCACCGAAGTCGAGCACTGCGTCAGGAACCGAGTGCTTATCTGGACACATGATGTTGTCATCGGTGATGTCGAAGTGACCCATCTGCTGAGGCAGGCTGGGACCAACAGTTGCCATGATCGGCGCTGTGACATCTACCGCGCGCTGAACGAGAGAGACCACGTCGGCATCAGGCTCTTCGGAGAGGAGTTGATCAATCACTTTTTCCGCATAGCGGAGGTCCCACTGCAGCACACGACCGCTGGCGGGGTGAGAGAAATCTGCCAGGCCCGTGCTGACCAGTCCTGCAATCTCACCCATGCGCGCGATGGCATGTGGGGAGAGGTAATCCGAGCCCATGAAGTTGGTGCCGGGGATGAACTTGATCACGCGTGCGTGAATATGTCCCTGCGATGTTTCCCACATCGCCGACATCGCACCCTGTTCACCTTCCACAATCGAGGGAATGCGCAGGTCAATCTTGCCTGCCAGATGGGCAGCTGCCTCGTCTTGCATCTGGATTTCAGCCTCCGAGAAGGCAGGGTTACTCAGCTTGAGAACTCCCAGGACATCCCCTGAGTGAGCCAGGCGCAGAACGAAGTTCTGATCCTGCTGGCTGCCGAGGGAGGAAGCAGTGGTGGCAACACCGAAATACTTGTGAACCAGCTCCACTACTTCCGAATCGGGAAGGGTTGGTGAGGGGAGCTCAGTCTGAGTGAAGTAGTTGAAGATCTCGGTAGCCATAGCTTTTCTATTCTTGTGCTCAATGCCCGTTGTTACTAGTTGCGCTTAACCACTCACGCCACCAACCGCGAACGGTTGGTGGCGTGAAAGGAAATAGTTGTTAGTAGTCGTAGTAGCCGTTCATGCCAGAAGCAATCACGATGCCGAAGAAGGCAATGAGGAGAACAGCGACGAGAACACCAAGGCCTAGGCCGATGTAACCGGTGATGAGACCGGCGAGTGCCAGGCCTTCACCCTGCTCGCCGGTGCGACGAACTTCCTTGCGTGCCATGTGTCCGGTCACCACAGCAACAATGCTGGAAACAAAGGGGATCACGGTCAGACCCGCGATACCGGCAACGAGGGCAACAATGGCCAACACGTTGGTCTTGGCAACGGGAACTGCCTCAGGGGTCACCACAGTGACAGGCTTTGTTGCTTTGGGGGTCTTGGGTGCAGCTTTTTCAGTCATAGTTCAATTTTAGTGAACATGGATGTCTGTAACTGGGAGAGTGCTGTCAGCTCCAAAGTTCAGCGAGGAAGGTTCTGCGCCTTCCATAATCAGCTCTGAAGCCAGTGCGGCAATCATGGCGCCGTTGTCTGTGCACAGGGAGAAGGCAGGAATACGAAGTTCCACACCGGCCGACGTAGCACGCTGCTGCGCGACTTCGCGCAGGCGTGCATTGGCCACCACACCACCGCCGAGCAACAGCCTAGGAACGCCATAGTCTTTGCAGGCGGCAATAGCTTTGCTGGTGAGAACATCAATGACAGCTTCACGGAAGCTGGCGGCCACATCGGCGATGGGGATTTCTTCGCCGGCATCCCTGCGCACCTCAACCCAGCGGGCAACCGCTGTCTTGAGTCCCGAGAAGGAAAAGTCGTAGCGGTGCTTCTCCATGTCTTTAGGCAGGGTCAGTCCGCGAGGAAAACGAATAGCTTTGGGGTCACCATCTGCGGCAACGCGGTCGATGTGGGGACCACCGGGATAGGGCAGACCAAGTATTCTGGCCACCTTGTCAAAGGCTTCACCGGCAGCGTCGTCGATGGTCTCCCCCAGCAACTCCACGTCACTGGTGAGATCACGAACCAGGAGCAGTGAGGTGTGACCACCAGAAACCAACAGCGCAATGGTGGGGTATTCGAGGGGGCCTTCGTCGCCGAGCACATCTGCACCGACGTGACCAACCAGGTGGTTCACGGCATAGAGCGGCTTATTCAGTGACAGTGCCAATGCTTTCGCTGCACCCACGCCGACCATCAGTGCGCCGGACAACCCAGGCCCGCTGGTCACAGCGACAGCATCAAGCTCATCGAGCGTGATGCCCGCTGTGGCAACAGCTTCGGTCAAGGCTGGGCGCAGTGCTTCGAGGTGTGCACGGGCAGCAACCTCAGGAACCACACCGCCATAGCGTGCGTGTTCATCCATCGAGGAAGCAATGACGTTCGCAAGGAGTTCGCGTCCGCGAACAATACCGATGCCGGTCTCATCACAGCTGGTTTCAATACCCAGAACTAAGGGGGCGTCACGGTTCATGACAGATCCGCTCCCTTCTTCATGATGACGGCGTCCACACCTTCGGGCTGGTAATACCCGGGGCGCACGGCGATCTCCTCAAAGCCGAGGGAGGCATAGAGGGCAATGGCATGTGGGTTATCGGCACGGACTTCTAGGAAAACCCGAGTGGCATTACGTGCTTCTGCTTCATCCAGCAGCGCCGTCATGAGACGGCGTCCGAGACCGGAGCTGCGGAACTCGGGCAGCACGGCAATGGTTTGAATATCGCCATCACCTGAGCCTCGGGGAGCCAACAGTCCGGCATAACCAACCACAGTGGGCTCACCGCCCAAGGCATCCGTGTGTGCTTCGGCGACAAGATAGAAACAGTTCCTATCTCCCACGTCACGGGCCATGGCTTCGAAAGACCATGCTTCACCGGCAAAGACAGGAGTCTCAATGTCCATGATGGCGGGCACGTCATCAGTGGTGGCCTGGCGCAAGACGATGCTGTCGATCATTTCTTGTCACCTCGCATCTCCTGCACAACCCTCTTGGGTCCGTTGCTCATGGTGACGTCCGGCGAGCGCAGATACAGCGCCTCGAAGGGAAGGAATGATCTACCAGAATCCAGCATGCGCTCAGCGAGGACACCCAACCAGGTTGCCGGCACTTCGGTGGCCTGAACGTAGGCGCTCTCGGTCGCATCGAACTCGCCGGGCTTCTGGATGGCTGGGCCGTGAGCACGAATAGGGCATCCCTGCTCATCGAGTCCGTTATAGAAACTCACATACTCTTCCTTGCGGCGAGCATCGGTGGTGACCACCAGGTTGTTGGTGGGATCTGAATCCAAGGATTCCACGGCAATGGCATCGTGGCTGTTCATGGGCAGCAGGATTGCCCCGCTGCCGAATGCGAACGCATCGGCAGCAGCAATCCCGACCCGCAGACCCGTGAAGGGTCCAGGCCCCATGCCCGCAGCAACGTGGGTCACGTCGCTGGAGGAGAGTCCCGCCTCCGTGAGCACCTCATTGATAAAGCTGCCGATGATTTCGGCGTGACGCATGGTGTCCGGGGTGGAGCGAGAAGAAAGAACTGTACCGTCCTTCACTAGCGCGATGCTGGTGCCGGCAGAGGTGTCGATGGCGAGGATGACATTACTCATCAGGAGTTCCACCTCTCGCCATGGCCGGTGAGGGTGACGGTGCGGGGCTCGATGAGTTCCTCACCGAGCTCGCCCGCATTGGCGCCCTCAGGACGTTCAATGACGACGTCAAGCCACGAGTCCACGATGCCATCGAGCATCCCTGCACCCCACTCGACCACCACAACGGAGTGAGCAAAGTCGATATCGAGATCATCGAGTTCGACGGCACTGTTCAGGCGATAGGCATCCACGTGAACCAGGGGTGGACCGTCGACCAAGCTGGGGTGAGTTCTGGCTAGGACGAAGGTGGGGCTCGTCACCGGGCCACGAACACCCAAGCCTTCACCGATGCCACGGGTCAACGTGGTCTTTCCAGCACCGAGTGGACCGGTGAGGACGAGGACATCACCAGCACGCAGTGCCTTGCCCAGCTCGAGGCCAAGTTCGTGCATCTGGTCCGGATTCTCAATACTTCGAGTTCCGAGCATTACGCGTTACCTACGTACTCATATTCGAGTCGGGTGCCAATTAGGCGCGTGACGATTTCATAGGCAATCGAGTTCGCAGCTGCTGCCCAGTCATGTACGGACGGGTGGCCCTGAGCGGGATCACCGAAGAGCACCACGTGGTCACCCACAGCAACGGGGTCATCGCCCACGTTGACCAAGAACTGATCCATCGCGATACGCCCGGCAACGGGATAGGTTTCTCCGTTGATTAAGACGGGACCATTCATGGATGCGTCACGGTTGATGCCATCGCCATAACCCAAGGGGATCAGTGCCAGTGTTGATTCGTGTGGTGTGCGGTGAAGGTAGCCATAGCTCACACCCGTGTTCTCGGGAACCTTGCGAACAGCCACCACGCGAGTTTCCAGCGTCATGGCAGGAGTGAGTCCGAACTGTTCTGGACGCAGTTCTTCCGTGGGAGCAATGCCATAGGCAGCTATGCCGGAACGAACCATGTTGAAGCGGGTCTCGGGAAGAGTCAGCGCAGCCAGTGAAGCAGCGAGGTGAACAAACTTGGGCTCTAGGCCGGCGTCCTTCAATTCTGAAAGTCCCACCTTAAAGACCTTGAGCTGTTCGAGGTCGTCAGCATCGGAGGTGTTGGAGAGGTGACTCATCACACCCTCCACATCCAGGTCTCCGGATGCGTGGAGTTCAGCTGCCGTGCGCATGAAGTCTGCCCACTGCTCAGGGCTAGCGCCATTACGGCTCAGGCCCGTGTCGAGCTTGAGATGAACACGTGGTGTCGCCTTATTGCGGTGACCAGCAGCTGCAATCGCGTTCAGCTGCGCAACTGAGACAGCACCCAAGGTGATGTCGGCAGCAACCGCTTCGTCGAAGGTTTCATCGGGTGCATGGATCCAACACAGCACGGGAGCAGTGATGCCAGCCTTACGTAGAGTGAGAGCCTCGGCAATATCTGCCGTCCCCAGCCAGGTTGCTCCGCCGGCAAGGGCAGCCTTTGCGGCCGGAACCATGCCGTGGCCATAGGCATTGGCCTTGACCACGATGAGGACGTCGTCCACGCCGGTGATCTCACGAATACGCTTCACGTTGCCGGCGATGGCATCCGTGTTGACCTTGGCAATGCGGAAAGGGGTGTGGCTCATGCGGCACTTCCTTCCGCAACGACGAACGCCACAGCGGCGTTGGCATCGTGAGAAATAGAGAGGTGCACGCTGTCGATGCCCTTGCTGCTGGCCATCTCGGCAGCAGCACCGCTCAGATCAAAAGAGGGTTTACCCAGTTCATCCTTGACCACGACCATGTCGTGGAAGGTCATCGAACCCGAACCCCCGAAAGCCTTGATCAATGCTTCTTTCGCAGCGAAGCGACCAGCCAGAGAGTTCGCAGGGAGCTCACGCTCAGCATCCGTGAAGAGACGCTCCCCCAGCTTGGGCGTGCGTTCTAACGCCCGCGTGAAGCGAGCGATGTCGACAATGTCGACCCCCACTCCCAGAATCATGAGTGGCTATTCGACCGTGACCGACTTGGCCAGGTTACGTGGCTGGTCAACATCCAAGCCCTTGGCGTCTGCGAGCTCCATGGCGAAGATCTGCAGAGGAACCACAGCGAGGATGGGCTCGAACATGGGGTCTGCCAGAGGAATCTGGATGACCTCATCTGCATAAGGAAGAACAGCTGCATCGCCCTGCTCGGCAATGGCAATCACGCGAGCACCACGGGCACGGATCTCTTGGATGTTAGAGACAACCTTGGAGTGGATCAGTGCAGAACCACGGGGGCTAGGAACAATGACGAACACGGGCTGACCGTGATCAATCAGAGCAATAGGACCGTGCTTGAGCTCGCCTGCGGCGAAGCCTTCAGCGTGGATGTAAGCAAGCTCCTTGAGCTTGAGGGCGCCCTCAAGAGCGATGGGGTATCCCACGTGGCGACCCAGGAACAAGACGGATGGAGTGTCACTCATCCACTTGGCCAGCTGCGCAATCTTTTCGCCAGTCTCCAAAACCTTGGTGACCTTGGCAGGCAACGCCTGGAGGTCAGTAGCGAGACGGCGGAGTTCCTTCTCGTCCACCGTCTTCTTGGAGTGGGCGATGTGTAGACCGATCAAGTAGAGCGCGGTAATCTGTGCAACGAAAGCTTTGGTGGAGGCAACAGCAACCTCAGGACCTGCGTGGGTGTAGACCACAGCGTCAGATTCACGAGGGATGGTTGCACCCTGGGTGTTACACACCGAGATGGTGCGTGCACCCTGCTCTCGGGCATACTTAACCGCCATCAGAGTGTCCATGGTTTCACCGGACTGGCTGATCGAGATGACCAGGGTCTCAGGGGTGATCACGGGGTCGCGGTAACGGAACTCGTGGGAGAGCTGGACCTCAACCGGAATGCGGGCCCACTGCTCAATGGCGTAGGCGCCGACCATGCCGGCATAGGACGCGGTGCCACAGGCAACCAAGATGATGCGGTTGATGCCGTTCAAGACATCGTCACCGAGTTCGGTCAGTTCAGGAACCTGAACGAGCCCATCCACGACGCGTCCGCGAACAGTGTTCGCCACAGCGTCGGGGTTCTCAGTGATTTCCTTCGCCATGAAGGAAGACCAGCCACCCTTGTCGGAGGCGGAGGCATCCCAGGCGATTTCATACTCTTCAATGGAGACAGGTGTTCCATCGAAGCCAATGACCTCGACCGAGTTAGGAGTGATAGCCACAACCTGGTTCTGACCCACAGCAGCAGCGCGCTTGGTGTATTCGACGAAGGCAGCAACGTCCGAGCCAAGGAAGTTTTCGCCGTCGCCCAAACCAATCACCAACGGTGAGTTGTGGCGAGCAGCAACGATGAGGTGAGGGGCATCGGTGTGCACCGCGAGCAAGGTGAATGCACCCTCGAGGCGGTTGACCACCAGGCGCATTGCTTCGCGCAGGTCACCGACTTCGCGGTAAACATCACCGAGTAGAACTGCAGCCACAGCAGTGTCTGTCTCCGACTCGAACTCGTAGCCTTTGGCTAGGAGCTCGACCTTGATCTCAGCAAAGTTTTCAATAATGCCGTTGTGAATGAGAGCGAGCTTGCCCTCATCACCCAAGTGAGGGTGTGCGTTCACGTCGGTGGGGCCACCGTGGGTGGCCCAGCGAGTGTGGCCAATACCGGTGTGACCGGGAACGAGTGGCTGTGCCTGAAGCAGGTCTACCAAAGCCTGGAGCTTGCCGGCCTTCTTTGCTGTTTCGAGCATTCCACCATCGGTCAGGATTGCAACACCCGCCGAATCATATCCGCGGTACTCCTGACGCTTCAGACCGCCCAAAAGAACGGCAAGAGTGTCTTGCTGACCGACGTAACCCACGATTCCACACATAAGGGTTCCAGTTTAGTTCACGAGCGGCATATCGCCTGCGTAGGGCAGAATAGGCAGGTGAGGCTTGAGCAGACCGGTGCCATCAACGTGCACACCACCCCCTTCGTGGAAATCTCCCGCGATGAGTGGGCTGAGCTGGCACCCACTACCAAATCTCCTCTCACTGAGGCAGATATTGAGAGCCTGCGGGGCCTTGGGGACCGACTTAACCTGCAAGAAGTAGAAGATGTCTATCTCCCGTTGAGCAGGTTGCTTTCGATTTACGCCTCGGGAGCACGCAAACTTCACCGCGACACCTCGAACTTCCTCGGCGAGCGCGCCACCACAACGCCGTTTGTGATTGGTGTGGCGGGATCGGTAGCGGTGGGGAAGTCCACCGTGGCCCGTTTGCTCCAGATGCTCATGGCACGCTGGGAGGACACTCCCCGCGTTGAGCTGGTCACCACTGACGGCTTTCTCTATCCCAACGCTGAGTTGGAGCGCCGAGGCATTTTGGATCGCAAGGGATTCCCGGAATCCTATGACCGTCGAGCTTTGCTGCGCTTTGTTAGTGAAGTAAAGAGCGGCTCGGCAGAAGTCTCTGCCCCGGTCTATTCCCACTTGAGCTATGACATCTTGCCCGGTGAGAAAATTGTGGTGCGCCAGCCTGATGTTCTCATTGTCGAAGGCCTTAATGTTCTTCAGCCCCCCACCGCAGGTGGTGGTTTAGCAGTCAGTGACCTGTTCGACTTCACCGTCTATGTCGATGCCAGAACCCATGACATTGCCTCCTGGTATCAGGACCGCTTCTTGTCTCTCCAGCGCGGAGCCTTCTCTGACCCTGATTCCTACTTCCACCGCTATGCCTCCCTCACCGAGGATGAAGCACGGGAGAAGGCGAAAGACTTCTGGGAGCGCATCAATTTGCCCAACCTGGAGCAGAACATTCGTCCCACGCGTTCACGTGCAACCCTGGTGCTGCGCAAGGCAGCAAACCATGCGGTGTCCACCGTCTTGCTGCGCAAGATCTAGCGAAGAGATGTGTTAGAGTGCGAGCTCTGACTTGACCACATCAGCGAGCTGGTGGGCCAGGCGGTCAGCAGTTGCCTGATCGGCTGCTTCGACCATGACACGAACCATGGGTTCGGTGCCCGAAGGGCGCAAGAGAACGCGACCGGTGTCAGCCAGTTCCACTTCTGCCGCAGCTACAGCTGCGTCAATCACAGCGTTGCCACCCAGGGCACGGTGATCAACACCGCGCACGTTCACCAGAATCTGTGGGTAAACGGTCATCACCGAGGCCAGTTCAGCAATGGTCTTGCCGGTGCGAGCCATTTCGGCAACCAAGTGCAGACCGGTCAAAATGCCGTCACCGGTGGTGGCGTATTCGGTCATGATGACGTGACCGGACTGTTCCCCACCGAGCGCAGCGTCGTGCTCAGCGAGGCCTTCGAGAACGTAGCGGTCGCCGACGGCAGTCTGAATGACGGTGATGCCGTGCTTCTCCATGGCCTTGTGGAGACCAAGGTTGCTCATCACGGTGGCAACAAGAGTGTCGTTCTTGAGGTGGCCACGTTCCTTCATAGACACCGCAAGAATGGCCATGATCTGGTCACCGTCAATAACATTGCCCTGAGCGTCCACAGCCAAGCAGCGGTCTGCATCACCATCGTGAGCGATACCAATATCGGCACCGTGTGCCAAAACAGCAGCAGCGACCACATCGAGGTGGGTGGAACCCACACCATCGTTGATGTTGAGGCCATCAGGGTCTGCGGCAATAACCGTGACCTTGGCACCTGCATCGGTGAAGACTTCAGGCGAGATGGCGGAGGCAGCACCATGGGCGCAGTCCAGGACCACGTGCAAGCCGTTGAGCTTGTTAGGCAAGGTTCCCAGCAGGTGAATGACGTAGCGGTCTTCCGCATCAGCGAAGCGACGAATACGACCAACCTCACCGCCTGTGGGCAGCAGGTGATCGGCGTCCAACGCAGCTTCGATGCGGTCTTCGACCTCATCAGGAAGCTTCGTCCCGCCGAAGGCAAAGAACTTGATGCCGTTATCTGGAGCAGGGTTGTGCGAAGCCGAAACCATCACACCAAAGTCTGCGCCGATCGAGCTAACCAAGAAGGCAGCTGCGGGCGTGGGAATCACGCCGGCATCCAACACATCAATGCCCGAGCTGGCGAGACCAGCAGAAAGGGCAGCAGTGAGGAACTCACCGGAGATGCGAGGGTCGCGAGCAATGACCGCAGTAGCACGACGTCCCTCAGCTCGTCTGGCTTCGGCTCTGCGACCGCTGGTGAGAACCACCGCGGCCGACTGGGCCAGTGCCAAGGTTAGGTCTGCCGTGAGTTCACGGTTTGCTAAGCCTCGGACACCGTCCGTGCCGAATAGACGTGCCAAGGGACAGTCGACTTCTGCTAAAGAAGCGAGATTAACGCTTCGAGAACTGAGAAGCCTTACGAGCCTTCTTGAGACCAGCCTTCTTGCGCTCGATGACGCGAGCGTCACGAGTCAAGAAGCCAGACTTCTTCAGGGTCGCGCGGTTGTTGTCGCGGTCAATCTCGTTGAGTGCACGAGCAATAGCAAGACGCAGTGCGCCAGCCTGACCGGAAGGGCCACCGCCGCTGATGCGTGCAACAACGTCGTATGCGCCACCGAGCTCAAGTACGGTGAAGGGGTCGTTGATGAGCTGCTGGTGCAGCTTGTTGGGGAAGTAGTTAGCGAGCTCGCGGCCGTTGACCGTGATCTTGCCGGAACCGGGTACGAGGCGTGCGCGAGCAATAGCCTGCTTGCGACGACCTACAGCTGCACCTGGAACGTTGAGGATTGCGCGAGGAGCCTTAGGAGCTGCTGCGACAGGAGTTTCGGTTGAGTACTCGGTGACCTCTACGGCCTCGGTCTCGATTTCTGCGTTATCCGCCATGATTACTTAATCCTTTATCTAAATCTTCGAGGCTCTACTGAGCTACCTGAGTGAGGGTGTATACCTTGGGCTGCTGTGCAGCGTGAGGGTGCTCAGCGCCGCGGTAAACCTTGAGCTTGCGGAACTGGTCGCGACCGAGTGAGGTCTTGGGGAGCATGCCACGAATAGCCTTCTCCACAGCGCGCTCAGGGTTCTTCTCAAGAAGATCGGTGTAGGTAGTAGCACGAAGACCACCTGGGTAACCAGAGTGGCGGTATGCCTTCTTCTGTGCAGCCTTGTTGCCGGTGAGGACAACCTTGTCTGCGTTCACGATGATGACGAAGTCACCCATGTCCATGTGAGGAGTGTAAGTGGCCTTGTTCTTGCCACGCAGGATGGTTGCTGCGTGAGATGCGAGGCGTCCGAGAACAACGTCGGTTGCGTCAATGATGACCCAGCCGCGCGTAACTTCTGCTGCCTTAGGCGTAAAGGTACGAGTCACAGTAATACTGCTTTCTTGTCGAAATGAGTGGTCCGTGTATCCCGCTCAGTCGTTGCGTTCTCAGCCAGAATCTGGCTAGAACCCATCAGTCGAGGGCTCAACTTCGGCGGCTTATCCATAGAGAACAAGCACCAAGGGTCTAATTTACGCCACTTGAGTCTTGTTGGTCAATTTGGGCCGGTGGCTCAGTTCGTGCAGGGGATTAGTGTTTCATCAATTTCTCCACGTACGTGCGGATTCAGACTCACAGAGATACAGATGTATAGTCTTAAAGCTAAATTCGGTACGTACGTATCTATTTTTGCGTAATCGTGCCATAATTGAAGCATGGAAACCCCAAATCAGTACGCACGTTCGGAATTCTTGACAGTCTCCGCCCCCAAGCTGAAGGAGCGGAGAAAACTACTTCGATTGACACAAGAAGAACTCGCGGCTGCGGCGCGCGTGTCCCCAAAGTTAGTGGGAATGGTTGAGGCGGGCAAGCCCACCGTTCAACTCGACGGTCTCGAGAGAATTCTCTCAGTGCTGGGATATTCCCTTTCGCTTGGTGATCTCACATGATTGGTAACGTCTTCGTCGGCAATCGCCGAGCGGCAACATTGCGCAGAGAAGGCGCCCACACTGTTTTCACATACGAGACCGATTACCTTGATGGCAACAACGACTCAGTTGCAACAACACTTCCACTGAGCCCAGAGCCAGTCCACACCCCCGGTGCTTCTGTTCCTGCCTTCTTTGCCGGGCTTCTTCCTGAAGGTCGCCGGTTGAACGCGTTGGTCAGAAACGCGAAGACCTCAGCCGATGACGAGCTAGGTCTTCTACTTGCCGTGGGGCCTGCCACAGTCGGTGATGTTTACGTGATTGAGGGCAGTTTGCCCGTTCAGGAAAAACCTACGGTCCAGATTCCGCGAAACCCAGAACAGCTTGATTTCTCAGAAGTCTTTGCGTCACAGGGAATTGCTCTGAGCCCCCGCATCGCTGGGGTTCAAGATAAAGCCTCAGCACAGATGATCTCTTTCCATGCGTCAAAGGCTGACGTGGAACACCTCATCAAGTTTGATCCTCCTGAATTTCGCCACCTCTGCCGCAACGAACAGTTTTTTCTCGAGCGCGCGAAAAAGCTCAAAATAGATGTGGGGCAATCACGGCTCATCACTGACAGCACTGGCGTAGAAGCATTGCTGGTCAAAAGATTTGATCGAAACAAGAAAGAACTTATCCACGTAGAAGACGGAACCCAGGTTCTCGGACACTATCCTGCCGACAAATACAACCTCAGCTTTGAAGAAGTAGCCCAAGGCCTCAGTCGAGCCACCATCTCACCACTTGCCTCCAGTATTAATTTGCTCACGCAACTCGCTTTCGCTTGGCTCACCGGAAACGGCGACATGCACGCCAAGAACTTGTCCATCGCGGGGAGGAAACAAGCCAGCTTGGTGGCACCAATGTATGACTTACCTAGTTCACTTTTCTATCCGGATCTGAATCCCGAGCTTGCTTTGAAAGTTGGCGATCACTCAACTCTCACTGTGAAGAGATTCATCGAGGTAGGTCAATTTCTTGGATTACCTCTGGCATCTGTTGAGAATATTCGTCGACGCGTGCTGGCTGTCACCGAAGAGATTGCTGACGAGGTAGACAACGGGGTGCTCCCCTTTGACCCCAAAATCACATCCAAAGCAGCACGGCAGCTTCGCCGGAGATATCAAGAGTTCAGTAAATACTTCTAAAGGAAATCTTCTTCAAGCACGCGGCGACTGCGAGTAAGTTCCGCTCGCGCCCCCACCTCTGAATCTGGAGGGTAAATGATCTGGGTCAGGGTCAACCCGTGTGCAGGCATCACCTTGAACACACTCGTGCGCTCCCCCTTGGTGCGCAGGTCTTCAATGGCATCCAGAGAATGCGTTCCTGACCCAGCAGCAACGCACGCCCCCACAAGTGATCTCACCATGGAGTGGCAGAACGCATCAGCCTGCAACTGAGCCACGATCACACCGGAAGCATCCCGCTCCCAGTGGAACTCTTGAAGTTCCCGAATCGTGGTCGCACCAGGTCGTGGTCTACAGAATGCACCAAAGTCTCGAAGACCGAGCATCATCTCTGCTGCCTCATTCATGGCGTCCACGTTCAGAGGGTAGAAGTGAAAAGCGGTACGGCGACGCTCAATGGGATTGAGTCGCTCGAGACCATCTGCCAGTCGGTATTCATAGCGTCTGGCTAAAGGGGAGAATCGGGCATCAAACCCCAACGGGGCAACGGTGATCTTATTGATCACCACATCAGCATTACGTCCCACTGAGCCATCCACGCGCCGCATGAGGGCATGCAGCATGGTGTGTGGGACCTGGGGCAACCCACCAACAACGGGAATACCACCCTGCTCTTGTAGTGCACGACGTTCTTCGCGGGAGAAGGAGACCCGGATGAGCTGTTCTAACGGAACATCGATGTGAGCCACTTGGTCAGCGGCATGAACACCGGCATCCGTTCTTCCCGCAACGACAATGCGGGGGGAGACCTCCATGCGCAACACTTGCGCGAAGGCCTGCTCGAGAGTTCCCTCCACAGTGCGCTTGCCGGGCTGTTTCGCCCAGCCAGCGAAGTCTGTGCCGTCATAGCCAAAGTCCAGACGGAGACGAACATCGCCTTCCACGTCAATGAGGTCAGAAAAGTCATCCTCGACGATCTCGCCTGGGGTTATGGCTTCCTCATTCACGTCTCAAAGTCTAAAGCTTCAACAGTGCGCAGTTTCCTACATGACTTAACCACAGAAGCCCCGGTGTAACACCGGGGCTTCCAACGTGTGTGATGAAGACTACTTAGCTTCTTCTTCAGTAGCTTCTGCAGCGGGAGCTTCTTCAGCAACCTCTACAACAGTCTCTTCAACAACGGTTTCAACTTCAGCTTCGCCAGCTGCGTCAACGACGACCTCTTCGGTCACCTCGTCAACAACAACTTCCTCAACAACCTCAGCAGCTACAGGAGCAGCAGCCTTGGGAGCCTCTGCCTTAGCAGGCTTAGCCTTGGCAGGCTTCTTGTTGACAGGCTCGAGCACGAGCTCGATCTGTGCGAGAGGAGCGTTGTCACCCTTGCGGTAACCGAGCTTGGTGATGCGGGTGTAGCCGCCCTCACGCTCAGCAACCAGAGGAGCAATTTCAGCGAAAAGGATGTGAACAGCTTCCTTGTTACGCAGGATCGACAGCGCACGGCGACGTGCGTGAAGGTCTCCACGCTTTGCAAACGTGATGAGACGCTCAGCCACGGGACGCAGGCGCTTTGCCTTGGTCTCGGTGGTCTTGATCGACTTGTGAGTGAACAAAGAAACGGACATGTTCGCGAGCATCAAGCGCTCGTGTGCAGGACCGCCTCCGAGGCGAGGACCCTTAGTTGGGGTAGGCATTTTCTATATCTCCGTAAATCAATGACGTGTCTAGAAAGACAGTCGCTTAGATGTTCTCGTCTTCGTCGAAGCCACCGTAGAAGTGTGCTCCGTCAAATCCGGGGACAGAATCCTTGAGAGACAGGCCCATTTCGATGAGCTTGTCGCGAACCTCGTCGACCGACTTCTGACCGAAGTTGCGGATGTTCATCAACTGAGTTTCGGACAGAGCTACGAGCTCAGAAACAGTGTTGATGCCTTCACGCTTGAGGCAGTTGTAGGAACGAACAGAGAGGTCGAGGTCTTCAACAGGAATCGACAGCTCAGAGCTGAGGACTGCGTCAACTGGTGCAGGACCGATTTCGATACCTTCAGCAGCAGTGTTGAGCTCGCGTGCCAGACCGAAGAGCTCGGTCAGGGTGCGTCCAGCAGAAGCCATTGCGTCACGAGGAGTGATGGCCTGCTTGGTCTCAACGTCAACGACCAGACGGTCGAAGTCAGTGCGCTCACCGGCACGAGTTGCCTCGACGCGGTAGGTCACCTTGAGTACTGGAGAGTAGATCGAGTCAACAGGAATCTGACCTGCTTCGGAGAACTCGGAACGGTTCTGGCTACCGGAGACGTAACCGCGGCCACGCTCGATGGTCAGTTCGAGTTCGAACTTTGCCTTGTCGTTCAGGGTTGCGATAACGAGCTCAGGGTTGTGGATCTCAACACCAGCAGGTGCGGAGATGTCTGCAGCGGTAACTACGCCGGAACCCTGCTTACGAAGGTAAGCGGTGATGGGCTCGTCGTGTTCGCTGGAAACAACCAGAGACTTGATGTTCAGGATGATTTCAGTTGCATCTTCCTTGACACCGGGGATGGTGGAGAACTCGTGGAGAACGCCGTCCAGACGGATGCTGGTTACTGCTGCACCAGGAATGCTGGAGAGCAGGGTACGACGGAGCGAGTTACCAAGGGTGTAACCGAAACCTGGTTCCAGCGGTTCAATGATGAAACGTGAACGGTATTCGGAGATGTTCTCTTCGGAAAGCGTGGGGCGCTGTGCAATGAGCACTATGTATTCCTTTCGGCTGAGTGTCCGATATATGACACTCGCGTGAGCGGGGTTATTGAGTTGTTAAAACGGGGGAAAGACTAAACGCGACGACGCTTAGGTGGACGGCAACCGTTGTGAGCCTGTGGGGTCACATCGGAAATCGAACCCACCTCGAGGCCAGCGGCCTGAAGCGAACGGATAGCGGTTTCACGACCAGAGCCGGGGCCCTTGACGAAAACGTCTACCTTCTTCATGCCGTGCTCTTGTGCCTGGCGTGCTGCCGACTCTGCTGCAAGCTGAGCTGCGAAGGGAGTCGACTTACGTGAACCCTTGAAGCCAACCTGACCAGATGAAGACCAGCTGATTACGGCACCAGTGGTGTCAGTGATTGACACGATGGTGTTGTTGAACGTGCTCTTGATGTGGGCCTGGCCCACAGCAACGTTCTTCTTGTCCTTTTTGCGCGGCTTGCGAACTGCCGACTTAGGTGCTGCCATGATTTCTCCTAAAAACCTATTGGGGGCTAGTACCCGCTATGCGGATTACTTAGCCTTCTTCTTGCCGGCGACGGTACGCTTGGGGCCCTTGCGGGTACGAGCGTTGGTCTTGGTGCGCTGACCGCGAACCGGCAGACCCTTACGGTGGCGAAGACCTTCGTAGCTACCGATCTCAACCTTGCGGCGAATGTCGGCCTGTACTTCACGGCGGAGGTCACCCTCGACGCGGAAGGTACCTTCGATGTAGTCACGCAGAGCGACCAGCTGGTCGTCGGTGAGGTCCTTGACGCGGATGTCTCCGCTGATGTTGGTGTCAGCGAGAGTCTTAAGTGCTCGCGTACGGCCAACACCGTAGATGTATGTCAGTGCAACTTCCACGCGCTTTTCGCGGGGAATGTCTACTCCGGCAAGACGTGCCATGGTGGCATCTCCTTGTGTGTAGTGGAGGTGTGGAGCATTCCCGGTGCCACGGCCTCCAACCGTAGGTGTCCCCTACTTGCGTAGGTTCTTGGGAGTGCTTTTTTCAGTTGTTGCGGCGAACCGCGAGATCACTCGTGAGAGTGAAAATCTGTGGGAGTCTTTCGACTAGCCCTGGCGCTGCTTGTGACGAGGGTTCTCGCAGATCACCATGACGTTTCCGTGGCGGCGAATAACCTTGCACTTGTCGCAGATGGGCTTAACGCTGGGGTTAACCTTCATTGTTCTTTTCCTTTTATCGCTGTCTTCGTACCGAAGCCTTGTGGGCTGTGGCCGTTACTTCTCAGTAACCCTTATTTGTAGCGGTAGACGATACGTCCGCGAGTGAGGTCGTAAGGGCTCAGCTCTACGATGACCTTGTCCTCAGGGAGGATTCGGATGTAGTGCTGGCGCATCTTGCCCGAGATGTGGGCAAGAACCTTGTGGCCATTAGTCAGCTCAACGCGGAACATTGCGTTGGGCAACGCTTCGGTGATCGAACCTTCGATCTCGATGACGCCGTCTTTTTTGGCCATAACTCACTTATCGCTTTATTGGGGATTACTGGTCTTGCGGATGCAAAATGATTTCTGACGACACGCCAAAGGCATGGCAACAGACACCAAAGTCCAAGCTTATGTGATATTCCCGCAGAAATCCAACTGAGATTGTGACTCGCGAGCCCTTCGGCAGGAATCACCTGTTCTGTTGGCGACGAAGAGCCAGCAGAAGTCCCGCACCGAGGAGAATTGCCCCAGCAGACGCTAGACCAAAGGGAAATAGATCAGCTGAACCCGTGTTGGCCAGCGCAGCTTCATAGGTGAAGGTTCCTGCATTCCAGGAGACAGTGGCTGGTGTGGCCGCGGTTGTTCCGCCGAAGACGTTGGCAGTTCCCGTAATATTGACGACACCCGCAGCTGATGGCGCTGTTGTACCGGTCAGAATATCTCCGGAAATGAGAAGATTTTCCGCCAAATTTTGGCCAATTGTGAACCCGGTCTGTACGAAGTGGGGGCCCTGTACCACGCGAGTGGAGTTCACCACGTTCCCATTCCCAAATTGTCCATTGTGATTATCACCGCAGGTCATAATTCCAGACGGAGTCAGCACAGACGTGACCCTATTGCCCGCTGAATAATCAAGGACATTTTCGAGTGGGCTCGAACCAGATTCGCCCAACACCCATACCGGAAGTGTGGCAAATGGAACCTGATTTGCAGACGAGCCAATACACAGTGTGCCGTCGGTGTTAGATCCCCAAACGTAGAGCTTTCCAGCAATGGCTGCGTAAGAGTTATAGCTACCTGTCCCAATTGATTCGACACCGGCGAGCGGTGCGGTACCAGATTCGTTCAGCACAAGTGTGGGGACTGAACTGTCCGTTGTTGATCCAGTGCCCAACATCCCCTCGACGTTCCAACCCCAGGAATAGACGTTTCCTGAAACAAGCGCAAGTGAATGTGTGTTCCCCGTTGATATTTGTTCTATCCCCGTGAGGAAACCGTTGCCATTTGGTCCCAATACCCTTAGGGGGACTGAAGATGAAGTAGTCGTGCCGACTCCGAGCTGACCGAATGCATTTGCGCCCCATGCATATAGAGCTGTACCACTGCTGGCAAGGCTGTGAGCGCCCCTCGAGGCAATGCTAGTAATTCCAGTCAAATACCCGGTACCTGATTCTCCGAGTACACGTGTGGGGACGTTCTTATCAATGACCGTGTTGTCACCAAGCTGACCCCAACTATTCGAGCCCCAGGAATAGACGCTTCCATCGACTATTGCCATTGAATGAAACCCACTTGCCACAATCTGGGTTACTCCTGAGAGGTAACCATTTCCGTTAAGACCAACAACTTTGGAGGGGAAGGGGTTTGCTTGGTTAGAAGTTGTGCCGATGCCGAGTTGTCCGAATTGATTATCTCCCCACGCAAAAACCCCCTCCGGGGTGACAGCTATCACATGGTAGGTACCTGCTGAGACTTGGGTGACACCCCTGAGAATTCCCACCCCGCCCTCACCCAATACAGGTTGTGGTGTAGTTGAGGTTGTGGTGGTGCCGTTACCCAATTGTCCCGACTGATTGGCGCCCCAGGTATACAAGGTTCCCTCGCTTGTGAGCCCTAATGCATAGTTCTCACCCGTATGCACTGATACGAAAGATATCCCTTGAACAGTTATCGTTGTTCCACCACTGGTCGGCCCTGAACTGGGAGTCACCGTTGCGTGAGCTCCAGAGCTTGAAAAAAGCACAGACGCAACAATGACGAGAGCTGACAACCCATAAATAAGGGCGCGGGAGAGCAACTTCACCTCAAGACCTCACAATGTGGACACAACGTGCCATTTGAGGTCTGAGGTTATCGAGTCACACTACTCCCAACCCACTCTGGGCGAGATGTGTAGGGATAACCCTAACTCTGAAGTTGTTTAAGCGATGGGGGTGGGAACGACACCAAAGGGTGCCAAACCTGCTGCTCCACCGTCATGTGCGGTGAGTACCCAGATGCCATCTTTGTGCACAGCAACCGAGTGTTCCCAGTGTGAAGCCATGCCACCGTCTTCGGTAATGACGGTCCAGTCATCTTCTCCCACATAGGTGTCGATCTTGCCGGTAACCACCATGGGCTCAATGGCCACAACCAGTCCAGGCTTCACCTCAGGGCCCTTTTGCTTCACGCGGTAGTTGAATACCGGGGGTGCTTCGTGCATGTCTCTGCCAATACCGTGACCGATGTAATCGGTGAGGATGCCATAGCGGTGGCCGACCTTCATGCCTTCGAGTTCGATGTAGCCCTGGATGGCGTCGCCGACCTCGTTGAGGTGCTTAGCCTTGGCCAGTCGAGCAATACCTGCCCAGAGAGAACCTTCGGTGATCTTGGAGAGCTGTTCACGCTCGGCCACAACCTCGGGACGACTGGGGTCCGGAACAACCACGGTAATGGCGGAGTCGCCGTTCCATTCCTTGTATTGAGCACCCGCATCAATGGAAACAATGTCACCGGGCTCGAGAATGCGACCACCTGGAATACCGTGAACGACTTCGTCGTTCACCGATGCACACACGGTGTGACGGTAACCGGGCACCAGCATGAAGTTGGGTTCGCCACCACGATCACGAATTGCCTTCTCAGCAGCGGCATCAATTTCGAGGGTGGAGACACCTGCACGAATCAAGGGACGTGCTGCATCCAGTGCAGCCGCGGTGATGAGTCCGGGTTCCACCATGAGCCTCAGCTGAGCTGGGGACTTATAGATGTTGGTGCGGAAACCCATCAGAAACAGGCTTAGGCCTGAATGCCCTTGTCTGCCAAAGCAGCAACGATACGAGCTGTAACTTCCTCCACAGCACCAAGACCATCCACGGTGACCACAAGGTCACGAGCAGAGTAGGTGTTGATGAGTGGAGCAGTCTGCTCTTCATAGACAGACATGCGGTGACGGATGACCTCTTCGGTGTCGTCAGCGCGGCCTTCGATCTCAGCACGCTTGAGCAGTCGACCCACGACAACGTCGGTGTCTGCCGTGATCAAGACAACAGCGTCGAGAGCCTTGCCATCTGCGGAGAGCATGCGGTCAAGTTCGTTCACCTGGTCGATGGTGCGAGGGTAGCCATCGAGCAAGAATCCGGAGACAGCATCTGCTTCGTGCAGACGATCTTCGACAATGGCGTTAGTGAGCGAGTCAGGAACATACTCACCGCGAGCCAAGATCGACTTCACTTCGAGCCCCAGAGGAGTTTCGTTCTTCACGTTTGCACGGAAGATGTCTCCGGTGGAGATGGCGGGGATGGAGTACGTGTCAGCCAGAATGGCGGCTTGCGTACCCTTGCCTGCGCCGGGAGGACCGATAAGAAGCAGGCGAGTTCCCGTCATTAGCGTAAGAGCCCTTCGTAGTGCCGCTGCTGCAGCTGAGAATCAATCTGCTTAACAGTCTCTAGCCCCACACCCACAACAATCAAAATTGAGGTTCCGCCAAACGGGAAGTGGGTGTTGGCGCCAGCGAGGGCAAGAACGATCAGAGGCAGGATTGCAATGATTCCCAAGTAGATCGAACCTGGCAGGGTGATACGAGTGAGGACGTAGTCCAAGTACTCCGCAGTGGGGCGACCGGCACGAATACCGGGGATAAATCCGCCGTACTTCTTCATGTTGTCAGCTACCTCTTCAGGGTTGAAGGTAATAGCGACGTAGAAGTAGGTGAAGCCCACGATCAGCAGGAAGAACAAGATCATGTACGAAGGCTGGTCGCTCTTGACCAGGTAGGTCGAAACCCAGGTAACCCACTCAGCAGGCTGCTGGCCAGCAGCAGGCTGGTTGAACTGCGCAATTAATGCGGGGAGGTACAAAAGCGAGGACGCGAATATCACGGGGACCACACCGGCCATGTTGACCTTGATGGGGATGTAGGTGTTGTTACCACCGTAGGTACGACGACCCACCACGCGCTTGGCGTACTGAACCGGAATACGACGCTGGGACTGTTCCACGAACACAACTGCGACGATGACCAGAAGGCCCATGGCAAGAACGATGAGCAGGGTGTTGAGGCCACGTGCTGCGTAAACGTTTCCGAGAGAGCGAGGGAAGCCAGCTGCAATCGAGGTGAAGATCAGCAACGACATTCCGTTACCGATTCCCTTCTCGGTGATGAGCTCTGCCATCCACATGATCAGACCAGTACCTGCGGTCATGGTGATAACCATGAGCAAGATGGCGTACCAAGCGTCGTTGGTGAGCAGCTGAGTACATTCAGGAGTGGAGTTCGTTCCGAAGAGTGCACCCGAGCGAGCAACAGTAATCAGAGTGGTGGACTGCAGAACACCGAGTGCAATAGTGAGGTAGCGGGTGTACTGGGTCAGCTTGGACTGGCCAGCCTGACCTTCCTTGTGCAGAGTCTCAAAGTGAGGGATGACCACGCGCAGCAGCTGCACGATGATCGAAGCGGTGATGTAGGGCATGATGCCGAGAGCAAAGATGCTCAGCTGGAGCAGTGCGCCACCGGAGAACAGGTTGACGAGCTCATACAGACCAGAGGTGTTCTGGTTCGCGTTCAAACATGCCTGCACGTTACCGAAGTCAACGTAGGGGCTGGGGATGAACGATCCCAAGCGGAAGAGGGCGATGATGCCCAGCGCGAAGCCAATCTTGCGGCGCAAATCTGGAGTACGGAAAATACGTACTACTGCACTAATCACACATGACTCCTGTAAATCTTGGTGTAACGCGCACTGGCTCCCCCGAAGGGGAGCCAGCAACGCTACGTTTGCGCAACCAGCGAGTGGTTACTTGATTGAACCACCTGCGGCGACGATCTTCTGCTCTGCTGAGCTCGAGACCTTGTCTACTGCAATGTTCAGCTTAACAGCGATGTCGCCGTTACCGAGAACCTTGACCTTCTCGTTCTTGCGAACAGCACCCTTGGCGACGAGGTCAGCAATAGTGACATCTCCACCGTTGGGGTACAGCTCAGCGAGAGCATCGAGGTTAACAACCTGGTACTCAACGCGGAAGGGGTTCTTGAAGCCGCGCAGCTTGGGGGTACGCATGTGCAGAGGCATCTGCCCACCCTCGAAGCCGATCTTGACCTGGTAACGAGCCTTTGTACCCTTGGTACCACGACCCGCAGTCTTACCCTTAGAACCTTCACCACGGCCTACGCGGGTCTTTGCCTTCTTCGCACCAGGTGCGGGACGAAGGTGGTGGACCTTGAGGACCTGTTCGCGAGATTCAACTTCAGTCTTCTTAGCAACAGACTTTGCAGCCTTTGCCTTGGGAGCTTCGGTCTTTTCAGCAGCAGGCTTAGCTGCAGCCTTGGGAGCAGCAGCCTTCTCAGTAGCGGGCTTTGCAGCAGCGGCCTTGGGTGCTGCAGCCTTTGCTGCAGGAGCCTTAGCGGCAGCGGCCTTAGGAGCAGCAGCCTTGGCAGCAGGTGCCTTAGCAGCGGCAGCCTTGGGGGCAGCAGCCTTCGCAGGAGCCTTAGCGGCGTCCTTCTTCTCTTCAGCCATTAGTCAATCTCCTCGACCTTGACGAGGTGAGCCACGGTGCGAACGTATCCGCGAGTTACGGGGCTGTCCTCTTTGACGACGATGTCGCCAATGCGCTTCAGACCCAGGCTGCGAAGTGTGTCGCGCTGGTTCTGCTTTTCGCTAATTACGGACTTGATCTGGGTAACCTTCAGACGAGCGGCCATTAGGCACCTGCCTTTGCAGCCTCAGCTTCTGCGCGCACGAGGCGAGCAGGAGCAACCTGGTCAAAGTCCAGGCCACGACGTGCGGCAACTGCGCGAGGCTCTTCGAGCTGCTTCAGTGCTTCCACGGTGGCGTGAACGATGTTGATGGTGTTCGACGAACCGAGAGACTTGCTCAGAACGTCGTGGATGCCTGCGCACTCGAGTACGGCACGCACTGGACCACCGGCGATAACACCGGTACCAGCAGCAGCGGGACGGAGAAGTACGACACCGGCAGCAGCCTCGCCCTGGACGGGGTGAGGAATGGTGCTACCCGAGCGAGGAACGCGGAAGAAAGCCTTCTTAGCTTCTTCAACACCCTTCGAAATCGCGAGAGGTACTTCCTTAGCCTTGCCGTAACCGACGCCGACCATACCGTTACCGTCACCAACGACGACGAGTGCGGTGAAGCTAAAGCGACGACCACCCTTGACGACCTTGGATACACGGTTGATGGTGACGACGCGCTCGAGGAACTGGCTCTTCTCAGCGTCGCGGTCGCGGTTGCGATCCTTGTTGGGGTTGCGCTCACGGCCACCACGGCGAGCCTCACGAGGCTCGTTAGCGGTGTCTGCGACTACAGACTCCACAGCTGCTGCATCTGCAACAACTTCAGTTTCGTTAACAGTGTTCTCGCTCACAGGCTCAATCCACCCTCTCGGGCTCCATCGGCGATCGCGGCAACGCGACCGGCGTACTTGTTTCCACCGCGGTCGAAGACCACAGCTTCAATTCCGACCTTCTTTGCGCGCTCAGCGACGAGTTCGCCAACCTTGCGTGCCTTAGCGGTCTTGTCGCCAGCGAACGTGCGCATGTCGGACTCGAGGGTCGATGCCGAAGCAACGGTGACACCCTGTGAGTCGTCTACGAGCTGAACGAATACGTGACGAGCGGAACGGGTAACGACCAAACGTGGGCGTACAGCAGTTCCTTCGATCTTCTTGCGAAGACGTGCGTGACGGCGGTCGCGTGCGGCCGACTTGGACTTTCCTCGGGTTCCGAGTGCCATGGCTACTTACCAGCCTTTCCAGCCTTGCGGCGAACGATCTCGCCTGCGTAACGCACACCCTTGCCCTTGTAAGGCTCTGGCTTGCGCAGCTTACGAATGTTGGCAGCAACTTCACCGACAGCTTGCTTGTCGATTCCGCTCACAACGAGCTTGTTGTTGCCCTCAACGGTGAAGGTGATGCCTGCAGGAGGCTCCACGGTGATGGGGTGCGAGTAGCCGAGTGCGAACTCAACGCCTGCGCCCTTCGAAGCAACACGGTAACCGGTACCGACAACTTCGAGACCCTTTTCGTAGCCCTGGGTTACGCCAACAATCTGGTTAGCGATGAGGGTACGGGTCAGACCGTGCAGCGAACGCGAGTTGCGCTCGTCATCGGGGCGGCTAACTACTACCTGGTTCTCCTCAATCACAGCGGTGATTGGAGCAGAAATGGTGAGCTTCAGTTCGCCCTTAGGACCCTTAGTGGTAACGTCCTGACCTTCAATGGTCACGGTTACACCACCAGGGATGTCAATAGGAAGACGACCAATACGTGACATTCTCGGTTACCACACGTAGGCGAGGACTTCCCCACCTACGCCCTTCTTCTCAGCCTGACGGTCAGTAAGAAGACCGCTAGAGGTGGACAGAATGGCGATACCGAGGCCACCGAGGACCTTGGGGATTTCAGTCGACTTTGCGTATACGCGAAGACCAGGCTTCGATACGCGCTTGATGCCGACGATAGAAGCGTGACGGTCTGCGCTGTACTTGAGGTTCAGCGTCAGGGTCTTGCCGACGCGTGCGTCTGCAACTTCCCAGCTCGCGATGTAACCCTCAGACTTGAGGATTTCAGCAATACCCGTCTTGAGCTTGCTGTTCGGCATGGACACGGTGTCGTGGTGTGCCGAGTTCGCGTTGCGCAGTCTGGTCAGCATATCTGCGACCGGATCTGTCATTGTCATGTGTTTATCCTTTTTTCACCAGGTTTCGCAGCCCGTTACACGGGCGTGCGACCTGTGGTGCTTAGTTGGTAGAGGTCTCTACCGACTTGAAGGGGAAGCCCAATGCCTTCAGCAATGCGCGACCCTGGTCGTCGTTCTTGGCAGTAGTCACAACAGTGATGTCCATACCGCGAGGACGGTCGATCTTGTCCTGGTTGATCTCGTGGAACATTGTCTGCTCGGTGAGACCAAAGGTGTAGTTACCGTTTCCGTCGAACTGGCGGTCAGAAAGACCACGGAAGTCGCGGATACGAGGTAGGGCCAGTGCCAAGAGGCGGTCCAGGAACTCCCACATGCGGTCGCCACGAAGAGTGACGTGTGCGCCAATGGGCTGTCCTTCACGCAGCTTGAACTGTGCAATCGACTTGCGAGCCTTCGTAACAGAAGGCTTCTGGCCAGTGATAGCGGTGAGGTCAGCGACAGCGAAGTCGATGAGCTTGCCATCCTTGGCTGCTTCACCAACACCCATGTTCACCACGATCTTGGTGAGGGTTGGGATCTCGTGAACGTTCTTCAGGCCGAGTTCAGTGGCGAGAGCCTTCTGAATTTCGTCCTTGTACTTTCCCTTGAGACGTGGCTGGATTTTGCCAGCAACTGCGGTGTTCGTCATTACAGGTCCTTACCTGACTTCTTGGCGTAACGAACGCGAACAGTCTTGCTCACGCCGTTCTTGGTGACAGTCTCAACGCGGTAACCAACGCGAGTTGGCTTCTTGGTCGAGGGGTCAACAATGGCCACGTTGGAAATGTGGATCGGAGCCTCAACGGTCTCGATACCACCGGTCTTTGCACCACGGTCGGTCTGGCCGACGCGAGTGTGCTTGGTGATGTAGTTGACACCCTCAACGATGACGCGGTTGCGCTCGGTGAGAACCTCAATTACCTTGCCCTGCTTGCCACGGTCTCCGCCGCGAGCCTGGGTGCGACCAGTGATGACCTGAACCAGGTCACCCTTCTTGATGTTCGCCATGACTAGATAACCTCCGGTGCCAATGAAACGATCTTCATGAACTTCTTGTCGCGGAGTTCGCGACCGACAGGACCGAAGATACGAGTACCGCGTGGCTCGCCATCCGTCTTGAGGATGACAGCTGCGTTCTCGTCGAACTTGATGTAGGAACCGTCGGGACGACGGGTCGACTTAACGGTACGAACGATGACTGCCTTGACGACGTCACCCTTCTTTACGTTTCCGCCGGGGATTGCGTCCTTGACGGTTGCAACGATGACGTCACCGAGACCGGCGTAACGACGACCGGAACCACCGAGAACGCGAATCGTGAGCAGCTCCTTGGCGCCGGTGTTGTCGGCAACCTTGACGCGTGATTCTTGCTGAAGCACTTCTAACTCCTTTTACGAAGTAGGCGAGGGCCTACTTAGCCTTCTCGACGATTTCGACCAGGCGCCAGCGCTTGGAAGCGCTGAGCGGACGGGTCTCGCTGATAACAACCAGGTCACCGATGCCGGCGGTGTTCAGCTCATCGTGAGCCTTAACCTTCGAGCTGCGGCGAATAACCTTGCCGTAGAGAGGGTGCTTAACGCGGTCCTCAACCTCGACAACGATGGTCTTGTCCATCTTGTCGCTGGTTACGTAACCACGACGAACCTTGCGGTAACCGCGAACGATTGCCTCAGTCTCTTCGGCCTTCTTAGCCTTTGCGGTAGCCATTATTCGGTCTCCTCCGCGGTCTCGGCCTTGACGGCCTTGGTCTTCTTCTCAGCCTTTGCTGGAGCAGCTGCTGCAGCAGGCGTTGCACGAATACCGAGCTCGCGCTCACGGAGAACCGTGTAGATGCGTGCGATATCGCGCTTGACAGCACGGAGACGTCCGTGGCTCTCGAGCTGGCCGGTAGCCGACTGGAAGCGCAGGTTGAACAGCTCTTCCTTCGCCTTACGGAGCTCTTCTACGAGACGCTCGTTGTCAAAGGTGTCTAGGTCGTTGGAACCGAGTTCCTTGGATCCGATAGCCATTATGCGTCACCCTCCTCGCGCTTGATGATGCGTGCCTTGAGGGGCAGCTTGTGGATTGCACGAGTCATTGCTTCACGAGCAATGGTCTCGTTGACACCGCTGAGCTCGAAGAGCACGCGGCCTGGCTTGACGTTAGCTACCCACCACTCTGGTGAACCCTTACCGGAACCCATGCGGGTTTCAGCTGGCTTCTTGGTCAGAGGACGGTCAGGGTAGATGTTGATCCAAACCTTTCCACCACGCTTGATGTGACGGGTCATCGCGATACGAGCGGACTCGATCTGACGGTTCGTCACATATGCGGGGGTCAGAGCCTGGATACCGAACTCACCGAACGACACCTTGGTACCACCAGTTGCCTGGCCGGAACGGCCGGGGTGGTGCTGCTTACGGTGCTTTACTCGACGTGGAATCAACATGGTTATGCCTCAACTCCTGCTGCAACCGGAGCCTTCTCGCCCTGTGGGGCGCGACGGGGACGGTCGCTACGCTCGGGACGGACACTCTTCTGGTTAGCCTGCTCGCGAGCAAGTTCCTTGTTAGTGATGTCGCCCTTGTAAATCCATACCTTCACACCAATGCGGCCGAAGGTGGTCTTGGCCTCGTAGAAGCCGTAGTCGATGTTCGCGCGGAGGGTGTGCAGTGGCACACGACCTTCACGGTAGAACTCGGAGCGGCTCATTTCAGCGCCACCCAGACGACCGGACACCTGGATACGAATACCCTTGGCGCCAGCGCGCTGAGCGCCCTGAAGGCCCTTACGCATTGCGCGACGGAAAGCCACACGACCTGCAAGCTGCTCAGCAATACCCTGAGCTACCAGCTGAGCCTCAGCCTCGGGGTTCTTCACCTCGAGGATGTTGAGCTGGATCTGCTTACCAGTGAGCTTTTCGAGGTCAGCGCGGATGCGCTCAGCCTCGGCGCCACGGCGACCGATCACAATGCCGGGGCGGGCAGTGTGAATGTCTACGCGGACGCGGTCACGGGTGCGCTCGATCTCGATGCGTGCAACACCTGCACGGTCGAGGGTCTCGCTCAGCATGCGACGGATCTTGACATCCTCAGTCACGAAGTCGGCGTAACGCTGACCCTTCTTCGTGCTGTCGGAGAACCAACGTGACACGTGGTCAGTGGTGATTCCCAGACGGAAGCCGTAGGGGTTTACTTTCTGGCCCATTACTTGGCCTCCTTCTTCGCAGCCTTGCCAGCAACCACGAGTTCATCGGGGGTAGCAAGTACGACAGTGATGTGGCTGGTGCGCTTCAAGATCTTGAATGCGCGACCCTGTGCACGGGGACGGAAACGCTTCAGGGTTGCTCCCTCGTCGACAAAAGCCTCTGAGACGAACAGGTCCTGCTCGTCAAGGAATGCGTTTGCAGCATCTGCCTTGACACGAGCGTTAGCGATTGCCGAAGCAACAAGCTTGTATACGGGCTCGGAAGCGGTCTGAGGTGCGAACTTCAGAATCGCGAGAGCTTCGTGAGCCTGCTTTCCACGGATCAGGTTAACAACGCGTCGAGCCTTCATAGGGGTAACGCGGATGTGACGCACGCGTGCGACTGACTCCACCATTTCTATTCCTCCTATCGTCACCGCGGTTAGCGGCGACGGCCCTTCTTGTCGTCCTTCACGTGACCGCGGAAGGTACGAGTCGGTGCAAATTCACCGAGCTTGTGACCGACCATGGTTTCGGTAACGAACACAGGAATGTGCTTGCGACCGTCGTGAACTGCAATCGTGTGACCGAGCATCGCGGGGATGATCATCGATCGACGCGACCAGGTCTTGATTACGTTCTTTGTGTTGGCCTCGTTCTGGCGAACAACCTTGCGGAGCAGGTGTTCGTCAACGAAGGGGCCCTTCTTAAGACTGCGTGGCATCTTCTGTAACTCCTACTAGCGCTTCTTGCCGACGGTACGACGGCGAACGATGAGCTTGTCGCTTTCCTGGTTAGGACGGCGTGTACGGCCTTCCTTCTGACCCCAGGGGCTGACAGGGTGACGACCACCGGAGGTCTTACCCTCACCACCACCGTGTGGGTGGTCGACTGGGTTCATAGCAACACCACGAACGGTTGGGCGGACGCCCTTCCAACGCATGCGGCCAGCCTTACCCCAGTTGATGTTCGACTGCTCGGCGTTACCGACTTCACCAATGGTGGCGCGGCAACGAGCATCAACGTTGCGAATTTCACCCGAAGGCAGGCGAAGCTGCGCGTAGGGGCCGTCCTTAGCAACGAGACGAACAGATGCACCAGCGGAACGTGCCATCTTTGCTCCGCCACCGGGCTTGAGCTCGATCGCGTGGATGACGGTACCGGTGGGGATGTTCTTCAAAGGCAGGTTGTTACCTGGCTTGATGTCAGCGCTTGCGCCCGACTCAACGAAGTCACCCTGGTTCAGCTTGTTGGGAGCCAAGATGTAGCGCTTGGTGCCATCAACGAAGTGAAGCAGTGCAATACGTGCGGTGCGGTTGGGGTCGTACTCAATGTGAGCGACCTTGGCCAATACGCCGTCCTTGTCGTTACGACGGAAGTCGATAACGCGGTACTGGCGCTTGTGGCCACCACCGATGTGACGGGTAGTGATACGACCCTGGTTGTTACGGCCACCAGTCTTGGACAGGGGGCGCAGCAACGACTTTTCAGGAGTCGAACGAGTGATTTCAGCGAAGTCCGCAACGCTCGAGCCACGACGGCCCGGGGTTGTGGGCTTGTACTTACGAATAGCCATGATTAATCCTCTTTATCCGTTCCGCTTAGCCAACGGCCGTAAAGATGTCGATGGAACCGGACTTCAGAGTGACAATGGCGCGCTTGGTGTCCTTGCGCTTGCCCTGGCCAAACTTGGTACGGCGGGTCTTGCCCTGACGGTTCAGGGTGTTGATCGAAGCAACCTCAACCGAGAAGATCTTCTCGATAGCGAGCTTGATTTCGGTCTTGTTCGAGCGAGGGTCTACGAGGAAGGTGTACTTACCTTCGTCGATCAGGCCGTAGCTCTTTTCCGAAACGACCGGAGCGATGATGACATCGCGAGGGTCCTTGTTCCACACGTCGAGAGTCATTACTTGACCTCATCCTTCTTCTTGCTGTTCACGAAGGAGGTGATTGCTTCCTGAGTGAACACGATGTCGTCAGAGACGAGCACGTCGTAAGCGTTCAGCTGGTCTGAGTTCAGAACGTGAACGTTAGGCAGGTTGCGAACGCTCTTGAGCGAAAGCTCATCGTTGCGCTCAAGAACGATGAGTACGTTCTTGCTCTTCGCGATGGTGTTCAAGAAGTCAGATGCAACCTTGGTCGAAGGTGCGTTCTCACCGAATGCGGTCACGGCGTGGAGACGTCCACCACGTGCGCGGTCAGAGAGAGCACCGAGCAGAGCTGCAGCAATCATCTTCTTGGGGGTGCGCTGTGCATAGCTGCGTGGGGTTGGTCCGTGGACGATTCCACCACCAGTCATGTGAGGAGCACGGATCGAACCCTGACGAGCGCGACCGGTTCCCTTCTGCTTGAAAGGCTTGCGACCTGCACCAGAAACTTCGCCGCGGCTCTTGACCTTGTGCGTACCCTGACGGGCAGCAGCAAGCTGAGCTACAACAACCTGGTGGATCAGTGGGACGTTAACGGTGACGTCAAAGAGTTCAGCAGGAAGCTCTACAGAGCCAGCCTTCTTGCCCTTGAGGTCAACGACGTCGAGAGTGGTAACGGTAGCCATGGACTACGCCCCCTTCACTGCGTTGCGAACGAATACGAGGCGGCCACGTGCACCGGGAACAGCGCCCTTGACGAGCAAGAGGCCCTTCTCTGCGTCTACTGCGTGAACCTTGAGGTTGAGCACGGTAACGCGCTCTCCACCCATACGACCGGCCATGCGCATGCCCTTGAAGACGCGGCTGGGGGTCGAAGAAGCACCGATAGAACCGGGCTTACGGTGGTTACGGTGTGCACCGTGAGATGCGGAAACACCCTTGAAGTTGTGACGCTTCATAACACCGGCGAAGCCCTTACCCTTGCTCGTACCCATGACGTCGACCTTCTGGCCGGCTTCGAAGGTGGAGTCAACGGTGAGCTCCTGGCCAACGCTGTATGAACCAGCGTCAGGGGTGCGAACCTCAGTGACGTGACGGCGAGGCGTGACGCCTGCCTTGTCAAAGTGACCGGTCGCAGGCTTGTTTACCTTGCGAGGGTCAATAGCGCCGCCAGCGATCTGGATAGCTTCGTAGCCGTCCTTCTCAACGGTGCGCAGCTGAGTAACCACGTTGGGGGTGATTTCGATAACGGTAACGGGAACAAGCTTGTTGTTCTCGTCCCATACCTGAGTCATGCCCAGCTTCTTGCCGAGCAGACCCTTAACAGTCTTAGTTGGATTTGCCATGGTGACCTCTACAGCTTGATCTCGATGTTGACATCAGCAGGAAGGTCAAGACGCATGAGCGAGTCAACAGCCTTGGGCGTGGGGTCGACGATGTCGATCAAACGCTTGTGGGTGCGCATCTCAAAGTGCTCGCGGCTGTCCTTGTACTTGTGAGGAGAACGGATTACACAAACCACGTTCTTCTCGGTAGGAAGGGGCACAGGGCCGACAACAGTTGCACCCGCACGGGTTACAGTGTCAACAATCTTGCGCGCCGAGGAGTCAATGACCTCGTGGTCATATGACTTAAGTCGAATGCGGATCTTTTGTCCCGCCATGTGACTCTCTCTTTCATTCAGAGCGTCTTACAGCCTCGGAGCTGCATTGGACGCTTCGCGTTAAAACGCTGGCACTCTACTTTTAGGTGTCGCACCACTGTTTACATGTCAATGTGCTTAGGCTCTCGTCCCGCGCGAACGCGGCACAGTCTGGGTTACCCCAGGCTCAACGGAGAGCTTTGGCGATGTCCTCTACCTGCGGCCTAACGTGATCGGAATGATTCCGTCGTTATGCACTGCCAGGGTAGTGATTTCTGCACAAAGGCAGAAAATGTCGAACTTGAAGAGTCTGCCACACAATACAACCGGAGTGCAACCCGGGCGTGTCGAGGAGTTTGCCCAGCAAACACGCCACAGTTGCCTCAGCTAAAGAAGGGTCTGGGCAGACCTTCCGCCGTTGCAGCATCTTCGCGTGTTATATGCGAGCGTGCGTGGGCTACCGCGAGCTCTAAATTATCAAACAAGTGGTTGGGGTGGCGCAGCTCTCCCAATACGCCCGCACGGGTAATGAGCTCCCGGTGTTGCTCGGGAATCCCCTTGATAATGGCAGTTTTGCCGTCACGCTCCAGCTGCATCACGATCTCCGCCAGAATCTGCGCGCCAGTGGCATCCAGGAATTGCACGCCCGAGAGCTGAATAATCACCACGGTGACATCTGGATGGGTGGTGACTTCTTCATGAATCTTGTCGGCCACCCCAAAGTAGAGCGCACCCTCAATGCGGAACAGTGCAATACGCTCATCCCCCGAAGCCGCAGGACCTGGTAATTCAACCTGGTGAACCTTGCCGCGCATGATCAGTGCACGGATAGAGAAGAGCACCGTCACCACAATGCCAACTACGACTGCCTCAATCAGATCGAGAGCAACGGTAATCACCGCGGTGGCAATAAATATCGTGGCGTCATGCTTGGTGCTGCGCAGAATCTTCCACGCTGCCTTGCTCGGAACCATCCGCACGGCCGTCACCATGAGCACTCCGGCGAGCGCAGCGAGAGGAATCCGGGAGACGGGACCTGTAGCCAAATAGACCACACCCAACAAGACTGCGGCGTGAACTATCGAGGCCACCCTGGTCTTTCCCCCCGAGCGCACGTTCACTGCAGTGCGAGCAATAGCACCGGTGGCAGGCATGCCACCAAACAGAGCGGACCCGACGGAAGCCAGTCCTTGACCGAGCAGTTCACGATCAGGGTTGAACACTCCTGTGTTGGCCATGCTGGCCGCCACGCGTGCTGAAAGCAAAGACTCAATAGCTGCGAGAGCGGCAACAGCGAATGCGGGAACAACCAACTCCCCTAGGTTGACGCCGGCAAAGTCTGGAAGCGATGGCAGTCCCAGTGAGCTGGGCAGTTCCCCAATGCGAACCAGAGGAGATCCGGTCAGCTCAGCAACCAGAGTGATCACGATGATGCCAATGATGGAACCGGGAACAACGGGGATGAACTTCGGTGTGACCACCATGATCAGCGCAACAATGAGCACCGCACCCAGAGACCACAGTGCCAAGTCCACATTCGCGGCCACGATGGCACTGATTCCAGAGAGCACCGCATTGGTCGACTCCACGAACTCAGGAGAACCGACAGATGCCGGTATCTGCTGAACGAAGATGATGACGGCAATACCCAGAGTGAAGCCTTCAATAACTGGCCAGGGAATAAAGGACACCGAGCGCCCCAGCCGGAACAAACCCAACAGCAACACAATGACCCCTGCCATCAGGCCAACAATCACGACCGAGGCAACACCATGAGTTGCCACAATCGGGGCCAGCACGACAACCATCGCACCTGTGGGACCGGAGACCTGCACATTAGATCCACCAAAGACGGCGGCAATAAACCCGGCAACCACAGCGGTAATGAGGCCAGCCTCAGCACCCACACCTGAGCTCACACCAAAAGCAAGGGCAAGGGGTAATGCCACGATGCCGACGGTGAGGCCGGCGAGAAGGTCAGACTTCCAAGTTCTAGGTAGGGCGGAATAGTCTGCTCGGCTTGGGAGCAGTGACTTCAGCGTCGCCCACATGAAACCAAGGCTATTCCTGCCTGTCACAATTCCCTGCACATGAGCTTCCGCTCACGGGGAAGGGTTTAACCCTGGACTTTTCCAGACAAGCGAGCAATCGGCTTCAAGATGCTGGGCTTAGCCAGTAACCAGCCCACCACCATGACAACAACAGCCAAGCCAAAGATCCCGGCGCCCAACCAGGACGTTCCGTCATTGGCCGCAAACATCATGTTGAGGTTCCGCAGAGCACCGGTGGTGAAGACCAAGGTGACGTGGGCCACGATGAAGATGAAGAAGTAGAACAAAACCAACACATGCAGCTTGCGGGCAAGGTCTTCAGGAAAGACACGGTGCAACCAGCCCTGCTTGGGCCAGATGGGTGACAATCGAAGACCGGTCTTGATAGCAATTGGTGCCGCGATGAACACCGTGACGAAGTAGGCGAGAACCTGCAGGCTGTTGTAGTTCACCCAGGCGTTCTCCATGGGCCACCTCAGCGACGCATACTGCAGAGCTGCCGAGGCGGCGTTGGGGAAGATGTCCCAGGAGGTAGGAACGATACGCATCCACTGACCCGTGGCAAACAACAACACCATGAACACGATGCCGTTGAGCACCCACAGGAAATCTAGGCACAGGTGGAACCAGTGATAGATGCCCATGCGCTGAGCAGGGCCGGTGTATTTCAAAAAGCCTTCATCGTTTCGAGTCCAGAAAGCGGGGGGACGCTCCTTAGAGCGAATAATCCAACCGGTGCGAATGATGAGCAGCAGGAAGAACATGTTGAGGAAGTGTTGCCAGCCAAGCCATGCAGGCAAGCCAACAGGAGCTCCCTCTGGGAGCGCGGTGGTTCCTCGATAGTACGAAATGAAGACGGCAACCTCAGGAATAGTCCTGGACCACTGAGCAATCAAGATGATCACGGTAAGCGAGATAAGGGCCACGGCACTCCAGCCGGCAACCTGTTTCCGCTTCACACTCACACTCACAAATCTACCGGGCAGAGCCAGGAGTTATTTCGACTCTGGCGGGAGGGTGATGACAATGCGGTTCTCATCGAATGGTTTGTCATCAGCTGACGGCATGGGAGCTCTCGCCTCTGCCTGTTCTTCAGCAACGATTCGAGACTCACGAGCGCTGGGGTGAAAGAGCTCGTCCATGACAGCGAAGGCACCTGCTGCTCCGCCAGAAGGGCGCCTACCTGTCTTCTTGAAGCGGCGCTGGGCGGGATAGGAGACCACGAAGATCACCAGGACAATGGCCCCGACCCACATCAACAGCTCCGACAAACTCATGATGCAACGCTACCAAGTCGCGAGTTTTTGGGCATAAGAAAAGGGGCCGAGCTTTCGCTCGGCCCCTCTATCGAGTAATCGAAATTACTTGATGATCTTGGTTACGGTACCAGCACCTACGGTACGACCACCCTCACGGATAGCGAAGCCGAGGCCCTCTTCCATGGCGATGGGCTGAATCAGCTCAACGGTCATGTCAGTGGTGTCACCAGGCATAACCATTTCCTTGCCCTCAGGCAAGGTGATAACGCCGGTCACGTCAGTGGTACGGAAGTAGAACTGAGGGCGGTAGTTTCCGAAGAATGGGTTGTGACGTCCACCCTCATCCTTGGAAAGGATGTAGGCAGTTCCTTCGAAGTTGGTGTGAGGAGTAACGGAACCAGGCTTTACAACAACCTGTCCACGCTCAACCTCTTCACGCTTGGTACCGCGAAGAAGAAGACCACAGTTCTCGCCAGCCCATGCTTCGTCGAGCTGCTTGTGGAACATCTCGATACCGGTAACGGTGGTCTTCTGAGTGGGACGGATACCAACGATCTCAACTTCAGAGTTGATGAGGAGGGTACCGCGCTCGGCGCGACCAGTTACAACGGTTCCACGACCGGTGATGGTGAAGACGTCCTCAACGGGCATGAGGAATGGCTTGTCCTTGTCGCGTACTGGGTCTGGTACGGAGCTGTCAACAGCTTCCATCAGGTCCAGGATCGACTGGGTCCACTTTGCGTCACCCTCGAGAGCCTTGAGGCCGGATACGCGAACAACAGGAGCGTTGTCGCCATCGAAGCCCTGGCTGGAGAGGAGTTCACGAACCTCGAGCTCAACGAGCTCAAGGATTTCTTCGTCGTCAACCATGTCGGACTTGTTCAGAGCAACGAGGAGGTAAGGAACACCAACCTGCTTTGCGAGCAGAACGTGCTCGCGAGTCTGAGCCATAGGACCGTCGGTAGCAGCAACCACGAGGATTGCGCCATCCATCTGAGCAGCACCGGTAATCATGTTCTTGATGTAGTCGGCGTGGCCAGGTGCGTCAACGTGTGCGTAGTGACGCTTGGGGGTCTCGTACTCAACGTGCGAGATGTTGATGGTAATACCGCGCTGACGCTCTTCAGGAGCAGAGTCGATCGACGCGAAGTCGCGCTGAACGTTGGTTGCGGATGGGTAGGTGTCAGCGAGAACCTTGGAGATTGCTGCGGTAAGAGTGGTCTTACCGTGGTCAACGTGACCAATGGTTCCGATGTTTACGTGAGGCTTGTTGCGCTCGAATTTGGCCTTAGCCACGGGGTCCTCCTAGGACATTCGAGTAGCTTCCGGTTGGAAACTACAGGGTTTGGATTATTTTACTGAACTCACAAGGAGCGAGATTACTCGCCCTTGTTTTTCTGGACGATCTCGTCGGCGACAGCCTTCGGGACCTCGGCGTAGCTGTCGAAAGTCATCGAGTACACAGCGCGACCTGAGGTCTTAGACCGCAGATCACCGACGTATCCGAACATCTCCGACAGGGGAACAAGGGCGCTAACGACCTTGACACCCGTTGCATCTTCCATGGACTGGATTTGTCCACGGCGAGAGTTGAGGTCACCGATAACATCACCCATGTACTCCTCGGGAGTACGAACTTCAACAGCCATAAGTGGCTCGAGAAGAACGGGGTCAGCCTTTCGGGCCGCCTCCTTGAAGGCCATTGAGCCTGCAAGCTTGAAGGCCATTTCCGATGAGTCAACGTCGTGGTAGGCACCATCGAGGAGGATGCCCTTGACGCCGACCATGGGGTAGCCAGCGAGAACGCCGACTGCCATGGAGGCCTGGAAACCAGCATCAACGGATGGAATGTATTCACGAGGAACACGTCCACCAGTTACCTGGTTATCGAATTCGTAGATCTTGTCGCCCTGAACCTCAAGAGGCTCGAGTGAGATCTGAACCTTAGCGAACTGACCTGAACCACCGGTCTGCTTCTTGTGGGTGTAGTCGTGCTTGTCTACCTTGCGACGAATGGTCTCGCGGTAGGCAACCTGAGGCTTACCCACGTTGGCCTCAACATTGAACTCGCGACGCATACGGTCAACGAGGATGTCGAGGTGAAGCTCACCCATACCGGAGATCACAGTCTGACCAGTTTCCTGGTCCTGCTCTACGCGGAAGGTGGGGTCTTCTTCAGCAAGCTTCTGGATAGCAGTACCCAGCTTCTCCTGGTCAGCCTTGGTCTTGGGCTCAATAGCAACCGAGATAACTGGCTCGGGGAAGCTCATGGACTCAAGAACAATGGGGTTTGCAGGATCGCAGAGGGTGTCACCAGTGGTGGTGTCCTTCAGACCGATCACGGCGTAGATGTGACCAGCAGACATCAAGTCAACAGGGATTTCCTTGTTGGCGTGCATCTGGAAGATCTTGCCGATACGTTCCTTCTTGTCCTTCGTTGCGTTGAGCACCTGAGCACCGGACTCTGCCTTACCCGAGTAAACGCGGGTGTAGGTGAGACGACCGAAGAAGGGGTGAACGGCAACCTTGAACGCAAGTGCTGCGAAAGGCTCGGAAGCATCAGGCTTACGCTCGATGACCTTTTCCTCATCACGCACGTCGTGGCCCTGAGTTGCGGCAACGTCGAGTGGGCTGGGGAGGTAGTCAACAACAGCGTCAAGCATGGGCTGAACACCACGGTTCTTGAAAGCAGAACCACAGAGAACGGGGTAAATCTCCGAAGCGATAACCATCTTGCGGATGGTCTTCTTGATCTCAGCAACAGTGAACTGGTCGTCACCGTTGAGGTAACGCTCGAGGAGCTCGTCGTCACCTTCAGCAACAGCTTCGATCAGTGCAGCGCGGTATTCGTTTGCCTTGTCGACGAGGTCCGCAGGGATCTCTTCGATGTCGTACTTGGCACCCATTTCCACGTCACCCTTAGCGTCTCCACGCCAGGTGAGTGCACGCATCTCTACCAGGTCAACAACACCTTCGAAGGTGTTCTCGAAACCGATAGGAAGCTGGATAACAAGTGGCTTAGCGCCCAGACGCTTGACGATGGTGTCTACGGTGAAGTAGAAGTCAGCGCCGAGCTTGTCCATCTTGTTGACGAAGCAGATACGAGGAACGTCGTACTTGTCAGCCTGACGCCATACGGTCTCAGACTGAGGCTCAACACCTTCCTTACCATCGAACACTGCAACAGCACCGTCGAGAACGCGGAGCGAACGCTCCACCTCCACGGTGAAGTCAACGTGACCGGGGGTGTCAATGATGTTGATCTGGTTCTTGTTCCAGAAACAGGTGGTTGCAGCAGAAGTAATCGTGATACCACGCTCCTGCTCCTGAGCCATCCAGTCCATGGTTGACGCACCATCGTGAGTTTCACCGATCTTGTGGTTTACACCGGTGTAGAACAGGATTCGCTCAGTGGTGGTGGTCTTTCCAGCATCGATGTGCGCCATGATGCCGATGTTGCGGACCTTACTTAGGTCAGTGAGGGCTTCTTGAGCCACAGGATTCCTCCGAAATTGTTAGTTGAACAGGGTTTGGCTCGGTCTACCAGCGGTAGTGAGCGAAGGCCTTGTTCGACTCGGCCATCTTGTGGGTGTCTTCACGACGCTTGACTGCAGCGCCAAGACCGTTCGATGCATCGAGAATCTCGTTCATGAGACGCTCGGTCATGGTCTTTTCGCGACGAGCCTTTGCGTAGCTGGTCAACCAACGCAGTGCGAGGGTGTTTGCACGGTGAGGCTTAACCTCAACGGGGACCTGGTAGGTCGAACCACCAACACGGCGAGAGCGAACCTCAAGGGTGGGGCGCACGTTGTCGAGTGCCTTCTTGAGAGTTACTACTGCATCTGCACCGGTCTTCGCGGTTACACCTTCGAGTGCACCGTAAACGATGCGCTCTGCGAGACCCTTCTTGCCATCAAGAAGGATCTTGTTGACGAGCTGGGTGACAATGGGGGCGCCGTATACGGGATCGGCTACAACGGGACGCTTAGGAGCGGGACCTTTACGAGGCATTACTTCTTCTCCATCTTCGCTCCGTAGCGGCTACGAGCCTGCTTGCGGTTCTTAACGGCCTGGGTGTCGAGTGCACCACGGATGATCTTGTAACGAACACCAGGAAGGTCCTTTACACGACCACCACGAACGAGCACCATCGAGTGCTCCTGGAGGTTGTGACCTTCACCGGGAATGTAGGCGGTTACTTCAGTACCGTTGCTGAGCTTGACACGAGCAACCTTACGAAGAGCCGAGTTGGGCTTCTTTGGGGTGGTGGTGTACACACGGGTGCATACTCCACGCTGCTGGGGGTTCGACTTCAGGGCTGGAGCCTTGGTCTTGGTGACCTTAGGCGTACGTCCCTTACGAACCAACTGGTTAATAGTTGGCACTATGTACTCCTTGTTAAAACTGCACGGTGACAGTCGCTAAACGATTTAGCTAAACATCTGCCGCGACGCCACGAATGTGGAGCCATTTCTGACAGATATGCCGTGGGGGTTCGCCACTGTTTAAAGTGGGTAGACCCTTAAGGTGTTTCTGGTACGCAAAACGCACCAAGGCAAAAGCTTATCTCAGCTACCCTGCGGGGTCAAACGGCAGTTTCGCTACTCGGCTACTTCAGGAGCATCGCGCAGCTTGCGACCCTTGACCGCAATCCAGCCACCAAACCAGATGGGGATCTCGCGGGAGAGCACAACCGCGACCAACACCAGTGGGTTGAAGGCGATTCCGTGCCACATAAACTCAATGGCTTCACTGAAGGTGAGCGTCCATGCGCGCACGGTCAACAGGCCTGCACCAATAGCGGTGGCATAGGTGAGGATGGCCACAACCAGACCCCAGAGCACGAAAGTGCGCCAGTGACCCTTGTTGATGAGCACAGCAAGAATCACGAAGTAGAGCGTGAACGCAATTGAGGTGAGCCAGAAAACCGGGGTAATCAAGAAAGCGAGGGTGCGGTCTTGGATAAAGATGGCAGCTTCGGTTCCTTCTGCCGAGTCACCATAGAGCCATGCAGCTGCGCTGTAACCCCAGGCAGCCAAGGCATAGAGCACGGTGAACACAACGCCGCCCAGCAGAGCGACAAGAGCCCCAGTTGTGCGGTTACTGGGCGCAGCCTCAACCGCCGGAGCATCCTCTGTAGTGACCGAACCGGTGACACCGGCGAAGCCCACACCAGCAGGGGGTTCTTCCTCCGGTGCAGGTTTGAAGAACTCGGGGTGCTCAGTTGTGGGATCACTCATGATGCGCCCAGCGTATAACGACGAAAGCCCCGCCGAGTGGCGGGGCTTTCGCGAGTCACAAACTCCGAAAAGGAGTGAGTTTCTAATTAGTTGTAGTTACCCGAGAAGTCATCCGACGAGAAAGACTCGAAATCGACAAAGCTCAGGTCAGCGTCGGTGAAGTCACCTTCAGCCGCGAAGATGCGGTTGGGGTAGCGTTCAGCCTTAGCTTCTTCCGTCGCCTCAACCGAGATGTTGCGGTACTTCGCAAGACCGGTTCCGGCGGGGATGAGCTTACCGATGATGACGTTCTCCTTGAGGCCGACGAGAGGATCGGACTTGCCGTCCATCGCAGCCTGGGTGAGAACACGCGTGGTCTCCTGGAAGGAGGCAGCCGACAGCCATGACTCGGTAGCCAGCGAAGCCTTGGTAATACCAAGAACTTCCTGACGAGCCGAAGCAGTCTTCTTACCTTCTGTGAGAGCAGCGCGGTTCATCTCGGTGTAACGAGAACGATCAACGAGCTCACCTGGGAGGAGTTCGGTGTCACCGTGCTCAACAACAGTTACCTTGCGGAGCATCTGACGAACGATGACCTCAATGTGCTTGTCGTGGATAGGTACACCCTGCGAGCGGTAAACGCCCTGCACGCCACCAACGAGGTGCTGCTGTACGGCGCGAACGCCCTGTACTCGCAGAACTTCCTTGGGGTCAACGGTTCCAACCTGGAGCTGCTGACCGAGTTCAACGTGGTCTCCATCAGATACGAGGAGAGTCGAACGCTTGAGCACGGGGTAGATAACTGCCTCGTCACCGTTGTCGGGGGTGAGGATTACCTTACGGCTCTTGTCGGTTTCTTCGATGGTGATGCGACCAGCAGTCTCAGCGATAGGCGATGCACCCTTAGGGGTACGTGCTTCGAAGAGCTCCTGAACACGGGGCAGACCCTGGGTGATGTCATCAGCAGATGCGGAACCACCAGTGTGGAAGGTACGCATGGTGAGCTGAGTACCAGGTTCACCAATCGACTGTGCAGCGATGATACCGACGGCTTCACCGATGTCGACGAGCTTGCCGGTAGCAAGTGAACGGCCGTAGCAGGCAGCACATACACCGGTTGCAGACTCACAGGTCAGGACCGAACGGACCTTGACCTCGTGGATGCCCGCAGCGATGAGAGTGTCGATCAGAACGTCACCTGCGTCGTCGCCAGCCTTGGCGATGACGTTGCCCTTAGCGTCGACTGCGTCAGCAGCGAGGCTACGTGCGTAGATGGAGTTCTCCACGTTGGCGTCACGGACGAGCTCACCTGCTGCGTTAGCTGCAGCGATAGGCAGGTCGAGACCCTTAGTGGTGCCACAGTCCTCTTCGCGGATGATGACATCCTGCGATACGTCGACGAGACGACGAGTGAGGTAACCGGAGTCTGCAGTACGCAGAGCGGTGTCAGCCAGACCCTTACGAGCACCGTGGGTCGCGATGAAGTACTCCACAACGGAGAGACCTTCACGGTACGACGAGATGATCGGACGAGGGATAATTTCACCCTTCGGGTTGTTCACCAGACCACGCATACCCGCAATGTTGCGGACCTGCAGCCAGTTACCACGAGCACCAGAGGTGACCATGCGGTTAATGGTGTTGTTTGCAGGGAAGTTCTTCTGCATAGCTTCAGCAACTTCAGCAGTGGCGTCGGTCCAGATCTTGATCAGTTCCTGACGACGTTCGTTGTCAGTGATCATGCCCTTCTCGAACTCAGACTGAACCTTCGCAGCCAACTTCTCGTAACCAGCAACGATTTCGCGCTTGTTTGGAGGAGTCAGAACGTCGGAGAGTGCAACGGTCACACCCGAGCGAGTAGCCCAGTGGAAACCTGCATCCTTGATGTTGTCAAGGGTGGCAGCAACCACAGTCTTGGGGTAACGCTCAGCAAGGTCGTTGACGATGCCGGAGATGGTGCCCTTGTCAGCAACCTTCTGGATGTAGGGGTAGTCAGCGGGCAGAGCCTCGTTGAACAGTGCCTGACCCAGAGTGGTGGTGACGAGAACTGGTCCACCGGTGTAACCCTCAGGTGCTTCACCCTCAGCGAAGACAACATCGTTGAGACGAATGCGTGCCATGGCGTTGAGGTCCAGCGTGTGCTGGTCGTGAGCGAGGATTGCCTCAGAAACGGAAGAGAATGCGCGACCTTCACCGGTAGCACCTTCCTTCACGGTGGTGAGGTGGTGCAGACCAATGATCATGTCCTGCGTAGGCAGGGTCACGGGGCGACCATCCGAAGGCTTGAGGATGTTGTTCGAAGCAAGCATCAGGATGCGAGCTTCGGCCTGAGCCTCAACCGAGAGCGGAAGGTGAACAGCCATCTGGTCACCGTCGAAGTCAGCGTTGAACGCAGCACATACGAGAGGGTGAAGCTGAATAGCCTTACCTTCAATGAGCTGAGGTTCGAATGCCTGAATACCGAGGCGGTGAAGAGTTGGTGCGCGGTTCAGCAGAACTGGACGCTCGCGGATGATCTCTTCGAGAACATCCCACACCTGGGGACGGCTACGCTCAACCATGCGCTTCGCGCTCTTGATGTTCTGAGCGTGGCTCAGGTCGATCAGACGCTTGATAACGAATGGCTTGAACAGCTCGAGTGCCATCTGCTTAGGCAGACCACACTGGTGCAGCTTGAGCTGAGGACCCACGATGATGACGGAACGACCGGAGTAGTCCACGCGCTTACCGAGCAGGTTCTGACGGAAACGACCCTGCTTACCCTTGAGCATGTCGGACAGCGACTTGAGCGCACGGTTACCGGTACCGGTAACGGGGCGACCACGACGACCGTTGTCGAACAGTGCGTCAACAGCTTCCTGAAGCATGCGCTTCTCGTTGTTCACGATGATCTCGGGAGCACCGAGGTCAAGGAGGCGACGGAGACGGTTGTTGCGGTTGATCACACGACGGTAAAGGTCGTTGAGGTCAGAGGTCGCAAAGCGTCCACCGTCGAGCTGAACCATGGGGCGAAGCTCTGGTGGGATAACGGGAACAACATCGAGAACCATCGCTGCAGGCGAGGTGCCGGTGTTGAGGAAGGAGGAAACAACCTTGAGGCGCTTGATGGCACGAATCTTCTTCGCACCCTTGCCCTCGGTGATCTCGAGACGAAGCGATTCAGCTTCACCTGCGAGGTCGAAGGTTTCCAGACGCTTCTTGATTGCTTCAGCACCCATGAAAGCGTCGAAGTACAGGCCATAGCGGTCTACCAGCTCGTTGAAGACAGCGTCTTCAGGCTTGAGGTCGCCAACCTTGAGGTTGCGGAAGTCATCCCAGACGCGCTCGAGGCGAGCGATTTCTTCGTCGATGGACTTACGAATCTGAGACATTTCCTTCTCAGCTACGTCCTTCGCACGACGCTTCTGGTCTGCCTTAGCGCCTTCAGCTTCGAGAGCTGCAAGGTCGTTCTCGAGACGCTGCATGCGGTCAGCAATGCGAGAGTCGCGCTGGTCACCCAGGGTCTTGAGCTCGAGGCGAAGCTCGTTCTCCAGACCAGGCATGTCAGCGTGACGACCCTCTTCGTCTACGTCGATGACCATGTAGGCAGCGAAGTAGATGACCTTCTCGAGGTCCTTGGGAGCCATGTCCAGCAGGTAACCCAAGCGGCTAGGAACGCCCTTGAAGTACCAGATGTGGGTAACGGGAGCGGCCAGCTCAATGTGACCCATGCGCTCACGGCGCACGGACGACTTGGTGACCTCTACGCCACAGCGCTCACAAACGATGCCCTTGAAGCGGACACGCTTGTACTTGCCACAGGAGCATTCCCAGTCGCGAGAAGGTCCGAAGATCTGCTCACCAAAGAGGCCGTCCTTCTCAGGCTTGAGGGTGCGGTAGTTGATGGTTTCGGGCTTCTTGACCTCACCGAACGACCAACGACGGATGTCGTCAGCAGTGGCCAGACCGATACGAAGCTTGTCAAAAGCGGTTGCGTCGAGCAATTTAACTCTTTCCTTAGATTCTTAAGTGTCTGACTCGGTTTAGATCTCGTCGATTGACGAAGACTCGAAACGAGTGGAGATGTTGATACCGAGCTCTTCAGCGGCGCGGTATGCCTCATCGTCGGAGTCGCGGAGGCTGACGACATCGCCAGCTTCGTTGAGAACCTCAACGTTGAGACCGAGGGACTGCATTTCCTTCATGAGAACGCGGAACGACTCGGGGATACCGGGCTCCTGGATGTTCTCGCCCTTGACGATGGCTTCGTAAACCTTGACACGGCCCACGATGTCGTCGGACTTGATGGTGAGGAGTTCCTGGAGTGCGTAAGCGGCACCATAAGCTTCCAGTGCCCACACCTCCATCTCACCGAATCGCTGTCCACCGAACTGTGCCTTACCACCAAGAGGCTGCTGCGTGATCATCGAGTAAGGACCCGTTGAACGTGCGTGAATCTTGTCATCGACAAGGTGGTGCAGCTTCAGGATGTACATGTAACCAACCGAGATGGGCTCGGGGAATGGCTCGCCGGAACGACCGTCGAACAGACGTGCCTTACCGGAAGAACCGATGAGGCGGTCGCCGTCACGAGTAGGAGTCGTGGAGTCAAGCAGACCCGCGATTTCTTCCTCGAGAGCACCGTCGAATACAGGGGTAGCAACCTTGGTGCCAGGGGCAGCCTCGAATGCTTCTGCAGGAAGGTTGGCAGCCCACTCAGGTGAACCATCTACCTTCCAACCCTGCTTCGCAATCCAACCCAGGTGGGTCTCGAGGACCTGACCGAAGTTCATGCGACCGGGGATACCGAGCGGGTTGAGAACCACGTCAACGGGGGTACCGTCTTCGAGGAATGGCATGTCTTCAACAGGGAGAATCTTGGCGATAACACCCTTGTTTCCGTGACGACCAGCGAGCTTGTCACCTTCGGTGATCTTGCGCTTCTGGGCGATGTAGACAACAACGCGCTGGTTGACGCCCGAGCCGAGCTCGTCTTCGTCGTTCACTGCGTCGAAGACCTTCACACCAATGATGGTTCCGGACTCACCGTGAGGAACCTTCAGCGAGGTGTCGCGAACTTCGCGGCTCTTCTCGTTGAAGATGGCGCGCAGCAGTCGCTCTTCGGCGGAAAGCTCGGTCTCACCCTTAGGAGTGACCTTACCGACGAGGATGTCGCCGGGGCGAACCTCTGCACCGATACGGATGATGCCGCGCTCATCGAGGTTAGCGATGAGTTCAGGGGACACGTTGGGGAGGTCGCGAGTGATCTCTTCCTTACCCAGCTTGGTGTCACGTGCATCAACGTCATATTCCTCGATGTGAATCGATGAAAGGACGTCGTCCTGCACGAGACGCTGCGACAGGATGATCGCGTCCTCGAAGTTGTGACCTTCCCAGGGCATGAATGCCACGAGCAGGTTCTTACCCAGAGCCAGTTCACCGTTCTCGGTGGCAGGACCATCAGCGATGACCTGACCAACCTCTACACGCTCACCAGCGGTCACGATGACGCGGTGGTTGTAGCTGGTGCCCTGGTTCGAGCGGTCGAACTTACGGAGGAAGTAATCCTCGGTTCCACCCTCATCGAGCTGAACGGTGACGACATCAGCCGACACCTCAGAAACGACACCGGCCTTGTTGGTGAGGATAACGTCACCAGCATCGATAGCGGCGAAGTTTTCCATACCGGTACCAACCAGTGGGCTTTCGCTGCGCAGCAGTGGCACAGCCTGACGCTGCATGTTGGCACCCATGAGTGCGCGGTTAGCATCGTCGTGCTCGAGGAATGGAATCAGCGACGTACCAACAGAAACCATCTGGCGGGGCGAAACGTCCATGTAGTCCACCTCAGCGGCAGGAACGAGTTCAACCTCGCCACCCTTACGACGGACGAGCACGCGCTCTTCAGCGAAGTGGCTGTCCTTGGTAAGAGGTGCGTTGGCCTGTGCAACAACGAAGTCATCTTCTTCCGAAGCGGTGAGGTAATCGATGTTCTCGGTTACCTTGCCCTTGACGACGCGGCGGTAAGGGGTCTCAATGAAACCAAAGGCATTGATACGCGCGAACGAGGCGAGCGAACCAATCAGACCAATGTTGGGACCTTCAGGAGTTTCAATGGGGCACATACGTCCGTAGTGGGACGAGTGAACGTCACGAACCTCAACACCTGCACGCTCACGCGAGAGACCACCGGGGCCCAGCGCCGAAAGACGACGCTTGTGGGTCAGACCGGCGAGAGGGTTGTTCTGGTCCATGAACTGTGACAGCTGAGAAGTACCGAAGAACTCCTTGATTGCTGCCACAACGGGACGTACGTTGATCAGGGTCTGAGGGGTAATTGCCTCAATGTCCTGAGTGGTCATGCGCTCGCGAACGACGCGCTCCATACGGGACAGACCGGTACGAACCTGGTTCTGGATGAGTTCACCAACGGCACGGATACGACGGTTACCGAAGTGGTCGATGTCGTCTACGTCGAGACGGATGTCAACCTTCTTGCCGTCACGAAGACCAGAGAAGGTCTTCTCGTCGTTGTGCAGTGCGACCAAGTACTTAATGGTTGCGATGATGTCTGCAACAGAAAGTACGGAGTCAGTCAGCGGAGCTTCAAGACCGAGCTTGCGGTTGATCTTGTAACGACCAACCTTCGCCAGGTCGTAACGCTTGTGGCTGAAGAAGAAGTTGTCGAGAAGTGCACGTGCAGCTTCAGCCGCAACCTGCTCTCCTGGACGGAGCTTGCGGTAGATGTCGCGCAGTGCGTCTTCCTTGGTGAGGATGGTGTCCTTTTCCAGGGTCTGCAGGATGGAGTCGTAACCAGCGAACTCGGTTGCGATCTCTTCGCTGGTCATACCCAGCGCCTTGAGGAAGATGGTGACGGACTGCTTGCGCTTACGGTCGATACGAACACCAACAGCGTCACGCTTGTCGATTTCGAACTCGAGCCATGCACCACGGCTTGGGATGATGCGTGCGGAGTAGACGTCCTTGTCAGAGGTCTTTTCCTGTGCACGCTCGAAGTACACACCGGGTGAGCGAACCAGCTGGGACACAACAACACGCTCGGTGCCGTTGATGATGAAGGTTCCCTTTTCGGTCATGAGAGGGAAGTCACCCATGAACACGGTCTGGGTCTTGATTTCACCCGTGACGTGGTTCATGAACTCTGCCTCGACGTAGAGAGGGGCAGCGTAGGTCTTGCCACGCTCCTTGCACTCGAAGATCGAGTACTTCTCTGGCTCGAGGTAAGGGTTCGTGAAGGACAGCTGCATGGTCTCATCGAGGTTCTCGATGGGAGAGATCTCCTCAAAGATCTCTTCTAGACCAGTACGCGAAGGGAGGTCCTGACGGCCTTCCTTCTTCGCCTCTTCCACGCGCTTCTGCCAGTGCTCGTTACCGACGAGCCAGTCAAAGCTCTCGGTTTGAAGTGCCAGCAGATCGGGGACAGTCAGCGTGTCTGTGATCTTCGCGAACGACAGGCGCGATGCGGTACGGCCGTTCTTAATGGACTTGGTGTCTTTTGCGTTGCGCGCAGCAGCCAAGGAAATAACCTCCGTGGGTCCCGTCGGACCATCATGGTTTTGGTAGGTGTGGGATGTTTTGCGAACTCGAAAATCCCGCTAAAGTGGGGCAACCCGCAGAGTTATCTGTGAGTCTTAGAAACTGTCACCCCGACCGCAATATGAGGGCATGACAAAACTTCGAGCGCAAATAACAACTCTATAACGACGTGCGGGTCTGTGTCTAGTTGATATTTGTAGGTGGTGTGAGGCTATGGCGGAAAAACCAGCCATCACGCTCAAATCTTCTGGCCTACGTGCCACCATCGAACCTGACCCCTTTCAAGATGGCGCATTCATCCTTGAAGTGGATGGGACTCCGCAGTCTCACGTCTTTGCCGATGACCCTGGTGAATTGTTCTTTGAATACATCCGCCGCATAGGCCATGTGCTGGACCAGGTTGGCGAACCTGGCCAGCCCATCACTGCTGTCCACTTAGGCGGCGGAGCACTCACACTCCCCCGCTATATCGAGGCAACTCGTCCAGGCTCCCGGCAGCAAGTGATTGAACTCGAGCAAGACCTCATCGACTTTGTGAGAGAGCACCTCCCCCTGCAACGCAATGCCAACATCCGTATCCGTTACGGCGACGCCCGTGAAGTCATGGGCAAATTGCCCACCGGACTTCACGGCAACGTCAACGTGGTGATCGTGGATGTCTTTAGTGGTGCCCGCACTCCTGCCCACGTCACCTCGGTTGAGTTCTACACCGAGGCCGCCAAGCTGCTTTCTCCGCAGGGCGTGCTCATTGTGAATGTGGCAGATGGTCCAGGTCTTGCCTTTGCTCGTGGTCAGGCAGCAACCCTGCAGGCCGTTCTTCCCAACGTCATTGCCCTGGCTGAGACGCAAGTGCTCAAGGGGCGCCGCTTTGGCAACGTTGTCTTGGTGGGAAGCAGTGACGACTCGATCGGACACTGGTTGCCAAGACTTCTGGCCGGTGGCCCTCACCCTGCCAAGGCGGTGGAAGGTGCGGAGATGAAACAGTTCATTGCCAACGCACCGATTGTTCTTGACTCCACCGCAATTCCGAGTCCCACACCCAACAAGACGCTGTTCCAGATTTCCAAGAAGTAAGTCGTGGCGGATTTAGAACGTGTGACCACGTGGGCGGATGCCCTCATCCGCTTGCACTTGGATCCAGCCATCTGGAGCTTTGGCTTTGACCATGCCCGCACGCGTGCAGGTTTGTGTAATTTCACCGACAAACGCATCTCTGTCTCCCGGCATCTGGCTGCAAAGTATGAGGACGACGAAGTGCATCAGATCTTGTTGCACGAAGTCGCTCACGCTATCGCCGGCCCCCGTGCCGGGCACGGCCCCACCTGGAAAAAGATTGCCTACGACCTGGGCTATGACGGCAAGCGCACCCATGACGGCAGTGCTGCTAACGAACTTGCTCCGTGGCTCGGCACCTGTCCCAGGGGACACCACCACTATCGATTCCGTCAGCCCAAAAAAGTTCTCAGCTGCGGAGAATGTGGTCGCGGATTTAATCGCGCGAATTTAATCACCTGGGAACACCGAGAAATCGGCTAGCGTGTGAAGAAGGGGGAATTCCCCCTGTCACACCCAAGGGAACCTCGTGAACGTCTTTCTTCGCCTCACGCTCGATTGCGAGCCTGACGCTGCCTGGCGTGCCATTGCGAACCCTGCCGTATTCAAAGCCGTCTCTTCTCCTCTGATGAAGATCAGTTCCAAAGAAAAGGACGGATTCCCCGAGGCCTGGCTCGGTGATGGCCCCCACGAAGTGTCCATGCGACTGCTCGGCATCATCCCGTTGGGGCGCCAGACCATCGATATCTCTTTCACCCAACGCCCCGGTGGCGTTCGGATGATGGTGGACTCAGGGAAGCCACTTTCTGGACCACTCTCCGTGGTGAAGTCCTGGGATCACCGCATGGCAGTCTCCGAAACTGGCAACCACCAAACGCTTTATCGCGACCGCCTGGTGGTGAAGGCAGGACTGCTCACCCCATTCATCTTCATCGGGATGTGGACGTTCTGGCAGATCCGCGGAGCAAAGCTGAAGAAGCTCGCTCCAACCTGGAAATAGAACTTCTTAGTCGAGCGAAGTCTCAGACTCGTCGATCGACACCATCGCGTCGGCCGAAGCAAGAGCCTTGAGCTCGAGAGAGAATTCGCGCATCGCTTCGCGCTGACGCTCGAGAGCATCGCGGCGACGCTCTGCCTTCTCCATCATTTCTGAAGCGTGCTCATCGAAGAGAATGGCCAGAGTCTCAGCACGTGAACGAGCACGGCTAATCAAGTTCGTTGCAGACTCACGAGCAGCATCAAGGAGAGCGTCAGCATCTTCACGAGTTTTGAGCTTGAAATCTTCTGCCTGTTCGCTCAAGCTGTCGACTTCATCAGAAGCTGCCTTGCGCAACGCTGATGCTTCATCGGTTTGCGACTGTACAAAAGCGACGGCTTCTTCGTGGCGAGTGAGACGCTCACGCTCTGCTTCTTCCAAAGCGAGTTTGATCTCACGTTCAATACGAAGCTGTTCACGCTCAGCAATCTGGCGCAGGGTTTCGAGTTCAGTCTTAACGTCTTCGATTTCCTGGTGGAGACGTGAGCGAACTTCAGCGGCATCACGTTCTGCTTCAGCCACGAGTGCTGCTTCGCGGCGTTGTGCTGTTTCCTTGAGGGTTTGTCCCTGAAGGGTCAGTGACTCTGCACGCAGGTTAAGTTCTGAAACCTGACGTTCAACTTCGAGACGCTTGTCTTCGATCTTGGATTCAGCTTCAACGAGCAGTGCAGCTGCTTCGGTGCGAGCTTGACGAGTAACTGCTTCTGCCGTTGCGCGAGCGGAATCACGAACAACCTTGGCATCTGCTTCCGCATCAGCAACAAGCTTGTCAGCCTGTTCTTCAGCAACACGAAGAGTTTGTTCGAAGGCAGCACCGAGGTCAGCAAAGGTGGGCTTGGCATTAGAGCGACGCAGTGCGTCACGCATGTCTGCAAGTTCACGTTCAAGCTTGTCCACAGTGGCAAGACCAGAACGAGTGGTCTGAGCGAGCTCCTCAAGACGTGATTCGGCGTCACGGAATACACGCTTGACCTCGTTGGGGTCATAGCCGTTCTTGCGAACTGTGCGGAAGTTGCGAGTGATGTCCATGTCTTATCCCTAGCCTTCCGACTTCTCAGGGGACACGGAATCATCGTTCATGTTCAACGACTCTGGAGTTAATTCCTCAACAAGGTCTTCGTCTGCGAGGGCATCGAAGTCGAATGAATCATCGGAGGTACTGTCTGCAGGCTCGCTCATCGAAATCACTCGAAGTTCAGAGTTGAATGCCTGAACGGCATCCGTCTCAGCCGAGAGATCCTCTACGAGTTGCTCACCGTTTGCCAGCAAGATCGCGTTGCGCTCTTCCAAACGCTGCGTAAGAGTTTCAGCGCGAACGCGTGCACGTCGAACAATACGTGCAGCAGTTTCACGAGCTTCACGCAACATCGCAATGGCTTCCTGGCGCGCCAAACCAAAGTTGGTTTGAGCTTCAACAACCATCTCGCGAGCACGCTCGCTTGCCTCATCGAACTGAACCTGTGAGCTTTCAAGCAAATGGCGAATGTAGGCTTCATTCTCTGAAGCCAAACGTGAGCTTTCGCGTTCTGCCTTGGCTCGGGCTGCGTCAACCTCATCACTGATGCGGCGGTGGTCGCGTTCGTGGAGCTGGCGAAGGGTTGCGATTTCTGCGCGTGACTGTTCGACTTCTCGAGCAAGTTCGGTCTCCAGGGCCAGGCGGCGCTGTTCGCCTTCTCGAGAAATAGAAGAAGCAATCTTTTGAGCTTCGGCGAACTGTGGTTCAGCCTGAGCTAATGCGGTTTGTGCAACCTTGAGAGTGGCCGCAAGCTTCTTCTCAGATTCTGCGAGCAGACGTGTAACGCGCTCCTGAGAATCCTTGAGCAGAGTAGCTGCCTGCTTCTCTGCTGATTCGGTAATTGCGGAGGCTTCTGCTTCAGCTGCTCGTCGAGTTTCACTACTAGAAACCTGAGCATCGGAGATCAGTTTGCCGGCTTGTTCTTCCGCAACTCGAAGAGTCTGTTCGAAAGCAGCACCCAAGTCAGAAAAAGATGGCTTGGCACTGGCCCGCTTAAGGGCGCTGCGAACTTCAGCGATTTCACGCGTGAGTTTGTCAATTTGCTTATCGATTTGGGCGCGCTCGGCCTCAAGTCGGGATGCTTCAGCGTGAATATCACCCAGCGCGATATCAACTTGCGCGGGGTCTAGACCCCTCTTGGCAAGCACAACGGGAAGATCGTTATCCACGGTGTCCTTTCGCCAAACAAGCCAGAATAAACAGTCTTCACAAGTATATGGGCAGTTATTGGCGAAAATTTAGGGCAGGAGTTCAAACAGGGGGTTTATCCCCCTATTAACAGTTAGTGCTAGTTCAGCGCACCCACGGAGGCTAAGGCTGCCCGGAGAAGTGCCCCGCGACCACCCTCCATCTCGGCAGAGACGGCATCGCTGGCTGCTTCACGAGGAGTGAGCCAGGTGATTTCGAGCGCATCTTGGCGAGGATCACACGTTCCCGTGACAGGAACCACATAAGCCAAAGACACAGCATGCTGACGCTCATCAGTGAACTGGGAGATGCCGGGCAGGGGGAAATACTCGGCAACATGGAAAGGATTGGGGTTAGCCGGCAGGAGGGGGAAAGCCATCGGACCCAGGTCCTTCTCCAAGTGACGGAAGAGGGCCTCACGGAGCGTCTCGCCATACATCACGCGGCCAGAGACGATCGTGCGGGTCATTTCACCAGTGGCGTTTGCTCGCAACAACAGTCCCACCTCGGTGACAACGCCGAGACCGTCAACGCGGACTGGAACAGCCTCAACATAAAGGAGGGGAAGTCGGCGGCGGATGGAGGAGAGTTCGTCATCACTTAGCCAGCCGCCGTTGGGATCAGGAGTTCGCACGCTCATGACCTATTTCTACCGGAGAAAACCTGAGAAAGGGGCTATTCCCCCGAAAGGTGAGGAAAAACGAAGAGAACTACTTCTTTCGACGGTTCCGAGAAGCCATCAATCCCAGGAATGCGATGCTCGACATGATGCTCAGCACGCTGAGGAACGAACCCACAGACAAGATGCTGCCGAAGGACCCGATCGACCCAATTGAGAAGGCAGAACCTCTCGAGCCAATCGACATAAACGAATTGGTCGACCACAAACTCAGCACGGAGTTAGTGGAGCCAATGCTCTTGATGGAGTTGTTGTTCGCCATGACTTCAGCCTAGACAGCAATCTGTGTTGAAGAAATCTTTGCCAGCTGACGTTCACGCATGGCCATAAACAGCGGGAAGGTGAATGCCATTGCGGTGACACCGGAAAGCAGGATGTAGAGCCAAACGCGCTTCATCTTGAGTCGACGAGCTTCAGTGATCATGAACACCACAACGGCAATTGCCACGACGGTGAAGTCTGCCGAAAGCACCCAGTCCGCTGCAGTGCCAAACCAGGCGTTCATGTAGTCCTGGTTATTCATCACAGCAAGACCGTTGAAGATCCAGGCAGTGACAAGGCCGACGATCGACAAAACCACATAAATCCAGAACAGTGACTTGTTCATGTTCTTACTCCCTCGAATTGTCATCACCATATCGCCGGGCGCGGCAGGAAGGGCGACACCAGATGAATGGAGAGACATCCACATCATTATTTTGTTTTGTATAAAATAAAGATATATTTAGTTTTTATGAAAGCAAAAGTACCTGCGCTATCACCGCTTTTTCGTTCAGACTCGCAAGCGGAAATTCTTACCCTGATTCTGCTGCACCCAGAAACCGAATACAGCCTCACTGATATCTCCACTCTGACCGAGGTCAATGTGGCTACGGTGCATAAGGAAATTGAACGACTGGCGCTGTTAGGAATAACGAGTGAACGCAGAGTAGGAAAATCCAGACTCGTTCACGCCACTGTCACGCATCCCCTTTACCAACCACTACTTGCTCTGGTTGAACATTCCTACGGACCGCTGATTGTCCTGTCGGATCTTATTGAGGGAATACCCGGAATTGAAGAGGCATATATTTTTGGTTCCTGGGCAGCACGCCGCGCAGGGCGGCAAGGAAAACCACCAGCCGATATTGACGTGCTTCTCGTTGGCGCCCTCGACTATGAAGCTGCCGATTCAATCGCCGAGAAAGCCTCTGCTGCGTTGAGGATGGACGTCAACATTCAACGGTGCTCATCTGAGCTGTGGAAAAAAGCAGAGGACCCCTTCATCACCACAGTAAAGTCACAACCTCTAATCGAAATTCCTCTGATGTAGGAGATCACCATGGTTGAAAAGATGCCAGACAAAGGTCGAGTTACCGTCGAGAAACTCCTTCGCGATGGAAGACTGCAACTGGTTGATGCTCAACCTCAGCGCGCCATCGAATTAGTCGTGCAGGCACAAAAACACGTTGCTTCAGCCACAACACTTGCATCCCAAGATGGCACAGGTGCTTTCCAGTTGCTTTATGACGGGGCTCGTAAAACCATGACGGCACCCTTACTGGCTCAGGGTCTACGCCCCACAGGTGAAGGCGCACATGCTGTGCTCAGTGAGGTGCTGCTGGCCCAGTTTGCACCACCTCACGGAGAAGTGCTGAGAAAGTTCGACCTCATGCGAAGGCTCAGAAATAACGCAGAGTACCCATCAGGGCCTTTGGTTGAACTTTCATCACATGAAGTTCTCTCCTATGTCCCTCATGTGAAACAGATCATTACTCTCGTTGAGAAGTTACTTCCTCAACTGAAAGAGTTTTGATTTCTGGTCAGGCTCCTTAGTGACGTGGCTTGCGTGCTGGGCGCTCGTCGCGATCGTCACGACGAGCAGAGGAAGAGCTGTCAGCACGAAGCTCGATGAGCTTTCCGCTGATGCGGGTTCCCTCGAGCCTGCCGAAAACATCATTTCCGAGGTTTGCGGGAAGTTCAACAATGGAGTGATCGGGAAGAATCTTGATCGCGCCAAAGTCATCGCGGCTGAGGCCACCCTCGTTAGCAAGAGCACCCACAATTTGGCGAGGCTCAACCTTGTGTCGCTTGCCCACTTCAATTCTGTAAGAGGACATGGGCTGGTTGCTCTCGCGTGGACGACGCTCTGGGCGATCCTCACGGTTGAAACGCTCACGGGGTGGGCGGTCGTCACGAGAGTAGCGATCATCCCGAGAAGGACGTCCCCCGCGGTCTCCGCGATCGCCCCGGTCACCGCGGTCATTACGACCACCTCGGTCATTACGACCACCTCGGTCTCCGCGGTCACCACGTTCAGCACGTTCCTTGCGGGTCTGCTCTTCACGTGCGTAACGCTGTGCGCGCTCGTCCTCTGCAGAGAGCAGAAGAGGAGTGTCACCCTGAGCAACAACAGCAAGAGCGGCGGCAACATCAGCTTCTGGAACATCGTGGTGTTCGATGTAGTGGCCAACAATCTCACGGAACTGGAGAATGAGGTTTGGCTGAGCGAGCGCTTCAGTAATGGCATCGTCGAAGCGAGCCAGACGTGTGACGTTGACGTCTTCCACGCTCGGCAGCTGCATCTGGGTCAGTGGCTGACGCGTTGCGCGCTCGATGGCGTTGAGGAGTCTGCTCTCTCGGGGAGTAACGAAGCTGATTGCAGCTCCGCTGCGTCCCGCACGGCCGGTGCGGCCAATGCGGTGAACATAAGACTCGGTATCAATCGGAATATCAAAGTTGACCACGTGGCTAATGCGTTCGACGTCCAAACCACGTGCTGCAACATCGGTGGCAACCAAGATGTCGAGCTTGCCGGACTTGAGCTGTTCAACCGTGCGCTCTCGCGTGGCCTGAGGAACGTCACCATTAATTGCCATGGCGGAGTATCCGCGAGCGCGGAGTTTCTCTGCCAACGTCTCGGTTTCGTTCTTGGTGCGGGTGAAGATGATCATGCCTTCGAAGTTTTCAACTTCGAGGATGCGGGTGAGCGCATCCACCTTTTGGGGATAGGAGACCATGAGGTATCGCTGCGTGATGGTCGAAGAGGTTGTGGTCTTGTTCTTGATCGTGATCTCTTCGGGATCGTTGAGGTACTGCTTCGAAATCCGGCGAATCTGGGCAGGCATGGTTGCCGAGAACAGTGCCACCTGCTTGTCCGAAGGTGTGTCAGCGAGGATCGTCTCAACGTCCTCAGCAAAGCCCATCTTGAGCATTTCATCTGCCTCATCGAGGACTAAGTACTTCAGCGCGGTGAGATCAAGAGTTCCCTTTTGAAGGTGGTCCATGATGCGACCGGGAGTTCCCACCACAATGTGGACTCCACGACGCAGTGCAGAAAGCTGGGTGCCATAACCCTGGCCACCATAAACAGGAAGAACGTGCACGCCCTTCATGTGGGAGGCATACTTCTCGAAAGCTTCACAGACCTGGAGTGCGAGTTCACGGGTAGGAGCTAGTACAAGGGCCTGTGGGCTCTTCTGAGAGAGGTCCAGGCGAGAAAGAATGGGCAGTGCAAAAGCTGCGGTCTTACCGGTACCAGTCTGGGCAAGACCAACAACATCCTTTCCCTCAAGGAGGATGGGGATCGTGGCTGCCTGAATAGCGGAAGGAATTTCGTAACCGACATCCTTCAGAGACTTGAGGACTGCGTCGGACAACCCCAGTTCGCTGAACGGGATGGTTGCGGGAGCAGTTGCTTCCTCGGTCTTATCGGATGTTTCGGATGACGTCATAGTTCAACGCTAGTGCGTCGAGCATGAAGGGTCGTCCGCACCAATCCTTTACAGCGCCACAGAAACAAGGCGTGAGTAGCTGCGTTCGTCACTTTCGCGGGAAGTAATCCACAATAAACAGATCCGTATTTCAGAAATTCTGAAATTCTGTCATACTTCTTCTTATGAGCACCTACATCAATGTCCGGGACCGTGGCCAAATCTCACTGCCCGCTGCGATCCGCAAAAAGTTTCATCTCGATGAACCTGGTGCGCAGGTGGAACTCATTGAACGCAATGGTGAAATCGTGCTTCGCCCCATGCTTCCCATTCCGGCAGACCAAGCTTGGTTCTGGACCAAAGAATGGCAAGAAGGCGAGCGGATTGCTGGCGAAGAAGCCGCGGCAGGTCTAGGGACTGTGTATAACTCCGGTGAGGAATTTCTCGACTCCCTAAAGTAAGCGCTTGTGAAGTACCGGACTACGCCCCAGTTTGAACGCGACTATAAAAAGCTCAGTACTTCAGACAAAGCCACCTTCCACAAAGCACTCAAAGTATTCATAGAATCCTGCAAAGCACTTGAACACGACCCAGTAGCCCACTCATGGCCGGGTTCATTGAGATTCGAAAAGCTCAAGGGTGCGCAGGGAGTATGTGCCATCACCTGGTCGTTTTCGGGGCCTGACGGCCGTGCCACTTTTCATTTTGAAACAGAACATCACGAAACCGTCGTGATATGGCGCAGGGTCGGTTTACACGCTATTTACAATAACCCCTAGACCTGAAACCACGAAGCTCCTGAATCCAGAGGATTCAGGAGCTTCTGTTGTCATAAGACATGGCGGTCCCGGTGGGATTTGAATTCTCTTCGTATCCCCCAGCGTTACCGGAGTTTTTGAGAATTCCCCGGAAATAAGCTGTTGTTTGGAGCGTCCCGTTAGTTCCGTTTAAGGCAGAGTCTCCCTGAATCGTGTCCACGTTGTGTCCATGAAAAGGCTTGCCATTATCAACGAAGAAATTCCTTAATTAATGCACCAACGGCTAAGTGCAACTAATCTCCAGAAAGCACCTGAGGTTGGGTAGGTTGCCGGCGCACGTTCAACACGCGTCGCATCGCAATTGCCACTAAACCGACAACAAAGAGACCCAGAGCAAATCCCAAATACCCCATGGTATTCGAACCGGTAAAAGCCAAATCTGCTGGCATTGTCGTGCTTGTCTCAAGCAAAAGACCTGAATCTGAGAGCCGGAAATACAACACCTGCGTAAAGGCAGATCCATCGCTAGCTGTTGAGCTAAATGTGAGTGAGTGCCATCCAGCGTCCAGTCCACCTGGCATAGTGACGGTTGTGTTCACCGAACCAGCAACTGCATTTCCCGTTGCAAGGGTTTGAGGAGTTGAGCGAACAACGATATCGAACGGAGCAGACTGTTGCAGTCCATTCGCAACAAAGGTTGTCGTTGTGCCAGCGATTGGTTGGCCAATGCCGGCACTCATCCGGATGTTGGCACTCACCCCTACTCCAGATCCGGAATTAGAATCTGTCCCGGAACCGCTATTCCCATTGGAACCACCAGAACCCCCATTCCCACTGGAGCCATCTGAACTGCCAAAGTCACCTGGATTAGCTGCAGCGTTGAAAGCGGAGTCGCCTTCCCATGAAAGAACTGGGTATGAGCCCTGGGGGGCAAACCAGGCCTTGGAGGCATCCCAGGTACGCGAGATATCCCATGATGCAGAAGTAAAAGTAGCCAGAGTTGAAAGATCAGTCGAGTTGAGCCCTACTAATTCTCCGTCTGCGACGAGTGTGTCTGTTGCGAGACCGGTAATTCCAGTGTCCCAGAAGTTGCCGGAGAGAGTAAAGAGAGTGTCGTCTGCTTCTGCGTACCCAACGAACCCGTTCACTACGTTGTTCTGCGCTGCAGAGATGTTACCTAACGCAAGTGAATTATTCACTGTGCCGGCACTCAAGTTGCCGATCAATCCACCGAGTGTGGTGATTGATCCGTTGAGTGAGGAGTTGATGTCCGTGGTTGTATAACAGTTGACGATACTGCTACCAAGACTGGTCGCGTTCATACCGCCAACAAGTCCACCGAACGCAGCCCATTCCGGTGTTCCCACACCAACGTAGTCGATGCTGCCTCCGGAGTATGATTTTTCTACAAAATTAGACGAACCGTCGAGTTGTCCCACTAAGCCCCCGGCCCAGGCATTCAACGCATCTATATGAATTGCCGCAGTAGCTGAGCTATTACTTATGGTGGCGCCGGTGACAAAAGCAGCAAGCCCGCCATAGACGCCAGAACGAGTGCCTGTGAGTGTTCCACCTACCACGTGTACGTTCTCAATGACAGTGCCACCATCGACGTAGGACGAAAGTACACCACCATCATTCTCAGAGGTTACGTTTGCATTTGTAAAGGTGAGGTTTTTGATAATGGCGCTCTTGGGCCACGGCATGAAGCCTGCCCATAAGCCAGAGGTCGTCATATTCGTCACTGTGTGCCCGTTGCCATCAAAAATTCCTGAGAATTCATGATTCCAAGTGCCAAGTGGATTGAATGCGACATCGTCTGATCCAAGGTTGAGATCTGAGACGAGTTGGTAGGCCGCTCCAAGGTGTGTGGATGTACCGGCGGAGTCGACTGCAGTGATGCAGTTCAATTGATCAAGCGTTGAAATCAAATAAGGATCGTTCTGTACTCCAGAACCTTGCGTGAATTGTGACTCACAGTCGCCTTCTGCAATTTCGTCTACCGTAGCTTGACTGAATAACGATTGTGGGTTTCCTTGTTCGTGTAAGTGCAAATGTGCCTCGCGGTGTCCTTCAAAACTGGGTGTGAAGATCAGCCCAATTTGGCAACTTGCACCGGGGTTGATTGTTGCCAAACATGTCGTTGCTGACAAATCGATTTGGAAATCTTGGCTACTGTCGCCATCCAATGTGATCGAATCAAAGGTCTGCGTCACAGCTGGGTTCGTTCCGTTTGTATACGTCGCGGTGACGACATGAGATTGCCCAACGCGAATCAGCGCAGGGCCACCATCGGTGATATTCCATCCGTTTGAGACCAGCGCTTCGCGTGCCGCTAGTACCGGCGCATCGCTGGAATACCTTGCGTTCGTTGCAAAGCTGTTAGGGGCAATGTCACCTGCGCCATTGAGATGCATCGAGTTGATGTTTGGCAGTTGGCTCCACCCTAGAAGAGTGAGTCCGTAATTTTCGCTGCTTAGAGCTGTGTCAAGAAGCATTTCATCGAGCTGGGTTTCACGGTTTGCGGCAATACCACCGGATGCAATATCCCATGACCCTAAACTCTGGTTGAATGCCGAGGCGCCACTGAACATGATGCCGAAATGCCATACCTTTGAGACGTTCCAGTTGCTTAGCGACTGGTTAAATGCCGAGGCTCCATAAAATACTGATCTCATCTCTGTGACGTTGCTCACGTCCCAACTGTTCAGGGGCTTGTTGAACGAAGTTGCATTGTCAAATGCTGACTCTAAGTTTGTGACGCCAGATACGTTCCAGTTGTCGATAGCACCGTTGAATGATGTGGCACCTTGGAAGGCATTCTTAAGTGTCGTAGTAGCTGTGAGGTCCGGCGCATCAGTTGCGGACGAGTTGAAGTTCGCGGCACCTTGAAAGTAGCCCTCGCTATTGCCAAGTTTTAGTGAGCCCCACTGGGAGATATCGGTGAGTTTGAGCTTGTCCCCCCCGTCTTGGAATGCGAAGCCAGTGATTTGGCCAGTTATCGTGATTACGTATGTGCCGGGCGTAGCATAGGCGTGCGTAACTGCGGGGTCGTTGTAAGCGGTAATGGTGCTGCTTGAATTGTCGCCCCAGTTGACGGTGAAGTTATATGATCCGTCGCTTCGCAGTGGCAGAGCAACACTGTTCGCATCTGAGCTTCCGCTTGATGTGTTTCTTGTGTCCCAGGTGCTGATGAAGTCAGTCGTAGCTGCTTGTGCTGCACTGGCCGTCACCAAGCCCGCAGCACAAACGAGAAAAAGAACAACAATCGAGGAAACAAACTTCTTCATAACACTATGAAAGGTCTTTGAGGGCCAGTGGCTCTTAAAATACTTGGTTTACCAAGTGCCGCAGCTACGTATGATCACCGATCGGAACGTATGCAACCAATCGTGAAGAATCACCATCAAGATGTAGTTTCCATTTTTTACTGAGTTGATCAAAGAGTGCTGTGCCCTGTCCTGGTTTTCCGCCGAAATCGCTCAAAGCGGTTGATGCACTTTTGACGTCACTGACTACCTGAATATGTAGCAGCGAAAAAGGAAACGAATTCTCTTTAGCAGTGGGGTTCTGAATTTCGATAGAAATAGTGATTGAGGTGGAGTGAGAGTATTTGACCGCATTATTCAGGGCCTCTCGAATGATTTCAATGACAGCTTCTTGAGCAACGGGATCCGCCTCGATTTGAGCCTTTACTTTTTTAGAAATATCTGTCGAGATAACTACGCTTGCAGACCATAGTTTCGCCAAAGAGTGAAGAAAGGCAGTGAGTGAGATCCTTTTCTCGGGATGGTCAAGTGCGGCCTCGCACTTGACCTGTAACTGAGTAATTTGATCTTGTGAAAGCTGGCCATTTTTCACGTTGAGCGACAGGTCTAAAATCGTCGCCAGGATTTTTGCCTGGATGTCCCCGTGGACGAGACGAGCAAATCTTTGTTGTTCTACCCAAATTAATTGCCCTCGTCGAGTATTCATCCACTCCACATGAGAGAGAGCAGCATCGAGCTCTTTGAGTAGTCGTTGTCGTTCTCGAGGAATGGCCCTCAGTAACGCCAACAACATCAGGGCTCCAAACTCAGTAAAAGCTATTAATAAGCCCACAGAAGATGGATCCAGACCCACGATAATTCCTGCAATGAGGGTATCTAGCAGCCCAATTGCGAAGAACGTTGTAACCATGATCAACAACGAAAGTCGTCTTGTTGATTTGTTGAGGTACCTAGCGAAAAAATAATGAGAAACATAGAGTGCGACGAATAGAAAAGCCACGCTGCAGAAAAATGAAAGCAGAGCAATAGGAAATGGCACCACCCATGTCTTCATAGAAAGAGTGGGAAGCGCTACGAGAACTGGTGCCCATTTATATTCGAACGGATTGGTATCCGTAAGTCGGTTGGCAACTTCCTTAACGCTGACCCGGAGCTTATTCACATCAGGCCCTTGGGCATCACTGAACTCAACATCTCGGCTACTCAAAGTTGAAGCCAAAGGCCTGACAACATCGTCCAGAAGTTCCTGCAGTTGTGCTGATGCATCGCGTTGAGACATTTTGGGAACCAGTTTTTCAAAGGCTTTCTTCAGGGTTGTTTTCACATTGGAAAGTAGCTCCAACCGGAGTTCTTCCAGAGTGCTCTGTTCCACTTTTTGAAAACGATGCGCTGTGGCAAGTTGAGATCTCAAATTGCCAAGTTCTTTTCTAAATTCCCTAGTTTCATTGACGACTACGGCAAAGATAAGCGTTCCTAAAAGCCAAATCATGCCTATTGTGAAATACCGAAAAAAACCCGGCTGAAAATCAACTAGATGAAAAATTCCATTAGCAACATTTCTGATGATGATCGGAAACAAAATGGATAGACCGATAAGAAGGCTCCACGCCACTAAAGGTTTCTCTCCGACCGTTCGATTGTTCAACAACAACGATTTAAGCGTGACAGTTACGAGTGCCAAAAGTACGAGGGAAACAAGCAGTAAAGCGCGCCAGATTTCAGGTGGATAGCCCTGACTCTTAACTAAAATGCTGGGGCTGAAAGCTAAAAGGCCCAGACCCATCCCGACAAACGCTTGCCAAGTAAAAGGTTTCGCTGCATAAATTCGGGTGAATAGAGCATTCATGAATTTACAATGGCGCCAGTGATGGAGTTGTAGATGCTGGTCGCTTGGACTCTCATACTTTTCGCGCTGTCACGTTCAAGTCCCAGAGATCTGTAAATTCGTCCAATTAACTGCTCAGTTGATTGGATAGTGGTTCCCCTGCGAAGAGCAATCTCATGATTGCTCAGTCCTTGGGAAATCAAGGCCAGGACCTGAAGTTGCTGCGCTGTCAAAGTGCTTAAAACGTTGTGCTGTTCGATAGGGAATGTGCCGCTTGGATCAAAATCGTGAAGAACTTCTTCGAGTGCTTGAATAAGCATTTGAGGGTCTGCGACATCACGCTTCCGCAAATAAGCAACCTTCTTGAAGTCCTTAATAGCCACAGGGAGTGCCGCATAGTTAGAAAGCACCACAAATGCCATATGTGGGTATGCATTCCTCATGGCCTGGATGAGATCAATGCCCGTTGGTCCCTCTCCTAAGGAGATGTCGACAACCATGACGTCGGGGTCAAACCTCTGGGCCAAGTCAGCCCCCTCGGCTGCAGTACCACAGGATTCAACCTCAAAACCAGCTTGGCTAAACAAGCTAGAAATAAGACCTCGCGTGAGCTGATCATCTTCCACGAGCAGTAACCGACGTGTGAAATTGTCCTGTGCGGCAACCATGTTTGACAGCCTATGTGATGACAACGCTAACCGAAATAAAGAATTCAGGAGAAGCACTTCAGAGGAATAAGGGCCCCCTTTAGTCAAGGGGGTCCTTCTGGCGGTCCCGGTGGTGTGTGGTTGCAGGACATAGGAAACACATGTCTCAAGACATAAGAAACAAACACTGCTCAACTTGAGCAATGAACAAAGCCCGGCTCATCATCACCGCCATCAACGTTGAAAAGATTTCACAAGCCGAAGCAGCCCGCCGCTACGGCGATACAGACGCGAGTGATCACGCTCGTAGACGACCTAGAAATCCGAGCTGTTGACCAACAAACAGGCGAACTACTCAGAGAACTCACCCTCGACACAAGCCGCGATTATCAACCCCAGAAATGAAAGAAACACCTGAACCCGTGGGTTCAGGTGTTTCCGATGTCTTGCGACATCACATGGCGGTCCCGGTGGGATTTGAATTCTCTTCCTATTCCCCGTCGTTACTGGGGCTATATAAGAAGTGCCCGGAATTACTGTGTTTTTGGGGGTATTTCGCTAGTACAGATTAATGCAGACTCTTACTGAATTGTGTCCACAGCGTGTCCACGAGCCAGTTTTGACGTGAGCTACTGCTCGGAAGTCATGTCGACATCAAAATTCAACGCTAGTGCGTCAGCAAGAACTAGGGGTTCTGACAGTTGATGATGAAGCACTTTTGAGCTACAAAATCAACGTGAACTTTGACGCCTCGGTTTTAAGCCACAGAAAAAGACTCCTTATTCAAGGTCAAAGGCTTGCACTTGAGCTCCTGCTTTGGATTCCATCCCGATGAAGAAAGCAAGCTAACTGGACAATCACATTATGGGATAACGACTTGAAAATTAATTTCAGCCTTTAACGGGGCGTGGCTGTAACGTTTCTCTGAGTGTGTTAGCTGTTCCAGATAGGTAAGAGCTCTGAACAAACGGGGCATCGTAGTAGACAGTCAAAGTGTCGTTATTAACAGCTTGAGCCGTTGCTCCGTTCAGTGAAGTGCCAAGCAATGCAAACACTCTGGATAGCACTGCAAAAATTGATAAGCGATGCACGAACCAGCCAGTGGGACTCATATTTCTCCCAACAAAATAGCCTGAGAAACAAAATAATCAAGACAAATTTTCATGCCTGATTTCTCTAGGGCACACCCCAGCAAAATACGTTTCAGGTCATTAAATGTTTTTCTGGGGTGTACCCCAGAAAAATAGGCAGCGCCACTGGTGAAAGTGAGAAAATGCTACACAACCTCAATCAAAGGTGGCCTTGTGATTAAGCCCAGAATTCTGGTCGTAGAAGACGACGAATTTACTGGCTCGCTGATCACCAGTGCGCTAGCTAACGAAGGATTCGAGACGCGTCTTGCAACATCAGCGCTCAGCGCTAAAGAAGCACTTAAAGATTTTGATCCCGATGCTGTTCTCGTAGACATTGATTTAGGTGAGGGCCCCAACGGCATTGAATTTGTGCAGTTTGTGCACAAAAGCAGGCCTGGAATAGCCCCCATTCTGCTTAGTCGTTACGGCGATACAGTCAGTGCAGGCGCCAAAGATTCTCGGATTCCCGACGGGGTTGCCTACCTTCGCAAAAGCGTGATCCAATCCACTCAAGGATTGGTTGAGGCTATCCGCGAAGCCATGCGCGGTCGCACCACAAACTTACGTCACGATAAACGTGAACAAGGAATGCTTCACAAACTCACCAAGAGCCAGCGGGAAATCCTTCACATGATGGCACAGGGGCTCAGTAATAAGGAGATAGCGGCTCAAAGAAAAGTGAGTCTGTCTTCTGTCGAGCAACTTGTCTCAGGAGTATTCAAGACTTTTGGTCTCACCAGCGAAGACAAGGTCGTTCCGAGGGTGGAGGCAATACGGATTTTCGTTGTTGAAAGTGGTCTTCCGAAAAGACCAGGCGAATGAGAGAAGTATGGCGAAGACTCGGACGAACTGACTCCATTAACTGGATAGTTATTACCGTTGTCGCAACATTGCAGTTCGTGGGAAGTTTTGTCATCACGAACTCCAACGCAGCTGGGAGAGAACTTCTGTTCGTTGGATGTGTTGTTCTCTCCGTCCTTGTCGTAATTGTGATGCTGCTGTTTACGCGATATGTGATCATTCCTCGAGTCACAGAAAAAGCAAGACCTTTCGTGATCATTGTTATGCTTCAGCTCACAGCATTCACAAGATCTATTGTTTTTGACCAGCTCTTGGTCAGTCTGGATATGTCAACGCCTGATATGTTGCTCAGCCGAATTTATGGTTCTCAATTCAACATTTTTGTTGCCGGAATTGTGGTGTCCAGTTTGGTGTCCATGGCACGAGACTTCAGTGAAAACAACAGCAAGCTCGTTCACACCCTGAGCGAACTACGAATCGCTCAAGAAGATATCGAACTTCTGCTGGAGGAACGTCGCACTGCACTGGTTTCCTCCATTAGAGCCCAACTAGAATCTGCGTTGTCTTCTGTCACAGGCAAAAACGTGAACGCAGATGCTCAGCATCTCAAGTCGCTCATCGATGATGTGGTCAGACCCATTAGTCACCGGCTCGGCCGAGAGTTCAGCTCTGTGTCAGAGAATGAGCCAAGTGCTGTCCCTAGTCGTATTCGATGGTCAAGTGTGACAAAACATGCGCTGGAAACCAACCCCATTCACCCTCTGTGGTTGACAGTGTGGACTGCGTTTGTTTCGTTTCAGGTTATTGCGACAGCAGCAGGTTCTAATTTCTTACTTCCCTACTTGTCGGGAGTTGTTGTTTTTGCTCTGTGGTTTATGTTGTCTCGGTTTGTGTGGAAAAAAACTACACAGAAACTGGGGCTCTTTCCCCGTGCGATTGTGTTCTCAATGCTGATGTTGGTAACCCCTCTTGTTGTGAATTCCCTTCTTGAACTTGAGTTTGGGCTGGAATTTTTCAACAGCCGAGTAGTGATTTCAGCGGCCCTCTACTTCGTTGTTATGTCGTGGTCTCTCGCCCTGATTATTTCTGTCTCAAATTTATTGAAGGCGACTAACCGTGAACTTGTTGAGGCAACGACCCAACTTCGAAGGCGCGTCATCACAGACAACGTCAGTGCACGCCATTTCGAACAAGCTGTGTCACACGTGCTCCACGGCCCTATCCAAGATGCCATTGCTGCCTCGCTCAAGCGCATTCAATCTTTGCTTCCAGATGCCCTCCCGGGAGCAGCAGAAGGAGACTTGATTCGCCAACACATTGAACATGCCCTTGAGCTCCTGAATGATTCTCCCGTTCGGGACTACTCAGTTAAGCGTGGTGTGAGCGATCTTGCCTCGTTGTGGGCAGGAGTAGTTGAGATTGATGTGGAGTGTGAAAAGACAACCATAGAACTGCTTGATGCCTCCTCAACAACCTCCAGCATTGTCATTGAAGTGATCCGCGAAGCAGTTTCCAATGCCATACGCCATGGCGATGCTTCAGAGATTGAGATCAGCATCGCACTCAGCGAAGACGAATCAGATGTAATCATTTCCGTGTCAGATAACGGTACTGGTTTGACCACAAACCCAGAACCAGGAATTGGGACCCGGCTTCTAGATGATATGACTCTTGAATGGTCACGGGTGGCTGTTCCCAGAGGAGTTCTCTTGACGGCTTCGGTTCCGCTGTAAAAGACCTGGAACAATCAAGGAATCAAAACCTGGAGTTTTCAGCTCCGCACCATCGAGTGTGACCGTTTCGTTAGAGCTGTGTTCCCCTGCGACGAAGACGAATTGACTGAGCCAACAGCAACAACCCTGCAACCGTGGTTATCCCAAAGACCCCAATCAGTTCTGCCATCTGGGAACCCGTTCGAGCTAGGGCAACAGTTGTCGCTGCAGGCTGGATAGCTACGCTGGTATTTGAGGTCCATTGTGCATGAAGCGTGATATTTCCTGTTCCTAAGGGGCTATAGGTACTGCCCAATGGAGAACCACCAGTACTAGAGGTAAACCATCCGGCGAATGTGAAACCCGACCGAGTTGGAGCTGCGGGAAGAGAGATCGTGTTACCAGTTGCGTAGGTACCATTAGCAACGCTTGAACCGCCATGGGTGTTATATGTGACGGTGTACGAAAGTGGTTGCCATCTCGCAAACAGCGATACAGGTGCGGTGACTCCAGGTGAGTAGCTTGGGCCTTGCACCAAGTTGCCACCTGACGCCGCGGTGTACCACCCATTGAAAGTAAAGCCAGTGCGGGTCGGTGCGGAAGGTAGTGTCACAGAACCACCTGCTGTGAATGAGTCATCAGCCACAGCCGAACCACCCTGCTCGTCATATGTCACTGAATAAGTTCCTGCTGCTGCGTTGACTGAAAAAGGAAGGCTCAGCACTGCCTGAAAGAAATTGTCGTCACCAGAATTGTTTCTGGTTTCCAAGGTTACTTTCTCGGTGCCTGCTGTCAGTTGAGCGTCTAGGTTATAAAGCTCATCATCTGGTGAGCCTGTGTTCAGAGTGCTATCCCCTACACCTCCGAAGGTGAGGTAGCCCCCAGAGTTTCCAGCCGAATCGTTAGTTCCACCAGCAGTTGATGAAACTTGCGTGAAGTTGGTGGGAACGCTTTCATTCGAAACACGGACTTCTGAAACCTCGGAGCCAGAACCAGTGCTCCACGCAATTGCCAAAGAGAGATAAGACCCTATTGCATTAGAAGCAATGGCCGGAAAAGTGAATTGTGTTTGCTGGTAGGTCTGGCTTGCACCTGCTTGACCAAACAAGACAAGGGAAGTTGATTCATTCGCCAAGGTTGGATTCTCAAAAATGACGGTGAGGGTCACTCCTGATGAATAAATTGGATCACCAGTATTGGTCCCGCTTGAAATTCTGCTCGCGTCATACGTAACGGGAATTTCGAATCGAGTTCCCGCAAATGGGGCACTCGCTCCAGACCCACTAGGGTTCGAATCCATGTACGACTGGACGATACTCGTGACATCGGACAGGTAATTTGCGAATCGGTTTGTAACTATAGAGCTGTATCCATAAACAACATTTTGCGAGTTCAGATTAGTCGTAGGCGGTGTTGGTGCCCCAAGCCCATTTCGCATTGGGCTCCCTGATGAAAGGAATGCGGCAACAACATTTGTAGCACCGGATGGTTTCAGTATAGAAAGGGTCCCGTTTGCTGTAAAAGTTGTGTTTGTTGATGGGCCATTCTGGTACCCGTCAGTAGAGACTTGAAATTTTCCGACGTAGCGGGCAACTTCATTCAGGCCGGAAGAAGTCCAACTTTGCGGTGCCACAACACCTGCTTGAGCAGGAGAAATGCCTGTGAGCAATAACGAGGCAGCGGTCATCGCTGGAATCAAGAAGACAACTATTGCGCGATTCGACTTCTTTTTTCGCGCCTTTATTGCCTGAGAAGAATTGGGATCACTGGGCGTTGATTTATGCAGCATGAATGGCAACGATGTAATCGCAGACAGCAGTTTTTTCATGATTCCTCTATGCAGTATTGGCCTAAGCCAAAGATGGCATCCTGAGGAAAATATTATGTGAGCTTCTTTTTTGATCACCGTTTTTCTGTGGCACACCCCAGCAAATTGACAGAGGTTTTCAGCTGATTTTCTGCTGTGACAGCGGCCTAGTTTGGTCGGGATGTGTGTCACCAGCTGTACAAAGAATGCTTGGCCATGCCTCAGCAGAGATCGCTCTGGACACATACGCTGATCTATTTGATGATGAACTGGATGCAGTTGCAGTGGGCCTCGATGAGGCTCGTTCTGCGCGAACAGAGTCCAAAACGATATCCAAAAATAAGTCGAAATAAAAAGTTAGCCCCTACTCCCTTGATTTATAAGGAATGTAGGGGCGTACTCTATGGCGGTCCCGGTGGGATTTGAATTCTCTTCATACCCCAAACCACTGTTGGGTAAGTATGAGAATTTCGCTTTATGCCAAATGCTTTTGTTGCGCTTAGAAGATTCTGATTAATGAGAGACGACGTTGAATTGTGTCCACGGTGTGTCCACGGCCCTTAAAGTGCTCTGGTTAGTACTTCCAATTTGGAACACGTCTTCCCCAGGCTTTTCGCATCAATACGTCCTCATAGCCTAAAAAGATCCCCTCTGCGCCACGCATATTTACACGTGACACAAAGGGAATCTTCTAGTGCTTTACCCGTTTGATTCGTTATTCGTATCTCAACGACTCGATGGGATCTTTTCTCGCAGCTTTGATGGCAGGGAATGCTCCCGCCACAAAGGCGATAGAAACCACGATGACGATGACCGTGAGAACTGATGTGAGATCGAAGGCCACGAGCTGGAGACCGGCAAGATCACTAAAAACAGTGCGACTGAGCACATTGCTCACCACTGAACCAATCCCCATACCGACACCGACGCCAATGAGGCTGCCGAGCAAACCAATCACTACGGCTTCCATACTGAAGAGCAAAAAGACCCGACCGCTGGCTAAGCCCATAGCTTTCATCAAGCCAATCTCGCGAGTTCGTTCCTGCACAGACATGAAGAGTGTGTTGACGATTCCAAAGCCCGCCGCAATCAACGCGATGATGGCAAAAGCATTGAGAACCATGACGATGGCGTCAATGACAGCCGTAAACGTGCCCAGCTGATCCGCTGTTGACGTGGAGTTGTATCCTGCAGCTTCAATCTCAGCTTGGAGTTCATCAATTTGTTCAGTAGTCATATTCTCGACATCGAACCACAGGGTCGCAGTCGAGAATTCTTGCTCACCAGGAGACAACGTCGACGGAGATTCTGCAGCGAACAAGGCATCTTTCAGAGCTGCGTTCGGAACAGCATTATCCGCTCCGGGGCCAAAACCTGGCTTAGTGACCGCGACAACTTGTGCACTGACGATCTGCGCATTTCCTTCAGCATCATCAAATCCAAAATCAACCGATTTTCCAATCGCTTCTGCGGCACTGGAGAACCCCAAAGCATCAAGGTAGGACTCAGCTATAGCGACCTCGTAGGTGGACGAAGCATCGTTGAGCTGCTCGCCTTCGGCCAGCGTCAACTGCATACCCTCCACGAAGGCGCCCAGCTGAACAATGTAAGGAACCTCAGAGGGTCCCTCGATAAAGTTCACTGTCACAGCCTTGACAGGCTCAACCATCAGCACGTGATCGAGGGATTGCAAGATGTCAAAATCAGCCTGTGTCATAGACTCAACCGTCACGGAGCCTTGGCCAGGACCAGGCCTCATCGTCTCAGCCTGCAGTTGATCCGGGCTATATTCTTGCGGGCCGTCAGCGACCTCAACATCCGTTGTGGAAATCTTTGTCACGGTTAAGACATCTTCCGCCCCGATCGAGGCGATGGTGCTGTCGATGTAGCGGTTAATGCCTGTCCCAATACCACTGGTGATGGTCAGCGTGAAGGCACCAATGAATATTGCGATAACCGTGAGCGTAGTTCGCGACTTGCTGCGGAAGGCGTTCTTGGCACTTTGTCCGGCGATACTGGAGAATCTCATGCTGCAACCTCCTCAGTACGAACTATTTCCCCATCGGAAATATAAATTCGCCGACTACACCGGGCAGCTAGCTCCTCATCATGGGTAACAACGACGAGAGTGATCCCCTGTCTCTTGTTCAAATCGAAAAGGATGTCCTCGACCTTAGCTCCGGTAGCAGAGTCCAAGTTGCCTGTTGGCTCATCCGCAAAAATGACGCTCGGGTTATTAATAAGTGCACGTGCGATGACGCTGCGCTGCTTTTGACCACCCGAAAGATTAGTGGCCTTATTTTTTGCTTTATCTGCAAGCTCCAGTTGCTCCAGGACGTTCATCCCTCGAACTTTTTGTTCGCGAGATGAAACTCCAGCAATTTTTAATGGCAACACAACATTTTCCAGCACAGATTCTCGGGGGGAGAGAAAAAACTGTTGAAACACAAAACCGAAAGTGCTGTTTCGAATGGCGTTGAGTTGACGGCCCTTCAACGTAGAGGTTTCTTTTCCTTGCAGTTGGATTTCACCCTCAGACGGCCGGTCCAACAAGGCGAGAAGATGCATCAAAGTTGATTTCCCTGAACCGCTCTTTCCGACGATAGCGAGAGAATCACCTTCGAAAATATCGAGATCCACACCCTTCAACGCATCGAATCGGGTTTCTCCCGTTCCGTAGCTTTTGTGCAGATTTCGCACGGAAAATAGCGGATTTTTCATAACCTTGGGCTCCCAATCATTGAAATTTTGTTGACGTAACCACAGCTTGCACCCTCAAGACATTGCTGACATCAACCCCAGGGATGAACCTGTGTACACCTCTCGGAGTATTGTTCAGATACATCCCTGGGTGGATGAATCACCCAGCCACCTACGCAAGACTGTCGCTATGAGCACTCGCACTCCCCGCTTTAGTTGGCATATCTTGGGGGATTTTGCCGCGATGTTTTTCATCACCGGGGCTGTGACGACTCCTTTTCAAGGCAAAGGGGACTGGGACGTCAGTATTCCCGTTGTGGTAACGGCATTTGTTATTGGTATGGCGTTGTTCTTGAGGAGAAAAGCCCCCGTCACGATCTTGGCCGTGACGGTGACGCTCACGCTTGTGCTCATGTTCTTGGGAGTATCCGGTCCTGTGATTGGACTTCCACTTGCCATTGCGGTCTATTCGGTCGCCCTTCGACTCCCTCGCCGGCAGGCTTGGCTGCTCTCAGCCCTTTCTGCACTGGTCCTCATGGCAACATTTATTTTCGCCACCGATTTCCAGTTCTTTGACCCAGCGTGGATTGCATTGCTTGCCATACCTGCCTTTGCAACAGCCGCTGGCTCCTACTCTCGCTCACGCCGTGAGCTGCTGATTTCGACTGAGGCACGTGCACGGGCCGCTGAAGAAAACAGAGAAGCCGAAGCACGGCAACGCGTTGCTGAAGAACGCCTCCGCATCGCTCGCGACCTTCATGACGTTGTTGGTCACCACATTGCCGCTATCGGTCTACACGCAGATTTGGCAGACAGAGCACTGATCGACCACCCTGAAATAGCTCGGGAATCTCTGGACGTGGTGCGAACCTCTGCACACGAAGCCCTGAGTGAGATTTCAGACATGATGAAAGTGTTGCGTGAAAATACTGAGTTGGCGCCGAGTCCTTCCCTCAAGAACATGTCAGACCTGCTAACTCGTTTTCGCCGGAGTGGCCACAGTGTCACGGTAAATGCGCAAGGAAATTTGGAAAATTTACCGGCCTTTAGTGATTCCGTTGCCTACCGAGTCATTCAGGAAGGTCTGACCAACGCCTCGAAATACTCAGCAGACGCGACGTCCCGTGTGGACGTTACCCGCCGCGAGGATTCCATTCACATCACCATCCTTAACCCAATAGATTCAGCTCAGCCCACAACAAACAAGCAGGGTTTTGGTCTGATGGGAATGCGGGAACGACTGGCGGCTGTGGGCGGAACGATGGAGATTTCTACTGATGACAACTCCGGTTTTCAACTTATGGTCCGCATTCCTTTGAGTCGAGAGCAACAGCTGTGATTAACGTTCTCATTGCTGACGATCAGCCCCTCATTCGCAGTGCTGTGAAAGCGCTGATTGATTTGGAAGCGGATATGCACGTTATTGCCGAAGCGGCATCGGGCGAAGAAGCGCTTGCGCTGTGTCAACAGCATCATCCGGATCTCGTCCTGATGGACATCCGGATGCCTCATGGAGACGGGATTTGGGCTACGCGAGAAATAGTCAACGACCAGACATGTGCCGCAACCAAAGTGCTCATTTTGACCACGTTTGAGGAAGAAGAATACATTTTTGAGGCACTCAGAGCCGGGGCGAGTGGCTTCTTAGGGAAAGGAACGGACGGCCGTCAGCTCACCCAATCGATTAGATCCGTCCACACCGGCGACTCTTTGTTGTCCCCCCTGGCCACGAGGAAAATTATTGAGCGCTTCATGACTGCGGAGTCTTTCGAGAAATCTACGGCAGAGTTTTCGTTGAGACACCCTGTGTTGACCGACCGTGAAACTGAAATTCTCACCCTGGTCGGTCTTGGATTGAATAACCATGCAATTGCTGAACGGCTGTTTATTTCACCCCTGACCGTCAAAACCCATATCAATCGTTTGATGACAAAGTGTGAAGTTCACGATCGATCACAACTCGTCATCGAAGCCTATGAATCTGGTTTGGTTTCACCAGGACAAAATCCTCGGGCTTAACCCAGAATGACCCCCATATGGAGGTCATTCACGTGGCGGTCCCGGTGGGATTTGAACCCACGGTGCGCTTTCACGCACACAACTTTTCGAGAGTTGCACCTTCGGCCGCTCGGACACGGAACCAATAGCTAAGAGTTTACGCACAGCTCGCGCCAGCCACCAATCCACTGTCGGCGGTGAAAGCTAGGCTGTCCGCATGGCCAAAGCTTCTCCTGGATACACCTGCACCGAATGCGGTTGGAACACCGTCAAATGGGTGGGGCGTTGTGGCGAATGCCAAGCCTGGGGAACCGTCGTTGAGGAAGCCACCAAGACGGGCATCCAGGTCAAGATGAAGCCTGTTGTTGTGAGTGAAGCGAATGCTGCACGCCCCATCACAGAAGTCCCTGCCGACGGAGAACTCAAGCACTGGGCCAGTGGCATCAATGAGTTTGATCGTGTCCTTGGCGGTGGCATTGTTCCGGGGGCTGCCATCCTGCTTTCCGGTGAACCGGGTGTGGGAAAGTCCACGCTCCTTCTCGAGGTTGCTTCACGCGCAGCGAAGACTGGCGCCAAAGTTCTCTATGTCAGCGCGGAAGAATCCGTCAGTCAGGTGCGCTTGCGTGCGTCTCGCACGGGCGCACTGACCGACAATCTTTACCTCGCAGCTGAGACCGATCTCTCCACCATCATTGGTCAGATCGATGCTGTCTCCCCTGCACTTCTGATTGTGGACTCTGTCCAGACAGTCGCCAGCTCAGCAGTCGAAGGCCTCGCTGGTGGTCCCAGCCAGGTTCGCGAAGTGGCCAGCGTTCTCATTCGTGTTGCGAAGGAACGCAACCTGCCGATTCTTCTGGTTGGTCACGTCACCAAGGACGGCAGCATTGCCGGTCCTCGTTTGCTCGAACACCTGGTGGACGTTGTTTGCCAGTTCGAAGGTGACCGTCAAACCGCGCTGCGGTTTGTCCGCGCACTGAAGAACCGCTTCGGCCCCACCGATGAAGTCGGCTGTTTCGAGATGACCGGGGATGGCATCGCTGAGGTGCCCGATCCCAGTGGGTTGTTCTTGAGCCGTTCTGCTGTTGCAGTTTCGGGAACATGTGCAACCGTTGCCCTGGAGGGTCGCCGTCCGCTTCCGGTTGAGATTCAAGCACTCGTTGTTCCCACCAGTGCACCCAACCCCCGCCGCGTAACCAACGGCGTTGATAGCTCACGTGTGGCCATGCTACTTGCTGTGCTGGAGCGCCGTGCTGGACTCAAGCTCAGTGACAAGGACGTCTACGTCTCCACCGTGGGTGGAGTCCGCTTGAACGAACCTGGCGCTGACTTAGGTATTGCCATTGCGGTGGCCAGTGCGTTCCATGACAAACCCATTGCCCACACCGTTGCCGCCTTCGGCGAGATCTCATTGGCTGGGGAGATCCGGCCAGTGAACGGCGGCAAGCAGCGTGATGCTGAAGCAACTCGTTTGGGCTTCACCACCCGTATTGATGACAAGGTGGGAACACTGCGCTCGGCGTTGAAGGCAGCGTTCGACACTGCCAAAGATGCGCGTGAACGCGAGATTGACGCTGCGTTCTAGTGCAGGAATCGAATCAATCACGCGTTCCAAGCGATAAAATGAAATAGGTCAGGAGTTGAGCATGAAAAACAAACGCGATGATGAACTTTTTCTTCGAGAACGAGCTATTTCTGATGCGCGGATCAGCTCTGAATTAGAAGGTTCGCAGAGCACTGTCGCTACACGTGGTGACCAAGATGCTTACGTTCGTGGTGAAATCAGCCTGACACAACTCAGTGAACGAGTTCGTAGCCGTTATGGATTGGCCTGAGGAACATTCAACCTTGGTCTAGTAGTAGCGATGAAGAGCGCTGGAACGGCTACCTTCTGTCTCCAGATTCGGCGGTCCTACGCAACAAGCTAAACATCAGAGATTTATCTGACCTCCGCGAAGCAGAAAATGATCTTCTCGAACTCCGGGTCGCTGAGCTCAGGGCAAACCCGAAAATCATTGCCAAAACCTTCGATCTTCCACACCTCCAATCAATACATCATTACCTGTTTCAAGATGTCTATGACTGGGCTGGTGAATTAAGGACAGTTGGACTCGCACGTGATGGTGGGGATTCATTTGCCCCGCCACAAAGCATCTCCTTGCCGATGGAGCATGTGCACCAACGGATTTATGTAAGCGCCTTCCTCGCGAACATTCCGAGGACAGAACTTCCTTTTGAAATTGCTTATTTGTATGACTACATCAATTTCGCTCATCCCTTTAGGGAGGGTAATGGAAGGAGTCAGCGAGAGTTTTTTCAGCAGCTAATTGAGAAAATCGGGCTGCGAATGAACTGGTCACTTATTGATTCGACAACTCTTCATTCCGCCTGCCACATAGCCCGGAACGAAGGCAACCTCAAGCCGCTTGAAGAGGTTATTAAGCTAACTCTCCAGGAGAGTTAGCTATTTATACAGCTTCCTTCTTGAGCAAACCGAAGTGCTCAATCTCGGCATCGTCGAGCATGCGTGAGCGAATCATGAAGCGCACACCCTCAGGGGATTCAACGGAGAAACCGCTGCCTCGACCCTTCACCACATCAACGGTGAGGTGAGTGAACTTCCAGTACTCATACTGTGAGGCGGACATATAGAACTCGATGGAGGGGATTCCCTCCACGTGAAGAGTTTCGAGCAGGACGTCAGACCCCCCAGTCTTGAACATCCCTACGGGGTAACACATCGGGGAGCTGCCATCACAGCAGCCCCCCGACTGGTGAAACATGAGTGGACCGTGCTTGAGTGTCATCTTGCGCATGAGCTCTTCAGCTTCAGGCGTGCATTCAACTCGGGTGTAGTCCATACTCTTGATTCTCCTGTGTATTTCCTGTTTCAGATAGTGCCGATTTAGAAGAAGCCCATGGGGCCTTCTGCGTAGGAGACCAGGAGGTTCTTGGTCTGCTGGTAGTGATCGAGCATCATCTTGTGGTTCTCACGACCAATACCAGACTGCTTGTAACCACCGAAGGCGGCGTGAGCGGGGTACTGGTGGTAGGTGTTCGTCCATACGCGACCGGCCTGGATGGCACGACCTGCGCGGTAGGAGGTGTCTGCCTCGCGGCTCCACACACCTGCACCGAGACCGTAGAGGGTGTCGTTCGCGATCGAGATGGCCTCGTCGTAGTCCTTGAAGGAGGTAACCGACAGCACAGGGCCGAAGATTTCTTCCTGGAAGATACGCATCGAGTTCTTGCCCTCGAAGACGGTTGGCTGGACGTAGTAACCACCGGAGAGATCTCCACCAAGGTCAGCACGCTCACCACCACAGAGGAGCTTGGCGCCTTCTTGCTTTCCGATGTCGATGTAGCTGAGGATCTTCTCCAGCTGATCGTTGGAAGCCTGAGCACCCATCATGGTGTTGGTGTCGAGAGGGTTGCCCTGGATGATCTTGCCCACGCGAGCAATACCGTCCGACATGAAGCCGTCATAGATGGGCTTGGCAACCAGTGCACGTGAAGGACAGGTGCAGACTTCACCCTGGTTCAGGGCGAACATGGTGAAACCTTCCTGAGCCTTCTCGTAGTAAGCGTCCTTGGAGGAAGCAACGTCTTCGAAGAAGATGTTGGGGCTCTTGCCACCGAGTTCGAGGGTGACAGGGATGAGGTTCTCACTTGCGTACTGCATGATGAGGCGACCGGTGGTGGTTTCACCCGTGAACGCAATCTTGCGAATGTTGTTGTGGGAGGCAAGTGGCGCACCGGCTTCAATACCGAAACCGTTGACGATGTTAAGAACACCGGCAGGGATCAGGTCTTCGATGAGTTCCATCAGAACGTGAATAGATGCTGGAGTCTGTTCAGCTGGCTTGAGCACGATGCAGTTACCGGCAGCGAGTGCGGGAGCGAGCTTCCAGACAGCCATCAAGATGGGGAAGTTCCAGGGGATGATCTGACCGACCACACCGAGTGGCTCGTGGAAGTGGTAGGCCACTGTGTTGTGGTCGAGCTCACCGATGGATCCTTCTTGGGCGCGGATAGCACCAGCGAAGTAACGGAAGTGGTCAATGGCCAGAGGAATATCTGCGGCCATGGTCTCGCGAACAGCCTTACCGTTGTCCCAGGTCTCAGCAACTGCGAGAAGCTCGAGGTTTGCTTCCATGCGGTCAGCGATTTTGTTCAAGATGATGGCGCGTTCGGTCACGCTGGTCTTGCCCCAGCTCTCGAAGGCTTTCCAACCGGCTGCCACAGCCATGTCGACATCCTTCGCGTTACCGCGAGCTACCTCACAGAAGACCTGTCCGGTGACGGGGGTGATGTTTTCGAAATACTCACCTGAGGAAGGAGCGACATACTTGCCGCCGATGTAGTTGTCGTACCTACCCTTGTAGGACATGACGGCACCGGGTGTGCCGGGGTTTGCATAGACAGTCATTTCTTTTGTACCTTTCGACGTCTTTGTCGTGTGTGCCGGATATGGCAGTTCACACGTTACGACGGCGAAGGTTGCAGAAAGTTGCGAAGAAGAGGTTAGGAACCCTGAACGAAGACGAGGTTCTCCACGTGGGCAACTACGTGTGACCTCTTAGGAGATTTAGCAGGCAACATCTTGAGCACCTGGTGCCACACATCAAGATCATCCAAGCCCTGCTCAGTGTTGGCGTAGTCCATGAGCACTTCGACCGACGCATCATTCAAGAGGGACTCACGCAAGTGCAGTCGAACTTCTTCACGGATCTCTTCGATGCCGGGAGAAACAGAATCCGGTAGCAGCGCCCCGCGGAACGCGGACAGCGCTGCCCGGTGGGCTCCTCGATCGAGCAGAGCCACAACCTGTTGGGCATCAATCTCCACCTGCTCGGGGAGGCGGTAGGGCTTGGACTCAGGAGCAATTCCGGGGTGGAACTTATCCAAGAGCTTCCGCAAGCGCACCATCTCCGCCCGCAGGCGTGAGGTGAAAGACGAATCTCCCCAGAGCAGTTCTGACAAGCGTTCGGCAGAAAGTCCTGATCGGTTCCAGGCCAGTAGCGTCATGATCTCGGCGTGACGCTGAGTCAGTTCAATGGAGCGATCCTCGATGGTGACCAGTGCGGTGTCTCTGCCCAGGATATGCATCGTGGCACGAGCTGCCTTGTTCTTGGCTGAAGAAGGCAAGTTGTTAAACAGGACAAATTTTGACGAAGTAGATGGCTTCGAATCCCGATTACGCAGCCTGGACACCATGAGTTCGGTTTCAACTGCGTGCGCAGTTGCCTCCACCAAAGGCATGGTGTGACGGTCCACAGCCTGGTCGCCACCAGTGATGTCGATGACACCGATGATGGCTTTAGTTTCTGGGTCGTGCACGGGGACCGCGGTGCAACTCCAGGCATGAACCAGGCGGTTGAAGTGTTCGTCGCGACGAATCTGAATGGCGTGATCCAGTGCCAGTGCTGTTCCCGGTGCCGATGTGCCGGCAACGGATTCACTCCAGTCCGAGCCTTCGACAAACATCATCGACTCTGCCTTGGACTTCAGTCCCTGATCGCCTTCGACCCAAAGCAGTCTGCCCATGGCATCTCCGACAGCAACGAGCATGCCGGAGTCATTGTCCGCATCGCGGACAAGAAGCTTGCGAATAACCGGCATCATCTGGGCCAGCGGGTGTGCCTGGCGATACTCATTGAGTTCGGAACTCTCAAACAGCAGAGGCGAGAGCATCCGGTCTGGATCAAGTTGGCTTTGTTCCGCGCGCGACCACGAGTCGCGCACGACTGCGCGAACAGTGCCGGGAGCCACAACATCGGGGTCGGCAAGCCAAGGACTTGTCACGAGCTCGAGCATACGCCCGTCAGTTGGGAAAAATAAACCCTAGTAGAGCAGGAACTGTGCTGAGCTCTTTGAGCTCACGCCGCCGACCTTAGTGGTGAGGTAGTAGGAAGCACCGCCCGCAGGAACGACTTCACGCTCTCCACCACAGGTGTCAGGTGAGCTGCGCTGGCGTTCCCACACGATGGGTGCCGAGGGGTAAACCACACCAGGTTCGAGGATGGCAACGGTGTCAGACTTTTCGCTCTGGCAGTCAGTGGAGACCCAGTAGGTTTCAGCACCCGAAGTAACCGTGAGTTCCTGAGCAGAGGTTCCCACGTTGTAGTAGCAAGCGGTCTTGCCGGTGTTCTGAATAGTCAGAGACAGGTTGGGAAGAACACCAGCCTGGTAGTCGACCGAGTCCAGAACAGGAAGAACTTCGAGGTTCTTTGTTGAACATTCTTTATAAGAAGAGACATCCACGGTGGGAGTGGGTGTGGGGGTGGCAGACTCAGTGGCCACCGGTGCCACGGTTGGTTTGGCAACAGCAGTCTCGGTTGGCGTAGGTGTGGCCTGGCCGGGACGCACAATAATGAGCACGACGGCGGTCACCACGGCAATCAAAGCCAGCAGTGCAACAAGCCTGCGGCGGCGATACACAGCAGGAGAAACTCGACGTGGTTGTCCAGGTGCTGGAGTGCTCATGTGCCTAAGTTACCTAGAGCTGGCGCAACATCCTTGTATTTCCCAGAGTGTTGGGTTTTACACGGGCAAGATCCAGGAATTCGGCAACACCCTCATCGTGCGAGAGCACAAGCTGAGCGTATGTTTCAGGGTCAATGATGGAGTCAGAAACTTCAACAAAACCGTGACGGGTGAAGAAGTCCACCTCGAAGGTCAAGCAGAACAGGCGACCCAGACCCAGCTCAGTTGCATCAGCAACGAGGCGTTCCATCAGCGCTGCACCGACACCCTTACCCAGCCAAGCTTCATCCACTGCGAGGGTACGAATCTCACCTAGGTCCTGCCACATCACGTGCAGAGCACCACAGCCAATGGGGTTGCCATCAGCATCCTCTGCAATGCGGAATTCCTGCACTGCTTCATAGATGGACACAGCATCTTTACCCAAGAGCACGCGCGACTGAACCAGAGGCTTGGTTACCTCAAGAATCCACGGAACATCTGCCGTGCGCGCACGACGAACGTTATAGGTGGTTTCAGTCATTCCTCAAGAATAGTCTCGAGAAGAATTACTCGCCTTCGGCGACGATGTCCGGCGTAGCCGAAATACCGTTTGCCTGAGAAGCGGCAGTCACACCAACAGCTTCACGAGAAGTGGTGGTGAAGACGAACTCGCCGCCAATGAAGTCCACGTGAACGTGATCTCCAGCTGCGAGCTGGCCTTCCAAGATCTTCTCGGAGAGCTTGTCTTCTACTTCTGCTTGCATCGCACGACGCAGCGGACGAGCGCCGAGTGCGGGGTCGAAGCCGACCTCGATCAGACGGTCCTTGGCAGAACGAGTGAGCTCGATGGTCATGTCGCGGTCCATCATGCGGTCGCTCAGACGCTTGGAGAACAGGTCCACAATCTGAACCAGCTCGTCCTTGCTCAGCTGAGGGAACACGATGATGTCATCTACACGGTTGAGGAACTCTGGCTTGAAGTGCTTCTTGAGTTCTTCGTTGACCTTGCCGCGCATGCGGTCGTAGTCGTTGCCGGCGTCACCCTCGAGCTGGAAGCCCACGGGACCACCCGAGATTTCCTTGGTGCCGAGGTTGGTGGTCATGATGATGACGGTGTTCTTAAAGTCAACAACGCGACCCTGACCGTCAGTCAAACGACCCTCTTCCAGAATCTGGAGGAGTGAGTTGAAGATGTCGGGGTGAGCCTTCTCGATTTCATCGAAGAGCACAACGCTAAATGGCTTGCGGCGCACCTTCTCGGTGAGCTGGCCGCCCTCTTCGAATCCAACGAATCCGGGAGGAGCACCGAACAGACGTGACACGGTGTGCTTCTCGCCGTATTCACTCATGTCGAGGGAGATCATGGCGTTCTCATCGTCGAAGAGGAACTCAGCAAGAGCCTTGGCCAGCTCCGTCTTTCCCACACCGGTAGGACCAGCAAAGATGAACGATCCAGAGGGGCGCTTGGGGTCCTTCAGACCTGCACGAGTACGTCGAATGGTCTTAGACAGGGCGGCAATAGCCTTTTCCTGACCAATCACACGCTGGTGAAGTGCCTTCTCCATGAAGACCAGACGAGCTGACTCTTCTTCGGTGAGCTTGAAGACAGGAATACCGGTTGCTTGTGCGAGGACCTCGGCGATGACGCCTTCGTCCACGATGCCCTGGCCGCCGGCTTCGCCCTTGCGCCATTCCTTCTCGCGGCGCACGCGCTCACCCTGGAGTTGCTTCTCTTCATCGCGAAGAGCTGCAGCACGCTCGAAGTCTTGATCTTCGATCGCGGTTTCCTTCTTGGTGCGCGTCAGAGCAATCTGGTCGTCCAGGTCACGCAACTCGGGTGGGTTGGAAAGAATCGAGAGGCGCAGACGTGCACCGGCTTCATCGATGAGGTCAATGGCCTTATCTGGCAGGAAGCGGTCAGAGATGTAACGGTCAGCAAGGTTTGCGGCAGCCACGATCGCGCCATCGGTGATCTGAACCTTGTGGTGGGCTTCGTAACGGTCACGAAGACCCTTCAGGATGTTGATGGCGTGAGGCAAGGAAGGCTCAGCAACCTGAATGGGCTGGAAGCGACGCTCGAGAGCCGCATCCTTCTCAAAGTGCTTGCGGTATTCATCCAGAGTGGTCGCACCAATGGTCTGGAGCTCACCACGAGCAAGCAGTGGCTTGAGGATGGAGGCAGCGTCGATAGCACCTTCAGCAGCACCGGCACCCACCAACGAGTGGATCTCGTCGATGAAGGTGATGATGTCGCCGCGGGTGCGGATCTCCTTGGTGACCTTCTTCAGGCGTTCTTCGAAGTCACCGCGGTAACGAGAACCAGCAATGAGCGAACCGAGGTCGAGGGTGTAGAGCTGCTTATCCTTGAGAGTCTCAGGAACGTTGCCGGAGACAATCGCCTGAGCGAGGCCTTCCACAACAGCGGTCTTACCCACACCGGGTTCACCAATGAGGACAGGGTTGTTCTTGGAACGGCGCGAGAGAATCTGCATCACGCGCTCGATTTCCTTCTCGCGACCAATAACAGGGTCAAGCTTTCCTTCGCGAGCTGCCTGAGTCAGGTTGCGACCGAACTGGTCGAGCACCTGAGAACCACCCTGAGCAGAAGCTGCTTCGTCCTTATTGCCGGCAGCAACAGGCTCCTTGCCCTGGAAGCCAGAGAGAAGCTGAATAACCTGCTGACGAACACGGTTGAGGTCAGCACCGAGCTTGACCAGAACCTGAGCAGCAACACCTTCACCCTCCCGGATGAGGCCCAGCAGGATGTGCTCGGTGCCAATGTAGTTGTGGCCCAGCTGAAGTGCCTCACGGAGAGACAGCTCAAGAACCTTCTTCGCACGAGGCGTGAAGGGGATGTGGCCGGTGGGCTGCTGCTGTCCCTGACCAATGATGTCCTGGACCTGCTCGCGCACAGCGTCGAGAGAGATGTTCAGCGACTCGAGAGCCTTAGCGGCAACGCCTTCACCTTCGTGGATCAGACCGAGCAGGATGTGCTCAGTGCCGATGTAGTTGTGGTTGAGCATCTTGGCTTCTTCTTGCGCCAAGACAACGACGCGGCGAGCGCGGTCGGTAAATCTCTCAAACATTTCTAACTCCCATCAGCACACATGGTCTGTGCAGGTCTTGATTTGAGAGTAACGACAAGAAGGCACAAAAACTGCCCCTGTTCGCCCACGGCGTGAGTAGAACGGGCCATGTTCGCTGGAGGAAGAACGAGCAGTTGAAAGGAATAAATCCTCCCCGAGATACGTAGTCTGTAAACATGAGCATCCTCACTCCCCGCGACGTCCCTTTGGGTGGCCTCCGCGCGATGACCGTGAGGCGCACCTTGCCCAATCGCCAGCGCAGCACGATTGGGGCATGGTGCTTTGTGGATCACTACGGTCCCGACGAGGTTGAGCTCAGCGGTGGCATGAACTTAGGCCCCCACCCCCACACCGGGCTGCAGACCGTGACCTGGCTTTTCCAGGGTGAAGTCGAACACCGTGACAGCGTGGGAAGTGTCCAGCTCATTGAACCTGGCCAGGTGAATCTGATGACCGCGGGCACCGGTATTGCCCATGCCGAGCACTCCACCGGCAGGGTCCCCGTGATGCACGGTGTTCAGCTCTGGGTTGCTTTGGCGGACAAGGATCGTCACATCCCTCCTTTCTTTGAACACCACATTGCACCGCGCACCACCATTGGTGATGCACAGCTCATTGTGTTTGTGGGTTCTCTCACAGGAGACACCGGAACGGTCACGGCAGCAACGACTACTTTCACGCCCCTGCTCGGTGCTGAGATAACAGCACCTGCCGGAAGCACCTTCACTATTCCCGTGAACACCACCTTCGAACACGGCATCTTGGTGGACTCGGGATCAGTTGAGGTCAATGGCGAGCTCGCTGAGAAAGACCAGCTTGCCTATGTTGAGCCCGGCATCGACTCACTCACCCTCACTATCGGCGATGAGCCAGCACGTCTCCTTCTCCTCGGGGGCACCCCGTTCGAAGAAGAGCTCGTGATGTGGTGGAACTTCATTGGTCGTAGCCACGACGAAATAGTGGAATTCCGAAACCAATGGCAAGAAGATGTTGTACTCGAAGGCAATCCTGAGGGTATTTTTGGGTCTGTAGAGCACGGTGGAACTGTCATCCCTGCTCCTGAAATGCCCCATGTTCAACTCCGACCACGAAAGTTGCCCAGGCCATGAGTGATCTCTATAACGGAACCGAGAACCGCAAGTTCGGCCGGATTTATAAGAAGGAAACTCCAGACATTCTGGAAGCCTTCGTGGCTTTTGACAACGCGGTCTTCGCTGAAGAAGGCCGCGCTATCCCGCTCAAGTTCCGTGAGTTGATGGCACTGAGCGTGGCATTCACCACGCAGTGTTCTTTCTGCATCGATGCTCACACCAAGGGTGCCGTGAAGGCAGGCGCCACCGATGCTGAGATTGCCGAAGCTGCCTGGATAGCTGCCGCCCTCCGTGCCGGTGGTGCCTTCACCCACGGCCGTATGGCACTGCAGGTGAGCAGCACCCTCGACCACGAGCACTAACGTGGCAACGTCGAAAGAATTCACCGAGGACGTCCTCGATGCATTTGGTGCGCGCAATGTGCGCGTGCGCCCCATGTTTGGTGAATACGGAATTTACTGCGAGGACAAGTTTGTCGGAGTGATTTGCGACAACACCCTGTTTCTCAAAGCGACGGAACCGGGTGAGAGCTTTGTTCCCTCCCTCGATAAAGCATCTCCCTACCCCGGAGCTAAAGAACACTTAGTGATTCCGGTGGAGAAGTTTTCTGATGCAGAGTGGATGCATGAATTACTCGATCTGACTTGGGCTGCCCTGCCTGTTCCCAAACCCAAGAAGAAGCCCTAACTGGAGAAAATCCTGATGACCGAGATTGCACACCCCGACTCCGTTGAACGTTTCCGCGCAGCTCTGAAAGAGCACGGCGCGGAAGGAGATGTTGTTCGCCTCGACGACAATGCTCACACCGCCCAAGCAGCTGCCGAAGGCCTGGGCATCACCCGTGGCCAGATTGCCAACTCGTTAGTGTTCCTCGCCGATGGTGAACCCGTGCTCGTGATGAGCTCCGGCGGTCACCGCGTGGACACCGAGAAGGTCTCAGCAGCATTCGGCGGTAAGAAGATCACCAAAGCCAATGCAGATGACGTTCGTGCTGCCACCGGTTATGTCATTGGCGGGGTCTCACCCGTGGGGCTCGCCACCGAGCTTCCCACCCTGGTTGATAACGACCTGGCTCAATACGACACCATCTGGTCCGCGGGTGGTCACCCTGCGTATGTCTACCAAACCACTTTCAGCGAACTGGTTCGTATGACCGGTGGAACTCCCGCCGATATCGGCGAGTAACTAACTCTTTCTGTGGGAACCGCTGTCTGTTCCGTGCACGGCAAAGACGTCGATGGCCTCAAGCTCTTCAGGTTCAAAGTCGGGGCCGTGAATAGCAGCGATATTGTCTTCAAGCTGCTTCACCGAGGAGGCGCCAATGAGTGCTGAGGTGACTCCGGGGTTGCGCAGTGTCCACAGCAGTGCCATCTGAGCGAGCGTCTGGCCGCGCGCCTCGGCGATTGCCGAGAGGCCGCGGACGCGCTCAAGATAAACCTCGTTGATGCGCTCCTCGCCGAGGTGAACGCCGAGGGCAGCACGCGAATCTTTTGGGATTCCCTTGAGATAGCGATCGGTGAGCATGCCTTGCGAGAGTGGCGAAAAGACAATGCAGCCCGCACCAATCTCGTCGAGGGTGTAGAGCAAACCGGAGCGTTCGATGGTGCGATCAAACATGGAATAGCGAGGCTGGTGGATCAGCAGAGGAACACCGAGGCGATCGAGTTCCTTCTTCGCCGCGAGGGTCTGTTCTGGTGTGTAGGACGAGATTCCAACATAGAGCGCCTTGCCCTGTTGCACGACCGAAGCCAGTGCTCCCATGGTCTCCTCAATAGGAGTGTTGGGGTCGGGTCGGTGCGAGTAGAAGATGTCGACGTAGTCGAGACCCATGCGCTTCAGGCTCTGATCCAGTGACGAGATGAGATACTTGCGCGATCCCCACTCGCCATAGGGGCCGTCCCACATGAAATACCCCGCCTTGGAGGAGATAACCATCTCGTCGCGGTAGGGCTTGAAGTCGGACGCGAGCACGTCGCCGAAGTGGGACTCAGCAGAACCGGCTGGGACGCCGTAGTTGTTCGCTAGGTCGAAGTGGGTCACGCCCATGTCGAATGCGCGTCGAAGAATGGCGCGCTGGTTTTTGAGAGAGCCTTCGTCACCGAAGTTGTGCCAGAGGCCCAAAGAAATCTCAGGAAGCTTCAGTCCAGACTTCCCGCTGCGGCGGAAGTTCATGATGTCGTAGCGAGTAGATGCTGCGTCGTATGCCATGGATCGAGCCTAACTACTGGAGTGAGGAGGTGAGTCGAGCAAGACCGTCAAGAACGGTTGAGCGCAGGGGCTGCTTCTTCCACTCTTCCAGAGTGAGTGCACGAGACATCTCGCGATAGGCGTCCTCCACGTCACGCATCTGCTTGACGAAGCTGGCGCCTCGAACCATGAGGGAAACCTCCAGGTTCAGCGAGAAGGAACGCATGTCCATGTTGGACGAACCAATGACGGCAACTTCGTCATCGATCGACATGTGCTTGGAGTGCAAGATAGTGGGTGCTTTGTAGAGCCAGATGACCACACCGGCACGCAGCAGTGCTTCATAGTAGGAACGCTGTGCGTGATAAACCAGTGCTTGGTCCCCGATTTCTGAGACGAAGAGTTCGACTCGAACACCGCGCTGGCAGGCCGAGGTGATGGCATACATCAACGACTCGTCGGGCACGAAGTAGGGGGAGGTGATGATGATCTTCTCTTGCGCTGAATACATCAACGTGAGGAATAAACGTAGGTTGTTCTCCGAGGCAAAGCCAGGACCAGACGGAACAATCTGGCAGTCCAGAGTTTGATCTTCGTGGAAGGCAACAATGGGTTCTGATTCACGAGTGAGCAGAACATCTGTTTCGGAATACCAGTCGGTAATGAAGATGGCGTTCAGACCAGCAACGATAGGTCCGCGCAGGCGAACCATTGCGTCTTTCCAGTGCAGTCCACGCTTGAGGTTGGACTTCTTGAGATAGCTGGAATCAATGAGGTTCTGTGAACCCATCCAGCCGATGCTGCCGTCGATGATGACGAGCTTGCGGTGGTTGCGCAGGTCAGGGCGCTCATACTTGCCTTGGAAAGGCAGGAAAGGAAGCATGAGGTGCCAGTCGACTCCAATGGCGGTAAGGCGCTTCTTGGTCTTGCGATAACCGACGGTGCGCATTGCTGCCACGTGGTCAAAGAGCACGCGCACTTCAACACCTCGCTGCACAGCGCGTTCCATGGCTTGGAAGACAGGCTCAGTGACGGGGTCAGAAGAGAGAATGTAAAACTCAACGTGAACAAAGTTCTGTGCCTTATCGATATCCGCTGCGATATCGATAATGTTCTTCTCGTAGTCGATCTGCATCTGGGCTGAGTTGCCACCAACTAAGGGGATGGCCCCCAAGTTGCGGTTGAGCTCAACCACTCGGTCAAGCCACACGGGCCACGACTTGTCATGAGCAACCTTGTCGAATCCTTCAGTGGAATCCAAGATGAACTGGTTGATTTCACGCTGGCGGCGGCGACGCTTACGGCCCAGCCGTGGACTACCGATGAGCAAGAACAAAATCACACCGATATAGGGAATGAAGAAAATAGCGAGCAGCCAGCCCAGGGCAGAGGATGGTCGACGGTTGCGAGGAACAATGATGATGGCGACGACACGAATAACAAAGTCAACCGCTAATGCAACAACGGTGAGCCAGAAGGAGAATTCTGCTTGATTCATTTCTTTTCTGCCTCAGGAAGTCCGCGCTTTGCTCGTTCTTCGGCTTCAATCTGGGCATAGGTCTCACGTTCGGTGCGGTCTGAGCGCAGAATCGAACGAATAATGAGCCAGAACAGCAGGCCAAGGAGCACGGTCGGCGTGACCGACCAGAGTGCGTTGAGCCAGAAGTTGTCCATAAGGGTCAGACTACCGAAGGAAGCTGATTACTTAACCAGCGGGAACAGGATGGTCTCGCGGATGCCGAGGCCAGTAATGGCCATGAGCAAGCGGTCCATACCCATACCCATGCCGCCCGCAGGTGGCATGGCGTGCTCGAGTGCCTTGAGGAAGTCTTCGTCCAAACGCATTGCTTCGACGTCACCCTTAGCGCTGAGGGCAGCCTGCTGCACAAAGCGTTCGCGCTGAATGACGGGGTCGTTGAGTTCGGAGTAGCCAGTGGCAAGTTCGAAGCCGCGGACGTAGAGGTCCCACTTCTCCACCACACCAGGAATGGAACGGTGTTCCTTCACGAGTGGGCTGGTCTCAACCGGGAAGTCCATCACGAAGGTGGGACGAGTGAGCCCGTCCTTGACGAAGTGCTCCCACAGTTCTTCCACCAGCTTGCCGTGGTTGGCGAGGTGAACTTCCACGCCTTCCTTGTTGGCTAGGGCCTGCAGGTCTGCAACGGAAGTTGCAGGAGTGATCTCCACACCCGCTGCTTCGCTCAGCGAGTGATACATGCTGATGCGATCCCATTCACCGCCCAAATCAAACTCTGTGCCATCTGCCCAGGTCACGACATGGCTGCCAGCAACGGCAAGAGCGGCGTCCTGAATGAGCTTCTGGGTCAGGTCAGCGATGGAGTTGTAGTCGCCATATGCTTCATAGGCTTCGAGCATGGCGAACTCAGGAGAGTGCGTGCTGTCAGCACCTTCATTGCGGAAGTTGCGGTTGATTTCGAACACTCGCTCGATGCCACCGACCAGTGCACGCTTCAAGTAAAGCTCAGGTGCAATGCGCAGGAAGAGCTCCATGTCGAAGGCGTTGGAGTGGGTCACGAAGGGGCGTGCAGAAGCACCACCGTGCATGACCTGAAGCATGGGGGTCTCAACCTCAATGAAGTCGAGCTGCGTGAAGGTGTTTCGCAATGACGCCATGGTCTTCGCACGAGCAAAGACGTTCTTCCGAGCCTGTTCGCGAACGATGAGGTCGAGGTAGCGGGAACGAACACGGGTTTCTTCGTTGAGCTCGTTGTGCATGTTGGGAAGAGGAAGCACAGCCTTGGCTGCCATCTTCCATTCCTTCACCATGACGGAGAGCTCACCGCGGCGGCTAGAAATCACTTCACCAGAAACGTACAGGTGGTCACCGAGGTCAACCAGGTCTTTCCAGAGTTCAAGGTTCTCTTCGCCCACCTCGGCCAGAGAGACCATGGCCTGGATGCGGGAACCATCACCTGACTGCAAACTGGCAAAGCACAGCTTGCCAGTGTTGCGCAGGTGAACAATACGACCAGCAAGTCCCACGGTCACACCGGTGGTGGCATCTGCTTCCAGGTCACCGAAGCGTGCACGAACGGCAGGAATGGTGTCGGTGATGGGAAGGGCAACGGGGTATGCCTCAAGACCAAGTTCGTTGAGTCGATCACGCTTAGCCAGGCGAACGGCTTTCTGCTCACTGACTTCAGCTTCGGTCAGTTCGGGCTCTGGTGCGGTGTTCTCACTCATGCGTGGAGTCTCTCAAGGTTTTCGGTATCGATAAGTCGTGTGGTTCCCACTACCGCGGCCACCACAACTGTGGCAGGTCCCTGGTAGTCGTCACTCACGCGCTGAAAGTTTGTGGGATCGACAAGGTCGAGATAATCAAGTCTAACCAGCGGATACTTCTCAAAAACGCTCCTGCCAACCTCACGGACCGACGCAGCATTTCCATGCTGTGCTTCATGAGCCACGGCAAGCAGAGCATGGGGCAATGCCAATGCCGCCTGGCGCTCTTCTTCGCTGAGATAGCGGTTTCTACTGGAGAGTGCCAAACCATCTGCTTCGCGAATGGTGTGCAAGACATCCAGTTGGATGGGCAAGCCCAGCTTCTGAATGAGCTCGCGCACCAAGAACACCTGTTGCGCATCCTTTTGACCAAAGACAGCAACATCGGGCTTCACAATGTCGAACAGTCGTGCCACGACCGTGAGCACACCGTCAAAGTGGCCAGGTCTGCTTGCGCCTTCGAAGGTGTCCCCCACCGAACCAGCTTTTTGTGCAGGAACTGCAGGTCCACCCACACGTTCGGGATAAACCTCTTCTGCCGCTGGAGCAAACACATAATCTGCATGCCCAGCAAGTGCAGCAACATCAACGTCGAGCGTGCGGGGATAGCGGTCGAAGTCTTCCCCGGCCCCGAACTGCAACGGGTTCACAAAGATCGACACCACGACAACATCTGCCAACTCTCGGGCCCGTGCAACCAGAGCTAAGTGCCCGGCGTGCAGCGCACCCATGGTGGGGACGAGTGCCAGCGTCTTGCCTTCGGCGCTTAACTGCTCACGAAGGGCCGTCATCTCGGCGACGGTGTGGCAAACCTGCGGTGCACTCATGATTAGTCGTCGAGTCCTGTGAAGCCCAGACGCGACGCGTCACCTGCTTGGCCAAGAGCGTTGTCGACAGCAGAACGAATCAACGGAGCAACAATACGGCCCGGGTTCTCAATCCCGATCTCACCAAGCAGGTTGGTTGCCTGGTCCACAATTGCTGCTGAGAACTGTGACGCTGTGGCAATTGCCTCGGCATATTGCGGGCGCTGTGCTTCGGAGATGACTACAGGCTCTCCGCCCATTTCCACCGCGAGTGCTTGCCCAATCGGTAGGACAGGGGCCGGTGCGGTAACCGCGATATAGCAATCGGCAAGACGAGCAATGTCCATACTGGTTCCCGTGAACGCCATGGCGGGGTGAAGAGCCAGAGGAATCACTCCTGCCAACACGGCAGGGTGCAGCACCTCAACTCCATAGGCGGCAGAGGTGTGCAGCACGATCTGTCCTGGTTGCCACACTCCGGCAACAGCAAGACCGTTGACCAAGTCAGGCAGCTCCTCATCGGGAACGGCAATAAGAACAAGTTCACTCAGTTCCACAATGCGGGGAACTTCGAGCACAGGGACATCAGGAAGGATGGCCTGGGCTCGTTCTTTGCTTTCTTCTGAGATGGCAGAGATGCCGACCAGCGCGTGCCCTGCACCGGCAAGAGCAGCGCCCAAGATGGGGCCCACCTTGCCTGCGCCAATAATGCCGATGCCGAGGCGACCGTCACGCTGCTGGTTCACCGGCCACCTCCTTGTCGTTCTTGTCCAGATCATCTGGAGGCAGAACACACAACCATTCGGCAATCAGTCCGGCAACAATGAGCAATGCTGCAGCACCAAGCTGAGCGATGACGTTCGTCAAGATTGCGCCACTAGGAGCAATGGGGCGACCGAAAAGATAGACAATCACACCAGCACCCAGACCCAGCAAGAGAGAGCCTGAGTAGCTGCTGGCCTTGGCCAATGCCACAACCCGCGAGGCATACAACCCATCAATGGGTTCTTTGCGCTTGCCGGTAACCCAGCGACGAATGGGAATTGCCATGAGAACGACGGCAATGGCCACGACGAACAAGGTGAATGCCAAAGACAGCGGCGGAACATAAATAAATCCGCCGCGTGACTGCACAATGAGTTCCAGCAAATAGGCAGCAACGCCGCCAATGAGAAAGAGGCCAATCAGCGGTGCGGGGGTAGTGCGCTTCATGCGCTCACCTCGAAGCGGTGCAGTTCATTGCTGAACTTCTCTGCAAGTGCAGCAATCTCCCCGTGGGGTAGAACAACCGCATTCGGTTGAACATCGTTCCAGGGCACCACCACGAAAGAGCGCTCGAAAGCTCGGGGGTGAGGAATGGTGAGACGTTCGGTTTCCATCTCAACACCATCCATCCAGATGATGTCGAGGTCAAGGGTGCGATCGCCCCAGCGTTCGTGGCGTTCACGGCCGTGGTCTTGTTCGATGCCGTTGAGCTCAGTAAGCAAAGCCTCTGGGGGGAGGTCTGTACTAATCAGTGCCACCGCATTGAGATATTCGGGAGCATCCAGATCCACACCCTCTGGCTTCACGGCAGCTGATTCATAAAGTGGGGACAGTTTGAGCAGAACAGTGCCACCAAGATCTGCCACTTCGTTGGCAGCCTGCTTGATGGTTGCCACACGGTCACCGAGGTTCGATCCGAACGCGATAATGGCGTTTCTGCGTGGAGCATCCATTAGCGGCTGCGTTCAATCGTGACAGCAACATCAGCGAACTCCACGCTGATCGGAGCCTGGGGTTTGTGAACAGTCACTTCAACCTTCTGAACGGGTGCGTGCGCCAAGACAACCTGTGCCACACGTTCAGCAACGGTCTCGATGAGATCCACAGGATCATTCGCCACCGCCGCGACGACTTCTTCAGCCAGCTCGCCGTAGTGAACGGTGTTGGCCAGGTCATCACTGAGTGCGGCAGGTGAAAGATCCAGCCATGCTGTGACATCAATGACAAAGAGCTGCCCGTTAGCGCGCTCGAAATCAAACACCCCATGGTTGGCCTGAACACGCAGACCCGTCAGAGTGATGCGGTCCTTACTCACGGGCACCCTTGTTCCACGACTCCAGCACGCGCAAAGCACCTGCCGTACGCGCAACATCATGCACGCGAACTGCCCAGACCCCAGCTTGAGCAGCGAGAACGCTGACCGCAACGCTGGCAGAGTCACGGTCTTCGACCGTGGCATCTTCGGGCAGTAACGAGGCAAGGAATCGCTTACGCGATGCCCCAATCAGAAGCGGATAACCCAGTGCCTGCAGTTCGTCGAGGCGGCCGAGCATCTGCCAGTTGTGTTCTGAGTTCTTCGCAAAGCCCAGGCCTGGATCCAGGATGAGCTTCTCTGGCCTCATGCCTTCGGCAAGGAGTGCTTCCACGCGTTCACTGAGCTCTCGCGTGATGTCAGTAGGGGCATCTTTATAGAGCGCCTTGTTGTCCATATCGACCGAGTGTCCACGCCAATGGCTGGCAATGAAGGTGGCATCAGACTGGGCCACAACCTTCGGCATGAAGAAATCTGCGAGACCACCAGAAACGTCGTTGACATATTGCGCCCCGCGCTCGATGGCAAGGATGGCAGTAGCCGCATTCATAGTGTCGATACTCACGACAGCACCAGCACGAACGAGGGAACCAATCACGGGAAGAACTCGAAGTTGTTCCTCTTCGACCGAGACACGTTGTGCACCGGGACGGGTGGATTCACCACCAATGTCGATAATGTCGGCACCCTGCTCCATCATGGCAATGCCGTGCTTCACAGCGGAGTCAGTGTCGAGGTATTTTCCACCGTCACTGAACGAGTCAACCGTGACGTTGAGGATGCCCATGATTTTGGTGCGGTGCTCAGTCATGACTTTCCTCACCACGTGACGCACCAATAAGAGTCATGATTTCTGCACGTGCCGCAGGCTCAGTGAGTTCACCACGTGACGCGATGGTGATGGTGCGACTATTTGTCTGCTCCACACCACGAGCGGCCACGCACTGGTGCCGAGCTTCGACAACCACCAGCACACCGCGGGGGTCGAGACCCTCCACGAGCGCGTCAGCGATTTGCTCGGTCAAGCTCTCTTGCATCTGGGGGCGAGCAGCCAAGGTGTTCACCACACGAGGCAATTTACCCAGGCCAACTACGCGGTCGCCAGGGAGGTAAGCGACGTGGGCAACACCCAAGAAGGGAAGCAGGTGGTGTTCACACATCGACCGAACGGTGATGTCGGTGACCACAACCGCATCGGAGAGTTGGTCGATGGGAACACTCTCACGCAAATGCTCGAGTGGGTCCTGACCAACACCGGCAAAGAACTCGGCATAGGCTTCGGCGACACGTACCGGGGTCGATGAGAAGTTGGCCTTCGTCGGATCTTCACCAATCGCGTGAAGGAGTTCGACGACGGCCGCCTCAATTCGAGCCCGGTCGATAGCCATGTTTATGCCTTGGGAGCTGGCTTCTGTGTAGCAGGCTCTGCCGCTGCCTTAGCTGGAGCTTTCTTGGCGACGGGCTTCTTCGCAACAGGCTTCTTTACTTCAGTCTTGGCTGCTGCCTTCTTGGCAGGAACCTTGACGGGTGGAAGCTTCGAAACGGGACGCTCGTTGCTGGAGAGCCACTGCTTACGAAGAGGAAGCTTCTTCACGTCCTTGAAGATTTCAGCCAGCTGGTTGTGATCGAGAGTTTCCTTCTCGAGCAGTTCTGTAGCCAGGCGGTCGAGCACCTTGCGGTTGGAGTTGAGAACCTTCCATGCTTCGGTGTGAGCGTTCTCGATGAGTGCGCGGATTTCCTTATCCACGTGCTCTGCCATCTGCTCGGAGTAGTCACGCTGGTGACCCATGTCGCGGCCCAAGAACATTTCGCCGGATGCGCCGCCGAGTTTGACCGAACCCACAGTGGAGCTCATGCCGTATTCGGTGACCATCTTGCGAGCAATGCTGGTTGCCTTCTCGATGTCGTTCGATGCGCCGGTGGTGGGGTCGTGGAACACGATCTCCTCAGCAACGCGACCACCCATGGCATAGGTGAGCTGGTCGAGGAGTTCATTACGGGTGACCGAGTACTTATCTTCCAGTGGAAGCACCATGGTGTATCCGAGGGCACGACCACGAGGAAGAATGGTGACCTTGGTCACAGGGTCAGAGAAGTTCATTGCCGCTGCAGCGAGCGCGTGACCACCTTCGTGATACGCGGTGATGAGCTTTTCCTGATCCTTCATCACACGGCTGCGACGCTGAGGTCCAGCGATAACGCGGTCAATGGACTCATCCAGTGCACGGTTGTCGATCAGTTGTGCGTTCGAACGCGCAGTCAGCAATGCTGCTTCATTGAGAACGTTGGCCAGATCAGCACCGGTGAAACCGGGAGTCTTGCGTGCGACAACTTCGAGGTCCACGTTCTTTGCCATGGGCTTGCCCTTGGCGTGAACTTCAAGAATCTTCTTGCGGCCTTCCATGTCTGGAGCGTCCACACCAATCTGGCGGTCAAAACGACCAGGGCGCAGAAGGGCAGGGTCCAGAATGTCGGGACGGTTGGTTGCAGCGATAAGGATCACGTTGGTCTTAACGTCGAAGCCGTCCATCTCCACCAGCATCTGGTTGAGGGTCTGCTCACGTTCATCGTGGCCACCACCCATACCGGCACCACGGTGACGGCCGACAGCATCGATTTCATCGATGAAGATGATCGCAGGAGCGTTCTGCTTTGCTTGTTCGAAGAGGTCACGCACACGGCTTGCACCGACACCGACAAACATCTCTACGAAGTCAGAACCAGAAATCGAGTAGAAGGGAACGCCAGCTTCACCTGCAACGGCACGGGCGAGCAGAGTCTTACCTGTTCCGGGAGGGCCATAGAGCAGCACACCGCGAGGAATACGTGCACCTACCGCGAGGAAGCGAGCGGGCTCCTTGAGGAAGTCGACGATTTCAGAAAGTTCTTCAACAGCTTCGTTTGCACCAGCAACGTCAGCAAAGGTGACGGTGGGAGTTTCCTTGGTGACAAGCTTGGCCTTGGACTTACCAAACTGCATCACACCACGGCCACCTCCCTGCATGGAAGAAAGCATGAACCAGAAGAACGCACCGATCAGAAGCACGGGCAAGAAGATTCCCAGCATGCTAAGGAACCAGTTCTCCTTGGGCACCTCATCGTTGAAGCCGTCGGTCAAAGATGAGGCGTTGACTGCATCCACAACCTGAACACCACGAGGGGCGACATAGAAGAACTGCACGTCGGTGCCGTACTTGTCGTCGGCCTTCTTGAGCTTGAGGTCAACGCGCTGCTCAATGTCGACAATGGTTGCGCTCGCAACCTTGTTCTCTTTGAGGAAGGTCAGACCATCGTCAGTGCTGATGGCTTGGTAGCCGGTCATGGAGATGAGGGATGAGCCCACCCAGACAGCAATCACCGCAACGATGATGTAGAGCAGGGGACCGCGCAGAAGGTTCTTCAATTTCATGGTCTTCTCAGGGTATCGGTCTAGACGCTATGCCCGCTTGGTGTTTGCCGAGGGCGGAATGGGAGTTAACCCAGAACTTTAGGCGTGAGGGTCTTCCCCGCCATAGACGTGAGGGGACAGCACTGCAAGACCGCGAACGTTGCGGTAGTCCTCGTTGTAGTCGAGGCCGTAACCCACCACGAATGCGTTGGGAATGTCATAACCGACATATTTGACGTCTACTGGCTCTTTGATTGCTTCGGGCTTGCGGAACATGGCCACCACCTCGATCGATGCGGGGCCGCGCGATTCCAGGTTTCCAATGAGCCAGTTCAGGGTCAAACCAGAGTCGATGATGTCTTCCACAATGAGCACGTGGCGGCCTGCAATTTCTGCGTCCAAGTCCTTCACGATGCGCACAACACCGGAGGACTTGGTGCTGGAACCGTAGGAAGACACAGCCATGAAGTCGATGTGAGCGTGGAACTTCAGTTCACGCACGAGGTCACTGAGAACCATGACAGCACCCTTGAGCACGGCAATGATGAGAACATCTTTACCTTCGTAGTCGCGCTCAATCTCGCGAGCGAGTTCTGCCAGGCGACCCTGGATCTGCTCTTCTGAGAAAAGAATTTCGGTGATGTCTGATTCGACGTCGCGCAACTCCATGCGTGCGATCCTTTTGTGCTGGTGAGACTAGGCCTCGGTGGGTGTGGACGATGATGCAGTCAGAACAAGCTGAGCACCTTGTCGCTCAACTCTAATACCGGGAACGTGAACTTCTCCCTGTCCATGCCAATCGGTAATCAGACGAGCAACGGCATTGGTGTGAACCGAGCTCAAACTCGACCCAAAGACGTCCAAAGCAGCCCGGCGAATGACGCGATTGAGAATAGCTAGAGGCAAGCCCGTCAACGCAGTGACATCCAGTGTTGCCTGCACCGACTGGGCAGTTTCACCCAGCACGGGTGTGAACACGGTGGGCATAATCTCGGAAGTCAGCGCGTCCAGCACGGCGGAGTCTTGCTTGAACTGCTCTGCGGTTCGGGCCAATGCTTCAGCAACTCCAGGACCGAGTTGGTTTTCCAGCACAGGCATGACCTCGTGACGAATCCGCACACGGGTGTAACTGGCGTCTTGGTTGTGGGGGTCATTCCAGGGTGTGAGTCCCTGGTCTTCACACGCCGCCACCGTCTGTGCTCGGCGAATGCCCAGCAGCGGTCTGCGATAGATACCGTTGATGTCACTCATTCCGGCCAGGCTTGTTGCCCCGGATCCTCGGGTCAACCCCAAGAGCACAGTCTCAGCCTGATCATCCAGAGTGTGACCCAACAGGATGGCAACAGCACCGAGTTCCCTGGCCACAGAATCCAAGGCCTCATAACGGGCTATGCGGGCATCTGCCTCTGGCCCCGCAGCTGGAACAACTTTCACTCTGCGGATAATCACCGGGTCTAGTCCCAGCTCACGAGCCTGGGCTGCGGCGTTCTCAGCGACAACATGTGAACCTTCTTGCAGCCCGTGATCGACAATCACGGCCCCGGCAAGAAGCCCCGCACGAGGCGCCTCAAAGGCTAAACCGGCGGCCAGTGCAAGAGAGTCAGGTCCGCCACTGAGTGCCACCAGTACGACAGCATCGGGAGTGAGGTCCGAGAGGTTCTCGCGAATGGCACGACGAACGTCAGCCATAGCTGGCGTGAGTCGGGGACGTTCGGTCATCATCAAGTAACCTTATGAGGTATTCATCTCAACCGTGAAGGAGCCCCTCGTGGCCGCTTACGACGTCGTCGTTGAAATTCCCAAGGGAAGCCGTAACAAGTATGAAGTTGACCACGAAACTGGTCGCGTCTACTTGGACCGCGTGCTGTTCACCACTTTCGTTTACCCCACCGACTATGGCTACTTCGAGAACACTCTCGGTCTCGACGGTGACCCCGTTGACGCTCTCGTTCTTCTTGAGTACCCCGTGTTCCCCGGAGTGGGCGTCAAGGTCCGCCCCGTCGGCGTTCTCAACATGAGTGACGAGGCTGGATCAGATGCCAAGGTCATCTGCGTTCCAGCTAAGGACCCTCGTTGGGCTCACATCCAGGACATCGACGATGTTCCTGAGCAGACCAAGAACGAGATCGACCACTTCTTCAAGCGTTACAAGGACCTCGAGCCTGGCAAGTTTGTCAACGTTGAGGGCTGGGGCAACGCAGCTGAAGCCGAGCAGATCGTCGTTGACGGTTTCGCTCGCCTCAAGGCTGAAGGCCACTAGGCACACAGACCACGAAAGAACCCCCGCTCTGGTGATGAACTGTCCCCCGAAAGTTGGACAGGTTAAATCCTAGGCGGCTTCTAACTGAAGGGCATGGTTCCGATATTGCATCGGGGTCATGCCCTTCAGTCGTTCTTGTAGACGATCTCTGTTATACCAATCGATGTATTCCTCAATTTCTTCGATGAGTTCGTTGACGGTGTTGAATCTTTCACCATGGAACATTTCTGTTTTGAGGTGTCCGAAGAAGTTCTCGATCAGGGCGTTGTCATAACAGTTTGCTTTGCGGGACATGGATTGGATAGCGCCATGTTCTTCCAACAGTTCACGCCACGAGTGGTGTTGGTAGTGGAATCCTTGATCTGTGTGAACGAGTAGTCCGGCAGCTGGTTGTTCACGTTCAAACGCGTCTTTCAGGCTCCGTGACGTCAATCCGGTATTCGGTGAGGTTCCTGTTTTGAAGCTCACGATTGCATGATCGAACAGGTCATAGATCGCTGAGAGATACACTTTCTGGTTTCCCACCCGGAATTCGCTCACGTCACTGACCCATTTCTGGTTTGGTGCTGTTGCGTCGAATTCTCTGTTGAGATGGTTCGCTGCGATATGAGAAATCGTGCCTTGATAGGAGTTGTATTTGCGTTTGATGCGCACTTTCGATTTCAGGCCTAACTGTTTCATGAGTTTATAAACCAGCTTCTTCCCCACTTGCCAACCATGTTGAGTTAGATGCAGCCAGATTCTGCGATGGCCATATCGTCTCTTTTTTGCGAAGAAGACTGTGACGATGACTGCTTTGAGGAAGGCATGCCGGTCAGGCGCATCAAGCCGGGCGAGGTGGTAATAATAAGGTCGACCTTGCCATCTGCGCTGCGGCGAGGAGATCGTCAAGGGCGTGATCGGACTTGAGGGAGGAAATCACCTGGACCTTTAGGCGTGTCCTTGGTTCCTCAAGTCCCGCAATTTTTTTAGATACGCGTTCTCTGCTTCAAGGCGTTTAACTTGTTGGCGCAGCCGGTCTTCTTCGCTGGAAACTTCCTGGTTTTGAACCGAACCAAAAGGCCTGCCCTTAGGTTTGGGCATCAACGCCTCATCACCGCCTGCTCGCCATTGACGAGCCCATGCGGTCACAAGCTGAACAGAACTTAACTGAAACTCTGCCGCGAGTTCCATCTTTGTCGCACCGGCAAGAAAACGTTCGACTACTTCTTTTTTGATTTCAAAAGAGAAAGTACTTTTGGTTTTGCTTTGCATAAGACAAAGCCTGCCATGAAGCATCCACTTGCGATGGAACTGTTTCGAGGCGTCAACGGAGAAACCTAAACGGTTAGCGGCGGCAACATAACCGAAGCCGGTTTCGAAGAGATCAACGAGCTGTTCTCGTTGAGGTGTTGTGAGTGAACTATTTGGTTGCAAAGAAATACTCCCCAGAAATTGGATACTGATTAATCAGTCCAACTTTTGGGGAGCAGTTCACTGTTGAGCGGGGGTTCTTTGTGTTACGACGAATCTTTAGAGCGGAGCGCCTCGGTCTGCCATGAAGGGCTCGGGGTCAATACCGTTGAAGGCGGGGCTGTCGTGCACCTCGAAGTGAACGTGGCAACCGGTGGCCAGACCCGTAGCACCCACACGAGCAATAAGTGTTCCTGGGCCGACGGTGTCGCCATAGCCAACTTCAATGCCACCCGAGGTGACGTGGCCGTAGCGAGTACGAATACCACCACCGTGGTTAATCTCCACCATGTAGCCGTAACCGCCACCGATTGCGCCGGCATAGGTCACGCGACCACCAGAGGCGGCATAGATTGGTGAGCCACAGCCCGCGGCAAGGTCTGTTGCGTTGTGGAAGGAACCAGTCCAGCCCACACCGGGAATGTAGAAGTTATCGCGAGGACCCCACGAGCTCGAGATGTATCCATTGGGAACCGGGTGGGTCCACCCTGCACCCGAAACGGAAATGCCTCGTGCCGCTGCTTCAGCAGCTGCGCGCTCAGCAGCGATACGTGCAGCCTCGGCAACACCCGCCTCATAGCCAGCAACCGTTGCCGCGGTGGCGTCTTGCAGCGCAGCAAGCTGAGCTTGCATGATCATCTGCTGGTTTTCGCTCTCGGTTAGTTTTGCCTGAGCAGCTTCCTGTGCAGCAGTTGCAGCGGTGAAAGCTGCCTCAGCTTGTGCACGAAGTTCATCACGTGCCTTGAGAGCAACCTTGGCCTGCTTCGACAGCGAAGCAGCCTCGTTCTGTGCTGTCTGGGCGGTGGCATAAATGGCGTTCGATCGTTCCGCGAGCTTACTCATACTGCCGAGCTTGCTCAGGAGTTTGTCTGCACCGTCTGAGGTCTTCTCCATCAGCAGATTCATGCTGAGATCACTACCGCCGGAGCGATACAACTGAGCAGCGAGACGACCAGCCTGGGCAGCTGCAGCATCTGCTTCTGCCTGGCTCTTCGTTGCTTGAGCTTCGAGCTGACCTGCGGTCTGTTCGGCTGCGCCGAACTTCTTCATGGCAACGCCGTATTCTTCACCCTTTTTCGTAGCTTCAGCTATGGCAGCTTCCGTCTCCGCTTGGAGCTGGGCGATGAGGCCTTGAATCTGAGCAATCTGTGCCGTCTTCGCAGCCTCATTACCGCGAGCGTTTTCCACGTCAGCCCAGGAGGGGTAATCAGTTGCCGAAGCAGACTGAGATACCACGACGCCAGAAACCAATCCTGCGATCGCGATGACAGCGATGGCCAGATAGGTCCGCGAATTACGCAGCAACAAGACGGACGCCTTGGGCGTTCCTTCGGTGCTTTTCATTCACTTCTCCTGTTGCATATAGGCACGGTCTCTTCGACAGTAACAAGCGAACTTGGAGAAAGCTGGGAAGGCTCTCCGAGCCTGTGGATACCTCGATTGGCGAACCGCACGCATTTTCCCTATGCTTATCTCTCGGTAGTTGCTTTATCTCTACTTCTTGGCCCCATCGTTTAGCGGCCTAGGACTCCGCCCTTTCACGGCGGCAACACGGGTTCGAATCCCGTTGGGGTCACCAAGATGTAGGATGAACTGATTACCAAGTAAGGCCCTGTAGCGCAGTTGGTTAGCGCGCCGCCCTGTCACGGCGGAGGTCGCGGGTTCAAGTCCCGTCAGGGTCGCGGATGCCCTTCTTCGGAAGGGTTTTTCATCTAAGCGGCTAGTTTGCTTAGGGCTCTGTAGCTCAGTTGGTAGAGCGCACGACTGAAAATCGTGAGGTCACGGGATCGACGCCCGTCGGAGCCACCACCAAACCCCCGCTTGCGCGGGGGTTTTAGATTTTCTGTCGGATGTATCAGTAGCAGATTTCAGAGCTTCCTGCTTACTCTGCGCTGGCCTCGGCTATGACTTTGAGTTCACGTCTCAAATTAGGGCAACACCCAGCCACACATTGGCTTGGCCAAGGTCCCAGAGGTGAGAGTGCTTGAGCAGCAGCTCCGTTAACCCGTTCCAGGATGAGATCCGCGATACCGTCTGTGAAAGCAAGACTGCTCCCAGGAGTGGTGACGCGAGCAAAATACATCCCCAGCTCTGACGCAGTTTCCTGTGCTTCGTTGTCGAGATCCCAAATTACTTCAACGTGGTCGCTCACAAAACCGATTGGAACAACGATGACGCCTTTCTTTCCCGATGCGTGAATATCCCGAATAGCGTCGTTGACGTCAGGTTCGAGCCAAGGTATCTGTGGGGAGCCACTGCGAGATTGATAGACGAGCTGCCATGACACCGAAGAAACTCCTAGATCAGAATGGACTTTATTCATCACTATTTCTGCAGCAGCAAGATGTTGAGCTTCATAAGCTCCACCTGGCTTTTCAAAGGTTTCTCGCAAAGCTGGTGGTCCACTCGTTTCACCCATGGCATCTGGAATGGAATGGGTGGCAAACATGACGTCGATTTCTGAATAATCTAGGCCGTCCTTGACCATTGCTTGGAGTTTGTCCTCAAGGTCTTCAATAACAGGCTGGAGGAAACCTGGGTGATCAAAGTAGTGACGCACTTTGTCGATGACCATTTTGCCGACGAGGTCATTGTCCGCCAGGGCTTGATAGAGGTTCTCTCGATATTGTCTGCACCCTGAGTAGGACGAGTAAGCGCTCGTGACCCACGCAAGAACGCGACGGTGGCCGTTGTCATACATTTCCTTGACGACATCAGCAAAGAACGGTGCACTGTTGCGATTTCCCCAATAGATCGGGAGATCAATCCCTCGTTCGGGGAACCTCTCCCTCATCGCGGCAAGGAGAGCACGGTTTTGTTCATTGATGGGGCTGACGCCACCCAGAGCTAGGTAGTGGTGCGAGACCTCTTCTAGCCTTTCTCGTGGAACACCGCGACCGGCGGTGACGCGCTCGAGATAGGGCATCACTTCGTCAGGACCTTCGGGTCCGCCAAAGGATGTGAGGAGTATTGCGTCGTAGGTCATGAGAAGTTCTCGGCAATCTGTGTCAGTTCAACGTTACGGCCGGTGAAAAAGGGAACTTCTTCGCGGACATGCATTCGAGCTTTGGTGTATCGGAGGTCGCGCATCATGTCGACAATTTCGTGAAGGTCTTCAGATTCGAGAGCAAGCAGCCACTCGTAATCTCCGAGAGCAAAAGACGCCACCGTGCTGGAAGTGATGCCTTCGTATTTGTGACCAGCAACACCGTGTTCGACGAGCATCTCACGACGCTCCTCTTCAGGAATGAGATACCAGTCGTAAGAGCGCACGAAGGGATACATGCACAGCCACTTCTTTGCTTCCTTTCCCAACATGAAGCCGGGCACGTGAGTCCGATTGAACTCTGCAGGACGGTGAAGTCCCATTCCAGACCAGGTGGATTCAAAGTGTTTGCCGAATGCAAGGTGGGAGAACTCTTTGAGAGCATCTTGAACTTCTTCTGCAGAGCTGGCATGTATCCACAACAGCAAGGCTGTATCTCCACGGAACCCTCGAATGTCGTAAGTTCCACGCAAGGTGAGGTCACGGGCAGTCAAGCTCGCAACCCATTCGGTGAACTCTGCTTGGGCAGCTTCCGGCAGAGCGACGGGACTCATCATGCGATATGACGTCCAGTTTGTGTATCGAATGGTGTCGTTGATGGTGTCGAATTTTGTTTCTGTCACGGGGTCATCCTTTGATAGTGATCACGAGTAATGCCAAGTAGTCCGTTTCCGGAAATGTAGGAGCCACACAGTTCGACATCGAGTTTTTGTGCAGTGTTTAGGAGTTGCTCTTGTTGGGCCTTGGCTGGAGTACTTGCTTGATAAAGCGAACCGGGCCAATGCTGAACTACCGCACTGTGAATAGTCGCGTCGTCAATTTGATAAAGCTGGGGAAGGTCTTCCTGGGCTAGAGAAATGAGATCACCCTCAGGAAGAATTCCGTCGCGGCCATAACTCAGGCGAATGAGATGGTGATGCTCTGGCAGGGCATTGTCCACCCATTCCCACTTGGCATTCACGTGAGTTGATGCCTTTGCGGTCACGTCACTGTTCTCTGACATGAGCGCGCCACTACCGAGGGGGAAGGAATCCAGCTGGGTCGATTCGACCAACAAAATCACTAGTGCAACATCGACGGAATGAGTCTCCGGTGTTGCAAGTTCAGCAACTACTTCTTGACTGTCACAGGACGTGAGGACGTGTAAAGCAGTACTGATTCCGGTTGCAATAGTCAGGTGGGTGCTGACGAAGGCTCCGTTACTCGTTTCACAGCGCCACTGGTCATTCTCCTGCTGGACACTGGCTACTTTGCTGTTGAAAGAGAACCAAACTTTCTTGCTCACCAAAAGTCGATAGAGCTCAGCGACGAGAGTGAACATGCCGCCATCAAGACTTGCCACAGCGGCTCCAGGACGCGGCTGGGAGGCGCGAATTTGTCGTGCTGCCAAACACAGAGATCCTGTTTCTCTCAGAGCTCGCAGAAGTGCGGGAATTGTGGATTCGGCCGACAGCGTGTGCGCTGACGAACCGTGAACCCCGCTAAAAAGAGGATCGACTAACTTGTCAACAAACTCAGAACCGAGACGTGTCTTAACCAATTCCGCCACGCTCACACCCTGCAGCTCACCGACTGGTTGTGCATCTAAGCGGCGAGCTTCTTCCAGTCCCTGCGGAGAAATGATGGAAGCGAGCTCGGGGTCCTCAAGTGAACTCGGGATCCCTAAAACACCATGTGGAATCGGATACCGAAGCGTCGGGGAGGCAACGATGCGCGCATCAGTTCGCTGGGGGGAAACGATGTGATCGTTCAAACCCAATTCATCGAGCAGCTGCAGGAAGCTCTCCCCGGCGGTTGAAAACGCTTCAGCGCCAGCATCGATATCAATCTCGCCAATAGTGACGGGTGCAATCAGTCCACCAGCGTGCGCTTCTTTCTCGAGAACTACAACCGTTTCGCCACGGGAAGTCGCCCGAAGCGCTGCCAGCATGCCGGAAATCCCGGCACCAATGACGACCCGATCTGTTTGAATCATGTTGTTGTGCGGTGGATGTATTCAGTAATTCGGGTGAGCACGTCTGGATCTGTTTCAGGGGGAACACCATGGCCCAGATTCACCACATGACCAGGAGCATTCAAACCAGAGGCGATAACTTCATCTATGTGTTCTGCCAACGTCTCCCAGTTTGCTGTCAACAGTTCTGTAGAGATGTTGCCTTGGAGAGGAACCTTGTTAGTGAAAAGTGCTGAAGCACGCTCTAGATCAGTGTTGGAATCGATACCCATCACAGTTGCACCTACTTCATGCATAGATTCCAAGAGTGACTCTGTTCCTACGCCAAAGTGAACGCGCGGAACCGGAACTCCATCCTTGTCAACGAGTAGTGCAAGCTGTGAAAACAATCGTTCTGAATAGGGCTTGGCAAATGTTTCATATTCATCCGGGCTCAGACGTCCTGCCCAGCTATCAAAAACTTGGAGTGCGCTCGCACCTGCAACGACCTGTGCGGAGATGAACTGTGCAGTGATATCTGCACACCAGTTCAAAATCTGAGCCCACAGCTCAGGCTGGTTTCGCATCATCTCTCTGGAATGGGGGAGCTCTTTCGACGGACCACCCTCGATGAGATAGGAGGCAAGAGTAAAGGGAGCTCCACCAAACCCAATCAGGGGAGTTGAAGCTAGTTCCTTCACAAGCATGCCAACAGCAGTTGTGATGGGAGCAAAAGCGTCGCCATCAATCAGGCGCAACGCATCGGCGGCTTCTTTGGTTCGCACCGGATTCTCCAACACAGGACCTACACCTGGCTTGATATCAACATCTAGACCAGCAAGTTTGAGGGGGATCACAATGTCGGAGAAGAAGATAGCGGCGTCCACCCCATGGCGTCGCACGGGTTGCAGAGTGATCTCGACAACCAGTTCAGGAGTGAGGCAGCTATCTAGCATCGCGATGCCTTCGCGCAACTTGCGATACTCAGGTAGCGAGCGACCCGCCTGACGCATGAACCATACGGGCAGAGGAGAGGTGCGGTGACCGCGCATGTTCAACACCAATAAAGATGCGCCAGTTGCGCCGGTGTTTAGTGGGTGTTCCGCGGGTAGATTCACAGGCTCATTCTCTAGAGCGGAGAGGCCAGAAAAGCTGACACAGTGTCAGAAGCCCAGTTGTTATGTTGAGCTTTGTGGCACTCGTCTTTATAGGAACCGACTTCCACGACACCCCGTTAACAGATCTCGAGAAGTTTGAAGCAGCTTCGGCGCAGGTGTTAAACACCTTGAGTCCGCATGATTCTTTTCTTGAAGGGGTCGTCGTGTTGGCGACCTGTAACCGTTTTGAGATTTATTTTGAGGCGGAGTCATTTCACGACTCCATGGACTATGTCACCTCTGCGGTAGCAACTGCATTAGGCGTTTCTTCCGAGGTAGTCACGTCCATGTTGAAGGTTCTCTACGGCGATAGTGTTCCGCAACACCTGTTCTCTGTTGCCGCGGGACTTGAGTCCATGATTGTTGGCGAGGAAGAAATATCTGGGCAGGTCAAACGCTCACTTTCTCTGGCTCATCAGCGGGGCTATGTTTCTAAAAACTTGAACCACTTGTTCCAAAACGCGGCCTCGGTTGCCAAAGCAGTTACGACTGAAACCGGTCTGGGAGCTTCTGGGCGTTCGGTCATCACGACGGCACTGGATGTGGCCTCTGAAGAGTTGGGCGGGATTGCAGGTAAGTCGGTCCTCCTCATTGGCACGGGCGCCTATTCCCGAGTAGTTTCTGCGGCGATTCAGAGGCAGGGCGTAGACAACATCTTTGTGTACTCACGTGCGGGACGGGCTGAGAAGTTTTCAGAAAATCATGAAACAACTCCCGTGAGCAAAGAGCAACTCGTTCAGGTCATGGCAGAGGTAGATCTCGTCATCAGCGCAAGTGGCGCTCCTGGGTATGCCGTCGATGTAACCCTTGCCCAGGAAGTCCTCGCCTACAGATCGGGCAAGTCAGATTTAGTGCTTATCGATGTCTCACTGTCGAAGGATGTTGCGCCGGAGGTGTCTCAGCTCGAGCAAATGAGTGTGATTGATCTTGAGCAGATTAAGCATCGGGCACCTCAAGAACACATTGAATCTGTCCTCACCGCGCGAGAAATCATTCATACTGCTGTGACTGATTTTGAAAACAGCATGGCGTCACGAAGTATCGATCCTGTCGTTGCCGCACTTCGTTCACACATCGGCCTTTGGGTTGATGAAGAGATTGAAAGTGTGAGGCGAAAGTCCGGCAATTCAGCTGCCGAAGAAGTGCAGAAGTCCCTTCGCAAAGTCACAAATGCCATCTTGCATGCACCGTCTGTAAAGGCCAAAGAGCTCGCTGTTGATGGCAATCACGATGACTACATCAATGCTGTTCGGCTTCTTTTTAATATCGAGGTGAACGAAGGTGGCTAAATTACGCGTGGGCACGCGAGGCAGTCTTCTCGCCCTCACCCAGACCCGACTTTTTACCTCCCAGCTATGTCAGAAGCATCCTGATCTGGAGATTGAAGAAGTCCTCATACAGACACAGGGTGACATCAGCACCGAACCGCTCAATCAATCAAAGACCCCGGGCCTGTTCGTCTCTGCCTTACGTGATGCTCTCCTTTCTCATGAGGTCGACTTCATCGTGCATTCCATGAAAGATCTCCCCGCCCAGCCCTTCCCGGGAATCGAGACTGCATGCATCCCCCTCCGTGAAGATTCGCGTGATGGGTTCGTGAGTCGAGGAAATATCCCTCTTATGCAACTGCCTGCAGGGGCTGTCGTTGGGACGTCTTCACCACGACGTGCGGCACGTATTCGGCAGTTGCGAACAGATCTGACCGTGACCTCCATCCGCGGAAATATCGACACAAGAATTGCCAAAGTCGAGCAGGGCGAATTTGATGCCACGTTACTCGCCATGGCAGGGCTAAACCGTATTGGGCGGGCTGATGTGGTCTGCGAAATATTTGAGAACACCGACTTCATTCCGGCAGCAGGACAGGGCGCATTGTCAATTGAATGCCGCTCGGAAGACGCTTATGTCCGAAAGCTTCTCGCTGTTCTCGATGATGAGGAGACCCGACTTCTTGTCGCAGCGGAACGTCATGTCTTAGTCGGATTGGATGCCGGTTGTGCCACAGCAATTGGGGCATGGGCTTTCTGGGAACAAGGAACCCTCATCCTTCGTGCAGAGTTGTCCGTGGAAAGCACGGGAGAGTCTCAACGGGTTGAACTCAGTGCTGAACTAGGTCTTGATGAGTGCCCACGGGCACAAGAATTAGGCCTCGAGATTGCTTCCCGCTTGAAGGCAAGTCCTATCGCAGAGCGGGTGGCTTGGAAATGAGCATACTCCTCATCCGTGCAAACAGAAATGACGTTGATCAGGCTGCACTTGACGTGCATGGTGTCGAGAGCATCGTCGATCCCTATCTGAGCATTTCCAAAGTTAACAATCCTGGAGGGATCGCTCGACTGCGTGAAGCGTTGATTGCACCGGGCAGCAAATGGCTCGTGGTGACCTCGACAAATGCCCTGTCTTTTTTTCAAGCAGAACTTAATCCTGGCGAACTTGAGCAGATTATTCAGACAGCGCCTGATCTCAATTTCGCAGCAATCGGCGCACAAACCGAGAAGCTGCTCAATGACCTCGGTGCTCACAACGTACTTCGTGCAAGCGAGGCAGATTCAGACTCACTGGCTTCGGTGATTGCGAAAACAGAGCCTTGTCCTGTCATCATCCCCTCGAGTTCTATTGCCATGAAGTCACTTTCCCGAACTCTGATCACACATGGCTTTGAGCTTGTGGAAGAAGTGATTTATGCGACTGAAGCCGTTACACATTTCCCCACGTCTGTGAAACAGATAGCCAACGGACAGATTTCAGGAGTGCTGCTTCGCTCCCCGAGTGCTGCTCGTGCCTTTGTTGATTTCAACGGGGTAGTAGACCTTCCTGTCTTTTGTGCTGGGCGCACAACTGCAGCGCAGGCGGGGGTGCTAGGTCTCTCCGTTTCCGCAGTGTCAGTCGACCCCAGCCCTGAAACAGTTGCCCTGACCATCTCCGAATATCTGAAAGCACACAGCTCATGATTAATCGTCTACGACGACTCCGGACAACCCCAGCGATGCGCGAGCTCGTTGCAGATGTCACATTAAGCCCCAAAAACCTCATGCTCCCCATCTTCGTAAAGGAGGGGATCACTGAACCTCGTGAAATCCCGGGCATGCCTGGTGTTCTACAGCACACAGAACAATCCTTCCTTCACGTCCTTGACGACGCGATTGCTGCCGGGATTGTTTCTGTCATGTTCTTTGCTGTTCCTGAAGAGAGAGATGAGGCAGGCAGCCAGGCCTGCTTGTCTGGGGGAATCTTGACTCGAGTAGTCAGGAAAGCCCGTGAGCACGTGGGCAACACGTTAGTGCTCGTTGCAGATCTCTGCCTCGATGAATTCACTGATCATGGACATTGTGGAGTGTTGGATTCCTCCGGAGCGGTTGATAATGACGCGACATTGAAGCACTACGTGGAGATGGCTTCCGTTCTCGCGGAAGCTGGAGCTGATCTCTTGGGAACCAGCGGAATGATGGATGGACAGGTTACTGCCATTCGTGACGGTCTAGATGCCCGTGGGTTTGTGAACACCGGGATTCTTGCCTATGCCGCGAAGTATGCTTCGAACTTCTATGGCCCCTTCCGTAATGCTGTGGAATCTCAACTTTCTGGTGATCGCAAGACCTACCAACAAGATTTTCGCCGAACCAAAGAGGGAGCTGAAGAGATTCTTCTGGACTTGGATGAGGGCGCAGACATGGTGATGGTGAAACCTGCCCTCGCCTATATGGACGTGCTCAGACAAGCGGCACAACTGTCTTCCAAGCCTGTTGCTGCCTATGTGGTGTCTGGTGAATATTCCATGGTGGAAACGGCAGCAGCTCAGGGCGTCATTCCAAGGGAAGCAACTATTTTCGAACTTCTTTATGCCCTCAAGCGAGCTGGCGCAAACATTATCTGCACATACTGGGCACTTGAATTTGCACTCAAACTGAAAGAGCAATCATGACCACTTTTGAGACGTCACTGCAATGGCACAACCGAGCCCAGCGCATCATCCCTGGTGGCGTGAGTTCACCTGTCCGAGCATTTCAATCCGTCGGTGGCACTCCCCGCTACTTCGTCAAAGGCGAAGGGTCGAAAGTTTGGGATGTTGATGGCAACGAATACGTAGACCTTGTGGGTTCGTGGGGACCCATGATTGTTGGTCACACTCATCCACATGTTGTGGGGCGAGTGAAGTCCGCAATGGAGAAGTCTTTCTCATTCGGCGCACCAGGACCGGGTGAAGTATTGCTCGCTGAAGAAATTGCTGCTCGTGTTCCTGCTTGTGAACGCGTGCGATTTGTTTCCTCTGGGACAGAAGCTGTAATGACAGCAGTTCGACTCGCTCGAGCTGCAACTAGCCGCAACCTGATCGTGAAGTTTGCGGGTTGCTATCACGGGCACAGCGATTCCCTTTTAGTTCAGTCAGGCTCCGGTATTGCGACGCTCGGATTGCCTAACTCACCTGGTGTGACGCCTGGCCAGACCCAAGACACCATTGTTGTTCCTTTCAATGACATTGACGCTGTGACGCAGCTCTTTACCGAACGAGGTTCTGAGATTGCCGCAGTGATCACTGAAGCAACCCCTGCGAACATGGGTGTTGTTCCACCCCTGCCAGGTTTCAACAAGTTCCTCTCAGACATTACGAAGAAGCACGGTGCGCTGTTCATCCTGGATGAGGTCATGACAGGCTTCCGAATCTCTCAAGGTGGATGGTGGGGAAAGTTTGGTACTGAAGAGGACTGGACCCCTGACTTGTTCACCTTTGGAAAGGTCATTGGTGGAGGTATGCCGCTGGCTGCCGTGGGTGGCTCTGCTGCCGTCATGGAACTTCTCGCCCCAAGCGGTTCTGTATATCAAGCGGGCACTTTGAGCGGTAATCCTGTTGCCACCGCGGCCGGTCTAGCAACGTTAGAGCTGTGTGACTCAGAGCTTTATACGGCACTTGATTCCAGAGCTCGTGAAGTGGGTTCTGCTATCTCTGATGCCTTAATCGCCGCAGATGTCCAACACAGTTTTCAGCAGGCGGGAAACCTCTTTTCCTTCTTCTTCACGCCTAATAACGTCTACAACTTTGATAACGCAAAAAAGCAGGACACTTCGGCTTTCGCAGTATTCTTCCATTCGTTGCTTGAACAGGGAATTTCGGTACCTCCGTCTGCATTCGAGGCGTGGTTTGTCTCCGGTGCTTTGACAGATGACGACGTGGACAAGATTGCCAAGGCCGCGTCAGTCGCTGCGCAACAAGTGAGACTGCGCTCAAGCTGAGAAATTACTGAAAGCGGTATTACCGCACGCTTATAGGATTAATCGTTATGGTTTCCCCGATTGCAGATACTCGCAGAGAAGCAATCTTGTCGGCTTCTCTCCAGTTGCTCGATGCCTCAGGCGTCGAGGGAATTTCCATGGCGAGTATCGCCCAGGCGACTGGATTGTCACGCCCCGCGATTTATCAATACTTCTCTTCCCGAGAAAACATTCTTGGTGAACTACTCATCAACGACATGGCAGATCTCAGCAATGAGATTGACCGTATTGTCTCTGCCGAACAAGAACCGATGGAACAAGTGCGTCTGTGGATTCACTACTCCCTGGCACACATGGCAAGCAAAGAACACCGTGTGGTGAGGGAGATTTCCGTAAAGAATCTTCGTGAAGAACAACGCGGCGAACTGATGGCAATGCACGGCTACTTTCTGACTAGCCTGATTTCGCCGCTTAAAGAGTTGGGTATCGAGGATCCTTCTTCTCAAGTCAGCCTGATTTTTGCTGCAATTACCTCAGCTGCAGAGCGAATCGATTCGGGTAAGCCTTTCATTTCTGAAGCAGCGGCTTTAGAAAAATTTGTAATTGCTGGAGTAGATGCCGCCCTCTAGCAATTTATTTTTTAGAAACTGAATTGTTTTTGCCCACATTTTGCCCACAAAACCCAAAGAACTAACCCGACTGTTGTGAACGAGTAGCGTCAAAAACCTAAGCGATATAAGGGTTAGTGACTGAAACTCATTCAACAGAATCATCCCCCGCACGACTGAAAATCGTGAGGTCACGGGATCGACGCCCGTCGGAGCCACCACCTCAAAGCCCCTGAATATCAGGGGCTTTTTGTTCGCCTCATTTTCAGGCGGTGCTCAGCTAGTTCCCAGTGATAATCCATAGCCTGTTGGCATGGGATTTCTAGATCGACTCTTTGGAACCAACTCCGATGAGGAGTACCGCCGCACAACCGATCAGGTTCGTCAGGCTTCAGCCGCACGCAACCAAGACGAGATTGCCGTTGAGCGTTACCGCTACCTCCTGCGCACGGCCTCGCCTGAAGCTATTGAACAAGTGCACGAAGAAGCCTTTGCCAAACTCACGCCGGAGCAGCGCAAGATGTTGTTTACCCAGCTCAGTGCTGATGCGCCAGCTGGTGAAGCACCCTTGAGCGATGAACCTCGAGCTCTTGCTGTCTCAGCCACCCGTTCCGAGATGCGCCAGCCCGGCACCATGGAACGAACACTCGGCCAGGCAGGACAGAACGGTCCAGGATTTGGTTCGATGTTTGCCAGTTCACTTCTCGGAAGCGTTGCCGGTTATGTCATCGCCTCAACGCTGATGAGTGCTTTCATGCCCATGGATATGGGCGGAGATATGGCCAGCGACAGCGGAGCTGACACCGGCGCAGATACTGGATCAGATTTTGGTGGAGCTGAAACCATCTCCGCCGATGGTGGCGGTTTTGGTGATGCTGGGTTCGGCGATGCCGGATTTGGTGACTTTGGAGACTTCGGCTTCTAGCCCATCAACAAGATTGAGGCCAAGAGCAAGAAAATCAGCGTGAAGATGGCGGGAGTAACAAACCGCACGACGTTGAGCCATGGCGCAAACTTGACCACCTGACGGCTAGCTGCCGAAGGTGACTTCACGAGTGCCAAATCGGCGGCAACTGCCATGGCCTCTGTTGCACTGGCGTATTGAACGAGAGCGCCCAAGATTCCTGACGCAAGCAGAATGCCAAGGGTGGCCAGGCTCAAAAACAGTGGCCCGCCTGCGAGACCGAGAGTGATCAGACCCACGGTCACAATGAGCAGAAACGTCGGCGCCATTTGGGACACCACAATCTGCTGACGATTCTTGTTCCAGAGTTCGAGAAATTCACGTTCAGTCATGTGCTCATCTTATGACTGGCTCTTGCCAGTACTCGGGATAAACTTGCACTACCGCGCACATCTCGGAAGCCTCCAGCTGCGCACATCATTGTGAAACCTCTGGAGAAGAAATGAAACTATTCCGCGCTCGCTCTGCTGTTGCTCTTGTTGCAGCAACCTCTTTTCTGCTTGCTGGTTGTGCTGCAACCACAACAGAAGCCACTAGCACCACAGCATCATGCGACGGTGTTGAAGTTGTGGTGAACTTCGGCATCCTCGATGGCACCAACAGCTCGCAGTGCATCGAGATTACGGGTTCTTCCGCCAAAGCTATTGATGTTGTCCACGACGCTGGTTTCTCCACGGAAGGCACTGCCACCTATGGCGATGCCATTGTCTGCCGCGTGAATGGTCTGCCTTCACCCACCGAACCTGTTGTGGTGGAGGGACAGGCCGAGTTCACGGAGAGCTGCGCAGATATGCCACCTGCTTACGCCTACTGGGCACTCTGGCAGAAGAGCTCTGACGCTGCCTCGTGGGACTACGCCCAGGCTGGGCTTGGCGACCTCACGGTTAAGAAGGGCGAGTCCCTTGGTCTCGTCTTCACCACCGGCGACAGCACTCCTACTCCTGTAGTCGAATGATCTCTCACAGCCGCGGACGTTGGGCTCCCTTCTGGGTGAGCCTGACGTTTGCTGCTGTTTTCATCCTGTTGCGCATTGTCTACCGGCTGGTCTTCGGAAGTTTCAGCTGGCAGGCCATTGGACAAGCAGCAAGTCTTGCTGTTCCTTTTGCCCTCGTCATCGTGGTCTGTGGTTTCCTTAGCGCGCTGGTGGATGTGCGGAAGCTACTGCCTGCGATGTCAGCGCTGCGTTATGGCCGCTCCATCGGAACAGCACTCGCTATTGCACTGTCCAGCTACCCCACCCTGATTCATCAGGTCAAACTGCTGGGCACAGCTCGCACACTCCGTGGTGTTCGATCTCGTTCAGCTTTCCTTGTTCCACTTCTGGAGCACACCATTGAGCGAGCTGTTGCTCTGGCAGCCGCCATGGATCTGCGTGGCTTTGGGGCAGGCAAGCCAGCGTCAGTGAATGATTCGGCTTCGATCGAACTAGATCACTTCACACTTCGTTACGGCAACAAGACCGTCCTGACTGACGTCACCCTCACCATCCCTGCAGGTGAGATCACTGTTCTCACCGGACAGACCGGGTCGGGCAAGACTGCAGTTCTCGAGAGCATTGCTGGCCTCAGCCAGCACTTCCACAACGGTCAGAACACAGGAACACTCACCGTGGGTGTGATTGATCGCAACCTCACTCCTCCTCGCCTCACCGCAGGGTTGATTGGGTATGTTGGCCAAGACGTTCGTCTCAGTTTTGCCGCCGCTACTGCTCGTGAGGAGCTGGAGTTCGGCCTACGCGTCAGTGGCCACACCACAGCTGAAGCCTCTAATCGTGCTGAGGAGCTTATCGCTCAGTTCTCTCTGGAGGCCTACGCTGACCAGCCCATTGAAATACTTTCTGCGGGAGAGGCAACCCGCGTTGCCATCGCTGCAGCACTGGCATTGCACCCCCGCATCCTTCTTCTGGATGAACCTCTTGCTGATCTAGACCGGGACGCTCGAGCTGAGTTAGTTGCTCTTCTCGCCGAGCTCCAGAAGTTAGAACAACTCACCATCGTGATGGCAGAGCACCACACCTCCGAACTCGAACGCCTCACACCACAGTGGCTTTCGGTGAGTTCTGGCGAGGTGTGTTCAGGCCAATGGGGTTCGGATGTGGACACGCTGCCTGCCCGTTCTCTTCCTGTCGTGGGATCAGATGAAATCTTCCAGGTGAGCAACTTTTCCGTGGTCCAGGGCAGCCGTGAACTTGTTCAAGATGTTTCGCTCTCACTCCATGTTGGTGAGATGCTCGCCATCACCGGTGCCAACGGAGTAGGGAAGTCGAGCCTGCTCCATGCCTTGGCTGCTACAGCTCCCTCGCAGAACATCTTCCGTCTTGTTCCCGAGAACGTGCGCTCCCTCTTCATTACAGAGACCCTCGAAGAGGAGCTCTCTCGAGCTGATTCACTTGCTGACCACAAACACAGCGGACTCGCTGCGATGACCTTCTGGTCTATCCTGGCGACCGAAGAATCTCCTGAGTTACTCAGCGTTCATCCCCGTGATTTGTCTGCAGGAACCCAAGTGGCACTGGCTATTGCACTTCAACTGGCGTGGAAGCCTCAGGTTGTCCTCATCGATGAGCCCACCCGCGGCTTGGACGCCCTCGCACGCACAGCAATGGCTGAAGTTTTGCGCTGTGTTGCCGAAACAGGAACGGCTGTCCTTTTTGCTTCCCACGATGAGGCTTTTGTTGCAGACCAGGGTTGCCGTGTTCTTGCGATTCGTGAGGGTGCACTCGTTCCAGACGAGGTGACCGCATGATTGAACGCCTCAATGTCAAGAATGGTTTTGTCCTCCTTGCCACAGTCCTTGCGGCGAGTGCATTTGCGTGGCCTCTCTTTGCCACGGCTCTTCCCCAACAGGCTCAGGCAGCTGTTCCCGTTGTGGTGTTTGCGCTCGTTCCTGCATTGATCGTGGTTATTTCGTTGCTCCTCGACGGAGCGGTCTCAAGTTCAAAGACGTTGGCACTTCTTGGACTGCTTGCCGCCGTGGGAGCGGCTGTTCGCATTGCAAGCACCGGAGTCGGCGGTTTCGAAGCTGTCTTCATCATTCTGATTCTGGGCGGACGTGCTTATGGTGCCCGGTTCGGTTTCCTGCTCGGAATGCTCACCATCGCGCTGTCTTCTATATTGTGGGGCGGTTTTGGCCCCTGGACTGCGTTCCAGATGTTTGCAGCGGGTTGGGTTGGCGCCGGAGCTGGCTTGATTCCAGGGCGCATCACATGTGTTGCTGACAAGGCAGCTCGACGCAGAGAGATTACGTGGCTCATTGCTTACGGTGTTATTGCGTCATATCTCTTCGGGGCACTGATGAACCTCTGGTTCTGGCCCTTTGGCGTTGGACCAGAAACGTCTATTAGTTATCTTCCCGCCGGGTCACTACCCGATAACCTCAGTCGCTTCGGGGTTTATACCCTGGTGACATCCACTCTCACCTGGGACACTGTGCGGGCCCTGACCACAGGAATTGGCCTTGCACTCATTGGTGTTCCTGCGCTGAAAGCACTGCGTCGGGCAAAGCTCTAGATATATACCGCTTCTTCGAGCGTGTGGGCGTCAGCGATGGGGTGTAATCCGTCGCGGTTCACCACATTGACGAATCTGCGCAGGACAAGCTCCATTTCGGTGGCGAACTGAACCAGATCGAAGTAGGTCGCACTAGGGTTTGGTCCCACGAGCATGTCCAGTGCGTCATCTTCGCCCAGTGAATCGGTCAATGCTGGCCCGAAGATAGCCAGCTCATCAATGTTGTTCATGGCAGCGAGCTTGTGGAGCACGTCACTCATCTCACCGAGTGCCTCCATGCTGACATTGCCCACACCTCCGAGGAGCACCTTTCGGCCGGCCATGTATTCCTTATAGGGAACAATGACCGCCTCAGGTTTGCGGTGTGCGCCCAAAACCACAGGAAGAGCATTCGGATCTGCCCGAAATGTCTTCAGAATCTTTGAAAAGTTCTCACGTGCATCGGCCACGCTGACGATGACATCGGGATTTGAGTACCACACGTTGCTAGGTTATCAAATGTGTACATAATTTTGTGTATTTTTTATGTACATATTTGAAATTGAGTTTGTGGGCACACAAAACAGCCCTTTCGGGCTGTCTCAACGAATAATCGTTACAGTGGGCTAAACGGAGAAGTATTTAGCCTCGGGGTGGTGGAAGACCAAGGCATCTGTGGACTGCTCGGGGTGGAGCTGGAGTTCTTCAGAGAGAACTACACCCACACGCTCAGGGCGCAGCAGCTCCACAACCTTCTTGCGGTCTTCCATGTCGGGGCATGCTGGGTAACCGAGGGAGAAACGGGCTCCGCGGTAGTCCAACTTGAACATTCCGGCTAGATCTTCGGGATCTTCGGCCTTGTATCCCAATTCTTCGCGGGTACGCGAGTGCCAGAACTCAGCCAGAGCCTCAGTGAGCTGCATGGCGAGGCCATTGAGTTCCATATAGTCGCGGTAGGAGTTTTCGGCGAACATCTTGGCGGTAAAAGTGTCCACCGTGGCACCCACGGTGACCAATTGGAAGCCCACGACATCAATCTGGCCACTTTCACGTGACTTGACGAAGTCGGACAGGCATAGGTGACGATCGCGTCGCTGACGCGGGAAGGTGAAGCGCAGACGGTCGGTGCCGATCGCTCCCCCACCAGGCAGGTCTGCTGAGCCACCGTCAGGTGCTAAAAGTCCTGGTCGGCCCAGAATTCCTTCAGGGTCATCGCCGTGGTTGAGGATGACGAGGTCATCACCTTCGGACACGGCAGGGAAGTAGCCATAGACAACCGAGGCATCCATGATGCCCTCGGCCAGGATGCGGTCGAGCCAGTAGCGCAGGCGTGGTCGACCTTCGGTCTCCACGAGCTCCTCATAGCTGGCACCATCATCGGCACGGCTGGGCTTGAGGCCCCACTGGCCCATGAATGTGGCACGTTCATCCAAGAAAGCGGCGTAATCGGCGAGCGCAATGCCCTTCACGATGCGTGTTCCCCAGAACGGAGGCGTGGGAACAGCGTTATCGAGTGCCACGTCAGAGCGTGCAGGCATGTTCTCGGGCTCGGTAACCTCGAGCAGGCTCTTCTTGTGGATGCGCTTCTTGAGTGCAGGCAGGCCCACTGAGTCAGGATCTGCTCCACGAGCAATGGCGACCAGAGGTTCCATGAGTGCCAGGCCTTCAAAAGCATCGCGCGCGTAGCGCACGGTGCCATTGAATACTGAGGCGAGGTCGTCCTCCACAAAAGTACGTGTCAGGGCTGCTCCACCAAGAATGACAGGCCACTTGGTGCCTAAACCGCGGTTTTGGAGTTCCTCGAGGTTCTCTTTCATCACCACGGTGCTCTTGACCAGCAAACCACTCATGCCGATGACATCGGCATTGTTTTCTTCAGCAGCCTGAATGATCTCGTTGATGGTTTTCTTGATGCCGATGTTGATGACGTCATAACCGTTGTTGGTCAAGATGATGTCGACCAAGTTCTTACCGATGTCGTGCACATCGCCACGGACGGTGGCCAGAACGATGGTTCCCTTGCCAGCTTCGTCGCTCTTTTCCATGTGGGGCTCGAGCAGTGCAACGGCCGTCTTCATGACTTCAGCTGATTGCAGAACGAAAGGCAGCTGCATTTCACCACTACCGAAGCGCTCGCCCACAATCTTCATACCCGCAAGCAGGTGGTCGTTGATGATTTCGAGCGGGCTTACCCCGTTGGCGCGAGCAAGGTCGAGGTCTTCTTCAAGCCCCTTGCCTTCGCCATCAATAATGCGACGCTCAAGGCGTTCTCCCACAGGAAGAGCAGCTAGCTCCGCAGCACGAGCGTCCTTCAGGCTGGCAGAGTCCACACCATCGAAGAGATCGAGCATGGTGGAGAGAGGGTCATAGCTCACGTTGCCATCGGCATCGTATTCACGACGATCCCACACCAGATCCAACGCAACCTTGCGCTGGTCTTCAGGGATCGACGCCAGAGGAACAATCTTGGCGGCGTCCACGATGGCTGAGTCGAGGCCTGCCTCAACGGCTTCGTGGATAAAGACCGAGTTCAGCACAGCGCGAGAGGCGGGGTTCAAACCGAAGGAGACATTCGAGACACCCAAGGTGGTGTGGATGCCGGGGTATTTGGCGTTGATCTGGCGAATTGCTTCGATGGTCTCGATGGCATCGCGGCGAGTTTCTTCCTGGCCGGTTGCGATCGGGAAGGTGAGTGCATCCACGATGATGTCGTCGACGCGCATATCCCAGTCGTTGACCAAAGTATCCACCAGACGGCTGGCAATACGAACCTTGTCTGCGGTGGTGCGGGCCTGGCCTTCTTCATCGATGGTGAGAGCGATCACGGCAGCGCCGTGTTCTTTCACCAACGGCATGATGCGACCAAAGCGTGAGGTGGGACCGTCGCCGTCTTCGAAGTTCACCGAGTTGATGACGGGGCGACCACCAATGAGTTCCATACCGGCTTGCAGCACAGCAGGTTCGGTGGAGTCCATCACGAGAGGCAGCGTGGACGCACTCGCAAATCGTGACACGATTTCGCGGGCGTCATCGGTGCCATCGCGGCCGACGTAGTCGACACACACGTCAAGCAGGTGAGCTCCGTCACGCACTTGCTGGCGAGCAATATCTACACAGTCATCCCAACGGCCTTCGAGCATTGCTTCGCGGAATGCCTTGGAACCGTTGGCATTGGTGCGCTCACCAATAGCGAGGAATGCGTTGTCCTGTGTGAAGGGAACGTGCTGATACAGGCTGGCAACACCTGCATCGTGCTCAGGCTTGCGCGGGGTCAGCTTCATGCCGCGGACGCGATCAACAACGGCCTTGAGGTGGGCGGGGGTTGTGCCACAGCAGCCACCAACCAGAGCCAAACCGAACTCTTTCACAAACTGTTCGTGAGCAGTGGCAAGTTCTTCTGGACCGAGTGGGTAACGTGCGCCATCTGCAGTGAGCTCGGGCAAACCAGCGTTGGGCATCACCATGATGGGAACCGTCGAGTACTTCGACAGCTGACGTAGGTGCTCGCTCATCTCGGCAGGACCCGTTGCACAGTTCAGGCCGATCATGTCGATACCCAGAGGCTCTAGGGTGGTCAGCGCAGCGCCAATTTCAGAACCCATCAACATGGTTCCGGTGGTTTCCACCGTGACCTCGACGAAGATGGGCAACTTGATGCCTTCTTCTTCGATGGCTTGCTTGCAGCCGTTGACAGCAGACTTGGTCTGGAGCAAATCCTGTGAAGTTTCAATCAGCAGAGCATCAGCACCACCGCGAATCAGGCCGACGGCCTGCTCAGCGAAAGTTGCCTTGAGGTTGGCATAGGTTGTGTGGCCAAGGCTGGGGAGCTTGGTGCCAGGGCCCATCGAGCCGAGCACCCACCGCATGCGTCCGTCTTGTGCTTCAAATTTCTCAGCACTGGCGCGGGCAATCTCAGCACCTGCTTGAGCAAGCTCAGTAATGCGGTCTTCGATACCGTAATCACCCAGGTTGGACCAGTTCGCGCCGAACGTGTTGGTCTCGACGCAGTCGATTCCAGCTTCGAAATATGCGTCGTGAACAGATGCCACAATGTCGGGACGGCTGACGTTGAGAATCTCATTGCAACCCTCAAGTTGCTGGAAGTCCTCCATGCTGGGGTTTTGATCCTGCAACATGGTTCCCATGGCACCATCAGCAATCACCACTCGTTCTGAAAGTGCTGTCATCAGTGCTTGAGAACGTGCTGGCATCAAGGGAATGGTCACCCTTGAAGTTTACCTTGAGCTTTTAGACCAGATGTTCGCCGAAGAAGGCTTCGATGCGTGACCACGCATCGGCTGCTTCGACGGGTCGTGGCTTGAACCCGATCACGGTGTTCATCAGGGGGCGCAGTGCTTTAGGCCCTGCTTGGGTGGGGTTCATGAAGGCATGGGATGCTTCGGGATAAACCTTCACATCGTGAGGAATACCTGCCTTGGTGAGGGCTGCTTCTAATTTGGGGCCAGCTCCCTTGAGAGACATATCCTTACCGCCGAAACTTGCCACGATGGGACAAGATCCTGCCAGTTGAGCATCGAGATCTTTAGCTGCTTGACCGTAGTTCACAGCGGCAGCGTCATAGCCCTTGCTCACGAGTTGGAGCGCAAAGCCGCCGCCCATGCAGAAACCGACCACACCGATCTTGCCTGTGCAATCGGGACGAGTGAGCAAGAGCTGCTTGGCTGCCTCCACATCCGTATAGGCCTGACCCACGCCGTCCACCAGTGCACGGAAGGTTGCCTTGAGGCACTTGCGCATTCCGCCCCGGCTATAAAGATCCGGCATCAGAACCAGATAACCCGCACTGGCCATCCGGGTAATCTGCGAGCGCATGGACTCGTCGATGCCGAATACTTCATGCACCATCACCACGGCAGGAAAGGGTCCCTCTCCATCAGGAACAGCCAGCACGCCCCGAAGCTCTTCATCTCCAGATAGAGAAATGGAGATGTCTGTGAGCTTCACATCAAACGGCATAGTTAACGCAGCTTCTTCACGACCGGAATTGCTGTGGTGGGCGTCTCGCCCTGGTCGTAGACCTCTGCTGGACTCCCAATCACGAGAGGATCATTCGGTCCAATGACGTTATTGTCTTTGCCGTCGTAATCAAAGGAGTTGAGAACCCACTTCATGGCTTCCAGGCGAGCACGCTTCTTGTCATTGGACTTCACTACGGTCCAGGGAGCAACATCTGTATCTGTTGCGCGGAACATTGCTTCTTTAGCTTCGGTGTAGGCATCCCACTTATCCAGGGACGCGAGGTCTGTGGGGGAAAGTTTCCAGCGCTTGACCGGGTCGGTGCGACGCTCTATAAAGCGGCGTCGCTGTTCTGCTTCACCAACAGAGAACCAAAACTTGAAAATCTTGATACCGGATTGGGCGAGCATGCGCTCAAACTCCGGGGTGGAGCGAATGAACTCGTCATACTGCTCATCAGTGCAGTAACCCATGACGCGTTCAACACCGGCACGGTTATACCAAGAGCGGTCAAACATGACGAGCTCGCCTGCTGCTGGGAGGTGCTCAACATAACGCTGGAAATACCACTGACTGCGTTCACGCTCTGTGGGCTTTTCGAGAGCAACAACACGAGCACCGCGAGGGTTCATGTGTTCCATGAAGCGCTTGATGGTTCCACCCTTGCCGGCAGCATCACGGCCTTCGAACACGATGATGACACGTTGACCTGTTTCTTTAATCCAGACCTGGAGCTTCAATAGCTCCACCTGCAACACATGCTTGCGGTGGTCATATTCTTTGCGCGTCAGCTTGGTGTCATAGGGGAAGCCCTGACGCCACGCGTCATCTTCTGCGAGAGTCTTCGGTGCATCATCGTCAAGAAGATCCTCGGCGGTGAAGGTCGCCTTGAGAATCTCGGCGGTGTCGAAGGTTCCGTCGCTGTTGGGGCTCATAGTTCCAGCCTAGAACTCGCAGGTAAACAAGCGGTAACTGCTTAGGGATGCAGGGGTTGCTTGCGCAGCTTTGCCCACGTGCGGGCGATGATCAGTGCAATAAAAGCGTTGATGGCCATAAAGGTGGCGATACCCAGAATGTAGGCAACGACGCCACCTACTCCGTTAGGTCCATCTGGCTCGAGGAAGGGGTAAGGCCACCATCCGGTGATCATTCCGCGAATGACGGTGAACGCCACCCACGCCAGGGGATAGAGCAAAGCCCACCACATTGCTCGGATACGTAAAGAAATGCGGCCGGAGGAAAACAGCCACTCCAGCACGATGACAACAGGAACCCACACATGGGTACTTTCATTGCACCAGGCAGGTGGTTCATAGCCTTCGGAAGGGATGTTCCTCAGCAACACGTTATAGACAACGCCGGTCACAATCGCATAGGAAAAGACCGAAACCCTAACGATGGTGAACAACCTGGTGTCTCTCACCGTGGTCCAGGCGAGATAGCCACCCACTGCAAACGCCACGATGTTAATCAGGCTGGACTGGATGGTGAAGTAGCTGAAGTACTTCTCAGATAGAAGGCATCATTGGCCACTTCGGACCAGATCTGGGTCACAATTGCTGCGAGAACCCACGCAGAAATTCCCCAGCGGACAAGGGCAGTGATTTTGCGCGACGTTGAGCTCACGAGCATGACGTTAGCACTTCATTCAGCTGGCTAACAGCTCTACGTTCATAGAATTGAGCTATGAACACTGATCAAGGCCTTCTCGCTGAACAGCCCGGAGTATTCGCCCTACTTGCTTTGCTGTTTCTATGGAGCTACGTGTGGAAAGCTTTTGCCCTTTACCGCGCTGGCTCACTTAAGTCGGTGCCCTGGTTCGTGGTGCTGTTTATTCTCAACACCGCAGGAATCCTCGAGATCCTTTACCTCTTCGTTTTCAGCAAGCGCAAGAAGGACTAGTCCTCCTCTGACGTGGTGTGAAGAAGTCTATTCAGGCCACGGTCTTTCGTGCTGTCGAGAGTAGATTGAAACAATGACTTCTCCACGCACACGCTGGTTCGGCCTGCTGTTTATCAGCCTTTCTGTCTCCCTCATCATCGTCGACTCGACCATTATCAATGTGTCGATTCCTTCAATCATTGAAGACCTCGGAATCACCAGCACCCAGGTGCAGTGGGTCCAGGAGTCTTACACTCTCGTCTTTGCTGCACTGATCTTGGTATTCGGTGCACTGTCTGACCGCTTCGGCCGTCGCCGCCTGCTCATTATCGGTATGACGATCTTCGTTATCTCCTCGGTGATTGCTGGATTCTCCGAAGATGGCAACCTGCTCATCGCAGCACGTGTGCTCCAGGGCTTCGGTGGCGCGATGGTTCTGCCCACCACCTTGTCTCTCGTGAACGCCAACTTCCAGGGCAAAGAGCGCGGTATCGCATTCGCAGTCTGGGGTTCCACCATTGGTGGAATGGTGGCCGTTGGCCCCCTTCTCGGTGGCTGGCTCACCACGGACTACTCATGGCGCTGGGCTTTCGGAATCAACATCCCTATCGGCATCATCATCATCATTGGTGCGTTGCTCACCGTTCCTGAATCCAAGGAAGACTTAAACACTGGACGCATCGACTGGATGGGCGCGGTTTACTCAGTCATCGCCATGTCGACCCTGGTCTTCGGTCTCATCGAAGGTCGCACCTACGGCTGGTGGGAAGTCAACAAGCCCTTCACCGTTGGTGATTGGACCTGGCCTGGCAAGGTTTCCATCATTCCTGTGATGTTCTTGGTCTTTGTACTTGCAACGACACTATTCATTACCCACGGTGCTGCTCGCCTGAAGAAGGGCAAACCAGCTCTCATCGCCTTCAAACTGTTCGGCATTGCCTCTTTCCGCAACGGAAACATCGCAGCGATGGTCATTGCGTTGGGTGAATTCGGCATCATCTTGTCTCTGCCACTATGGCTGCAGTTCGTTATCGGTTATGACGCTCTCCAGACCGGTTTCGTTCTGCTGGGCCTCGCAGGTGGAGCATTCGTAGCTTCCGGTCTTGCCGGTGGACTCTCTGGCAAGGTCTCTCCTGTTGACATGGTTCGCCTCGGTATCTTGCTTGAAATTGTCGGTGTTGCCGGTGTTGGTTTTGCCATCAGCCCCACAGCAACCTGGATCAACGTTGTTCCATGGCTCTTCGTCTACGGAATGGGTGTGGGGTTGGCGACTGCGCAGCTGACCAACGTCGTTCTCAAGGATGTTCCTGTTCAGGAATCTGGTCAGGCTTCAGGAACGCAGAGCACTGCTCGCCAGCTTGGCTCGGCGCTCGGTATTGCTGTGCTGGGAACAATCTTGTTCACCTCCGTCCAGGTTGAGCTCACTCAAAAACTTACCGATGAGAAGCTTCCTGCAGCTCAGGTCACTCAAGTTGTTGACTCTGTCGTTGACAGTGCTGGTGGAGCGATTATCGGCCTCGAGCAAAACCCTGAGACGCAGCCCATCGCAACGGCGGCAAAGGTCGCCATCTCTGATGGAACTCGCTATGGTGCATTTGCTGCAGCAGGATTCCTGGGACTGGGCTTCCTCGCCACCCTTTCACTCGGAGCAACCCGCAAGGTTGAAGTGGAGAAGATTCACGAAGGTGGAGACGCTCACGTCATCTAGTGAGAACACGCTTAACCGAAAGAGCCGGCTCCCCAGGGGGCCGGCTCTTTCGTGCTTGGAGGCGAGGTGTGTCTAATGTTTTTCGGGAACGGGTGCGGTGCCGCTGGCTGCGAGCTTCTCGTAGTGGTGACGTGCTTCTTCTTGGCGAATGCCCTCGATGCCAGTGGCAATCTCTGCGCGCAGGTGCTCGGGTCCATAACCAAAAGAGTCAACGAGGTCCTGAGCGTGTGTGCGCAAACGCGTAATCAACCGATCAACATAGGCGGTCACCGCCTCAGCACGCTGTGCTGAGAGGCGTCCCTTAATCAGATACCACGACAGGTTCTTCTCAATGGTGTGAAGTCCGAAGAGGTCGCGGACCCAGGTCAGCACCTGTTTGGTCCCTTCGTCTTCGATGCGGGAGAGGGCGTCAGTGAAGGCTTCCCACTGCAATAAGTGTCCGTGAGCAGATGCTGCCTCGATGAGTTGGCTCTGCTTCTGGTTGAAGACCTCTGCTTCAGTTCCGGACTTTTTAGCGTCACGCAGATCGAGAGCGATTTCCGCGATGATGGTTTCGACGCGATCGGTGAGTAGATCGCGCTGCACCTCAGGATCACGCAGTTCATTGACAGCGCGTGCTGTTGATCCGCGGTCGTGCACGTTCTGGCCGAGGCGGCGCAAACCTGAGCCGGTCACAGCTCGCTCGGTAACCTGCTCCATCATGAGGCGGGCAAGCGTTCCGGTGTCTGCATCCTTGAACTTGCGGCTGTAGTCGGTGAGTAGACGTTTGGCTACGAGCTGTAAGAGGACATTGTTGTCTCCTTCGAAGGTGACATAGATGTCCATGTCAGCACGAAGTGCTGTCAATCTATTCTCTGCCAGGAAACCCTGACCTCCACATGCTTCGCGTGCTTCCTGCAAGGTGTTCAGAGCATGCCAGGTCGACAATGGTTTGAGCGCTGCGGCCAGGGTTTCAAGATCTTGACGGTTGTCATCAGTGTCATCAGCGCCACTGAAGACGGAATCAAACTTCTCGAGAAGGACTTCTTGAGAGAAGGCCTGAGCATAAGTCGTGGCAATGAGCGGAATCAGTCGGCGCTGGTGACGCTGATAGTCCATCAGAACTGTTTCAGACTGTCCGGCCTGTCCGAACTGGCGGCGTTCATTGCCATAGGTCACCGCAATCTGCAGTGCGAGCTTGGAGGCATTGACCGCAGCCCCATCCAGGGAGACGCGGCCTTGCACCAGCGTTCCCAACATCGTGAAGAAGCGTCGACCGGGGCTGGCGATGGGAGAGGTGTAGGTTCCGTCTTCAGCAACATCGCCGTAACGGTTGAGCAGATTGGTTCGGGGAACCCGAACATTGGAGAAGTGCAGACGACCATTATCGATGCCGTTCAAACCACCCTTGAGACCATCGTCTTCGCCGCCAATACCGGGGAAGAAGTTACCGTCGTGGTCGCGCAGCGGAACATAGAACGCGTGAACGCCGTGGTTCACGCCCTTGGTAATGAGCTGGGCAAAGACAACGGCTGCTTTGCCGTGCAGGGCCGCGTTGCCGAGGTAGTCCTTCCATGCGCCGCGGAACGGTGTATTGATTACCCAGTCCTGAGTTTCTTCGTCATAAGTTGCCGTGGTGGCAATCGAGGACACGTCCGAGCCGTGACCGGTTTCGGTCATGGCATAGACGCCGGGGGTTTCGAGAGTGATGGCCGAAGGCAACCAGAGTTCGTGGTGTGGCTTGGTGCCTAAGTGCAGGATTGCTGCAGCGAAGAGTCCCCACTGCACACCTGACTTGATCTGCATAGAGGGATCAGCAACTACCAGTTCCTGGAAAGCGGCGAGATTTCCACCGTGATCTGCTTTGCCACCAAACTCAACAGGGAAGGAGAGATTGACCTGTCCGTTTTGCACCAGCAGTTTGAGCTGTTCCAGAACGCGTGCGCGGTGTTCGTCCTTGGTAAGACCGGGAATGCCCTGCATCTCAGGGCGTCCGGCTAGTTCACGCGAAGCGAGGCGGATATCTGCCCATTTACCGAGCAAAAAGCGTTCCAGAAACTGACGGTCAACGGTTGCTGACTCGTTTTCTGTCTCCATTTTGTCGATGACTGACATGGTGTGGAACCTTTCGAGGTGAATATCTACAACTCCAGACTTATTGCACCGTAAGCAACGACACTCAGCAACATGGGTGTGGAGCTTCTACAACCAACAGGGCGCAAGCCTGTGTTTTGTTTGTTGTTTACGCACCGTGGCTCTCAGGAAACACTTAGGCTGGAACAATGCTCACCGTCCTCTTTGGCCTCTCTGGCGCCCTTGTCTTTGGTAGCGGCGACTTCCTGGGCGGAATGGCCTCAAAGCGCATGGGCGCATTCCTCGCAACAGGTGTTGCTGGTGTGGTGGGCTTATTTGTCTTGTTTGGCCTGAACCTGTTTGTTCCTGGTGAAGTCACCCCAGAAACAGTGTTCTGGGGACTTATTTCAGGCGTCTGTGGCTCTCTTGCCATCTTGTTGCTGTATGCAGCACTGGCCATTGGCCCGATGAGTATTCTCTCTCCGCTCGGCGCCCTCATCTCAGCGATCTTCCCCGTGCTGTGGGCAATCTTTATTGCGGGCGAAACCTTGGCATGGTTTGGCTATCTTGCTCTTGGAATTGGCGCCATTGCCATTGTGTTCGTGGCATTCACTCCAGAAAAAGAAGCCGTCAAGCCACGTCTGCGCGGAATCATCTTTGCGTCAGTTTCGGGCATCTTGATTGGCCTCTTCCTCATCGTGATGGATCAGGTTCCGCAAGGAGCCGGTGTCTACCCGCTCGTATTCAACCGCTTCGTCAATATCACCATCATGTTCAGTGCCGTCGGCGGCATGGCTTTGATTCGCTGGGCACACAAACGTGGCTACTTTGGCCGCGACGGTAAGCCACGAGCTGATCTGGTTGTGGGCGACAAAGGTGTTCTTGATTACAAGAACGGCATCCTGCTGGCGCTGGGCTGTGGAATCCTCGATGCGACCGGAAATGCCCTGCTTCTCTTTGGTATCCAGACAGGAAACCTCAGCGTGATGTCTGTTCTCACCGCGATGTATCCGGCAGGAACCATCATCTTGGCTGCTGTGGTACTTCGCGAGAAGATCACCAAGCTCCAACTCTTGGGTATGGTCCTGGCATTAGCTGCTGCAGGCATGCTGGCTCTGAGCTAGTAACTCTTTACACAAGAAGAGCCGCACCCCAAAGGGGTGCGGCTCTTCTTTGTTTCAGACTTAGACAGCCGATGACGCGAGCTGGTCGAGCAGCTCGTCACCTGGCTGAGCAGGAATCATCTCTGCAGAGATTTCTGCGCGGCCCAAGAGTTCGTTCATACGACGCTGGCGGGTGCGAGGAATGATGGTGACCACCGTTCCCTGCTTTCCCGCACGACCGGTACGACCGGAGCGGTGCATGTAGGTCTTGTACTCATCTGGTGCATCAGCCTGGATGACCAGGTCAATGTCGTCGACGTGAATACCGCGAGCAGCAACGTCTGTTGCCACGAGCACGTTCACGCGACCACTGGTGAGCAGCTGCAGGTTACGAGTACGACGTGACTGGTTGAGGTCACCGTGCAGGCTGGTTGCAGGAATTCCTGCATCCTCGAGCTGGTCAGCAAGCTGCTCTGCATAGGCGCGTGTGCGAGCAAAGATCAGAGTCTTTCCTTCACGAGAAGCAAGCTGCTCGATGACGAAAGGCTTGTCGCGGTGCTCTACAACCAAGACACGGTGGTCAATGGTGGAAGACGCCTGGTCTTCACCGGCAACTTCGTGCACTGCAGGATCCTTGAGGAATTCCTTCACGATAGCGGCAACACCCTTGTCCAAGGTTGCCGAGAACAGCAGACGCTGTCCATCAGCCTTGGTGGCACGCAGGATGCGCTGCACTGGCTCGAGGAAGCCCAAGTCGCACATGTGGTCAGCCTCATCCAGCACCGTGATGGTGATGTGAGAAAGGTCGATGTGACCCTGCTCAACGAGGTCTTCCAGACGACCGGGGGTCGCAATGATGATGTCCACGCCACGGCGCAGGCTCATCACCTGCTTGTGCTGAGGAACACCACCGAAGATGGTGGTGGTGAAGAGACCAACCGAGCGAGCGATGGGCTGCACTGTGCGATCAATCTGCATAGCGAGCTCACGGGTGGGAGCCATAATCAGAGCACGAGGTGCACGTCCCTGCTTGCGGTCCTTGCCACCGTTGTTCTCCATCAGGCGCTCAACAACAGGTGAACCGAAGGCAATGGTCTTGCCCGATCCGGTCTTTCCGCGGCCGAGAACATCCTTGCCGGCAAGAACGTCAGGAATGGTTGCAGCCTGGATGGCGAACGGTGACGCTGCACCCATCGATGCCAGCTGGCGGCAAATGTTGTCACCAAGACCGAGGTCAGCAAAGCTCACGCCATCAACATCTGCAGCAGTGGTTGCCTGTGCTTCGAGGCGCTCAAGTACGACATCCTCCTCAGGAGTGAAGCGTGCCTTCTCGTCCTTTGCAGGGTAGAAGTCAGATGCTGAACGACGAGGGGCTTCGTCCTTGTTGTAACGAGGACGGTCTCCGCCAAAGTTACGTGCGGGACGGTCGTTGCGGTCTCCATAGGAAGGGCGCTCAGAACGCTCTCCTCGGTTATATGCAGGACGTTCGTTACGGTCACCATACGAGGGACGGTCGCCGCCACGTGCATCGCGGTCAAAGCGAGGACGCTCAGAACGCTCACCGTAGGAAGGACGTTCGGAACGCTCTCCACGGTTGTAAGCAGGACGTTCATTACGGTCACCGCGAGGAGCACGATCTCCGTAGGAGGGGCGCTCGCCACGTGGTGCATCGCGGTCGTAGCGAGGACGCTCAGTGCGGTCACCGTATGCTGGGCGATCCCCACCACGGTTGAATGCGGGACGCTCAGAACGCTCACCGCGGTTATACGCGGGGCGCTCGTTACGGTCACCGTAGGAAGGACGGTCTCCACGTGGAGCACGGTCTCCGTATGCGGGACGCTCAGAACGCTCGTAACGAGGACGCTCCGTGCGGTCTCCATACGATGGGCGTTCGGAGCGCTCACCACGGTTGTAAGCAGGGCGCTCGCTACGGTCACCACGAGGTGCGCGGTCGCCGTAAGCGGGACGCTCGCCAGCGGGGGCACTGCGACGTGCGTCGCGGTCTTCGCTGTTCCAGCGGTTCTTGCGAGGAGCCTCTGCAGGTTCTGCGCGGAAGCCGCGGTGTCCTGGGCTGCGAGAACCAGCGGAAGGACCGCCGGTCTTCTTGGCGCCGTAGCGGGGTTCGAAGTTCTTTGCCGGGCGACCGCCGGCAGGTTTCTTGTTCTTAGGCATGACATTTCCTGGGTTGGATTCAAAGCAAAACAGCGCACAAACGCGCTGGAAAGAACCCGGGCAGTCTTTGGCCGGGACCGATTCACATTGAGTGACTATCACCAACAGAATTGTTGGGGAACCGGCCCACCTGACTTACAAACCCATCTGCACCACTGTGCAGTGTCAAGAGCCGACCTCTTGACTATACGGGAGAAGCCGCAAAGGTTCAAGAAAAAGTTTAAGGTTTAACCGAAAATCGCCCCGTAACGGGGCGAAGATCGTGGCGGAGACGGCGGGATTTGAACCCGCGGTCCCCTTACGAGGACTCCACCTTAGCAGGGTGGTGCACTAGGCCGAACTATGCGACGTCTCCATGTATTTCTGCAAGCAGAAGTACCTCAGCAATCATACCCGGAGGATTTCGCCGGGAATAATCGAAGTCTTATTGCTCGTTGAGCGTGCGGCCGGCAGAGCAGGTGTATTGACCTGCTGTTTGACCATTGACGGTCTCGGGAAGGACGGCAACCTCAGGTGCAGGAGTGGTAGCTGGTGCTGCTGTCGCGCTCGACGAAGATGAGGCGGAAGGAGTTGGTGAAGCCTTGGCTGCTTTTGCAGCAGCTTTAGCTGCTGCTTCTGCTGCAGCAGCTGCCTTTGCTTCTGCTTCGGGGTCAGCTACAGAACCATTACCGGTTGTTCCACTGAGGCCAATAGGCTGGTCGGCAAGGATGGCTGCGAAAAGCGCGTCAGCTTCTGCCTGGTTCGGTTGAACCTTGCCGGCATACACCCCTGCACCCCCGGTTGAGCCAGGGTATTGAACAAAGACAATGTTCTCGAGTGGGATGTCCTTGAGAGCCATCGCAATCGACACCATGGTGTCAAGGCTGTTCAAGCTGTTCGACAACGTCATGTTCGAGATGGCTGCTTTAGCCAGACCGAAAAGAGCAACAGGGTTGGTCAGCGTCTGTGCACTCTTGAGCTTGCGCACGAGTGAAGACAAGAAAACCTGCTGGTTGCTGATGCGGCCGAGGTCGCTACCGTCACCGACGCCGTGGCGTGTGCGGAGGAACTGAAGAGCTTGGAGGCCGGACAGGGTGTGCATTCCAGCGTCGAGGAAGGTTTGTGTGTATTCGTCTTCGATGGGCTCAGCAACACAGACTTCGACACCGCCAACTGCGTTAGCCATTTCGATCACGCCATTGAACTGAATCATGGCAGCGAACGGAATGCTCAGGCCGGTGAGCTCTTCAACGGTGAGAACAACACAAGGAAGTCCGCCTTCGTTGAGTGAGCCGTTAATGGGACCAGTCCAGCCACCGCCGCCATAGCCGTCGCCATCAGCGTCGGGGCACTCGGGGTAGCGCACAACCAAGTCACGAGGAATCGAGACCACGGTTGCATTGGTGTGGTCTGCAGAGATGTGAAGAAGAATGTTGACGTCGTTGAGGGTGCTGCCGGGGTCAGCATCGAAGACGTTGGCGTCGGTGCCTTCACGAGAGTCGCTACCTACCAGCAGGAAGTTCACGCCACCTTCGATGGCACCAATGTCGGGGATTTTCTGATCGTTTGCCAGGGCAACACCTGCATTTGCGCTGCGGGTGATGTCCCAGAAAGCAATACCCGCGATGGACAGGGTCGCAACGAGCACGACGGAAAGTCCTGCAGCGATGAAACCGAGAACGGTGCGCGATCCCTTGACGGGTGCAACTCGACCGTGACGAATGACAGCACGAGCAGAGCGAATGCGGCGTTGGCGTGAAGCCTTCTCTTCGCTCATCTGCTCCCCTGACATCGGCGGAAATGAAACTCTATGGCGGAGGGCGTGGGATTCGAACCCACGATGCATTGCTGCACACTGGTTTTCAAGACCAGCTCCATCGGCCGCTCGGACAGCCCTCCTTGTTGTCTTCGTAAAGAAAACAACTTGATGAGTCTACCCGAACTGCTCAGATAAGCGTTCCAGAGGTTCCTGTGAGAGCCCTGAGTTGTGGATTAAGGCAGTTTATTCAATGCCTCAAGGAGGCCCAAGTCCTGTACTTCTCCGCAGACTTCATTCGCAACGGCCTTGATTTCAGGCTCCGCGTTGCCCATGGCAACGCCACGGCCGAGTTCTGCCGCCCACTCAATCATCTGAATGTCATTGTTGCCATCTCCGGCAGCAAAGAGGCGTGAGCGAGGGAAGTCGAGTGCTTCGCGCACCTTCTCCAAAGCAGAAGCCTTAGATACTCCTTCGGGAGCAATATCCAGCCATGCTGCCCAGCCAATGGAGTAGCTGACCTGCTTGAGGCCGATGCGTTCGACAACCTGCAGGAAGTCTTCGGTGTCGTGATCAGGGGAAACCACCACAACGCGGGTTGCTTGCAGATTGAGTAAGCCCTCAAAATCGACCTGATGTGCCATCAGGGTGGGATCTACTCCGGGAAGGGGTTCGGTGAAGTAGTAGTTTCCGTGCTCATCTTCCACGGCATACTTCCCGTCAGGAAGGTGTCCCTTGATGAGCTTGAGTACCTTCTCCGGATTAAAGGTTTCGATGTAGTGCTTGATGTAGCCATCCTCGGCTAACGCATCGCGCTTGAGCAGCATGGCACCGTTGGAACACACCACATACTCAGGCCAGATATCGAGCTGTCGAAGAACCGGAATGGTCTCCACAAGTGAGCGGCCGGTTGCCAACATCACTTCGTGGCCGCGCTGCGCAGCAGCACGAACTGCATCGACTACTTCCGGTGCAACATCTCCGCGATGAGTCAGCAGGGTGCCATCAACATCGAGGGCAACAAGCCATCGATCTTCAGGCGCAACAACTGACACTTAGGAGCCCACCGGAGTGATCACGGACATGCCACCAAGGTAGGGGCGAAGGGCTTCAGGAATGATGACCGAGCCATCCGCCTGCTGGTGAGTTTCCAGGATGGCAACCAACCAGCGCGTGGTGGCCAGGGTTCCGTTGAGGGTGGCAACCGGGGCGGTCTTGCCACTTTCTGTGCGGTAACGAGTTTCCAGGCGACGCGACTGGTAGGTCGTGCAGTTTGAGGTGCTGGTGAGTTCACGGAACGCGCCCTGAGTGGGAACCCAGGCTTCGATGTCGAACTTGCGTGCAGCACTGGAGCCCAGGTCACCCGCAGCAACATCGATCACGCGATATGCCAGACCGAGTGACTGGAGCATTCCTTCCTGCCAGGCAACAAGGCGGTCGTGTTCTGCCTCAGCCTCTTCGGGTGTTGTGTAGACAAACATTTCCAGCTTGTTGAACTGGTGTACGCGGATGATGCCGCGGGTGTCTTTTCCGCTGGATCCGGCTTCGCGGCGGTAGCAGGTGGACCAGCCGGCATAACGCAGTGGGCCGTCGGTGAGGTCAATGATTTCGTCGGCGTGGTAGCCGGCGAGCGCGACCTCACTGGTGCCGGTCAAATACAGATCATCTGCGGGGAGGTAGTAGATCTCGTCTGAGTGCTCGCCCAAGAATCCGGTGCCCTGCATGATGTCGGGACGAACCAGGGTAGGGGTAATCAGGGGAACGAAGCCTGCTTCAAGGGCACGATCGAGTGCCAAGTTCATCAGGGCAAGCTCGAGGCGTGCACCAATACCGCGCAGGAAATAGAAGCGGGCGCCAGAAACCTTGGTGCCACGAGTCATGTCGATAGCGCCGAGGCTTTCACCCAGTTCCAGGTGATCCTTGGGCTCGAAGTCGAAGGTGGGGACAGTTCCCACTTCACGCAACGTGACAAAGTTGTCTTCACCACCGGAAGGAATGCCTTCAATGATGGGGTTCTGAATTTTGCGGGCAGCTTCGGTGTAGGCCTCATCAGCAGCAGTTGCTGCAGCGTTAGCTTCCTTGACCTTCGCAGCGAGCTCGGCAACCTCAGCAAGGAGTGCCTTCTTCTCGTCACCCTGTGCCTGACCGACCTTCTTGCTGAACACGTTCTGTTCTGCGCGCAGCTCTTCGAACGCGGCCAGCGCAGCACGACGGTCTGCATCTGCCTGCAAGGCAACGTCAACGAGGCCTGGGTCAGATCCACGAGCCACCTGAGAGGCTCGAATAACGTCTGGGTTTTCGCGAAGCAATACTGGGTCAATCACATGCCCAGTTTACGGTGACTAGTCGCCGAGTATCTCCGCAAGCCAAGCGCGTGCGTCTGTGAAGATGCCATCGGCATAGCGCTTGGAGTGCTCAGTGGTGACCTTGTCCGCACGAGGGTAGGAACCCAAGAAGATGACCTTGGGGCTGAAACGGCGCAAACCAAGGAGTGCATCGGCCACACGCTCGTCCCGAGCGTGGCCTTCTGCATCAATAACGAAGCGGTAGCGTCCGAACTCATCACCGATAGGGCGTGACTGAATCAGGGAGAGGTTCACACCACGGGTGGCGAACTGCTCGAGCATCTCCAGCAGGGCACCAGAGCGGTCATCAGGCAGTTCTACAATCAAGCTGGTCTTGTCTGAGCCAGTCGGTGCAGGAAGTTCTTTAGTTTTGCTCACCAGAACAAAGCGGGTCACTGCATTGGGGTTGTCGGCGATGCCGGAGGCGAGAACCTCTACGTCATAGTGACGGGCAATACCAGCTGGAGCAATCGCCGCATCTGCGGTGTCGTTTTCCAGCAGGCTAGCCGCTGCTGCCACATTGCTCGAAGAAGGAATGTGGCCGTGGTGAGGAATGCTCTTCTCTAACCAGCCGCGGCACTGTGCATAGGCAACGGGGTGAGCGTTGACGATGTTCACCTCTGCCAGGGTGGTTCCTTTTCGAGCGACGAGTTCGAACTCAACAGGAACCAGGTATTCACCAATAATGCGCAGGTTAGGAATGTTGGCAAGGGCGTCCTGGGTAGCGGTGACGCCGCCTTCGACCGAGTTTTCTATCGCAATCATGGCGGCAACCGAGCGGCCAGAAACAACATCGGCGAGTGCTTCGCCCACGTTATTGACCGAATGCCAGGTCTTTCCCGCAGCTTCAGGGACCTGTGCCAGGGCAGCTTCAGTAAAGGTGCCGGCAGGGCCTAAATAGCTATATGCCGGTGCCGTCGTTACTTTTTCTGAAGAACCCATGTCTCAAATGCTACCGGGACTGGCAAACTTGGCTTGTGACTAACCGCGCAGGAACCCAGGCCCTCCCTTCCGACCTCATCGATATTGATGCCCTCGTGAAGGCGTATTACGACCTCACCCCGGATATGAGCGTGCCCGAGCAGCGCGTCGTCTTCGGCACCAGTGGCCACCGCGGCTCATCGCTCAATGCCGCGTTCAACGAACAGCACATCCTCGCCACCACTCAGGCGATTGTGGAATACCGTGCCCTGCAGGGCATCACCGGTCCTTTGTTTATTGGTGCCGATACGCACGGCTTGAGCCGTCCCGCTCAAGAAACTGCTCTCGAGGTCCTCGCGGCGAACGGCGTGCGCACCCTCAAGGATTCTCGTGATGGCTTCACGCCAACTCCTGCGGTGTCCCACGCAATCCTCGCCTATAACAATGGCTCTCACGCTGATGAAGCCGACGGCATCGTCGTCACCCCCAGCCACAACCCGCCCCAGGATGGTGGCTTCAAATACAACCCTCCTCACGGTGGTCCTGCAGATGGCTCCGCCACCAACTGGATTGCGGCACGAGCTAACGAGCTGATTGAAGCAGGTCTCGTTGATGTGAAGCGCACCAACCCTGAAGGGCTGATCGAGGAGTATGACTTCCTCGAGCACTATGTTGCCGACCTTGAAAACGTCATCGACATGAAGGCCATCGCCGAGTCAGGCGTGCGTATCGGTGCTGATCCTCTTGGTGGAGCATCGGTTGCGTACTGGGCTGCCATCAAGGACCGTTACAACCTGAACCTCACCGTGGTGAATCCCGAGGTTGACCCTGCTTGGTCATTCATGACCCTGGACTGGGACGAGAAGATCCGCATGGATCCGTCCAGCCCCAACGCCATGGCCTCGCTCATTTCTAAGCGCAACGACTTCGACGTGCTCACCGGTAATGATGCCGATGCTGATCGCCACGGCATCGTCACTCCCGATGCAGGTCTGATGAACCCCAACCACTTCTTGGCAGTAGCTATTGAGTATTTGTTTGCCAACCGTCCCGGCTGGCGTCAAGACGCCCGCATTGGTAAGACCCTGGTTTCCAGTTCCATGATCAACTTCGTGGCAGATGGCATGGGCCGCGTGTTGTGGGAAGTTCCCGTGGGCTTCAAGTGGTTTGTTCCAGGACTTGTTGATGGCTCTGTCGGGTTCGGTGGGGAAGAAAGCGCAGGAGCTTCGTTCTTACGCAAGGACGGTACTGTCTGGACCACCGACAAGGACGGCATCATTCTTGCCCTGCTGGCAGCAGAGATCATTGCCGTCACTGGCAAGACTCCGTCGGTTCTCTATAAAGAATTAACCGTGCGTTTTGGTGACCCGGCCTATGCCCGCGTGGATGCCGCAGCGGATCGCGAAGCTAAGGCTCGCCTCGGCAAACTCAGCGGTGATGACATCACCGCAACCGAGCTGGCGGGCGATCCCATCATTGCCAAGCTTTCTCACGCACCCGGCAATGGCGAAGCCATTGGTGGCGTGAAGGTGGAAACAGAGTTTGCCTGGTTTGCCGCCCGGCCGTCAGGTACCGAAGACGTCTACAAGATCTACGCAGAATCCTTCAAGGGTCCTGAGCACCTCAAGCTCGTGCAGGCGGAAGCCAAGAAGATTGTGGACGCTGCTCTGAAGGCTTAGTAAGTCGGTGCTGGCTCGAGACCAAAGAATTCCTCGAGGGTGGCTATGCCGTTGTTGTGCATTGCGGTGGACACTTCTGTGCCGACATAACGGTAATGCCATGGTTCGAATTCATAACCCGTGATGGCTTCAGAGCCGAGCGGGTAGCGAAGGACGAATCCGTATTGCCAAGCATTGGCCGCTAGCCACTGTCCTGCTGCAGTGTCCGCAAAGCAGTTATACAAAGCACAGCCACTGCCGTCATCGAGATCCACGGCAAAACCGGTCTGGTGCTCTGAGTGGCCAGGCTTGGCCGAGTATTGATTGGCCCGCTCTTCACCGTCGCGTGCCACAAAGTTGTTGTAGGTCTGCTCCTGAGTGACATAGCTGCGATAGCCGCTGAGGATGGTCATCCAGATGCCCGCTGCTGAAGCATCGGTTGCAAGCTGTTCCAGAGCAGTTGCCGCGTCAACTCGGAGTAGTCGTGAGTTGGGGTTTCCAATAACGCCGGGAAGAACCAGGTCCCCGGCTTCATAATTCAGAGGGTTCAGTGGGCGATGCTTATTCACCACCACAGTGATGGACCCAGGATCGACCAGGTTATAGGTCGGTGTGGGAGTTGGTGTCGGTGTCGGTGTTGGGGTAGGCGTCACCGAGTGCGTCGCTGTAGCCTTCACCATTGGTTCGGCAGTCCCGGCACACCCAGAAAGTGCCAAAGCTAGTGGAAGGGCCAGAGCGATTACTGCTCGTGTACTCACGAACCCGTGTTCTCCGCGTCATAGGAATCTCGGTTTTCAATGATGAGTTCGATATTGTCGAGTGCCCAGTCAGCAAGGGCCTTCACGGGAACGATCAAAGTCCGTCCGAGCTCTGTGAGGTCGTACTCAAACCAGGGCTGACTTCCTGAGTGAACTTTCCGTTCAACGAGTCCATCTCGTTCTAGCTGGCGCAGTGTCACGGTGAGCATTCGTCGGGAGATTTTGGGAATACGGTCAGCCAGCTCGGTGTATCGCATTGGGCGCATGTTCAACATTCCCAGCAATACCAGGCTCCACTTGTCACCGATGTGAGAGAGCACAGAGAAGAAGGCGTCTTTATCGACACTATTAATGCGCTCTTTCAAGCTCAGCATGTCCTGGCTCATGTGTTCACCTCCTGCGAAGTGTGATTGGTTTCCTGAAACTCTAAGATACTATGAGTTACTTGAGTTACTTTTAGTAACCACATAATTTTCCCCAACCTAAGGCTAGGTATGTCTAAAACAGACGCTCGCGCTCTCGGCGAATCGATCATGTCCAAGCGAGAAATTCTTCTCGTGATGATCGGACTCATGTCCGGCATGTTCCTCTCCGCTCTGGACCAGACTGTTGTCTCCACGTCGATGCGCACCATCGCCGATGACCTGGACGGTATGTCTCTGCAGGCGTGGGTCACCACCGCCTACATGATCATGTCGACCATCTCGACTCCGCTCTATGGCAAGCTCAGCGACATCTTCGGTCGTCGCCCGCTGTTCATCATTGCGATCTCGGTATTCGTTCTAGGTTCACTTCTGGCCGGAACCGCCGACTCGATGTATGCCCTTGCCGGATACCGCGCTATCCAGGGTCTGGGTGCGGGTGGTTTGATGGCGTTGCCTCTGGCCATCATGGGTGACATGCTCGCGCCGCGTGAGCGTGCAAAATACCAGGGCTTCTTCCTGGCTGTATTTGGTGTCTCCTCGGTTATTGGGCCCCTGATTGGCGGTCTGCTGTCCGGAACTCCTGACATCCTGGGTATCACCGGATGGCGCTGGGTCTTCCTCATCAACGTGCCCATCGGCATCGTGGCATTGGCTGTTGTTCTCAAGGCATTGCACCTGCCCAAGACTCACCGCCGCGTGCGGATTGACTGGTGGGGTGCGGCAACAGTTATCACTGCCACCGTTCCGCTGTTAGTTGTTGCAGAGCAGGGTCGCGAGTGGGGCTGGCTCTCCACCGCATCTATTTCTTGCTACCTCATTGGTGTCTTCTCGGCGGTGGCCTTCGTCATGATCGAGCGCTCCATGGGCGATGACGCACTCATCCCGATGAAGATGTTTAAATCGCAGACTTTCACGATGTCCACCATCTTGGGTGTGTTCGTGGGCTTTGGCATGTTCGGTGCCATGATGACCATTCCTCTCTACCTCCAGCTGGTCAAGGGCGCGACGCCCACCGAGAGTGGTCTGCTCATGCTCCCCATGATCTTGGGCATGATGATTGCCAGCATCGTGAGCGGTCAGGTTATGGCTAAGACCGGAAGCTACAAGTGGTTCCCCCGCATTGGTACTGCCTTCATGATCTTGGGCTTCTTGCTCTTCACGCGTCTCACCTGGGATAGCCCCCTATGGTTCGTGATGGTTGGCATGTTCTTCATGGGCGCTGGCCTGGGTCAGCTGATGCAGACCTTGACCGTGGCCAGCCAGAACTCGGTCGGTCCCCGCGATATTGGTGTGGCCACCAGTTCCTCCACCTTCTTCCGCACCATGGGTGGAACTGCCGGTACGGCAATCTTGTTCTCTGTGCTCTTCAACACCATCCCTGAAGCATTGAAGAAAGCCTTCGAAACTCCTGCCATCACTGCTGGTGTAGCCAAGGCATTGGCTGATCCTGCGATTACCTCCAACCCCGCTAATGCCGGCATCCTTGCCGTCTATAAGGACCCCACTGCCGTGGGAACGTCCCTCGATGGCGACACTTCGTTCCTCGTGGGCGCAAATGAGGCACTGGCAAAGCCCTTCCTCGTGGGCTTCGCCGAGGCAACGGTGACCATCTACCAAATTGGTCTCGTTGTTGTTGCAATCGCCTTCATCCTGAGTTGGTTCCTCAAGGCAACTCCTCTTCGTCAGAAGTCTGCGATGCAGGAAGCAGCTGATGAAGATGCCCTCCTTATCGCCGAACGTTCAGCCGAAATGATGGGCTCCATGGTTGAGCCTGGCACCGCAACCGGCGCCATCAAGCTCAAGGAAGCTGAAGCTCGTGAAGCTGCCCGTGTGGCACACAAGGCAAAGTCGGACGCACAGGCAAAGAAGAAAGCTCAAGCTTCTCAGAAGTAAGGGCTAGCTACTCCTTGAGATGGCTCATTACTCTCGGAGTCACATAGGAAGAATCTTCTGCCAAAGCAACCAGCTCGGCTCTCTCTTCTTCAGAGAGTGACTCTAATGCGTCAGAAACTTGTGATGCCTCAGAGTTCGTCGCGACCATGAATCCAGACTAGAACCCGAACACTTATATTTGAGTAATGTCGCAGTCGTTTGTCATCCTGACGCCCCTGAAAAATGCTGCGCGCCATCTCGATCGCTACTTCGAAAATATCGCTTCCTTAGAACAAGACCCCCGCACGCTCAGTCTGGGATTCCTTGTGAGCGACAGCGACGATGGGACTCTCGAGGCTTTACGGGAAAAAGAAGAAGAACTCAAGAAGAGGTATCGGAACATCACGATTGTTGAGAAGAACTTCGACTTCTCGATTCCCAACGGTTTTCACAGGTGGGCTAATGCGATTCAAGCTCCCCGACGAATTGTGTTGGCCAAAAGTAGAAACCACTTGTTGTTCGCCGCACTCAGAGATGAGGACTGGGCCGTCTGGCTTGATGTCGATGTGTCGTGGTTCCCACCGGACGTATTAACACGCATGGTCGCAACGGGGAAATCTATCGTCCACCCCAACTGCGTTATCGAATTAGGCGGCAAGGCCTATGACGGAAATGCGTGGAGACAGGATGGCACCTTATTTATGCATGGCATGAGGTCTCACGACCTCGTTCGCCTCGAGGGCATCGGTGGCACCATGATTTTGATCAAGGCAGACATTCACAGAGACGGCCTGGTCTTTCCTGCATTCCCTTACGGTGTTCGTTCTCCCTATTCTCGAAGCCGCAACGAAGTTGTCGGAGTCGGTGGAGGAGAATCTGAAACGGAGGGACTTGCCATCATGGCTAAAGATATGGGTCATGAAACCTGGGGAATGCCCAACCTCGAAATATTGCATCTTCCTGAATGAAAAAGCGAGCGATACTCATCACCCCGCTTGTTCCAGGCAAAACAGGCAATGGGTTGTCCATGCGAGCTGGAATATGGCTGGAATGTTTGTCTCAAGATTTTGATGTGGATCTCGTGGTGGTTCCGATATATCCCGCCCATCCCAGCGCACCAGATTTTGCTCGCCACTCCGCTTCGACAATCAATATCCTGACCCCGTTAGCTAGTGAGACAGGACTTTACAACATTAGGATCGGAGAGAGCGATATAGACAAGTTGCATAACCTCGCGCGCGCTGCAGCGCTCGTGGTGGTATTCAGGCTAGTCACGGCCGAGCTCACTGCAGCAACCTCACTTCACAGGCTGCCATCCATTCTTGATCTTGATGATGTCGACTGGGTCCGTGAAGAGCGCCTGGGTAATCAACACCTCACAGAGGACATCATCAGGAAAACTTCAGAGTTGAGTAGGAGGTTTGACCTGGTTACTTTTGCTCAGCCACACAGTTCTATTCCGCATCTCAGCGATGTTGTTTCTGCGAATGTGATGACCATTCCCAACGCCAGCCGAGCCCCTGAATCACCCTCCCAAGAGTCAACCGCCAAGACGACAGACCTCCTTTTTGTGGGAACCTTGGGATATGCCCCAAACGAGGAAGGCCTGCTCTGGTTCATCACAGAGGTGGTGCCGTTACTTCCGGGGGTGCGTGTGACACTAGTTGGAGCAAACCCCACCCCAGAACTCTTGAGTTACCAGAGTTCACTCGTTCGCATTCATGCAAATGTTCCAGAAGTTTCGTCGTGGTACCGCACAGCACACGTAGCGATAGTTCCCCTCTTCGCTGGATCTGGAACACGGATCAAAATCCTTGAGGCGTGGGCTCACCACACTCCCGTCGTCACTACAAGCATGGGTATAGAGGGAATCCTCAACACCCAAGGTGCGCTGATTGCTGATTCAGCATCCGCATTCGCCGCTGCCTGCGCATCTCTTCTTCACAGCCCAGATCTCGCAAGGTCTCTGGCACAAGATGGCCATCAGCTGTGGCAAGACCATTACTCATTGAGCAGTTCTCGGCATCACATATCCTTGGCAGTAGAAAAGGTGCTCCCCACATGACTTCTCACGCACACCCCACAAAGCGAGACAACCTCACGATTGTTCCCACGCACGAGGGCTATCTCGTCACGCTTCCTGGCTCCGAACTTGTCACCTGGATTAATCGAACCGCATATATGGTTCTTGTGCTTTCTAACGGCCACAATTCTCCTCGTGGTATTTCGCAAACGGTACAAGCCCTCTTTGATCTGCATCACGACCCCTTTCCTGAAATCCAGAAAGCCCTGCAAGAACTTCACAAATCGGGGCTTCTGGTCGAGTTTCAGGCCATACCTGTTTCACAAAAATCCTTGTTAATTTCAGTGAGGGCGCCCGGGGAGTCGGTGTCGGTCGAAACGTTAAAAAATATCACCACCATGACGAAAGTCTTAGAGCTGGCAGAGGTGAAACATCGCCTCGTCATTGATCCACAGCCTGACTTTGCCCTCTCTCGTAATCGAGCGCTCAGTGCCATGCTCTTGCGAGATGAGTTCTCACATCTCCTATTGCTCGACGGAAACACTTATTCCACCCGTGCGGTAACGGAAGTGTCGTTAGACCACATCATGAGCAGTCAACATGACTTCGTCACCATTCCTGTGAAGCAAGAGGAGCCCAACTGGAATAAAGCCTCAGCCTCTTCAGGGTTAAGCCCAGAGCAACTATCCGGTTTTGCCTATACCTACAACGTCATATTTGAGGGTGTAGAACGCCCTCGCATTCAAAGTAACGGCTACTTTGAGGCCCTCCACACCAGTATGTCTGCTGTAGTGCTTTCGCGGGGAGGAATAGAGAAGCTTTCCGCCAGCAATCACGTGACCAGATACCGCGGACTTGTGGGCGACCAAAGAATCGAATACTTGGAGCATTACTGGGGTTTCTTTGACTCTGTGATTACTTCACACCGCGTTGCCTCAGGAGATGTTGCATTCTGCGAGCGCTGGCGCGCTGCGGGAGGGCACATCATGGCCACCACTGCTGGTTCCTTTGGTCACTCGTTGAGTGGTGCACGGGCACTGCTTGCTCAAGGTTCGAAATGACCGCTGTTGCGATTGTTCCCTACCGGGTTGACCTTTCAGGTAATCGGCGCATCAACGCCGAGGCTGTGTTGAGGTGGCTGAGTGAGCTGAACATCACGGTGCTGTTGTCGGAACATGCTGAGCAACCTGATAGAGAATTGAGCGTACCTGCTGGTGTCATCCGTGTTTTCACAGAAAGTACAGGTTCTTTCAATAAGGCATGCGCCATCAATCGTGGGTTCTCGGCATCAACCGATGACGTCATCGCGATTGTTGACGCCGACACACTGATGGATTCACGGACCTTCATGGCTACCCTGAACCGGGTCGCAAGCCATGACGACGTCATTCGCCCCTTCAGCAGATTAATAGAGCTTGCGGAAGACCAGCGAGACACTTATCTTCAGAGCGCAGTCCTTCCTCAGCCCGCTCAGACAGATCGAGATGATTCCCGAAATGGGGATGTGATTCCCTTGTGTGGTGGAATCGTGATCATGCAACGAGCCCGCTACTTTTCCGTTGGCGGTATGGATGAAAGATTTCAAGGCTGGGGTGGCGAAGATGACGCGCTCAGTGCCGCGTTTGTGCGTACTGGTGCGACCGTGAAAGTACTGAAGAACGAGCCCGCGTTTCACTTGTGGCACGATCGAGACATTCGTTCACGAAGCGGACATGCCCATTATCAAAGAAATCTACAGCTGTTGAACTGGTGGCAAAACTGCTCAGAAGAGGACATGAAGAGTCACGTTACACGAGCTCAGTCGGTCCTTAGAGGCAAGATTCATCTGGATTAATTTCCTGTGAAAGCTTCCCAGGGAGTCTGATTTCTGAGGATGATTTTGGCTTCGACAATCGTGCCGCTAGAGATATCTTCTGCGGCAGCAGGGCCTTCACCAGACCAGTAGAGGCCCAGTGCACCCTGAGGATCTTGTTCAAGTTCAACGAAAACTTCTTGGACGGGACCTGCCGCAAGAAGCTGCTGGGCCTGGCCTGTGTCACCCAAGATGAGCTGCAAGCGTTCGACGGTGACAGGAAGTGGGTCAACTTTTGTTACTTTTCCAACGATGTATCCTGCTTGAGTCAGATCAGTGGTGTCAGGGCTGACTTCCACCTTGAGTCCTGGAACAACATCATCCATGGCGGTGGACGGAACAAAGATCAACCCAATCATGGGCTCCGTGTTGTGGGCCAATGTCACAACAGGGCTGCCAGCAGATATCAAGGCAAATTCAGTTGTGGAAAGGGAGACCACTTTTCCATCAATAGGTGAAGAAATGTCAACAAAATCACCTTCAGGTGTTTTGACGGTGGCGAGGACATCTCCTTTAAGAACCGGGGTTCCACTTGGGATCAGGTTGTTTTCGATTGTTCCACTGACCGTGGAGAAAACTTCAACATTTCCCGGGGGGTTGACCATCACGCCCATAGCCGGTGCCTTGACGGCAAGCTGACCACCGAAGAGCCAGAGCAGACCGCAAACTGCCGCGACGAGAGCAATAAGCAGACCAAATCGTGCTGGTGTGGTGACGAGCTTGAATGGACGATCAACGTCACCCGTTGGCTCTTTACTCATTGCACGATTCCTGAACACATTTAGATTGTAGCCTTGAGGCAAGTACAACACTGATTGTCAGCGGAGCAGGAAGGAAAGGGCACGTGCCTACTGAAGCGCATACTGCACCAAAACCAACTCCCCAACAATTAGAAGAAGAATTAGCGTTTACCCACTCGCTTCGTAAAAACCGAGTTGCTGTTCCCACTGTCCTTCAGATGGAGGTCACCGAGTGCGGTGCAGCCTCTCTGGCCATGATTCTCGCCCACTACGGTAAGTGGGAAACTCTAGAGAACTTGCGCGTCGCATGTGGTGTCTCGAGAGACGGCGCCAGCGCTAAAAGTGTTGTCCAGGCGGCACGACAGTACGGCCTGGAGGCAAAAGGCGTCAGCATCTCCCTTGAATCGCTGGCCAATCAAACTTCTCCGGTCATCGCCTATTGGGATTTTGCCCACTTCGTCGTTGTCGAAGGAACCTCAAGTAAGGGTGTTTTTCTCAACGATCCCGCGCGCGGTCGGGTTCTGATTAGTTGGGAAGAGGCAGACAAATCATTTACCGGCCTTATCTTGCGAATGAAGCCCACTGCAGAATTTACACAGGGTGGCTCTGCTCCCAGTACGTTGGCCTCCATGAAGTGGCGCATACAAAGTATGGGCAGCGGCATCGCTTTCCTGCTTGTTGGTGGCCTCATTTCAGCAGTTCCTGCCTTGCTTGGCCCGCTGGCATTGCAAGCGTTCGTTCAGCAATACCTCATCGCGGGCCTGACCGAATGGGCGGGCATTGCCCTCATGATCATGAGCGCCAGTTTGGGCTTGGGAATGCTGTTGGGCGTCTGGCAAAGCGTCGTTTCCAGAAAACTCACTCAAGCAATGACGGTACGAGAAGCTCAGATTCTTGTCAGGAGAGCCCTGCGGTTACCCACGTCCTTTTATGCCCAGCGCTATCCCGGAGAAATTGCGGCACGTCTGCAGCTCATTGATTCTGTTTCTCTCATTGTTGCCGGAACGATTGTTCCTGCAGCGGTGGGATTCATTACTTCCATTGCCGTAGGTTTTGCGCTCTTTGCCTTCTCTTGGCAACTTGCCGTCATCGCTTTGCTCGCGGCGGGAACTGTTCTACTCACCGTGAGAGCTGTGCAGTCCAAGCGCATCACGCTCTCCGGTCGGCTCGGGCAAGAAAACGCGGCTTATGCCGGTGCCACGAGTTATTCGCTTCGTTCCATCGAAACCATCAAAGCAACCGGCGGTGAAGAACATGCAATGCGCACAGTGCTTGGACACTACGCCAAAGTCAACAGTGTCAACAACGACCTGATGATGTCTTCTTCCGTGTTGGGCATGCTTCCCGGACTGGTCAGTACGATTGCTGGAGCGCTCGTCATAGGCGTGGGCGGACTTCTTGTTGAAAGTGGCTCGCTCTCTGTCGGTGCCTACATAGCAGTGATGGCATTAATTCCGATATTTATGCGCCCCATCGGGCTGTGGTCGTCAGCTATCGACACACTTCAGCAGGCTCGCACCTGGATTACTCGGCTGGATGACCTCCTGCAGCAGCGTGAGGAAATTGTCGGCACTGAACAGCCTGAAGGTAACGGAGTTCTTGAGGTCAAGAACGTCACGTTCCGATACTCACCCTTGGCTGAACCCAGCGTTGATTCTCTCTCATTTCGGTTAGAGCCAGGTAAACGTGTCGCGCTTGTCGGAGCTTCTGGAAGTGGCAAGTCCACCGCAGCACGATTAGTCGTCGGATTATTACACCCCACCAGCGGTGAGGTGTTGCTAGATGGTGTCCCCGTTGGAGAAACGGCCCCTGCCATTCGCGCACAGTCTGTCGGATACGTCGAACAAGACGTTGTTCTGTTTGCCGGCAGCATCCGAGACAACATCACGATGTTTGATGACTTGATTGATACGGCAGACGTCAAGGCTGCTGCCCAAGCTGCTTCCATCGCCGACGAAATAGAGTCGCGCCCAGGCGGGTATGAATCTACTCTCGCCGATGGTGGTCGCAACATGTCAGGCGGCCAACGTCAACGCCTAGAGATTGCGCGCGTCATGCTGCGCAAACCCGGCATCGTTGTCTTAGATGAAGCAACCAGTGCCCTTGATCCCATTGTTGAAGAACAAGTGATGAACTCCTTGTTAGCTTCAGGCTCAGGTCTGCTCATCATTGCTCACCGCTTATCTACTGTGCGCGACTGCGATGAAATCATTGTGATGAACAAGGGTGTTGTTGTTGAGCGTGGAACACACGAGGAACTGCTCTCCACAGGCGGGCACTACGCAGAATTAGTGGGTTCCGAATGAGCCAAGCAGATTCAGCTCAACACGCGGTGAGAAGTGTTGTTGAAGGCGGTCGCGTTGGAGCACACGAATCCACGGAAAATGACCTCATCAATGCGGTTCTGCGGTGCGCAGAATTCGAAGGAAACATTGTTCCCAAGTCTCGAATCTCCCCTGCTTTAAGAACACACCCGCGGACTCCCGATCACGCGGCCAGAGCTCTGGGAATTGCCGTCCGGAAGATTGACCTCACATCAGAAAAGAACTGGTGGATTGCACAATCTGAAGCACTGTTGGTCAACTTCCGCGGCGAATGGGTAGCGATTATTCCACGGGGAGTTCGATCGACGCTGCATCTGTCGAACGGTGGAACAGTGACAGTCACTGCTGAGGTTGCGCGGGATATTGATACCCACGCCTGGGCATTGGTTCCTTCCCTGCAAGATGGTCCCTCTGGGGTGAAACAACTCATTCGTCTGGGTTGGAGCCATGGATCCTTGCGCGATGTGATGTTCCTGGTTGCAACGGCGGTCATTTCTATCGTGATTGGAATGATTGTTCCCGTCACCAGCGGTCTGATCATCGGTGAGTTGGTGCCGGCGGGTGAGGCACAGAGCATTGTTGTGTTGATGGTGATTTTGATCCTGATTGCGGTCATGACCACCTTGATTGCAGCAAGCCAGGGCCTCATCGTGCAACGTCTGTCTGCGCGGTTTGGTATCCGCATCACAGAAGCCATCTATGAACGCGTCTTCCGCCTACCTGCTTCCTTCCACCGCGAGAACGTTCCTGGTGAACTTGGTGAACGTATTGCCGGTGCCGGGATATTCCGAAGCTCCATGGCTTCAATCGTGCCTTCCATTATTTCTGCAGTGGGCGCACTGATCGGCAGCGTTATAGTTCTCGGCTATTTGAGTCCTGGTCTTGCATCTGGAGTAGTCGGGCTTGCAGTACTCGCACTCGTGATCGGCTTAGCCATGCTTCCCAAACTGGGAAAGAATGCTCGTCGTCAAACTGAATCAAACATTGAGCTCACCGGGTTGACTTTCTCGATGCTTGTTGGGATTTCTAAAATCCGAACCGCAGGAGCGGAAGAACGAATGTTCTCTCGCTGGACCTACCGTTTTGCCAAGATGCACATCGCACTTCGTGACGTGAGCCAGACAAACCTCATCATGGGCCTCATCTCGGGTCTCCCCACAGCGTTGGTTCCCATCATTCTTGTGGTTTCAGAAGCAACCGGTGCCAGCAATCTCACTATTGGTGAATTCACCACAGCCACATCAGCCTCGGCATCAGCCGCCGCCGCCATAGTAGGCCTGTTGCCTTTGGCTATTGGCCTTGTTTCTGCATGGCCCAGCATCGTCTCCCTCAAACCCCTTCTGGACGCTGAACCTGAACCATTAGGTAATGCAGGTGGTGACCCTGGCGTTCTCGCAGGACGAGTCAGTTTCGACAGCGTCAACTTTGGTTACATCCCCGAGATGAACATCCTTAACGATGTGTCATTTAATGTTCCTGCCGGAACGATGACAGCCATCGTGGGAGCAAGTGGTTCCGGTAAGTCCACAATCATTAGGCTGCTTTTGGGCTTGGAAACACCGGATTCTGGAACAGTGCTCTATGACGGTCAAGCGCTCAGCTCGCTGGATCGATCTGCTGTCCTTGCCCAGATGGGTATCGTTCCTCAGGAATCTGCACTGATTCCCGGAACAATCCTGGAAAATATTCTGGCTAGCGCTCCTGGCAGTAATGAGACAGACGCCTGGCGTGCAGCAGAACGTGCGGGTATTGCTCAAGACATCCGCGAAATGCCCATGGGCATGCAAACCGTCATCAGCGACGGTGCCAGCACTTTCTCAGGTGGACAGAAGCAACGCCTGATGATTGCTCGAGCTTTGGTCAGAGAGCCTCGAATTCTCATCTTGGACGAGGCAACAAGCGCACTGGATAATCACACCCAGAACATTGTTTCTGAATCGATTGAGAAACTCGGCTCCACCCGAATTGTGGTGGCACACCGCCTCAGCACCATTCGCAAGGCAGATCAGATTATCGTTCTCGATAAAGGAAATGTTATCGAGATGGGCAGCTACGAAGAATTGATGGCACTGGGTGGAGCGTTTACTCAACTCGCTTCACGCCAGCTGGTTTAATCAGAGCTCTTCTTGCTTCGGGCTGCACGAGTGTATTCAGAAGCCGCGTTCAAACTTGCTTCGATGTTGCCTTCAATGTGGACGGGGCCAATGTGATGAGTGGGAGTGCGCAAGTCTGCCCACACCGTTCCTCCCAAAGATCGCCATCGCTGACAGAGGGCATAGTCCTCAGATAAATACACACCCTGTGCATCAACAAACGGATCAAAGAATGTCCAGCCTTCTTTGTGGCCGTCAGATGCATACAGACCTTCGGTTGCATAACTGACAAGTTCACTTTCAGAAATCTTCATCAGAGCCGAACGCGACAGAAGCATGATGGCCGATCCAATGGCATGAACTGGAATAAAACCATTCACTGACTTCTGTTTGCTCTCTGGCCATAGAGCATATTTTGTGGACATCGTCTTCAATTGTTGAGCGCTGGCATCAGGAATCATGTCCAGATGAGAACGTACCTTGTCCCAATCAACTTCTCGGAACGGAACGACACAGCCTACGAAATCATGGCCTGAACGAATAATGCGTTCAATTCCCTCCGGTTCCACGGTGACATCCGCATCAAGCATGAGTAGGTGCGTGAATTTCTCATTGCGCACCACAACGCTGGCAAAGCTATTTCTACTTCGGGTAACAAGCCCATCGGGTTGAGTAACGACCTCAAGGGTCCACCCCAAAGCATCAAAGTGTCGTTGAAGCTTCAGCACAGAGTGCAGGTATTGATGCGCAATAACTCCACCTGCAACGGGTGTTGCGAGGAGTACGTGGGGCGTGGAAGAGCTCACTTAAAACGAGGAGTCAAATGGGATGAAAGTTGAGGCGTAGACGATTTCTGTTGAGTTCATCATCCCGCTACCCGAAGAGCCCCCTGCAGCCAGCTCCAAAGCATCATCGTCAAGTTCAATTTCTGAAGTAGTTGGTTCCTGAGGTTCTGGCGATACAGATTCCATGAATGGTCTCCTTCGTAGGGCGGCTGCGTGATTATTTGCTGTACGGTGTGGGGCAGTTCACAAAATTATGACTAATGCGGTTCTTTATACGTAGTTGGGATGGTCGTGTTAACTGGCTTGATTACCCCGCCTGCGGCAATTTCTAGAGCATCGTCGCCAATTTCAACTTCAGCTGAATTCTCCTGCATGTTCAATCCTCTTATTTTTAGCGCTTCACGGTCTGCAAAATGGGCTAAACCGCAGTTGTGTTCACAGGTTTTGTGAAGGCAAACCCACCTGCAGCGAGCTCGAGAGTTTCATCATCAATTTCTACTTCTTCAGGTTTCTCTGGCATATAACTTTCATTTCTCTAGAAAGATTCTCGAGCTTGTGATGTGAGACTACGTGTTAAGCCCCTATCAATAAAAGGGCAGGGATTACTTATTGTCGTTATTTGATTGAAAATAGATTGTCGAGTTGAAGTAATACGTCGAGTTTGACGTGATGTTTTTCAATCCTCCGGCAGCCAACTCAAGATCGTCATCGTCGATTTCAACCTCATCAGGCTTTTCTGACATGGCGCTCTCCTATGTAATGGTGTCGGTGGTGCTTGCTTGGAAATAGATAGTCGAGTTGTAGCTATAGGAGCTATTTCCTGTTTGAGACGGGTTTTTCGAAAGAATGATTCCGCCAGCAGCCAGCTCAAGCTCGTCGTCGTCAATCTCTATTTCATCTGGTGTGCCTGACATGTGTTTCTCTTTCCACATCTGCCGAGAATATGAACGGTTATTTAAGTCTTTAGCTTAGGCGCTGCGTCTGAGCAATAACCGAAGGAGAAACTGGAGTTCCCTCCGGGGTCATTTCTGAGGCATAAGGCTCCCCCGCAACGATGCGAAGTGGGAGCACTCCTGCCCAGATGGAGCGGTCATCACCATCATCTTCGAATTCATCTGGTCCTGCGTCGCTAACCTTAACGCTGACTCGCTCGAGTGGAACACGAAGCACCATGGTTGCTGCCAATTCTTTCTTGGTGGTCTCGCGAACTTCTTCCCAGCGTCCAGGCATCATGTGGTTGGTGAGAATGGCGAGAGCTTCGAGCTTCTCGTCACCTTCAACGACAGCTGCGCTGCCCATAATCACAGCTGAGCGGTAGTGAATAGAGCTTTCAAAAGCCGAGCGAGCATAGACAAGTCCGTCAAGCAACGTCACGGCGACAGACAGCGGACGTCCGTCCGCCATCTCGCGGAAGATACCTGAGCCGGTAGAACCATGAATCAGCAAAGTGTCGCCATCGCGGCCGATACCCACAGGAAGAACCACGGGCTGATCCCCGCGCAGGACTGCAACGTGGCCCACGATGGCTTCATCGAGAAGGGCATTGAGCGCATCGCGGTCAAAGACCTGCTTCTCAGGAATGCGCTTGACGCGCAGCTCGTCTGTGCGGGGAAGTTCAGCATTACTCAAAGCGAACAGCTCCTTCGAGAGGGGCGAAGCGCGACCGCATCACGGCGAGCGCTTCGGGGTTTTGATCAATCAAGATGAAGTTGCGGCCGAGGGCCGCTGCCACCGCTCCCGTGGTTCCGCTGCCGGCGAAGAAGTCGAGCACGGTGTCACCCTCACGGCTGGATGCCTGAACGATGCGGCGCAAAATGCCTTCGGGCTTTTGCGTGGGATAACCGGTCTTCTCTTTGCCCGTGGGAGAGACGATGGTGTGCCACCAGACATCGGTAGGAAGTTTGCCTTTGGCTGCCTTCTCCGCGGTGACGAGACCGGGAGCCATATAGGGCTCGCGGTCGACTTCTTCCGAGTTGAAGTAGTAGTTCTTGGGGTTCTTCACATAAACCAAGATGGTGTCGTGTTTGGCTGGCCAGCGACCCTTCGCCTTCGCGCCGTAGTCATAAGCCCAGATCAGCTCGTTGATAAAAGAATCACGGCCAAAGAGCGCATCCAGCATCACCTTGGCATAGTGAGCCTCGCGGTAGTCGAGGTGCAAATACAACGTGCCATCATCTGCGAGCAGACGCCAAGCCTCGCGCAGGCGAGGCTCTAAGAAAGCCCAGTAGTCATCAAAGCGATCGTCATACTTCATCAAATCACTGCGGGTGCGCTCATAGCTCTTGCCCTTGAAACCCACCAAGCCTTTGGTGGAATCATCCGCAGCAAGGACCGAAGTCACCTTGCTGCGACTCTGCTCACGCCCCGTGTTGAAGGGAGGGTCGATATAAATCAGTGTGACAGATTCATCCGGCAGTGTCGCCAAAACTTCGAGGTTGTTTCCCTCGATGATGCGACCGTTTGCTGAACTCACTCGCCTATTCTCGCAGTTATCGTCCTAGGCTCGTTCTATGAGCACTGAAGTAGTTCACCAGCCAGGACAAAGTCGCTACGTCATCTTGAGCGATGAGAAGGAAGTGGGCGTCGCCCACTATGTTTCTCGCGAAGGTGACATCATGATTACCGGCACCTTCATTGACCCTGCTCACCGTAATGAGGGGCTCGGTGCGGTGCTGGTTCGAAACACCATCGACGACATCATTGCCACTACCGACAAGAAGGTGACCTCGGGTTGCTGGTTTGTCACGCAATGGCTGGATCTTCACCCCAACTATGTGGAGAAGGCGCGTTCAGGCGGTGTGGATGCTGAACTCGGCAACACGTGCCGCATTGTCTAGCTAGGACGCTACTCGCTCAGAGATCCACGAGATCATGTCATCGATGACCTGTTCTTTATTGGTCTCGTTGAAGATTTCGTGACGAGCCTCGGGATAGATTCCCACGGTCACATCCATCTGGCCAGCGCGCTCGATATAGCTTTCTGCCAGCTTGATGTTGCTGGGCTTGCCGCCGAGCGGGTCTTCTTCGCCCACAATCAACAGCAGGGGAACTTGAGCCATGTCTTTGGCAGGCTTGCCGAACAGGCGTAAGCCATCGGCAAGACCATAAAGCTTGAGAGTGTCTGCTTCGAAAGTCCAGGGGTCTTCCTGGAACGACTTCCAGACGGCAGGGTCACGGCTGAGCCACTCGTGTCCAGTGCAACCGGGAGCATCAAAACGCTTATTCAGCTTGCCTGCATTCATCGAACCAGGCTGGCGGTAGGCACTGCCGGAAAACACCACAGCGGCATAGTCCGCGGCGTGGTCGTTGATGAGCACTTGCCCCATCAACGAGCCCATGCTGTGACCGAGGAGCACGATGGGAACACCAGGGTTTTCGGCGCGAATGATGTTGGTCATCTCGGTGAAGTCAGCAACAGCGGCGCGGAAACCACCGGGGCCCAGCTTGCCGAGCCTGGAGAGATCCCCGCCAAACTGCTTGACGCCCGTGCGGCCGTGGCCGCGCTGGTCAGGAACATAAGCAGAGTAGCCAGCTGAATTCAGAGCGGCAGCAACGTGGGCATAGCGACCCGCGTGATCACCGAGTCCGTGCATGATCTGAACCACGGCGCGAGGGTTCGAAACCGAGTACACGTCATAGGTGATGACGACGCCCTGAGCATCCGTGAACTCTGTCGTGATCATTAGCGAACGCCTTCCATCAGCTTGAGTACCCATTTACGAATGAGTAAGAGCACAATACCGAGTCCGATAGCTGCCAGACCAGAGTAGGCGAAGTAATCGAAGTTCATCTCGGGGTGCTTTTCGTCATAGAGGCCTGCAAGCTGCCCCGACATTGCGGTACCTAACGCTTTGGAAAGAAACAACAGCGCCACCATCTGGGTGCGGAAAACGGTGGGTGCGAGCTTGGTGCTCACAGAGAGGCTGACCGGTGAGATCAGCAGCTCAGCAATAGTGAACACAAACAAGATAGCGACCAGTGCCAGCAGTGGTGCGGTGTGAGGGGCTGCGTTGTAGACCGTGATGAAGAGCAGAAAGGCAATACCCATCACGATTGTTCCCAGGCCCATCTTCACGGGAGTACTGGGCTGCTTGGTTCCCCACTTGGTCCACAGCGCAGCAAATGCGCCAGAGAGCGCCAAGATGAAGACCGGGTTGATGGACTGAACCCAGGAGACGGGCATGTCCCAGCCAAAGATGTTGAGATTCAACTGGTCATTCGCAAAGACCGTCACAACAGTGAACTGCTGCTGATACAACGACCAGAAGGCAGCACAGGCAATGAATAGCGGAATAAAGGCCAGCACGCGATTGCGTTCAATGGGCGTGATGAGTTTGCTACCCAAGATCACAACGAAGTACGCAATGGCTGCTGCCGCGGTCACGATGATGATCACGGTTGCCAAGTTTCCGCTGGTGATGACACCAGAAAGAACAAGCAGAACAACGAGTGCTAACCCTGCTGCGCCAAGTGCCCAGACCAGCCACTTCTTGTTGGAGGGAAGAGGGTTAGGAACAACACGGGTCTGCGGGGGAAGCTTGCGACGACCAATCGAGTACTGGATCAACCCAGCAGCCATTCCTACCGCGGCCAAGCCGAAGCCCCAGTGGAATCCATAGGTGGTCTGCAAGAAACCTGTAGCAAGAGGGCCAATAAAGGCACCCAGGTTGATACCTAAGTAGTACAGCGAGAATCCGGCATCGCGGCGCACATCACCCGGGGCATAGAGCTGTCCCACGATGCTGGTTGCATTCGCTTTCACGCCACCGGCGCCGATAGCAATCAAGATCAGACCAACGGTCAGACCCACATAAGCAGGCAGAACAGCTAAGGCAACGTGGCCAAACATGACCATGACGGCGGCATAGAACAGCACCCGTTCACTGCCGAAGAGGCGGTCAGCAAGCCAGGCACCCAGGATGGTTGCGAGATAAACGCCACCACCATACGCACCCACAATGCCGGTAGCGACCTTGACGTCGATCCCGAGGCCACCCTTGGCGATGGGATAGAACATGTAGAGCAGCAGGATGCCTTGCATTCCATAGAAGGAGAACCGCTCCCACATCTCCACACCGAAGATGGTGGTGAGCTGACGGGGCTGACCAAAGAAGGTCTTTTCAGGTTTGACAGCGTTGGCCGTTGTGCTCATGGGATTACCTACTCTTGCTCACAAAGTCCAGGCGCTCACGTCGGAGCGCCTCCACTTCTGCCTCGACAATATGTTCAAGCTTGCAGTCTACAGCCCAACTCAGAAGTTGTTCAGCTACCTGGGGGTTTCGAACCAAGCAGGGTCCGTGCAGGTAGGTGCCGATGACGCGGCCGTTAATGGCACCCTCGGTTGTGCCATCTCCGTTACCAATTCCCGAGGTGACCGAAGCAAAAGGTTCAACACCGGAGCCCAGATGAGTGAAACCACCATGGTTTTCATAACCAGTGAGAACGGCTGAGATTCCGGAGGGGCCTGTCGAAAGGGGATGCGCCACAAGCTCACCGACAGCACGCTTCTCTAAGCGGTCCGTGGTGACATCAAGTAAGCCAAGACCTGAAGAAGGCTTGCCCTCAGCGTCGAGGAAGGTGTGGCCCAAGATTTGATACCCGGCACAAATCGAAAGCACAGCAGCGCCGTTCTTAACACCCTCGGCGAGCGCTCCGCTGGCGTGCAAAGCTGCTGCAGCTGCTGACTGCGCGGTGTCTTCACCGCCACCCAGAACGTAAATATCTGCGTTTGCGGGGACTTTCTGTCCGGGTGATACCTCGTCAACTGACACCGTGATGCCATGCAGTGCAGCAATGTGGCGCAAAGCAGCCACATTTCCGCCGTCACCATAGGTGCCCAAAAGGGTGGGATAGATGGAGGCAATTTTCACAGTCTTGCTCATGCGTCCACCGCTCCTTCAAGAGCACCGACACGGATCTTCTGGAACGCCGTATAGGTCGCAGCGCAGTCAATGACGTCCAGCTTTCGCACACTCTCAGGCAACTCTGCTTCTGGAGCAAAGGGGTCCTCGACCACAACGCAGTCCACGCCGGCATGGAGTAATCGAACAGCGAGGTCACGTCGACGATTGCCTGAAGCAATCACCGTGCGGCCGGCAAGACGCTCAAAAGGGACATCCCACAACCATGACGGGTCGCGGCCGTCCGCATGGTTCGAGTTAATCATGACAATCACAGGTGTGGGTGCTGGCGGCATGATGTCGAGCAGTTCACTCCAGCCTGCGGGGTTCTTGGCCAACAGCAAGCGCACTTTGAGTGCACCGGATTGAACAATGGCATAGCGACCAGACACAGCAGAGACCGTGGACATGAGTTCCACTGCTTTGGGCAGGTTGTAACCCAGCTCGCTACACGCAGCCAGGGCCATGGTGGCATTAGACGCATTGAAACGACCAGGCAAGTTCAAGTTGGACAGATCAAACTTTTCTCCAGAAGGTGAAACCGCAGTTGCGGAGGTCTTGCCCTTGGTCGCTTTCCACTCAAAGTTCCACGATGGAGTAGGTCGTTTCCGACCACAGCCCGAGCAGCTCCAGGTCTTCTCGTCACGCGTCAGCAGGGTTCCACACTCTGGGCAGACCGAGGAGTCAGCAGTCCACGCCTGACCGGCAGCAACCCAGACAATCTTCTGAGCCTTCTCTGCAGCGAAGACGACAATGGGGTCATCTGCGTTGGCAATGATGAGAACTTCGGGGTTCTCTTCGATCATCTTGCGCCACTTGCGTGCGAGCATCGCCACTTCGCTCATGCGGTCGAGCTGATCACGACTGAGGTTAGCCAAGAGCACAACCTTCGGCTGTGTCTCTTTCACAATGCGAGGCAGATAAGCCTCGTCCACTTCAAGAACAGCCTGAGCACCTGGTGCACCGGTGGCCAAAGCCCACACTGCGCCTTCAGTCATGTTGGCGCCAGTGGTGGGAGAAGAGATCGGTCCACCTTGGCTCATTGCAGTGGCAAGGAGACGAGTAGTGGAGGTCTTGCCGTTGGTTGCTGAGACAAGCGCTGCAACACGACCCTGTGCTAGATCTTCAAGCGCGTGAGGAGAAATCTTGAGGGCAACGGTGCCGCCAATAATCATGCCTTCGCCACGGCCAGCCAGCCTTGATGCGGCGGCTGCGAGTTTGCCCGCAGAAATCGCCAGACGGGTTCTCAGGGGCGTATTCACGTCTCCACTTTATTGGTTCCGGCACACAACCCGGTGGTGACAGGCGCATCCAGTTTCTCTAGTAATTTACTGGGCTGTTTAGATATGAAAGCCCCATGTGGGAGTAGAAAACTCTGATTCCATATTGCTTCTACATTCCTTTGAATGCTGTTGGGTAAAGCTAATAAGTACAACAAAACGCTCAATCCCTTTTCGCAAAGAATGGTCTCAATTTGACTATCGAACTCGATAATCAATAGCTGCTATGTGCAATTCCAATTCTCGGCTTCTGTAGTGAAATCACAATTGAAACTAAAGTCAGAAACAGTTCGCTGCTACTACTTCTCTCCCAGGATTGGCCAACAATGACCGGAACAAACACTCAAGAATTATCTGAATTCGAAATGATGCTTCACGAGCGCGCCATCAGCAAGCTCATCATTAAATTCGCTCGATATCTGGATGAGAAGAACTTTGAGGCGTATTCCCTCTGTTACACAGAGGACGGTGAGCTCATCACGCCCTGGGGTGTGCAAAAAGGTCGTGCTGGAATTCGCGACAAGGTCGAGACAGATTTAGGCAAATACTTCGCAACGCAACACGTCAGCGCTAACCATGACATCCAGATCACAGGCAACACTGCCACGGTGAGATCTTCGCTCTGGGCGACACATGTCCACGATTCCGAAGGTCAACATTTTTGGGCTGGCGGCGGACACTATGACTACAACCTTGTGCTCAATAGTGGCGAGTGGAAAATCGCACGCGTAAAGATCAACCCGGTGTGGAAGTTGACCAATGACGAGCGAGAAACAGAATAAGGCTGAGTCAGTCCTCGAATATTGCTACTGCTCGTGTCCAGCCCGCTGATGCGCCACGAACCTTGGTGGGGAAGCAAGCAACAGTAAAACCCGTAGCTGGTAGTTGATCAAGATGTTGCAACTTTTCAATCTGGCAGTACGCAACATCAGCGCCGGCCTTATGGCCTTCCCAGACAACTGAGGGGTCGCCTGTTGATTCAAATAGCTGGCGGTTGACAGGAATGGGAAGGTCCCAACCCCACGCGTCAGTGCCCACAACCTTTATCCCCTGGCCAGTGAGGTGAAGTGTGGCAGCACGTCCAAAGCCAACCCCAGTATCCACATAGTCCTCACGACCATATGAAGCGGCTGCCACCGTATGCATGAGCACGATGTCAAAGGGCTTGAGTGTGTACTCAATGGCCGCGAGCGCCTGATCAATATCCTCTGGAGTGACGAGGTGTCCGCTTGGAAGGTGAGTGAGATCTAACTTCACACCGGGTCGGAAGAACCAGTCCAAAGGCACTTCATCGATTGTCCATGCACGCTCTCCCCCATTCATCGTGGGGTGATAGTGCCATGGAGCATCCACGTGAGTTCCGGCGTGAGTGGTCATGGTTACTGTTTCTGCAGCAAGACCTTGGCCGTCCGGAAGCTGCTCAGGCAAGATTCCATACATGTTGAACATGTCTTTGAGACCACCGATGTGATCTTTATATTCGATCTTGGGACGCAAAAAGGGGGGATCAACCGGGACAATATCGTCCAAGGGCATAGATAGGTCTACAAATCTCATATCGCCAGCCTAGGTCTCTGCTTTTCTGACCAATCATCCGGTTATGAGATAGCAGGCATATGAGTTATTCCTCTTCTGCAGAGCCACCAAATTCTACAATTTCAGCAGCTGTCCGAAGCATGCTTACCAACCATTTCAAAGCAGGGTCTGCGGTCTTAGAAGGGTGCCAGTGAGCAGCTTCAACCAAGGTCACAGAATTCAGCGGTGTCTTGGCAATTGTTAATCCCAGGGATTCGCTGTATTGCTCACTCAGTCTTTCTGGGACAAAACCCACCATTGAGGAGCCGCTTACCGCAAATGGGACAGGCAGGAATCCCTGAACGGAAACACCTATATGAGGGCTGATTCCCGCGTTAGCAAGCATGTCATCCACATGCGTGTGAACATGCTCACCGAAATTGCTGTGCACGTGACGCAAGTCAGCCAGATCACTCAAAGACAACTGGCCTTCTCGAAGGCGGGGGTTTGTCTTATCGACGATGCAGACAAAGGTGTCGCTGAATAGTGATTGGCGCTTGCCAGGTACTCCACGCCCTGTTCCCGCAATGATGACGTCCCTGCGGAGGAGGTCATTTGGCTCAACGTTCGCCCCTGCCGGGAGGGCATCGAATTCAACATTGACCCCAGGGGCTGCTTGTTCTATGACAGAGAGCAAAGGGCTTGTCATTTGAGACAGCAGGTAATCAGAAGCAGAAATATAAAAGGTACGAGTGCTCGTGGCAGGTTCGAACGTAGGAAGAAGTTCCAGGGTACGAGAAATTTCCACCATAGCGTCTCGGACGACAGGAATCAGCTCTTCACCACGAGGCGTAAGTTCGAAGCCTCGACCAACTCGCACGAGAATTGGGTCGTCGTATTGCTGGCGAAGACGCGCAAGAGCACCACTGACCGCGGGCTGTGTCATTCCAATGAGCTCACCCGCACGTGTGAGGTTACGCTCGCTCAGAATCGCATCGAGCACCACAATGAGGTTGATATCAACCTTGCGAAGATCAGTCATCTCTCACCACTTTGTGCAGGAACGTAGGTCTCCAGTGTAGTTTTCTTGCACTGACTGCCACTACCTATAAGGAACGAGGAAGCTCGCCCGCCCAGACTGCTCGCACATTGGTGAATTCATGCATGCCTTCAATTGAAAGCTCACGTCCATAACCGCTGAGCTTCACACCACCGAAGGGAAGTCGAGGGTCAGAGGCCACGACACCGTTGACAAAAAGTGCACCGGAATTAATTCCCTTGCCCAGTTCGAGTCCACGGTTCATGTCTGAAGTCCAAATTGATGCCGCCAAACCATACTGAGAAGCATCTGCGAGCTCAATGGCCTGCTCCGCATTCTCTGCCTTGACGAGCGCCATAACCGGCCCAAAAGTCTCTTGATTGAATACGGGCATGTCAGGAGTGACATCCGCCAAGACGGTGGGCGCATAAAAGTTTCCATCGCCGGGCAGGCGGTGGCCACCAGTAATCAGACGTGCGCCCATAGCAATCGATCCCTGAACCTGTCGATCAATATCGTCAACGAAGCTGGGCTTGGCCAGGGGGCCGATCTGGGTTGAAGGGTCAAGAGGATCCCCTATCTTCAACGCAGCAACGGCTTTACCGACGCGGTCTTCAAAGCCGTCAATAACTTTGCTGTCCACGACGAATCGCTTTGCACACAAGCAACTTTGGCCAGTGTTTGTAAAACGTGCACGAACAGCCAGGGGCGTTATGGCATCCAGATCAACATCATCGAGAATGACAAACGGATCAGATCCGCCCAGTTCGAGAACGGTCTTCTTGAGAGCGCGTCCAGCAGCTTCAGCAACATTGGCACCAGCACCCTCACTACCAGTGAGAGTGACAGCGGCAACGCGCTTGTCGGCGATGATCTCGTTGACCATGGAGTGCTGCGCAAGCACCAAGGTCTGGAACAAATTTTTGGGGTAACCAGCCCGCTCAAAAACATCTTGGATTGCCAGAGCAGATCCCGTGACATTAGAAGCGTGCTTGAGCAGACCACCATTGCCTGAGGTCAGTGTCGGAGCGGCGAAGCGAATAACCTGCCAATAGGGGAAGTTCCACGGCATAACGGCCAAGATCACGCCGAGTGGCTCATAGGCAACATAGGACGTGACAGCTTCTGTCTTGACCGGCTTGGGTGCCAAGAATTCTTCAGCGTGATCTGCGTAGTAATCGCAGGTCAAGGCACATTTGAGAACCTCTGCACGAGCCTCAGTGACAGGCTTTCCCATCTCCGTTGCAATTAATCCAGCGTGAGTATCAACCTCGTCGCGAAGAATTGCACCTGCTTTGCGCAGCAATTGTGCACGGTAAGCAATGTCTGTGGTCTTCCAATGCTTCTGCGCATCTGCAGTGGATTGAAGTGCAGCGTCCAAACCAGAATGATCAAGTGCTGGGTAGTTCTCGAGGGCTTCTCCGGTGGAGGGGTTTACGGTCTTGACAAGGGAGTTCACAGACGATCCTCGCTGTAGGTACGACGGGCACGGGGAACTGTGTGGCCTGGGCTGACACATTCAGTGACAGTGTTGCAAAGCATGCCCAAACCTTCGATGGTCATTTCCACTACGTCGCCCACTTGAAGCGGAGCGGGGGTCTCGTTTTGCTTAGAACGGCTCCAGTGTTCGGACATCGCACCCATACCTGCAGTGCCAGAAGCTAGGACATCCCCAGCGCCAACGACTGTTCCGCGGGATGCGTGCGAAATAAGCTCTTCAAATGACCAAGACATGTTCTTGCACGAGTCACGGCCATATTCAACACCGTTGACCTTGACGACCATTTCAAGGTCGTAACGGTCACCATCGCGGTATTGCTCAAGCTCATCTGGAGTCGTAATCCACGGACCGAAAGTGTTATTAAAGTCTTTGCCCTTGTTAGGGCCAAGGCCCACTTTCATTTCATTCGCCTGAATATCACGTGCAGACCAGTCATTAAAAATGCAATATCCGGCGATATAGTCGCCTGCTTCTTCAACGCTCACATCACGAGCTTCCTTGAGAATCACGACAGCCATCTCAAGCTCAAAATCAAGACGCTTAGTCAAAGGTGGCATGGGGATGTCATCAGTCGACCCCGAGGTCGCCCAAGGGTTCATGAAATAGAAGCCAGGAGCTTCAAACCAGGCATCAGGAATAGTTCCATCGCCGTCGAAAGATTTCTTCATTCCGGCGACGTGTGCTTCAAATGAAAGGAAGTCACGCATTGCCCGCGGTTCAACTGGGGTCAGATATTTCACTGAGTCAGCTGGAGCACGAAAGTACTTCCCAGCTTGCCCTTCAAGGTAATCACGCTCACGTCGTGGAAGTGCCAATACTTCCAACAGTGTGAGATTGGTCTGCAACGAGAGGATCTTCCCATCGCGAATAACACCGAGATGGGGGAACCCGTTGTGTTGATAGCGAGCGATACGCATTCTTAGTAGTCCAAGGTCTCGTAGAAGTCGCGCTGACGAGTCTCGAGAACAGGAATTGCCTTACCGAGCGCGTACTCCTTGAAGTGGTCATATTCTGCGTGAGCCTTGAATGCGGCCTCATCAGTGTAGACCTCAAAGATTCGGAACGTGTTGGGTTCTGCAGGGTCCTGGTAGGCCTGATAGTAAATGTTGCCTTCTTCAGTTCGCGAAGCAGGAGAGAGGTGCTTCAGTGCTTCTGCTACTACGTCAGCGCTGCCTTCTTTTGCGATCCAAGTCGCGGAGCATACAAATGCCATGATGTGTTCCTTTTCTTTATTGTGAGAGTTAGCCTCGACGCTTGCGGCGACCCAGGTAGGTAGAGAAACCGACAGCGAGAAGTAGGGCGGTTCCGTTGAATACTGGCGATGCCCAACCGCTTGCTCCTGAAAGCACGAGGCCACTGACCGCGATGGAGACAAAGAGTGCACCGATAAGTGTTCCGAACACGTTGAAGAATCCGGGGTTGATTGCGGTTGCTCCAAGGAATACTGCAGCAAGCGCGGCAAACAGAAGTGCGCCGCCGTCTCCTGCTGTTGCACTTCCCATACGTGAAAGCTGAATTACACCGGCAAGACCCGAAATGCTTGAAGCTACAACAAAGCTCCACCAGACATTCTTCTCAACACGAACACCAACCAAGCGTGCACTGTTGACGTTCGAACCGATTGCATAAAGTGAACGACCATAAGGGGTTTGAGACAAGAAGTACCATGCAGCAATAGCAACAATGAGCACCAGGTAGACGACTGTTGGAAGTCCCAAGAATCTGGATGAACCAAACTTCGTGATAGCTGGGTCAATTCCCGAAACGATCGTCTGACCGCCCGTGTACCAGAGGATAATTCCGGAGAGCAAAGTTGCAGTTGCAAGAGTGGTGACAAACGGAGGCATATGGCGCTTGGTCACTAACCAACCGTTGAACAGTCCAACAAGCGAAGCAAGCAAGATTGGGACGATGACTGCTACCCACAGCGGTGCGTGCATATTTGCCATAAGACCTGCACTCATGACCTGGGCCATTGCTGCCACTGCACCGAGCGAGAAGTCAAAGTAACCAGAGATAAGCGGGAACAACGCAGCAATTGCGACAAGCGAAACCACAGCCTGGCTGCCGAGAATCACATTGAGATTCATAACCGTCGGGAATGCTCGCGAGCTTGCTGGGTTTACCGTGAAAAACATAAACACGAGAGCAAGCAAAATAAGGAGGGCGTAACGCTCAAGAATCACTCCGAAGGTGATTCGTTCTTTACCTGAGGGCAAAACTTCTTTGTTGTTCGTCATGAACGTGCCTTCCGTGCAGTTGCGCTTTTAACAACAGGGATTGCTCCTGTTGGGTCTTTGAGGACAAGTCGGTTGAGATAATCTATTTCTAGTTCGCCGGCTACTACTTCGTCGGTTATGCGACCGGATCTGAGAATGGCCACACGGTCACTGAGTGCATGCAGTTCACTAACGTCCGAGGATGCAACGATTACAGCCATCCCGGCTGCTGCTGCTTCTCGAATGACAGAGTAAATATCTGCTCGCGACATGACGTCCACGCCTTGAGTTGGTTCGTCTAGGAGAAGAAGTGAGGGGTTACGCTGCATCCAACGAGCGAGAACAACCTTTTGTTGATTACCGCCAGACATGGATGAGAACAAAGCATCTGGGCCTGCAACCTTGACGGAGAAACGTTCAATGAGCTTTCGTGCAATGCCGCGTTCTTTTGTCCGGGACATCCATCCGCGAACCCAGTTTTCCCGCAACACAGATGCAGCAATGTTTTCACGAACCGAAAGATCCGAGAATGCAGCATCCTGAACACGATTCTCTGGAACCATTGCAACACCAGCATCCATCGCTTCATCGATGTGCTTGGGCGTGAATTCTTTGCCATTCAAAATGATGGTGCCCTTTGAAGGCTTAACAGAACCAAAAATATTAAGAAGTATTGAGGAACGGCCAGAACCGACTAAGCCAGCGATACCAAGAATTTCACCTGCATGCACTGTGAGGTTCACCCCGCGCAATGGCCCACCGTGAATGCTCTTGAGCACAACAACTTCTTCATTTCGAGCATGACTTTGAGAGCCAGTTGGTCTCAGAGACTTCACCAAGCTGCCCGCCATGATTTCTACGAGTTCATCTTCAGTAGGAGAAGCATCAGTAAGCGTTCCTACAACCTTGCCATCACGGAACACCGTGAAGTCATGAGCCACGGAAAGAACTTCCTGCAGACGGTGGCTGACCATGACCACGGTCTGGCCTTTATCTGCTCGGCGACGCACCTGCTCGAGCAAGCGGGTTGATTCGTGCAGAGCAAGGCTAGCTGTGGGCTCATCCAATACCAGGATGAGATCTTCACCCTCTACCTGGTCTTGAAGAGCACGAGCAATAGCAACCATGGTGCGGTCCGAAGGACGGAGAGACTGAACAGGTGCCCATGGATCAGCATCAATTTCGTACTCGGTAAGTAACCTGCTGACGTGTGCGCGAAGTTTCTTCCAATCAACTCCACCGTAGCTTCGCAATGGATATCCCGCGTCGAGAGCAAAGTTTTCCTCAATCGACAGTTCAGGGAAAAGACCCAAATCCTGGTGGACAAATCGGAGTCCTGCTTGTTGTGCAGTTTGAGAGGTGTAACCGGAAAGCGAGTAAGGCTTTCCGAAAATTGTGAGATCTCCTGAGTCTGCCGTGTAGACAGCCGCGAGAATTTTGATCGAAGTGCTCTTGCCGGAACCGTTTCCGCCAAGAAGCGCGTGGACTGTGCCTTTTCGAACGGTCAAGCTTGCATCTGATAACGCTTGTGTTCCACCAAATGATTTATTGAGCCCTGTGATGGTGAGGGCTACTTCTGAGTGGGAGCCAGAGGCGGCTGGGGAAAACCCAGCCGCCTCCGAACCACTAAGTGGCTTGTTGCTCACTACTTGCCCCAGGCGCTCGAGAAGACCTTCTGGTAGTCAACGGCACCTTCGTAGCCGCCAGACTTTGGCATGTTGTGATCAACGTCAACTGCCTGCATTGACTCACCAATCCACGCTGGGGTACCGCCAGAGAGAACACGAGCTGCGGTATCAACCGAACCCCATGCGCCCCAACCAACAGCGAAACCGATGGTTGCGTTAACACCCTGACCGCCTGCGCGGATCATGTCGAGAACAGGAGCGTCACCGCCGCGGCTTACAACCAGCAGCTGCTCAGCACTTCCGGACTGAACGATTGCCTGAGCAAGACCGCCAACAAGCCATCCATCGATAGGAACGATGAGAGTGTTAGCGTCTGGGTTGTTTAGAATCGCGGTGTTGACCTTCTGAAGCATTGAGCCATCCTGAGTTTCAGGGTCGCTTACGTCTACAGTTTCGAGAACCTTGCCCTTGTTACCAAGTGCTTCCAGTTCCTTTGTGAAACCATCGGTGATCCACTGACCGAATACCTGGCCGGTGAAGTTTAGAACAATTGCGTTCACTTCACCGTTGTGCTTACCGAATGCGTAGTCAGCCTGAAGCTTTCCGAACTCTTCCCACTGCTGGATTGGGTTGAAGTCCTCGAGCCAAAGACGCTCTGATGCCCAAAGCTTGGGGTCACAGTCGTCAACGCCACCGCCACCGATGATCTTGACGCCTGCATCAACTGCTTCCTGGAATGCAGCCTGAGCAACGCCACAACCGATACCGATAGGAATGATTACGTTAGCGCCGCCTGCAACACCCTGACGGATGGCAGTTGCGAAGCCTTCTGGGTTCAGCTTGCCGTCTGCGATTGTTGCAGTCCATCCAAGCTTTTCAGCAGCAGCCTTCACAGCAGCTGCGGGTACGGAACATCCTGGAACCTGCTCGCCACAAGATACGACGTACAGGTTGACGTCCTTGGGTACATCCTTGATGCTGTCGAGGTTCAGCTCGGTGCCAACACCGGTGTATGCAACCTCAAGAGCCGCAGCGGCTTCTTCGCTCAGTCCAATGTTGCTGCTTGAGTCGCTACCCGAGTCCGAGCTACAACCAGTCAGCGCCATCGCGGCGATCGCGAGTACCGCGCCCGTCGCCATGAATTTTGCCTTAATCACATTTCCTCCTGCTGTGGAATAGCAAGGGGCGAAATCAACGAGCCCCATTGCTATGTTGTGTGTCCACAGCGGCTTTGCTGCGAACTCTGTCAGTCAAGCATTCAGCGACAAATCCCGGTACATCGTGTCGCTAATGGGTGCTATCGCGGCTGCGTATGTTTTCAAAACGTTATAACAACTTTGCCACGGACATGACGGGCTTCCAACAGCTCACAAGCTTCGCGGAAATGTTCCAATGGAAACCGTGCTTGCACGTTCAACGTGAGCTTCCCAGAGGCCACAAGATGGGCTAGTTCTGAGAGTTTTGAGGCAGATCGTTCGTATCTGCCAGGGGTAGCAAGACCTAATTCAGCAACGGCTCCGTGGTCAACGATGGAACACACTTTCTCTGGCGAAAGGCCTAATCCCAACGCCATATCTATAGCTGGTCGCCCGAAGTTGTCTTGAAATTTTGTCAGTCCATGTGGGGCAGCAAAGGTGAATTGGGCAGCGATATCGCCGGTGTAGTCAACAGGAATTACACCCAGTTGGCGCAAAAACTCAGCATTTGCTGGACTCGCAGAGCCAATGACAGTTGCCCCCTTCGCCAGCGCGAGCTGGCAGAACACCTGCCCTACAGACCCTGCAGCGGCACTGACACCCAAAGTGTCGGCCGCAGAAATGTTCAACGCAGTGATGCACGCGTCAGCTGTAAGTCCAGCAACAGCAAGACCGCCTGCTACTTCCCAAGAAAGTCCAGCAGGCTTTGGTGCAATTTGTGAAGCTCCGAGGACAACATCTTCCGCAATCGCGTTCTGGTCGGCAAATCCCAGAACCTCATCACCAGCAACAATGGGGTCGCCGTTGAAGTAGGTCGATCCAGCAGCAACCTCAGTGACGATTCCAGCAACATCGTTGCCCACACCATGCGGGAAGGTTGCTGGCATCGGGATGAGGCCTGAGCGCATCTTGAAATCGAAGGGATTGAGTGCCGCAGCTTTGACGGAGAGTCGAACCTGGCCGGGCTGCATTTCAGAATGAGGAACCTCTCCGATGTAGAGAACATCGATGCCGCCGAACTCGTCGTAGAGCAGAGCCCGCGGCATTACAGCCCTTTAGGCCCGGAGGAGCCGGATGAATACTCGATCATCCAGCCCTCGATTGTTCCTGAAGTTTCAAACTCAGCAGTGTTGATTATGCGACGAGCATCATCAAGTATGTTCAAAAAATCTTCTGCCAAAAATACAGTGACGAGCTCCCGAGCATCGACTTCTTGAATCAGCTTCTGACCAAGAATCAAGATATTTGCATCGGCATGCTGGCGAGCATCTATGACAAATTCCTTTGAAAGCCCAGGAACTGCACGGCTACCGTTTACCTTGTTAGCCACAATCGTTTCTGGAGCTCCAGTTTCGCCAACAATGATTCCTCTTGCTGGCACACCTGCATCTTCATCTTCAATGACAGCTTGTCCCACTCGAATTGAGTAGAGCGGGTAGTCATCCTCGTTGTCGAATTCTGGAGCACCGTGCCACACAACCTCGAAGCCAGTGGAATCCAGCCACGCCTCGAGAGCACGGCCAAGTTCATAACCTAAGTAATTCGCTCCGAGGTGGATACGCACGATGTTCTCCTAGAGTTCCCAGTGGTTCTTGTTTACCGTAGCGGGGTCGGCAGCCAAGTAACGAACAAAGCGACCTTCAGGGTCACGCTTGGCAATAATCTCTTGCAACTTGGCGTAGTTTTCATCCGCCATGAACTTGAGCTGACGGTTTGTCATGTCACTGTCTCCGAGATACTGGCCCACGGTCACAGGCTGTGCCTCTGCCATCGCGTCGTTCAACCAGGTGCGGTAGTACTGGTCATCTTTTTCGTCTTCATAGACGAAATAGCAGGAAACGTATCCAGGCGACTGGAGCGAGAAGGCCATATCGGGAAGTGGACGCATCAGACCATTGCCCATCCAGATAGTGAATGCCTTTTGTGAGGGAACCTCAGTGAAAAGTTTCTTGAGGCTCTTCGTCACGGTGGTGAATTCACCCTCGACCCACATGTTGTCGCAGTACCAACGGTGATCTTCAGGGTTCATCTGCAACTGCATCTCGCGGTGAGATTCCAGTGAAGACTCCATGCAGGGTTCGTTCACAATGGCACGGTCAAGAATCGGGTTGAGTTGGAACGGAGCAAGAGCTGCTTCGGCTTCTTCACGTGAGTTCACCAATGCGACCGCGGTGATGATGAATACGCGACGAGGGGTGTCAAACATTCCTTCAGGAGAGGTCTGGCTCACCGCAACGATTTCTACCGTGTCCGTGATGGTGGGTTCAATTTCCTGAAGCCAGGTGAAGGCTTCATCGAAATCTTCGAGTTCAAACATCTGAACGGAGTGCCCCAAGTAAGTGAATCGTTCGCGAGTCTGCAAGTGGAACTTCACCACGATGCCGGGGAAAGATGGTCCTGCACCACGAGCAGCCCAATACAGGTCCTCGTTCTGAGTTGCATCACAACGAATCAATTCACCGTCAGCATTCACCACATCAAGGGCAACAATGTGCTCGGCTGCCCAACCCCAGCCGCGCTGGTTCCAGCCCTGGCCACCCTGCAGCAAGAACCCACCGATACCAACGGGTGGGCAGTGTCCACCGTTGAGGAATCGTCCACGTTCTGCGAGGAACGGGTCAAGTTGTGCACCACCTTGAATGGAGGGGCCGGCTGAAGCAATACCCGTAGCTTCATCAAATGAGGCCTTGTTGAGGTGTTCCAGGTCGATCAACAGAGTGTTGTTCTGAACGCTCCACACAGCCCAGGAGTGACCACCTGAACGAACGGTGACGCTGAGGCCATTGTCCTTGGCCCACTTGACTCCATCTGCAACGTCCTGCTCATTTTCAGCAACAAGGACAGCCTCTGGACGTCGGTCGCTCGGACGTCGAATGTTGAAAACTCGGCTAAAGACGCGCTCTTCGAAATCGGGGCTGACTGACTTAACTAATTTGTCTTCGATGCTCATCCGAGAACCGACCCTCCTCCATCAACCACGAGGTTGATTCCAGTAATCCAAGACGCTTCATCAGAAGCGAGGAATAGTGCTGCGTTAACAATGTCTTCGGGCTGTCCCACACGCCCCAGAGGGATTCGTGCGATGTTGTCCTTGAACGGCTGCGGGCCGCCCTCTATCAACCAGGCAGTAGACGGCGTCACCGTGAAACCGGGGCTGACACAGACCACGCGAATGCCATGGGCACCGCCCTCAACAGCGAGCTGTTGAGTGAGGTTGATCACACCGGCTTTTGCAGTTCCATGAGCATTTTGTGGCATGAACTCAACACCACGGGTGCCGGCAATAGAACCAACGTTGACGATCACGCCCTTGCTCTTCTTGAGGTAAGGCCACGCTGCTTTGGATGCATAGAAAACGAGGTTGAGCTCGTTATTCATGACGTAATCCCAGTCCTCAATGGAGAGTTCCTCAATTGAACCGAACTTGGGGTGGGAAGCGTTGTTATAGAGGATGTCTATTCCGCCATAGACTTCCGCGGCAGCATCAATCCAGGCGGCAGATTCTTCTGCGTTCGAAAGGTTCACTGGTGCGAAGTTGGTTATTTCTCCGCCAGCGGCTTTCACAATGGCAACTGTTTCTGCTGCGCCTTCTTCGAAGAGATCGCAACCGACAACTTTGGCACCTTCTGCCGCGAAGCGCAATGCAGATTCACGGCCCATACCGCCACCAATACCGGTGATCAGAGCGACTTTGCCCTGGAGTCGAGACATGTTGTTCCTTTAGACAGGAGGAGCTACGAAAAGGCCGTTGTCGACATCATTGAATGATTCACGAGCTACAAACTCACTCATTGCGTTTGCAGTTCCCCACTGATCCTGAGTAGTGACCTGAGTCACGTCCAACCTACTGGGGTGCCAGTTGTCTTCATCTTCAATTACTGCGAGCTCCGTGGTGAACTCCATCGTGTTCCCGGAGGGGTCAATGAAGTAGGCGAAAGTGTTGTCTCCAGCATTGTGGCGACCAGGTCCCCACACCATGCGAGCACCAGAGCGGAGAATTTTGCCTGTTCCGCGCATCCATTCCTCAACGCCGCGCATCTCGAAGGAGGCGTGGTGCAAAGAAGGGTGTGGGCCTTGAGCAATTGCAAGTGAGTGGTGAGCGTTATTGCAACGCATGAAGTGCATCATGTCGCCCATGTGGGGGTGCACCAAAGTGTCACTAACTGCGAAATCCAAAGCATCAATATAGAACTGAGTGGTTTTGTCTAAACCTGTTGTGTTGAAAACCACATGAGAAAGTTTGACCGGTACAGGCTCTCGAGGGTTAATCTTGCGGCTTTCACGAAGTTCAACATCTGTCGAAACCTCAATGGTGCGGCCATCAATATCAAAGAATCGGAAGCCGTAGCCTCCTCCGAGCTGGGTTAGTTCCTGAGGTTCATGAACAAACCGAACATCCATGGCGTGAAGTTTTGCGGCGAGCGCGTCCACATCAGCACGGGTGTGTGCCCCGAAAGCAACTAGATCGATGCGCTTTTCTCCGCGGCGTAGGCGAACCGAGAAAGGTTCAGGAGACCCTTCTGCTGCGAGGTATGCGACCCCATCGGCTTCTTGAACTAGTGTCAAGCCCCAGTGCTTCGTGTAGAACTCAAGCTGCTCGTCGTACTTTGGTGTTGCCAAAGCGAGGTAACGAAGGTGTGAAAGCTGGCGCACCGTCATGGTGATCTCCTCAATTCGCTGCATAAACTCCACTGTGAGTTCTTGCTCATTTAGAGACTAGGACGATAGTCGTCACGTGTGAACTCAGCTGCTGGAATACCACCTATTGGGTTGGTGATAGCTGACTAATATTCTTGAGATATTTGTTTCCTGCAATGAGTCCGGTTAAAGCCAACAATGTATAAGTCATGGCAACTATTGCGAATGGAAACAGTGCGTTCTTGCCCCCTAAACCGACCAAAGGTGCTGCAAGAGCGGCGCACATAAATTGAAGTGCTCCAGAAATAGCTAGTGCTGTTCCGCTTGATTGCCGAACTTCTCTGAGGGCAAGTGCCGTTGCAGGCCCAAAAATGAACCCCATGCTCGAGGCCATTACGAAAAGGGCGGGTAAGAGAATCCACGCATTGACAATTCCAGTTATCGCCATCAGCAAAACAATTAGCCCTGCAGAAACTTGTATAGAAACTCCGATACGAATAATGCGATTGGGGTCCCAAACTTTCGCTAATCGCGATGTGAAAAAACCGGTCAAAACGAGTCCAGCACCATTGATGGCGAATACGAGTGTGTATTGAATAGGCGAAAACCCCAACAAGCTTTGAACTATAAAAGGGGAAGCGCTGATGTAGGCAAACATCATTCCAAATCCAAACCACAAAGTCATTGAGAAATAAAGGAAATTTCGATTTCTCACTACGTGGAGTCCTGTTTTGAGCATCCCTATGAGACCTCCAGCGTGACGTCGCTCAGGTGCGAGTGTCTCAGGAACAAGGAAGTACACCAAAACCAGAATAACTATGGATGCCGCTGCGAGCAGCCAGAAGATTCCCCGCCAATTCCCCAAGATGCCCATTGCAACAGCGCCACCCAATGGACCAGCAATTGGTCCCAGTCCAGCGATTAATCCCAAAATCGCAAAAATCCTCGCGGCCTCCCGCCCGCTGCTGAGATCTGACACCACAGCACGCCCGACTACAAGCCCAGAGGCTGCGCTTATGCCCATAACTGCACAGCCAATTGCAAGGCCTGAAATAGTTGGTGAATTTGCACTCACTGCCGCGCTTACTGCCATCGTTGCTGTTCCAAGAAGCAGGAGTTTGCGTCTTCCGTATCTGTCCGAAAGTGAACCTAATATCAACTGCCCCACAGCCATCCCAATAGTGAATGCAGATAACGTAATTTGAACTCGGGCCGCCGTTGTATGGAGGTCTTCTGCAATCACCGGGAAAGCGGGTAAATACATGTCCGTCCCAAATGGCCCGAGCACCCCTACGGCCCCCAACGCAATGATCATGGAGACGGTAACAAGCCCTTTATAAATCGCGGTCATGTTGCCAGTCTGTGTGGAGACGATTGACTGCACCAGTTAGTTGTAGTGATACCACCTATACATGCTGGAGCTAGGCTTGGCATCTCCAGTTGTTACCCTTGAACTTCAGACGACAACGCAAAGATGCTTGAAAGGATTTGAGATGACCTTCGCAGGTAAAGACCTCAACCTCCTTATTGCGTTGCGTGCACTGCTCGAAGAAGCAAATGTCACACGGGCTGGCGATCGTATTCAAATGGGGCAGTCCTCAATGAGCTCTGCCCTGTCACGTTTGCGCACGCAGTTTGGCGATGAGCTCCTCGTGCGCGTTGGACGAGACTATGAGCTGACTCCATTGGCGAGGTTGTTGCTCCCGCAGATACAGATGACGTTGCCGCTGATTGAACAAGCCCTGGGGAGCGAAGCCCCCTTCGACCCTCAAACTTCTTATCGGACCTTCACTTTGATGATGTCCGACTTCGCAGCGCTTGAACTAAAAAATGTATTTGCTCTGGCACTCCTAGCCGCTCCAGAAATTCGGATTGACCTTCTGCCTCTCCCGACAAATCCGACCGACAGCCAGCGTGACCTGCTCAAAAATGACTTCATTGCGGCTGTTCCAGGAATCGGTATTGAAGGAGAACACTCAGAACTCTTTGTGGATGAGTACGTCTGCTTGATCGACAAAGACAATCCAGCACTTGTTGATGGTCAGTTGACCTGGGAAGCATTCACTAACCTCCCCCAGGCTGTCTGCGATTTTGGCCAAGCACACCTCACCCCAGCTGACAGAAAGTTGAGAGAGCTTGGGTTCTCTCGCGAAGCTCACGTGAAAACGACAAGCTTTATGCCCTTGCCCTCAGTGGTTTCAGGAACAGAGCTTGTGGCAATAGTGCCCAAGCGACTTGCAGACCGATTTGCCAGCACTTCAAACACCATCGGTGTACCCACTCCATTCGACAAAGTAGTCATCATCCAGACACTGTGGTGGCACGCCTCACACAACACTGACCCTGCGCATGTCTGGTTGAGAAACATCCTGACCAGCACAGCGCCTGCAGCAATCAACTAGCCATATAACTAAGGCTGGGCTGTTGCACTATGCCTGTTCCGCATAGCTATCATCACTGCTAGTTACTTCCCCGCTTTCTCTCCTGCCAATAGCGTGACAAATAAGCAGCAACGACGCATGGCTTGAAATGGAGACGGATCGACATGACCGTAAAGAATGTCCTCGTAATCGGTGGCGGAGTAACCGGAACGGTTGCCAGCATTGCCTTGGCACAAAAGGGCGTCAAAGTAACGCTCATTGAGATTTCACCTGAGTGGTATGGAGTTGGCCACGGAATTACCGTTCAAGGTAACGCCCTCAAGGTTTTCCAAAACATTGGCGCACTCGACCGCATGCTTGAACACGGTCTGGGCTTTAATGATCTCAACGTCAAGCACGCAGATGGCCACACCTTGGTTCACATGGAAGCGCCTCACACTGGTGGGCCCGATCTTCCCTCCACCATGGGTGCGTTGCGTTCAGACCTTCAGACAGTTCTCGTAGACATGATTCACGACCTCGGGGTTGAGGTACGTCTAGGAACTGAAATGGTCTCGTTCGTCAACAAAGAAGACTCTGTCGATGTCACCTTCAACAACGGCACGACTGAGAACTTTGACCTTGTCGTCGCTGCTGATGGCATCAAATCGAAGACCCGCAAGATGCTCGGCAGCAAGCATGACAAGCAGGCCACAGGACTGGGCATCTGGCGAGTGGTTACCAAGCGCACCCCTGAAATGACTTCGTCTGCCGTCTTCTACGAAGGCCCTGAGTACAAGGCTGGGTACACACCGATCTCTGAAGACCTCTGCTACGCCTATGTCCTCACCGATCCAGTGCGTCCCGATAACGGTTTGAGCAACGCTCAAGAAATGAAGCGCCTCCTCGAGGGTTACCACGGAGAATTTGATTTCATTCGCGAGAACATTCAGGAAGACGATTACATGAACTTCCAGCCCATTGAATGGCTTTTCGTAGATGACGAGCCTTGGCACCAGGGTCGTGTCATCATGGTCGGTGACGCCGTTCACGCATGCCCACCCTTGATCGCTCAGGGTGCTGCTCAATGTTCTGAAGACGCATACTTGCTCGCTGAGTACGTCACGCGCGAAGGAGACATGGAGACCCTTCTTACCGAATACACCGAACGTCGTAAGCCTCGAGTCAAGATTGTTGTCGATGCTTCACTTCAGCTTGTTGAGTGGGAAATTCACCCTGATACTCCTGGTGCGAATCCCGCAAAGCTCATGGGTGAATCGCTCGGTGCTCTCACTCAGCCTGCATAAGGATTGTTCATGAGCTCAATTCTTCCAGAGGGAACCATCCCTCGACGTGTTGTTACCGGTCATGACGAGAACGGTGTTTCTGTTGTTCTCTCAGATGGAACAGTTCCTGTGCATCGAGTGATGCCTCAGGACGGTGTTGGCTTCTATGAAATTTGGCAAACAGACGCTATGCCGGCACCAGTTTCTGCGGTTGAACCCAGTGAGCCAACAGAACGCACCCTCCGCGTGCCACCTGAACCCAATGGCACGAAGATTCGCATCAATGAGTTCTTCCCTGGATTCATCAACGAAATCGGCAACCAATCACCGGTGCACCGCACCGAGTCGATTGATTACGGCATCGTGCTCGAGGGTGAAATTGTCTTAGTCCTGGATGACAGCGAAGTATCACTCAAGGCTGGCGATGTTGTAGTTCAGCGTGGCACTGACCATGCTTGGGCTAACCGGAGCGAAAAGGTCTGCCGCGTAGCTTTTATCTTGGTTGACGGTTCTTACACGCCAGAACTGAAGAACCTACTTCCTGCTGACGCGCAACTGATGCACAACGGTCCTCACGACTAGGTCTTGTGATGTTTCTTGACCACGTAGGACTCAGTGTTGCGGACCTCGACGCCCAAGCGTCGTGGTATTCGAACGCATTGGGTCTGGAGCAGAATACGTCTTTTGAGGTCGAATCACTTCAACTTCGTGGGATGTTTCTGACCAGCCCCTCAGGGATAGCGATTGAACTCTTACAGCGGTCTGGTTCACGCTCCGGATTGCAGGCGTCAAGCCCAGCAGAAGCATTACTGACACAAGGTTATGGTCATATCTGCCTCCGGGTTGAGGGCGTTGATTCATTACATGCCCAACTGCTTGCAGCAGGGGCAACTGAACGAATGGCGCCTCAGCAGTCGCCAGAACCTGGTGTTCGTATGTCATTTGTTGCAGATCCTGAGGGAAACCTTATCGAACTGCTCGACCGCAAGGGACCAGTTGGCTCATGAATAAACCTCTAGAAATTCCTGGTATTGCAGGTAAAACTGTCGTGATTACGGGTGCCGCCGGCGGCCAGGGCGCTGCAGAAACTCTTGTGCTCTTAGCCTCAGGTGCAACTGTCATTGCTACCGACATTGTCTATGCTGCACCTGAATCTTTACTCTCAGCAGCTGAAGGACTTCCCGGAACCCTGTATTACCAGCAACTTGATGTCGCGGCTGAGTCAGGCTGGGTCAACGTTGCTGACTTTGCTGTAGGTCTGGGTAACGGCGTTCAGGGTTTGGTCAATAACGCGGGAATCCCTTTCCGAGGCCGTATTGGCGAAGTCAAGCTTGAAGACTGGAACCGAGTCTTCGCAATCAATACAGCCGGGCCAATGTTGGGTATTCAAGCAATTTCTCCGTTAATGGGACCTGGCTCTTCTATTGTGAACGTGGGATCAGCCGCTGCTCTCAACGCTCATTACACCGCTGCTTACACCTCGAGCAAGTGGGCGCTTCGCGGCTTAACACATGTAACCGCTACAGAATTTGGTCCTCGCGGGATTCGAACAAACATTGTTCACCCGGGATACATCGAAACTCCCATGATGGCCGCGGCTCCAGCCATCATGACGGATGCACAACTGGCGCTCACACCACAAGAACGAACAGGCCAGCCCGAAGAAGTTGCCGCAGTTGTGGCATTCCTCATCTCAGACGCTTCTTCCTACGTCAACGGCGCAGAAATACCTATTGATGGTGGCTTCACCTCTTCGGCAGGTGTCAAATACATGTCAGATCTCATCAAAAACTCACAGCAGAACTCAAAGTAAGGACACAGCAAATGTATATGTACTTCCCCACAAACTACGTTTGGAGTCTTGCCGTCGTCGCAACTCTCAACAACGGAGGATTCATCGACGAGGTAGACCGTGCGTGCAAGCCTGTCCTCGAAGCATCTAAGAATGGTGACGACGCAGGAACTGAGGAACTCTACGCTGCCTGGGTTGCAGTAGCCGACCGTCTGATTGCCTCGGCAGAGGACGATGAGAAGCGTGGGCGCATCATTGGTGCAGGAGATAAGTATTACCGTTCTTCCCTTTACGTTTCACAGTCAGAGCGACTCCAGTCCCCAACGTGGGAAGGCCGCAAGGCTGCTTACCAGAAGAGCATGGACCTGCTTCAGAAGCACGTTGACCTCAGTGGCGCGCCGATGACACGTGTCGAAATACCTTATGAGGGTTCGCACATGCCCGGCTACTTCTACCAGGCCGAGAGCCTGGATGGTAAGCCCACCCCTGTAGTTATTCAGTGGAACGGTTTCGACTCCACCAAAGAGATGATGTACTACTCGGGCTTCCCCCAGATGCTTGCCCGACGCGGCATTTCTACCCTGATGGTGGACACACCAGGTTCAGGTGAGGCCCTGCGTCTGCGCGGACTCACTGCTCGTCACGACACCGAAGCTTGGGCTTCCGCCATCATTGACTTCACTGAAGGCATAGACGGTATTGATAGCGACAAGATTGGACTCGTGGGCTGGTCATTGGGTGGTTACTACGCCCCTCGTGCTGCAGCATTCGAGAAGCGCGTGAAGTTGGCTGTTGCGTGGGGTGCAAACCACAACTGGGCTGAGGTTCAGCAAGGTCGCCGTAACCGTGAAGGTGAAAACCCTGTACCTCACTACTGGGAACACGCATTCTGGGTATGGAATGTCGACAACATCGACGATTTCATGGAGGTCACCAAGGACATGCACCTCAATGGTGTTGCCGAGAAGATTACCTGCCCGCTTTTGATTACTCACGGTGCTAACGACCGCCAGATCAACGTGAAGTACGCGCAGCAAACTTACGATCAGGCTGTAAACAGCTCAAAGCGTGAACTGCGTATTTTCGATGAGCCCGAAGGTGGCACTGAACACATCAGCATCGACAACATGCCTTATGTTGCCGGCTACATCGCTGACTGGGTTGCAGAAACTTTCGCTGAACTGTCCTAGTTCAGTCGAGTAAGACCGAGGCGCCCACACCAGCAAAGTCGTGGGCGTCTCCGTTTTCCCCTGTCTAGACATAATCCAAGGAGAATAAGTACATGTCAGACTTTACGCTTTCCGAACACGCAGACATCTCCATCGAGCGCCCCGAACGCTACGGCAAGCAGCTTGCCTCACACATCTCCCACAAAACTGAGGTTTCAGAGATCGAGGGCGGCTGGCAGGCCAAGATTCGCACCGGTGAAGGAAAAATCCTGCCTCAGACAGAGACTCTGGTTCTTGAAGCACAAGCTCACGACGAAGAAACCCTCGCCATCGTCAAAGATGTTTTAGAGCATCACTTACGAAAGTTCGCAGCCAAGCTGGAGCCATTTGATGTCCATTGGGAAAAGACCTCCGAGGTATAGCCAGTTGGTATGAAGGCATCGGGGGAAGAGAGTACAACAACTCACTTCTTCCAGCTATAAATAGAACAGGGCAAGGGTGCCCAGTTTTAAAGGGAGTTCAGCAATGTCGATTATTCAGGCAGCTTTTGCAGCAATCGTTGGTGATGAGAATGTTCTCACCCCAGAAACTGAAGGCTTTGAAGCACGCCACAGCGATCCCTACGCTTTCGATCCTGATTACAAAGCTGTCTCGCCCGGAGCCGTTCTTCCCGCGAATACTTCCGAAGTCCAAGCTATTGTCAAAGCAGCAAATGAGCTTGGTGTTGGACTTTGGGTGGTTTCTCGTGGTCGCAATCTTGGGTACGGCGGAGCGATGCCTCGTCGTTCCACTGACTGGCTTCTAGACCTTGGTCGCATGAACAAGATTGTCTCTGTTGACGTTGAACTTGGATACATCGTTGTCGAGCCTGGTGTCAGTTTCTTCGCACTGTATGAATACCTTCGCGAAAATGACCTTCCGTACTGGGCTTCTGTTCCAGATCTTGGCTACGGAAGTCCTATTGGCAATGCCCTCGAACGTGGTTTTGGATACTCAGCACATGGCGAGCACTCAAAGTACCTTTGTGGCCTCGAAGTAGTTCTTCCTACGGGAGAACTCATGCGAACCGGCATGGGCGCCGACGCTGAATCAAACGCCACATATGTCTACAAAGGTGGGAACGGTCCTGACGTCATCGGTCTTTTTCAACAGTCGAATTTAGGAATTGTGACTCAAGCTGGAATTTGGCTTCTCCCAAAGCCAGAAACCACGGCAGCGATCTTGGTTGCAGCAGCAACCCAAGAGGGCCTTGCCGATTTGGTCGACACCATCCGTCCGCTTCAGCTCAATAACACTATTGACTCCAACGTCATTATTGGCTCTGGTCTTGCTGTTGCATCTGGCATCATGCCTCGTGCTGCAATCTTTCAAGGCGAGGGCCCCATGCCTTTCGAAGCAATTAAAGCCGTTACTGAGAAAATTGGCGTCGGAATATGGAACGCCAAATTTGGCATCTACGGAGACGACGCAATCGTGAAGGCAAAAGTCGCCGCAGTCGAAGCAGCAGTGAGTTCGAACCTTCCTGATGCGAAAATGAGCGTTCATTACTACGACGACACAGTCACCATCGAAACCGCTCACCCAGGCGATCGAGGACAGTTGGGTATCCCTTCAGGTGACCTTATCCAGATGGCTGCATGGCGAGGTGGAGAACCTGCTCATACGGACTTCTCAGTGGTTGCTACCACTCGTGGCTCAGAGGCACAGCGCCTTGTGGATCTCGTGAAAGAGACTGTCAACAGCTATGGCCTCGACCATGTTGGTGGGTTCACGATGTTCGGTCGTCACGCCATCATGTTGAACCTTCTTGCATTCGATAAGTCCAACCTCGAAGAACAAGCACTTATCAATACTGTTTTCGCTGAACTAATCGAAAAGGCTGATGCGGCTGGCTTTGCTCCCTACCGAGCACACCCTGCTTTCATGGACCGCATTTCAGATGCCTATGACTTCAACGATCACTCACTGCGTAGGTTCATCACGACTCTCAAAGATGCCGTTGACCCTCGAGGAATCCTCAATGCAGGAAAGCAGGGAGTTTGGCCCAAAGGGGAACGTCCCAAGAAGTAACTAGCCAGGAAGTACTGCAGACCAGCCACCGTCAACCATTAAATTGGCACCGGTGACGTACGCAGCTTCTTCGCTGGCAAGGAACACAACACAGTTAGCGATCTCTTCGACTGTTCCCACTCGTTTGAGCGGAATGTGTTGCGCAATGCTTGCCATAGGGTGATCGGGGGCAAGTAAATCTTTCGCGGTTGCAGGCGTTGCAACCATGCCGGGACTGACCGAATTTGCGCGAATACCGAATTGGGCGCCCTCACCCGCTAGTTGCTTGGCCATCGCAATAACTCCGCCTTTGGTAGCGCTATGAGCAATCCTTGTGTTGGTTACTGAACCCGTCACACCCGCCGTTGAACCCACTAGAACAATGTTCCCTTGTGAGCTCTTCAGAGCTCCCCACGCTGCTTTGACGGGGATAAACACCACATCAAGCTCATGGGCTAAAACAAAATGCCATTCGTCCAGACTGACTTCAGAGATTGGGTTGAACTTAGTAGCACCCGCATTCGCAAACAGCACATCAATGCCGCCTAAATCTTCGACGACAGAGTTGATCCATCGCGTCGTTGCTACTTCATTTGTGAGATCAACTGGTGCAGTTGAATACATCGTTCCACCAGCAGTACGAATGAGTTCTGCAGTTTCCTGATTGGCCGTCTCGTTCAAATCACAACCAGCGATGATGGCGCCCTCTGACGCAAACTTCAATGCAGCCGCTCTGCCCAGTCCCCCACCGGTTCCCGTAATGGCAACAACCTTGCCAGTGAAGCGGTCTGCGCGAGACATTAGAGTGCCTCGAGAACCACTGCGGACCCTTGACCGCCACCGCCACAAATGCCGGCTGCTCCGATCTTGCCTGCTCCCAAATCCTTGAGGGTGCGAGCGAGGTGCCCCACGATACGAACACCAGAGGCCCCAATAGGGTGCCCTAAGGCGATTGCCCCTCCATGAATGTTCACTAAGGCTGAATTGATGTTCAGGTCTCGCGTGGACTGAACACCCACCGCTGCGAAGGCTTCATTGATCTCTACAGCTGAGAGATCTGACGTGCGTAACTTCTCCTTTGCTAAAGCTGCTTTGATTGCATTTGAGGGCTGTGAATGAAGTGAATAGTCCGGTCCACTAACGAATGCTGTAGACAACACTTTTGCAATTCCTGGGATCCCTGCATTTGACGCAGCCTTGTCACTCATCAAGACAACCGCCGCTGCACCATCAGTGAGCTGGGAAGAATTACCGGCGGTGATGGTTCCTTCCGTGCCAAACGCGGGTCGTAACTTGGCCAATGACTCTTCCGTGGTTTCTGGTCTGACTCCATCGTCGCTGGTTAGTGTCACTGTCCCACTTCGAGTGGATATCTCAAAAGGAGCAATCTCCCCGGACAAGAACACTTCAGAGGCAAATGCTCGTTGGTGGGAACGTGCTGCTACAGCATCCTGATCTGCCCGTGTGATTGCGAGGGGTGAAATGTAATCTTCGGTGGAAGACCCCATCGAACGAAGCTCAAAAGCATCAGTCAAGCCATCGAATTCGAGGGTGTCAATCATCGTAACTGGGCCATACTTTTTACCGGCACGTGAACCAACCCACGCATGAGGAGCAAGAGACATTGACTCTTGGCCTGCGGCCACGACGACGTCAGCTTCGCCTGACTCAATCAAGCGAACACCGGCAGCGATTGCTTCGATTCCTGAGAGGCACACTGCGTTGAGCGTCATGGCGGGTGTGCTCAACGGGATGCCTGACTGAACCGCAGCCTGACGTGCAGGGTTCTGACCAGCGCCACCTTGAAGTACTTGCCCCGCATAGACGAGATCCACCAATTCTGGGCTGATACCTGCGTTGGATAGTGCGGCCTTGATGGCATGTGCCCCAAGGCTCACGGCACTCACACTCGATAGCGCACCATTCATTTTGGTAAAGGGGGTGCGGGCATATCCGACAATCAGAACAGACACAACAGCTCTCTTTTCTTAATCTATGCGGCTAGTTCGACGGTGAATGAAGCGCCTGTTTGTTCAGTAACGTCCTCAATGCTGACTCCAGGAGCTGTCGCTCGGAGTACTAGTCCGGTTAATGTGACATCGAAGACAGCGATATCGGAGATGATTCGATCCACGCACTTTGCACCGGTGAGAGGCAGATCACACTCAGCCACAATCTTGGGGGTGCCATCCTTTGCTACATGTTCCGTCACAACAATTACTCGTGGAGTTCCAGCAACTAAATCCATTGCACCGCCCATCCCTTTGACGAGTTTGCCCGGGATAGTCCAGTTAGCTAAGTCGCCATTGCCAGAGACTTGCATTGCTCCAAGAATGGCAATGGCAACGTGGCCGCCGCGAATCATGGCAAACGAAGTCGCCGAGTCAAAATAGCTGCCACCAGGGAGCAAAGTGACAGTTTGCTTACCCGCATTGATCAGGTCTGCATCCTCTTCTCCCTCAAAGGGGAAAGGCCCCATACCCAGAAGTCCGTTTTCGCTCTGCAAAGTGACCCGCACTCCGTCGGGAAGATGGTTTGCCACCAATGTAGGAATACCGATTCCCAGGTTGACGTAGTCACCGTCATTGAGTTCTTGGGCAGCAATGGCTGCCATCTCGTTTCTTGTCCAAGCCATATTTATGCCACCTCTGAAATTTTCTGGGGTCGTACAGTCCGCTGCTCAATGGCTTTGACCCGGGGATTGGACTGCAGCAAGTGCTGAACGAAAATTCCGGGTGTGACAATCATGTTGGGGTTGAGGTAGTCCTCCACGATGTCTTCAGCTTCGGCAACCGTTACTCGGCCACATTGCGCCACGAGGGGATTGAAATTTCGTGCAGTGTGACGATAAATCAAGTTGCCCTCTGAGTCAGCCATGTAGGCATGAACTAGAGAAAGGTCAGCCACAATGCCACGTTCAAGAATGTACGTTTCTCCGTCGAACTCTTTGTGCTCTTTGCCTTCGGCAACAGGAGTACCTACTCCCGTTTTTGTATAAAACCCAGGAATCCCAGAACCACCAGCTCGCATACGTTCGGCCAGAGTCCCCTGAGGAACAAACTCCACCTCGAGCGCTCCGTTGAGATATTGCTCAGCAAAGAGTTTGTTTTCTCCCACATAGGAAGCGAGAACTTTCTTAACCTGCTTGTTCTCCAACAGAATGCCGAGGCCTTTCCCGTCCACTCCCATGTTGTTGGAGACGATGGTCAAATCAGTAGCACCTGAATCACGCACCGCCTCAATCAGATCAGTAGGATTCCCACTGAGTCCGAACCCACCTACGGCGATTGTTGCGCCATCAAAAACGACCTGCCGGATTAAATCGGCAGCAGAAGATCTAATTTTGGACATCATTGTTCCTCACGCATCATTTCCTTATTCAATACTGGAGTTGAACGAGGAATATTCATGCACTGGGGGGTATCAGTAATCACAATGGAACCATTGCGGATTTTGGTGAATTCAAATTGCAGGTTTCCATTTGCAAAGCTTCTTCGCTACTAATTAGAGCTAAGTTCCATGTTGGAGATATCTGGTAGAGGATTCATTCCTCTTCAATCCGAACATTTGGATAACTTATGCTTTACCTTTTCCAAGCGCGGCTTGGGCGGTCTTCTAAACGCATCTATTTTGAACGGCTAATAAGCTCATGTCATGGACAACTTGGACCGTCGCATCATTGATCAACTGCGTCAGAATTCTCGAGCCGCCTATGGAGACATTGGTGGAGTCATCGGGCTCTCAGCTTCAGCGGTAAAACGTCGTGTTGACCGCCTGATGGCAGACGGTGTGATCCGTGGTTTCACCATCCACGTTGACCCCTCCGTGGAGGGCTTGGAGACGGAAGCCTATGTCGAGTTGTTCTGCCGTGGCACGGTCGCACCGGATGAACTTCGTCGCTTGTTAGAGGGAGTTCCTGACGTCGTGGATGCTGGAACTGTCTCAGGAAGTGCTGATGCCATTGTTCACATGCGCAGCCACAACATTGCCAGCTTGGAAGATGCGCTTGAGGCAGTTCGCAATGCACCCAATGTGGACCACACGCGAACTTCTATCGTGATGTCGCGTTTGATTTATCGCCAATAGTTCGCCCCCGAACGTCCCCACTAGGCTGGGATTATGAGCAAAGAAGCCTACGACGTCGTCATCGTCGGTGGTGGTCACAACGGTCTGACTGCCGCTGCCTATCTCGCTAAGACTGGCCGGTCTGTCCTCGTGCTGGAGAAGAGCGATCACCTCGGTGGTGCTGCTATTTCTGCCCAGGCATTTGAGGGTGTGGATGCCCGCCTGTCTCGTTATAGCTACTTGGTCAGCTTGCTGCCCCAGAAGATCATCGAGGACCTCGGTCTCGACGTGAAACTCATTCGTCGCCGCTATTCTTCCTACACTCCCGTTCCTGACAACCCGGAGGTGGGTCTGCTCGTGGACAACCAGGACTCTGCTGCGACTGCGTCTTCTTTCTCTCGTATTGGTGAAGCAGAAGACGCTGCCGGGTTTGAGAAGTTCTATGCCAAGACCATCACGTTGGCCAAGGCACTGTGGCCTTCTGTGACTGAACCGCTCGTCACTCGTTCCGAGGCCAAGGCCATCGTCGGTGACGACGCTGTCTGGGATGAATTCATCGAGCGTCCTCTGGGTGAAGTTATTGAACGCGACATCCAGGGTGAGATCGCTCGGGGTGTTGTCTACACCGACGGCATCATCGGAACCTTCTCGGCTCCCCACGATGCGAGCTTGGATCAGAACCGCTGCTTCCTGTATCACGTGATTGGTGGCACAACAGGTGACTGGGATGTTCCTGTCGGTGGCATGGGTGCCGTCTCGGGTGAGATTGCACGCGCTGCTCGCGTAGCTGGTGCAACTCTTGTCACCGAAGCTGAAGTCACCGCTATCGCACCTGCCGAGAAGGCCGGCGAAGCCGCCTCCGTTTTTTACAGCAAGGATGGCGTTGCTACTGAGGTGACAACGCCTTGGGTTCTCTCCAATGTCTCACCCTGGGTTCTCTCTGAACTTCTGGGCGAAACGCCTGAATCTACTTCTCGCCCAGAGGGAGCTCAGGTCAAGGTGAACCTGTTGCTCAAGCGTCTGCCCAAGCTGGCTGACCCTAACGTCACTCCTGAACAGGCTTTCGGTGGAACATTCCACATCAACGAGAGCTACTCTCAGCTGCAGACTGCGTTTGACGAAGCTGCTTCGGGCAAGGTTCCTTCGACCCTGCCCTGTGAGATTTACTGCCACTCGCTGAGTGACCCCAGTATCTTGGGCCCCGAGCTCCGTGCTTCTGGTGCTCAGACCCTGACCGTCTTTGGTATCCACGCACCTCACTCCCTGGTGAACCGCGAGAACAACGATGCTGTCCGTGCTGAGTTGCAAGCAGCTGTCTTGCGATCACTCAACAGCGTTCTGGCAGAGCCCATCGAAGACGTGCTGTTGCGCGATGCCAACGGTGACCTGTGTGTTGAAACCAAGACCACCCTCGACCTCGAAGATGCCCTCAACCTGACCGGCGGAAACATTTTCCACGGTCTGCTCTCCTGGCCGTGGGTTGAAGATGGAGATGACCTCTCCACTCCCGCGAAGCGCTGGGGAGTGGCAACGGAGTACCCAGGGGTCTTGCTCTGTGGTTCTGGTGCACGTCGCGGTGGTGCTGTCTCCGGCATTGGTGGCCACAACGCCGCCATGGCTGTGCTGGAAAGTAACTAATTCAGCCCATGCCTCCCATTGAGAACCTCATCGCGTTTAGCATCGCGGCGCTGGTGATCATTTTGATCCCCGGCCCCTCGGTGATGTTTGCCGTCGGGCGCTCGCTTGCCCTCGGCAAGGGCGCCGGTGTTCTCACCGTGGTGGGTAATGCGATGGGCACCTTGGTGTGGCTCATCGCAGTAGTTCTGGGTTTGGGTGCCATCGTGGCCAGCTCAGAGTTCTTGTTTTACGGCATCAAGTATCTTGGTGCTGCCTATCTTGCGTACCTGGGTATTCAAGCGTTCCGTCACCGCAAAGACCACGGCTTCGATGTGGATGCCACGGGTGCTCCGCAATCCAAGTTCAAGACATTACGTGAAGGCTTCTTCGTTGGCCTGAGTAATCCAAAGACCATGGTGTTCTTCACGGCAGTGCTTCCTGGCTTTGTGGATGTGAAGCAGGGCAATGTCATGCTTCAACTTCTGATCCTCGGTATCATCTTCGAGATCATCGGTATCTTGAGTGACTCGATGTATGCCATCGGTGCAGGGTTAGCCAGAGACTGGTTCGCGAAGGACGTGAAACGTCTTGCCATTGTTCAGGGCACCGGAGGTGTCCTGATTGTCGGTTTGGCCATCTGGGTGGCCTTCTTCGATTCTCTTTAGTCCCGGGACTTAGATTTCTCGCAGAATGTCGTAGAACCTTCTATTGATGAAGATTCGATCCCTGCCAACCTTTTTATCTTCTAATATCCCTGCTTGTTGAAGCGACTCAAGCCATTTGGTTGCAGTCAGTCGTGTGACACCACATTTTTCAACCACATCTGAAATTCTGCAAAAAGGTTTGGCAAACAAAACATTCACTAAGTACGGGTCATTACGAACACCAGGAACCTCACGGAAAAGTGCCACATAGGTGTTGTAGAGACTAAAGATCTCCTCCACGAGGTCTGTCGTTCTCTCACACGTTTCTCTCACCGCATTCAGCATGAACAGAATCCACTCTTCCCACGCTGCATTCTGTGTCACAGCGAGCAACTTGGAGTAATACTCCTCTTTGTGGGTAATGATGAACCGCGAGAGATACAGGATTGGCAAAGTCAGTAACCGCTTTTCGAGCAGAAAAAGGATGTTGAGCACTCGGCCGGTACGACCATTACCGTCGCTGAAGGGATGTATTGCTTCAAACTGGTAATGCATCACCGCCATTGCGATGAGGGGATCTAGCTCTGTTGTCGAATGTAAAAACTCTTCCCAATTGGATATCAATGAGTGAAGAACGTCTCTACCCTCAGGTGGCGTATAAACAGCAGCTCCAGTTGTTGCATTGCCAATAAAAGTTCCCGGCAACGTGCGAATGTCCATTTGTCGATTTTTTATTTCTGAGCACACATACTGAGCTACTGAAAAACTCAATGGTCGGGTATCTAAAAAGTCAATTGCAGAAAATACTGCCCTGCGATATCGAAACGTTTCTTTCAGCTCAGGGCTTGATGAAATCGTTTCGTTTTCAAAATGTTGAAACAGATCATCACGCGTCGTCAAGATATTTTCAATCTCTGAACTGGCTTGTGCCTCAATGAGAGGGAGTGCGTTCAACAAAATAACGGGCTCTGGAATAAACCTGACGACTTGATTCAGTGTTGCTAGTGCTGCGCGAGCCTCGGTGGTGGCCCTCAATACCTGCTTGGTCTCAATCTCTGTGGCAGGAGGCAACAATGGAAGGCTGTTATACGGCAGATCTGGGTTCCATTGCATGTAGCAATGTTATCTGAAATTCGGACATATGTATATTTTTTTGCAAAAACTATACATATTTTAGAAACATGTATATCTAGCTATACATATCTTCGTATTTAGTCGAGCAGCAGAGCGGGTTCTTCAACCACGCTGGCAACGTCAGCCAAGAAACGGCTTGCCACGTCACCATCAACAACACGGTGGTCGAAGCTGGCACCCAACGTGGTGACGAATCGTGGACGAACTTCTCCGTCAACAACCCAGGGCTTCTGCTTGATGGTTCCGAGGGCCAAGATGCCCACTTCACCGGGGTTCAAGATGGGGGTTCCGGTGTCCATACCAAACACACCGATGTTGGTAACCGTGATGGTTCCGCCAGCCATGTCTGCAGGTGAGGTCTTGCCGTCACGCGCATTCAAAGTGAGCTGCTCCAGAGACTGAGCCAGCTCAAGCAGGCTCATTTCCTGAGCGTCTTTCACGTTGGGAACAATGAGGCCACGTGGAGTTGCAGCAGCAACACCCAAGTTCACATAGCGGTGAACAATGATCTCTTTGTCGGTCCAGGTGGAGTTAACCGTGGGGTTGCGTCGCACTGCCCAGATGATGGCCTTGGCCAGAATCAGCAGTGGCGACACCTTCACACCCGCAAAGTCTGGAGAGTTCTTCAAACGCTTGACGAACTCCATGGTGCGGGTGGCATCAACGTCAACGAACACAGAAACGTGAGGAGCAGTGAATGCGCTCTGCACCATCGCTGTCGCGATGGCCTTGCGCACACCCTTGACCGGAATGCGCTCTTCGCGCTCTTCTGGCCACTCAGGTGTTTGGATGTTGCGGAAAACGCTGGCCTGAGACGCGTGACGAATCACGTCATCGCGCGTGATCTCGCCTGCAAGACCGGTTGCTTCCACCTCTGCGAGGTTCACATCCAAGTCTTTGGCAAGCTTGCGAATAGGGGGCTTGGCAATAACGGGAACTGCTTCGGTGACAGGCAGCGACGCAGGGCGCTTGGCAACAGGTACAGGAGCAACTGCCTGAGGAATTGGGGTTACTACAGCAGGTGCTGCGGGAGGAGTCGGTGCAGGTGCGTTACCGCCACGGCGACGACGCGTCGCAGCATGACCACCAACGCCATAGCCAACGAGAACACTTCCGGAACCTTCTTCTTTGGCGTCAACAGCCCCGTCGATCTCGCTGTCAGCGGTGACGAATACTTCATTCGCCATCGCTGCCTGAGCGAGGGTGGGTGTGGGAGAGGTCAGCATGGAGTGGCCGGCGGTTGCGATGGTGATGATGGCGGTGCCAACTTCAACTGTTTCGCCTTCTTGGGCAAGAAGTTCGCCAACCTGTCCCTCATAGGGGCTGGGCAGCTCAACGAGAGACTTCGCAGTCTCGATCTCAACGAGGACATCGTTGATGGAGACCGAGTCACCTGGCTTGACCTTCCACGAGACAATTTCTGCCTCGGTGAGACCTTCGCCAACGTCGGGGAGATAGAACTTAGACACCGTCATCTGGTCACTCCTAGTAACTCAGCACTCGGTCGACTGCGTCAAGGACGCGGTCCGAGTCGGGTAGGTAGATGGCCTCGAGCTTTGCTGGAGGGAAGGGGGTATCGAAACCGGTCACGCGCAGCACGGGTGCTTCGAGTGAGTAGAACGCCTTCTCGGTAATCGTTGCGGCAAGCTCGGATGCGAGGCTCACGTTGCCGGGAGCTTCCTGCGCAATGACACAACGACCGGTCTTGCGCACCGATTCAAGAATGGGTGCGTAGTCGATGGGCGAAAGCGAGCGAACGTCGATGACCTCCAGACTCATTCCCTCGGTTGCGGCAACTTCTGCAGCCTGCAAGAGAACGCTGACCATCGCTCCGTGGCCAATGACGGTGACGTCATTGCCGGGGCGAACCACGCGGCTGGCGTGAAGGGGGAAGTTGGAGGCCGAAGTATCCACATCTGCCTTGGGCCAGTAGCGGCTCATGGGCTCGAAGAAAATGACGGGGTCGTTCGATGCAATGGCTTCCTGAATCATCCAGTAGGCATCGTGAGCGTTGCTGGGGCTGACCACACGCAAACCTGCGGTGTGGAGGAAGTACGCCTCGTTGCTTTCCTGGTGGTGTTCAACCGCACCAATGTGACCGCCGTAAGGAATACGGATCACTACGGGGAACTGCATGGCACCCTCGTGACGGTTGGTCAGTTTCGCCAGCTGGCTGGTGATCTGATCAAAGGCGGGGTAAACGAAACCGTTGAACTGGATTTCCACCACGGGGCGGTAGCCACGCATGGCCAAACCGATGGCGGATCCCACGATGCCCGACTCTGCAAGAGGGGTATCGAGAACACGGTCTGCGCCGAATTCGGTCTTAAGACCTTCGGTCACGCGGAAGACACCACCAAGGGTTCCAATGTCTTCACCCATGAGGATGACTTTGGGGTCGTTCAACATTGCTTGGCGAAGACCGAGGTTGATTGCTTTACCTAAAGGAAGGTTTTCAATAGCCATTAGTGACCGCCTCCCTGCTCATCAAAGGACGCTTCGTAGTTGGCAAGCCATGCACTCTGCTCTTGCATCAAAGGGTGTGGTTCCGAGTACACGTGGTTGAACATGCTCGAAGGATCTGGGTTCTCCAGTTCAATGGTGCGGCGACGAATATCGCTGGCGAAGTCAGCAGCTTCTTGGTGAACCTCATCAAAGAAGGACTGCGGGGCACCCGCGTTACGCAGGAATGCTTCCATGCGAGAAATGGGGTCGCGGGCAATCCATGAATCCAACTCAGCATCGGTGCGGTACTTCGTGGGGTCATCACTCGAGGTGTGAGCACCGATGCGGTAGGTGTGAGCCTCAATCAGGCTGGGGCCCTTGCCGCTTCGAGCGTCATCGAGCTGCTTCGCGGTAACTGCGTAGCTAGCAAAGACGTCATTACCGTCGACCTGAACACCCGGAATACCGAAGCCTTCTCCGCGCTTGTAGAGAGGAACGCGTGCCTGAGTGCTGACAGGCACTGAGATAGCCCAGTGGTTGTTCTGGACGAAGAAAACCTGAGGAGTTTGGTAGCTGGCAGCGAAGACGAGCGCCTCGCTGACGTCACCCTGGCTGGTTGCACCATCACCGAAGTAGACAATGACGGCCTGGTCAGTGTCGGGGTTCCCGGTGTTGGTTGCGCCATCGAACTTGATGCCCATGCCGTAACCGGTAGCGTGCAGTGCCTGCGAACCAATCACGAGTGTGTAGATGTGGAAGTTGCCATGCTCAGGCAGGGTGGGATCCCAACCGCCGTGCGTCAGGCCGCGGAGAACACGAATGATTTCCAAGACATCGATGCCGCGAATCATGCCAATAGCGTGCTCGCGGTAGGCGGGGAAGATGTGGTCTTGCTTCTTGGTCGCGTGTGCAGAACCTACCTGCGCACCTTCTTGACCGTGGCTAGGAACCCAGAGAGCAAGCTGACCCTGGCGCTGCAAGTTGGTTGCTTCGGTGTCGAAGCGGCGAATGACGACCATGTCGCGGTAGAACTTGCGGTGGTCTGCTTCAGTCAGGCGCTGGAAATAGGGCAGAAACTCTTCTGCACTCGCGCTGGGGGCATAGTGTCCCTCGGGCGTGAGGAACTGCACCATGGGATCTAAAGTCTCATCGGCCATGTACCCAATCTATCCCGTCACAGCCCTCTGAACTGGTAGGTCTCCTACAATCTCTCGCGAAAACCGTAGGAGTATCCCAACTAAAGAACTCACCTGCCAGAATGGAGCTATGAAGTCTCTCCTGCTCTCTACCGTGATCAACGCAATTGCGCTCTGGCTCACCACAGTGATGATGCCTCAAAACATCCGCATCATCCCGGAAAACCAGCAGACCCTGGGTTACGTTCTGACCCTGGCTTTTGTGGCATTCATCTTCGGAATTGTGAACGGAACCATTGGTCGCGTTCTGCGCTTCCTCGCTTTCCCGCTGTTCATCTTGACCCTCGGTTTCATGGCTCTCGTGGTCAACGCCTTCTTGCTGCTGTTCGTTGCGTGGCTGACACAGGTTCTGGGCTTCGGATACGGCCTTGAGGTTGCTGGGTTCTGGGCCGGGTTCTGGGCTGCAATCGTGCTCTCGATTGTCAGCTGGATTCTGGGCCTCATTCTTCGCCCTGCTGCCGGGAAGTAATTACTGCACTCGATCTGCCCGCCATGTTGTGACGGTAGCTTTGCCCTGCATACGCTCGGTTAGTTGTTGTTTTCCCGCAGTAAGTTTGCTGTCGCCACTGCGATCCATCACAGCGGCTGTTTCCACATAACGCGAGAGATTATGGGCCGGCAATAACTCGCCTCGGGGCACTTGAGCTGTGGAATACAGCGACCTAGTCACGGTGAGGTGTGCTGCCGTGGCGGTAGGAACTGCAACTCCGCTCAAAGACGGAATAACATCCTCTGCATGTTCCACAGCAATCACGTTGACTTCTTCAGGAATGTCCACTTGGTGCAGGGGTGCTCCTACCGTCACCACATCACTCACCCGGTAGTCACCTGATGCAGCCAACTGCGCAGCAACAAGACCTCCCTGAGAATGTCCCACAATAATGACGTTGTCTTCCGCTGAGATTCCCGCTTCTCTCATGGCTTGAACAGCAGCGTTGTAGCTTCCAGAATCAAGCTCGGCGATGGCAGAGATGTTGCTGGTCATATCCCAGGGTTCGTTAGTGGGCTCCACACCCGCATCGATGGTTCCGCTGAGATAGACCACATACCCGCTCTCGTAGTGTTCAATCCTGATTTGGGACGCCCCCTCATCTGCTCGTGGAATACGAGAAATGAGATCTCGATACCCCTCCGGTGCTGGAGATTCACTTGTTGAATCCTGATGGACCCGGACTCGGGTTTCCTGCAGGGTTTTTGATCCCACAAGACCTAAACCCGCGATAGCTGCGCCGGCAACCAGGTCTTCGCCGGCAAGTGCTCCGCGCTGAGCAGGTTGAGGAAGGCCAAGCAGGCCGGCTACGAAGTCATCGGCGCCCGAGGTGAGATGAGCAGTTGCCTGAACAACCAGGGGTTGACTCAAGAACTGCCCTGAATCTGGAAGAGAGTGTTCCAGTCGGGTCACGAACTGATCAAACGGGCTTCCTGGTGTAAGTCGTCTGGCCGCGGCCAACGCAAGAACAATGGCTACTCCCCCGATAACTTCTGGGCCGAAGGAAGCAATCAATCCCGGTATTACCCGACCCAGATTCCACATCAGTGTGGAGCTCAGGTTCTCTGACACCTGGAGCAGGTAGTGCTCTCGCTGGGCATACTGCCGCGATCCCTCAGCCGTGGCTTGAGCAAGCTCACGAAGTTTCTGAGCAGCAATCTGAGCTCGATGAAAAGCCTGCTGGGCTTGTGGGGAAGTGAAAGCTAATGGATGTGCAGAGGCCAGTGCCTGCTCGAGTTGCCACAACCTGGCATGCACCCGCCCTGATAAATCATCGAGAGCGACAGTGTCGACGCCCGTGCCCACCCGCATCAGGACAACCCTGATTCTGCTGAGAGAACAGACCACCGTGCCTGGCGAAGCTCTGCCATAACGAGTTCAACATTGTGATCAAACGCACGTCGAGCAGGTCCAAACCACAACTGATCGGGCACGGCAGTGTGAAGCGTGACCACTGCAGCATCGAGGGCATCGGCGAGCGCCAGCCACTGGCCATGCCGGGCTGGCAGGGAGCCGGAAATGAGCTGAGGTTCAATCACGTGGACACTGTGCCGAAGGAAAAGCTGCTCTCGACCCAGAAGAAGTCATGATGTGGAGCGTTTGCTCCGGCTACGCCTGTGAAGGGATAGCTGTTTTGTTTGGGAGAATAGAAGCATGACGCTTCCTATTCAGGTCCTCAGCCCGCTCGATGGTCGATACCAGGCCGTTGTTTCGCCACTGGGCGAGTACCTCTCGGAAGCAGGGTTGAACCGTGCTCGCGTCACCGTGGAAGTTGAGTGGTTGATTTACCTCACCAACCACTCCATGTTTGGCACCAGCCCCTTGAGTGCTGACAATGTCTCTGCCCTTCGTGCACTGGTGACTGATTTTGGTCAGGCAGAGATTGATGAGCTTGCTCGTCTTGAAGCCACCACTCGTCACGACGTGAAGGCAGTGGAGTACTTGGTTCGTGCCAAGCTGTCCGAGCTAGGTCTGGACCACATTGCTGAGCTCACCCACTTTGCCTGCACCTCTGAGGACATTAACAACCTCTCGTACGCCCTGATCGTTCGTGATGCGACCAAGAACATTTGGCTGCCGGCTTTTAAGGCCGTGATTGCTCGTCTGCGCGAACTCTCTGTTCAATACCGCGACGAGGCCATGCTGGCCAAGACCCACGGGCAGCCGGCAACCCCCACCACCATGGGTAAAGAACTTGCTGTGTTTGTCTACCGCCTCGAGCGCATTCAGAAGCAGATCGAGGGTTCGGAATACCTCGGTAAGTTCTCGGGTGCAACCGGAACCTTCTCTGCTCACCTTGCAGCCGAATCAGAAGCTAACTGGCCGAAGATTTCAGAAGAGTTTGTGACATCACTGGGTCTGACCTGGAACCCGTTGACCACCCAGATCGAATCACATGACTGGCAGGCAGAGCTCTACACCCGGATCTCTCACGCCAACCGGGTGATTCACAACCTTGCAACTGACATCTGGACCTACATCTCGATGGGCTACTTCCGTCAGATTCCTCAAGCTGGTGCGACCGGTTCGTCCACCATGCCTCACAAGATCAACCCCATCCGCTTCGAGAATGCTGAAGCCAACCTTGAGCTCTCCTCTGCAGTCCTTGACTCACTCTCCGCAACGTTGGTCACCAGCCGTTTGCAGCGTGACCTCACCGACTCCACCACCCAGCGCAACGTGGGCGTCGGTTACGGTCACTCTCTCCTGGCTCTGGACAACATTCGCCGTGGTCTGAGCGAGATTGACCTCGACTCGGATGCTTTAGCCCACGATCTCGACACCAACTGGGAAATCCTAGGTGAAGCTATTCAGACCGTGATTCGTGCTGAGGTTGCTGCTGGTCGTTCGACCATCTCTGACCCTTATGCCCTGCTCAAGGAACTCACTCGTGGCAAGCGCATTGGTCGCGATGACCTCATTGCCTTCGTTTCTGGTCTCGAGATCGGTGACGCAGCAAAGGCGCGACTGCTCGAGCTCACACCTGCGGGCTATGTGGGTCTGGCTTCTGACTTGGTTGATTACCTCACGTAAGAATTAACGAAAGAAAGCCCCTCGCAAGAGGGGCTTTCTTGGTTAGAGACTTAGTGAGCAGATTTCTCGGGTGAGTGATCCTGCTCTTCGATATCAAGCAGCTCCTGCTTATTGGGCTTGATTGCCAGCACAAACATGGCCATCGAAACCAAGCACACAATAAACACCGCACCAAATGAAATGCTGCTGAGGATGAGGTCACGTGAGGACATCAACACAACCAGCCCGGTGAAGAGTCCCAGGAGTGCCGAGACAATCAGTAGCTCAACGGGCTTCAAGCGGTCGCGAAGAGTGGGAGTGGTCATGAGGAAACCTTACGGGTTGTGGATTGTGCATCGGAACGAAGTGAAATGCCGGCAATGACTTGGTAAACACCCACGATGGCTGCATATGCACCAAAGATGCCCACGGCATAGACGTCATTCATGGGAACAACTGCTTCAATAATGGCCAAGATTGCTGTGAACCCACCGATAGTGAGCCATTCTTTAGCAACCGTGCGGTTGCTCTCTCGATATCCCGCATAGAGTTCGAGAGCTGCAGTGATTCCAGCCCAGATACTCAGCACCAACAGAAGTGCAGGAAGGCCGCCGGTGAGCGTTGCAGAGGCGATAGCCGCAGCAACGACAGTTGCTATCGCTTGTATTCCAACCAGAGTTCGGTTCAACCCCTCAAGCGGGACAGACATGACGGTGAAGATGAGCGTGGACGCCAGCAGGAAGGCAAACCCGACAAATACGGTGAGGCCGACAACTGCAGCGTGGTTGCGCGAGAAGGTGATCACGACAGCAGCTACCAACGCGGGGATGGAACGCAAAATAAGTGCGTTACCCACACGAGTTAGAGAGCTGTCAGCGATTGCCACGGCTCAAGTCTAAGGCCGAACGAGAGAGTGAAATTCCCGTTAAACCTTGGGCATATCGGCGAAGCGAGAGAGGTGACCCTGGAATCCGACCGTAATTGTCGCGGTTGGACCATTACGGTGCTTGGCCACGATGAAGTCTGCCTCACCTGCGCGGGGGTTCTCTTTTTCGTATGCACTTTCACGGTGCAGAAGAATTACCATGTCAGCGTCCTGCTCGAGCGATCCCGATTCACGCAGGTCCGAGATGGCTGGCTTCTTATCTGCACGCTGTTCCGGTCCACGGTTCAGCTGTGACAGCGCAATAACGGGAACTTGGAGTTCCTTTGCCATGAGCTTGAGTGCACGAGAAAACTCAGAAACTTCTTGCTGACGGCTTTCGACCTTCTTGCCGGAGGTCATCAGCTGCAAGTAGTCGATAACGACCATCTTCAGGCCGACCTTCTGCTTGAGGCGACGGCATTTTGCGCGAATTTCAACCAGGGTCATGTTGGGGCTGTCATCGATGTAGAAGGGGGCATCGTTGATACGGCCACGGGTGCTGGCGATAGTGGTCCAGTCGCGGTTATCTACTGTTCCCTTACGCATGTTCTGCAGAGGAACGGAGGCTTCAGCCGAGAGCAGACGCATCGCGATTTCCGACTTACCCATTTCGAGAGAGAAGAAGATGGCGGGGAGGTTGTTCTTGATCGATGCAGCACGGCAGAAGTCCAGTGCCAGAGTCGACTTACCCAGCGCAGGACGTGCTGCCACGATGATGAGTTGGCCAGGGTGGAAGCCGTTAGTGAGCTCATCGAGGTCAGCAAAGCCGGTGGGAACTCCGGTCATTTGACCGTCGCGACCCTTGGCAGCCTCAATCTCAAGGATTGCGGTATCCACCGCGTCCGTCAGCGGAACATAGTCTTCGGTTTCGACAGAACCGGTGACCTGGTAGATCTCTGCCTGAGCGGTGTTGACCAGGTCAACTGCTTCACCTTCACCGGCATACCCCATCTGCACGATGCGGGTTCCGGCTTCAACCAGACGACGCAATAGTGCGCGCTCGGAGACGATGTTGGCGTAATAACCAGCATTTGCTGCAGTGGGAACGAGTGCGGTGAGAGTGTGCAGGTATTCCGCACCACCAGCACGGCCCAGTTCACCGGACTTGGTGAGCTCGTCGGTGACGGTGATCACATCGGTGGGTTCACCGTGTGAATACAACGACATCACAGCATCGAAGATGACTTCGTGCTTGGGGATGTAGAAATCGTTGCCACGAAGAATCTCGACGACGTCTGCCACAGCGTCTTTGCTGAGCAGCATGCCGCCGAGAGCACTTTGCTCCGCCAGTAGATCGTGCGGGGGAGTCCGTTCGCCCTGCCAGTTTTCGCGAGAGTCTCCTGGAGAACCGAGGTGGGCAATCGACATGCTCACGTGTCCTTCCTTTGACTGTGCAGGTGGGTTATCTGAACTGTAACCCGCTCCTCTGACAATGGTCTGTGACAGACCTATTGAGAGTTGTATCCCAACTGTAGGAACACCTTCAACCACAACCAAATGAACCTGTGGATAACTCTGTGCATGAATCTCAAGAAACGCCGGTGAGACTGTTCATAAGCTGGGGGTAACGCTGTGGACAAAGGAAAAAATTTACCTAATTTATTGCTTCTGAACTGCGTTTTTAGTTATCAACGGGTGTGAACATTAATTTCCTTCAAGCATGTGTTTAAGCTTGGGGAAAATTAGCCTCTATGTGTATAAATATGGCCCCTTAAAGGTCTTGCGCTGTACCCCCATTAGGAGTAATGGTGACCTCGTTTGGGCATAAAGAAAGGGCGGAAAGCCGAAGCTTTCCGCCCTCTGCGGTTCTTTACAGGGAATTACTTTGCAGCAACAACCTGGATGGTGATGGTTGCAACGATGTCGTCACGCAGACGAACGGTTGCTTCGTGCTCACCAGTGAACTTGATGGGGTTCGCGATCTCGATCTTGCGCTTGTCGATAACGCCAACTCCGGCGCTCTCCACTGCAGCAGCAATGTGATCGGTCTTGACCGAACCAAAGAGACGGCCGTCGCGTCCAACCTTGACAGCAAGCTTTACCTTGGTGCCTTCGATCTTGGACTTGAGCGCCTGTGCCTCTTCAAGGGTTGCGAGTTCGCGAGCGGTACGAGCAGCACGAATCTGCTCAACCTGCTTTTCGCCACCACGAGACCAGACAACTGCGAGGCCCTGAGGAATGAGGTAGTTACGGGCAAAACCGTTCTTTACCTCGACAACGTCGCCTGCCGAACCAACGCCGGAGACTTCATTCGTAAGAATCAACTTAGACATGTTCGAACTCCTTAGCGGCCAGCGCCTGCGTAGGGAAGAAGAGCCATCTCGCGGGCGTTCTTAACTGCCTTGGCGATGAGGCGCTGCTCCTGGACAGAAACACCGGTGATACGGCGAGCGCGGATCTTTCCACGCTCAGAAACGAACTTGCGAAGAGTGGCGACGTCCTTGTAGTCGATCACACCAACGCGGATAGCCTTCGCAGGTGCGAGAGCCTTAGCGCCCTTGCCACCGCGGAGTGGCTTGCGGGCTCCGCCGCTAGCTTTTCCAGCCATGATTACCTAACTTTCGTAAATTTTTTATCAAGGATCAACGAGCGTTGAGCCTGAAGAGGATTGTTTAGAACGGCGTATCGTCTGCGGGGATACCGGGGGTGTTCCAAGGGTCTGCTGCAGGAGCGGTTGGCGAACCCCAAGGTTCGTCGTTGCCTGCAGGGACTCCGGGGCGACCCGAGGATGCCGCGCGGCTCACAGTTGCCGTGGCGTAGCGAAGCGAAGGACCGATCTCATCTACTTCGAGTTCGATCGTGGTTCGCTTTTCGCCTTCCTTGGTCTCATACGAGCGCTGCTTGAGTCGACCGGTTGCGATGACGCGGGAGCCCTTAGTCAGGCTGCCTGCGACGTGCTCGGCAAACTCGCGCCAAACGCTGGCACGAAGGAAGAGAGCCTCGCCATCTTTCCACTCGCTTGATGCGCGATCGTAATTGCGCGGAGTAGAGGCAATGGTGAAGTTGGCGACTGCGAGTCCGTTCTGCGTGTAACGCAGTTCGGGGTCACTCGTGAGGTTTCCCACAACGGTGATGACTGTTTCGCCGGCCATGTTACTTACGCGTCCTTCGAAGCCTTGGCGGGAGCAGCAGCCTTGCGGGCAGCCTTCTCGTCAGCAAGCTTTGCAGCAGCGGCAACCATAGCAATGGCTTCCTCTGCGCGCAGAACCTTGGTACGCATGACAGCTTCGGAAAGCTTCAGCTGGCGGTCGAGCTCGACAGTTGCGTCGGCGCTAGACGTGAAGTTAACGACGGCGTAGATGCCCTCGGATTTCTTGTTGATCTCGTAAGCCAAACGACGCTTACCCCAGATGTCAACGTTCTCGATGGTTCCACCATCGTTACGAATGACGTTGAGGAACTTGTCAAGGCTGGGAGCTACGGTGCGCTCATCGATCTCTGGATCGAGGATGACCATCAACTCGTACTGATGCATGACTAACCCACCTCCTTCGGACTAAAACGGATACAGACGGTCTGTATCAGGAGGGTTGTGCATGTGCCATCTGAGGAGGCCGGATATTTCCGGCGCACAGACAACTTCCCCAGTCTAGACCGGGGTGGTCCGTTAATCCAATCCGTGCAAGCCCGGCATCGGCGTGAACTAGCGGTTTGCCCACCAGGCGAGCAGGCGTTCGCGGGCGAGGTCGGCCCCAATGGGCCCCTCGTCCAAGCGAACGTTAAGCAAGTAGTTATACGCCTCGCCGACCTCACGCCCGGCAGGGATGCCCAAGATGGCCATGATTTCTTCACCGTTGAGATCGGGGCGCACTGCCGCCATCTCTTCAGCCTCGGAGAGTTCCTTAATGCGGTTCTCGAGGTCGTCATAGGCAAAGGACAGGCGATCTGCCTTGCGCTTGTTGCGGGTGGTGACATCGGCGCGGGTCAAGATATGCAGTCGTTCGAGCAGATCTCCGGCATCGCGGGCATAGCGGCGCACAGCCGAATCACTCCACGCCGCATCGGAGTAGCCAAAGAAGCGCAGGTGGAGTTCGATCAGGCGTGCCACGTTCTGCGTGGTTTCCTTATCAAAGCGCAGTGCTTTCATGCGCTTGACCGACAGCTTTGCGCCCACCAAGTCGTGGTGATGGAAGCTCACTGCCCCACCAGATTCCAGCTGACGTGTGGCGGGCTTGCCAATATCGTGCAGGAGAGCAGCCAAGCGAAGCGTGAGATCGGCGGGTTCGCCAGGGTGGCGTTCCTTCTCGAGATCAATGGCTTGTTCCAGCACCGTCAAGCTGTGTTCATAGACATCTTTGTGGTGGTGGTGTTCGTCTACTTCCAGGCGCAGGGCAGGAATTTCGGGCAAGACGTAACTGGCGATTCCGGTGCGCACGAGCAGTTCAATACCGGCACGTGGCTTGTCGGTGAGTAGGAGTTTGCACAGCTCTTCGTTCACCCGCTCTGCTGAGATGTTCTCAATAGAGCTCGCGAACTCGGTCATCGCCCACTCGGTTTCCTCGTCCAACTGGAATCCCAGTTGAGAAGAGAACCTGGCTGCACGCATCATGCGCAGAGGGTCTTCGGTGAAAGAGACCTCTGCCGACTTGGGTGCGCGAAGAATTCCCGCCATCAAGTCTTCGACACCACCAGAGGGGTCGACCAGAACTAATTCAGGTAGCCGAACGGCCATCGCGTTGACGCGGAAGTCGCGCCTGGTGAGATCTTCTTCGAGGCTGTCGCCGAAGGCGACAACAGGCTTGCGCGTCTTGCCGTCATATTGATCGGCACGGTAGGTCGTGATTTCGACCTTCTCGCCCGCAATTTGAGCACCGATGGTGCCAAAGTCGCGACCGATGTCCCAGTGCGCTTCTGCAATGGGTTCCACCACACGGATGATGTCATCAGGCAGCGCATTCGTGGTGAAGTCCAGGTCATGCACCTCGTGGCCCAAGAACGCATCACGGACTGGACCGCCCACGAGGGCAAGTTCGTATCCGGCATCGGCAAATGCTGCCGCCAAGCGTGAAACGCTGGGCGACTTACTCAACTGAGTAAGTGATTCGATGGCGGAGGCTGCACTGTGCATTTCCCGCCATTCTACGGGGAGCGTCAGGGAGTTATTCAGTTGCGACGCCTACAATGGCAGGATGCCTTCCCTGCTGATTCGACGCGTCACGATGTCGTTTTCAGCAGCCTTCGTCGCCCTGCTCCTTCTCGTTGCTGGACTGGCTTCCTCGAATCTTCCTCAGGCACACGCTGACGAATCTGTCAGCGTTGTTCTTACCCCCGCAACGGTGAGCGCATCCCCTGGCCAAAACCTCACCGTCACCGTAAATGTAACCAACTCGGGTTCCGGGACACTGACCGCAGGTGAAGCCATCTTCACCGCACCTTCGGCAGCGCTGTCCACCGTTGCTGATCTTGATGCCTGGTTTGCAGCCGAAGACAATGACGCACAGCCCGGTCGCTACCTCGCCACAGCTGATGTCCCCGAGATTGCCGCCGGCAAAAGCGCTGACGTCGTCATCGAATTACCTCTTTCTTCCGGTCGTTTCGGAGGAATCTGGGGTGTTCGAGGTCTGGCCGTGGATTACCAGGTCGGTGGCGACAGCGTGGGTTCTGCTCGTTCCTCGTTTGTCTGGACAACGGCGGTAACTCCCGAAAAGACCGCGTTTACAGGGATTTTGCCCATCGTGCCCCCACCCAGCACCTCTGGTTTGCTCACCGCAGAGGAATTGACCGAGCTCACCGGCCCCAGCGGAATCTTGACTAGACAACTCGATGTTGCTCGAGGTCGCCCGGTTGTCTTGGCTGTTGACCCCCGCATCCTCGCCTCGATCGAGGCTCTGGGTGACAAAGCACCCGAGTCCGTGTTGTCGTGGCTCGGTGTGCTGACTTCGTTGCCCAATGAAAGCTTCCTGCTGGCCTACGCCGATGCAGATATTTCAGCACAGGCACAATCAGGCGCATCGGCGCTGATTTCCCCTTCCACCACGGACGTCATCGTCCCTGTCGTGGAAGCGGTTCCGTCGGCAACCCCTAGCCCCACGGCAGCTCCCCTGCCCACTGCGGCTGTGTTCACCCCCACTTTGAATGACGTGGCATGGCCTGTTGCGTCCTCAGTAATTGGTTCTGATCTGGGAATTTTCTCCACAAGCGGGCTGACTACTGCGATTCTGTCTTCGACAAATGTCAACGGAAACGACATGTCTGCTGGTGTTGCCGGTGGTCTGCCCAGTGTGGTCACCCTCAGCGGTTTGAGCTCAGCGCTGAACCACAACGATGTTTCCCGTGCTGCCTCCTACTTGGCGGTGTCATCCGTTGATGAAAGCCAGGGCGGCCGCTCCTTCGCTGCTCTTCCACGTGAAACATTCAGCATTACCGGATTGACCAAACTTGGACTCACTCTGGACACTCTGCTAGCTCAGGAATGGGTGAGCACTGGCACGATGTCATCTGGCCTCGCCTCAGCAAGCTCTGCCCTGGAGATTGTTGATTCCCCCGAGTCTTCTCATCGAATCTCGGTTGTCAGCAACTTGTTGGCCCGAAATGCTGCGGTTTCCGCGTTTTCGACCATTGCCGAAGATCCCTCGCTGATTACCAACCCCGCCACCCGCGAACTCGCTGCCGTGTTGTCTGTGGGCTGGTTGGGAAATTCTGACTGGTCCACTGCTGTGGGCGAGAGCTTGCGCTCATCTGAGAAAGTATTGAAGTCAGTTTCTGTTGTGACCAGCAGCACCATCAACATGGTGGGCGGTCAGGCAAACATTCCTCTCTCTGTTTACAACGGTTTGCTTCAGCCCGTCACGGTTGTGGTCAATGCTGATCCCAACAATGCCCGGTTGATTGTCAAAGGCTCTGAAAAAGTCACCATCCAGCCAGAATCCCAGGCCAAAGCACAAATTCCTGTTCAAGCACAGGTCAGCAACGGCAGTTCTGTCCTGACCGTGAGCTTGCAATCAGTGGATGGCGTAGCCATCGGTGAACCCGTCTCCATCCCCATCAACGTGCGTGCAGATTGGGAAACCTGGGGCTTAGGTGCGGTAGCACTTGCCTTTGTTGGCCTGCTAACCGCAGGTGTTATTCGCACCCTGCGCCGTCGAAAGACTGGCTCCCCAGAAGCTTCCTAAGCTTTACCGGAATATTCACTGAGTATTCACTCACGGCACCCGACATATCTCCAACTTTCGGGAATAACCGGCCAGTAGACTGGGTTTACATCTGTGCCTGCACGTTCGGGCACACCTTTTCTTTTCTTGGAGTTTTTGTGCGTCAAGTCATCATCATTGGTTCGGGTCCAGCTGGCTACACCGCTGCGATCTATGCTGCTCGCGCAAACTTCAAGCCCCTCGTCATCGCTTCTTCTGTTGAAGCCGGTGGCGAGCTTATGAACACCACTGAAGTTGAAAACTTCCCTGGCTTCCCCGAGGGAATCATGGGTCCTGAACTCATGATGAAGATGCAGGAGCAGGCTGAGAAGTTTGGTGCTGAAATCCTGATGGATGACGTGGTCAGTGTTGAACTTGCTGGTGAAATCAAGCGCGTGACCACCGGTGGTGGCCAGACTTTCGAAGCCCTCAGCGTGATTTTTGCTACCGGTTCTGCCAACCGCAAGCTCGGCCTTCCTGACGAAGACCGTCTTTCCGGTCACGGTGTTTCCTGGTGTGCAACGTGCGATGGCTTCTTCTTCCGCCAGAAGACGGTGGCCATTGTCGGCGGTGGCGACTCCGCCATGGAAGAAGCAAACTTCCTCACCCGTTTTGCGGACAAGGTCTATGTCATTCACCGCTCAGAGACCCTGCGTGCATCGAAGATCATGCAGGACCGCGCTCTGGCGAACCCCAAGATCGAATTCCTGTGGAACTCCACCATTGAGTCGCTCAATGGTGCCGAGGCTCTCACCGGTGTGACCATCAAGAACACCGTCACCGGTGATCTCAGTGAGGTTGAACTGCAGGGATTGTTCATTGCCATCGGTAATGACCCTCGTACTCAGCTCATTCATGGCCAGTTAGACCTCGCACCAGAGGGAACTGTTGCTGTGGAGGGTCGCACCTCCAAGACAAACCTCACCGGTGTCTTTGCTGCCGGTGACGTGGTTGACCCCACCTACCGCCAGGCTGTTACCGCCGCGGCGAGTGGCACTGTTGCTGCACTCGATGCAGAGCACTACCTCCAGTCACTTCCTGCCGAGTTGCTCGCGCAGGCCGAAAACAACTAATACCAAGGAGAAATCATGTCTGCAGCACCCGCAGTTACTGACGCAAGCTTCGACGCAGACGTCCTCAAGAGCGGCAAGCCCGTTCTCGTTGACTTCTGGGCTGAGTGGTGTGGCCCCTGCCGCGCCGTTGGACCCATCCTCGACCAGATTCGTGCCGAGCACGGCGACAAGATCGAGATCGTCAAGCTCAACGTGGATGAGAACCCTCAGACCGCCATGGCTTACCAGATCACCTCGATTCCTGCGATGAAGGTCTTCGTCAACGGTGAGGTCACCAAGACCATCATCGGTGCCAAGCCCAAGCCAGCACTCGAGCACGATCTCGCTGACTACATCGGCTAAATCACTCTTTTCGAAGGCCGCCTGAGTATCTCGGGCGGCCTTCGGCAGTTAAGCCCGATTAATCCCAACTACGATTGTTCTGTGGCCGAGACAAACGAGACTCGTCAAGGAACAAACCTTGACCCCTGGTTCAATCACTACGCCAGCCGTTCTGCAGGGCTGAGCGCATCTGAAGTGCGCGCCCTTTTCGCGGTGGCCTCTCGTCCCGAAGTTGTTTCTCTTGCCGGTGGCATGCCGTATGTTCGCGCGCTTCCTGAGTCCCTGGTCAACGGTGCTCTCGAAAAGGTCATGAGCGAAAACGGCCCGATGGCGATGCAATACGGCTCAGGCCAGGGTGTTCCTGCTTTGCGCGAGCAAATCCTCGAAATCATGGCCCTCGAAGGCATTTCCGCCTCGGTGGATGATGTGGTTGTCACCACCGGTAGCCAGCAGGCTCTAGATCTGGTGACCAAGCTCTTCATTGATCCCGGTGACGTAATCCTTGCCGAAGCCCCCAGCTATGTGGGCGCTATTGGTGTATTCCGTAGCTACCAGGCAGATGTTGTGCACGTTCTCATGGATGAGAACGGTCTCATTCCTGAGAAACTGCGCGAAGCCATAGCTGACGTGAAGGCCTCTGGCCGCACCATCAAGTTCCTCTACACAATCCCCAACTTCCACAACCCTGCTGGTGTGACTCTTTCAGCAGAGCGCCGCCCCGAAATCCTCGAGATTTGCCAGAGCAACGGCATTCTCATCCTGGAAGACAACCCCTACGGTCTGCTTTCCTTCGAAGAGGACGTTCCACCCGCTATCCGTTCACTCAACGAAGACGGCGTTATTTACCTAGGGTCGTTCTCCAAGACATTGGCTCCCGGATTCCGCGTGGGCTGGGCTCTCGCCCCCCACGCCATCCGCGAAAAGCTGGTCTTGGCGGCTGAAGCAGCGATTTTGTGCCCCAGCTCGTTCAGCCAGATGGTGATTTCGGAATATCTGAGCCAGGCCGACTGGAAGGGTCAGATCGAAACCTTCCGTGGTGTTTACAAAGAGCGCCGTGACGCCATGCTCGAAGCGTTGGAAGAACACCTGCCTGACTTGAGCTGGAATGTGCCCAACGGTGGTTTCTATATCTGGTGCTCTTTGCCCGAAAACCTTGATTCCAAGGCGATGCTGCCTCGTGCGGTGACCGAATTGGTTGCCTACACACCAGGTACCGCGTTCTTCGCAGACGGTGGCGGACGTCAAAACATCCGCCTGTCCTTCTGCTACCCCACTCCCGAGAACATCAAGATCGGCATCCGCCGTCTTGCCACCGTGATTCGTGGAGAATTGGACCTGCTGGCTGACTTTGCCGGAACCGGTTCTCTCACCGCTGCGGCCGGTGATGACAACGTCATCGCCCCACCACCTGACCTGAGCTAACGAAAACGAGGCTTTTTATGTCATCTCTCAACATTGCGGTTCTTTCCGGTGGTATTTCTCACGAGCGTGAGGTGTCTTTGCGCTCAGGTCGTCGCGTTGCCGACGCATTGACCGCGCGCGGCCACAACGTCACCATCATTGACCCCGATGCCAACCTGTTTGCCACGCTCAAGAACCTGAACCCTGATGTGGTGTGGCCTGCACTGCACGGATCCAGTGGTGAAGACGGTGCTGTGCTGGATCTTCTGCACGCTGCTGGTTACAACTACGTCGGCCCCTCCGCTTCCGCAGCTCGTCTGGCCTGGTCCAAGCCGGTGGCCAAGACCTTGGTTTCACGCGCTGGTGTGAGGACCGCGCCGTCGATCACCGTTGCACGTGAAGCATTCCGTGAGCTTGGCGCTGGTTCAGTTTTGGAATTAATTGCTTCTGAGCTGGGAAATCATGTCGTTGTGAAGCCTGCTTCGGGTGGATCTGCGCAGGGTGTTTCCATTGTGACCAAGGCAGAGGATCTCCCCCGTGCGATGGTGGATGCCTTCACCTACCACGACGTCGCACTCGTAGAGAAGTTCATTGCGGGCACTGAGGTGGCCGTGACGGTCACAGACGGTGCTTCTGGAGCTACTGCCCTGCCTGCGGTAGAAATCGTCCCTCTAGACGGCGTCTACAGCTTCGAGGCTCGTTACAACGCCGGAGAAACCACGTTCTTCGTCCCCGCACGTGTCTCGGACGAGATTGCGGAGAAGATTTCCGCTGCCGCCGTCACTGCACATGACACTCTGGGCCTGTCTCAGCTCTCGCGCATTGACCTGATCGTGGACGAGGCAGGCGAGCCCTGGTTCCTAGAGGCCAATGCACTTCCGGGACTAACCGAGACCTCGAGTGCACCGCTGGCTATCGAAGCTTCGGGAGTTGACCTCGGTCAGCTTTACGAAGCACTCGCACGCGCAGCAGCTAACTAGGCGGTTTCCCGCCCACGTTTCACGTGGAAACTAGTTCTGGCCGAACGGGGTCTCACCCAGTTCGGTGAGGATGCGGTTGAGGTCACCAATTGTGGCAAATTCGATGCTGATCAGGCCTTTTTTCGCGCTGAGAGCAATCTTCACTCGCGTATCAAGTCGATCTCCGAGGCGTTCAGCGATCTCGTCGAGGTGGCCGCGGCGGGTGCCCGCCACAGGCTTGGGCTTCTTCGCAGTGGGGGCTTCCCCGGCCAATGCCTCGGCGGCGCGGACCGAAAGGTCCTCGTTCACAATCTTGTCTGCCAGGCGCTGCATGGCATCAGGGTCACCCACGGCCAAGATGGCACGAGCGTGACCCGCACTGAGAACACCGGCAGCCACACGCTTCTGAACCAGGGGGGGAAGGCGGAGCAGACGAATGGTGTTGGAGATCTGGGGACGTGAACGGCCAATGCGCTCAGCGAGCTGTTCTTGGGTAATACCAAAGTCAGCCATGAGCTGCTGGTAGGCAGAGGCTTCTTCGAGTGGGTTCAGCTGGGAGCGGTGGAGGTTTTCCAGCAGAGCATCGCGGAGCATGTCTTCATCCGCGGTGTCACGAATGATGACCGGAATCTGCTCGAGGCCCACTTCCTTAGACGCACGCAAACGACGCTCACCCATGATGAGCTCGTAGTTTTCAGAACCAGGGATGGTGCGAACCACGATCGGCTGCAGAATTCCGATTTCACGGATGCTGTGGACCAGTTCAGCAAGATCTTCAGGGTTGAAGACCTTACGAGGCTGCTGAGGGTTGGGAACAACCAGGTTGGGGGAGATGAAGGCGAGGCGGGCGCCAGGTACCTCAACGAGGTCAGCGTCATTGTTCTCGACCACGGGAATGGCGCCGGTGCCAACCTGGTCGGGGAAGAACACGTCCACGGGACGTTCGGAGGTGGGGGCGGTGGGAATGAGTGAGCCAATGCCGCGGCCAAGGCCGGTGCGCTTATTCGTTGCCATGTGTGGCCTCCTGGGTAGTAGTGCTGGCAGCTCCGGGGGCGCCACGGAGGGCAATCTCGTGTGCTGCTTCGATATAAGAAATAGATCCGACCGACATGGTGTCGTAGCTCACCACAGTCTGGCTATAGCTTGGAGCCTCAGAAACGCGCACAGCGCGAGGAATGACGGCGTTGAGCACCTGCTGGGGGAAGTGCTGGCGCACATCAGCGGCGACTTCGTGAGCCAGGCGAGTGCGGCTATCAAACATGGTGAGCAAGATGGTCGAGACCTGAAGATAGGGGTTGAGTCCCTGATTAATCATCTCGATCGTGCTCAGCAGCTGAGAAAGACCCTCGAGGGCGTAGTACTCACACTGAATGGGGATGAGAACTTCACGTGCTGAGGAGAATGCGTTGATGGTGAGCAGGCCCAATGAGGGTGGGCAGTCAATGAAGACGTAGTGGAAATCATTACCGGGCTCATTGAAGAAACGTTCCAGGGCGTCCCGGAGAAGGAACTCACGGCGATCGATGCTGAACATCTGAATTTCTGCGCCGGCAAGATCGAGGTTAGATGGCGCGCAATAGAGCTCGCCTTCCTCGGTGCTCTTCTGAATAACAGAGCTCAGTGGCTTACCTTCGACCAGTACGTCGTAAATGCTAGGAATATCGCCGTGGTGGTCGATTCCTAGCGCTGTAGAGGCATTTCCCTGGGGGTCAAGGTCAATAACCAGCACTTTCGCGCCAAAGCGAGCAAGAGCCGCAGCAATGTTCACCGTCGTCGTGGTCTTACCCACGCCACCCTTTTGGTTCGAGACAGTAAAGACGCGTGGACGAGAAGGCAGTGGGGGAGCAGGGCGCTCCAGAATGCGGCGTCGAGCGGTCAGATCACTGAGTTCGCGCGCCAAAGGGGAATCGACGCCACTGAGTGACGTATCAATCGATTCTTCTGGATGTTTCACGTGAAACCTTTGGATCAAATGAGTGCGGAACGAGGTCTACTCAACTGTAGCCCGAACCACCCTCGTTACTTCATCGAGGATTCCCTCACCCAGGGTGAGAACCTCTACGTTGTGGAGTTTGAAGGCACGAATCTGCTTAGCGGCAGCATCGATCTCTGCAGCAGCGCCAGCGCCCTTCATGAGAACAAGTTCTCCGCCTGGGCGAACCAGGGGAGCTGTCATGGGGATGAGCTTTTTGAGAGCACTGACGGCACGTGCCGTAACTTGATCTAAGAGAACGTCACGACGAACATCTTCGGCTCGATCACGGACAACCGTGACGTTCTTGAGGTCTAGTGCGGCTACTTGGTCGTTCAACCACGCGGTACGACGTTCCATGGGCTCAATGAGTACAAACTCGACATCTGGTCGAGCAATAGCGAGAACCAGTCCGGGGAGACCTGCACCGCTGCCCACGTCACCCACGCGGCCATTCAACAAGGGCGCAACAATGCCGCAGTTGAGAATGTGCCGTGACCACAAACGAGGGAGCTCGAGGGGGCCAATCAGGCCCAATTCCTCACCATATTGTGCCAAGTTCGCCGTAAATTGGCGGGCTACAGCAAGTTGATCTCCAAACACGAGAGCCGCTTGAGCTGGCTCCGCTTCATATTCGGGAGTCAATGTTTCACGTGAAACTATGCGCCGGCGGTGATAACGGTGTGGCGGTCTTTGCCCTCACCGTCGGAGTGTGACACCAGGCCACGCTCGCTCACCAAGTCGTGCACAAGCTTGCGCTCGTAGGAACTCATAGGAGGAAGTGCTGCGGCAGCTGCCCCTGCTTCGAGGCGTGCGGCTGCGGCATCAACCAGGGCTGCGAGCTCCTGCTCGCGGGTCTGGCGTGATCCGCCCACGTCAAGAATGAGGCGTGAATACTGGCCAGTCTTGTTCTGAACAGCCAAACGAGTGAGCTCCTGCAGGGCAGAAACGGTCTCGGGGCGAGAAAGAACACGGACATTGCCCTGCTCCGATGCGGTTACGGATACATAAGCACGTCCGTTGCGGGCATCAATGTCCAGATCGCCATCGAGATCAGCGATGTCGAGGAGTTCTTCTATGTAGTCAGCGGCAACATCTCCCTCGTTCTCGAGGTCTTTGATGGTCGGAGCTGCTTTGGGCTCAGTAGTGAGGTCTTCAGACATGATTACTTCTTCTTTCCGGACTTCTTTGCGCGGTTTTTACCAACAGGCTGCGCACGCTGTGCTGGCTTAGGGGCTTCAACTTCAATAACTTCAGTGGTTCCCTTGGGGAGCTTGCCGCGGCGAGCAAGGCGCTCCTCGCGGTCCTTAGCTGCCTGGCTACCAGGAGTGGGCATGTTTCGGATCACAATGAACTGCTGACCCATGGTCCAGAAGTTGGACACCAGCCAGTAGAACATGACGCCGAGGGGGAAAGTGAAGCCAGAGAAGGCAAAAACAAGGGGGAGTAGGTACAACAGGATGCGCTGCTGACGGAAAGCGGGGCTCGCCTTGGTCTCTTCTGACATGTTCTTGGAGACGATCTGCAGCTGAGTGATGAACTGTGATGCGGTCATAAGCACAACCATCACCATGGCGATAACCATGACGGCAACCTGCTGAGGCTGAGCGTTCATTGCGCTCACAAAAGTCGAGTGCAGAGGGGCAATACCGAAAATCGAAGCAGAACCAAACTGTTCAGCAAGCTGCTGGTTCAGCGGACCAACACCTGCCTTGGAGTTCTGTGCTTCGTTCAATACCGAGAACAAACCAAAGAAAATAGGCATCTGCAGCAACAGGGGCAGGCAGGAACTCAGTGGATTGCTGCCCGTGCGGCGGTAAAGCTCCATGGTCTCGCGAGACATAGCTTCGCGGGAGAACTGGTCCTTCTTACCCTTGTACTTGTCCTGAATCTTCTTCAGCTGAGGCGCAATTTCCAGCATCTTGCGCTGGCTCTTGATCTGCTTGACGAATACCGGAATCAGGGCGGCGCGAACGACAACAACAAGGCCGACGATGGCAAGAACCCAGGTAGCACCTGCCGCAGGGTCCATTCCCATGCTGGTAAACAACCAGTGGAAGAAGACGAGGATTAGCTCAATAGCCCACTTAATGGGCCACAGAATTGCACCAATGATATCCATACGAGCGCTATGCCCTTCCTTGATTCAGCACAACGAAACCTAGTGTTGTGACTGTAAAAATCTTGTGCTTCGCGGGCGGCACATCATCGACGCCACCGAGTGCCCACGGGTTGCACCTCCCTAGCCTACGCAGTGTTAAGGCAGAACCCACAATGAGACCGCGTTGTTGCAGTGCTTGAAGTCCATAATGAGAGCAGGTTGGGTAGTACCTACAGACATCTCCATAGAGCGGAGAGATCACTTTCCGGTAGACCAGGGCCAACGAAATCATGATATTTCGGGGTAACAAGAAGAGAAACCACAAAATCTTCTTCATGATGAGGCGCTCAACTTCTCAAGGGTGCGAAGTACATCAGCATGCAGGTCCTCCCACGATGCCGTCGCGGCAGCAGGAAGTGCTCTAATCACGATGTCGGCGCTGCGCGCGTCTTTGACCTCCCAGGCAATTGCCCGGAGCTGACGGCGGACCCGGTTACGTGTGGGTGCATTACCAAGAGCTTTAGAGGTGACAATCCCGAAACGAGAAAGACCTCGGTCACTGGGAGCTGCATATGCAACAACCAAAGACGAGGTCTGTTTCGTTCCGCGACGAGTAATTCGGCGGAAGTCCGTTGGCAAAGCCAATCGGTGTGCCCGATCGAGCACGGCCGATACTAAGCGGAGAGTTCGGTGCGGCCCTTACGGCGGCGTGCAGCAAGGATGGCGCGGCCGGCGCGGGTACGCATGCGAAGGCGGAAGCCGTGCACCTTGGCGCGGCGGCGGTTGTTTGGCTGGAACGTTCTCTTGCTCATAAGTCAATCTCCATGAAGGCTGATGTCGCGCGCCCACGAGAGCGCGGCGCAAAACATTGGGATGCGCAATGGCATCAACCGATTAAATCTAAGGCTTTACAGCGCTCCCGTCAAACCAGAGCACACACCAACCCAAGATTATGAGTGTGAACGAGCAAAGTTTTTTGTAACGACACGCAAATAATGGAAACTGGAGTTGCCTTCATCCACAGGTTTTCGATACGGTCGAGAGAGTTATCCCCAGCTTTTCACGCTTGAGACCGGAGGTCCACGTGAAACATCCAGAATGCGGTGGATAAGTATGGGAACAACCAGAGGGGAAACACATGTCCGACGACAACATGCGCGGTACGTGGACTTCCATTCTTGAAGCCCTCGCTTCTGATCCTGGTGTTACTCCTCCGCTGTATGGTTTTGCCTCGCTCATTGAGCCCAAGGGCATCATGGCGGGAACCTTCTATTTAGAAGTTCCTAATGACTTCACCCGGAGCATGGTTGAACAGCGTCTTCGTGGACCATTGCTTTCCGCTATCGGCAGCCTGGGTGAACTGAGTGAAGTTTCTACGTTTGCCATTGTGGTCAACCCCGATCTGGTCGCAACTGAAGAATCTGCTCCTGCCGTTGAAGTGGAAGAAATCAAAGAGGACCGTAACCCGGTCACTGCTCCCACCATCATGGCTACCGAGAGTGAACTCGAGTCACGCCTGAACCCTCGCTATAACTTCGACAGCTTTGTTATTGGTGGTTCAAACCGCTTTGCTCACGCAGCAGCAGTGGCCGTAGCTGAAGCGCCGGCCAAGGCTTACAACCCTTTGTTTATCTATGGTGAGTCAGGTTTGGGTAAAACCCACTTGCTCCACGCCATTGGTCACTATGCACAGAGTTTGTATCCCACCATTCGTGTTCGTTATGTCAGTAGCGAAGAGTTCACGAACGATTTCATTAACTCCATTGCCAATAACCGTGGCGCTGCATTCCAGTCCCGGTATCGCAATATCGACATTCTGCTGATCGATGACATTCAGTTCTTGCAAGGTAAAGCTGAAACTCAGGAAGCCTTCTTCCACACCTTCAACACGTTGCACGACCACAACAAACAAGTTGTGATTACCAGCGATGTTCAGCCCAAGCACCTAACCGGCTTTGAAGACCGCATGCGTACTCGTTTTGAGTGGGGTCTCATTACAGATGTTCAAACACCTGACCTTGAGACCCGTATTGCGATTCTTCGTAAGAAGGCAGAGCGCGAAAAGCTCAGTGTTCCTGACGACATCATGGAATTCATCGCCACGAAGGTCACCAGCAACATTCGTGAGCTTGAGGGAACACTCATTCGCGTAACCGCGTTTGCCAACCTCAATAAGCAGGCCGTGGATCTTCCCTTGGTGCAAACGGTGTTGAAAGACCTCATCACATTGGATGAAGACGACATCATTGCCCCCATTGACATCATCAATAACACTGCGGACTATTTCCGCTTAGGTATTGACGAGCTCACCGGTACATCCCGGGCTCAGGCAATTGCTACCGCACGTCAAATTGCTATGTATTTATGCCGTGAAATGACGAACCTGTCACTACCAAAAATTGGTCAGCTTTTTGGTGGCCGCGATCACACCACCGTGATGCACGCCTGCAAGAAGATTGCTGAATTAATGAAGGAACGTCGTTCTATCTACAACCAGGTCACTGAACTAACCACCAGAATCAAGCAACGTAGCTCATACGCACGTAATAACTAG